>NZ_JAWVXU010000001.1:0-547492 GCF_033723075.1 Pseudomonas sp.
ATGCAGGTAAAGATGGGCTAAATCCGCTCGATCTCAGAAAATTCGGGCAAAAAACGCCCGAAAACGCCCGAGTAGTGAGCGAATCGCTTTACCTTCGCTACTGATGCTCCCTCGTGAATTCAAGTCCGACAGGCTGCTAGTGCCGATTGCACACGCTTGAGCGAGGTGGCAGTCTCGACGGAGATCGGTGACAGTTGAGGGTAGGCATCGGTGGCGTAGCGAGCGCGCTTGGTCAGCAAACGGAGTTCGTGACGATCATGGTGGGGATCAGCCAGGGCCGCGTTCAATTGCACCACCTGCTTCAGCAGGCGTTTCGCGATTCTCTGCTTGATCCGGCGTAGTTGGCCAAGACGTTCAGCTTCACGGAAATCAGACGGCCATGCATCCAGGCGGGCAAAGAACTGATTGAGCGTCGAGCTTTCCACTATGGCGGCATAGCTAGAACGAGCGATAGCCTGACGCGCATTGGCCTGTTGCCTGAGGCCTTGCCGCACCAATTCGGCGGCCAGCACTTCCAGGTCGCGAGCGGGCGTCGTGAGTGAACCGACCTCGGCCGCCGCCGCGTCGAGCAACGCGACGCCATCGAACGCGCGCAAGGGCCGAAGCAAGCTTCTCAAGCGCCGCAGATTGATGCGCAGGTCATGCAGCGCTTCCTCATCCGTATTGGCTTCCATCCGTGCATAGGCATGGAAGAGCGCCGTTTCTAGAGATAGCGCTTGGACGACTATCGAGTCGACAAAGGACATCTGCCCCCCACTGCAGATATGGAGCACTCAGATTAACTGATGGCGACCATGCTTTCGATAGCTGAAGTCACTGGCACTAGCCTGACTCGGTGCATCGCTGAAAGCAGAGAGACGCCGTTGTCTGGATCAATCCGTCGGGCCTGCCTGCTGAAACGTGGCAGCGATTACCAGTTGCGCCCGCGCCTCAATGATCTCGATCAACTCGCGATGCTTGGTGAACTCCCGCTTGAGCCAGCCGCTGGGTACAAAGTGATGGTCGAGATGAACCGCAGTAATCTGGCCATCATCGGCCGCACAGAGCATCACTTGGTGTTCCGAGCTGTCGCCGGCCATGGCGGCCGGCACGAAGACGGCACCCTCGTCGGTAATCCCGAAGGATCGCCGCCATTCGGGATAGCGCTTTTGTTCAGGATTTGAAACGGCAAACCAATGGATTTTGATCATCTACGTGGCCTCGAAGGGCAGCAATGTCGAATGCGGCAGAGGGTCTCCCTCGACCGCTGCGCAAACTTGATCGAGCACGTCCTCGGGCGCGTCGAGTGCGCCGAGGCTTCCAAAGCCAGGAACCGCTCCCACGCAATAATGGCACTTTGCCCACAAAATCACCTATTGCGTCAGTATGGCTTTTCCCTTGTGACCCACCCACCCGATAGCGGAAAACCCAACCCATGACCCCGTCATGGAGCAAGCCATGTTTTCTTTCCTGCGCCGCAGAAATGCCCTGCCCTCTACTGGCCATTCTCCATCCGGATACTTACAACCCGCGCACAGCCAGGAGCTGCTTTCATCACCGCGCCGCCAGAAGCTGCTTGAGAACATCTGGCAGCGCGCATCGCTGTCTCACCAACAGTTCGCCGAGATTTACAGGAAGCCGTTGGAACGGTTTGCTGAGCTGGTCCAGCAACTCCCTGCTTCGGAAAACCATCACCACGCACACCCTGGTGGAATGTTGGATCACGGCCTCGAAATCGTCGCCTACGCGCTGAAGATCCGGCAAACATACCTCCTCCCCATAGGGGCTCCGCCTGAATCTCAGTCAGCACAGGCCGAAGCCTGGTCAGCTGCTGCAGCTTACGGAGCACTGATACACGACCTCGGCAAGATCGCCGTCGACGTGCAGGTGGAGCTGGAAGGCGGAAAGGCATGGCACCCATGGCATGGCCCAATCAGTCGCCCGTATCGATTCCGGTACGTGAAGGGGCGTAATTATCAACTACACGGGGCAGCTGCAGCGCTGATTTACTCGCAAATCCTCACACCCAACCTCCTGGACTGGCTCAGCGGTTTCCCTGAGTTGTGGTCGCAGTTGATCTTCATCCTGGCCGGACAGTACGAGCACGCCGGCATCCTCGGTGAGATCGTGATCAAAGCCGACCAAGCTTCTGTAGCTCAAGAGCTGGGAGGAAACCCCGAGCGTGCGTTGGCGGCGCCGAAGCAATCGCTACAACGACAGTTGGCCGAAGGCCTGCGTTTCCTGGTGCGCGAGAAGTACAAGCTGAACCACCCAGAGGGTCCGGCGAATGGCTGGCTGACCCAGGACGCCCTATGGCTTGTCAGCAAACCCACAGCGGACCAGCTGAGAGCCTATCTGCTGGCTCAGGGCATAGAGGGTATCCCAAGCTCGAACGCACCATTTTTCAACATGCTGCAGGATCAGGGCGTAATCCAGACGAACGCCCAGGACAAGGCGATCTGGAAAGCCACCATCGACAATGGCCGCGGCTGGAGAAACACGCTCACTGTACTGAAGCTGTCTCCAGCGCTTATCTGGCCAGACGCGAAGGATCGTCCTGCCGGCTTTGCAGGCACACTCGAGCTCGAGGAGGCAGGCGCGCCGGCGGAGGAAACGCTGGCGGGTCAGCCAGTAGGGCCACAAATCGACAGTCCTGCCGAGATTGAGAACGCGGCCCCCTTCCCCACAGCACACACGGACACCCCTGCTGCCACGACTCAGGTGTCAACAAACCGTGCCGACGAAGTAGACGAATTACTGGCACTTTTTGGTAATATCACTTCGACATCAGAAGAGCTAAACACTAGCCAAGACTCAGCAGCGACTGCCTCCACTCCAAAAGAGCGGAATGCGCTCCCACAAGAACCTTTTGAGACCGATGACGGGTCTCCAGCATATGTCGAAGACAAAGGAATGAAGCCTAGCAGTACGAATGAACTGGGACAGGGATTTGTTGACTGGCTTAGAACAGGCATCGCCTCCCGTCGCATAATCATCAATGACACCAAGGCCCTGGTGCATACGGTCGCCGGTACAGCGATGCTGGTTACCCCGGGCATCTTCAAGCGGTACGTGCAAGAGTTTCCCGCGATTGAGCAGCAGGCAAAAGCCCAGCAAATCAATGCTTGGCAGCTCGTCCAGCGCAGTTTCGAGAAACAGAAATTGCACCGGAAGACCGAAAAGAGCCTCAACATCTGGACGTGTGATGTGGTTGGCCCGCGCAAGACGAAGCAACTGCGCGGCTATCTGCTGCGCGATCCCCACACCATCTTCGCCGAGGTTCCGTTCGACAACGTCAGCCTGACGCTAAAAACCGAAGCAGCGGGGGCTGAGCAATGACGCCTCTTGAGCTGAGCCAGGAATACATCTTTGCGCATGATCTTCGTGCTGCCAGTGCGAAGATCTACCTGGCCGCCACCAAAGCACTGATCAAACACTTCGGCGCAGTCGATGTCGAAACGATCGATCACCGCAACATTTTGGCCTGGCGGCGAAAAGTCTTGGAAAATGGTTTGTCCAAACGGAGCTGGAATACGTACTCCAACCACCTGCGCACCATCTGGGGGTATGGCCTCGAGCATGGAATCCTGACCCATACCTCGATCAACCCGTTCAAGAAGACCACCGTGATACCGCCCAAACGACCGAGCAAGACAGTCGCCGGTGACGCTATTCAACGAGCACGGAGTTGGCTCACCTCACTGGTGGACCTAGAGCAATGCACCGGCGACAGGAGCAAGATCACGCCGGCCTGGTTCTGGCTGGCTACCTTCGAAATGTTCTACTACACAGGCATCCGACTGAATGCCTTGCTCTGTCTGCGTTACAAGGACATTGACTGGGACAAGCAGATGATCCTTGTTCGTGGTGAAACCGAGAAAACACACCGTGAATTCTCTGTGCCGATCATGGAGGGTCTGGCACCACACCTACGGCGCCTCATGGACGAGGCAAAGGGCGGGGGCTTTGCACCCGAAGACCAGCTGTTCAACGTCAATCGCTTTTCTCGGCATTACCACCGCAAGGAAATGAACATCGACCAGGTGGAAGCGATGTACCGGAAGCTTACCGACAAGATCGGCGTGAGAATGACACCGCACAGGTTTCGCCACACGCTGGCCACGGACCTGATGAAGCAGCCGGAGCGGAATATCCACCTGACCAAGAGCCTGCTGAATCACACGAACATTGCTACAACGATGAACTACATCGAGGCGGACTACGACCACATGCGTGCTGTCCTGCATGAGCGCAGCCTTGCCCAGGGCGCTCTAAAGCATGTGCGTCGGGTAGATAGCAGTGGAGCAATACCCCAGCCTACAAATGACCAGGAGCAGAGGCTTCATAGAGAGCCAGCCAACCAAGCCATTCAACAGATTGAGCACCTTACGTCCAATCGGCAGCCGTGTGAGTCAGGGCAAATGCCTACCGCCCCGACTGACCGCAGCGCGCTGCCGCTGGAGTTCTCGTCGGTTGATTCGGTTCCGCCCTTCCCACCCGGGGAACTGTTCGAAACCAACATGCTGTTCACGCTAATAGCGAATATGCAGAGGGCACCATCCTTCAGCCGTCGCAGCAGCGGCACGGCAGGGGGATTTGGACAGACAGCCAATGCTAGAGCATCTCCCTAGGCTGTTTTCCGGCGCAGCTACCGACGAACGGCACTTCGCCATCTAAGCCTGATCGCGAGATCTCATTACAGATGCGAGGGATGGTGCCGACTGACGCCTGAAAAGTGGCGTCAATGACAAGTCGAACGCGTTTCAAAGAAGAGGCAACTGGCCGCAACCCCTGTGATTTTCGGTCACATCGGGGTCGATTTCGCACGCCTACAGAAAGGAATAAAGCACCAGAAACAGAACAGCCCGCCTAAAAAGGCGGGCTGTTCCATATTGACATCACTCCAGAGCGAATCTAATGTTCGCCCCAGACGGCTGCAAGACTAGCAAGACGGCACTGCAATACCCTTCCTAGAACTACATACCACCATGGTGAAAATGGTGGGTCGTGTGGGATTCGAACCTACGACCAATTGGTTAAAAGCCAACTGCTCTACCAACTGAGCTAACGACCCAATGCAGGGCGCATGATACTGATTTAATTCAGGAAATCAACACCCGGGGGAAATTTTTAACGATACCGGGTCGGATCGGTCACCGCCGCCGCGGCAAAACCGGCCGCACGCAGGCGACAGCTGTCGCACTTGCCGCAGGCACGACCCTGCTCGTCGGCCTGGTAGCAGGACACCGTCAGGGCGTAATCCACGCCATGGCGCATACCCGCCTGGACGATCTCGGCCTTGCTCATGTTCTGCAGCGGCGCCTGGATATGGAACCCCTGGCCCTCGACCCCGGCCTTGGTCGCCAGGTTGGCCATGCGTTCGAAGGCCGCAATGAACTCGGGACGGCAATCCGGGTAGCCGGAATAATCCACCGCATTGACCCCGATGAAGATATCGCGCGCGCCCAGTACCTCGGCCCAGCCCAGGGCCAGAGAGAGGAACACGGTATTGCGCGCCGGCACGTAGGTGACCGGGATGCCTTCGGTGGGGCTTTCCGGCACCGCGATGTTGCTGTCGGTCAGCGCCGAACCGCCAATACCATCGAGATTCAGGCCGATCACCTTGTGTTCGATCACCCCCAAGTGTCTGGCCACCCGCTCGGCCGCCTGCAATTCGGCGCGATGGCGCTGACCATAGTCGAAGCTCATGCTGTAGCAGCTGTAGCCCTCGGCCTTGGCCAGGGCTACCACGGTGGCCGAATCGAGGCCCCCAGAGAGAAGAATTAGCGCTTTCTTGTCACTCATATCAATGTCCCGGCTCGTCGTTCCAGAGAATCTTGTGCAACTGCATTTGCAGGCGCACGGGCAGGTTGTCGGCGACGATCCAGTCGGCCAGCAAACGCGCGCTCAACTCATGGTGGCTCGGCGAGAACAGTACTTCGCCGGCGCGTTCGGCCAGACGGTACTGGATCAGCTTGGTCACCGCCCAGTCATAGTCTTCGCGCGAGCAAATCACGAACTTGACCTGGTCGTTCGCCGTCAACAACTCGATATTCTCATAGCGGTTGCGCGCCACTTCCGCCGAGCCGGGGGTCTTCAGGTCGAGCACCTTGCTCACCCGCGGATCGACCGCCGAGACATCCAGCGCGCCGCTGGTTTCCAGCGACACCTGGTAGCCGGCATCGCACAGACGCTTGAGCAGAGGGATGCAGTTGGGTTGCGCCAGCGGCTCGCCACCGGTCACACAGATATAGCGCGGCCGGTAGCCGGCGATCTGCTCAACGATGGTGTCCAACGATATGACTTCGCCGCCACTGAAGGCGTAGGCGGTGTCACAGTACTGGCAGCGCAGGGGACAGCCGGTCAGGCGAACGAACACGGTCGGCAAGCCGGCGGTGCGCGTCTCGCCCTGCAGCGAGTAGAAAATCTCGGTAATTCGCAGGGTATCTTGCATATCAGCCACGGGCGTGACGGCTAAACAGGCCATCCGCCTCCGTTGCGGGAAAAGGGGCGCGAATTGTATACGAAAAAATTCCGGGAGACATTTTTTAACGTCGCGCAGCGACGGCCCGAAGGGTGGCCGCCAGGGAAGGCGGGGCATAAAAAACCCGCGCCAGGCGCGGGTTTATCACTGCAGCTTGCAGCGTTCAACTGGAGGTTTGCAGCTGATTGCTTACGGTATCCGCTGCAAATCCCGCTGCGCCAACTGCGCCGCAGAACTACCCGGATACTTTGCAATCACCTGCTGCAGAATGCCTTTGGCCTTGTCTGCATTACCCAGACGCATTTCGACGTCAGCAAGCTTGAACAACGAGTCCGGCACCTTTGCATGTTGCGGATAGGACTGACTGACCTGAGCAAAGGCCCGACCGGCAGCCTGCAGATCGCCTTGGGCCAGGTTCACCTCACCCAACCAGTACTGGGCATTACCGGCATACTGGCTGTTTGGGTATTTACGCACAAAGGCAGCAAACGCCTGGCTGGCCTTGTCGAAATCCTTGGCCTTGATCAGATCGAAGGCAGCGTCATAAAACAGCTTCTCCTTCTCCGGATCAGCCGGGCCATTGCCAGCTGGCGCTGATGCCTGGCCAGCAGTTGCTGGCGAACTACCATTGGTGCTGGCAGCACCAGCGGCAGGGGAATTCTGGGTGGCCGCAGCACCTGCTGCCCCACTACTCAAGCGCCGATCAAGATCCTGGTAACGCTCCAGGCCTTCTTGTTTCAACTGCTGAATTTCATTCTGTTGCTCTTCGAGCAGCCCGCGCAGTTGCGCGATTTCCTGCTGCATCTGTTGCAACTGGGTAAACACCATGCCTTGCGCCGAGGTCGGGGCTTCAGCCCCTCCCCCAGCGTAGGCGCCGGACGTGCCATAACCAGAAGGAGGATAACTATTGCTGCCATTACTGGCATTGTTATCCACCACAGGAACCTCAGCCCAAGCCGCAAACGGCAGGCAGAGGGCCAAAACAGTCAAAGCACGACGGCAGGTATGCATGGCTATTACTTACGCAGTTCTACGCGGCGGTTCTGAGCCCAGGATTGCTCGTCGTTGCCAGTGGCAATCGCACGCTCTTCACCGTAGGAAACCAGTTCCAGCTGAGCAGGGGAAACACCCTGCAGCACCAGGTAGCGCTGAACGGCTTTCGAACGACGCTCGCCCAGAGCCATGTTGTACTCACGGGTACCGCGCTCGTCAGCGTGGCCTTCCAGAACGACGCGAGCGCCATTGCCTTTCAGGTCTTTAGCGTGAACATCGAGTGCGCGCATGGCTTCGGCTTTCAGGTCGGCGCTGTCGTATTCGAAGTAGAAGGTAGTGATAGCGCGCAGAGCAGCTTCTTCGCTCAGGCTGCCATCTACGGAACCAGTGTCGGCACCGTAACCAGCGTTCGGATCTACAGCTTCGCCTTCACCAGCAGCATCGCCGCCTTTGGACGAACAACCAACAACAACGGCCAGAGCCAGACCCAGTGCAGCAATTTTGCCAAACTTCAGCATTTCCATCATGTAACTCCTAATGAACCCCAGTGTGTTAAGCAGTACTTTGTAGCGTTAAAACGGTGTAGCGCCGCATCAGTTCAGGTAGGGGGACCAGGAAGGCTCTCGAACTTCGCCTTGAGCGGTAGGAAGAGGGAGCCTCACGCGCCCGTTAATGGACGCTAACATCAAGACTCCCCGACCCTGCTGGCGGGTCGCGTAGATTAGCATGGTGCCGTTGGGCGCAACAGTGGGCGATTCATCCAAACTTGTGTCAGAAAGAATGCGCAAATTGCCCCGCTGCAGGTCCTGGGCCGCTACCTTGAACACGGTGTAACCATCCTGGCGATGGATCATCACCAGGGTTTTCTCATCCGCCGAGAGCTTCGGGTTAGCGTTGTAGTTGCCGACGAAGGTCACCCGCTCCACCGCTCCGCTGTTGATGTTGGTCTTGTAGATCTGCGGCTTGCCGGATCGATCCGAGGTGAAGTAGATGGTATTGCCATCCTTGCCCCAGAAGGGTTCGGTATCGATTGCACCCTGATTGGTTACACGGCGGACCTGCCGAGACCCCATGTCCATCACATAGATCTCAGGATTGCCATCCTTGGACAGAACGAAAGCCAGCCGACTGCCATCCGGCGACCAGGCCGGTGCGCCGTTGAGCCCCTCGAAGTTGGTGATCTGCTCGCGCCGCCCGGTGTCGATGTGCTGAACGAAGATGCGCGGACGCTTCTGCTCGAAGGACACGTAGGCGATACGCCGGCCATCCGGGGCAAACGACGGCGACAGGATCGGCTCACGCGATTGCAGCAAGGTCACCGCACGAGCACCGTCGTAGTCAGAACGCTGCAGGGTGTAACGGGTATTGTTGACCGAGAAACGCTCGGCAGTGACATAGAGCATACGCGTGGAAAATGCGCCCTTGACCCCGGTCAGCTTCTCGAACGACAGATCGGCGATATGGTGCGCCATGTCGCGCAACTGGTCAGGAGTGCCCCCGACGCTGCCGGTCAGCACCTGCTGTTCGGTGGCCACATTGAACAGGGCGAACTGCACCTGCAAACGACCACCACTGGGCACGATATTGCCAACCAGTACATATTGCGCGCCCAGAGCCTTCCAGTCGCGGTAGATGATCTCGCTGGCCCGGCTCGGCAGACTGATCATGTTATTCCGGGAGATAGGTTCGAACACCCCCGAATTGCGCAGATCATTACCAATGATCTCGGCCATGTCCTCCGGCAGCACTGTTCCGCCCTGCCAGCCAAATGGCACGACGGCGATAGGTGTAGCGCGGTCGGTACCTGCGCTGATCACCAAAGGGTCAGCCGCCTGCACCGCGCCGACCATCATGGCCAGACCGAGCAGAACGATACGCATCAGGGTATTCACAGACCTAAATCCTCCGGTTTGAAGACGGCACGTCGCTGCCGGTAAAGTCGATCGAAAGTAGCGCGATCCAACTGTTGCATCTCAGCGATACGGCCAACGTTACGCACCGCTTGTATTGCGGAACTGTCGAATGGCGCATCGCCGCTGGAGCGGGTGACACTGGCGTTGATGATGGTGCCATCGGGCAACATCTCGATCAGTACTTCTACACTCATACCGTTACGCGCCGATGGCGGCCTGCGCCACTGCTCACTGACCAATTTGACGATCAAATCATCGAGACTGCCGGCAACCTGATCGCCTACCTCATCGGCCAGCGCTTGCTGGCGACCGACATCCTCGGATAACAGTTCGGCCAGTGCTGCGGCCTTCTTGTCTTCAGTGGCTTTACGCTGCGCCGCCTCGGCTGCCTTTTTCTTGGCATCATCCGCAGCTTTTTTCTTGGCTGCTTCGGCTACGGCTTTTTTCTTCGCCTCTTCGGCGGCTTTCTTCTTGGCGTCTGCTGTCGCTTTTTTCTTGGCGTCTTCGGCGGCCTTCTTCTTCGCCGCTTCATCCGCCGCTTTTTTCTTGGCGATGGCGGCTAGCTTCTTTTGCTCCGCGGCCTTCTTTTCTGCATCAGACTTCTTCGCCGCATCAGACTTCTTCGCCGCATCGGCTTTCTTCGCCGCATCGGCCTTTCGAGCCTCCTCGGCCTTCTTTTGTTCCGCAGCTTTTGCCGCAACAGCCTGTTTTTCCTGCTCGGCCTTTTTTTGCTCGAGCTGTTCGGTTTCATAGATGGGCGCGGTGGTTTTCTTGGTCTCACCGGCAATTTTCTGGTTGGTCTGGGTGGTTGCCTGACTCTGCGACTTCAATTGATACAGGGTCGCCTGAACGATTGGCCGAGCCGGCGGCAGGTCCGGGGCGAAGGCAAAACTGACGAACAGCATGGCGAACATCAGGACATGCAGCGCCACAGCCCAGAGCACAGGCCAAAACAGACTTTCCGAAGGCGATCGCTCGCGTTGCTGCCGCATCAGGGGGCCTCGGTAATCAGCCCGACGTTACCCACGTCAGCCTGCTGCAGGCCACCCATGGCGGCCATCACGGTACCGTAATCGACCGCTTTATCGCCGCGCACGAACACCTGCACCTGCTTACCCTGAGTGCGACTCTGATTGATGATCGCGGTTACTGCCTTGGTCATTTCATCCAGGGTCATGGCTTGATCCTGCACGGTATCGACATCGACTTCCGTGCCCATATTCCAGAAGTAGGATTTGTCGGCCTTGATCGAGATCGTCAGCACCTGGGCGTTGTTGTCTTGTGGCAAGACCTCACTGCTGACCTGCGGCAGATCGACCTTGACCCCTTGATTGAGCATCGGCGCGGTCACCATGAAGATCACCAGCAGCACCAACATCACATCGATGTAGGGCACCACATTCATCTCGGAAACCGGCTTGCGTCTGTTGCGAATTCTGGCCATGGCTTGAAACCTATCTTGAGAGTGCCTAAGGCTTAGTCGTCGCTGGTATGGACTTTACGGTGCAGGATCGCCTGGAACTCGTCGGCAAAGGTGTAGTAACGGCCGATCAGCATCTCGCCGCGCGAGGAGAAACGGTTGTAGGCGATTACCGCGGGAATCGCCGCAAACAGGCCGATGGCGGTGGCGATCAGCGCTTCGGCGATGCCCGGCGCCACAGTGGCCAGGGTCGCTTGCTGCACCTGGGCCAGACCGCGGAAGGAGTTCATGATCCCCCAAACGGTACCGAACAGGCCGATATAAGGGCTGGTGGAACCCACGGTGGCGAGGAACGGCAGGCTCTGTTCGAGCTTCTCTTCTTCACGCGAGATAGCCACGCGCATGCCGCGCGCCACACCGTCCATTACCGCATCGGGGTCGACGCCCTGCTGCTGACGCAGACGGGAGAACTCCTTGAAGCCGGCGCGGAATATCTGCTCCAGCCCCGAGTCAGGGTCCGGATTGCTGCCCGCCTGACGATACAGCTTGGACAAATCGATACCGGACCAGAAACGCTCCTCGAAGTTGTCCAGGGCACGCTTGGCGGCACGCAGCAAGGTGCTGCGCTGGAAAATCATGACCCACGAGGTGACCGATGCGGCCACCAGCGTCAACATAACCAGCTGTACCACCAGACTGGCATTGCTGATCAAACTCCACATCGACATATGGTCAACGGTGTTGGCTTCCACGCTTACTCTCCTGCTTTGGCCGTGCCCGTGTCGCTCAGGCCGGCAAAGGCCGCACGCAGAGCTTCGGGAATAGCCCGGGGCTTCAAATTGTCGGCGCGCACACAGGCCACCAGAAACTGCCCTTCACAGAGCAGCGCATCATCCGTGGCCCGCCTGACCTGCTGACGAAAACGCAGGCTGGCACGGTTTAATTCCATTACTTGCGCACTTACCAGCAGCTCATCATCCAGGCGCGCCGGCGCGTGATAGCGCGCCTCGCTGGAATGCACGACGAACAACAGGCCCTCACCCGCCAGCGTCGACTGGGCAAAGCCCAGGTCGCGCAGCCGCTCGGTGCGAGCCCGCTCCATGAATTTGAGGTAATTGACGTAGTAGACGATGCCACCCGCATCAGTGTCTTCGTAATAAACCCGACAACGATGAGCGAAAGGCTGAACTGCGTTTTGTGCGTGCATACTCTAGTGCTAGCTCCTCAACTTGCCAATCACTGACCGCAAGTATTTTTGCTTACTCGCCATCGGCAGCAAACAAGTCGACGGACGGCATATCCCCCATGCGTTTCGGCATATTCAGGCCGAAATGCAGGTAGGCATGCCGGGTGACCACGCGCCCGCGCGGGGTACGCATGATGTAGCCCTGCTGAATCAGGTAGGGCTCCAGTACATCTTCGATGGTGTGCCGCTCTTCACTGATCGCCGCGGCCAGGCTGTCGACCCCCACGGGGCCGCCATCGAACTTCTCGATCATGGTCAGCAGCAGCCGGCGATCCTGGTGATCGAAACCGCGCTCGTCGACATCCAGCAGGTTCAGTGCCGAGTCGGCAATCTGCCGGGTGATGTCGCCCTGGCCGCGCACCTGGGCGAAATCCCGCACCCGGCGCAGCAGGCGGTTGGCGATGCGCGGCGTTCCGCGGGCGCGCCGGGCGATCTCGAAGGCGCCCTGAGCCTCGATCGGCAAACCGAGAATGTCCGCCGAACGCGTGACGATGGTGGTCAGGTCCTCGGTGTTGTAGAACTCCAGACGCTGGACGATGCCGAAGCGGTCGCGCAACGGGTTGGTCAGCATCCCCGCGCGGGTGGTAGCGCCAACCAGGGTGAAGGCTGGCAAGTCGAGCTTGATCGAACGCGCGGCCGGGCCTTCGCCGATCATGATATCCAGCTGGAAGTCTTCCATTGCCGGGTACAGTACTTCCTCGACGATCGGCGACAGGCGATGGATTTCATCGATGAACAGCACATCACCCGGTTCAAGATTGGTCAGCAGCGCAGCCAGATCGCCCGGTCGTTCCAGCACCGGGCCGGAGGTGCTCTTGATCGACACGCCCATTTCCTGGGCGATGATATTGGCCAGGGTGGTCTTGCCCAGCCCCGGCGGACCGAAGATCAGGGTGTGATCGAGGGCTTCACTGCGCCCCCTGGCGGCCTGGATAAACAGCTCCATCTGCTCGCGCACGCTAGGTTGACCGATGTAGTCGGCCAGTTTCAACGGGCGAATGGCACGATCCACCTGCTCGTCGCGGTCGCGCGTGGTGGCGGTAATCAGGCGGTCTGCTTCTAACATCTGGAGTTACACCATTCCCTTCAGGGCACGACGGATCATGTCTTCACTGCTCAACCCATCCTGCTTGATCGCGGAGACGGCGCGACTGGCTTCTTGTGGCTTGTAACCGAGGGAAATAAGCGCACTGACGGCATCATTCTCAGCATGTGGGACTGCGCCAGCGCCGCGAGGTTCAACGACCAGGGTCGCCATGCCCGGCACGGCCTCCCAGGCCTTGAAGCGATCTTTCAATTCAACCAGCAGACGTTCGGCGGTTTTCTTGCCGACCCCGGGGATTTTCACCAGCACCGAGGTGTCTTGCGCCTGCACGCAACGCACCAGCTCATCGACCTCCAGCCCGGACATCAGGGCCAGCGCCAGTTTCGGGCCGACTCCGTTGAGCCGGATCAGCTCGCGAAACAGCTGGCGCTCGCGCTTCTCGAAGAAGCCATAGAGCAGATGTGCGTCTTCGCGCACCACCAGGTGAGTGTGCAGGGTCAACGGCTCGCCGACTGCCGGCAAACGGTACAAGGTTGTCATGGGCACTTCCAGCTCGTAGCCCAAGCCATTCACATCCAGAATCAAATGCGGCGGCTGCTTCTCCGCCAGGGTGCCGCACAAACGTCCAATCACCGCTGCTTTCCTTGAATAACGCTATAAACGAAGGCGGCCGCCGCGCCGCTTGGCGGCGACCAGACCGTGTGGAATCAGGCTTTGACGGTGATGGGCATGACACAGCGCAATCGCCAGGGCATCCGAGGCATCGATCTGCGGCTTCTGCACCAGTTTGAGCAAATGCATGACCATCATCTGCACCTGCTCTTTATCGGCACCACCGCTGCCGGCAATCGCCTGCTTGACCTGGGTCGCGGTGTACTCGGCGATATCCAGCCCCGCCTCGATCCCCGCCACTATGGCCACGCCACGGGCCTGACCGAGCTTGAGCGCCGAGTCCGGGTTGCGCGCCATGAATACCTGTTCGATGCCCATGGTCACCGGCCCGTAGGTCTCGATCACCTCGCGTACGCCGCGAAAAACGATTTGCAAACGCTCCGGCATCGAGCCGCTGCCGGTACGAATACAGCCCGAGGCGACATATTCACAACTGCGCCCGGTATCACGCACCACACCATAACCGGTGATACGTGAACCGGGGTCGATGCCGAGGATCAACGTCATGCCCTACCATCCGCCCGGGTTGTCGACCAAAGCCGGCAACCATACTGTTTATCTATCCAGTTGGCGAGTATAGGGCCAGCCTTCGCTGCCGTCACCCACACGGCAGCCATAAAAAAACCGGAAGCGCCTGAGTAACACCGTCCCAGTAACTGCCGGTCCTTGGCACTCAACAACCAATCAACCCAGCTGTTCCATGATCTCGTCGGGGATCTCGGCGTTGTGGTAGACGTTCTGCACATCGTCGAGGTCTTCCAGCATGTCGATCAGCTTGATCACTTTCTGCGCGGTTTCCAGGTCTGTGACCGGTGCACTGATCGACGGGATCATCGCCACCTCGGCCTCGTCGCCCCTGAATCCGGCATTGCTCAGCGCCTCGTTTACCGCGTGGAAATCGGCGAACGCGGTATAGACCTCGACCGAACCATCCTCGCCGCTGACGACATCGTCGGCACCGGCTTCCAGCGCTGCCTCCATCAAGGCGTCTTCATCCACCCCTGGGGCGTAGCTGATCTGCCCTTTGCGCTCGAACATATAGGCCACCGAACCATCGGTGCCCAGATTGCCGCCACACTTGGTAAAGGCATGCCGCACTTCGGCGGCTGTGCGATTGCGGTTATCGGTCATGGCCTCGACGAAAATTGCCACGCCACTGGGTGCATAACCTTCATAACTCAGCTCGACCATGTTGTCGGCTTCATCCGAGCCGACCCCGCGGGCGATCGCCCGGTCGATGGTGTCACGGGTCATGTTGGCGGTCAGCGCCTTGTCCACGGCCAGGCGCAGACGTGGATTGTCCGCCGGCAGACCACCGCCTTTGGCGGCGACGGTCAGCTCACGAATGAGCTTGGTGAAAATCTTGCCGCGCTTGGCGTCTTGACGTCCTTTGCGGTGCTTGATGTTGGCCCATTTGGAATGACCAGCCATAACTCACTCCGTCTTCAATTCAATTCAGGTCCCATTACATGGCACCCATAACGAAGAAGCCTGGCAAACCCAGGCTCCTTGTCGTCGGCAAGGCTTATTCGGCCTTGGGCTGCTCACGCAGGCGAATGTGCAATTCGCGCAACGCCTTGTTGTCCACCACACCCGGCGCCTGGGTCATGACGCAGGCCGCACTCTGGGTTTTCGGGAAGGCGATCACTTCGCGGATCGACTGCGCTCCAGTCATCAGCATCACCAGACGATCCAGGCCGAAGGCCAGGCCACCGTGTGGCGGCGCGCCGAACTTCAGCGCGTCGAGGAGGAAGCCGAACTTCTCCTGCTGCTCCTCCTCGCCGATGCCGAGCAGGCGGAAAACCGCCTGCTGCATTTCCTTGCGATGGATACGGATCGAGCCGCCACCCAGCTCGGTGCCATTGAGTACCATGTCGTAGGCGCGCGACAGTGCGGTGGCCGGGTTGGCCGCCAGCTCTTCGGGGCTGCACTTCGGCGCGGTGAACGGGTGGTGCAGTGCATTCAGGCTGCCATCGTCGCTCTCCTCGAACATCGGGAAGTCAACGACCCACAGCGGCGCCCACTCGCACGTGAACAGATTGAGGTCGTGGCCCAGCTTGATGCGCAGCGCGCCGAGGGCTTCGCTGACGATCTTGGCCTTGTCGGCGCCGAAGAACACGATGTCGCCATCGACCGCACCGACGCGATCGAGGATCACGTTGAGGTTATCCAGCGGGATGTTCTTGACGATCGGCGACTGCAGGCCTTCGACGCCATTGGCACGCTGGTTGACCTTGATATAGGCCAACCCGCGGGCGCCGTAGATGCCGACGAACTTGGTGTAATCGTCGATCTGCTTGCGCGGCATGCTCGCCCCGCCCGGCACGCGCAGAGCGGCAACTCGGGACTTGGGGTCGTTGGCCGGGCCGCTGAACACCTTGAAATCGACGCCCTTGAGCTGATCGGCAACATCCACCAGCTCCAGCGGGATGCGCAGGTCCGGCTTGTCCGAGCCATAGCGGCGCATGGCCTCTTCGAAGGTCATGTGCGGGAAGTCGGCGAATTCGACATCCAGCACTTCCTTGAACAGCTGGCGGATCATCTTCTCGGTAATGCCCATGATGTCGGCTTCATCGAGGAAGCTGGTCTCGATGTCGATCTGGGTGAATTCCGGCTGACGGTCGGCGCGCAAGTCTTCGTCGCGGAAGCACTTGGCGATCTGGTAGTAGCGGTCGAAGCCGGCCACCATCAACAGCTGTTTGAACAGCTGCGGCGACTGCGGCAGGGCGAAGAAGCTGCCGGCATGGGTGCGGCTCGGCACCAGGTAATCACGTGCGCCTTCCGGGGTGGCGCGGGTGAGGATCGGCGTTTCCACGTCGAGGAAGCCGTTGTCATCCAGGTAGCGACGGATGCTAGTGGTAATGCTCGAGCGCAGCTTCAGCTTGGCCGCCATTTCCGGGCGACGCAGGTCGATGAAGCGGTAACGCAGGCGGGTTTCCTCGCCGACATCGGTGTACTCGTTGAGCGGGAACGGCGGGGTTTCCGCCTCATTGAGCACTTCCAGCTCATAGCCCAGCACCTCGATGGCGCCGCTGGCCATGTTGGCATTGCGTGCACCGTCCGGCCGCAGACGCACCTTGCCGGTGATCTTCACCACATATTCACTGCGCACCCTGTCGGCGACGGCAAAGGTCTCGGCACGATCGGGGTCGAACACCACCTGGGCCAGACCCTCGCGGTCACGGATATCGAGGAAGATCACTCCGCCATGGTCACGACGGCGATGGACCCAACCGCAAAGGGTGACTTCCTGGCCGTCCAGGCTCTCGTTCAGTTGGCCGCAATAATGGCTGCGCATCATGGTGGTAATCGCTTCTCTTGAGTCTTGAATTCGTTGGGCCGCGTGGAGTGAGGCGCTTGTCCGGGGCCATGCCAGCCGGCAGGTTCACGCGGTATTTTCGGCAATTGCAACAGTCGGCGGGGTCAGCAATCGACCAACGGCGCGCTTGCGCCAGACCGCCATCAACCCGCGTTTCGCGGCAAAGCGCGGGATTATATATGGTTAAGCCGTCACTTGCAGCCGCCACCCCCTGAAGCCTGTCGGACCATGGACTGTCCTGTCGCGGAACAGCCCGACAGGCTCCCGATGCGTTTGTCCGACGCCTGTACTCAGCGTTTGTGGAAACTACAGCGACCGCCTCCAAACGCCCACTGCGGCGTTGCGCCATGACACGCCCACACCCTCTGCCCCTTGCGCCAGACAGCCGCGCCGACCTAGGCTCGCCCGCAGACCCACCGACCACTCATCGACAGACATACACCGTCGAGCACAGGCTCGACTCAGGGAGTCATATGCAATCGCTTGCAGGCAAGGTAGCCGTAATCACCGGCGCAGGTTCAGGCATTGGCCGCGCCCTCGCCGAATTGCTGGCCAAGGAAGGCTGCCACCTGGCCCTGGCCGACATTAATAGCGCCAATCTGGAAAGCATCACCAGCGCCCTGCGCCAGCAGGACCGACAGGTCAGCAGCCACCTCCTCGATGTAGCCGACCGCACGGCCGTCTTCGCCTTTGCCGACGCCGTGCTGGCCCACCACGGCAGCGCCCACCTGGTCATCAATAACGCCGGAGTGGCCGTCTCGCAAACCATTGCGAACCTCAGTTATGAGGACTTCGAATGGATAATGGGCATCAATTTCTGGGGCGTCGTGCACGGCACCAAAGCCTTCCTGCCCCACCTGCTGGAACACAACGCCGGCCACATCATCAATGTTTCCAGCATTTTCGGCATCGTCAGCATGCCCTCGCAGGGGGCGTATAACGCCAGCAAGTTTGCCGTCCGCGGCTTTACCGAAGCCTTGCGCCAGGAACTGCACAACAGCAACGTCCAGGTCAGTTGCGTTCACCCTGGCGGGATCAAGACCGACATCGCCCGCTCGGCGCGCTTTTACCAGGGCATCAACGGCAAAAGCGACGCCAATCGGGCGGCCGCGGACTTCGACAAGCTGGCCCGCACCACACCGGAACAGGCCGCCAGGGTTATCGTTGATGGACTCAAAGCGAAACGCCCACGCATCCTGATCGGCAACGACGCCCGCCTCCTCGACTGGATTCAACGCCTGCTGCCGAGCGCCTACCCCAGGCTGCTGGCCAGGCTAATGCGCAAGCGTTGAACCCCACACGCCCCATAGCCTCAAACAATGGTGCTTATTGACATAAGCCAAGATCAGGCATCCAGCCCCTATGCTAGGCTCCGTCCATTGCGGAGCCTGACAAGCCCCGAACCACCTGAAAGGAGAAACGCCATGGAAATCAATATCGGAATTGCCGAGCAGGATCGCGCCGCCATCGCTGAAGGCCTGTCCCGTCTGCTCGCCGACACCTACACCCTGTATCTGAAAACCCACAATTTCCACTGGAATGTCACCGGCCCGATGTTCAACACCCTTCATCTGATGTTCGAAGGGCAATACACCGAACTGGCATTGGCCGTCGACCAGATCGCCGAACGGATCCGCGCCCTGGGCTTCCCGGCACCTGGCACCTATGCCGCCTACGCGCGCCTGTCCTCGATCAAAGAAGAGGAAGGCGTCCCGAGCGCTGCCGACATGATCAAACAACTGGTTCAAGGCCAGGAGGCCGTGATCCGCACCGCTCGTGGGATCTTCCCATTGCTCGACAAGGTCAGCGACGAACCTACCGCAGACGTACTGACCCAACGCATGCAGGTGCATGAAAAAACCGCCTGGATGCTGCGCAGCCTGCTCGACGCCTGATAGGCATCCGAGCCCAAAGCCCGCTTACTGACGGAAGCGCTCAACAGGCAAAGACCGCTGCCGGTCTTTGCCTGGAACCTGCCCCAAGGTCGCCCCGGGGCGAAATGTGCCTAGGCGCAAGACCGGTGCTTGTTCTATGCTTCAGCCATCCGCAACTTGCCACAGTGACGTGCATGAGCAAGCCAAACAAAAACCCCAGCATTCTTGAGCGCTACCCGGAAGACACGCGCGAGGCGGCTGCCCTGCTGAAGCAGGCCGTACCCTTGATGATGCGTCACGGCATCCCGCCCAACCCGCTGCACTACGCACTTTGGTATACCTACAGCCAAGGCCAGGTGCCGGAGCTCAATCGGCGCCTGGACAAGATCGTCACCGACTTCGACAGCTTCCCGGCAGATGCAGCCGTCAAACTGTTCCGCGACTACGTCATTCGCCACGAACTCGAAGAAGCCCGCGCAGGCCAACAACAAGTCATCGAACTGGTCGACGGCATCGAAGACGATGTTTCACTCAGTGTGGCCGGCAGCCACAACTATCAAACCAGCCTGGAGCAGGGGCTCGCGGCACTGAAAGAGCCGATCATCGATGATCTGCCCAACGTATTGAACGACCTGCAACAAAGCACCCAACTGATGCAGGATCAGCAAGAGAAGTTCCTCTACCGCATACGCGCAGCGCAGAACGAGATCCAACACCTGCGCGGCCAACTGGAACGCGCCCACGTCGCGGCAACCCTCGACAGCCTGACCCAGGTATTCAACCGACACGCCTTTACCCGCTTACTGGAACAGGCGCTGACTGGCCAACACCAGGGCGTGGCCCTGGTGATGCTGGATATCGACCACTTCAAACAGTTCAACGACCAATATGGCCATCCGCTGGGCGATCGGGTCCTGCAACATGTCGGTCAACTGCTGCGCGACGCACTGCCACCACGGGCCACCGCAGCGCGCTACGGCGGTGAAGAGTTCTGCGTGATTCTTCGCGAGTGCTTCGACACCCAGAGCGCACACGATTTCGCCGAACACCTGCGCCAGAAAATCCAGTCGCTACGGATAAAAGTACGCCGCACCGACCAGGTCCTGGACAGCATCAGCGCCTCCTTCGGCTTCGCCCTCGCCAAACCCGGCGACAACCTGGAAAGCCTACTTACCCGCGCCGATGACGCGCTTTACCAGGCCAAACACAACGGACGCAACCGGGTACATTCCGAGCCCTGCGAAAGCGCTATAAGCGCTTGATTTGAGTAGCTCACCTCTTTGCTGTTAAATACGCCCCGTGCCGCTGCTCCGAGCCATTGGATCAGCGCATAGGCCGATTACACACGCATCCACAACGCCCTCAACCCAAGGCAATGCCTGTGCAATCGGCTCTTCCTGGCGATCCTTTAATAAGTGAGCTCATTGAATATGTTGAAAATTGTCCACCTGCTAACGGGGCTCACCGCCCTGCTGCTGTCATTTGTGCCAAGCCTCAAAAACGACACCCTGCCATTCCTGCAACAGCCGGAGGCCCTGTGCCTTGCCCTGTTCGGCCTACTCAACCTGATCCTGGCACCCCAACTGCCTATCTGGCATGCAGGCCTGCGTCACCAACTGCAAAACCTGGTTTCTGCCTTGCTGGTATTGGGCACCCTGCTGCAAGCCTTGATCCTGCTGGCCCCATTGCCAACGATTGCCGGCCAGCCCGCCTCCCTGTTCAGCCTGCTCGCCGTGCTCGCCGCAGTATTGCTGCACCTGGCGACCAACCTGCGCCTGAAAGTCCGCGACAGCGCAGTGGCTCACAACATGACTGACCGGGAAACCGGCACCGTCAAATGGTTCAACACATCCAAAGGCTTCGGCTTCATTTCCCGCGACTCGGGTGACGATATCTTTGTGCACTTTCGCGCGATTCGCGGCGAGGGGCATCGGGTATTGGTCGAAGGCCAGCGCGTCGAGTTCTCCGTCATGCAGCGCGACAAGGGCCTGCAAGCGGAAGACGTGATTGCCGCCTCCCCCGCCCGCCGCTAACCCTTAGCTAGCCCCTATAAACAGAAAAGCCCGCACTCTGCGGGCTTTTCTGTTTATAGGGGCTGTCGATAACTGGAAACTAATAATGCGGCGGCGGCGCCTCATCTTCGTCCGCGTCGATCTGCCCACCTACCTCTTCCTGGCGCCTGGCCAGAGCCGCGATTTGCAACTGCAAGCGCTCCAGTTCCCGCTGCTGCGCCACCAGCACATCATTGAGCGCCTGAATGGTGTCATCCTGAAAAGCCAGACGGCTTTCCAGATCGGTGATTCGTTGCTCCGCGTTCATCCCTCAGCCCTCGATAAAACAGAAATTTTCAGCCAGCACCAGGCGCAACCTGTCCTTGATCGCCAGCACCCGCTCATCGCTATACGGCTGCGCGGGCAGCTTACCCCACACCGGCGCAGGCCAGGCTGGATCGTCCCGACGCCGAGCGATCACATGCATGTGCAGCTGACTGACCATATTGCCCAGGGTGGCAACGTTCATTTTGTCGGCACCGAAGGCATCTTTGAGCGTCTCGGCCAGCATTGTGGTTTCTTTCCACAAGGCTTGCTGATCGTCGGCATCGAGCTGAAACAGCTCACTCACCTCTTCGCGCCTGGGCACCAGGATAAACCAGGGGTAGTGCGCATCATTCATCAGCAGCAAACGACACAGCGAAAAATCGCCCACCACCAGAGTGTCCTGCTGCAAACGCGGATCCAAAACGAACATAGGCCACCTTCCTGCCAGACCATTGAATAGACAAAGCTTAGCGCCACAACCGCAAACCCGAGAAGCCAAGCGACGGGCCGGCAGGATACGCGGG
Source organism: Pseudomonas sp. (assembly GCF_033723075.1). Classification (GTDB taxonomy): domain Bacteria; phylum Pseudomonadota; class Gammaproteobacteria; order Pseudomonadales; family Pseudomonadaceae; genus Aquipseudomonas. The sequence continues at coordinate 21,788 of NZ_JAWVXU010000001.1, forward strand.
AGCCGCCGCGGATTCACCCCGCACTCGAGCAACCACCAGGGCACGCACCGGCCACCAAGCAGGAGCACGCGAGAGCAAAACTCGCACCATTAATGCGCACACTTTGTTTCTTACCGTAATGGATACACCTGCAAGCGTTACCACTGCCACCCGCCCTGCCCGGCAAAATGCTGCCAACGAACAGCTACAGGCGTCAGGCCCACCACCCCCGTTGCCGCACGCACAACCCGCGAGGAACGCCAGTACCCCCTATGAAACCTGGCGACAACCCCCTTACAATGCGCAACAGAAAAAGCCAGAACCCGACAAAATCTCGGCAACAATAAAAACCAGCGATTTTGAGCACGACTTTTGCTTTAAGCTACTGCGACGCTCGGGACACCGTGCCGCCAGACAACAAAACCCGGTTGCCAGCAACCGAAATTGCAGAATTCGTCGACGCTGAAAAACACACGTGGGAATCTACAGAATTGCGACATGCTTCATCGTCTTTTGCGACATGACCGTGAACAAAGTGCAAGGAATAGATTGCAACTATCGCCAACTTTGGCCGCGTGCTATAAGTTAGCGCCGACACAAAAAGAAAGAGCTGTCCATATAACAACCAGCCGGACAGCGCAACTCTTCTAAACCAAAGGAGCAATCACGATGCAAGTGATGAAGTGGAGCGTAATCGCCCTCGCAGTAGCAGCGGGCAGTACCCAAATGGCAGTGGCCTCCAGCCAGTCCGAGTCCAAGGGCTTTCTGGAAGACAGCACTTTCAATATCTTCAACCGTATCCTCTATCACAACCGTGACTTCCGTAATGGTGCCACCAACGGCGCCAGCACTTCCACCAACCCTGCCGGCTATCGTGAAGAAACTGGCCTGGGCATCCGCCTGCTGGCTGAGTCCGGCTTCACCCAAGGCACCGTAGGCGTAGGCGTTGACGCCCACTCCCTCTCCAGCATCAAGCTGGACAGCGGCCGCGGTCGTTATGGCTCGGGCCAGTTCGACCAGACTGATAGCGGTCGCGGTGACGACACCCAGACCGAAGTGGGCGGCGCGATCAAGTTCCGTATCTCCGACACAGTACTGAAGTACGGCAACCAGATGACTGGCAGCCCGGTCTTCAGCACCGACGACAGCCGCATCCTGCCTGAAGTGGCTACCGGCACCCTGCTGACCAGCAACGAAATCGAAGGCCTGGAACTGACCGCCGGTCGCTTCACCGCCATCAGCAGCCAAACCAGCACCGACCGTGACACCTTTGGCTTGAAGTCGGCCAATATCATCGGTGCCAGCTACAGCTTTACCGACAACTTCAGCGGCGCCATCCACGCTTCCGACGTCGAAGACCATTTCAAGAAGACCTATGTCAACTTGAACTACAACCTGCCGATTGCTGAAGATCAGGCGCTGAACTTCGACTTCAACGGTTACAAAACCACCGATGAAGGCCAGAAGCTCTCGGGCGACATCGACAACAAGATCTGGAGCCTGGCGGCTGCTTACTCCCTAGGCGCCCACAAGTTCACCCTGGCTCACCAGCGCTCCTCCGGCGATAGCGCCTATGCTTACGGCATCGACGGCGGCGGCACCGTCTGGCTGGCCAACTCGGTTCAGTTCTCCGACTTCGACCGCCAAGATGAGCGTTCCTGGCAGGTGCGTTATGACCTGAACATGGCCACCTACGGCGTACCGGGTCTGAGCTTCATGACTCGTTACATCACCGGCGACAACATCGAAACAGGTGTGGCAGGTGCTGGCGAAGGTAAGGAGCATGAACTGGACATGGAAGCCAAGTACGTGATCCAGGAAGGCGCCGCGAAGGATCTGTCCTTCCGCGTTCGCAATGCAATCTGGCGCGCCAACAGCGCCCAGAATGATCACTACAGCGCTGACGTCAACGACTTCCGTCTGATCGTCGAATACCCGCTGAGCGTGTTGTAATTCAGCTGTAATTCGTTAGCGATATGAAAAGCCCGGCTTCTGCCGGGCTTTTTCTTGTCTACTACTTACATATTGATCATTATTTAACCAGACACCTTCAAAGTGGCAATGCGTAAGTTCCGGTCACATGCGCCACCAACTCTTCTGCATTACCCAGCGAATAAAGCGACACTTCGCACACCGCCTGGCGCCGACTCAAGCGTAGTATTCGCGCCTCGGCCAGCAAGTCCACCGGTTTCGGCTTGACCAGGAAGTTGATATTCAGGTTCGAGGTCACTGCCATTTCCACCCGCCCCAAGCGTCCCAGCACCACCGCATACATGGCCGCGTCCGCCAGCGCCATGATCGTCGGCCCCGACAGGGTGCCACCCGGGCGTATCAACTTGGCGTGGAAAGGCACCCGCGCCAGCACCCCCTGCGCATCCAGCCGGTCGATGCACAGCTCGATATCCTCGGCCATGGGCAAACCCGCCCGAATCAGCGCCTGAACCTGCTCTGCCGTCAATACCATCACGTTCACCTCCTCCCGAACCACCTGCCTGCATCCTGTACGCAACAGTACAGGCACCGTACAATGCCGACCTATCAAAAGCCCTTGCAACCGACAGAACGGCCAATTATGCGCACCAGTCAGTTCCTGCTCTCGACACTCAAAGAAACCCCGTCCGATGCCGTGGTGATCAGCCACCAGCTGATGCTGCGCGCCGGCATGATCCGCAAACTCGCCTCGGGCCTGTATACCTGGCTGCCGATGGGGCTGCGCGTCATGCGCAAGGTGGAAGCCATCGTCCGCGAGGAAATGAACGCCGCAGGCGCCCTCGAGGTGCTGATGCCGGCGATTCAGCCCGCCGAGTTGTGGCAGGAGTCGGGTCGCTGGGAGCAATACGGCCCCGAATTGCTGCGCCTGAAGGATCGTCACGGCCGCGAATTCTGCGTCGGCCCGACCCACGAAGAAGTGATCACCGACCTGGTGCGCAACGAATTGAGCAGTTACAAGCAGCTGCCGCTCAATCTGTACCAGATCCAGACCAAGTTCCGCGACGAGATCCGTCCGCGCTTCGGCCTGATGCGCGGCCGTGAGTTCATCATGAAGGACGCCTACTCCTTCCATGTCGACCAGGCGTCGCTGCAAGCGACCTATGACCGCATGCATCAGGCCTACTGCCAGATATTCACCCGCCTGGGCCTGAATTTCCGCCCGGTGCAGGCCGATACCGGCTCGATCGGCGGCACCGGCTCCCATGAATTCCACGTGCTGGCCGAATCCGGCGAAGACGATATCGCCTTCAGCGACAGTTCCGACTATGCCGCCAATATCGAGAAGGCCGAAGCCGTTCCGCACGAAACCGCGCGCGGTGAAGCGAGCGAAGCCCTGCGCCTGGTCGAGACCCTGAACACCAAGACCATCAACGACCTGGTCAGCCAGTTCGACGTGGCCATCGAGAAAACCATCAAGACCCTGGTGGTGCATGGCGCCGAGGCCGGCACGCTGATCGCACTGGTCATTCGCGGCGACCACGACCTGAACGAAATCAAGGCGGCCAACCTGGAACAAGTGGCCAGCCCGCTGGTAATGGCCTCGGAAGCCGAACTGCGCGACGCCATCGGCGCCGGTGCCGGCTCCCTCGGCCCGCTGAACCTGCCACTGCCGTGCATAGTCGATCGCTCGGTCGCCCTGATGAGCGATTTCGTGATCGGCGCCAACATCGACGACAAGCACTACTTTGGCGTGAACTGGGAGCGCGACCTGCCCCTGCCGATGGTCGCCGACCTGCGCAACGTCGTCGCTGGCGACCCGAGCCCGGATGGCCAGGGCACGTTGGAGATCAAGCGCGGCATCGAAGTCGGGCACATCTTCCAGCTGGGCAGCAAATACAGCGAAGCGCTGAACTGCACCGTGATGGGAGAGAATGGCAAGCCGGCGACCCTGACCATGGGTTGCTACGGCATCGGCGTATCGCGCGTGGTTGCCGCCGCCATCGAGCAGAATAACGACGAGCGCGGGATTCTCTGGAACGACACGCTGGCGCCGTTCCAGATCGCCCTGGTGCCGCTGCGTTACGAAACCGACGCTGTACGGGAAACCACCGACCAACTCTATGCCGACCTGACGGCTGCCGGCTTCGAAGTGCTGCTCGATGACCGTGACAAAAAGACCAGTCCGGGCATCAAATTCGCAGACATGGAATTGATCGGTATCCCGCACCGCATCGTGATCAGCGATCGCGGTCTGGCCGATGGCAATCTGGAATACAAGAGCCGCCAGGAAACCGAGGCTCAGGTGGTTGCCGTCGCCGACATCCTGTCCTTTATCCACGCACGTATCCGCCGCTGATTTCAGCCTTGCATAAGAGCCGTCATGTTCAAACGAAGCACCCTGGGCCTCGTCGGCGCCGCACTCTGCGGCGCCCTCTTTCTGAGTGGCTGCGCCAACCAGTTGCCGCAACGCAGTGAGCATGAGGAGCGCATCGAGCGCAAACTGCTGGATCACAGCCTGCAAATAGACGTTGGCGAGCCGCGCATACTGGCGCTGCCGCAGCGGCGGGTGCGGGTGCACGAACAGAAGACCTTCGAGGTGACCGCCTTCGAGGTCAGCCGCCGCTACGACCGCTACACGCCTTACCAACCCTGGCGCGAACTCTACGAGGTGCCGCTGGGCGCAGTCGCCGTGGTCGCCGGCATCGGCGCCAACGCACTCAACGTGGTGCTGCTCGGCAGGCTGCCGGACAGTGCCACCAAAGACTGGATCAGCTATGGCTTTGCCGGGCTCAATCCGTTCATCAACGTCGAGTCCAACGGACGCTCACAGCAGAACCTCGCCAGCCTAGACGAGCAACGCCAGGACGCCCGCACGGAATACTCCAGCCTGCCCTGGGCCGAGCGCCCGGTACTGGTCAAAGCCGACGGACAAACCCATGAACTGCTGACCGACCGCAATGGCGTGCTGCGCCTCAACCTGCTCGACAGCCCCTTTGCCGGGCAGGATCTCAACCGCATCGGCACCTTGCAGTTGAGCGTCGCAGACCCGCAAGGCTCGACCCGCGCGGATGCCACCTTATTGGTCAGCCGCACCCTGCGCGGCAAGCTGCAGGAAGCGCACAAGCTGATCTACGATGACCTGGAAGGCGACGAGGTCGAACAGTGGGTACACCGGGTCAAGCGCTTGTCCGAGCTGGGCCTGGAGGAAGAAGCCAGCGAGCTGGAACAGAGCCTGATCGAACTGACCCGCAACGACCCCGAACTGCAGGAAAGCTTCCTGCTGGCACTGATGCGCGATGCCGGGCGCCTGGCTGCCGACCCCGGCAACGACTGAACCGGAGCATGGCCTTGCGCCTGTGTCTGTCCCTGCTGATTACGCTGCTGTGCCTGCCCAGCCATGCCAACCTGCGCCAGGCACCCGAGCCGGAACTGCGTACGCTGCTGCAGCGCACAGTGGCCGAAGCCGACAGCTTTCAGGATCGCTTCGATGCGGAAGTCTGGCTGCTGGACATGTCGACCCGTCTGGCCCGCTATATCCCTGCCGCCGAAGAGCGGCTGACCCTGCTCAGACTGGTGCACCGCGAAGCCAGCAAGGCCGGCTTGCGCCCCGACCTGGTCCTGGCCCTGATCCACACGGAAAGCCACTTCGACCGCTTCGCCATCTCCTCGGCCGGCGCCCAGGGCATGATGCAGGTCATGCCGTTCTGGAAAGCCGAACTCGGCCGCCCGCAGGACAACCTCACCGATAACGCCACCAACCTGCGCTACGGCTGCACCATCCTCAGCTTCTATCTGCGCAAAGAGAACGGTAACCTGAGCCGCGCCCTGGCCCGCTACAACGGCAGCCTCGGCAAGCAGACCTACCCCGCCAAGGTCATAGGTTTCTGGCACGACTTCTGGTACGTCAAGCCGTGATTCGGGCTGGTCGCATCCGCTAGATCCCGAGTTCATGCACAGGGTCTGTGGCATCGCAGCTGAGTGCATACTTGGCAGGAGACCCCGCCTCGCTTTCGACGCCGCACTGTCGCGCAGCAAACTGGAGGCGCATCGTGTCTGTCGGCTAGAGGGGACCTGCAGGAACTGGGCGTCCCCGCGCCTACATAAAACGTCATAACCTATAAAATCAATGACATACGGACTTTTTTATAAAAGTACCCGGCTACATCAGCGCCAGCCTGCACGCATCAGCGCCGCACGATGAATCCGGCGATCCCTTGCAACGCCTGTTCCTCCAGCGCGACCGCGGTGACCTTGGCCTTAGGCGGCCCCTGTTCCAGCCAGGTGACCAGCTCGCGCACCGCGGGCTCCTCGCCTTCGAGCAACACCTCGACGCGACCGTCGCTGAGGTTGCGTACCCAGCCATCCACCTCCAGGCGTTCGGCATGTTCGGCAGTGGCCTGGCGAAAAAACACCCCCTGCACCCGACCACTGACATAACCATGTAAGCAAATTCGCTGCATGCTACTACCCTCCCTTACGCAAGGCCTGCACCCGCGCCGCCAAGCCGGCCGCCGTCTGCTCGCCGAGCAAGCGTTCGCGCATCTGCCCCTTGTCATCGACGATATAGGTGACCGGCAACACGGCACTGGGCGGCAACCCATAGCGTGCGGCCGGATCTTCCTCGAGCACGGTGAATTCAATCCCCATCGCTTGTGACGCCTTGATCAAATCCGCTCCCTGCAGACCGTCGAAGTTCACCCCCACGACGCTCACCGATTGCGCCTCGAGCTGCACGGCGAGGGCATTCAGTTCGGGAATTTCGCTACGGCAGGGCGCACACCACTCGGCCCAGTAATTAATCACCAACCACTGGCCTTCCAGACTCTCAGCCGGTACCTTTCGTCCATGCTGATCGACGCCGACATCTTCAGAGCAACCAGCCAGAATCAAGCCGGCACAGATTCCCATTACCGCACGCATCACGACCTGGAATCGCGTTCCCATGCATTCGCTCCTCGACCACACTGGGTTGATATGACGCTAGATGCCTTGCGCCTTGAAGTGCCGGACATCCTCGAAGTAGACGCGGCGCCGTTGGCTGACCTCAACGAGCGGTTAGCCCAAGCTCGCTCGCTGCAGCATGAAGATGCACTGCAACAGGTGCTCAGCCTGCTGTTCAGGCTCAACCGCAGTGCCATGACCTTACTCGAAAGGCAACGTGCGCTGCAAAACTGCAGTGATGAATATCGCCACTATGCCGCGGCCTACCTTGCAGGCAAGCTTCCATCACCGTTATTCGTGCGCCTGTGCAACGAGCTGGCTATCGGTTTCAAACGCCTGCTGTTGCAGATTCTCAAAGGCCGGCAACCCTCGCTCCCGCATTTGGCCTGGTGCCTGTACATGGCCCAGCATTTCCTCGCCCAGAGCCTGCTGCGCCACTACCAGCTGTATCAGGAACCGTCGCCCAGCCTGTGGCGCGACAGCCATCTGCTGTACTGGATCGGCGAACATCAGGAATGCCTGGATGAGCCGGTCGCAGCTGCCTTCCAGCCAACGCCGGCGAGCACCTTGCGCGGCCTTTACCAGCAGATGCTGCTGCTCGCCTTGAGCAACCCCTTTCACCTTGCCGAGGGCGAATGCCCGCAGTTGTTTGGTGCCCTCGCGCCCCTGGCAGGCCTGGCTCGCTTGCTGCCCTGGGATGACGAGGGCGACAACGAAGCCCCGATCGTCGACCTGACAGAGTCACAGCCTTGCCTCGGCTATCAGCAACAACCCGACGGTAGCCGCGACTACCTGCGGCGCTTCGAGTTGGGCGCCCTGCTGGTCGCCCTGCATGATCCAGCCCCATTGCAGAGCCCCCGCGAGCGCCAACTGCTCGAGCGCGTTCAGCACCACTGGATGGGCCAGCAACAACGTCGCTACCCTCGCGAAGAGTTTGATGTGGCCTGCAGCCTGCTGGTGGGCTTGCCCGCCATACACGCCCAACTGCTGGAGCAGCGACCTTCCTCCTTGGCAGCCCAGATGCTCGATGCCAGTGCAGGTGGCGCACGCCTGCTGTGCCCCCCCGATCAAGCAGCTCAGGTATCGGTGGGTCAACTGGTGCTCCTGCTGACCAGCAGCCCGACACCACGCCTGGCACTGGTGCGCTGGCGTCATCTCAATGTAGAGGGGCTGCACCTGGGCCTGCACTACCTGAAAGGCCTGGCGAAACCGGTCTGGCTGCGCCGTGCACCCAGCGCACAGACTCACCCAGGTATTTTGCAGAGCACGCCGGCACCCGGCAATGGCTGGATTCACGGCCTGTGGCTACCCAATGGGGAGTTCGGCGAAGGGGAAAACCTCTGGCTGCAGCAGGCCAATGTGCATAACCAGATGATCATGCCGCTTCCCCCGGCCAACCTCAGCAGCGCCTCGGTCACGCGCCACCCGCTGCGCCTGGCCTGAACAACAAAAACTGCGAGACGAGTCACATCGAGCGGCGGCCGAGCGCACAGTTTGCTCGGCACCCTCTGCCTATAATTCGTTATCCAACGTATCGATACGCTCCGCTATAAGCTAGGGAACAGCACAATGACCACCGCCCACGACAAGTTGATCGGCCCCGCGCCATCGCGCATCGTCGATGCTGCCCATCTGCTGGTCACTCCCTACGAAGGGCGTGTAGCCGAATACAACATCGCCACCTGGCTGCAATTGCCGGGGCTGGCCAATCTGCCGGTATCTTTGCTGGTCAGCTACCGTGATGGCGACAAGCGCCGCGAAGTCAGCGTGGATCACGGTAAAGTCAGCCTGCACAACAAGATCCTGTTGTCCGGCGTCGCCAGACTCCCGGTCAAACACAAGATCGAAGATATGCAGATCCGCCTGCGCTCTGCGGTGCCGGCGGCGACCCTGGTGGTCGAAGAACTGTTCATACAAGCGGTCGAAGCGACCCGCCAAGACAGCCGTCAAGCTTCAGCCTGAGGCTGAAGTCTGCAGAGCGTCGACCAACCCCGCGAAAATCGCGGGGTTTTGCTTTGTTCAGGCACCGACTCGCACTGCACAACCGCTTTGCTCGGCTAACGCCTCTGCTGCGGGCTCCGGGAGAAGAGGCACCAGCGACTCGGGCCAGCGCACGAAATGCAGCCCGGTAATTCGATTCAGCCGTTCCAGCGCCTCTTGCGGATCGCGCTGATGCAGGTGGATCACCTTGCCATGAGCGGCTTCGCTAAAACGTTCAGTTGTCATAAAACGCCTTCAGTCCCGATTAAGCTGATTGCAATCTGCCATAGCAATAGCCAAAAGCGTGCCAGCCTCCTCTTGCCCCAGAAGGGCCTGCGAGTGCCAATAGCAATAGGCGAAAATCGACGCTACGCCGCAAAATGACGTTTTTTGTCACTCGACGACAGGGTTCAACCAGTCCGCCAGACTGCCATCGAACAACACTGCCTGCTCTTCGTACAGCCGCTCCAGTGCCTGGCGCAGCGCTGGATACCAGGGCTCGTCGAGCTGTTCCGGCAACTGGCTGAGCTGTGGCAGCGGCCAGGGACTACGATTGAGCAACTGCTGCAGGCTGTAGTGATCGAGATCACGGCTCAGCACCCAGGCCCCCGCACTGGTCGACGCGACCAACTGCTGCTGTTCGAGAAACTCGAGCACCTCCTCCCACTCATGCTCCGGCAATTGCCAGCCCTGGCGCTGCACATCGCGATGGCGCACTTTCAGGCCTGACTGTTGACGCGCATGGAACACCCGCAAGATCCCCATCACCACCAATAACCGCGGCATGGCGCGCTTGCGCCACTGCGGCGACGAACTTAGGTTGCAGACCAATTCGGCACCAAACAACACGATCAGCCAGGACAGATAGATCCACAGGAGGAACAACGGCACCGTGGCAAAGGCCCCGTAAATCAACTGATAGCCTGGGAACCGCTGCACATAAAAACCGAACAGCGCTTTAGCCACCTCGAACAGCACCGCAGCGAACAACCCGCCCAACAGCGCATGCTGCAGGGGCACTCGCGCGTTGGGCACCGTGGCATAAAGCAAGGTGAAGGCGGCTACGCTGGACAGCAGCGGCGCGAAACCCAACAGGGTTTTCGCGCCAATCAACGCATCTGGCCCGGAGATCAGCGACAGCGAAGCGATATAGGTACTGACCGCGAAGCCGACGCCGAGCAGGATCGGCCCCAGACTCAGAATTGCCCAATACAGCAGAAAGCTCGAGGCACCCCGACGTGGCTGGCGTACCCGCCAGATGGTATTGAAGGCTTTTTCGATGGTGACCAGCATCAGGAAGGCGGTAACCGCCAGCAACACCACGCCGACCCAGGTCAGCTGGCGGGCCTGGGCCGTGAAATTGCGCAGGTATTCCTGGACCATTTCACCGGCCGAGGGCACGAAGTTACGAAAAATAAACGTCTGGATTTGCTCACCCGTGCCCTGGAATGCCGGCACGGCAGAGAGCATGGCAAAGGTCACGGTCATCATCGGCACCACCGCGAACAGCGTGGTGTAGGTCAACGCCGCGGCATTGTTGGCGCCTCGATCGGCGAGAAAGCGCTGCAGCAGAAAGCGCCAAAATTCCAACCAATCATTCAAGCGCTGACGCATGCCCTCTCCTTAGCGATTAGCCCACCGGCCCAATTGCAGACCACAAAAACTCTGCCCTGTTCAGACCAGGGCGCCGAGGCGGTTAGAATAGCCGCCACCTGACTCAAGATGCGACCTGCATATGACCGATCTGACGCTCTATCACAATCCCCGCTGTTCGAAATCCCGTGGCGCCCTGCAACTGCTCGAAGAGCGCGGCCTCACGCCGACCATCGTGCGCTACCTGGAAACCCCTCCCAGCGCCGCCCAATTGAACGACTTGCTCGGCAAACTGGGGATCGGCGCCCGGCAACTACTGCGCAGCGGCGAAGACGAATACCGTACGCTGAATCTGGCCGACCCTGGCCTGAGCGAGGCGCAACTGGTCGAGGCCATGGTGGCCCACCCGAAACTGATCGAACGGCCGATCCTGATCGCCGGCAGCAAGGCGGTGATTGGTCGGCCACCGGAGAAAGTCCTGGAGATCCTGCCGTGAGCGCAGCCTATATCCTGGTGCTGTATTACAGCCGCCACGGCGCCACCGCCGACATGGCCAGACAGATTGCCCGTGGCGTGGAAATGGCTGGACTGGAAGCGCGCCTGCGCACGGTACCGGCAATCTCCAGCGAGTGTGAAGCGGTAGCCCCGCCGATCCCCGTCGAAGGCGCGCTATACGTCAGCCTCGACGACCTGAAGAATTGCGCGGGTCTGGCCCTGGGCAGCCCGACCCGCTTCGGTAATATGGCGGCACCGCTGAAGTACTTCCTCGACGGCACCAGCAGCCTGTGGCTGAGCGGCGGCCTGGTCGGCAAACCGGCCGGTGTATTCACCTCAACAGCCAGCCTGCACGGCGGTCAGGAAACCACCCTGCTGTCGATGATGCTGCCACTGTTGCACCACGGCATGCTGATCACCGGCCTGCCCTACAGCGAGTCCGCACTGCTGGAGACCCGCGGCGGTGGTACGCCTTACGGCCCCAGCCACCATGCTGGCGCAGACGGCAAGCGCGCCCTCGACGAACATGAAATCACCCTCTGCCGCGTACTGGGCCAGCGCCTGGCGCAGACCGCACAGAAACTGGAGACCATCCGTGGCTAAAACCCCCAAACCCCTGCCGTCGCTCGACTGGCTGAAGCCGCGCATGGCCGTCAGCCGTGCCGTCAGCCTGACGAGCTTCCTGGCCCTGACGGTGTTGCTGCTGGTGTGGAACCTGATGTTCGCCGACATACCGGGCAAACTGCTCTGGGTGATCCTGGCCTTCCAGCTGGCCCCCTTGCTGCTGCTCGCCCCCGGCCTGATCCTCGGCAACGCCCGCGCCCACGCCTGGACCTGCTTCGTGGTCAACCTGTACTTCATTCAGGGGGTACTGGCCGCTTTCGATCCATCCAAGGCACTGTTTGGCTGGGTACAAGCCCTGCTCAGTGTCAGCCTGTTCTGCGCCGCGCTGATGTACACCCGCTGGTGCTTCCAGTACGACCGCAAACTGGCTGGGGAGAATTGAGAAGCGTTGGCTGATTCGCCGAAGAGTTGCGCAAAGTCGCGATCCGTAGGCCGGGTTAGCTGCCTGCGCGATGGCCCGGTCAAACCGCCGGACCGGCTGCGGCGTAACCCGGCATGGCGGTGGGGCGGCTGGCGCCATGCCGGGTTACGAGGCGCTCGGAGCCCGTGTCGTCCACACGTCCGTGGCATGCGCCGCTAACCCGGCCTACGGTTTGTGCTTACAACCGGACGGTTACCAGCCCTGTCCGTAGATGGGTTAGCCGCCTGCCGGCTAACCCGGCAACATCACGGATATCGGCGCGGCGTAACCCATCAAGCGATAGCGGCCTGCCGGCTGCTACCACCCCAAGGTTTCTTTAAGAAAGGGAATGGTCAGCTTGCGCTGGGCCTGCAGGGAGGCCTGATCCAAGCGTTCAAGCAACTCGAACAGCGCACTCATGCTGCGCTCGCCCCGGGTCAGGATAAAGCGGCCGACCTCATCGCTGAGGTGCAGGCCACGGCGTGAAGCGCGCAGCTGCAGGGCACGCAACTTGTCTTCATCGGACAGCGACTGCAACTGGAAGACCAGCGCCAAGGTCAGGCGCGACTGCAGGTCGGCCAGCTTGACTGGCAGCTCACGCGGCGAACGGCTAGCTGCCAGAAGTAAACGTCGACCGCTATCGCGCAAGCGGTTGAACAGGTGAAACAGCGCTTCTTCCCAATCGCTGCGCCCGGCAACGGCATCCAGGTCATCGAGACAGACCAGCTCGTACTGTTCCAGGTTATCCAGCATGGTCGGACCGTACTCGACCAGCTCGGCCAGCGGCAGATACACCACCGGCTCACCGCGCTGCTCGAAACGCAGACAGGCCGCCTGCAGCAGATGGCTACGCCCCACTCCCGCACCGCCCCAGAGGTAGATCAGGCTTTCCGCCCAGCCGGCCTCTGCCTCGCACAGGCGCTCGACATAGCCGAGCGCCGCAGCATTGGCGCCGGGATAATAGTTGGCAAAGGTGGCGTCATCGCGCAGACGCACGCCCAAGGGCAGTTGAATGGGTCTCATGCTGGGCTGATCGGCTCGTCAGAAGCGCTGGGGGGCTCCCCATAAAGATCCGAAAGTTTATATAAATCATGCGCATGACGCACTAGAACCATGATCACTGCCGCCACCGGCAACGCCAGCAGCACGCCGGTGAAGCCGAACAGCTGGCCGCCGGCCATGATCGCGAAGATCACCGCCACCGGATGCAGGCCGATACGGTCACCGACCAGCCAGGGCGTCAGCAGCATGCCTTCGAGCATCTGGCCGACGGTGAACACCGCAACAATGGCCAACAGCGGGTAGAAATCGCCACCGAACTGGAACAGGCCGGCGGTCAATGCGGCACCGACCCCCACCACCACGCCCAGGTAAGGCACTATGCTGGCCAAGCCTGCCAGCAAACCGATCAACAGCCCCAGCTCCAGGCCGATCAGCATCAGGCCGACTGCGTACATCACCCCCAGCGCCAGCATCACCAGCAGTTGCCCGCGCAGAAAGGCGCCGAGCACTTCGTGACATTCGCTGGCCAGTTTCACCACCAGCCCTTCGTGGTGGCGGGGCAACAAGCCACGCAACCTGGAGACCATCAGATCCCAGTCGCGCATCAGATAGAAGCTGACCACCGGGATCAGCAGCAGGTTGACCAACCAGGCCAACAGGGCCAGGCCCGAGGCCGTGGCCTTCGACAGCAGCATGCCGAGAATGTCGCTGGTTTCCCCCAGGTGCTCGGAGAACGCCGACTTGAGCTGATCGAAACGCCAGAAACCGTCGACCAGCCCCAGCTTGGCCTGCACCCAAGGCAGCGCTTGATGCTGCGCCCAGTCGAGTATTTGCGGCGCCAGTTCGTAGAGGCGCATCAGCTGCTTGCCAAGCATCGGCACCAGCACCAGCAGCAAAATCGCCAGGATCAGGCTGAATAGGGCGAATACCACAATCACGCCCCAGGTGCGCGAAAACTTCCAACGCTCGAGCCGATCGACCAGCGGATCACCCAGGTAAGCCAAGAGCACGCCGATCAGGAACGGCGAGAGGATCGGTTGCAGCAGATACAGCAGCCAGCCGAGCAGGAGCAGCCCAGCTATCCATAGCCAGCGACGTGAATCAATCATGCTCAACCCTCGATTGGTGCAACCAGACAGTCTGCAGGCCCGTGAACGAAAGCCTGACAGAGCAACGCGCAAACTGGCGTGCCGCGCCGTATTGGCCGGCAGTTTTCAAGCGGCCTATGCAACGGCCCGCGTTCGGCGACCCGCGGCAGTCTACCAGCGAAAACGCAGCACATCGTCACGCCGTAACACCTGAGGCGCCGGCTCACCGGTCGGCGGCTGCGGCGACTGGTCGGCGTCAAGTGGCTGGGCTTCGACTGCCACTTCCTGCAAATGTATCAGCGCCAGCTGCGCGCGCAGCTGCTCGGCATTGGCATTGACGCGATAGACCAGACGATCGCCCTCGACCTTGTGCAACTGCGCAGCCAGCGGCTGGAGAATGCGCTGCAGCTCAGCATAGCGCGCCAGATCGGCACCCTGCACCTCCAGGGTCAAGCTGGTCGCCGCGCCCGGGGCAACCACATAGCGTTGCGCCAGCCGCTCGCTCACCATCAACAGCACGGCATCGGCCAATGCCGCTTGATCGGCGCCCTGGGCCTTGCCTTGCTCGCGCACATCGCCCAACCACAGACGCCATTGGGCCTGCCACTCGCCGTTATCTTCACGCGCCAGGACGGCCAGCAAGGCGTCGGCGGCATACCGTTCGGACCCTGCACGCAGCGCCTGCGGCTCGGTCGCGCCAAGGTTCTCGGAGGTTGCCAGCAACTGTTCGCTCAGGTCGGCAATCGGTAGGCGCAGCGGCAAACCACGGTGCTGTGCCGCCTGGCGCAAGGGGGCGGCACTATTCTGGCCATCGCCGACCAGACTCGAACCGTCACTGGCATCGTTCAGCCACCAGGCCAGAACCGCCGGGCGATTGGCTCCCCACAGCGACAACCCGGCCTGGCGCAGGTTGCGGTCGGTGCTGACGGGGTCGAAATCAACCAGCAGACGGTCTTCTTCATATCCGTACTGGCTGATGATCTGCTGTGGATCCTTGCGCAGCTCGGCCAGCGCCGGGTTGTTTACCGCCTCGCGGTCACCGGTCAGGCGCAGCACCAGGGTCTGCAGGGCACGACCCAGGGCGGCATCACGCTCCTCCGGCTGCTGGCTGGCGACCGGCTCGCGGACCTGATAAAGATCACTCACTGTCGCAGCCTCGCTGGACAGGCAGAACAGTGGCAGGCTGAGGATTAACAGACGAGCGATCAGGCGCATGAATAGGTTCTCGACAGACGGAAGGCAGCGGACAGGCCGTAGCATACGCCTTATACCTTAAACAGCCGCCTGCGGCCCGGCAACCACCGCGCGCTGCGGGTGGCCGCTGCCCGGCAAGCCTGATAAAATCGCGCGCCTTCGCAGACCGACCGCCGCAGCGCCGGTGCACATCCGAACTCCCCCTTAAAGGCCTGGATCTATGAGCAAGCAACCCTCCATCAGCTACAAGGACGCAGGTGTAGACATCGACGCAGGCGAAGCCCTGGTCGAGCGCATCAAAAGTGTGGCCAAACGCACCGCGCGTCCGGAAGTCATGGGTGGCCTGGGCGGCTTCGGCGCCCTTTGCGAGATCCCGGCGGGTTACAAGCAACCGGTTCTGGTGTCCGGTACCGACGGCGTCGGCACCAAACTGCGCCTGGCGCTGAACCTGAACCGGCACGACAGCATCGGCCAGGACCTGGTCGCCATGTGCGTCAATGACCTGGTGGTGTGCGGCGCCGAGCCGCTGTTCTTCCTCGACTACTATGCCACCGGCAAGCTCAACGTCGACGTGGCCGCCACCGTGGTTACCGGCATCGGTGCCGGTTGCGAACTGGCCGGCTGTTCGCTGGTCGGCGGCGAAACGGCAGAAATGCCGGGCATGTACGAGGGCGAAGACTACGACCTGGCCGGTTTCTGCGTCGGCGTGGTGGAAAAGGCCGAGATCATCGATGGTTCCAGGGTCGCCAGCGGCGACGCCCTGATCGCCCTGCCATCCTCCGGCCCGCACTCCAATGGCTACTCGCTGATCCGCAAGATCATCGAGGTCGCCGGCGCCGATATTGAAACCATCCAGCTCGACGGCACGCCGCTGACCGACCTGCTGATGGCGCCGACGCGCATCTACGTCAAACCGCTGCTCAAGTTGATCAAGGACACCGGCGCGGTCAAGGCCATGGCCCACATCACCGGCGGCGGCCTGCTCGACAACATCCCGCGCGTGCTGCCGGATGGCGCCCAGGCCGTGGTCGACGTAGCCAGCTGGACGCGCCCGGCGGTGTTCGACTGGCTGCAGGAGCAAGGCAATGTCGACGAAACCGAGATGCACCGCGTGCTCAACTGCGGCGTCGGCATGGTCATCTGCGTGGCCCAGGATCAGGTCGAACTCACCCTCAAGACCCTGCGTGATGCTGGCGAGCAGCCGTGGCTGATCGGCCAGATCGCCACCGCCGCCGCAGGCGCCGAGCGGGTCGTGCTGAATAACCTGAAGCGCCACTGATGCCGGCAGCCTGCAATGTAGTGGTGCTGATCTCCGGCTCCGGCAGCAACCTGCAGGCGCTGCTCGACAGCAGCCAGGCGGGCGCTGACTGTTCCAAGAGCAGTCCGGTGCGCATTCGCGCGGTAATCTCCAACCGCGTCGATGCCTATGGCCTGGAACGTGCCAGGGCCGCCGGCATCGAAACCTGCGTGCTCGATCACAAAGCCTTTGCCGGCCGTGAAGCCTTCGATGCGGCGCTGGTCGAGGCTATCGACGCCTTCGAACCGCAACTGGTGGTACTGGCCGGTTTCATGCGCATCCTCAGCAGCGACTTCGTCCGCCACTACGCCGGACGTCTGCTCAACATCCATCCCTCGCTGCTGCCCAAATACAAGGGCCTGCATACCCACCAGCGGGCACTCGAGGCGGGCGATGGCGAGCATGGCTGCAGCGTGCACTTCGTCACCGAGGAACTCGACGGTGGCCCCCTGGTCGTACAGGCAGTGATCCCGGTACAGTCGCACGACTCGCTGGACAGCCTGGCGCAACGGGTGCACGAGCAGGAACACCTGATCTACCCGTTGGCCGTACGCTGGTTCGCCGAAGGCCGCTTGCGTCTGGATGCGCAAGGCGCAATGCTGGATGGCCAGCCGCTGCCGAGCACCGGCCACCTGATCCGCACTTAGGAGCCTGTCGGACTTAACGCTGTTCTACTGCGGAAAAGCCGGACTCGGTCATTTTTGCCGCTCTTTCTCGTTAAATAGCTAGCTATTCGCCTCGCAAGACCAACAAAATTGACTCGACCCGGACTTTCCCTCGCTACGAACGGTCAAGTCCGACAGGCACCTAGGAGATATCATGCGTCGCGCCTTACTGTTCGCCCTCGCCTTATTCAGCTTGCCGGCCCTGGCCAGCGAGCTGAAGCCGTTCTCCGCCAGCTATACCGCCGACTGGAAACAACTGCCGGTCAGCGGTACTGCCGAGCGCAGCCTGCAGGCGCTGGATGGCGACCGTTGGCAGCTCAGTTTCGAAGCCTCCATGCTGGTCGCCGGCCTCAGCGAGCAGAGCACCTTCCGCCTCGACAGCAATACCTTTCTGCCCCTGACCTATCGCTTCGAACGTAGCGGCCTGGGCAAAGGCAAGAAAATCGAGCACGATTTCGATTGGGCCGGCAAGAAAGTGACCGGCAACGACCGTGGCGATCCGGTGAGCTTTCCGCTCAATCGCGGCTTGCAGGACAAATCGACCTATCAACTGGCGCTGCAATATGACGTTGCCGCCGGCAAGAAAAGCATGAGCTACCAGGTGGTCGACGGCGACGAAATCGAAACCTACGATTTTCGCGTACTCGGCGAAGAAGTCGTGCGCACCAAAGCCGGCCAGGTCGACGCGATCAAGGTCGAGCGCGTGCGTGACCCGACGCAAAGCAGTCGTAAAACCGTGCTCTGGTTCGCCAAGGACTGGAGCTACTTGCTGGTTCGCCTGCATCAGGTGGAGAAGGACGGCAAGGAATACCAGATCATGCTCAAGGACGGCACGGTCGACGGCAAGCCGGTCGAAGGCCGCCGCGACTGAGAGGCACTAGAAACAGTGAAGCCGGGCGATGCCCGGCTTTTTCATGCGGCTGTAGGAGCGGGCCATGCCCGCGAAACGCATCGCGGGCATGGCCCGCTCCTACGGGTACCTACAAGCCGATAAACGCAATTGCCCCCCAGTTTGCTGCGCGACAGCGCGGCGTCTGGACGACGGGGGACCTCCTACAAAACACCCGAAAACCGTAGCCCGGATGCAATCCGGGGGTAATAGCGGTTGCACCAGCAGCCCCCGGATCGCATCCGGGCACCGACTCGACGCCAGGAGCAAGTAGGTTGTACCGTGCGCACTACCGGCCGAAGAAGGTTGGCGCGCACGACCTAGGCGCCCCGCGTACCCTACGGCAGCATGGCCATCACCACATCAGATCATCCGGCACCTGGTAGGCGGCGTACGGATCGTCGGCATCCGCCGCTTCGGTCGGGGTATTGAGCACGATCACGCGCCGCGGATCACGCTCCTGGATCTTCAGCGCCGCCTCACGCGGGATCACCTCATAACCGCCGCCGCTGCGTACGATGGCCAGCGAGCCGCTGCTGAGCTTGTCGCGCATCAGCTTGTTCACCGACAGGCGCTTGACCTTCTTGTCGTCGACGAAGTTGTAGTAATCCTCGGTGGTCAACTTGGGCAGCCGGGACACCTCGATCAGTTGCTTGATCTGCGCGGCACGGGCCTTCTGCTCGACCTTTTCCTGCTGCTGACGATTGAGTTCCTGATCGCGCGCGGCCTTCTCGGCCATGGCCTGCTGGGCGGCGAGTTTTTGTGACTGGTCCTTCTCGACCTGGCCCTTTTGCTCCAGGCGCTGCTGCTTCTGCTTTTCCTTGCTGACCTGCTTGGCCTGCTTTTCGTTGACCAGCCCGGCTTTGAGCAACTGATCGCGTAGTGAGATCGCCATAACCTACCTTTCCGAACAATAAATAATGGATCGATGGAACCAATCCAGTGAAATCAGCAATCCGGTATTTGCTGTTTTTCCAACTTCTTGGCTTCGCCCCAGAGCGCGTCCAATTCTTCCAGGTCGCAATCTTCCATGGCCCGCCCTGCTTCGCGCAATGCCTGTTCGATAAAACGGAAGCGTTGCTCGAACTTGCCATTGGCGGCACGCAGTGCCGACTCCGGGTCGACCTTGAGGTGGCGGGCGAGGTTGGTCACCACGAACAGCAGGTCGCCAACCTCCTCGGCGATCGCCTGCGGGTCATTCTCGCTCATGGCCTCGAGCACTTCATCCAGCTCTTCACGCACCTTGTCCACTACCGGCAAGGCCGCGGGCCAGTCGAAACCGACCCGGGCGGCGCGCTTCTGCAACTTGACCGCACGACTCAGGGCCGGCAAGGCATTGGGCACATCGTCGAGCAACGACAATTGCTCAGGCGTGGCGGCCTTCTCGGCGCGCTCCTCGGCCTTGAGCTCTTCCCAGCGCTGCTTGACCGCCGCTTCTTCGAGCCTGGCCACATCGGGGGCGCCATACAGGTCGCCGTCGACGAACACATGGGGATGACGCCGAATCAGCTTGCGGGTGATGCCATCGACCACCTCGGCGAACTCGAAGCGCCCTTCTTCGCGCGCCAGCTGGCTGTAATACACCACCTGGAACAGCAGGTCACCCAACTCGCCGGGCAAATGATCGAAGTCGCCGCGCTCGATGGCGTCGGCCACCTCGTAAGCCTCTTCGATGGTGTAGGGCACGATACTCGCGTAGGACTGTTTCAAGTCCCACGGGCAGCCATGCTGCGGGTCGCGCAGACGGGCCATCAGATGCAGCAGGTCGTCGAGTTGGTACATAGGCGTTTCGGCTCTAGTTTGGTCAAGGCTTCGCGGCTGAAGCCGCTTCCATCGTGGGCAACATTACACGGAACCCTGAGCGTCGCGAGCGAATAGCTGGCTAGGCGAAGGTCTGCCGAAAAAGCGGAGCTGGCTCTAGCCAATGAGCATTTTTCGGTAGGCCTTCAACAACGCCAGATAGAGCGCAGCAGCTCAGGAGGCGCGGTGGCGGCGGGCCTCGATGATATTGGGCAACTGCGAGATGCGCCCGAGCAAGCGCCCCAGGGCATCCAGCCCGGGAATCTCGACGGTAATCGACATCGACGCGGTGTTGTCTTCCTTGTTCGAGTAGGTATTGACTGCCAGCACGTTGAGTTTTTCGTTGAGCAGCACCTGGGTCACGTCACGCAGCAGGCCGGAACGGTCATAGGCGCGGATGATGATGTCGACCGGGTAGGTCTGCACCGGCACCGGCCCCCAGTTGACCTGGATGATCCGCTCCGGCTCACGCCCGGCCAGTTGCAGCACCGAGGCGCAATCCTGGCGGTGGATGCTGACCCCGCGACCGAGGGTGATGTAGCCGACGATCGGATCGCCTGGCAGCGGTTTGCAACACCCGGCCATCTGCGTCAGCAGGTTGCCGACTCCCTGGATCTGGATATCGCCGCGCTTGCCCGGTTTGAAGCCCGAGGCCTTGCGCGGGATCAGCTCGAGCTGCTCGCTGCCGCGCTCCGGCTCGACCAGCTGTTGCGCCAGGTTGACCAGGTGGGCCAGACGCAGGTCGCCGGCACCGAGGCTGGCGAACAGGTCTTCGGCATTTTTCAGGTTGGCCTTCTCGGCCAGCTTCTCGAAATCCACATGGGGCAGTGCCAAGCGCACCAACTCGCGCTCGAGCAGCGCCTTGCCGGCGGCGACATTCTGGTCGCGGTCCTGCAACTTGAACCAGTGGACGATCTTCGCCCGCGCCCGCGAGGTGGTGACATAACCCAGGTTGGAGTTCAGCCAGTCACGACTTGGGGTGCCGTGCTTGCTGGTGATGATTTCCACCTGCTCACCGGTCTGCAGGCTGTAGCTGAGTGGCACGATGCGCCCGTTGATCTTCGCGCCGCGACAGTTGTGGCCGATCTCGGTGTGCACCCGGTAGGCGAAATCCAGCGGTGTAGAGCCTTTCGGCAGATCGATGGCGTGACCGTCCGGGGTGAACACATAGACCCGGTCCGGTTCGATATCGACGCGCAACTGCTCGGCCAGTCCACCGATATCACCCAGCTCCTCGTGCCACTCGAGCACTTGGCGCAACCAGGAAATCTTTTCTTCGTAATGGTTGGAGCCGGACTTGACGTCGGTGCCCTTGTAGCGCCAGTGCGCACAGACGCCCAGTTCGGCCTCCTCGTGCATGGCGTGGGTGCGAATCTGCACCTCCAGCACCTTGCCTTCCGGGCCGAGCACGGCGGTATGCAGCGAGCGGTAGCCGTTTTCCTTGGGGTTGGCGATGTAGTCGTCGAACTCCTTGGGAATGTGCCGCCAGAGGGTGTGCACGATACCCAGCGCGGTGTAGCAATCGCGCATCTCCGGCACCAGCACTCGCACCGCGCGCACGTCATAGATCTGACTGAACTGCAGGCCCTTTTTCTGCATCTTGCGCCAGATCGAATAGATGTGTTTGGCCCGCCCGCTGATGTCGGCCTTGACCCCGGTGGCTTCCAGTTCCAGGCGCAGGTGGCTCATCACGTCATTGATGTACTGCTCGCGATCCAGCCGGCGCTCGTGCAGCAGCTTGGCGATTTGCTTGTACTGCTCCGGCTCCAGGTAACGGAAAGACAGGTCTTCCAGCTCCCACTTGATATGGCCGATGCCCAGGCGATGGGCCAGGGGGGCATAGATGTCGAAGACCTCGCGGGCCACACGCTGACGCTTCTCGTCGTCGGCATGCTTGACCGCGCGGATCGCACAGGTGCGCTCGGCCAGTTTGATCAGCGCCACGCGCACGTCATCGACCATGGCCACCAGCATCTTGCGCAGGTTTTCCACCTGAGCCTGGGAGCCGAGCACCAGGGAGTCGCGCGGGTTGAGGCTGGCGCTGATCGCCGCCATGCGCAATACGCCGTCGACCAGCTTGGTCACCACGGGGCCGAAGCGTTGTTCCACCGCCGCCAGGGTCACCTTGCCCTCGCGTACGCCGCGGTAGATGACGGCGGCGACCAGCGAGTCCTGGTCGAGCTTGAGGTCGGCGAGAATCTCCGCGATCTCCAGGCCGGCGCGGAAGCTGGAAGCCCCTTCCGTCCACAGATTCTGTGCCGCATTGGCCTGCTGCTCGGCCTCGCGAGCGAACTCGCAGGCGTCGAGCAAGGCATCGTGTTCGAGCGCCGGATCGACGCTGAGTACATGGGCCAGCCAGGCCTCTAGGTTGATGCTGCCGTCATCGTTGATCGGCTGGTGCGCTCTAACCTGAACCATCTTGCTTACCTTCCCTAGGGTGCGCGCCACGCACACCGGACAGTCGCCGGACTTCTTCGACCCGGGCGGTTTAACCACTTAAGGCACACTCCTTGTGCACCCCTGCTGCATCTAGATAAGGGCGGAGCCGGAAAACCCAACACCCTGCCGCCTTATCCAGGCGCGTTCATCTACTGCCTGACAAACAGCGCCATCGCTTCGACGTGCGCCGTTTGCGGAAACATATCGAGGATGCCGGCCTTTTCCAGCCGATAACCTTGCCCCAGCAACTCGGCAGTGTCACGCGCCAACGTGGTCGGGTTGCACGACACATAGACCAGACGCTTGGCGCCGAGACTGCCAATCTGCCTGACCACCTGCAACGCGCCGTCTCGCGGCGGGTCGAGTAGCACGGCGGCAAAACCGCCCTGCGCCCAGCCGCTCTCGGTCAGCGGGTTCGACAGGTCGGCCTGGAAAAAGTGCAGGTTGCCAATGCCGTTGCTCGCCGCATTCTGCGCCGCGCGCTCGACCATCGCCTGCACCCCTTCCACCGCCACCACTTCACGGCTCAGACGCGCCAGCGGCAAAGCGAAGTTACCCAGACCACAGAACAGATCCAAGACCCGCTCATCCGCCTGCGGCGCCAGCCAGTCCAGCGCCTGAGCGACCATCGCCTCGTTCACCAGGGCATTGACCTGAACAAAATCGCCGGGCCGATAGGCCAGCTGCAGATCCCAGCGCTGCAGGCGATAGCCCAGGCTTTGCTCTGCTTCGAACGGCTGCGGCGCGCCGATGCCATGCAGCCAGAGTTGCCCATCATGGGCCACGCAGAACGCCTGCAAGCGAGCCAGATCGGCCTCGCCCAAGGCTGAGGTGTGACGCACCAATACAGCGCTGGTGCTGCCATGAAACAACTCGACATGACCGATGGCCTGGGGAGTTTCCAGCGCCCGCAAGACCGCCGGCAACGCGCGCAGGATCGGTTGCAAGGGCTGTACCAGAACCGGGCAATCGACGATGGCGACGATGTCCTGGCTGGCCGCGGCGCGAAAGCCGACGTCCAGTCGCTTGTGCTTGACGTCCCAGCGTACGGCGATGCGCGCGCGGCGACGGTAGCCGAACTCCGGCCCGACCAACGGTGCTGCCCACTCATCCGGTTGCACGTTGCCCAGGCGGCTGAACTGCTCGCCGAGCATGCGCTGCTTGAGGGCCAGCTGATCAGCATGGCTCATGTGCTGCACGCTGCAGCCGCCGCAGGTACGCGCATGGGCGCAAGGCTCCAGCCGTCGCTCGGGGCTGGCAGTGATAATCCGCTCGCTGCGGGCCTCGACCACCTGACTGCGCGCACCCAGCACCCGGGCTTCGACCTCTTCGCCGGGCAAGGCGCCGCTGACGAACCAGGTGCGTCCCTCGACAAAGGCAATCCCGCGACCGTCGTTGGCCAAGCGTTCGATACTGAGTTTCTGCTTCTTGCCGAGCGGGATCTGCGTCGCGCGCACACCGCCACTGGGCTGGAAGCGCAAACCGCTGGGTTTCTTGGCCATCAGAGCTCCGGCGTGTCGTACACGCCTGTCGACAGGTAGCGGTCGCCGCGATCGCAGATGATCGCCACCATCACCGCATTCTCCACTTCAGCCGACAGTCGCAGCATCGCCGCCACCGCCCCGCCGGAGGAAACACCACAAAAAATGCCTTCTTCACGCGCCAGACGTCGCATCACATCCTCGGCTTCGCGCTGGGCCATATCGATAATTTGGTCAACGCGACTGGCCTGGTAGATCTTCGGCAGATACTCCTCGGGCCAGCGGCGGATACCGGGAATGCTTGCACCTTCCATCGGCTGCAAGCCGACGATCTGCACCTGTGGATTCTGCTCCTTGAGGTAGCGCGAGACACCCATGATAGTCCCGGTGGTGCCCATGGAACTGATGAAGTGGGTGATCTGGCCCTGGGTCTGGCGCCAGATTTCCGGGCCTGTGCCCAGATAGTGCGCCTCGGGGTTGTCACCATTGGCAAACTGATCGAGCACCTTGCCGCGACCACCGCGCTCCAGGCTGTCGGCCAGATCGCGGGCACCTTCCATGCCCTCCTCGCGCGACACCAGCACCAACTCGGCACCGTAGGCGGTCATTGCCGCCTTGCGCTCGGCGGTAGAGTTGTCCGGCATGATCAGGATCATCTTGTAACCCTTGATCGCCGCGGCCATGGCCAGGGCAATACCGGTGTTGCCGGAGGTGGCCTCGATGAGGGTATCGCCGGGACGGATATCGCCGCGCAGCTCGGCCCGGGCAATCATCGACAGCGCCGGCCGATCCTTCACCGAGCCGGCCGGATTGTTACCTTCCAGCTTCAACAGCAAGGTATTGGACGTGTTGCCGGGCAGGCGCTGCAAACGCACCAGCGGCGTGTTGCCGACGCAATCGGCGATGGTTGGGTATTGCAAGGTCATGGCGTCGATCAGGTTCAGATGGCTGGGAGGGTCCCTATGATAGCGGCAAACGGGCAGCGGCCATAACAGGCGATGGTCCGCCTTGTTGCAGCATGCTGCCAGGGCGACGCCACTATTGTTCAGCCAAGTCCAGCCGCTACACTGCCAGCTTGAGTTCAGCCAACAAGCAATGAGGAAGGACGTCCGTGTTCAAGGATCTAGGCATAAAAGGCCGCGTACTCATGCTCACCCTGCTACCCACCAGCCTGTTGGCGCTGGTGCTGGGGGGCTACTTCATCTGGGCGCAGCTGTCGGACCTGCAGGCACAACTGCTGCAACGCGGGCAGATGATCGCCGAACAACTGGCGCCACTGGCCGCGCCTGCCCTGCAGCGCCATGACGCGGCCCTGCTGCAACGCATTGCCACGCAGACCCTCGAGCAGCCCGACGTGAGAGCCGTCAGCTTCCTCGGTGTCGAGCGCGCACGCCTGGCCCATGCCGGCCCGGGCATGCTCGATCAGCCACCCGGCGATGACCCGAGCCAGGCGGGCCGACGCAGTAGCCAGGATGCCACGCGCTTTCTCCTGCCGGTGCTGGCACAGCACCTGAGCCTCACCGGCGAGCCGCTGGCGCGTCCCGACAGCAAGCTGCTCGGCTGGGTCGAACTGGAGTTATCGCACCAGGGCACCCTGCTCAAGGGTTACCGCAGCCTGCTCGCCAGCCTGCTGCTGATCGGTACCGGCCTGATCGTCACAGCCCTGCTCGCCCTGCGCATGAGCCGCAGCATCAACGAGCCCCTGCGGCAGATCAAATACAGCGTCGCCCAGCTCAAGGACGGCCACCTGCACACCCGCCTGCCACCGCTCGGCAGCCATGAACTGGACGAACTGGCCTCGGGCATCAACCGCATGGCCGAATCCCTGCTCAACGCCCAGGAAGAGTTGCAGCACAGCGTTGACCAGGCCACCGAAGACGTGCGGCAAAATCTGGAGACCATCGAGATCCAGAATATCGAACTGGACTTCGCCCGCCGGGAAGCCCTGGAGGCCAGTCGGATCAAATCCGAATTCCTCGCCAACATGAGCCACGAAATCCGGACCCCGCTCAACGGCATTCTCGGCTTCACCAACCTGCTGCAGAAAAGCCAGCTGACCCCGCGCCAGCAGGATTACCTGGGCACCATCGAGAAATCCGCCGACAGCCTGCTCGGGATCATCAACGAGGTGCTCGACTTCTCCAAGATCGAGGCCGGCAAGCTGATCCTGGAAAGCATTCCCTTCAACCTGCGCGACCTGCTGCAAGACACCCTGACCATCCTCGCCCCGGTCGCCCATGAGAAGCGCCTGGAGCTGCTCAGCCTGGTCTACCGCGACACACCGCTGACTCTGGTGGGCGACCCGCTGCGGCTCAAGCAGATCCTGACCAATCTGGTCAGCAACGCGATCAAGTTCACCCGCGAAGGCAGCATCGTCATGCGCGCGATGCTCGAAGACGAGAGCCCTGACCGCGCCCAACTGCGCATCAGCGTGCGCGACACCGGTATCGGCCTGTCCAGCGAAGACCTGCGCGCACTGTTCCAGGCCTTCAGCCAGGCCGACAACTCGCTGTCGCGCCAGGCCGGCGGCACCGGCCTGGGCCTGGTGATTTCCAAGCGTCTGATCGAGCAAATGGGCGGCGAGATCGGCGTCGACAGCACGCCCGGCGAGGGCTCGGAGTTCTGGATCAGCCTGAGCCTGCCAAAAGCCCGGGATGACGCCGAAGACCTGCCCCGCCCACCATTGCTCGGACGCCGTGCGGCAATCCTGGAAAGCCATGAGCTGTCACGCCAGGCCTTGCAACATCAACTGGAGGACTGCGGCCTGCTGGTCAGCACCTTCGACAATCTCGACAACCTGCTCGAAGCGGTCGCCAGCGCGCGCCACAGCAGCCAGCCGATCGGCATCGCCGTGCTCGGCGTCAGCACCCAGCACCTACCGCCGGAGCGCCTTGGCCAGCGCATCTGGGACCTCGAGCGCCTCGTCTGCAAGACCGTGGTGCTCTGCCCTACCACCGAACAAGCGCTCTACCACGAAGTCCTGCCCGACGCGCACAGCCAGCTGCAAGCCAAACCGGCCTGCACACGCAAGCTGCAGCGCGCGCTGGCCGAACTGATCAGCCCGCGCCAAGCACCCACGGAAATCAGCCAGCCAGCCCCGAGCCGCCCACCACTGGTGCTCTGTGTCGACGACAACCCGGCCAATCTGCTGCTGGTGCAAACCCTGCTGGACGATATGGGCGCCCAGGTCAGCACGGCCAACAGCGGCTACGAAGCCCTGGAAAGAGCCCAGCAGCAAAGCTTCGACCTGATTCTCATGGACGTCCAGATGCCCGGCATGGACGGCCGCCAAACCACCGAAGCGATTCGCCAGCACGAGAGTGAACACAGCCTGCCCCCCGTCCCCATAGTCGCCCTGACCGCCCATGCCCTGGCCAACGAAAAACGCGCCCTGCTGCAAAGCGGCCTGGATGACTACCTGACCAAACCCATCAGCGAACGGCAACTGGCCCAGGTGGTACTCAAATGGACCGGCCTGGCGCTACGCAATCAAGGCCCCGAGCAAACCAGCGAGAGTGCCAACGCAGGCCGCGGCCTGCACGTACTGGATGCAGAAGAAGGCCTGCGCCTGGCAGCCGGCAAAGCCGACCTGGCCGCCGACATGCTGAGCATGCTGCTGGCCGGCCTGCCGGCCGATCGCCAGGCCATCCGCCAGGCCCGCGACGCAGGCGAACGCAACACCCTGATCGAACGCGTGCACCGCCTGCACGGTGCCACCCGCTATTGTGGCGTGCCGCAACTGCGGGCCGCCTGTCAGCGCAGCGAAACCCTGCTGAAACAGAATGACCCCGCCGCGGCCAGTGCACTGGACCTGCTCGACGCGGCGATAGAACGACTGGCCAAAGAGGCGCAGATCAGTGCCTAGCAGCCTGTCGGGAAATATAAAATATTGCGATTGAGCCCGACCTACGCGGCCCGACCCAACAATTTATTGTCAATCGGCATTCTCGGACAGGCTGCCCAGGAGTCGGCATGCGAATTCTCTTTTTCAGTAGCAAGCCCTACGACAGCGACAGTTTCAATGCCGCTGGCGCGCCCGCCGACTATCGATTGCACTTCCAGCAGGCACGCCTGACCCTCGACAGCGCCGCCCTGGCGGCGGGCCATGAAGTGGTCTGCGCCTTTATCAATGATGACCTCTCGGCACCCGTGCTGGAGCGCCTAGCCGCCGGCGGCACACGCCTGATCGCCCTGCGCTCGGCAGGCTACAACCATGTCGACCTCAAGGCCGCAAAGCGGCTTGGCCTGTGCGTGGTCAGGGTACCCGCCTATTCACCGCACGCGGTGGCCGAGCATGCAGTCGCCTTGATCCTGGCACTCAACCGGCGCATTCACCGCGCCTTCAACCGCACCCGCGAAGGCGATTTTTCCCTGCACGGCCTGACCGGCTTCGACCTGCATGGCAAGCACATTGGCATCATCGGCGGCGGCCAGATCGGCATGGTCTTCGCGCGGATCATGGCCGGCTTTGGCTGCCGCCTGCAGGTGTGCGACCCGCACCCCGTGACGGGTCTGAGGGAGCTGGGCGGCAGCCAGGTATCACTGGCGCAGCTGTTAGCCGACAGCGACATCATCAGCCTGCACTGCCCGCTGACCGAGAGCAGCCACCATTTGATCAACGCCCAGAGCCTGCATCAGATGAAACCCGGGGTCATGCTGATCAACACCGGACGCGGCGCCCTGATCGATACCCCGGCGCTGATCGGCGCGTTGAAAGACGGCCAGCTCGGCTACCTGGGACTGGATGTCTACGAGGAAGAAGCCGAGTTGTTTTTCGAGGACTGCTCCGACCAGCCCCTGCAAGACGATGTGCTGGCACGCCTGCTGACCTTTCCCAACGTCATAATCACCGCCCACCAGGCATTTCTCACCCAGGAAGCCCTGGCGGCTATCGCCCGCACCACCCTGGACAACATCACCGCCTGGGCCGCCGGCACACCGAGCAATCAGGTGCCGCCCGGCGCGTGATAGCATTTGCCGCTGACTTGGAGGAACCATGGCCGAACACGATTTCCGCTACAACCTGCTCAACCCCGAGCACACCCTGATCGAATGCCGCGCACTGGCACCGGGCCGTTACCAGGTGACAGGCAACGGCGGCTCGATGCGCAGCGGCGACAGCCTGCTGGTCACCCTCAAGGGCAGCCGCGAGCTGAGCATGCGCTTAGAAGTCGAGAAGGTACGCCACCTGATCAATCCGCCCGGACAATGGGTCGCGGTCGCCAAAGGCCCGGTCTTCGGTGAATTGGCCATCTTCAATTGGCAGGTCAACTGCGACGGCTGCGCCGCACAACTCGACTTCGAGTTTGCCGTCGATGCCGCGCTGGGCAAGAAAGCCCAGGCGCCTGCAGCCGAAGCACGGATCAACGAGCTCGGCTGGCGCAGCCAGAACGGCAAGCACCTGTGCCCGAAATGCCGAAAGGAAGCCGCATGAAACGCACCCTCGCCGTCGGCCTGCTCAGCGCCAGCCTGCTCGGCTGCAGCAACGTGCCACTGCAACTGGAAACCGAACGCAGCTATCAGGTGGAATGGATTGGCGAACGCCCACTGATCGACCGCAGCCACCTGACCATCACCCTCGGCGCGGACGGTCGCGCCTATGGCAACGCCGGCTGCAACCACTGGTTCGCCAGTTACACCCTGGCAGGCGAACGACTCAGCTTCGGCGCCGCCGGCAGCACCCGGAAAATGTGCGCTCCAGCACTGATGGAACAGGAAGCACGCTTCCTCGACAGCCTGGGCCAAGTGCAGCGCTGGGATGTCTCGCCGATCGAGCAACTGCGCCTGTGGCCGGCAGAAGGCAAGCCGCTGCGCCTGTGGCCGGAACAAGGCTGAGGGGGCGCCGCCTATCTCCCCTGTAGGAGTGGGGGGGGACGCCCAGTTCCATGCCCGCGAAACGCATCGCGGGCATGGCCCGCTCCTACAAGTACCTACAAGCCGACAAACGCAATTACCTCAAGTTTGCTGCGCGACAGCGCGACCTCGAAGACGCGGCGGCCGCCCCTACGTATGGGCCGTGACGCGGTATGCATCCGCGGCGCCACCTCAACGGGCAAACAACTCCAACTGCTCATGCCGCCCACGCAAGTCGTGCAGACGCACGCCGACGCCCAATAAACGCACCGGCTTGTTGCCGCGGGTGAAGGCGGCGCTCAGCAGCAACCTGTAACTGTCCAGATCACGACCCGCACCGGCCTGCTCCAGAGTGGTCTGGGTGAAGTCGTGGAACTTGATCTTGACGAAGGGCTTGTCCGGTCGATAACTCGCATCCAGCCGCGCCATGCGCCTCTCCAGCTCGTCGAGCAACTGCGGCAGTTGCCCCAGACAGGCCGGCAGATCCGGCAGATCCTGGTCGTAGGTGGTTTCCACGCTGACCGACTGGCGCCTGCTGTCGGTCTGTACCGCGCGCTCGTCGATGCCGCGGGCCAGCCCCCAGAGGCGTTCGCCGAAGCTGCCGAACTCTTTGGCCAGGCTCAGCCTTTGCCATTCGCGCAGGTCAGCGCAGGTGCGGATTCCGCGCCGCGCCAGCTTGTCGGCAGTCACCTTGCCGACCCCGTGCAATTTGCTCACCGGCAAGGCCGCCACAAACGCCTCGACCCGATCAGGGGTGATCACAAACAAGCCGTTGGGTTTCTTCCAGTCGCTGGCGATCTTGGCCAGGAACTTGTTCGGCGCCACACCCGCCGAGACGGTGATATGCAGCTCCTGCGAGACCCTCCGACGAATGTCCTGGGCAATCCGCGTGGCGCTGCCGGCAAAGTGCGGGCTGTCCGAGACATCCAGATAGGCCTCATCCAGCGACAGCGGCTCGATCAGCTCGGTGTACTCACGGAAGATCGCCTGGATCTCGCGGGACACCGCCTTGTACGCCTCCATCCGCGGCTTGACGATCAGCAGGTCCGGGCACAGCTTCAACGCATGCCCGGAGGCCATCGCCGAGCGTACTCCGTAGGCGCGGGCCTCGTAATTGCAGGTGGCAATCACCCCGCGCCGGTCCGCAGCGCCGCCCACCGCCAGCGGCTTGCCGGCCAGACTCGGGTCGTCGCGCATCTCGATGGCGGCATAGAAGCAGTCGCAATCGACGTGGATGATCTTTCTTTGCTTCATAAGCTTTTGATTTTACTTGTACAAGCTAAAGAAACACGACGACTAATACCCGCTTTGATACCCACTATTTTCTCGGCTGGACTTTCTGCGCGCGACGGCATCACAACCGTTCGTTGGCTGACAAACGGTTGATAAAAATAGAACAACCTGCCTTGGCGGGGAAGCCAAAATAGCCAGATGAGGACGTGAAACAACAGACCAAATAGCTGCATTGCTGATTCAGATGATGGATTGGACTGGCGGTTGCAGGAGCTGAGTGCAACTCTGTTATTGAATTGAAGTGCGCGCATCGTGCCGCATAGCCATGGCCTTTTGCATCACCTCCCCCCATCATTTCGATCGGACATTTGAAATCGAAGCGTTTACGGGGGCGCATATTCAGTTGCAAGGCAATGGCATCCAACTGTTCTTGGCTGTGTCCCGACAAGTCAGTCCCCTTTGGGCAGGTACTGACGGATCAGACCGTTGATGTTTTCGTTGCTGCCGCGCTGCCAAGGGCTGTGCGGATCGCAGAAGTAGATCGCTATGCCGGTTTTCTGGGTGATCTCGGCGTGTCGCGCCATCTCCCTGCCCTGGTCGTAGGTCAGCCTCAGGTATTGCACTCGGTTTTTGCCGCCGCCCTTCACTACCACCACGATAATGAATGCCAGGCCCACTGCACCCCAGTCGTCCCCACCATCGAACGCAAGACCGCTTCCCGTAAAGCCTCATCAATGCCGTCTACCGCATGAAGCAAAACTGCCAACCTTCCTCGGCAATTTGTAGCAAAACACGCCATGACGTTCAGAAGACGAGTTTCAGTAGCCCAATCCGCGCAAATCGGACCACCCGTTAAGAGCGACACGATTGTAATAGTAATGCTTACTCCACCTCATGGACGTCGGAGACCTTACTCTGCGCAATCATGAATTCACGAAAAGATTGCGCAATATTCTGTCTAAGTTCATCGTCATCCCAAGGTTTCGTGAGGAACTTGTAGATAGCACCCTGATTGATGGCGTCGGTTACGGATTTCAGGTCGGTATAACCGGAGAGCACTATGCGGATAGTGTTTGGATAGAGATCCTTGACCCGGCTGAGAAACTCGGTACCACTCATCTCAGGCATACGCTGGTCGGAGAGAATGACTTGTACATCATGTTTGGCCAGTAATTCGAAGGCATCCCGGGCGCAAGTAGCCATGAGGATTTTATAGCCGTCACGGCGTAACACACGCGCCAAAGCACGGAGAATATTTTCCTCGTCGTCGAGCAAAAGCAATGTTTGCGTTTGCTCGCCGTGGGCAAGGCTTACTTCTGAATCCGCCTCGTGTCCCCTCAAACGATCACGTAGGAAGCCCGCAATCTCGGCATAGGGCATCGGCTTGGCGAAGTAGTAACCCTGAAACTCGTCGCAGCGGCATTTCTTCAGGAAAGCGAGCTGCGGCTCGGTTTCCACCCCCTCGGCGACCACCTTGAGCCTCAGGTGATGTGCCATGGATATGATGCCTTGGGTAATAGCAGCATCGTGGCGATCGCTGATAATGTCTTTAACGAAGGAGCGATCAATCTTGACCTTATCGATCGGCAAGCGCTTCAGGTAGTTGAGGCTTGAGAAACCCGTACCGAAATCGTCGATAGCAATGCGGACGCCAAGCTCTTTAAGTCGATGCAGGGTTTCAATGGCTCGTTCTGCATTGTTAAACAACACTGTTTCAGTGATCTCTAGCTCAAGAAGCTCAGCGCTAAGCGAGTGTTTCTGCAGCACCGCTTGCACACTGTCGACAAAATTGTTGCGCTGAAAATGCACCGGAGAAATATTCACGGCAACAGTGGGTCCAGTCAAACCTTGCTGGCTGTGTTGCCGAATCTGCCGACAGGCCGTGTCGAGCACCCATTCGCTCAGCGGAATGATCTGTCCAGTGTCTTCGGCGAGTGCGATGAAGGTATCCGGTGGGATGAAGCCCCGGTCAGGGTGCTGCCAGCGCAGCAGGGCCTCGAACCCAACGACCCGCCCGCTACGGCCATCGATCTGCGGCTGATAGTAGAGTTCGAAAGCCTGGCTCTCGATGGCTTTCTGCAGCTCATTGCGTAAGGTGACACGCTCACCCACGCGCTGATTGAGGTCGTTGGTGTACCACTGATAATTGTTGCGGCCCTCCTGTTTAGCCTTGAACATGGCCAAGTCGGCCTGCTGAATCAGCTGCAGCGGCTGCTCAAGTCCACCATCGCTCAGGGTAATGCCAATACTCGCCGTAATATGTAGATCGATACCCTCTACTCGATAAGGGCGGGCGATGCTGGCGATCAAGCGCTCCGCGACCTGCAGTACGTCTTCCTCGCGCGCCAAATCTGGCAGCAGCACAATGAACTCATCACCGCCCATGCGCGCCACGGTATCGCCTGGACGCACTTGGGCGGACATGCGTTGCGCCACTTCGACCAGCACCTGATCGCCTAGATGATGACCGATCGAATCGTTGATCGGTTTGAAGCCATCCAAGTCGATGAACATCACCGCCAGGCTACGCTGATAGCGCTTGGAAATTTTACAGCCCTGGCGCAAGCGATCCTCGAGCAGACTGCGGTTAGGCAGGCCGGTTAGCAGATCATGACAGGCATTGAAACTGAGCTCAGCTTGATAGCGTCTTTCTTCGGTGATGTCGTTCTGTACACCGACAAAATGGGTGAGTTCGCCGCACTCGTTGAGGACCGGCGAGATGTACAAATCGTTCCAGAATGGCGTGCCGTCCTTGTGGTAGTTGAGCAACACAACATGCGCATCATCTTGCCGGGGCAGGTTAGTGCGAATGATCTCGAGCGCTGCCTGGTCGCGCTCGCCCGCCTGCAGGAAACGGCAGTTGCGACCCAAGGCTTCGTCTGCGGAGTAACCGGTAATGCGCTCGAACGCCGGATTGACATAGATGATCGGTTGATCGTGCTCGCGCGCATCTACAATAATCACACCGTTGTAGCTCGACTCCAGGCTGCGTTTGAGCAGGCGAAGCTGCTTTTCAGACTCCTTGCGTTCGCTAATATCACGCAGTGACAACAGGCGTACCTGACGCCCCTCCCAATCCGTCTCAGCCAGATGGATCTCCACAGCGACCTCGTCACCAGCAGGGGTTGGCAGGTTCCATTCGAAGAGCTCTTCGCTGATATCGGGCAACTCGAAGCACTGCTGAAGCAACTGCTGCTGGGACGTGCCAAACAGCGTCTCAGCAGCCTGATTGGCGTAGCAGACGACGCCGGTATTATCGACAACCAGCACGGCATCACGGGTATCGCTCAACAGTTTGCGGAAGCTGTGTTCGCGCCGCTGCGCCTCCAGACGGGCCTTCTGTTTTTCCGTGACATCGATACCGACCACCAAAAAACTGGGCTGATTATCAAAAGTGAAATCATGCACCAACACTTCCGCACAGACCTCATGTCCATCCTTGTGCAGGTATGTCCAGATGCTAGCGTCCAGATCACTGATGTACGCAGCCCGTAGCGTCGAATTGAAATACTCAAGGAAACGCTCCTGCTCCTGCGCACTGCGAACATCCAAAACGGTCATGGCAAGGAACTCGTTCTGGCCATATCCCAGAAAACGGGTAGCGGCGTGATTAACCGCCAGAAAGACCATGGTCGCCTTGCTGAACACCCAAATAGGTTCTGGATTCGACTCAAACAGCATGCGATAGCGTGCTTCGCTGTCAGCTAGTCGTACTGTGGCCTGACAGCGGTCGATCGCATAACGAATGCTCCGCGCCAACTGAGGGCTGTCGAATTGACCCTTGACCAGATAGTCGGCCGCCCCCAATTCGATTGCACTGGCATCCAGCTGGTTATCGCCTTGCCCAGTGAGTAGGATGATCGGCTTACGCACACCAGCCTGGAGGGCGCACCCAATCAGTTCCAGCCCCGACTCAGCTCCCAGCCGATAATCCACCAGGTAGAGATCGTGCGCTTGACTCAAGACAGCTTGCAGGGCCTGCTGGTAATCGCTGCACCAATCCAGCACAAAGGCTTGCGCCATTCCCTGACGCAGTAAATCTTGGGTTATGAGGAAGTCATCCTCGTCATCGTCGATCAATAGCAAGCGCAATGGTTGGTCAAGCACACTCATAAACGGTTCCTGTCCACTGGCAGCTTGACGATTTCCAGCCAGTAGCGACTGAGCGCCTTTACTACTTTGAGTAAGCCACTGAAGCTCACGGGTTTGGTGATGAAAGAGCTTCCTCCGGCCTGGTAGCTGTGCACGATATCTTCCTCGGCCGAAGAGGTGGTCAGAATGACCACTGGAATGGCGCGCAGCTGCTTATCGGCATTGATCTCAATCAGTGCTTCACGTCCGTCCTTCAACGGCATATTGAGATCAAGCAAAATCAACCCCGGCAATGGATGCAGCTTGTCGTCGTTATACGGCGGGCGACGCTTGAGGTAGTCCATCAACTCCTCGCCGTTGTGCACAAAATGTAACGGGTTGGCGACCTGGCACTCCTTGAATGCCTCACAGGTAAGCAGGCAATCATCAGGGTCATCATCGGCAATGAGTATGTGCACGGGATGTGAATCGGTCATGCATAAGCCTTATCGGACGCGGGAAAGGTAATGCTAAAAACGCTGCCCTTTCCCGGGGAGCTGATTGCGCTGATATGTGCGCCATGCCGTTCGACAATCTTCTTCACTACTGCCAGGCCGATACCGGTTCCGGCATAAGCCTGGCGGCTGTGCAGACGCTGAAAGGGGTTGAAGATACGGTCAAGATACTTTTCATCGAAGCCGATGCCGTTGTCTTCCACGCAAAGGTTCCAGGTATCAACATCCTCATGCTCCGTATAGATGCGGATAACAGGCCTGATACCAGGTGCCTGAAACTTTACGGCATTACTTATAAGGTTTTGCAGCACTTGGCGTAGCTGAGTCGCGTCTCCCATTATTGTCGGCAACTGCGCGTAATCGACTTGCGCCTGGGTGCGTTCCAATGTGCTCTCCATGTCCTCCAACACCTCGCTCAGAACCTCCGCAAGTTGCACCCGCTGGAACGGTTGGCCACGGCTGCTGACCCGCGAGTAGTCGAGCAGATCGATTATCAACGACTGCATGCGCGCTGCGGCAGAGGTCATGCGCTGCAGGTAATCACGGCCCGACTCATCCAGAGCCTCCGATCTAACCATTAGACGTTCGGCAAAGGCCTGGATCTTGCGCAGCGGTTCCTGCAAATCATGGGAGGCAACGAAGGCGAACTCTTGCAGCTCGCGGTTGCTGCGCTCGAGCTCGAGCAGGGTGGCCTGCAGCTCCTGCTCGGTGCGCCGACGCTCGCTGATGTCACGAAAATAGGCGGCTATGCCCTCATCGGAAGGGAAGGCATGGACTTCGAACCAGCGCTTGAGTGGTTCGTAAAAAACCTCGAAATGCTCAGATGTGCCCTGCGCCGCCGCACGCAAGTAACGCACGCCGATCTCGCCCTCGCGCACGCCGGGAAGTGAAAACCACAAGACCGTACCCAGTAATGCCGCCGCCTGCACCCCGAGCAAGCGTTCGGCCTCGCCGTTGACGTACGTGAAACGCCAGTCGTTGTCCAACGTGTAGAAGCCATCACTGATACTTTCCAACGTGGTAGTGAGGCGTCCAGCTAGACGCTGCAACTCGCGCTGAGTCTGATTCCGCTCGCTGATATCCTGAAAAGCACCAACCATACGTACGATCTGCCCACTCTCGTCATGTACTGGCTGGGCGGTGATCCGCGCATCAAGTAAACGACCATTTGCAGTGCGGATCTCCAGGTCTAGGTCGAAGCTCTTGCCCTGTTCTGCACACGCGCGCATTGCCTCGCCGAACACTTTGCGGGCTCGCTCTGGGTAGAGGGTAAAACTCTCCTCAAAACTTGGAATGACACCCACCGGATACTCGAGCAGGCTACACATTTCTTCCGACCAGCTCAGCATGTTCTCCGGCAATTCGAGCGACCAACCACCAAGCTTCGCGGTGTGCCCAGCCATACTTAGCAGCATAGTACTGCGACGAATCTGTTGTTCGATTGTGCGCCTCTCCGTGATATCTCGAGCAACGCAATAAATCACCTGATCCTCACCCAAGGCCGCACTCAGTTCCAGCCAGCGTTGCTGGTTTGTGGCATCCAGCGTTCGGATTGCAAGCCCCTGAACCAGCTCGCCACACTGCAATTGATGCACAGCCTCTTTTACTTTGGCCCGGTCATCATGATGAATTAGATCCAAGTAGGAATAACCGATCAGCACAGAAGCGGGGTAACGCAACACCTCGGCAAAGGCTGGATTGACTTGAATGAAGTTCCCCCTCATATCAATCATGCAGAACATTTCCAGGGACAGCTTGAAAAACTGGTCGCGCTCGCGGAGCGCCTGGCCGGCACGGCGCTCTGCACTGACATCCTTGGCAATACCGAACACCCCGATGATCCGCTGGTCGACTACTATCGGCAGGGTGGTCACGTCCAGCGTCAACTGGTTGTTCTGCCTGTCGCGGGCGTGCAGCTCATAACGTTGCGGCTGACCCGCACAAGCTGCAGCGAAATGCTCCTCGACGCGTGGCAACTCCTCGTCGACTACCACATCGACGAAACGCTGGCCAAGCAACTCCGCCTCACTGAAGCCTGTCAGTTGCACGCCCGCTGCATTCATGCTTTGAAACCGACCGCACAGATCGAAGGAGAACACCGGGTCTGGATTGAAGGTGAAGAGCGAGCGGAAACGCTGCTCGCTTTCTTGCAACCGCAGCCGGTCGTGCTCACGCTCGATAGCGATAGCAGCCAGTTGCGCAGCGCTGGCGAGCAGTTGAAGGTGTTCATTGTTCGGGGTATGAGCCTGACGCCGGTACATCTCCAAGACACCCAAAACGGCCCCCTGGTGGGAATGCAGCGGCAAGGAGCAACAGGCACGCAAGCCATGCTCCAGTGCGAGACAACGGTAGTCCTCCCAGAGCGGATTCAGGCGGATGTCCTCAACTACCACCAGTTGTCGGAGGAAAGCCGCCGTGCCACTGGAGCCTGCCTTGGGACCGATCGCCATGCCGTGGACGGCCTGGCTGTAGGCCTGGGGCAAGCTTGGCGCCGCACCTGTCAACAGGTGCTGGCCCGCAGCGTCAGTGAGCAGCACCGAGCACAGTGCGCTGGGCTCCTGCGCTTCTACCATCAGGCAAATTGCTGTGAGAATCTCGCTCAAGCGGCGATCGGTGGAGATCATGCTGAGAATCTCGTGCTGCTCCTCGGCGAACGCCTCGTTTTGCACCAGTAGGCTGATATCGTGCGCCACCGCGAACATTGTCTGCTCCTCCTCTGACCAGTCGGCAGACCAGAGGATGTGAACGGTTCGCCCATTGCGGTGACGGTAACGATTGCGGAAAGTGCGGGTCGTTTGCCCGGCCATGACTGTGACCGCCTCTTCCTGGGTGCGCTGGCGATCGTCTGTCAGCACAAAGTCGATAAAGGATCGCCCGATCAACTCCTCGGGTTTGTAGCCGAGCACGGCTTCGCAGGACGGACTGAGCTCACTGAAGCGCCCCTGCACGTCGATCGAGCAGAGCACATCGAGGGAAAACTGCATGATGCGTTGATTCAAGGCCTGCATGCGCAGCTGGCGCTGCAGGCTTTCTTCCAGTTGGCCGTTGGCAGCCGCCAAGTGCCTGGACCGCTCGATGGCCAACCGAGCCAGGCGCTGGCTGACCATCAGGAAAAAACTCAAGGTGAGGCCGAACAACATGGCTAGCGCAGGTAGATAGGCCGCTGTATAGCGCGCTTGGGGATTACCGATATAGGAAACCAGGCGCCAGGTCATGTCATGGTGCAAGGTAACTTTCCGCTCGCCAATGGGGATAACTTCGCTGCCCGGCTCGTTAGCTGGCGAGCCGTAGATCAGGCTATCGCCCTGGTACACACGCATGGAGAAACCGTACAACTCGCGCCCCAGCAACTCATCCAGCGCCTCTTGGATATTTTCGCTTGCAACCAACAGCCAGCGCTCATGACCTGGCAGTTGCAGTGGCAGCGCAATCAGTGCGTGGTTTCCCTGACCCGCGGCGTAGCGGCGGACACTACTCATATGTGTCAGTTGGTCGACCTGCACATGCTTTAACCATGCTGCTTGACTTGGGTCGCGGAGAAATTGCTTAAGCCAGTCATCCTGCCCCAGAGATTGGGGCTCGAGCCAGTACGGCCGTAAGTCGTTGTTGAGTACCGCCACGGCGCCGAGCTGCGGGAAGTCGCGCAGATAGCTGCGGGCCTCCTGCTGCCACAAGGCCGAGGACGGCAGACGGCCCACTGCTTGCCAGCGCTCAGCCATGCGCTGCATGAGTTCGAGGCGCTGCTCCAAGTGGGATGTGGTGGCTCCCTCCATCTTGGTCAGCAGCAGCTCGCTTTCGCGGTTGATCGATTCAACTCCCTGCTGGCTAAGTACATACCAGCCTATGCACGTCAGCAGCGTAGCAATACCGCCGGCTGCCAGTGCCTGGCCGTCCAGCAAGCCCTTACGTTCTCGAGGCAGGAAGCCGAGCAGAATCACAGCCACACCCAACAGCACGCAAAACACGTTGGCGATATGGGTCGCCGAGTACTTGAAGCCAAGGTGGTGAGCCTCAAGCGTTGGCCAGGCAACGCCCAGCAGGCCAACCGTACCCAGGAGCATGACTGCCACTCCGATCACCTGACCGCAACGCTTGGCCTTGCGCGATCCAATACTCAACAAGAGCGCAACGAGCAGCAGGAGCACGGTCAGCGCCAGAGCACTGCGTGCGCGCAAGAAGCCGCTGACCCAGGAGACGCCAACGTCTGCACCACCGGCCAGGTAGTTATGCGACAGGGTATATAGCGCGAAGCAGAACAGCAGCATGGCGGCCATGCCCAATACTCTGAACGCCTGCCTGGCCGCAGCTAATAAGGCCAGCCCCAAGAGCGACGCGAAAAAGGCACCGTCTGGCAGCAGCACCAGCGTATGAGCGGTCGGCTGTTCGACACGCCAATAGCTCATCAGACTGAGAATGCCCATTGCCAGCAAAGCAAAGCTCAGGACGTGAAGATATGCCTGGAAGACCAAATAACGAGCCTTCATCAGTATTCCTCCACATCCTGTGGACCGAGGAGGCGCAGCACCTCCTCAATGGTGGTCAGACCGCAATGGATCTTCTCCCGGGCGTCATCGAACAACGTGGTCATGCCCTGCTCGCGGGCAATGGCCTGCAACTGGGTTGCGCCGGCGCCCTGGGAGATAGCGTCACGCAACTTGTCGCTCATGGTCAGCACCTCGTGAATACCTACCCGGCCCTTGTAGCCCTGGTTGCAATGCTCGCAGCCTCGCCCCTGGAAAAACTGCAGGTTCGGCTCGAGCAGACACGCCGCCAGGCTTCTCAGCACCTCCTTGGAGGGCGTCACAGGGACGCGGCAGTGGCTGCAGATGCGCCGTACCAACCGCTGGGCGATGATCGCCTCGAGTGCAGAGGCCAGCACATAGGGCTTGAGACCTAGGTCGAAGAGACGGGCGATGGTCGCCGCCGCCGAATTGGTGTGCAGGGTGGAGAACACCAGATGGCCGGTGAGAGCGGCATGGAAGGCCACGTCGGCGGTTTCCTGATCGCGGATCTCGCCAAGCAGGATGACATCGGGGTCCTGGCGCAGGATCGCACGCAAGATGCTGGCGAAACTCAGACCGATCCGTTCGCGCACCGGCACCTGGCCTGCCAGGTCGACATGGAACTCCACCGGGTCTTCGATAGTGACGTAATTCTTCTCCGGCGAGGCCTCGTGCTGCAGCAGGGCGAACAGCGTAGTGGTCTTGCCGCTGCCGGTCGGCCCGGTGGCAAGGATGATGCCCTGCGGTTTGCTCACCACATGCAGCAGGCGCTTCAGGTTGTGCGCCGACAGGCCGAGATCTTCCAGCGATTGCGCCGCGGACTGACGCTCCAGCACGCGCATGACGATTTTTTCGCCGTTGATGGTCGGCAGCGTGGAGATGCGCAGGTCGACGATGCGCATCGGCGTCTTCACCGTGATCCGGCCGTCCTGCGGGCGCCGCCGTTCGGTGATGTCCAGCTCGGCCATCACCTTGATCCGCGAAACCAGCGACATCAACAGGGTACTGGGGATCTGGATCTTGTCCTGCAGCACGCCGTCAATGCGGTAACGCACCACTATCTGCTTGGTTCGCGGATGAATATGAATGTCGCTGGCACCCAGGCGCAGCGCCTCGAGGATGATTGCGTTAACCAGGCGGATCGCTGGAGGATCCTCCGAGCTGCCCAGCAGCTGCTCGAGGCTTTCGGTGTTGGCGTCGTCGTCGAGGACGATCTCGATGCCTTCGTAGGGGTCGCTGTTACCGACCACCGTTGCCAAGTCTTCGAGCTGATTGCCGGGTTCGCCGAATATCTCCCGAAATTTGTTTTGCAGCTGCTCAAGCTCACACAGTAAGGGATGGATACTGAAGCCGGTCATGAAGCC
Source organism: Pseudomonas sp. (assembly GCF_033723075.1). Lineage (GTDB taxonomy): Bacteria > Pseudomonadota > Gammaproteobacteria > Pseudomonadales > Pseudomonadaceae > Aquipseudomonas. Next base: position 63,125 of record NZ_JAWVXU010000001.1, read on the forward strand.
GAGCTCTTCGATCAGCCCCATGTCCATCGGGTCGGCCATCGCCAGGCGCAGGCGCTTGTCGGTAACCCGCAGTGGCAGCACCAGCTGCCGCGTGCAGACCGCTTGCGGCACCAGAGCCAGCAGGGGCAGGTCGACCTGAAACTCGCGCAGGTCGACTTCTTCGAACATCAGGTCCTTGCGCATCAGCTGGTAAATTTTGTCACTATCGATCCAGTCGTGCTGCATCAACTGGCGCATCACCGGGGTCTTGTGGGTCTGCATCTCCTTGTGCAGCAGCTGGATCTGCTGGGCGTTTAGCAGGCCTTTCTTGTGCAGCATGATGGCCAACTGGCTGCGGTTAGTGACGCCGAGCTTGGCAAGGGTTGCAAGATCGCGGCTCTGTTGGTGGTTCTCCTGCTCGAGGGCGCGGTTGCGCTGCATCAGTGCATATTGCTCGAGGGCCAGGGCAATAGTCAGACGCAGATCATCATCGTTCCAGGGCTTGAGAATAAAACGGTAGACCGCGCCGCCCTTGACTGACCCCATAACCGCATCAGTGCTGGCATGCCCGGTGAGCATGATGCGAATGGTCTCCGGCCAGCGCTCGCGTACCTGAGCGAGGAGCTCACTGCCATTCATCTGCGGCATCATGAAGTCGCTGATGATCAGATGAATCGGCTGCCCACCAAGAATTTTCAGCGCTTCAACACCGTTGCGGGCGAAGTGCAGCTCATAGTTCTCGCGCTGAAACACCCGGCGCAGAGCAGCGAGAATGCCCGGCTCGTCATCCACCAAGAGCAGACGATAGGGTGCGCTGGACACGGCATCGATCTCCTCGAGATTGGGCCCCTCTCCGACAAACAGCGATGCATAACGTTTGGCCACGAGAGTTCCTTAATGGCTGAGAAAGCGCAGGGTCACTCGAGTGCCCGTACCAACACGGCTGTGCATCAGGATCTCGCCCTGATGAGCGGTCATTATGTCGCGCGCCACGCTCAAGCCCAGGCCGCTTCCCGAGCCGACCGGGCGAGTGGTGAAGAACGGGTCGAAGACCCGTGACAAATCGTCTGCGGGGATGCCGCAGCCGTTGTCCTCGACGATCACCTCCAGCGCCCCATCCGCGCCCATGCGGCTAGTGATGCGTATGGTGCCCGGCCCAGCGAGGGCCTTCACCGCATTGTCCAACACGCTGTAGAAGACCTGCGAGATCTTCGCCGGATAGCCGGCCAAGTGCGGTAACTTGGATAGTTTCCGCTCGACATGCAACGCCTGACTGCTCTCGGCCTGCAGCAGGTGACAGGTGGTGCCGATCAACGCATTCAAATCACAGGGCACGAAATCAGCCTGATCGATGTTGGAGAAGGTCTTTAGGTCGGTGACGATGGCCGCGATGCGCTGGGTACCGCTGAGCGATTCGCCCAGCAGATCCTTGAAATCCTTCAGCAATAGGGCGCTGACGGGGTCACTGGGCAGTTTTACGCTCAGCTCATCGAGATAGTCGTCGGCTACCCGCAGATTGCTGGCAATGAAGCCTATCGGGTTGTTGATCTCATGGGCGACCCCGGCGGCTAGCTGGCCGATCGAGCGCAGGCGGGCCGTTTCGTAAAGCTGCTGTTGAGCTTGTTCGATGACCTTGACCTGCTCGTCGACCCGCGTCTGCAACTGCGCGGAAAGCTCTCGGTAGCGCGCCTCGGAGGCCTGTAGGGCGTCATGCTGGCGTTGTAGCTCGGCGAAGCTGGCCTCAGTGGTGTCGTGGTGCAGATTGGCGGCCAAGCGATACTTGCCGACATAAAACAGCACGAACTCCAACACCCGGGCCGCAGCCTGCTGCACCTGTGGCTGCTGCGGGCAATGCAACCAGGCCAGGGTTTCCAGGTTGAACTCGACCGGCTCGGCATCATCGCGATAGTGCTCGTGCAGGCTCAGCGGCAGAGCAACCAGGGCCTGCAGCAGCTGCAGCAGGCGTTGCTGGCGCTCGATCGGGAGCAGATCGATCAACCGCGGGTCATCCTCGAAGCCCAGCATCAGTTGCCCCCCTCTGCCATGCTCAGCTGGCGAACAAAGGTCGCCGCGTCTATGCCTTCGCCATCAGCCAGTTGGTACTCCTGGTCGAGCGCGGGGTAAAGCCGCTCGAGTAGAAGGCGAAAGCTTTCTACCACCCCCTGACCACTGATCGCCGAGGCCATGCACAACGGCGCCCAGGGCGTGTCCCGCCAGCGTGCCTGGAGCCCGCCCTCCTCAACCGCGTCGGGTACGTCGCGCTTGTTGAACTGCACCACCAGTGGCAGTTGCTCGATATCCATGCCGAGCTTCTGCAGATTGTCGGCGAGATTGTCGAAGGCATTGGCATTGTTGTCCTGCTGTGCCGCCTGCGAATCGGCGACGAAGATCACCCCGTCGGCGCGTGACAACACCGCCTTGCGCGTGCTGTCGTGCTGTACCTGACCCGGCACGGTGTAGAGCTTCAGACGCAGATCCAGGCCATTCTCGCTGCGCAGGCCGATCGGCAGCACGTCGAAGAACAGCGTGCGGTCGTCGCGGGTCTCGAGAACCATGAGCTCGCCCTTGCGCTGCGGGCGCAGCAGCGTGTGCAGCTGCATGAGGTTGGTGGTCTTGCCGCTCAGGGCCGGCCCGTAGTAGACCACCTTGAGCGTGAGCTTGCGTTCGTGCGCGAGATAATCAGCCATGGTCGGTACGCTCTTTGAGCTCGATCAGGACTGCACCATCGGTATCGCGCTCAACCCGAGTGATTCCTGGGTATTCGGCTTCCAGACGGATCAGTTCGTCCTGCTGCCGCTCTAGAGCCGTCTGCTGCTTACGTACCTGGGAGAGCAGACGATGATTCTCCTGTCGCAATAAATACAGATCGACGCACGCACACACAGCAGTTTCGATCTCGTAATCTTCCCAGGGCTTTGAGAGAAAGCGATAGATTTCCGCGCGGTTGATAGCCTGCAGCATTGATTGCCGATCACCATGGGCACTGAGCACCATGCGAAAGGCATATGGCTGACGCTGCTTGGCGAATTGAAGGTAAGTAATGCCATCTAAATTCGGCATTTTATAGTCGGAGATGATCACGGCATATTCATGCTCAGTGAGTGCATCCAAAGCAGCCTGAGCATCGCTGAAGACGTGTACCTCCCAGCGATGCGGGTGTAACACCCGCGTCAGCGCACTAAGGACATGCGGTTCATCATCCACTAACTGAATTTTGATCACTCTAAGCTTCCTCTTGAGCAGGCGTCTGGTTCTCGGGCTTACGCACGAATAACGTGTAACGCCCGCCCTCAGAAGCCTCGAACGCCATAAGCTTATTGATTAACGCCGAGGTCAGTGACTTGTCCTCGTTCAGTAGCAACATGCCGTTCTCAGCATGAAGATCGCGCGCCAAGACCATACCGGGCTCCAGGCGTCGGGTATCCAGCGCAAGGATGCTGACGTCGGTCAGGACCAAATCCGGAGTCAGGTTATTGCAAAGATCAATGAAACGACTGGAGAGTTCGGGATCGTAGAGCCGACCGGTGTATTTCTTTATCAGCAGCAGCGCGTCGTCGCGGCTCAGCTTGCGGTCAAGGATCATGCCGCACTGCAATTCGATGAAGTCCACGGAAAGCTTGAGCAGGCGTGCGCCCAAAGGGATTGCTTCGCCCGCCAAACGATCGGGGAAGCCATTGCCATCCCAACGCTCCTGGTGATGTCGGATCAGTCGACCCGCATCCTGAACAGGCTCCAGAGTCATCAACAGGCTTTCGCCGAGCGCCGGATATTGGCGGTAGCGCGCTCGACCTGCTTTGTATAGCAGGTCGGACGGCTGACCGAGCAGTTCATCATCCCAAGCCAACTTGCCGATGTTGTACAGCGCAGCGGCCATGGCCAAGTCGTTACTGGTACGGTCGTCCAGCTGATAGCACTCAGCATAAGCCTTGACCAAAGCGATCACTTTCGTGTTGGTCTGGCGCTCTCTAGTTAGCCGCTGATTGACCAGATTGGCAAACACCTCGGTCGCGGTAACATAGCTGCGCCGCAACTCGACATAGGCAAGGTCGAGCATGTCTGCGGTCTGCTCAAGCTCGGCGGTGCGGTCGTGTACACGCTGTTCAAGGGTCGCGTTCAGCTCTTGCAAACGTTCGTTTTGCTCGTGGGTTAAGCGCTCCAAGCGCAAACGCTCACGCTCGGAGTGTTGGAAGGCCAAAGCCTGATGAATAATCGAGCGCAGTTCATGGTCATCCCACGGCTTGCTGATATAACGATAAATCTGCCCTTCGTTAATCGCCTTGACGGTGGTGGTGATGTCGGCATATCCCGTAAGCAGGATACGCACACATTCCGGCCAACGCTGCTGTACTTGGGCCAGCAAGGTGGCACCGTCCATCCCAGGCATGCGAGCGTCGGAAATCACAAGGTCGATCGGCTGCTGGTCCAGCAACGCAAGCGCCGCCTCACCGCCACTGGCGGTGAGCAATCGGTAGGGCTCACTGCGCAGGATCCTGCGTAAGCTATTGAGAATGTTCTCCTCATCGTCGACTAGAAGCAGAGTAGTGACGACTTCAGATTCCCGCACACTCATATCGCCTGCCCATCGGCCTGAACCAAAGCACTCGGCTGATGAACCGGTAGCCAGACGCGAAAGCGCGAACCCTTACCCACCTCACTGTGAACTTCTATACGCCCGTGATGCTTCTGCACGATGCTGTAGGAAAGAGCCAGGCCAAGCCCGGTTCCCTTGCCTACCGGCTTGGTCGTGAAGAAAGGCTCAAAAATGCGATTGAGTAGCTTCGGCTCGATGCCTTTACCCGTGTCCTCGACCTCGATCCAGATCCAGTCGCCGTCGCATGCAGTGCGCAGGGTGATACGTCCAAATTTCTCGATGGCATGTGCAGCATTGACTAACAGATTCATCGCTACCTGATTGATCTGCGAGGAGATGCAATCCACCTCCGGCAACGCGCCATACTCCTTGACCACTTCAGCCTTGTACTTCAATTCGTTGCTGACCACGTTGAGGGTGCTATCCAAACCGCGGTGCAGATCGGCCAGACGAAATTCCTCCTCCTCTATATGGGAGAAGTCCTTGAGCGCGCTAATGATCTGTTTGACTCGATCGATGCCATCCCCCGACTCGCTGATCAACGCTTCCACATCGCCTCGAATGTAGTCGTATTCGAGGCTGCGCTTGAGTTGACGCACGTCATCAAGGCTCGTAGCACCGTCTACCGCATCGATGATCTTCAGTAGGTCATGCACATAACCATCGAGGGTCTTGAGGTTCGAGAACACATAGCCGATGGGGTTGTTGATCTCGTGAGCGACACCCGCCGCCAATTGACCGATTGCCGCCATTTTCTCCGATTGCAACAGCTGACTATTGGCAGCTTCCAATTTTCGAAGCAGCTGATCCTGCTCCACCTGCTTACCACCCAAGGCATTCAGAGCCAGCTCCAGCTGCTCGCTGGATTGAGCCAGAGTACTGGTTTCATACATCACCAAGCCGTAGTGGATACTGCCATCGGGGGTTTCGAAGGGAAAAAACAAGGTGCTCTGCAGCGCCAGTAGCCCATGCTCGGCCGTTGACACAGGCAACTCCACAAGAGCCGGCATTTCCAGCCAGTGACTGTAGACATGCGTGGACTTGTCACGCGCCAATTCGACCATCCGCTCGAAGCGCGAGGTATCCGCCTCAGGGAAGATATTCACAAAAAGCTGCCCCTTGGCTTGGTCAAGGTTCTTGCCACAACGTTGGGCGACGAAAGCATTCCAATGCTGAATACGCGTATTCGCATCGAGCACGATGATGCCCAGACCGATCCTTTCGACCAAGGCACTGAGCAGCTCATTCGGATAGCTATCCATTTCGCGCTCCTGGGGCGGGAACTAGTGAGCATTGCATTGGCCGATATTTCCGCGGGCGCGAGCCAGACAATATAATGACGCCATTATCATGACTTCTATAGCAATAAGCCACCAACTACTTTCCCCCGAGTCACACCGAGGCAGACTAAACCTCCCCTGGCGCTGGTAAGCGACAAGCACGACAGCAATGACCTGAACCACCCCGGCCACCCACAACCATTCAGTGTTAGCAGGTACTCCCTTCCAGCACACACTGCCAGCCACCTCGCCCTCGCGACGCCAACAGATATCAACCTCCTCCCCTGAATAAACTTCCCACGGCGACTTACAGCCCAGTCACTTAACTACTGTGCCCCTTGAAGGAAACGACCCACTTGAGCGCCAAGCAGATATCGGAAGCTGAAATGCGCGAGGTATTTGGCCTTAGCCCTTCATCCCCGAAAGAATCAAGGCAGCGTCCTCGACACGGGTCTGGCGATCACAGATATGGCCGCTGTGCTGGGTAACTAAGTCAGGCTGATATAGGTTCATCACTACTTCTCGCGTTCGTTGTTGTGCGCGATTAACTCGTAGTGAAGTGTATGGGGCCTAACTGGCCGACCGCCTTGCCTGAACCGGTGAATATCTGCCAGGAAGCCCGCTGGTCTGCCTTTCAGTCTGGGGATGTGAGGACAGTTCGAATCTGAACCGCCCGGGGGATTCCAAGGGCTCTTTGGTATGAGTCATGCCGCGCGGGCGGGCTCAGTAAGTTGTCGATAGTAAAGGGCCACGGCCTTGGTTTGTGGCATGTAGCCGATGAGCCCCAGCAGCCCCGAAAGAAAAAGCCAAACAATCTACAGTTTACCCTTGTCGAGTGGAGCGTCAGACAGAAAACAGGAAGCCCTGCCTTCAGGTTCGAGTACCGTTCCCGCTCGATCAGCACCCTCGCCGCTCGGCTTGAAGCCGAGAACGCCGTGCGGCAGCAAGGGCTGGAAGCGAACATGGACCGGAGCCGGCCCTGCTTTACCAAAGCCCGGGCACTATCACGCTCCGCACGGGCATCAGCCAACCCCTCCTCGGGATACTCGCCGATGGCGAAAACGTTCTCGACACCGTCGATTTTGTACCGGTAGCGCCAGAGCGTGCTCCCGGCAGGGCGAATCTCAATGAAAAGCCCCCGCTCATCGCTAAGTTTACGGGGCTTGAGGCCGGGCTTGGCTTGGCGGCTCTGGACATCGGTCAAAGGCATGGTGGGTATCCTCTCGCGGGTTACGAACCCCGCTTAAATACCCACTTTTTCCTCTGTTGGGCGAGCACGCAGCGAACGCTAACGGACACCAAACGCCCTGGCGGCGCAGCACTCGACCATCAGAAGGAAGCCAAAAAATATTCGGGGACGGCAGTCGCAATCGACGTGGATGATCTTTCTGGCGCTCATATTCCGTTGTCGTTAATTCAGCCGTCCGCTACTTCTCCACCGTCTCGGCCGCTGGCGCAGGCTCGACCACCTTAGTGTCAGGCTTGTTCATATAGGCCTGAATCACCAGGATCACAATCAGCATGAAGGCCGCCAGCGGCAGCAGCTTGGTCTTCTTCGGCGCAAGCGGCGGCACGTCAACGCCACAGGCCGGGCAGGTCGTTGCCTGGTTCGGTAGCGGCGCACCGCAGGCTTTACATTCGAGTCCCATCATCATTCTCCAACTGAATAACCGCCGACTCTAGCCCAACAGCGGGTTGATGGGCTATGCCAGCGATGATCGGACGGCGCAGAGCCCCACCTGACAGGACACCCCCGACACCCCCGCTCGCCCGGCCTTATCCCTCGCCAAGCCCCGGCCAGCCGGGCCTGACGCCGGACTCAAGCGCCCGACACAACGCTAAGCACCTGAACGAACAACAGTTTTTCCCAAGACAAGAGTTGACAGACGGTTTTTTGGCGATAGAATTGGCGCCGCGGGATGGAGCAGTCTGGTAGCTCGTCGGGCTCATAACCCGAAGGTCGTAGGTTCAAATCCTGCTCCCGCAACCAGTTTTCCGAAAAGGCCACTCAATCGAGTGGCCTTTTTCGTTTGCGCCTTCCAGACCTACTTAAGCAATTGATTAAAAAGCAGAAATCAGTTGACAAGAACACTCATGCGGATAGAATTGGCGGCGCGGGATGGAGCAGTCTGGTAGCTCGTCGGGCTCATAACCCGAAGGTCGTAGGTTCAAATCCTGCTCCCGCAACCAGTTTCCGGAAAGGCCACTCAATCGAGTGGCCTTTTTCGTTTGCGCGCTCGCCACAGTCATTAACGCAATTGATTGAAAAGCAGAAATCGATTGACAAGAATGCTCATACGGATAGAATTGGCGGCGCGGGATGGAGCAGTCTGGTAGCTCGTCGGGCTCATAACCCGAAGGTCGTAGGTTCAAATCCTGCTCCCGCAACCAGATACTCAAGAAGGCCACTCAATCGAGTGGCCTTCTTGCTTTCCGCCATTCGGGTTTCCAGGCGCGAACAGCGTTCCCGCTCAGCAAAGCTTAAGCTTCACGTGCCTATGCTTGCGCTGTTCAATCCAAACAGCAGCGGAGCCGCATCACCATGTCCTGGAAAAATACCGATACGCGTTTTGGCAGTCTATCGATCACCCTGCACTGGCTGATGCTGGTGCTGATCGCAGGCGTGTATGCCTGCATCGAACTCAAGGGCAACTTCCCCAAAGGCAGCGAAACCCGCGACCTGCTCAAGCAGTGGCACTTCATGCTCGGCATGGCGGTATTCGCGCTGGTCTGGCTGCGTCTGCTGGCGCGCTTCATTGCCCCGACACCGAAGATCAAACCCGCCCTGCCCGCCTGGCAGAACTTGCCCGCGCAGATAATGCACCTGGCACTCTACGCCCTGATGATCGGCGCACCACTGGCCGGATGGTTGATCCTCAGCGCAGCCGGCAAGCCCATACCGTTCTTTGGCCTCGAACTGCCGGCGCTGGTCGACAAGACCCCCAAGCTCGCCGGCACTGTAAAGGAATGGCACGAATGGGCCGGGGTCGCCGGTTACTGGCTGATCGGCCTGCACGCCGTCGCCGGCCTGTTCCACCACTTCATAGGCCGCGACAATACCTTGCTGCGCATTCTGCCGCGCCGGGCCTGATCGCCGACACGCAGAGCCGGAGGACGGCCGGGCGCACCAGACGAAGCGAACGCTGAACGCCCGCCGTCTTTCACCCGCGGGCGTTCGGAACAGAACGCCGGGCGGCGATCCATTCGGAGCGTAGCGACAGCCGGCCAGTTTTGTGCCGCACCGATGAACCACGGGGCTCTGCCTGCGACGAGAGACACCCTACAGGTCGCGGATTGCCCGAGGTAATTTGGTCGGCGCGAAGGGTGTCTATAGACGAGCGTCTTTTCACAACCCCTCAAGTGCTGGTCAATCCGGCAATCCACCGCTAGAATTGCGCACTTTTTGATCAGAGGCGCCTCCAGCGCCCGTCCTTCAAAACCTGAGGTTCGCCGCATGTCCACCACCGCCACGCCGAAAGTCGGATTCGTAAGCCTTGGGTGCCCAAAGGCCCTGGTCGATTCCGAACGCATCCTCACGCAACTGCGTATGGAAGGTTACGAAGTCGTATCGACCTACCAGGACGCCGACGTGGTGGTGGTCAATACCTGTGGCTTTATCGACAGCGCCAAGGCCGAATCCCTGGAAGTGATCGGCGAGGCCCTGGCCGAGAACGGCAAGGTCATCGTCACCGGCTGCATGGGCGTGGAAGAAAGTGCGATCCGCAACGTGCACCCCAGCGTGCTCTCCGTCACCGGCCCGCAGCAGTACGAGCAGGTACTCAATGCCGTACACGAAGTGGTGCCGCCCTCTACCGAGCACAACCCGCTGATCGACCTGGTGCCGCCGCAAGGCATCAAGCTGACCCCGCGGCATTACGCCTATTTGAAGATTTCCGAAGGCTGCAACCACAGCTGCAGCTTCTGCATCATCCCCTCGATGCGCGGCAAGCTGGTCAGCCGCCCGGTCGGCGAAGTGCTCAGCGAGGCCGAGCGCCTGGTCAAGGCCGGGGTCAAGGAGCTGCTGGTGATCAGCCAGGACACCAGCGCCTACGGCGTCGACATGAAGTACAAGACCGACTTCTGGAACGGCCAGCCGGTGAAAACCCGCATGACCGAACTCTGCGAAGCACTCTCGAGCATGGGCATCTGGGTGCGCCTGCACTATGTCTACCCCTACCCGCACGTCGATGAACTGATCCCGCTGATGGCCGCCGGCAAACTGCTGCCGTACCTGGACATCCCCTTCCAGCACGCCAGTCCGAAAGTGCTCAAGGCCATGAAGCGCCCGGCCTTCGAAGACAAGACCCTGGCGCGGATCAAGAACTGGCGCGCGATCTGCCCGGAACTGACCATCCGTTCGACCTTTATCGTCGGCTTCCCCGGCGAAACCGAAGAAGACTTCCAGTACCTGCTCGACTGGCTGACCGAAGCCCAGCTCGATCGCGTCGGTTGCTTCCAGTACTCACCGGTAGAGGGCGCATCGGCCAACCTGCTGGATAACCACGTGCCGGACGAGATCAAACAGGATCGCTGGGACCGCTTCATGGCCCACCAACAGGCCATCAGCGCCGCACGCCTGCAGCTGAAGGTCGGCAAGGAGCTGGAAGTGCTGATCGACGAAGTCGACGATCAGGGCGCAGTAGCGCGCTGCTACGCCGATGCCCCGGAAATCGACGGCAGCGTGTTTATCGCCAGCACCGCCGTCAAACCTGGCGACAAGGTCCGGGTGCGCATCGTCGACGCCGACGAATATGACATGTGGGCCGAGCTGATCTAGGAGGCTGTGAAAAAACTCTCGCTCGATATTTTCACAACCTCTGAACCACCGCGCCCCTCGCCCGAGGGGCGCGCGCTGCTGTTCTAAACTGCTAATAAACCCCGCCACCAGATCTGCCCCATGGCCAGACTCAAGGTCTATTACGACGGTGCCTGCCCGCGCTGCGTGGCTGACCGGCGCCGTTATGAAAAGTTGCGCACGCGCAGCGACGACAGTGTCGAATGGGTGGACATCAGTGACAGGGAAGAGCAGTTGCGGGCGGCCGGCATCGACCCGCACCTGGCGCTGACCGAACTGCATGTCGAAGACGCCCAAGGCCGCATTCATCGCGAACTGGACGCCTACATCCTGCTGATGTCGCGCACCCCGGCCCTACGCCCGTTGGCCTGGCTGCTCGGCCTGCCCGGCCTCAAACCCATGTTCTCCTGGTGCTACCGCCACTGGGTGCTGCGCCGTCTGCGCCAAGAAGGCCGGCTGTAGACGTACGCCGAGCAGCGCAGCAATCCATCAGCGCCAGCGACCGCCTTGCTGGGCACGCGAGGCGGCCAAGACCGTGCCGTAGATCTCCTTGACGCCCTCGGCGAACTTCTCGATGGAGTGCTCCGCCGCCACCAGCAGGGCGTGGCCGGACATCTCTTCGCGTAGCCGCTCGTCCTCGAGCAACTGGGTCACCCGCGCGCACCACAGGGCCAGGTTCTCCGGCGTCTTGAAACCGTTGTAACCCTGCCTGACCACATCGTCGATACCACTCGAGCGCACCGCCACCACGGGCAAGCCGGCAGCCATGGCTTCCAGAATGACCATGCCCTGGGTTTCCGATTTGGAGGCGAAGAGAAACAGCTGGCCCAGCCGGTAGTAAGTCGCCATGTCCTCTGGCGGCACGGCGCCGAGCAGCCTGAAATGGCGAGCAAGATTCAACTCGTCGATACGCCTGAGCAGGCGCTCGCGCTGATGGCCGTCACCGATCATCAGGACGAGAAAAGGCCGTTCGGTCTGCCCGCGCAGACTGGCGATTGCATCAATGAGGAAATCGATGTTCTTTTCATTGGAAAGCCGCGACACACTGATCAGGACTTGCTCGTCGCCAATGTCCAGCGCCGTCCTGAGGCGCGCGACCTGCTGCGCCGTCACCTCTTGAAAGCGCCGGTAGTCGATACCCGTGGGTTGCACGAAGACGGGTTTCTTCACACCGATCATGCGCAAGTATTCTTCGGCGGAGTAAGTAGGCACGATCACCGCATCGCATTTATTGGCGAAGCGCTTGATCAGCGCATGGGAGATGAAGTTGCGGAAGAGCATGCCAGGCAGCGGCACGAAGTGAGCATAGTGTTCCAGCCTGGTGTGGTAGGTAAAAACCGCCGGCACGCGCAGCCGATGCGCCAACAACAGGCCCAGCGAACCGAGCCAGAAAGGATGGTGCAGGTGAATCAGGTCGGGGCGAAAGTCCCTGACCGCCCGGCCGATACGCCGTAGAAAAATATTGGCCAGGCGGAACTCGCGCTTCTCGCCCATGGCCAGAATCGACGGCACCCTGAGCACATGCGGCTCTACCCGCGGCTGATCTCGATAACGTGGCGCGATCAGCAGTACAGCGTTGCCCATGGCTGCCAGCCCCCGCCATAGCCGCTCGATCGAGATGGGAACACCACCGATAAAAGGCAGGTAGTTGTTGGTGAACATCACGATCCGCAGCGGCTTCTCCAGCCAGGGCGAGGGATCCAGATCGAAGTTCGGATAATAGTCGCGCTCGGCGAAAGCCAAGGTGTAGAGCTTGATCGCGGCGATGGCCAGGCCGCAAACCAGCAGAATGAAGTTCAGATAGCCAACGTAGAACAGCGAATAGATGAACAGCCAGATGTTCTCGAGTTGCTTGAACAGCGGGTGCTGGCCGACGTCGAGTTGCTGCACCTGGATGTCCATGCCCTGCGCTGATACCAACACCTGCACATAATGATGAAAACTGGCCTGATCACTCAGAAGCAGGCCACCCGCCCCACCGCTGGTAATAAAGCGGGTATTGCCGCGCCGCTGTTCGGAAAACAGCGGCAGGTTGGCGGCAAATACCGCATCGATCGGGTGTTCGGCGATCAGCTCCAGCAACGCTTCACGGAACACCGCGGGCTGCAGGTAATCCTGTTCGCCAGTAAAACGGACAGGTGTTTCGCCGTGCAGCAGCGGCTTGCCGGTAAAGACAAAGGTTTGCCGTGCATCACCCTGACGCAAAAGCTCCTTGAGCCAGAGAACCTGCCAGCGCCAAGGCGTTTTGCCGGTGCTGTCGAGAAAGATGAAGCGACTGTGACCGGCCCGGAAACTGAAAAAATGCGGACCGAAGTGCTCGTAGAAGCGATAACTGCCGAACTCTTCGTATTCATGGGCGCCAAAGGTCAGCACATAGGGTACTTGCAAGTGGCTCAGGGTGCCGTGCAGCGCCCGGTACTTGTCCTCGCCGCCACCGCTGACCGCATTACCGGCGGAGATGATGAAATCGACGCCGGACGCGTTGAGCATGGGAATAATGCGTCGCTCGAAAATGCCGACGGAGTTATTGATATTGCCCACCACCGCGAAGCTGTAACTATCCCGACTCTCCAGCCGCGCCTGAATCGCCTCGACCTGAGGGGTGTGCTCGGCCTCGAAGTCGGACAGCACAACATTCAGATAGACCTTGTAGCCCAGCAGCAGGCCGACAATCAGCACATTGCAATAGAAAAGAATCTTGAGCGGACGGCGCACTGTCATTGCGGACTGTTCCGGCTACGGGCCTGGACGCACTGCTACACCGCCAAGCGGATGAATCTGCCACGAGCGTGGACGACAACAGGCCGGCTCGCCCTCACCCGCAAACACAGCAACTGGCTGCAATAGCCCCGCATGCTCGAGCCGCCTTCGATGCGCTAAGCATAGACAGCGGTGGCGCATCCACGCAGTCAGGGCAGCGGCGACGCGGACCGGCAACCATCCGAGTTCACAGCCCGCTCAGAGGCTGTGAAAATATCGAGCGCCGTCGCGAGGCCGCCTCCAGACGTTCGCGGCGAGGCGCGCCACGCCAGCGGGCGTCTGCATAGACGAGCGTTTATTCACAAGCGCTCACTGCAAAGCCTGACGAACCGCCAACAGCAGGGCCTGGTCTGCGACGGGCTTGAGCAATGTGCTGCTGGCGGCGACCTGACCCTCCGCATTCAACAGGGTGACCCTGGTGTTGTGGCTTATTTCGCCAGTGTCCAGAACCCGATACTTGATCCGTAACGCCGCCGCCATGGCGCGGGTTTGCCCTTCGCTCGCTGCCACCGCCAGGCGGAAAAAGCGCGGATCGAGCTGGTGCATGTGGCTCAGATGCGCCAACGAGGCGGGCGTATCATGCTGCGGATTCAGGCTGACCATCAGCACCCGAAGCGTACCCGCCTCGGGCCGAAGCTCGGCAATGGTCCGCTGCAGGCTCTGCATCAGCACCGGACAGGCCGAGGCACAGTCGCCATAGAACATGGTAACCAGCAGCGGCGTGCCAGCCATCTCGCGCCAATCGAAACGCTCGCCCTGCGCATCGGTGAGGGGCATCGCCAAGCCATACAACGAGTCGGCGGGCAAGCCGGCGAGCGCGGTATTCACCGGCGCCGCCTGCGCCAGCGGTAATACGCCGGGGGTCAGCAGCAAGACAGCGGACAACAAGGCGCCGTGCAGCGCCAGACCCATACGTTTGACTCTATTCATTGGGGCTTCCTGATAAATGGGGGGCTGGGTCGCGCGCGCAGCGAAAACCCAGATAGTTGCCGCCCTGATTGGCCTCCATGGCCGCCAGCAGGGCCAAACGGATCAGAACCGCGTAGTTGTCCTTGTCGTTCAGCGACAGGGCCGCGCCACCACAGAAGGCCAGCTGTTTCTGCTCGCCCTGGGTCCGGCTGTCTGCGCTGACGAACAGACCGTTGAAGTCCTCGACCCACTCCCACGTCAGTTCGTGCAGATCATGGATGCCGTAGTAATTGGCCGGCTGCAGCGCTATGGCCTGGGGCGGCAGATTGGCCGGACGCGAGTACCAGGCGAGAATGCGCGCCAGCCAAACCGGATCGCCGCGCGCATCGGCGCGCAGTTCGTCGGCCGCGGCGGCAAACTCCCACTCGTACCAGGTCGGCAAACGCGCCTGCTCACTGACGCAGAAGGCCTGGGCGGCATGCCAGCTGACCTGGGTCACCGGCGCATCGGCCTGCAGCGGCGCGAACGCCAGCGGCCCGACCCACAACGCCAGATAGTCGGCGCCGGCCAGCACCGCAGGCACCGCACCACGCCGCCACTGCGGATGAGCCTGGAGAAACCCCAGGTACTCGGCATTGCTCACCGGCGTGCTGCGTAGCCAGAATGGCCGGATGCTGGCCGCGGAACGTTCCCCATCGGCCGGCAACACGCTGCGAAACTCGCCACCCGCCAGCAACCGGTAGTCGGCGGCCCAGGCACTGCCCACCACGCCCCAGAGGAGCCAGAGCAGCAACGCGCCGCAGCGGCAGGCGAGTGGCGCCGCCAACTTCATTACTTCTTGACCTGACGCATTTCACTGACCTGCTCCGCGGTCAGTACCGGCTTGCCCTGGTTCATGGCCACATTGATGTAATTGATCACCGCCGCCACATCGTTGTCATTCAGATCCTGCGGCGGCATCACACCGTTGTAGTGTTCGCCGTTGACCACCAGCTTGCCGCTGCGACCGTGCAGGACGATATAGGCCATCTCATACGGCCGTTCCTGGAAGAAGTCGGAGTTGGCCAGCGGCGGGAATACCCCGGCCACCCCTGTGCCATCGGGCAAGTGGCAGGCCGCACAGACCCGCTCGTAAACCGCCTTGCCACGCGCCATAGCGACATCGCCATTGGGTATCTTCGGCAGCGGCGCCTTGGCCGCGGCTACCTGACCCGCCACAGCCGGCAGGGGCTGCTTCACGCCTTCGCCGAAAATCTCCGGCTGCTTGGCACCGCTGACCGTCAGCAAACCGACTGCCCCCTTGTTGAAGGCGCGGGTCAGCGAGTGGTCGACGAGGGTCAGGTTGCCCGGCACCTTGGGCACGAATTCGACGATAGTCGAGCCGCCAGGCGGTACCAGGGTGGTTTGCACATTCTCCTGATAACCGGTGCCGCCATCGCCATAGACGCGGTCGAAGATCGCGCCTATCACATGAAAGCTGGATACCAAATTGGGGCCGCCGACGCCGAAAAACATCCGCACTTTTTCGCCGGTGTTGGCGGTCAGCGAACCCTTGCCGGTCAAGGCGCCATCGGCACCGTTAAACAACACATAGGTGGGTTTTTCATCGACTGCTTTCTGCATATCGAAGTTCTGCAGGCCGTCGGCACGGTAGGCGCCGCTGGTATAGAAATCGCCCTGCATTACATAGTATTCACGGTCAACCTTGGACATGCCCTCTTTGGGTTCGACCAGAATCATGCCGTACATGCCATTGGCCACATGCATGCCCACTGGCGCCGTGGCGCAGTGATAGACATACAATCCCGAGGCCAAGGCCTTGAAGGTGAAGACCGCTTCGTTGCCCGGGGCGATCAGGGTTTGCTCGGCGCCGCCACCGGGGCCGCTGACGGCATGCAGATCGATATTGTGCGGCAGCTTGTTGCTGGCCAGATTCTGCAGATGCAGTTCAACGGTATCGCCTTCACGCACCCGAATCATTTTGCCCGGCACGGTGCCGCCAAACGTCCAGAACATGTAGCGCGTACCGGGCGCTATTTCCCGTTCGACTTCTTCCACGGTCAGATTGACCACCACCCGCGCCGGGCTCTTGCGCGTAATAGGTGCCGGCAGCGCCGGGGGCGCGACCAGCTCCTGAACGATCACCGGCAACTCCGCTTCGGTCGCGGCGACTGCCGCTGTCGAGGTTAGCGCCCAGGCGCAAGAAACCGCCGCACAGAACATTGTGGCAAGTTTGCAGTTCAACTCTTTCATATGCCTGTCCTCATCCTTACTGGCAGAGCTATTGATAAATCCAGGCAAAATAGTTGCATGCCTAACGAATCATTGATTGACCATAATCAACGTCCTGAAAATCAGCTGAAATACTGATTGCAGAGGGACCGAGCATGAACAGAACAGTTTTTTCGAACGCTATTCGTCTCCGCCCCCCCGCACACACGGATCGATCCGGCTTCGCTTTAGGCTGTAGTAGGCAAGAGCTATAGTTGCTGATGGCATCGTTCCAGCAGCCTGCTGCCAGGCAAGGCAGATGCAGGGCGGACATCTGTTTAATGCTTCGCCGCGCAAACTCCTGATGTGTTCGGACAGTTGCCGCCCAGCGCAGCACTCTGGATAACGGAGACCACCATGACCACTGTCAGCGAAATCGCCCCGGACCTGTTCCGGATCTCGACCTATGTTCGCGAGGCCGACCTGCAGTTCAATCAATTCCTCCTGCGCGACGAGCAGCCCCTGCTGCTGCACACCGGCATGCGCGGCCTGTTTCCCGCCGTGCGGGACGCCGTGGCAACGCTGATCGACCCCAGCACCCTGCGCTGGATCGCGTTCAGCCACTTCGAGGCCGATGAGTGCGGGTCGCTGCGCGAGTGGCAGACCCTGGCACCAGAGGCCTGCGCCCTGTGCAGTTTGGTGGGCAAGCTGGTGAGTGTCGACGATGTGGTCGCCGCCAGGCCCGCACAGGCGCTCGGCGACGGGGAACTGATCAGCACCGGCAAGTACCGCTTGCGCTTCCTGCGCACGCCGCACGTTCCGCACTGCTGGGATGCCGGATTGTTCTTCGAGGAAACCCAGGGCACCCTGCTCTGCTCCGACCTCTTCCATCAGAACGGCGATGTGGAGCCGTTGACCGCCTCGGATGTAATCGGCAGGGCCAGGCAAACACTGCTGGACTATGAAAACTGCCCGCTCGCCTCCTATATGCCTTACACCCGGCAGACCGCGCCGACGCTCGAGCGCCTGGCGCAGCTCAGGCCCAGGACGCTCGCGACCATGCATGGCTCGGCCTTTACCGGCAATGGCGCGCAGGCCATCCGCGACCTCGCCGTTGTCCTGCAGGAGATTCTCGGCACGGAGTGATCCCGCTGGATCGACGCGACTAACGTCCTCTGCCGCCGTATGCCCTGGTTAGAGCGTTGCCGCCCAGGGCTCTAGCCGGGCGACCAGCAAGGGCATGACGCGCACGCTGAACATTCAACCGCCGACGTCGCTGGGCTGGTCTATAATATGCGCCGTCAAACGAACACAGGGCATCGATCACACTCAGACTTGATCGAAGCGAGTAGAATGCGCGCCCGTCGCGCCGGGAGCGCGTTATGGGCACACAAGGACGCTGTCATCCAGGAGTTTTATCTTGCGCCTACTAATCACCCTGACCACCTGCCTGTTGCTCGGCGCCTGCGCCGGTAACCCGCAGTCGACCTATGAACACACTGTACGCTCGGCACATGGCCCGATCGCCAAGAGCAATCTCGAAGCTATCCATAATGTCCAGGCGATCCCCCTGCCGGTGAACCCTGGGCTGTTGCCGCCAACCTGGCAGATTGGCGCAGATCAGCCGCGGCTGGACTTCGGCAGCTCTATCTCCAATTACCGGGTGTTCTCCCTGCAACTGAAAAAGGGCGAGCGCTATGCGCTCAACGTCAATTCGCTATGCCACAACGCCTGCCTGGGCTTCAACAAATTCGCCCTCAAACCGCGCGCGCTGCTGCTCGACGCCTACGGCACGGTGATTGCCAGCCAACCCTCGCGCGCCACCGCCGTAGTCGGACAAGTCAGCCTGGGCTGGGATGGCGAGGCGCCGGAAGACGGTACTTATTACCTGCTGGTGGCGGCGGACAATGAAGACATCGGCAAAACCATCGTGATCGACGACATCTGGATCAACAACTCGCCACTGATGGCGGTAAATGTCGGCATGCCCAGCGCCCCTTTCGGCCAGATCAACGTCTTCTCCACCTCCACGGACGAGTAGCGCTAGCGCCTGACGGCCCCGTTCGACGGACAGGCCAAGCCAAGCGGCACCTCGCCAGCAAGGATTCGCGCCTAACCGTCGGCCTATTGATCGGAAGCAATGCACGTTGCGCGTAACGCCTTAGCCTGTAGCGACCACCCCCTGGGTCCAAACAGTCGTAACGCGCGAGGTTCATATGAGTATCACGTCCGCCAGCATCTGCGAGGCCGCCGACCAACTGCAGGGTTTTGTCGGTTTCAATGGCAGAACCGCCCAACATATCGTGCGCTTCAGCGAAGATTCGTTCGGCCTGGATGTGCCGCAGGACAGCATCACCCCGAGCTGCGAGTTCGTCTGGTGTGCCGGCCCAGACCAGTTGATGACGCTCAGGCGTGAGCGCATCCAATTACTCCTTGACCTGCGCATCGACGAGCGCCTGAATATCGGCGAACCGTTGCGGGTGTATATGCAGCGCCAGGATCTGCCGGAAATCACTGCCGAGCGCCTGCTTCGCCACGCCTGATGCCGTGACGGCAGCCTAATCGCCCCTCAGCAACAAGCGGACTGGCATACCCCAGGCGCGCGGCATCAGCGCGCAACTGGTCGGCTATTGTTCAGCCATCGGCGTAGACTTCGATCAAACAGGCTCATGCAGTTGGGAGGTGACAATGACTGAAAAGCTCTTACGCTCCGCGCATCACTCAACCGCTATCTAGACCGAGGTGAAGATCATGAGCAAAGGCATGGACTCAAAGAAACAGGCAAAAAAGAAACCGCTTAAAACAGCGCAAGAAAAGCGCATGACGAAAAAAGGCAAACACGCCGAGAAAACCCTGCTCGGTAGTCATTCCACCAGCGCCTGAACCACTCGCCCAGCACTGGCCAATGGCCTGTGCTGGGCGGATGAGCCGCGAACCCGCCACTCTCGATGAATGTCTTGCCCTATGCCCGATCTGCACTGTCGCGCTCTTCCTGCCCCACTGCTGCCGCTGGCGGATGAGTTCTACCGTGCGCATCGCTCCCCCATGCGCGTCGACCGCCGGGCTCAGGTATGGGTCGCGCAACACACAGCGATTATCGCCGCCCTGTGCCTGCGCCCGCTGGCACAGGGGTATTGGCTCAGCGGCCTGTTCGTCGCACCGAGCCAACGCCGCCAAGGGCTGGCGCGTCAATTGATCGAGCAGGCCCTGGTACAGACCAGCGAATCGGTCTGGTTGTTCTGTGATCCCGAGCTGCACAGCTTCTATGAAAACCTGGGCTTTCTGCCCTGCACCAACCTACCCAAGACACTCGCCGAGCGGCTGTCACGCTATCGGCGCACGAAAAATCTGATCGCCCTGTGCCGGTAGCCAACACACCCACCACAGCAGCGGCAGACGGATGCCGCACTATTCGCCAGCTTGGCGCAAATGCTGGCACTTTGTTCAACTTCTGCCCTTGCCGGCTCAGGCAAAGCTCTGCATCCTTGACCCATAACAACGACAAGAGCCGCTCATGGCCAGACTGACCCAGCGACTGCTCAAGCGGCTGCGCAACGACTTCCAGCTGTCCATCATTACCCTGATGAGCCTGTTCGGCATCATGGGCATCTCACCCTATGCCGTGTATCGGCTGGCAGAAGGCAATTATCTGGTCAGCGCCGCCGATACCACCATCGTGTTCTCTACCATCTGTGCCGTGCTCTACGCCTGGCGTACCGGCGATACGGTCAAACCCGGCATCTACCTGGCGATCATTTTCTCGCTGGGCTCGACGCTGATCGCCATCAACCTGGGGGTCAACGGGCTGTTCTGGATCTACCCACTGATCCTGTTCAATTTCTTCATGGTCTCCCCGGGGAAAGCCATGGTGGCCACCGTACTGGTGCTGTCGACCCTGGTCGGCTATGCACTGCTGGTACCGGGCACGGTATTCGAGAGCCGCTACCAGATGCTGTCGTTCCTGGTCACCGGCATGCTGGCCAGCGTCCTGACCTTCATCTTCGCCTTCCGCACTCGCAGCCAGCGCGACCAGTTGCAGATCCTGGCGAGCCAGGATCCGCTGACCGGCGCGCGCAATCGCCGCGCGATGAATGAGGAGCTGAAGATCGCCGTCTC
The DNA here is from genome assembly GCF_033723075.1 of Pseudomonas sp. GTDB lineage: Bacteria > Pseudomonadota > Gammaproteobacteria > Pseudomonadales > Pseudomonadaceae > Aquipseudomonas. The sequence continues at coordinate 83,766 of NZ_JAWVXU010000001.1, forward strand.
CACCCATCGCCGGCACAGCAACAGCTATGGCGTACTGGTGATGGACCTGGATCACTTCAAGCAGATCAACGACAGGTTCGGCCACCAGGCGGGCGATCAGGTGCTGGTGGCCTTCGTCGATCTGATCAAGTGCTGCTCACGCCAGGAGGATCGCCTGTTCCGCTTCGGCGGCGAAGAGTTCCTCCTGCTGTTACCCAACACCGACGAGCGCGGCCTGCTAGCCGCGTCGACCCATCTGCAACAGCAGATTGCCCAGAACCTACCGGGCCCGGGCGGCCCGGTGACCGTCTCGATCGGCGGCGCCATCCTGCGCGACGACGAGCATTGGGAATGCTGGCTGGAGCGCGCCGACCAATGCCTGTATCAGGCCAAAAGCGCCGGGCGCAACCGCACCATCATCGATGATGCACTGCCCACCCCGGAGCGACTGCCCGCGCACTAGTATCGCGACAACTCTGAAATGTCGAGATACAAGGGTGGGTTAGTGGCGTCAAGCGCTGATCGGTCAGGCACCGCGCGCCGCGCAACCCACCAAGCGATCGCCCTCATTACGCCGATGGCGGGTTGTAGATGCATAGCGCCCCTGCCATGAAGGTGACGCACCCAGCATGCACAAAAGATCGGCCAGCAACTGTAACAAGCAGGGCTTCAGCCAGTCTATTGAGCACACCATCTCCTCGAGAGCTGCCATGAAACGTCGATCATTCCTCCAGGGCATGGCCCTGCTGCCCACCGTGCCGCTGCTCGCCAGCCAGGCGCCGCTCAGTCTGGCCGAAGGCACCAGCCAAGCCGTAACGGTGGTGCCGCTGGACAAAGCGCACAGCGAGTGGCGCGAACTGCTGTCGCCGGAAGCCTATGCGGTCCTTTTCGAAGAGGACACCGAACAGTCAGGCAGCAGCCCGCTCAACCAGGAAAAGCGCGCGGGCACCTATATCTGCGCCGCCTGCTATCTGCCGCTGTTCGACAGTCAGCATAAATACGAAAGCGGCACCGGCTGGCCGAGTTTTACCCAGGCGATCGCCGGCCACACCGGCTTCAAGCGTGACTTCAAACTTATCTTCCCGCGCACCGAATACCATTGCGCCCGTTGCGAGGGCCACCAGGGCCATCTGTTCAACGATGGCCCGCAGCCTCGCGGCGAACGCTGGTGCAACAACGGCGTCGCGTTGCGTTTCATTCCCCAGGATGAAGCCTTGCCCGCACTGAGGAGTTGAACATGACTGCTAAAGCCCCATTCTGGCTCTGCCGCGGGCCTCTGAGCGCGGCCGTCCTGCTCCTGACCGGGTTACTCAGCGCCTGCGGACCGTCGTCGGCCGAAACAAGCCAGGCCCCGGCAGCAATGCCGAGCGACTCCAGCACACAGGGCTCTGCTGTTGCGGTATTCGCCGGCGGTTGCTTCTGGTGCACCGAAGCGGATTTCGACAAGCAGCCCGGCGTACTGTCCACCACCTCCGGCTACATCGGCGGGCACCTGGATAATCCCAGCTATGAACAGGTTTCGGCGGGCCGTAGCGGTCATATCGAAGCGGTGCAGGTGCGTTTCGACCCAAACCAGACCAGCTACACCAAGCTGCTGGAAGCCTACTGGCCGACCATCGACCCAGTGACACCGAATGCCCAGTTTTGCGACCACGGCCCGCAATACCGCAGTGCGATCTTCTACGCCACGCCCGAGGAAAAGGCCCAGGCCGAAGCCTCGAAAGCCGCCCTGCAAGCCTCGGAGCGCTTCAGCCAGCCGATCGTCACGGAAATCTTGCCCGCCACCACCTTCTATCCGGCCGAGGAGTATCACCAGGACTATTACCAGAAGAACCCGCTGCGCTACGCCTACTACCGCAACGGCTGCGGCCGCGACAAGCGCCTGGAACAGCTATGGGGTAAACACGACTAAGGGCACTGCCATCAGCACTTGCAGCCGAGCGGAGTGCTGAAGCGGGTGACATCGCCGTTATCCTTCATCGCCGATCACTCGCGCCCAGACGAAAAAGGCCTGCATCACTGCAGGCCTTTGATTCGGTGGTGCCGTTGAGAGGAATCGAACCCCCGACCCCATCATTACGAATGACGTGCTCTACCAACTGAGCTACAACGGCAAAAGCCTGGGCATTATTCAATGGAGTCCGCGGGCGCTCAAGCGGGTTTTGTAAAAAACCGGGGCTGAGACACACCCCGCGCGCCCTCTGCCAGGGCAGCAGCCGGCAGCCCGTTGCTGCCGGAGAAACGCTGCTACTTGGTAGCCAGTTCGATGCGGTCGTCGTGAATCACGATGCGACCCTGCTTGTACAAGCCACCGATGGCCTTCTTGAAGTTGCCTTTGCTGACGCGAAACAAAGCGCTGATGGCTTCTGGCGAACTCTTGTCATTGAGCGGCAGCACGCCATCGTGCTCGCGCAGCTTGGCCAGGATCTGTTCGCCCAGGCTGCTCGCCGCTTCCTGGCCAACCGCCTGCAGGCTCAGGCTGATCTTGCCGTCGGCGCGCACTTCCTTGATAAAGCCCTTCTCCTGCATGCCGCTGCGCAGGAACTTGAACAGTTCGTTCTTGTGGATCAGGCCCCAGTGCTTGCCGTTGATGATCGCCTTGAAGCCCATGTCGGTGGACTCGACCACCAGCAGGTCGACTTCCTGACCGACCGTGTAAGTGGGCGGTACGGTGTCCAGGTAACGATCCAGACGCGCGGTGGCGGTGATGCGCTTGCTGCGCTTGTCGACAAACACGTAGACCACGCAGTAGTCGCCGACTTGCAGCGGGCGTTTCTCTTCCGAGTGGGGCAATAGCAGATCTTTCGGCAACCCCCAATCGAGGAATAAACCGACGCGGTTGATATCCACCACTTTCAGGCTGGCAAATTGACCGACCTGCACTTTCGGGGTTTCCGTGGTAGCAATCAGCTTGTCATCGCTGTCCAGGTAAATGAATACATTCAGCCAGTCTTCCACCTCACTTGGCGTGTCTTTGGGGATATAGCGCTTGGGCAGCAATATTTCGCCATCCGCGCCGCCATCCAGATACAGGCCAAAGTCGGTGTGTTTCACGACCTGCAAACTATTCATTCGTCCGATTACAGCCATGGTGCCCTACCCTCGTTGCGAGCCGGACATTCTACCTGAGTTGCGGCCCGGTTTCCTGGCGTCGACACGCGGACTCGCCGGAACTGGCCAGGACGCGCGAATCGACCTGACCAATGGAAAGCGCCCGTCACCGAAACTGCCGGGCAGTTCACTCCTCTATCAGAGCACTGATAAAACAATGGCTTACTCAGTGTCATCGCACTATTCATCCATTCGGCAAATCACTGGCATAGCCACAACTTGAGTTGCCAGTGTTATTTATCAAGTAATTGTCAAGTCGTTCGTGTACAATCAGCGGCCAAATTAATTTTTAAATAGGTTAATGGCCGCCATGCGCGTTAAAGCATCAAACAGCAAGCCCAAACCAGCTCCAGCCGTAGAAACCAGCGCCTCGATTGATGCGCAGATCGCCGCCTTCTTGAACTCTGGTGGTGAAATCCAGCAGATCGCCAAGGGTGTCAGCGGCCAGGTCTACGGCGCTTCCAAGCAGATCACCATCGGCAAGAAATAGCCGAGCCTCCTTAGCCCCGCAGCGCTTTGCTCCCCCAGACAAGGCGCTGGGCTAATGCTTCATCCCCTCCCCTGTATTTCTGTGTATTCAACTGCCCCAACTGGCGGTTAGCACACGCATGTTTCAGAATCATGTCTAACTGCGCGCCGCGGTGAACTCGGCATTGCCGTCGATCCTCTATATCTCTACATCTATAAAAATTACCCCCGGAGTCTCCGTGCGCCCATCCAGCCCTTGGCTGCAGCACCCGGCCATCGCCCCGCTGACATTGGCCGTGGTATTGATCGTCATCCCACTGGCCAGTCGCTACGGCCTGGGCTGGTCGCACCCATTCGGTTACCTGTCGGATCTGGCCATCGGTAGCCTGCTGTTGATCCTGCTGCACGGCCGCAGCTGGTTGCTGCGCCTGCCCGTGCTCCTGCTCTGGTGCAGCTTCAGCCTGAGCAACGCCGAACTGGTCAGCGCGGTCGGGCGCATGCCCGAGCCGGCGGACCTGCACTACCTGGCCGATGCCCAATTCGTCCGTCACTCGACCCAGGGCGGTGGCCTTAGCCACCCCTTGCTGGCCCTGGCACTGACGTTCGGCATTGCCCTGCACCTGCTGCTGAGCTGGCGGACAAGCGGGCCGCCACGGCAACACCTCAAACTGGTCTGGCTGCTGGCCCCGCTGTCATTGCTGGCGACTCATACCGTCTACCAGTACCGCAGCCCCAGCGAAGCCGCCCAGTGGCTGCAGTTCAACCTGCCGCACAAGATGTTGGCGGAAAGCCTGAGCGCCGGACAATTACGCCTCGAGGACTGGCTGGCCGGCGACCATCCCACCAGCCCGCCGGACATCAGCACATTCAACCAGCTCGACCTCGTCGGCACACCGTTGCTCGACCACCCGGGGCAGGCGCGCAACGTGCTGATCATCACCCTGGAAGGCATCCCGGGCGCCTATATCGACGCCAGCCGCAAGGCACTGCACAGCAGCTATCGGCAAGCGCTGATGCCGCGGCTCAGCCAGTGGGCCGAGCGCGGCATGCTCACCCCGGACTATGTGCTGCACAGCCACCAGACCATTCGCGGCCTGTACGCCATGCTCTGCGGCGACTACAGCAAGCTCGACTCCGGCACACCCAAAGGCATCGAACTGCTCGGCAATCCCCAGCGCAGCGAGCAGTGCCTACCGGCGCAACTGCGCCAGCGCGGTTTCACCACCCATTACCTGCAAGGCGCCGGACTGCGCTTCATGGCCAAGGATCAGATCATGCCGCGCATGGGCTTCGACAAGACCCGGGGCCGCGACTGGTTCAAGAAAAAACCCTACCTGGAATTCGGCTGGGGCGTGGACGACAAGACCTATTTCGAAGGCGCCCTGGATTATGTGAAGCAACTGCGCCAGCAGAAACGCCCCTGGATGCTCACCCTGCTCACCGTCGGTACCCACCAGCCCTACTCGGCACCGCAGGACTACCTCGACCGCTACCCGACCGCCAAGCAGGCAGTAGTTGCCTACCTGGATGACGCCGTGGCGGACTTCCTCGTCGGGCTGGAGAAACAGGGCGTGCTCAAGGACACCCTGGTGCTGATCACCTCCGACGAATCCCATGGTGTGGAAAACGTGCGCCTGGCGTCGGCCTGGGGCTTCAACCTGCTGCTGGCGCCGGAACAGGCGCAACTGCCGGCGCTGAAGAGTGGCGTCTACGGGCACGTCGACCTGACGGCGTCGGTGCTCGACTATTTCGCCCTGCCAGTCCCGGAAAATATCGCCGGCCGCTCGCTGCTGCGCGACTACACCAGCGGGCGGGCCATGCTATCCGCCACCAACGGCATGCTGCGCCAGCACGACGGCCTGGGCACCTTCACCGAATGCGACTTCCAGCAGGTCTGCCGCCGCTATGCCAGCAGTGGGTTCATCGCCGATAGCGCGGCCTACCTCGGCCGCATCAGCGGTCGCGAGTCGCGCCTGGTCAGCCAGCGCGCCACCCTGCTCAACCAATCCCTGCACAACGGTGAGGCGCAACTGCACTACCAGTTCGCCAACCGCAAACGCATCAAGCTGAAACGCAAAGTTGGCGACGACTGGGCGGACAGTCTGGTCGGCGCCCAGTACCTGGAGCTGCCCCGCGGCACGCAAACCACCGTCACCCTGAAAGTGCGCGGCGTGGGCATGGATAGTGAAGGCGCCACACTGCAGTTGAAAACCAAGGAGTTCGAGCGCGACGTGGCCTTGCCGATTCCTGAACTGCCGCGCCTGACCGAGGACAAGCCGATCGAGATCAGCTTCAGCTTCAACAACCTGGCCGCACGCAAGGCATTCTCCTTCCACCTGCTCGGCGAGGGTAAAGGCGCCATCGAGATCCTCGATTTCAGCGTGACCAGCAGGCCGCTGAAACCCAAGCTGCTGGCGGCCAAGACCGACGAGGACGAGGCCCAGAAGACCCAGTGAGCGCCGTCAGCCGGCGCTTATTCCCGGGGCTGCAGGGCCAGGCGCAGCAACTGTCCGTTGCTGGCGTCGGTCAGCACATAGAGATAGCCATCCGGCCCCTGGCGCACATCGCGGATGCGCTGATCGAGCTGTTCCAGCAGACGCTCCTCATGCACCACCTGATCGCCACGCAATTCCAGGCGGATCAGAGCCTGCCCGACCAGCGCACCGATGAACAGGTTGCCCCGCCAGGCGGCAAGGGGCTCGCCGTCATAGAACGCCATGCCGCTGATTGCCGGTGACTTTTCCCAGACATAGTGCGGCGGCTCGGTGCCGGCGACCGCCTTGCCCTGCGCTTCCGGAATCGGCAGGAACGAATAGTTGACCCCATGGGTGGCGAGCGGCCAGCCATAGTTCTTGCCGGCTTGCGGGATGTTGATCTCGTCGCCGCCGCGCGGGCCATGTTCGTGGGTCCACAACTGCCCGGTCGAGGGGTTGAGTGCAGCCCCTTGCTGGTTGCGATGGCCGTAGGACCAGATCTCCGGTCGAACGCCCGGCTGACCGACAAAGGGATTATCGTGCGGCACTTTGCCGTCCGGGTGCAGACGCACCACCTTGCCTTGCAGCTTGTCGAGGTCCTGTGCGGTCGAGCGCTGGTTGTTTTCGCCCAGGGCGACGAACAGATGACCGTCGCGGTCGAACACCAACCGCGAGCCGAAATGCGCGCCGCTGGACAGTTTTGGCAACTGCCGGAAGATCACCTCGAAATCTTCCAGTTGGCGGTGATCCGCTGACAACCTGCCGCGCCCGACTGTGGTGCCGGCGTACTGGCCATCGCCGGCCTCGGCATAGGACAGATAAACCAGACGATCCTCGGCAAAATCGGGCGACAGGGCCACATCGAGCAGCCCGCCCTGGCTTCTGGCATAGACCGCCGGCACGCCCTCGATGGGCTCCGACAGCACGCCCTGCAGAGTTACCAGGCGCAAACGCCCAGGCCGCTCGGTGACCAGCAGGCCTCGCCGATCGGGCAGAAAGGCCATGCTCCAGGGATGCTCCAGCCCCGCGACCACCTGGCTGACCTGCAGGTTTCCGAGTTCGCTGGGGTATTCGCGAACCTGCGCGGCAGCCAGCGGCATCAGCAGCACGCCGGTCAAGCCCAGAACTGCAAGTATGGGTGTGCGCAGCATGCTTATCTCCTTCGCAGCGGATAGTGGCGGACCGGATGCTCAATCATGCACCAGCACAACCCGGCTTGCAGCCCAGAGCGCATTACACTATTTGTCGACCTCAATACATCGCGTAACGCCGCTCGATCGCCCGGTACTCGCCGCTCGCACGAATGGCCGCCAGCCCCCGATTGAAGCGGTCGCGCTGGGCCTCGTGGCGAAAGCCGACCTGATAGGGCGTTGGCGCGAAGATAAGGTATTCGGTCAGTGGCTGGCTGACATCGACCTGATCGAGCACCTCACGATTGAGATAGCGCAGGATCCGTATATCCGCCACCACCACCTCGATCCGCCCGCTGTAGAGCAGGCGGTTACGCGCAATCTGCTGCGCCTCTTCACGATAGCGCGGGTTGTTCTGCGCCATCCGCTGAAATTCGCTACCGAGCAAAAAGCGTGCACGTTGAAAGGCGCTGACCGAGTAATTGCCCAGATCGGAAATCCGCTCGATTTTGTAGTTACGCGCGCGCAAGGCCACGGCAACATTCTGGTAGAAGATATGCGGCTCGGAATAGAAGGCATCAATGCCGCTCTGCTGGTTGGTGGTGGCGATGGCGTCGATCTCGCCACGGCGCAGCAGCCAGTGCAGGCGCTCCATCGGCATATGCAAGGCTTGCATGGCAAAGCCGGCGCGCTTCGCCGCAGCCGCCACTATTTCGTACTCCAGCCCCCGTGCTTCACCTTGAAACACGTAAGGCGGCTTGTGCGTCCCGATACCCAGACGCAACGGCTCCGCCACGGCCGAGAAACTGAACCAGAGCAGCACTATCCCTAACATCCACTGCATGCCAGTCCCCTTAGTTCAGCTGTCGTGCAGCATAAACGACTAATCATGGTGAACGTGTAGCCAGGTTGCGGCCCTATGCCTCCCTCAGACGGCCTCGACTCATGCAGCAGCCAACGCAATGGACTACAAGAGGCTGGCCTGGCCGGCCAGTTTGTCGAATGCTTCTGGCACCAGCGCTGTCGTGCCCTGCTGATCGAGCAACTCGCGAGCATGCTCGCCGCCAGGAAAACTGCTGTCGATCATGCTCAACAGTTGCGCCCCACGTTCGGTCAATACGAAGTTCTCGCCATTGCCGCCTTCGTCCTCTGGCCGCGGCGTGATGAACCCCGCGCTCAGTAGTTGTTCCTCATACTGCGTAGCCAGCACCTTGAGGGCGTCGAGGTTGCCTGTCTGCTCGCCCTCCCGCTGCAGCTCTGCGGCCAGTTCTTCGGCGTAATTGCGCGGAGCGAAAGGTTTGCCCGCGCTGTTCTGTGCTTCATGCAACAAGCGCTCGATCAGATCCCAGTTGTAAGTCATCTCGTCCTCTCCTGTCAGCGTGTCGCTCGGCGTACCGAACGCGGAGCCGATTCCGTGCACACGGCCCTCTTGAGAGAAGACCCACAAGAGCAAGCCAAGGTTCACGGTTTCAGGTGCAGCAAGCCGAGAGCAATCACTGCGATCAATTGAACAGGATCAGTTCCGCCCTGCCCACTCAGGTCTAGACTCTGTCCTCTGAATGAATCGCGACCAACTGGAGAATCCTCATGCTCAAAGCCGAATACCAAACCCGCGGCCCGGTTCCGCAAGAAGTGATCGAAGCGGTCGAGCTACAACTACCGGCACCTGCCGCAGACCAGGTGCGGATCAAGGTGGCGGCCGCGCCGATCAACCCCTCCGATGTGCTCACCCTCACCGGAGAATACGGCATGCTGCCGCCGCTGCCGGCGATTGGCGGCAACGAAGGCGTCGGCCGCGTCACAGAACTGGGCGCGGAGGTGAGCAATCTCAAGGTCGGTCAACTGGTGCTGCTGCCGGTCGGTTGCGGCACCTGGGTCAGCCACTTGAATGCGCCGGCGAACAAACTGATCCCGTTGCCGGAGGCCGATCCACTGCAACTGGCGATGCTGACCGTCAATCCACCGACCGCCTCCCTGCTGCTCAGCCAGTTCGTCGACCTCAAACCCGGCGACTGGGTGATCCAGAACGCCGCCAACTCGGGGGTCGGCAGCTACCTGATTCAGCTGGCCAAGCTGCGCGGTTTCAAGACCCTCAACGTGGTGCGCCGCGAGTCGGCAGTGGCGGGCGTGCAGGCCGAAGGTGGCGACGTGGTGCTGGTGGATGGGCCGGACCTGGCCAAGCGCGTACGCGCGGCCACCGCAGGCGCCGAGGTGCGCCTGGGCATCGATGCGGTGGGCGGCGAGTCCACCGACCACCTGGCCGCGAGCCTCAGCGAGGGCGGCGTGCTGGTCAACTACGGCATGATGAGCCGCCAGCCCTGCCAGGTCTCACCGGCGTCCTTCGTGTTCCGCGACGTGAGCCTGCGCGGCTTCTGGTTGGCCAAGTGGTTCCAGAAAGCCACCCCGGCCGAGCAGATGAAGGTGTTCGGCGAGCTGACCCGGTTGATCGCCAGCGGCAAGCTGCACACCCGCGTGGCCGCCACCTATGACGTCAGCCAGATCAAGGAGGCAGTGGCCGCGGCTGCCAGCGGCGAACGCGACGGCAAGATATTGATCGTGCCGAAATAAATTGGCCAGGAAGTGCCGTGGGTGAGTCGGCCGGCGATCAGCTTCAACCCACCGCAGACCGTAGCCCGGATTACATCCGGGCTACGGGTTTACTCTGCCGCCGGCGTACGCCGCTTGAGCGGTGCCAAGCCATCCTGGCTGACCAACTCCGGCGCTGCGGCCTTGGGTCTGTTGATGGTATTGCGCTTGCTCGGAGCCTTGGCGGCCGGCTTCTTCGCGGCCAGCTTCTTGCCGGTCTTGGGGTCGACCTTTTTCTTCTTCGGCCCCACCGCCTTGCCGGATGCCTTGAGGTTCTTCGGCCCCTGGTAGATGCCTTTCATGTCCTTGATATTGCGCCGCTCGAAACGCTGCTTGAGGTAGCGTTCGATGCTCGACATCAGGCTCCAGTCGTTGTGGCAGATCAGCGAAATTGCCAGGCCGTCGGCACCGGCGCGACCAGTACGGCCGATGCGGTGCACGTACTCGTCACCCGAACGCGGCATGTCGAAGTTGATCACCAGATCCAGACCGTCGACATCCAGACCACGCGCGGCCACATCGGTGGCCACCAGGATTTTCACTGCGCCCTGCTTGAGACGGTCGATGGCCAGCTTGCGGTCTTTCTGATCCTTCTCGCCGTGCAAAACGAAGGTTTTGAAGTCATGAGCGACCAACTTGCCATACAGGCGGTCAGCCTGAACCCGGGTATTGGTGAAGATGATCGCTTTGTCGTAGGTCTCGTTTTTCAGCAACCACTCGACCAGACGCTCTTTATGATGGTTGTGGTCGGCGGTGATGATCTGCTGGCGCGTGCCTTCGTTGAGCTGGCTGACGCGGTTGAGCTGCAGGTGCTCTGGTTCCTTGAGTACCTTGGCGACGATCTCGCGCAGGCCCGCACCGCCGCTGGTCGCGGAGAACAGCAGGGTCTGGCGCTCGGCATTGCACAGCTCGCTCAGACGCTGCACGTCTTCGGCAAAGCCCATGTCGAGCATGCGGTCGGCTTCGTCGAGCACCAGCACTTCCACTTCATCGAGCAGCAGGTTGCCGGCGTTGGCGTGTTCGATCAGACGACCCGGGGTGCCGATCAGGATGTCGACCCGGCGCAGCATCGCGGCCTGCATCTTGAAATCCTCGCCACCGGTAATCAAACCGGCCTTGAGGAAGGTGAACTGGGCGAAGCGCTCGACTTCCTTGAGGGTTTGCTGGGCCAGCTCACGGGTGGGCAGCATGATCATCGCGCGCACACTCATGCGCGGCGAGGAAGCACCATCGCCGAGCAGGCGATTGAGCATCGGCAGGACGAAGGCCGCCGTCTTGCCGCTGCCAGTCTGCGCGACTACCCGCAAGTCTTTCCCTTGCAGCGCCAGCGGAATAGCCGCCAGCTGCACCGGGGTGGGCTCGGTAAAGTTCAGCGCAGCCACGGCTTTGAGCAGACGTTCATGCAGGGCGAATTGGGCAAACACGGGGCAACCTCGACGAAAAACAAAAAATCAGCCGCATAGCGTAACGCTTTCCGGCGTTGCGGCCGAGTTTCTTTGCACAGTGAAACAAACCGCGCGGCGAACGGTAGCAGAACAGCGCCTGGTCACCACGCTCAATACAGACTGGGAATCGCCGATCCAGGCGCACATTCCTCTGCCCGCTCCCGGCTGCGAGTGGGAACGGATAGGCACCGACCTGGTGCTGCTGGCGATCGTCGCCGGGGCATTTGCTCAGAGGTTGTGAACATATCGAGCGCAGTAGCGAGACCGGCTGCAGATGCCCTCTACGGCTCCGGACGAGAATATTGCAGGGGCGCCCGAACTTGCCAGACCCGCGTCGCTCCAACGAAGGCATGGGAAAACACGGTCGCCACGATGAAACCCTCACTGATCTACTTCGTCGCCGCCAGCCTGGACGGTTATATCGCACGCCCGGATGGACGGGTCGACTGGTTCGAAACCCTCGAACAAGCCGGCGAAGACCACGGCTACAGGCGCTTCTACGAAAGCATCGATGGCCTGCTGATGGGCCGCGCCACCTATGAAGCCCTGCTGGCCCAAGGCGGCGACTGGCCCTATCCGGGCAAACCCTGCAGCGTGCTGACCCGCGTCGATCTGCCTAGGGCCGCGCCCGACGTGCAGCTACGCCACAGCATCCCGGCCGAAGCCATCAACGAGCTGGCCGGCGCTGGCTGCCGGCGCATCTGGCTGGTCGGTGGTGGCTCCCTGGCGGGAACCTGCTATGCCGCGGGCCTGCTCGACGAACTGGTGGTCAGCGTCATGCCGCACCTGCTGGGTGCGGGCATCCCGCTGTTTGCCGCTGGCATGGAGCACGGCCTGAAACTGGATGAACAACACAGCTTCGCCAATGGCGTGGTGCGCTTGCACTACCGTTTGCAGCAAAACGAAAGCGCCTTTGCCTGATCAGGTACGTCGCTGCTTGAACAGCAGCCGCGCGCTGTCCCAGCCGACCAGCAGCACCGCCAGCCAGATCGGCAGATAGGTCAGCCACTGCTGGGCATTGAAGCTTTCGCCGAGAAACACCAGCGCCACCAGAAACAACAGCACCGGCTCGACATAGCTGAGAATGCCGAACAGCCCCAGCGGCAACAGCCGGCTGGACGCCATCATCGCGGCAAACGCCAGGGCGCCGAGCAGACCCAGCCCCGGCAACAGCCACCACAGCTGCGGCGCCTGGATGAACAGATCCGCCGGCCCCTGGGCAACGATCAGCCACACCGCCAAGGGCGCCAGCACCAGCATTTCCAGGATAAATCCGGACAGGGCATCCAGGCGCATCCAGCGGCGCAACATGAAGTACGGGGGGTAACCCAGCGCGGTAACCAGGGTGACCCAGGAAAACGCCTGCAGGCGCCAGAGTTCATGCAGCACACCGAGCAATGCACAGAACACCGCCAACTGCTGCAACGGGCGCAGGCGCTCGCCGTAGAACACCCGCCCGGCCAGCACCATCGCCAGGGGCAGCAAAAAATAACCCAGCGACACATCCAGCATGCGCCCGGCCAGCGGCGCCCAGACGAACAGGGCCCACTGCACGCCAATCAATGCGGCCGAGAGCGGCAAGGCCGCCAGCAATAGCGGCTCATGCCGTAGACGGCCGAGGGCCACGGCCAGCACCGTCCATTGCCGGGCCACGGCGACCAGCAGCAACACCGCCGGAATCGACCAGAGCACCCGTTGGGCGAACACCTGCACACCGTCCAGCGGTGCCAGTTGCTGCACATAACCGGGAATCAGGGCAAACAGCATAGAGGCGCCAATCGATAGGGACACGCCACGCCCGGACAGCTTCATCGCATCTCCTTCGCCAGCAGTAGCTGCCGACCCGGGGCAACAGCAGGGAACTCGCAATCACCGCCTCACCCAGGCTCAAGCGCCACAGATCGGCATCGCGGTTACACAGCAACAGATTGACCAACAGACCCGCCGACACCAAAGCGTTGTTACTCACCGCCAGGGTACCGCCATCGACCAGGCTCGCGCCCTTGTTCCGCCAGTAAAGACCAAGCCCGGACGCCACCATACCGAGCCCGGCCAAGACCCACCATTGGCTGGCGCTGGTGGGTAAGCGGGCGGCGTTACCGAACAGTAAGCCGGTGACCTTAGCCTGTCGCGAGGAGTCGGACAACGCCGCACAACCCGCACAAAAAAAACCGGCCAACCGCCAAAGCGATCGACCGGGTATATGCGCCCCAGGAGCAAAGGGACGCCAAGGGAGTTGCCTGTTACTTGAACTTTAGGCCACTTGCGCCAACTGCGCCCTGGCCTCGGCCAGACCTTTCTCCATGAACTCGCCACCCAGGTTGAGGCCTTCGGCATGGATGAAATTGACGTCGTGAATACCGATAAAGGCCAGCGCCTGACGCAGATAGGGTTCCTGATGATCCAGGCTGCCACCGGCGTAGATACCGCCACGGGCGGTCAGGACGAAGGCACGCTTGCCCGTGAGCAGGCCTTGTGGCCCGGTTTCGGTGTACTTGAAGGTGACGCCGGCACGCAGCACATGATCCAGCCAGGCTTTCAGAGTGCTGGGGATGGCGAAGTTGTACATGGGCGCGGCCAGCACCAGCACATCGGCAGCCAGTACTTCATCGGTGAGCTTGTTGGACAGGGCCAACGCAGCCTGCTCCGCGTCGTTCTGCTGATCGGCCGGGGTCATCCAGCCACCGAGCAGATTGGCGTCCAGATGCGGTACCTGCTCGACCGCCAGGTCGCGAACCTGGATTTGATCGGCTGGGTGAGCGGCTTGCCACTGGGCAATGAATTGCTCGGTGAGCTGACGAGAAACCGAACCTTGTTGGCGGGCGCTGCTTTCGATTACCAGAACTTTGGACATGCTGTTGCTCCATCGATAGGGGTTGGCTAACGTCGATGGAACCAAGAATAGAGGCACAACTATCGATTAAAAAGCGCAAATAACCGCTTCTACCTATCGATAAAATTGATTTATGAAATACCTCGCACTAGGATCGCTAATGTTCATGACGGCGGCGGTTATTTCAGAGGCTGGGAAAATATAGAAGGCCGTCGCGAGGGCGACGTCGGGCGAGCGAAACAAGGCGCGCTACGTGAAAACGAGGGAGTCTGCCAGGCCAAATGGCCGAGCCAAATGACCGAAGTTTTTACTCGCTTCGCTCGCCCTGCGGGCCAGCCTGCGGCTGTTACTCCGCTGCGCTCCGTTTGCGTAGCGCAACGCAGTTGCAGCCGCCCGGCGACGGTCGCAGCAGGCAAGCTATTTTTTCTCAGCCCTTCAGGCCACAGGTCAACTTCACGCGTAGCTTGATGATGCTGCGGGCGAATTTTATCGTCAGGTTGCTGCTCTGCCCCGGCGCCAACAATACTTTGCGGGTACGCGGCGCCTCGGGGCCGTTGCGGAACACCCCGCTGCACTCGGCCTCGGTCTCACCGTAGTTGTAGAGCAGCAAGGCGCCCATGTTGTGATCGATTTCCTGGGTCGTGACCGACACTTCGGCACCGTTGAGCTGTTTTTCCACCTCGAACGGATAAGCGAAAGCGGCCAGTGGTAACCAGGCGATCAGGGCACAGCAAATTTTTTTCATGCGGCAGTCTCCAACAAGGGACTGCCAGTTTAGAGCGAGTTCGCCTCAGCTTGCACCCAACCACTCGCGTGAATAGGAGAGGATTAATGAAAGCGCCACGCGTGACCCTCGATCAATGGCGTACGTTGCAGGCCGTAGTCGATCAGGGTGGCTTTGCCCAAGCCGCCGAGGTGCTGCACCGTTCGCAATCCTCGGTCAGCTACACCATTGCGCGGATGCAGGAACAGCTCGGCGTGCCGTTGCTGCGCATCGACGGGCGCAAAGCCGTGCTCACCGAGGCTGGCGACGTGCTGTTGCGCCGCTCGCGGCAACTGGTCAAGCAGGCCAGCCAGCTGGAAGACCTGGCCTACAACATGGATCAGGGCTGGGAAGCCGAAGTACGCCTGGTGGTTGACGCCGCCTACCCGACGGCCCGGCTGATCAGGGCGCTGGCCGCCTTCATCCCGCAGAGTCGTGGTTGCCGCGTGCGCCTGCGCGAGGAAGTGCTGTCGGGCGTCGAGGAAGTGCTGCTGGAAGGCACCGCCGACCTGGCCATCAGCAGCCTGTCCATGGTCGGCTATCTGGGCCATGAGCTCAGCGAAGTGGAATTCGTGGCGGTTGCCCACCCCGACCACCAACTGCACAAGATGCAACGCAAGCTGACCTTCGAGGATTTGCAGAACCAGTTGCAGGTGGTGATCCGCGACTCAGGGCGCAGTAAACCGCGCGACGTCGGCTGGCTGGGTGCCGAGCAACGCTGGACGGTCAGCAGCCTGTCGACCGCCGCCAATTTCGTCAGCAGCGGTCTCGGCTTCGCCTGGCTGCCGCGCCACCTGATCGAGCGGGAGTTGAGTGAAGGCATCCTCAAACCCCTGAAGCTGGAACAGGGCGGCAGCAGCCACCCACGCTTTACCCTTTACAGCCACAAGGACAAGACCCTGGGGCCGGCCAGCCAGATTCTCGTAGACCTGATCAAGAACTTCGACGCGGCACCACTCAATGCGCCCTTCGCCGCCCCCCAACCAACCAGCTGACAGGAATCATCCATGTCCTACTACGATAACGACGGTTGCCAGTTGCACTACGAGGAGTACGGCAAGGGCGCGCCGGTGCTGCTGGTACACGGCCTGGGCTCAAGCACCCGCGACTGGGAATATCAGATCCCCGAGCTGGCGGCGCACTACCGGGTGATCGCCATCGACATACGCGGTCACGGCCGCTCGGACAAGCCGCGCGAACGCTACAGCATCGCCGGTTTTGCCGAAGATGTGCGCGCATTGATCGAGCACCTGGGGCTCGACAGGGTGCATCTGGTTGGCATCTCCATGGGCGGCATGATCGGTTTTCAACTGGGCGTCGACCACCCCGAACTGCTAAAGAGTCTGTGCATCGTCAACAGCGGCCCCGAAGTGAAGGCGAAAAGCCCGCGCGACTTCCTGGAAATCGCCAAACGCTGGAGCCTGTCGCGCCTGCTCAGCCTCGATACCATTGCCAAGGCACTGGGCAAGTTGCTGTTCCCCAAGCCCGAGCAAGCCGAGCTGCGGCGCAAGATCGAGGAGCGCTGGCCGCTCAACGACAAGCGCGCCTACCTGGCCAGTCTCGACGCCATCATCGGCTGGGGTGTACGCGAACGCCTGGCGCGCATCACCTGTCCGACCCTGGTGATCGCCGCCGATCGCGACTACACCCCAATCGCGCAGAAAGAGGCCTACGTCAAGGAAATGCCCAATGCGCGCCTGCTGGTGATCGAAGATTCGCGTCACGCCACACCACTGGATCAACCACAACGCTTCAACAGCAGCCTGCTGGCCTTCCTCGCCGAAGTCGAACAGACTGCCCCCACTGCCCTCAACAAGGATCAACAAGCATGCTGAAGACACTCGCCCTCGCCGCCTGTTCCATACTCTTTGCCAGCAGCCTGCTGGCTGCGGAGAACCCGAAAGTGCTGCTGACCACCAGCCTCGGTGAAATCGAAATCGAGCTGAATGCGGAAAAAGCCCCGGTCAGCGTGGAAAACTTCCTCGCCTACGTGGACAGCGGCTATTACGCCGGCACGCAGTTTCACCGGGTGATTCCGGGATTCATGGTGCAAGGCGGCGGCTTCGATGCCGACATGCAACAGAAGCAGACGCAAGCAGCGATCAAGAACGAAGCCGACAACGGTCTGCACAATGTGCGCGGCACCCTGGCCATGGCGCGAACCCAGGTGCGCGACTCCGCCACCAGCCAGTTCTTCATCAACCACAAGGACAACGCCTTCCTCGACCACAGTTCGCGCGACTTCGGTTACGCGGTATTCGGCAAGGTGCTGCGCGGCATGGAGGTGGTCGACAAGATCGCCCAGGTACCGACCAGCAATCGTGGCGGCCACCAGAACGTACCGCGCGAGCCGGTGCTGATTCTCGAAGCCAAGCGTCTGTAATCGCGGACTGGCGCCAACGCGCAATAGTCATTTGCTCGCTGGCGGCCCATGCGTAGGGGCCAGCTTGCTGCGGTCCGGCATTTCGGCGCTGCAGCCAGCCGCCGCCGATGATCGCCAGCAAGCTGGCTCCTGCAGGGGCTCATCCCGAACCAGCGAATGAGTCGAACGACGCCGCTCGCGCGCTCGACCCAATCAACCGCAAGGCTAGCCGAACGTGGATTGGGCTGCGTAGCGCAACCCGGAGTCGACTGCCCTTCCGGACACACCTGTCAGCCGCTACAACACCCGCACACGGACATTTCCCCCGGCACCGTGGTGGTCCAGTTGCCGTTCCAACCGCCCTTGTCCTTGCAGGTCTGTGCACATTTCTCCTGCGCCTCGTTGTTGCTCCAGATCGGCCCGGCCTGCACGTCCGTAGCCTTGCACTGCCCCTGCATGATGTCATCGAAAATATGGCTGAGCCCGGCCGCAGGCAGGGTATTGCTCTCGGCGACCTCGTAGTTGTGGCAGCCGAAACAGTTGGAGACGAACGAGGAATTGAGGTCGACGTTCTGGAAGGTGGTTTCCATCACCGCGTTGGCCAGGCGCATCGAGCCGCGCTGGTTGGCGATGGTCGATGAGGGCTGGCTGATGTCGTTTTCCCAGAGTGCTCCGACATTCATGTAGTTCTGCCACACGGCCATCGGGTTGTCGCTCGGCAGCGCGGCCAGGAAGCCCTGGATCTGGGTATTCAGCCCGTCGATGATGGCGATGTTGCTCGCCCCCTCGTGATCCGCCGGATTACTGCCATCGTGGTTGACCCGACAGATCTCCGTCGGGGTGCCGGTCAGGCTCGAACTCGGCTGGGCGCTATTGAAACTGCAGGTGCCGTTGACATCGGGCAGTTGCGCGGCACAGGTAGCACTGGTGAAGGACCAGCCCGTCGCAGGCGCAGGCACCGGCTCGCTGCATTCCGGCACGTTACTGCGATGCTCGAAGGTGGCCCAGATGAACTCGGGATGCAACGCGGTGGCGATGACCATATGGAAACCGATCATGCCCAGCAGTTCGTTGCCCGGCACACCGTCGATATCGGCCTCCATCCAAAAGTAATCGGGTTTCTCCGCCTCGCCGATGATCCGCCAGGCGGACTTCAGTTCGGTGGTGCCGGCCGGGAAGTTCGGCGCGGCCTGGATCTGCCCGACGTTGCACAGGTTGCGGCTGAAGCGGATGTCATAAAAGACCACGCTGCCATTCTGGTCATAGATGGTGTCGCCGCCGCCCGCCTGGCCGGTGCGCTCAGGCACAACGAAAGGGCCATTCGCCCCTTTGGCTTTCTCGACTCGCACGAACACCGCCTGCAGCGGCGCGTTGGCGGCGCAGGAGTCCACGCCATCCGCTTGTAACAACGGGTAATTGGCGGCGACCTGAAAATTTCGCTGGCTCGGGTCGGCTGCAGCCGGGCTCACCAGATCGAGGAACCATTGCCAGCTGAACTGGTAGAAGTCGCAGAAGTCAGCACTGGCCCCCTCCGGCACCTCGCCCGGCGGGCTGGGGTTGGAAATCCAGCTCGCGCTGGCATTACAGGCAGAGGCGTCGGCATGGGCAGGCTGGGTGACAAGCAGAGGCACCGCCAGCAACAGCGACAAGAGTATCGGCCAAGCTCGGCTGGGCATACGCAGTCCTATCATCTTCACTATCTCCATACAGTGAACACGCCCATCACCCGCTGACCCAGGGCCATATGCCTGGCCTATCCAGGCTCGTGGCCTGTCGGTGGCATGCGGGTGCGATGCAGGTATTGACGCTGAGGGGATGGCGGGCTGAGCTGGCTCCTGCCTGTGGATGCTCCCTGCACAGGGTTCACGCTAGAAGAAACCTCGGACTATGCAAGGCGCAGCACTTAATTTGGCGCCAAACGAGTAGCGGTCAGCACGTGACCGGATCGTTATAGTGCGCAGCGACAACGCGCGAACTCTGTGTCGCGCCGATCATCCATGCTGCACTGCCGGCGGCGAGTAGCCCCTACGGATTGCGGCTTGCTCCAGATCCTAGGGCGGCCCCGACTTGTAGCCTGTGGCACCGGCTCCCCTACCTCAAGCCAGGGAACCGGCCATGCACCCCACGCAGCTTACTGCTGGTAGTCATCCTCGGCAGGCTCTGCCGGCATAGGCTCGCTTGGCATAGGCTCGGCTGGCATGGGCTCCGCCGGCACGGGAGCCTGCTGCTCCATCGGTGGTGGTGGCGTCGGCGTGCTTGGCTGGGCCGGTTCGTCGTCGCACCCCATCAACGTCAGGGCGAAAAATGCGGGTAGCAAAAATGAAATATGTGAAATACGCATGTAAGTTCTCCGTTACAAGTGAGTGGTCGCCCGAACTCGGGCCAGGCGGGCTGAGCCGCCCCCTCACCTTTATGGACAGGTGTCAGGCGCAGGAGTGCCGGAGCGGCCAATAATAGAGGGCTTGCAGGCTCGGCAGCCAAACCTGACCGCCTGGGCCAAAGCCCCTGCCGATGATCGACAGCAAACGTCTGCGCCCCAGGGGAGTCTTCACCCTGCGGCATTACCCGGCAGTCGAGCGCCTGCGGGTTAAGGGATAGAATCGGTACTCCTACTACCACCAAGGCAGGATGCCTGACATGCTGTTTCGCCGCTTCGAAGCCCTGATCGACGTATTCAAAGCCAGCCCGGACGTCGAGCCGCCGGCGGGCATCCTGCCGTTCTATGCCCATTACCTGCGCCAGGTCTGGCCTCTGATGATCGCCTTGCTGGTGATCGGTTTCTTCGCCGCGCTGATCGAGGTGGCGCTGTTCAGCTTCCTCGGCCGCCTGATCGACATGGCCCAGGCCACGCCGAGCGTCGAGTTCTTCAGCCGCTACCAGGGCGAACTGCTGTGGATGCTGCTGGTGGTGCTGCTGATCCGCCCGCTGGTGTTCGGCCTGCACGACCTGCTGGCCAACCAGGCGATCTCGCCGAGCCTGACCAACTTGATCCGCTGGCAGAGCCACCGTTACGTGCTCCAGCAGAGCCTGGGCTTCTTCCAGAACGACTTCGCCGGGCGCATCGCCCAGCGCATCATGCAGACAGGCCCGGCGCTGCGCGACTCGGCCATGCAGGTGGTCGACGCGCTCTGGCATGTGCTGGTCTACGCCGGCAGCGCGCTGTACCTGTTCGCCGCGGCCGACCTGCGCCTGATGCTGCCGCTGAGCCTGTGGCTGACCGGCTACTGCCTGCTGCTGTGGTACTTCGTGCCGCGGATCAAGGACCGCTCGGCCAACGCCTCGGCGGCGCGCTCGAAACTCATGGGCCGGGTGGTCGACGGCTACAGCAACGTCACCACCCTCAAGCTGTTCGCCCACACCCGCGAGGAAGAAAGCTACGCCCGCGAGGCGATGCAGGAACTGCTCGACAAGGTGCGCCTGCAGACCCGTACCGTCACCGCCCTGGACTTCAGCGTGACCTGCCTCAACGGCCTGCTGATCGCCGCCACCGCGGCGCTGGCCCTGTGGCTGTGGAGCCAGGAGCTGATCAGCAGCGGCGCCATCGCCCTGGCCGTCGGCCTGGTGATCCGCATCAACGGCATGGCCGAGTGGATCATGTGGGTGGTCAACGGCATCTTCGAGAACATCGGCACCGTGCAAGACGGCATGCGCACCATCGTCCAGCCGCGCCAGGTGTGCGACCGGCCTGAGGCCAAGCCGCTGCACGTCAGCCGTGGCGCGGTGCACTTCGAGCACATCCACTTCCACTACGGCAAGCCCGGCGGGGTGATCCCCGGCCTCGACCTGCACGTGCGTCCGGGCGAGAAGATCGGCCTGGTCGGCCCGTCCGGTGCCGGCAAGTCGACCCTGGTCAGCCTGCTCCTGCGCCTCTACGACCTGCAGGATGGACGCATCCTGATCGACGGCCAGGACATCGCCGAAGTGACCCAGGAGAGCCTGCGCGCGCAGATCGGCGTGGTCACCCAGGACTGCTCGCTGCTGCACCGTTCGATCCGCGACAACCTGCGCTATGGCAAGCCCGACGCCAGCGATGCAGAGCTGCTGGAGGCGGTACGCAAGGCCCGCGCCGACGCCTTTATCCCGCTGCTTGACGACGGCCAGGGCGGCCGCGGCTTCGACGCCCGGGTCGGCGAGCGCGGGGTCAAGCTCTCCGGCGGCCAGCGCCAGCGCATCGCCATCGCCCGGGTGCTGCTCAAGGACGCGCCGATCCTGGTGCTCGACGAAGCCACCTCGGCACTGGATTCCGAGGTCGAAGCAGCGATCCAGGAAAGCCTGGATACCCTGATGCAGGGCAAGACGGTGATCGCCATCGCCCACCGCCTGTCGACCATCGCGCGCATGGACCGCCTGGTGGTGATCGACCAGGGCCGCATCGTTGAAACCGGCAGCCACCGCCAGTTGATCGAACACGGCGGCCTCTACGCCCGCCTCTGGCAGCACCAGACCGGCGGTTTTGTCGGAGTGGAGTGAAACGCCGATCGCGGCCATGGAACTAGGCGTCCCCACCGCTCCTACAAAAGCAGCACGTGCCGCCACCACGTAGGAGCGGGCCATGCCCGCGAAATTCCCAAGGAGAACGCTTATGGACGAGCATTACAGCCACAAAAAACCGGGCCACGCAGCTTTGCGCAAAGGCCGGGTATCTCTGGGTAATACGGCTTATCTGATCACTGCCACCAGCGAACACCGCGAACCGCTGTTCACCCACTTTCCAGCCGCCTGCTCGGCCGCGCGCTGTTTCGAGGACGCCACCTTGCTCAGGGAGAGCCAGATGCTGGCTTGGGTGCTGATGCCCGATCACGCTCACTGGCTATTGCAGCTTGGCGACAAGGACAGCCTCGGCGAGGTGATAGGCCGACTCAAATCCGCCAGTTCCCGCCATACCAACAGGGCCCTGAATCGAACGGGCCCGCTCTGGTCGAAAGCCTTTCATGATCATGCCTTACGCGAAGAAGACGACCTGCAAGCCATCGCCCGTTACATCGTGGCCAATCCGCTGCGGGCGGGTTTGGTCAAGCGGATTGGGGATTATCCGTTCTGGAATGCCATCTGGCTTTGACAAGCCTCAGCGATGGTTGGTGTATCCAACCTCGCTTCGCGGGCACGGTCCGCTCCTAGGGGTGATGTGTAGCCATGTAGGAGCGAGGGGGACGCCTAGCCCCATGCCCGCGAAAACTTTGATAATACTCCGCGATGGTTAGCGTCTCCGACATCGCTTCGCGGGCATGGCCCGCTCCTACGGGTGATTGCGGTAACCATCATGTAGGAGCGGGGGGGACGCCCAGTTCCATGCCCGCGAAAAAACCTCAGCCCTGCCGATATGGCAACAACCCGCGCGCGTCCTCGGCGTAGCCCTGCACTCCCTGGCGCTCGTCCTGGAGAAAATCTGCCACCGCCGCGCGCAGGCCCGGGTGGCAGAGGTAGTGCCAGGAGCGAGTGATCACCGGCTCGAAGCCGCGGATAAGTTTGTGCTCGCCCTGGGCGCCGGCATCGAAACGCTGCAGGCCCTGGGCGATTGCATAGTCCATGCCCTGGTAGAAACAGGTTTCGAAGTGCAGGCGGTCGAACTCCGCCAGGCAACCCCAATAGCGGCCATACAAACTATCGCCACCGGTCAGACTGAACGCCATGGCCACCGGCCTGCCGCCCTGACGGGCCAAGACCACGCGAATCATCTGCGGCATGCGTTCGGCCAGCAGGCTGAAGAAGGTCCGGCTCAGATAGGGCGACTGGCCGCGTATGTGGTAGGTATTGGCGTAACACAGGTAGACGAAATCCCACTCGGCCTCGCTGAGCTGATGGCCCTCGCGCCAGTCAAACTCGATGCCCTGCCCCGCCACCTGCTCGCGCTCCTTGCGCATCTGCTTGCGCTTGCGCGAGCTGAGGGCATCGAGAAAATCCTGGAAATCCCGGTAGCCGCGGTTGTGCCAGTGGTATTGGCAGCCGAGGCGCTCCAGCCAGCCGTCACGCCCCTGCAGCAGCGCATCATCGGCCGGGCTGGTGAAGTTGATATGCAGGCTGGACAAGCCCTGCCCGGTCAGGCTGGCGCTCAGTTCATCGAGCAATTGCCCGGCGGCGAGCGGATCGCCGAGCAAACGCTGCCCGCTCACCGGCGAGAACGGAATGGCGCCGAGCAGCTTGGGGTAATAGTCGATGCCCGCCCGGTGACAGGCATCGGCCCAGCCGTGGTCGAACACGTACTCGCCGTAGGAATGGCTTTTTAGATAGGCCGGCATGGCCGCCAGCACCCGCCCCTGGCCGTCCTGCAGCACGCGATGCGCCGCCCGCCAGCCGCTGCGACCGCCCACGCTGCCGCTGTCTTCCAGCGCCGAGAGAAAGGCGTGGCACAGAAAAGGCTGCTGATTGATGCGCAAGGCATCCCAGCTCGAGGCATCCAAC
The DNA here is from genome assembly GCF_033723075.1 of Pseudomonas sp. Taxonomy (GTDB): domain Bacteria; phylum Pseudomonadota; class Gammaproteobacteria; order Pseudomonadales; family Pseudomonadaceae; genus Aquipseudomonas. The sequence goes on from NZ_JAWVXU010000001.1 coordinate 107,316, forward strand.
TCGTTCAACGCAGACAGGGTCGATATAGGCATGGCCGCAGTCTGGCCTGTTGTCCTGACGAAAAAAAGCCCCGCACGAGGCGGGGCTTGAGGGGGAGCAGCGTTGTATGCGTGGTGCGCTTACTTAGAACACGTATTGCAGGCGGCCGACGATGGCTTTGCCGTCGTCCTGCACGTTCTCACCGTCGATCTGCGCGCTGGTGTCGATGTTGTCCACTTCGTAGTCGACGTAGTTCAGGCTCATGCGCACGGCCTTGGTCGGGAAGTAGTTGACGCCGACCACCATGGCCTTGGCTTCGAACTCGTCGCTGACATTGGCCGGCATCACGCCACCGATCATGTCGCCAACCACGGAGGCGGCGTCGCCATCGATGGTGCTGTTTTCATAGCGAGCGAACACCTCCACCGCACCGGCTTCAGTCGGCTTGTCCCACTTGCCTGCGCCGGCCTTGTAGCCGCGCACGCCGTTGAACATGTAACCGACCTGGGCGTAGTAGCCATCGACGTCCACATCGGCGTTGTCGCCGACCAGGGTTTCGCCTTCAACCTTGCGCTGGAAGTACTCAGCCTGGGCACGCAGGCCGCCGAACTGAGCACCAGCTTCCAGCACCCACTCGGTGTCGCTGTCGGCTACGCGGGTATCGGTGAACTCCACACGCTCGTCGCCATCGCTGCGCAGGCCCATGCGGGTGCGAACGCGGGCACGGTCGTCATCCGGGTTGTTGGAGTGGTAGTTGGCGCCCAGGTGAATCACGTCGGTGCCATCCAGGTAGGGCGCGAAGTTGGCGCGCAGGGTGTAGCCGAAGGCCTCGTCGTTGTCGCTCTTGTTGCCGTAGGTGGCAACCTGGGCCATCAGGCCGTAGTTGGACCCGGTGTGCATGACGTTCACGCCGAAGTCGGTATCTTCGTCGCCGTTCAGGAAGTCGTACATGAACGGACGCTCGATACCGGTGATCCAGGACGAGCTGGTGGTGTTTTCCAGGCCGTAGTCGACGCCGTACTTACCGATGGTCACATCGACGAAATCCAGGCCGCCGTAAGTGATGAAGGCGCGGTCGAAGTCGGTGCCGTCGTCGGCGTTGTGGCTCAGGCGGAAACCGTAGCCCCAGTTCTTGTAGGCAGTACCTTCGATGGAGATTTCACCGCGGCGGATGAAGCTGTTGAAGGTGTCGTCGAACGGCGTGTCTTCGTTGGCGGCGCGCAGACCGTCGAAGTTGGTCGCGTCCCACTGCAACTTGCCGCCCAGCTTGAAGCTGAACTCTTTGTCGACCGTGGAGACTTCCAGGCCGCTCTTGGTGTTGATCACGATATCGGCGCCGTCGGTGCTAACGGTACCGGCGAAAGCCTGGGCGGAAACGGCCAGAGCCAGGGCGCTGGCTGCGAAACCGGCGAAGTGCTTACGGATCATCGAAGATTCCCCTAATGGACTTTAAAGTGCTGAAAACACCCGAGCGATCGCGCTCGTTTGTGCTGGGGGAATCTTGGCGGCGGGTTATTTCAGCCCAGTTGCTGATATATAAAGTTTTGATGACAACGGAACTTTTTTACTTCGAATATCTATAAGCAGTAATGGGTTTCCCCGCGCATCGAGGGTGCGTCGCTGCGGAGCGGGTTGCTTGTGTGGGAGGGCCCGGCTCGGAGCGCAGCGACAGCACGGCAGCTTGGCGCCGCGCCGCGCCGATCAACAATTGGTGCACTGCCTGCGGCGAGCGACACCCTACAGATCGCGGTCTGCTTCAGATCAGATGATCCCTCGGGTAGTAGGGTTGCCCGGGCGACCGCGCTAGGCGAGAGTCGTTGCATAGCCGCTCGGCCCTAGGGCTTGGCGCCCCGCGCAGCGATCTGGCCGTACCAGATTTCCAGCACTTCGCTGCGCTCGCCGGACGCCACCAGCAGCAGCTCACGCCGTGCCCGCGCCCGCTCGATGCCATGGCGCACCAGATAACCGAGCAGATCGTCGAACAGCCGACGTCGGCTGTGCCCGGCCGTCGAATCGTCGCGCCGCGACACGCAGTTCACCAGCAGGGTGGAACCGCACACACAGTTGCGAAAGACCTCGACCAACGGCCCGTCATCCTCGTCGTAGACCGCCTTCAGACCAGTGATCTCGGGGCGGATCGCCTGGGTCTGCTGGAAGAAATCGGCGGCGTTTTCGAACACCCGGCCGCAGTTGCAGCAGCGCTTGGGAAAGTTGTCCTGTCCGAGCGCCTTGAGACCGGCGAACCAGGCGTCATGACTGGTGATCGATGGCATCACGTCCTCCCGAGTCGAGGTATTGATGGGTCCGCTAAGCATAGGCGCAGGCACCCGCCGTGCCGGACGCTGCAACAACTCGATGGCAGGTCAGGGAAAGCGGCGAGCGCCCGGGCGACTCCGGCAGAGGTTGTGAAAATATCGAACACCATAGTGAGACAGTCTCCAGGTGTTTGCGGCAAGGCGTGCCACGTGAAAAGCGGGAAATTTTAGTGAACTAAATGACGCCGGCTTTCACATAGCGCAATGCCGCAACGGCGTTTTTCACAGTCGCTCAACGCTGCAGGCGACGCTGCTCGGCCAGTTTGGCGGCGAGGGCGTCAAGTTCGGCGATCTGCCCGTGTGGCAGCCTGTGCAGCACGGCCTTGGTCAGGCGCATCTGCTTGATGAAACGCCGACAACGGAAACACATGGCCAGATGGGCACGCACGGCCAAGCGCTGACGCAAGCTCAGCTGGCCATCCAACCAGTCACTGGAATGTGCCACCAACTCCTTACAGCTCAGCATTGCCCGGTCTCCTCGAAATGCTCCAGGGTGGCGAACACCTTCAGGCGCGCCCTGTGCAACAACACCCGGACATTGGAGAGCGAGACCTGCAAAAGATTACAGATCTCGTCCAACTCCAGGCCCTCGCGCTCACGCAACTGCAGCACGCTGCCTTGCAACTCGGACAGGCTGCCCAGGGTTTTCTCCAGGCACTCGCGCAACTCGGCTTCGGTCAGCAGGGCTTCCGGGGTGTCCTGATGCCAGGCGTGAGGCGCCAGCAGCCAGTGGCCATCCTCGGCAAAACGCTCGTCGCCGATGGTTCCGTGCGGCCCCGGCAGGTCGTCCAGCAACACCTCGCGGCGGTTGTGCTTGAGTCGGGTCTTGGCGGTGTTGGCGGTGATGGTCAGCAACCAGGTCTTGAGACTGGAACGCCCCTGAAACCCCTCCAGGTTGCGCACCACCGCCAGCCAGGTGTCCTGCACCACTTCGTCGGCATTGCGGCTGCCGACAATGGCGAAAGCCACCGCACGCATCGCCCCCTGATAGGTGGCGACCAGTTCGCGGAAGGCCTTCTCCTCGCCGGCCAGCAGGCGGGCGAGCAGTGCGCGATCAGATGGGTAGTCCATCAACGCTTACGCAGAATCACGCTGCCGATCGAGTAACCGGCGCCGAAGGAGCTGAGCACGCCCAGCGCGCCACTCGGCAGGTCGTCCTGGTGCTTGTGCAGGGCGATCACCGAACCGGCCGAACTGGTGTTGGCGTAGCTGTCGAGGATCACCGGCGCCTCGCCCGGCTCGGCATCGCGGCCGAGCAGCTTGCGCGCGATCAGCAGGTTCATGTTGAGGTTGGCCTGGTGCAGCCAGAAGCGTTTGACGTCGCTGACGTTGAGCTGGTTCTCCGCCAGGTGCCCGGCGATCAGCTCGGCGACCATCGGGCAGACTTCCTTGAACACCTTGCGGCCTTCCTGGACGAACAGTTTGTCCGGCGCGCCTATACCCTCTTCCGCCGCGCGGTTGAGGAAGCCGAAGTTGTTGCGGATGTTGTTGCTGAACTGGGTGATCAGCTTGCTGCTGACGATGTCGAACTGCTGCGCGGAAGTCGCCAGGTCGGCGCGCTCGACGATCACCGCGGTGCAGGCATCGCCGAAGATGAAGTGGCTGTCGCGGTCGCGAAAGTTCAGGTGGCCGGTGCAGATCTCCGGGTTGACCATCAGGATCGCCCGCGCCTGGCCGAGCTGTACGGCGTTGGTCGCCGCCTGTAGACCGAAGGTGGCCGAGGAACAGGCCACGTTCATGTCGTAACCGAAGCCCTGGATGCCCAGTGCTGCCTGCACCTCGATGGCCACTGCCGGGTAGGCGCGCTGCAGATTCGAGCAGGCGACTATCACCCCATCGATATCCGCTGCGGTCTTGCCCGCACGGGCCAGCGCCTCCTGGGCGGCGGCGACGGCCATCTCGCAGAGAATGCCCCACTGCTCGTTGGAGCGTTCGGGGATGCGCGGCACCATGCGCTGCGGATCGAGGATGCCGTCCTTGTCGATTACGAAGCGGCTCTTGATCCCCGATGCCCGCTCGATAAAGGCGCTACTCGACTCGATCAGCGCCTCGACTTCGCCACGGCCGATAGCCGCGGCGTTGGCGGCATTGAACTGCTGCACATAAGCATTGAAGGATTCCACCAGCTCGTCGTTGGAAATACTGTTGGCTGGGGTATACAGGCCGGTACCACTGATCACGGCTTTGTGCACGGTCAATCCTCTCGTTCTCTCGCCGCACGGGGCGGCCAATTATCCAGGCAGCCGCTGGCGGGCGGCCATCGGCATGAAATCTGGGAGCCGGCGGGGTGCTCGCGCCTGGCAAAGGCACACCCCATTCCAAGCCGCAGAGTGTGCCACAGCCAAAACAGTTTCGCCCGCACCTCAAACAAGCGCTTGACTGGCGGCCTGTCGGTTATCGGCGCAGCTGCCCGGGCAAGGGTAGCCTGCCGGCCCAGCAGACGATAATCCAGACCCCGCTCGCCGCCACAACCGGCAGACACAGCTTGACCGGCACACCCGACAGGGAAAAGATGGGGGCCTGGCCCTGCCCTCGCGCACCCCATAGCGGCCATAGCACAACCACCTGCGACGGATACCCCAGCATGGCCCTGCACACCTGGCTGCTCTACCTGACCGCCGTTATCGGCCTGGCGCTGACGCCAGGACCCAACGGCCTGCTGGCCCTGACCCACGGCGCGCTTTATGGGCATCGCCGCACGCAGTGGACGATAGCGGGGGGCGTCTGCGGTTTTGCCGTACTGATGGCCCTGTCGATGTTCGGCATCGGCGCCCTGCTGAAAGCCTCGACCGACGCCCTGATCCTGCTCAAATGGCTCGGTGGTGCCTACCTGATCTGGCTCGGCATCCAGCTCTGGCGAGCCCCGGCGCTGCACCTGGCGGCAGTCGCCCCGGCCGCCGCAAAACCCGGCCCGGTATTGTTCCGCCAAGGCCTGCTTTCTGCCCTGTCCAACCCCAAGGTGATCCTGTTCTTCGGTGCCTTCCTGCCCCAGTTCCTCGATCCGCAGCGCAGCCTCTGGCTGCAATTCGCCGTGATGGCGCTGACCTTTGCCCTGGTCGAGGGCGTCGTCGAATACCTGCTGGCCCGCGCCGCCCACCGCATCCGTCCCTGGCTGGAGCGCAGCGGCAAAGGCTTCAATCGCTGCTGTGGCGGACTTTTTGCACTGATGGGGGCAGCCTTGCCGATGACCCGCTAGAAGGCCTGCGCAGGGTGCGCCCTGCGCACCACTGACAACCGGGTGCCTGGTGCGCACGGCCTAGGCGGCCCCGCACACCCTACGAGCCGGAGTCAGCGAAACAATGAACTAGCAGACCGTTTCATCCCACCACCGCCAGGCAGGCCACAAGTCGCCTGGCGCAACCCGAATGCCCCGCCCTGGTACCTTGATGCGCTGTATGTCGCTTGCCCTGATCCTGTTGAGCCTCGGCACCACCGCCGAAGAACGGCCGTTGCGCTTTTCCGTCAGCGAAAGCTGGGCCATGCCGATGATCCACATCGAAAACGGCCAGGCCACCGCCGGCGTCCTCTATGACCTGCAACAACGGCTAGCGGAGAAAGTCGGGCGCCGTGCCGAAATGCTGGTACGCCCGCGCCTGCGCATTCAACAGATGCTGGTGCGCGGTGAAATCGACGTGCGCTGCTACATCAACCCGGCCTGGCTGCGCGAGTCGCACCATCAATACATCTGGAGCGTGCCGTTCATGGTCCAGCGCGACCTGCTGGTCGGCCGCAGCCAGCAGCAGGTGCAACTGAGCCGGATGCAGGGCGAGACGATCGGCACCGTGCTGGGTTTCGCCTACCCCAGACTCGACCCCTTGTTCGCCAACGGCCAACTGCAGCGCGACGACGCCCGTACCCAGGAACTGGCGCTGGCCAAGCTCGAGGCCAAGCGCTACGACTACGCCATCAGCAACGAACTGACGCTGCAGTGGTTCAACCGCCAGTTGCCGGCCGGGGATAAACTTCAGCCGCTGCAGGAAGTTGCCGCCGACCTGGTCGCCTGTATCGTGCGCGACGAACCGGACGTGCCGACCATGCCGTTGCTGCGCGCCCTGGTGCAGATGAGGCAGGCGGGCGAGTTCGAGCAGATCCTCGCGCGCTACCGCTGACCCGCCGAAGCTTTAATCCTCGAACCATTGCAGCGAACTGGCTGGGTCACTGAGCCGGAAAGCACCCGACACTGCCTGAGAGAACAGCATGACCGAACACACCACGACCGCCCCGCCACGCCTGTCTGCCCGCGCGATCCTGCTGATCGAGCTGGCCCTGGCGCTGGGCGGTTTCGCCATCGGCACCGGCGAGTTCGCGATCATGGGCCTGATGCCCAACGTCGCCCAGGACCTGGGCATCAGCGAGCCGCAGGTCGGCAACGTGATCAGCACCTATGCCCTTGGCGTGGTGGTTGGCGCGCCGCTGCTGGCGATCCTCGGTTCGCACCTGTATCGCCGCCACCTGTTATTGCTGCTGATGGCAGTGTTCGCCGCCGGCAACTTCGCCAGCGCCCTGGCTGCCGATTACCAGACCCTGATGCTGTATCGCTTCTTCGCCGGACTGCCGCACGGGGCCTACTTTGGCGTGGCAATGCTGGTGGCGGCGTCCATGGCACCGCCGCACAAACGCGCCAAGGCGGTCAGCCGAGTGCTGATGGGCCTGACCGTAGCCATCCTGATCGGCAACCCGGTCGCCACCTGGCTCGGTCAATGGCTGAGCTGGCGCTACGCCTTCGTCATGGTCGGGGTCATCGCCCTGCTCACCGTAGCGATGCTGGCGATCTTCCTGCCGCTGGATAAACAGCAGCCGCGCAACTACCCGATGCGCGAACTGCGTGCGTTCAACCGCGCGCCCGTGTGGCTGGCACTGGCCATCAGCTCGATCGGCTTCGCCGGCATGTTCTGCGTGTTCAGCTACATGGCGCCGACGCTGATGGACGTAACCAGGGTGCCGCAAAGCTGGATACCCTTCGCCCTCGCGGCGTTCGGCCTGGGCGGCATCCTCGGCAATATGTTCGGCGGCTGGCTGTTCGACAAACTGCGTTTCAAGGCAGTCGCCTGGCTGCTGCTGTGGAGCGCCTGCGTGCTACTGATCTTCCCGCTGGCGGCCCAGTCGGTCTGGAGCATGTTCCCGGCGGTATTCGCCGTCGGCACCATGGTCGCCTTGTCGCCCGCCCTGCAGACCCACCTGATGGACGTCGCCCAGGATGCGCAAACCCTGGCCGCCGCCTCCAACCATGCCGCCTTCAACATCGCCAACGCGCTCGGTCCCTGGCTCGGTGGCCTGGCGATCAGTGCCGGCTTCGGCTGGACATCAACCGGCTACATCGGTGCCGCCACTGCCGTTGCCGGACTGCTGGTGTTCTTCTGGGCCTGGCAAACCCAGGAGCCGACCAGAGAAACCGTCCCGACTGGGAAAACCGCAAACAGCTAGGGCCCACGTCCTGCGTACCTCCGTGGACCGAATGCAATCCGGCCCTCCGCTTTCGCTCTCGCTGGGTTGGACCCGCCGGGCTTTTGTAGCCTGGATGAAATCCGGGGGATTTGGTGAAATGGCCGAAGATCGCTCCAGTATTGCCTCCGGGCTACGGTTCTCGGGCATTTAGTAGGAGTTCGTTCGCCGTCTGCGACGCCGCGCTGTCGCGCAGAAAACTTGGGGCAATTGTGCCTACCAGCTTGTAGGTACCTGTAGGAACGGGCCATGCCCGCGATGTGTTTCGCGGGCATGGAACTAGGCGTCCCCACGCACCTACAGGTCTTTGTGCAGATTAAATTTATACATATAAAACAATGAGTTATTTTCTGTTTGATAAGAGATCCCCGTCGTCCAGACGCCTCGCTGTCGCGCAGCAAACTTGGGGCAATTGCGTCTATCGGCTTGTAGGTACCCGTAGGAGCGGGCCATGCCCGCGATGCGCTTCGCGGGCATGGAACTAGGCGTCCCCCGCTCCTACGTCAGCAAGGCTTACGAGGCGCGGCGGCAACGCCTGGATAACAACCTGACTTACGATGGTCTCGACCCTCATGGCATGTCTCCCACGTAGCCCTTAACAGACGTGATGTAACGGTGCCTGGCTGGTCTGCCCCGAGCAGGCGGCTACCCGGGGCACCTGCTTGCAGGCCTCTACGGCGACCCCGCGGCCGACGGCTGCACCAGCGGCGCCTGGCCGTCCGACAGCAGCCAGGCCACCAGCGTAGCCGGTGCAGTCTGGCTGGCGTTGCGGATGATGCGGTGCAGCTGGCCGGGTGCCTCGTACCAGGTGTCGCCGGCGGTGAAGCGCTGCACCACGCCGCCGTCCAGCGCGGACTCGACTGCCCCCTCGACCACCACCACGAATACCGGGCCGGGATGACTGTGCGGCCGCGACGTGGCGCCGGGGGCGAAGTCGACACGCAACGCCGTGGCCTGCGCAGCCGGCGTGGCGGGCAAGTGCACCTCGGCCAGCGGCCTGACGTCCTCCTCGCCGGCGCCGCCATGAGCCAGCGCGGCGCCGCTGGCGAGCAGGAGCAGCGCGGCGCTGATCCACCCAACTGACGTGGTCATGACCGTCACTCCGGCTGCAGGGCGAAACCGACGCCCAGGCGGTTCCACGCGTTGATGGTGGCGATGGCAAAGGTCAGTTCGGCCAGTTCGCGCTCGCTAAAGTGCTCGGCGACCTCTTTATAGAGCTCGTCAGGCGCATGCCGCTCGGCCACCAGGGTCAGGGTCTCGGTCCAGGCCAGGGCGGCGCGCTCGCGGGCGCTGAAGAACGGCGTCTCCTCCCAGGTCGGCAAGGCGAAGATGCGCCGCGTGGTCTCGCCGGCCTTGAGCGCCTCTGCGCTGTGCAGGTCGACGCAATAGGCGCAGCCGTTCAACTGCGAGGCGCGAATCTTCACCAGGTCGTGCAGTGAGTGCTCGAGCAGCGTCTCGCCGAGGGCCTGCTCCAGGCCGAGCATGGCCTTGAAGGTGTGCGGGGCGACCGCGCGATAGTAAATGCGTTGGGTATTCATGGTGGTTCTCCGCTGGATTGCCGCGACTGAGGCCGGGGCGTTGGAGCCACTGTATTGCTCAGAGTTTTCCGGATAAATTGGCAAAACCAGGAAACATTGAACGGGAACCCGGACAATCATGGCCTTCGACCGACTCGATGCGATGCGCGCCTTCTGCCGCATCGTCGAACTGGGCAGCTTCACCCGCGCCGCCGACGCCCTGGCGATGCCGAAGACCACGGTCTCCGGCCAGCTGCAGGCGCTGGAAAACCAACTGGGGGTGAAGCTGCTGCACCGCACCACCCGCCGGGTGGCGCCGACCACCGACGGCGCCGCCTACTACGAGCGTGCGCGCAGCCTGCTCGACGAGCTCGACGAACTGGAAGCCAGCATGTCGCGCAGTCGCAGCGTGGCGCGCGGACGGGTACGGGTGGAGATGCCCTCGCCGGTCGGCCGCTTCCTGCTGATTCCCGCCCTGCCCGGCTTCGTCGCCCGCCACCCGGAGATCGAGCTGGACATCGGCTGCAGCGAGCGGGTGGTCGACCTGGTGCAGGAAGGGGTCGACTGCGCCATCCGTGGCGGCCCGATCAGCACGCCCGACCTGGTCTGCCGGCCCATCGGCCAGATGCGTTTCAGCCTCTGCGCCGCGCCCGCCTACCTGGACGCCGCGCCGCCGCTGAAATCGCCCGCCGACCTGGCCCGGCACCGCTTCCTGGCCTTCGTCTTCCCCGCCAGCGGCCGGCAGTACCGCGTCGTCCTGCAGCGGGGCGAGGATACCTTCGCCATCGAACAGGCGCCGGCAATGCGCTTCAACAGCGGCGGCGCCTATATCGCCGCCGCCGAAGCCGGGCTCGGCCTGGTGGCGGTGCCGCTGGCCGAGGCCCAGGCGCAACTGACCGCCGGCACCCTGCGCGAAGTCCTGCCCGGTTGGACCCCGGCAAGCATGCCAATGAGCCTGGTCTACCCCTACTCACGCCACCTTTCGGCGCGTGTGCGCGCCTTCGCCGACTGGGCGACGACGGTCATGGGCGAACATCCACTGTGGCGGCTGTGACCGCGGCGGCCCGAGTCAGCGCCGGCCGACTCGCACCGGCTCACCCCTCGCGGATCAAACCGGCGATATCCGCGACTCTGGCGCTGACCGCGTCCTCGATACGCACGATGTCCTGCTGATGGCGCTGCTCCAGCTCGACCTGCTGGGCACACAGCTTCAGCGCCGTAAGCACCAGCAGGCGCTCGCCGATCAGGGTCGACGATTGGGCCTTGGTCTCCGCCAGCAGGCGCTTGAGCAGCAGCACAGACGCGCTCAGTTCCGCTTCTTTGCCGACAGGCACCTTGATGCTGTAGTCGCTGCCCAGGATTGAAATGACCTTGATCGCTGCACCGTCACCACTCATACGTTAGCCGGGCTCGCCTTGACAGTGCTGCTGCCGGTAGCCAGTTCGACCAGGGCCTGGATCCGCGTGACAGTGGCGCTGTGCAGCTCTTCCTGCTCGATCGCACTCAACTGCAGGGTCTCGTTTTCATCCTTGATCTGCGCCAGCTCGTTGCTCAATTGCGCGTTTGCGCTCTGCAGCGCCTTGTTCGCCTGCACAAGGTCACTGACCAGCTGTTCCAACTGACTTAGGCTATTTTCCAACATATTGATTACTCAAGCTTTTTGGCGGGCCGCCACAATAAAGAAAAGCCCCGGGAGAAGCCAGGTGTCGTCAAACACCGTTTTCGATCAGACGTCACCCCATATCGACAGTGGCCCCCTATATAGAGGTCAGAGCCCTGGAGCCGCCATCCCCGCGGGACCAGCACAACTCAATCGAGTCCGACAGCTGCGGTCCGCCGCGAGTTCCCCTTGACCGGCAGACGATCCGTGCATCCGCCACAAACGGCGTGCGTTCGTCGCCGCGCAATGGCCCCTGAGCCTGGCCGCACTACGCTGATAAGTGATCCATTGGTCAGCTGAGGTGCGTCATGGGATCCCCGGTCGAAATAGCCAAGCATTCGCCCGCGCAGGCGGCCGACCTGCCGGCGCTCATCCGCCAATACGCCGAGCCCCTGCCGGATCTGCACAGCAACGCCTTCGCCGAACTGTTCGACCGCTACGGCGATGCCCGCGTGGTGCTGATCGGCGAGGCCAGTCATGGCACCTCGGACTTCTACCGGACCCGCGCCGCCATTACCCAGCGCCTGATCGAGCGACACGGCTTCAACATAGTCGCCGTCGAGGCGGACTGGCCGGATGCCGGGCAACTCGACCGTTTCGCCCGGCAGCGCGACGTCTCGGCCTGGACCCAAAGCGCCTTCACCCGCTTTCCCACCTGGATGTGGCGCAACACCGATGTATCGCGCTTTATCCACTGGCTGCACCACCACAACCAACCCTTGCTCGAGGACCAGCGCGTCGAGTTTCGCGGCCTGGATGTCTACAGCCTGCGCAACTCCATGGCCGAGGTCCTGCATTATCTCGATCAGGTCGACCCGCAGCAGGCCCAGCAAGCACGCCAGCGCTATGCCTGCCTGTCGCCCTGGCAGGACGACCCGGCACGCTATGGCCTGTATGTCGAACACGGCAACGGCGATTCCTGCGAGAAGGCCGTGCTCGCCCAGCTCAACAGCCTGCTGGCCAAACGCCTGGAAGCCTGCGTACAGGATCACGAAGACCTCTTCAATGCCGCGCAGAACGCCCGGGTGGTGCGGGCGGCCGAGCAGTACTACCGGGCCATGTACCGCGGTTCCGCGGCCTCGTGGAACCTGCGCGACCGGCATATGTTCGAGACCCTGCAGGCCCTGCTGCAGCACCGCGGCCCCGCGGCGAAAGCCGTGGTCTGGGCGCACAACTCGCATATCGGCAATGCCGCCGCCACCGCCATGGGCTGGCGCGGCGAATTCAACATCGGTCAACTCAGCCGGATCGCCTGGGGGCACGACGCCGTGCTGATCGGCATGGGCACCGACCATGGCCAGGTGGCCGCCGCCGACGACTGGGATGGCGCCATGCACATCAAGGACATCCGCCCGGCGCGCCCGAACAGCTGGGAGCATCAGTTTCACCAGAGCGGCCTCGGCGCCGCCCTGCTCGACTGGCGCGATCCCAAGCGCCAACCCCTGCGCGACGGGCTGTCCACCCTCCTGCTCGAGCGCGCCATCGGCGTCATCTACCGGCCGCTGACCGAGCTGCAAAGCCACTACTTCCAGGCCGTGCTGGCCGATCAGTTCGATGCCTTCATCTGGCTCGACGAAACCCACCCGGTCAAACCGCTCAGCGCCCCCGGCAGCACAAGTCACGATGACGAGACCTACCCGTTCGGGATCTAGGCTGAAACAAGCCGCAGAAGACTCGGCAAAAAAGCAATCCACACCCGGACCATGGCACCTAGGGTGCGCCGTGCGCACCAGGCTTCGTCTGCCAGCGGTGCGCACGGCGCACCCTACCCGGATGGGCAAGTGCCGAACTACATGGGCGGAAGGGCGATCCACGTTGGCGTGAAACAAGCCTCTGAAGGCTGGCTGAATAGGCACCCAGCGCCGGGCTCGCTGCCATGGCACCTAGGCTGCGCCGTGCGTACCAGCATCGTCGGCCAGCGGTGCGCACGGCGCACCCTACCGGGATCGGGCAGGGGCCGAACTGCATGGGTGGCAGGGTGATCCGCGTTAGGGTGAAACAAGCCTCTGAAGGCTGGCGGAAAAGGCGCCCCATGCCGGACTCGCTGCCATGGCACCTAGGCTGTGCCGTGCGCACCAGGCTTCGTCTGCCAGCGGTGCGCACGGCGCACCCTACCCGGCTCAGCAGGGCCGGGCGGGAGGCCCCGGCACCCGCCCCCATGGAGTACGCCGCAGTCGATCCAGACGCCCCGCCCTCGGGTCGATGCCCCGGGCATGCGGTGCTATTCTTGGTTTCCCTTCCTCTCGTTCGCCTAGACGTATAGCGGCGGGTTGGCAATGTGGAGATTGGCCCATGTCTCGTCCGATGGTTCACGGACAGGCCGGCGCGGCCAGTGCCTCGCCTGGCGAGGCTTCGGCAAGTGCCCGGCTCGACGCCTGGCTGAGCGACCGCAGGCAGGCTGGCGCGTTGTTTCTCGATGTCGACGGCACCCTTCTGGATATCGCCGACTCCCCCACTGCGGTCTGCGTTCCGCGCGAGTTGCGTGCGGCCCTGGAGTGCCTGCATCGTCGCCTCGGCGGAGCGCTCGCGCTGGTCAGCGGCCGCCCGGTCGACGACCTCGACCGGCTCTTCGCCCCCCTGCGGCTGCCTGCCAGCGGTGTCCACGGCGCCCAGTGGCGAGTGCATGCCGACGAGCCGCTGCACCACGAGACCGCGGCGTCGCTGACCGCTTCCGTGCGTGAGCGGCTGCACGCCCTGGCGCGCAGCCATGCCGGCATCCTGAGCGAGGACAAGGGCAGCAGTTTCGCCCTGCATTTCCGCGCCGCACCGGTCGCCGGCCAGGCGCTGGCCGCTGCCCTGCACGCACTGCTCAGCGAGCCCGAGGCCGCGGGCCTGCGCCTGCTGCCCGGCAAGATGGTGTTCGAGGTCATCGCCCATGGCAGCGACAAGGCCCAGGCGATCAGGCGTTTCCTCGAGGTGGCGCCGTTCGCCGGGCGGCGGCCGCTGTTCATCGGCGACGACGTGACCGACGAGCCCGCCCTGGCCCTGATGCCCGAGCTGAACGGCCTGGCCCTGTCGGTCGGGCGTCTGCTGCCCGGCGCCAGCGCCGTCTTCGCCAATCCGGCGGCGGTGCGGGCCGCCCTCATCCGCGCGACAGGAGGGACCGATCGATGATCAAGCACCAGGGTGCGCTGGAACTCGGGCTCATCGGCAATTGCCGCGTCGCCGCGCTGGTCAATACCCAGGGGCGCCTGGTGTGGTGGTGTTACCCGAACTTCGACGGTGATCCGGCCTTCTCGCGCCTGCTCGCCGGCGACGAGGAGAAGGGCTTCAGCGATTGCCTGCTCGATGGCCTGAGCAGCAGCCGTTCGACCTACCTGCGCAACACCGCGATCATCAGCACCACCCTCGAGGACGCGGCCGGCAACGCCGTGCGCATCACCGACTTCGCCCCGCGCTTCATCCAGTACGGCCGCAACTTCCGCCCGGCCCAGTTGTGCCGCCTGATCGAGCCGCTGCAGGGGCTGCCCCGCGTGACCCTGCGCATGCGCCCGACCCACAGCTACGGCAAGCCCTGCCACGCCGTCGCCGGGTCCAGCCACATCCGCTACCTGGGCGGTGCCGACACCATTCGCCTGACCACCGATGCACCGCTGTCCTACATCCTGCGCGAGACGCCGTTTGCCCTCACCCGTCCGATCAGCCTGGTGATGGGCGTCGACGAGCCGCTCGACGACGCCCCGGAAGAAGTGGTCAAGGGCTTCCTCAAGCGCACCAGCGCCTGCTGGCACGAATGGGTGCGCGCGCTGGCAATCCCCTTCGAATGGCAGGAGGTGGTGATCCGCGCTGCGATTACCCTCAAGCTGTGCAGCTTCGAGGAGACCGGCGCGATCATCGCCGCGGTGACCACCTCGATCCCCGAAGCCCCCGGCTCGCAACGCAACTGGGATTACCGCTACTGCTGGCTGCGTGACGCCTATTTCGTGATCCTGGCGCTCAACCGCCTCGGTGCGACCAAGACCATGGAGCGCTACGTCGACTTCATCACCACGGTGGCGGCCGGCGGTGCCGAGCTCAAGCCGCTGTACGGTATCGTCCCCGACCTGGACCTCACAGAACGGATCGAGCCCGATCTGGCCGGTTTTCTCGGCAACGGGCCGGTGCGGGTCGGCAACCAGGCCGCCGAGCAGATTCAGCACGACGTCTTCGGTTCCGTGGCGCTGGCCGTGGCGCAGAGCTTCGTCGACCAACGCCTGCCGAATCCGGGCGATGAGAGCATGTTGCGCCTGCTCGAGTCGCTCGCCTCGCGGGCGGCCGGCCTCGCCTTCGAGCCCGACGCCGGCATCTGGGAATATCGCGGTCGCCAGCGCGTGCACACCCATTCCGCCCTGCTGTGCTGGGTCGCCTGCGACCGGGTCGGGCGCATCGCCGCACGGCTCGGCCTGGCCCCAGCGGCAGCGAGCTGGCAGGCGGAAGCGCAGCGCCTGCGCGAACGCATCCTGCGCGAAGCCTGGAGCCAGCGCCGCCAGTCCTTCACCGGCAGCTTCGGCCACGACGACCTCGACGCCAGCGTGCTGCTGATGAACGAGCTGGGCATCATCGACGCCAGCGACCCGCGCTTCATCGCCACCGTGGACTGCGTGGGCCGCGAGCTCAACGTCAACGGCCACCTGCTGCGCTACGCCACGGCCGACGATTTCGGCCTGCCCGAGACCGCGTTCCTGGTGGTCAAGTTCTGGTACCTGGACGCCCTGGCCGCGATCGGCCGCCGCGACGAGGCCCGTGCGCGCTATGCCGAGCTGGTCGCCGCGCGCAACACCTACGGCCTGCTGGCCGAGGACCTGCATCCGCATAGCGGCGAGATGTGGGGCAACATCCCGCAGACCTACTCGATGGCCGGGCTGGTCAACACCGCGATGCGCCTGTCCATCAGCTGGGAGGAAGGCCTATGTCGCGGCTCGTGGTGATCTCCAACCGGGTCGCCCTTCCCGACGAGGACGGCCGACCGGCGCCGGGCGGCCTCGCCGTGGCGCTGGAGGCGACCCTGCAGGGGCACGACGGGCTCTGGTTCGGCTGGAGCGGCCAGGTCTCCGACGCACCGCCGCCCCCCACGACTGTCAATTGCGGGCACATGCAGTACGTGCTCACCGACGTGCGCCCGCAGGATTTCCAGGAGTACTACAACGGCTTCGCCAACCGCGTGCTCTGGCCGATCCTGCACTACCGGGTCGATCTCGCGGAGTTCAGCGAAGCCGGTCTCGACGGCTACCGGCGAGTCAACGCGTTTTTCGCCGAGTGCCTCGATCCGCTCCTCGAGGTGGGCGACATCCTCTGGGTGCATGACTATCACCTGATGCCACTGGCGCGGGCCCTGCGCGCACGCGGCCACAGCAACCCCATCGGCTTCTTCCTGCACATCCCCATGCCCCCGCCCGACGTCCTCACCGCCCTGCCCCACCACGCCGAAGTGGTCGGCGCACTCACCGAATACAATCTGATCGGCTTCCAGACCGACAACGACGCCAGCAACTTCACCCGCTACCTGACCAGCGTAATCGGCGCGACCACCCGCGACGGCCGCCACTACCACCTGGGCCCACAACACTTTCGCGTCGGCGTGTTCCCGGTGGGTATCGATGCCGCGGGCTTTCGTCGCCTGGCCGAGACCTCGACGCACAGCGCCTTCGCCGCGGATCTCGACGAAAGCCTCTCCGGCCGAACCCTGATGGTCGGCGTCGACCGCCTCGACTACTCCAAGGGCATCGTCAACCGGCTCGACGGCTACGAACGCTTCCTCGAGAAATACCCCGCATGGCACGGCCACATCAGCTACCTGCAGATCGCCCCCGGCAGCCGCACCGACATCCCCGAATACATCGACATCGATGCCGCAGTCAGCGCCAAGGTGGGCCACATCAACGGCCGCTTCGGCGCCGCCAGCTGGGTGCCGCTGCGCTACGTCAGCCGCAACCACCGGCGCGAGGAAGTCGCCACCATCATGCGCATGGCGCGGATCGGCCTGGTCACGCCCCTGCGCGACGGCATGAACCTGGTGGCCAAGGAGTTCGTCGCCGCCCAGGACCCGGCCGACCCGGGCGTGCTGATCCTCTCGCAGTTCGCCGGCGCCGCCGCCGAACTGGGCGCGGCGCTGATCGTCAACCCCCACGACCGCGACGCCATGGCCGACGCCATCCACCACGCCCTGGACATGCCGCTGGAGGAACGCCGCGCGCGCCACCGGGAGATGTACGCCGTACTCGAGGCCAACCACATCCGCAACTGGGGCCGCAGCTTCATCAAGGCCCTGACCTGGCCGGGACGCCCGCCCGAGTGATGGCCGGAATATGCCAACCCTGCCACGGCAACAGCTGTGCGTTGCCAAGCCGCAGGCGCCTTGGCTTGGCTCGAACGGCGCACTGCACTATGCTCGGTCAGACCAAGGGAATGTCTGCCAACCCCGCCCATCCGGCCAGGATCGCCGTTACTCCCTGTTTTGTTTGCCATGCAGTCGCCAGCCCCGTTGTGCGCAGGGGCGGCGGTAGCCTGCCCGAGTCATAGCTAGCCCAAAGGACTCTGCACCCCGGCAAACCCCTGACCCAGCACATGGGTATAGATCTGCGTGGTTCGCACATCCGCATGCCCCAGCAACGTCTGCACGGTACGAATATCGCTGCCACGCCTAAGCAACTCGGTGGCGAAGGTGTGCCTGAAGGTATGACAGCTGGCGGGCTTGTGCACGCAAGAGCGCCGCAGCGCCTGCTTGACCGCCTTCTGGATGGAGCTGACATGAATGTGATGACGCACGATATGACCATCCTCGTCCGGGCACAGGCTGGAGGAAGGAAACAGCCATTGCCATTCGAACGAGCACGGCGCGTTCGGGTACTTGCGGCGCAGGGCAAACGGCAGACTGACCGGCGCTTGATAGAACGGCTCCCGGCATTTCCAGGCGTTGAAGATATGTTGCTTGCGCTCGAGCAAACTGCCGATCAGCGTGGCAGGCAACAGGGTTGTCCGGTCTTTGCCGCCTTTGCCGTCATGTATGGTGATCACCTGCCTGTCGAAGTCGAGATCCTTCACCCGCAGGCGCGCCGCCTCGACCACCCGGAGCCCGGCGCCGTACATCAGCGAAGCCAGCAACTGATAAGGCTGCACGAGCAAGGCAATGATCTCGGAGGCCTCGGCATGAGTCAGCACTGTGGGAATACGTGCAGAACGCTTGGCCCGCACAACTTCGCCAACCTGCCCCAATGGCTGCTGCAACACCCTCGCATACAAAAACACCAACGCATTGAGCGCCAGATTCTGCGTAGCCGCCGCCACCTTGCGCTCAACCGCCAACCAACTGAGAAAGGCATTGACCTCCACCGCCCCCATCTCCAACGGGTGGCGCAACTGATGGAAGCGGATAAAGTAGCGAATCCAGTACCAGTAGGATTTCTCGGTACGAATGCTGTAATGGTGCAGCCGCATCACAACTCGCACCTGCTCGCGCAGACGGGGTTTGGAGGGTGAACTGTCCATGTCGGCTCCTGACTACTGTTTTTTCATACAGTAGCAATGGTAGAGCAGAATGCGGAAGTCAAGCGAACACAGGAAGAAACCTGTTGCACTGGTATAACATGTTGATCTTTAAGGCTTTAAGTTTTTTCGAAATCCAAATTGATGCGTGCTTATGCAGAACCCACTACCATCGGATTAACGAAGAATTCCATCTAATCACTGTTATACATCATAGCCAAAGAGCATGCATATGGAATGGATTTTAAAAAACAAAGAGTGGCTCTTTAGTGGAATCGCCATTGCAATACCACTTGCAATAATTAGCTGGTTAATTTCCAGCCGAAGAAATAAACAAATTCAGAAGAGCGGTGACAACTCAACAAACATACAAATTGGTGGAAATTTTAAAATAGGCGGCAATAAGGATGATAAATAGCCAAAATCAAAAAGGCGGAGATAGCTCTACCAATATTCAAGCTCAGCAAATGGTAGTACATGTTGGAATTGATGAAAAGCGCGCGAGAGAAATCTACCAAGAAATGATTCTGCAGTTGAGGAATGATTACAGTCAAGAAGCTCTCAATATTGCAAATTATAGAGTTACAGAGTTCGAAAACAGACTAATGTCTAAAATTACTCAGGTTGAAGGCGCATTGGAAGCATTTGCAGATCCTAGCTTCCAGTTGCTTCTTGTAGAAGCTCAAAAAGCCGCAGCTTCTACTGAAAGGCCAGCAGACTATGATCTTTTATCTGAACTGCTAATACATAGATTCCAAAAAGGTGAGAATCGGATCGCACGCGCAGGCATTAGTCTTGCGGTAGAGATTGTAGATAAAGTTTCTGATGATGCCCTACTAGGCTTGACTGTAAGACATGCATTAGACAGCTTTCTTCCCACAAGCGGAGATATTCATCAAGGACTGGATGTTTTAAATGATCTATTTGGGAAAATACTCTATATGGATCTACCAATTGGTCAGGACTGGCTTGACCACTTAGACATATTGGATGCAGTACGCTTAAATCACTTTGGGAGCTTAAAAAAAGTAGGCCAGTATTATCCGGAGCAATTACCAGGCTATGTTGATGTAGGCATTGAAAAGAACTCGACGGATCATAACAAAGCCATTGACATACTAAAAAGCCACAACCTATCAGCCAACATATTAATTGAGCACGCCTTTAATAGTGACTACATTAGGCTTTGCGTTCGCAGCAAAAACAGCATTGATGAACTTTCGCTAACTACCCCAATGATTCATGACGGAAAATTAACCACCATTCAACAAAATCTTCCTGAAGAACAGAAGCAAGCAATCCACTCCATATATGAACTTTACTCTAAGGACGAAAATATAAGGCAAAATAACGTAAATTCATTCCTGAGTGAATGGGACAAAAGGTCTAACTTAAAAACTCTTAGGGAATGGTGGGATAACATCGCCACTAGCTTTACTGTCACGTCTGTCGGTAAGGTGCTAGCACACTCTAATGCTCAAAGGTGTGATAAAAATCTACCACCTCTAGATTAAAATATGAGCGACAGAGGTATAACAACTGGTTCAAATCGCTCGCTCCGCTCGCTGGGACGGGCTAAAGCCCGCCCCTTAACCAAACGTTAGGCATAAAAGGAGAACACATGGCAGACGGAAACTCGATTATAAATCTGGGCGACTTGGCAAAGCCGGCCACTGTGCTCATCGAAAAAGTTTCTAATGCCGTTGGAGTTCTTTACGAACCCAGAAGAATTAGAAAGAAGGCCGAGGCCGAAGCAGAGGCTGAGAAAATAAAAGCTTTAGCTGGAATAGAATTGTCCGAGATCCAGCAAAGAGGCATTGAGCGATTGGTGCATCAAGAGGCGAGAAAACAAGAAAATATTGAAGCTATTACAGCTCAAGCTGCTATAGCTCTGCCTCCTAACGCAAAAACTGAGGATTTAGAAGAAGATTGGGTCGCGCACTTTTTCGATAAGTGCGAAAAAGTCTCTGATAAAGACATGCAGTCCTTGTGGTCTAGCCTGCTAGCTGGTGAGGCTACAACCCCAGGGACGTACTCAAAAAGAACAATTGACTTTGTAGCGTCGATGGACAAAAAAGATGCAGAGTTATTTACAAGGTTTTGCCAGTTTACTTGGGTAATAGGAACTCCTGTACCTCTAATATTTGAACATACTGATGAAATATACAAGAAAAATGGTATTGACTTTTCCGATTTAAAACACCTCGACTCAATTGGGCTAATCTCATTTGAATCCACTACAGGATATCGGAGTTTTGGCTTAGGAGAAAAAGTCGTAATTTTCTACTTCGGCCTACCAACATTACTAGAATTCACTAATAAAGAAGACAATGAAATTAAGTTAGGAAAGGCGCTTTTTACGCAGGCTGGAAAAGAGCTAGTAAATATTTGCGGAGCGCAAAGAAACCAAGAATTTTACGAATACGCAGTGGAAAAACTATTCCAGCAGAATATTTGTTTATCCAGCATGCCACCCATCAGCACGAGTAAAGCCTAACAACTGGCTCAAATCGTTCGCTTCGCTCACTGGGACGGGCTAAAGCCCGCCCCTTAGCCAAACGTTAGAAGGCGGCAGGTACGAGGAGGTCAGCTTGAAAGAATACTTCACGGAAATTTTATATGTAATTGCAATTTCCAAGAAAACGCAGTGGGCAATTATCCTCGGCGTCGTGTTCTCCATCGGCATAACTCTTCTCGGCAGCCACCTAACGAGCAACCTTCAATTCACCGGCCCACTCAAAGGGCTTGAAGAAGCGGTCGCGGGTAAGCTGCTTAAGCAGTACGACAAAGCGGCCTTAATCGCGTTAATTTCATCTTGGGTGGTGGCTTTCAAATGCTACCACCGCGACAAAAAGCGTCTGTGGTAGCCTTCTAACAAATGGTTCAAATCACTCGCTTCGCTCGCTGGGACGGGCTAAAGCCCGCCCCTTAACCAAACGTTAGAAGGAGGCACTATGAAAGCAACAGTTGACCTTGAAATTTTCAGCCCACGATGGGGTAACGAAGATACGTATACGGTTCAGCTCAATCGGGATTTCATGGAAATAAAAATGTCCCCGAGAGTTTCAAGAGCCACATGGGTAGAAAATCAAGATCCAGAATGGAGCGGCGAATCCATTCAAGCAATCATGAACAATGACAATATTTACCCACCAAAAATCACGCAAGATCTTTTCGAGCACGTATGGAAAGAGTGGCGAAACGGCGACATAAATGATCAAGAAGCCGAGACCGAACTTCAAGAAGTTGCTAAATGGCTCAACGCTGTTACTCGCGCAAAACCAGATACAGAGTTCTGGAATAAGTACTTCTAACAAGTGGCTCAAATCGTTCGCTTCGCTCACTGGGACGGGCTAAAGCCCGCCCCTTAGCCAAACGTTATACGTAGGCCGAGTCATGAGAAGAATCCAGAAATTATTGGCCAACTGGTTGTTCCCAAAATTCATTTCAAATGCTTGTGAATCTCGCATCCCGAGATCAGGAGCAGCCGGGGCCAATGTAAATTGCTATGTATTATCCATAGACAATAATGACTCTCCATTTTTCATAGCTACTGAAATCTCTGGCGACCGAATAGCAGGACTGGCATGGGACGGAAACTCCTACGCAAATGAAACCACCCTTACAATCCAAGAGATTGAAAACAAAAACCTTAGGATCACACACTATTACGGGCTTTACGAAGTAACCTATAAAGGTATCTGCGACGCCGCATTCCATTACGCGACCAAATGGTCTTATATAAAAATCTGGCTCCACGAAAAACTAGACTCGATCAGCCAATACTTCTTCAACAAAAAGAAACTAGTAACAAAGAAAAGAATAGAGCTATTACAATTCATGATGGAATCTCAGCTGGACCGCTCGCACTCAGGAATCAGATTTCATCAACTAATGACCGATCTATATTCAATCAATTGGATCTTACATCCCTCTCGCGAAGAACAAGAGCGCAGACTTGAGCTGTATTTAGACTCACTAACTCAGTCAGGCGAGATATCTCAAATAAATCATGAATACGTGGTGACTGGCAGTGCAATAAGTGCAATTGAGCGCTACGAAGAAGAAGAGCGTCGTCACACTGAAGCAGTGAAACTACAAAAAAGAATGGTTTTATTAACGCTAATCTTAGTCTTCACAGCGCTAGTTCAATCCGGGGTCATCAAACTTCCCGTGCTAA
Organism: Pseudomonas sp.; assembly: GCF_033723075.1. Classification (GTDB taxonomy): domain Bacteria; phylum Pseudomonadota; class Gammaproteobacteria; order Pseudomonadales; family Pseudomonadaceae; genus Aquipseudomonas. The sequence goes on from NZ_JAWVXU010000001.1 coordinate 129,870, forward strand.
TTGACCTCACCGACAAAGCGCAGCAAGAGGAGTCCATGTATAACCATACGCTCAACCCCGTTCGCTTCGCTCACTGGACTCACAAAAGCTACGCTTTTGTTCGCCGGTTAGCTTAATCGTTAGGCAAAACAATGCGCACCGTCGACGACATAGCCGATCAGCTTCTTTTAGAGATTGAAATCATATCTAATCTTCTAAAACAATCGCCTTATACGTGGAGCGAGATAGAAGGCGTGCACAATATTTTAAAGAATAAAAACAAGACACACTATCCAAAGATAAAGCGAAAACTATTTATGGACTATCGAATGATCGCCGACCATCAAATAAACATACAAAATCTTAACGAACACCTTGATAATTCTTATACTTTTGCGGCTCTCTTAGAAACCCCCATAAATCAAGAGAAATAGATTACATATCCAGTTACTGGGCAGCTGCCTAACAAGCGGTTCAAATCGTTCGCTTCGCTCACTGGGACGGGCTAAAGCCCGCCCCTTAACCAAACGTTATGCATATGAATATTGATCTGAAATTTCATCCGCACCGTAAAAAACCTCAGTACGCAGCCATGATATTACTTGTCGGAGCTACAACAACAATGTGGGCTACCAAGGTCTCGCCTATACTTTCTTTTGCCATAGGGAGCTATTGGTTTTTTCTGTTACTCAAGACAATGAGTAACAAGGTTGTAAAAATATCAAAAACACAAGTTATCATCTCCAACTTAATTGGCCGCTTTCAAATAAACAAAAAAGCCTTTCCCATGTCTAATTTTTACGGTGTAAGAAATAGAGTTCACTGGGGACACTACAAACATTGCCAAACCGAGTTGATTGGTAGAAATGGTGTATTTCTACCAATTCGAGTTGAGTTCATGACAGAAAAAATATCCACCGAAGCACGTGAGCTGAAAGAGAGTCTTGTAAAAGAATTTAAGCTTGAGTCATGCCGTGATTTCGAGCATGCATAACAACTGGTTCAAATCGCTCGCTTCGCTCACTGGGACGGGCTAAAGCCCGCCCCTTAACCAAACGTTAGCCAATTGCATTTTGAATGTTTGTTTTTAAACCGCCTACAACCGCCACATCGCCCCATTGCTTTCGGGTTTACAGCGGTTCGAAATTTGCGTTTACTGAGCCACCGCCGCCACTATCGGGGCGCGTTAAAATCGCGGTTCGCCAGTTACATCGAAACATTAAATTTATTGCGTTTCGCCAGGTTCATCGCGTAACGCGCTATAAGCGGGAAAGCGGTGCTTTAAATTATGCGTACATCCGAGCGTCTAACAATTGGTTCAAATCGCTCGCTGCGCTCGCTGGGACGGGCTAAAGCCCGCCCCTTAACCAAACGTTAGACAATTCACTTTGAAAGTTTGTTTTTGAACCGCGTCAAACCGCTGCCCCGCTCCACTGCTTTAGGCTTCACACAGTTTCAAAACTTGTGTTTACTGAAGCATCGCCGCCACCATCGGGGCACGTTGAAATTGCGGTTCGCCAGCAACATCGAAACATTAGATTTATCGCGTTTCGCCAGTAATGTCGCGTAACGCGTTACAAGCAGGAACGCGGTGCTTCAAACTATGCGTACATCCGAGCGTCTAACAATTGGTTCAAATCGCTCGCTGTGCTCGCTGGGACGGGCTAAAGCCCGCCCCTTAACCAAACGTTAGGCTTATGGAGAAAACATGGATCTCAAGGAATTCATTCGAGACACTCTTACACAGATCGCCGAAGGTGCAGCTGAAGCTCAAGCTAATATCAGTACTCTTGGGGGCGAAGTCGCTCCCCGCATTAAAACCGGTACATATATGGAGCTTGGAAAACACGGCCTACTCTCGGCAGAAAATGGCTACGCCAATATGGTTGAGTTTGATGTAGCCCTCACAGCGTCAGAAGGCACAGGCACTAAAGGCGGCATTGGAGTATTTCTAGGAGCTGTAACACTAGGAAGTGGCGGCGAGTCAAAATCCGAAAGTTCATCTCTTAGTCGTATCAAGTTCAGCATTCCTATATCACTGAAACAAAGTGATGCCTAACAAATGGTTCAAACCGTTCGCTTCGCTCACTGGGACGGGCTAAAGCCCGCCCCTTAACCAAGCGTTATATTTTTGTCGAGTTCATATGATCCCCATTCAAGATTTTCTAAGGTACGTCGACCTATCTGAGCTTCACGACAAAATATGCCAATTCAGAGAATTAGATTTTAAAAAACTATCCTATCAAGAAGTCCAGAATGAAATATCAAATGTAATTACCTTTAATACGCCTCATGGAAATATTGCAGTGTTGACGCCGGGCTCCGGAAGCTACCCTGCCGGGACTCGATTCTATAGGGTAAGATCAATAGATGAGAGTGATAGAAATATTCCATTGAAATCAATGAATAAAATATGTGATTGCTGGGAGCCCCCGAGCAGTATTGTTAGTGCTGGCCGATTGAACAAAGAAAAAGAAGGGTTACTTTATACATCTCCAATGCACCCCCACATTGCAGTGGAGGAGATGAAGATAAAAGATGGTCAACTTTTTTCATTGATCGTTTACGAGGCACTAGAACCGGTAAATGTCACGATCATAGGAGCGGCCTCAAACCCTGAAGGGCTCTCAAAAGATGAAATTTTAAAGTCACGAATGATCCAAGATTTTTTACGTCACGAATTTATTAGAGATGTTGGGTCAGGCACTGAATATCTGTATCGAATATCAGAGTCAATTGCAAAAGACTACTTTGATTTGCCACCAGACTTTCATGATGCATGGTGCTATCCATCAGTTGCTAAAAAAGGGGGCTACAATACTTGCTTTAGACCTGCGAGCAGATCAAAGCTAAAATTGTGTGGTGTTCAGATAGCTTCAATTACTCGCCAAAACGATGATTATCTATTCCATATAAAAATGATCGCGAAAGACTCTGGCGACGGGCAAACATTGAGTTATCACGCAGTTGGCTCTGAAGAACAATCGAAAATATTCCCTGAAATTTCAGTGGCTAAAATATAACAAACGGTTCAAGCCATTCGCTTCGCTCTCTGGGACTGCGTGCCGCAGCCCCATAACCTAAACGTTATGCACACAATCATTAGAAAGGAGGCGCATCTTGAAATTGTTTTATTGTGACGGAGGCACAGGGCAAGTCAAAAAATTCAGCTTGCACGACTTAGATGATAGCGAGATATGCAGAGTTACAATTGACTTCTCTGTTGAGCCTTTGAGCAATCCTAAAGTCATCGACAACTACGGTGTAATATTAAAGGTAACTTTAGATCGAGCACCTAACATCAATAGAAACACAAACATCAAGAACAAATTAGATGCTATATCAAGAATAACTGGCGCTTTAGCAACCAGAATGTCTTGGAATAAACCTCTAGACTTAGATTTGGCCGAGACTTTTGGCTCTTCAAAATCCATATCAATCACATGATAAAGTCAGTCAGAGCGATGGCTAAAATTTCGCCTCGCTCTGGCCTTCGCGAGCCATGCGAACTATGTGCAAAAATAATCTGAATTTTCAATATTAACGATTTGGTAACGGGTCTCGCTGAGTACTATTGCAGTTGTAGCAAATGCATAACAATTGGTTCAAACCGTTCGCTTCGCTCACTGGGACGGGCTAAAGCCCGCCCCTTAACCAAACGTTAGGGGGTAATATCTTGTGCCCGCACAACTTCATCTTCTGAATTCTGCAAACCAGCTATCCCACGTTAAACGAAAAATTGAGTCGACGTTCGTGCAAGGGTTAGCCTCTATCGAGGCACTTATTAAAGTCTCCAACGTTGATGTTGTCGTTTACCGGGATAGCAGACTCGTCATCCCTGAAACTGGTGTAGGTGGCTACTCTCTGAGTCATGATCGTGTGTTCATTGCAGTTGATCCAGAACACTTTTCATTTGACGAACACTTTGAGAGAAATTTTATTTCTATACTAGGTCATGAACTACACCATTGTGCACGGTGGATGGTGCCTGGATATGGAGCGACACTAAAAGAAGCTATCGTTAGTGAGGGCCTAGCGTGCCATTTTGAAACCGAATTGTGCGATGGGACCGTCCCTTTTTACGCGCAGTGCTTAGATAATCAGGAGCAAATACAAGTGCTCACTGAATTCGAAAATGCACGTAATGCCCCCACCTACGATCACGCAGCATGGTTCTATGGGTCGGGATACCTTCCAAGACAGGCAGGATATTCCCTAGGTTTTGCAATCGTTGCAACCTACATTGCAGTTCATGGCTTTCCTGCGTCAACATTGACGAACCTGCCCGCAGATGAGTTTTTTACCACTCCCCCTAACAAGTGGTTCAAATCGCTCGCTCCGCTCACTGGGACGGGCTAAAGCCCGCCCCTTAACCAAACGTTAGGATATTTTGGAGAGTCATATGGCGTTCGCCCCCAAAGAGAGGAAAGTCGTCGCCGTCAAAAAAGCCTCTAAGACTGTCAGCATCTTAGAAAGCACTCCATCTGAGTATCAAGCCAGCGTATATGCTCAACTCGAAAAACAACGACGAACCAAAAGTAAAACACGAAAAACCAACAAGGTTGAAAATCTAAAATCCAAACTTATTGAATTAAAAAGCAAGCTACGGGATAGCCACATAGAAGCAGAGCGCACGGAACTATCAAAAGAAATATTGGCACTTGAAGCCACCATCAAAAGAACACGAAAACCTAAAAAGGCATGGTCGCCTATACTTCCTGGCTCCTTTGAGTCCAAGAGCAAATAGTCATGTGTATAAATCTCCTAACTATGCGCTCAAATCGTTCGCTTCGCTCACTGGGACGAGCTAAAGCCCGCCCCTTAACCATACGTTAGGCAGCAAAGCATGAGCATAGAATCTCGCATAATCGAAGAATTAATCAATCTTATACCTGTGCTCGCTGGCGCACTCATCGCATTATTTGGCGCAGGGATCAAGTATCTTGTTGATACTCGTGATCGCCGCAAACAAATTTGTCGCGAAAAATTAGAGAATTTGATGGCTCTAGTCTACCAACTAAAACTATGGACTAGTACAGTGGATGATCGTTACATATTTGGGAGATCGCGAGAAAACATTTCCCTCCCCACAGATGAGATAACCGTAATTGGTCGCCTGTACTTTCCGAATCTAGACAATGAAATCAGCAATGTTGTTTATGCTGCAAGAAAATATCAAAAAATGGCCATGGAAGCAGGCGAATATAGGTTGGCTAACGAAGGAAAGCTCCCTGAGAACTATATGGAAAACTTAAGTCCTCAATACGGAGAGCTTCTGAACACAATTGAAACCCTAACAAAAGAGGCACAGTCCATCTCAAAGAGACTGCTTTAGCACTACCTAGAGAGTATTTAATACCACCGCAAAGCCTAACAAGTGGTTCAAATCGCTCGCTTCGCTCACTGGGACGGGCTAAAGCCCGCCCCTTAACCAAACGTTATGTGTCAAAAGCCTGTCTTTTTACTACGCTTCTAGGAAAAATAATGGAGACGAATAAATTACTTAAAATATTAATAATCTCTAATTTATTCACAGCACTGTGCGCAATAGGTGCATTTTATTTTTCCTATAGCGCAGCTAGTGATGCCGAGGACGCATATTACGAAGCAGCTAATGCTTCCTCTGAGGCTTCAGATGCTGCAGCATCAGCAGCCGACGCTGCAACGGCAGCATTAGCCACCAATTCTACAATTTCTTACGGCGTGAACTGCAATTAAAGGGTTAGTAATATCAGCCAGCACAAATTTTACCGCGCAATTGCCACATAACAATGCGCTCAAACCGTTCGCTTCGCTCACTGGGACTGGCTAAAGCCAGCCCCTTAGCTTAATCGTTAGGCTAGTAGTTTTGATTGCAGGAGTATTAAGCGTGGTCAAGGAGACGCTGGACAAATACGGGGTTACGGTTTCAACTATTATTTCATGTATCTTACTTCTCCCAATGGCCATGTCATATGTTCCAGGATCAATTTATATATTACTCGCCTCATCGGAGGCCCCTTGGTTGCTGTTTTTAATTCCGCTAGGCGGGTTTGGGCTTTTTAGTGCCGGCAGTGTAGTAATCCTCATGCAAGAATATATAGATTACGAGGTGCCATTGTATATTTATCCGGGAATTCTGTCTGGAACAATTGCACTTATAATTCTTTGGTCTTTTATGGGCGCATTTAGCCATCCATCTATTTTTTTTGAAAACCCTTACTACGCAATCTCTTCAGCCGGCCCGCTTATAGCATCGTGCTTGGCATTGCTGATGATAAAGTTTAAAACTAGAAACTATGCACTTTAAGGAAGTTGCTTGTCCGCCTAACAAGCGGTATATGGACTCTCCCCACAAGTAGTGAGAATTAGCTTTTCCAACCCTGTCGTCAGCGCGGTTGCATTCGTATATCCGGCCTTGTCTTGGGCGCTTCGCCCTGGCCATTCTGTAGTTCGCGCAGCGGGGGCCAAGCGTTCAATCGATCACGATCGATCAGCCTTGTTATCGGCCTTGTTCCGCTGCAGGACTCGCCTGTTCCGACAGTGCTGCTGCTCACCACAACCACAAGAAAACCATCACACCTTACTGATTACCCCCGCCGTCAGGCGGGCCTTGCGCTTTGCCAGTTACCGTTAAAACGACGCTCATGGCACCACACCGCCCAGCAGATCCGCAGTTTGTTGGCCAGCGCCACGGCCGCCTTGTTGTGGCCAATTCGTGCAGCGGTCTCGACGGCCCAACGCTGTAACTGGGTCAGTTTCTCCGGGGTGCGTGCCTGGCACCGTTGCGCCGCCAGTAAGGCAGCTCGCGCGCCATGGACCAGCAGTGTTCGCACGTAGACGTTGCCCTGGCGGCTGATGTGGCCCAATTTGCGCCGATCGCCGCTGCTGAATTCGCGTGGCGTCATGCCCAGCCAGGCGCTGAGCTGGCGACCATTGGCAAAGCGCTCGGGCTTGCCGACTGCGGTTTTCAGGGCGCTGGCGGTCAGCAGGCCAATACCGCTGACTTCATCGAGTTTGCGCACGACATCATCGTCGGCATGCCAGCGTTTGAGTTGCTGCTCGCACTCGGCCATGCACTGTTCGTGCAGGTTGATTTCCGCCAGGACGACATGCAGTTGATGGCTCAAGGGCACGACCTCTGGACGTTCAACCAGCTCATGGGCGGCACGGATAAACGCGGCGGTGGAGGCTGGGGCTTCGATGCCCGCCTCGCGCAGGATGCCTCGCAACAAGTTGATACGCTGGGTGCGACTCTTCTTCCAGGTTTCGCGTAGCCCGTGCAGTTGCTGTAACTGTTGTTGCTCGTGGCTTTTCACCGGCACCGGATGAATATCCTTGCAGCGCGCGGCCTCCAGCATGGCATCGCAATCGTTGCGGTCGGTTTTGTTACGGCGTCGATAAGGCCGTACGTAGCGTGGATGGATCAGCTTTACCCGATGGCCCAGGGACTGCGCCACCCGCCCCCAGTAATGGGCTGTGCCACAGGCCTCCATCACCCACTCGACCGGCTCGGCTTGCTCCTGTATATATTGCCTAAACGCCTCTCGGTTCAGCCGCTTACGCTGCTCCACCTGGCCGGAACGGACACTCTCGGCAACTTGGTAAACGGACTTGGCCAGATCAACCGCAATTCGCTTCATCACGACGTTCCCAATGAATAGTCACCACCGCTCTCGGTATAGAAGGTGGCGCGGGGAGAGTCCATTACAGCATTCAAATCGTTCGCTTCGCTCTCTGGGACTGCGTGCCGCAGCCCCTTAACCTAAACGTTAGGCAAACATGTCAGAAATCGAAATAAAGGAAGAAGGCACAACAGGAGCAATTATCCTGTACGTCCTATTACTCCCAGCAATGCTATTTTTCACATTCACCGCCTACTTTAGCGGAAACACAGCAGCGCTTATGGCAACTGTATCTTTAACGGCAGCAATTCCATTTGAAATAACCCGCCACGTCAAACTCCGCAAACTAGCCATAATTCCACTAATTAAATTTACTGACAAAGAAATATGCATCAGGGAAAGGCGAAAATCAAAAACGCACAGCATTGAGTACAACTCTATCTCATCATTTATAAAAACCCGAAACCGCCACACCACAAGAACAAGTTTCACATTAAAATTAAAATCTGGTGAATCACTCGAAGTTCCAGATTCCTATAGAGACCACGAAGCCAAAGTAATAATCGAAAATCTTCTCAAGAAGTTACCGCAGCTCAGCCCAAAACATGGCTGGGAAAGCAAAGAATACAGTGAGTATGCCTAACAATGCGTATATGGACTCTCCCCACAAGTAGTGAGCAAAGCTTTTTCTAAACCTGATGCGGTTTATGGAACGCTTTCGTTTATCCAGACCGCGAGGGCGGTTCTGGCGGACCGGGTGACGCTGCACCTGGGCAGCGCAACGGCGATTCCACTCGACGACGCCTCGGTCGACGTGGTGGTCTCTGGGCTGGCCCTGAACTTCATTCCAGATCAGCACGCCGCACTGCTTGAGATGGCGCGGGTAACCGGCAAGGGCGGCACGATCGGCGCATACGTCTGGGATTACGCGGGAAAGATGGAGCTTATGCGCTTCTTCTGGGATGCGGCCCGCGAGCTCGACCCGCACGCCGCGAAGCTCGATGAAGGCGCCCGCTTCCCCTTGTGTCGCCGCGAGGCACTGGCAACGCTTTTCTCCAGCACCGGACTGCAACTGGTCGAAGTGGCGCCCATTGACATAGCGACACCCTTTGCGGACTTCGATGACTACTGGCAGCCGTTCCTCGGCGGCCAGGGGCCGGCTCCCGCCTATGCCATGTCGCTCGACGAAACCGCCAGGGCGCACCTACGGGGCCGCCTAAGGGAGCGTCTGCCAACCGCTGCGAACGGGTCGATCTCCTTGACGGCAAAGGCTTGGGCGGTTCGCGCAAGCGTTGCAAGGTAGAAGATGCCCAACCACAGGTAACGGCTTGTCGATCATTCCTGCCATCAAAGGGACGCTTGGCTGTGGCAGTTGCCGCTGCAGCGGCGCGGGGGGCACCAGACCGACCAGCAGGCTGTTGGCCAGGACCCGCTTTGTCGTGATCGTTACGCGCCGCGATTTGCGTGGCCCGGCTAGCGGCGCGAACGCGTGGATCAGCAAGGTGCCGCATGATCACCCGAACGAATCGCCGTGCGAGCCCATGCCAGCACTCGAGCGCTCCCGCCACCACAGACCCTCCGGACAAACGTCAGGGGTCGCCGCCCCCTCCTCCAGCAAGCAGATACTATAGTTAGAGTGTTCAACTACAAGGTGTCCTTGAGGACTCGTGTTATTGAACAACTTAGCCACGTCCTATTGACTAATATTCGAGGATAAGTCGATGACTTTAGCCGATATAGTACAGAAGGGTTGGGAAGCACTCGGCGCAGGAGACTTTGATAGCCTGGTAGCAGACTACGTTGAAGACATGACCTTCATTATGCCCGGGCAGACCGACCGCCTGAAAGGGCGCGATGCATTTCGTTCCGCGCTTGATGGACTCGGAAAAATCCTCCCGCCAGGCTTCGAGATCACCGGGCTTCGCCAGCTTGAAGGGAAAGATGAAGTTGTCTCCATTGTTGAATGGAAAGCAGATAAAGTTGCCAGTTCTCAACTGTCAGTTCTTTTCAAGTTCGAAAACGACAAGATTTATGAGGAACGCTGGTTCATCGACACTGAACAATGGAAAGGCGCATTCTGAGTTATGTTCGATACATAACTCGTATATCCAGCCGCGCGCATGCCGTAATGGCCTTTTGTGCATTGTGCTTCACTTCATCGCCACACAGAATCCGCGTTGGCAGGCAAGCAGTTGATAGCGGTATGCCACGGTACTCAAAGTGAGGAAGCGCCATGCTTAGCATTGATCTTCCCTTTCGACAGGCCACGCCAGACGATGCGCAGGACTTGGCCGAATTCGTCAACATGGCCGGTGAAGGCTTGGCGCTCTATCTGTGGGAGCAAATGGCCACGGCCGGTGAATCCGCTTGGGATGTCGGCTGTAGTCGGGCCAAGAGGGACTCAGGTGCCTTCTCCTACCGCAATGCGATCCTGCGCCTGGTGGACGACGATGCCGTTGCCTGCTTGATTGGCTATCCGTTGGAAGACGCCCCTGCTCCTGCGGATTACTCGGAAATACCGCCCATGTTCGTGCCCCTTCAGCAACTGGAGGACATGGTCCCCGGCACCTGGTACATCAACGTCCTGGCCACCAAGCAAGCGCATCGAGGTCATGGCTATGGCAATGAGCTTCTGGCCCTTGCCGAGGGCATCGCGACCAGCCTCGGTAAGCATGGTCTGAGCCTGATCGTCGCTGACACCAACCTGGGCGCACGAAGGCTCTACAGTCATCTCGGCTATCAGGAAGTGGCGCAGCGAGCAATGGTCAAGGAGCACTGGGTTCATCCCGGCACGCACTGGGTTCTGATGACGAAAAATTTGCAGGTTGAGGATTAATAACCCGAAGCCGGGACAGGTTGACCAGTGCACACCTTGGAGATCACTTCACCCTGTCCATCGAGTTGAGACCGTCTGGCCAAGGGACTCAGGTCTACTGGCGCCAGACCTTCGATACCATTGAGCACTACCAATGCATTGCCGATTTCGTCGCCGGTGCCAACCAGCAGACGCTGATACCCCCCGCCAGGCAATCTGCTGGCTTTGCCAGTTGCCATTAAAGCGTCGCGTGCGGCAGCAAATGGCCAAGCATATCCATAGCGGGTTATTGACCAGGGCCACAATCGCCTTGTCGTGAACGATGCACTCGGCGCCGCCATCTGCGTGACCCGGCGTTGCAGTGAAGTTATCCGCCATCGCGCCCTGGACTTCCTGACCACTTAATCAAGTCACACATGAAGAGACACTTCGACTGTGGCTGATTTGGCTAACCGGAAAATGTCTGGACATTAGCAAAATCGTTAAAAAGCAGTGTGATGTTCCTGCGCCGATATGTTAAAAACCGCTTTAAAAACTTGCCGTTATTGATTACTTGATTAGAGCAAGATCATTTCCTCAGAAAAAATAAGAACTAAGGAGCCTTGGGTGAGGGGGGAGTTTCGATGTGCACTACATATGTTGTCAGCTTCAGTACTGTTGGCGACATCGCTGTTTCTCACTGGCTGCGATAACGAGGAACCGGCAACCACAAGCCCGAGAACGGCATCCGGCCTGAAACTGCTGAACCAGGACTGGAACGACCAGCAGCGCGAGACAGCCTGGTACACCAGCTTCGGCTCGCGGATCGTCCCGCTGCCCTGGTTTCTCGCACTGGAAGAGGCCAACAGCCAGGCGAGCTTCAGTCGCCCGGACAACCTGAGCCGCTTCGGCTTTGCCTCGGCCGGCCAATCGGCAGCCAACCCCCACAGCCTGCCGATCGGCCTGGCCACCACGCCGCCGCACAAGGGTGAACAGTGGGTGGGACTGGGTTGCTCGGCCTGCCATTCCGGGCAGGTCTACTACCGCGGCGAGCGCCTGCATATCGACGGAGGCCAGGCCCTGGTCGACTTCCAGCTGTTCGAGCGGGAGATCATCGCTGCGCTCCAGGTGACCCTGGCCGACGAAGACAAGTTCCTGCGCTTCGCCCAGGCCTTACAGGCGGGCCCCGAGCTGCGTCAGGCGGTGCAGGCGCGCAGCGAGCGTCTGAGCGCCGTGGCGGCGCTGAATACCACCCACGTTGCCTACGGCCGTGGCCGCCTGGACGCCTTCGGCCAGATCTTCAATGCGGTAGCCGCCGACTTCCTCGCGATTCCCGAGAATCGCCGCGAGCCCAACGCGCCGGTCAGCTACCCGGTGCTGTGGGACGCCGCGCACCTGGACCTGGTGCAGTGGAACGGCTCGGCGCCCAATGCCGGCCCCGGGCCGCTGGTACAGAACGCCACCACGGCGCTGGCGGTGTTCGGCGACCTGAACATCCACAGTGACGGCATGGGCTACGACTCCACGGTCGAGATCGAGAACCTCAGCACCATCCAGGACCTCTGGTATCGACTCAGCGCGCCCGCCTGGCCACAGGAGACCCTGGGCACTATCGACGGCGAGTTGGCGCAGCAGGGGGCGGCGATCTACCAGCAGCAGTGCCAGACCTGCCATGTGCTGTCCGATCAGCAGGACCCGGATCGCGAGCTCACCGCGAAGCTGGTGGCGGTCGACGCCGTGGGCACCGACAGCACCATGGCCAGCAACTTCACCAATGCCAAATCCAAGAGCGGCGCCTTCGAAGGCCAGAAGCTGATGTACGTCGGCGGTGCCACGCTTGGTGCCGAGGCCCCTACCATCGAACTGGTGGTGCACGCGGCGCTGGGCGCGCTGCTCGAACACCCCTGGGAGTCGATCAAGGCGGGCCTGTACAGCTTCCACAAGGTGCAGAGCGCCCCCCTGCACGAGCGCCCCTACGACTACAAGGCGCGCCCACTGTCCGGCATCTGGGCCAGCGCGCCTTATCTGCACAACGGCTCGGTACCGACCCTGGCGGCGCTGCTGTCGAGCGAGCGCCCGCCCCGTTTCGCCGTGGGCAAGGTGGAGTTCGACCCGCAGGCGGTGGGGCTGAGCGGCCAGGTGCTGGATGAGGCCCAGGTGAGCCGCTTCGACACCCGCCTGCCGGGCAACGGCAATGGCGGACACCTCTATGGCACCCGTCTGGCCGAGGCCGACAAGCGCGCCCTGATCGAATACCTGAAAACCCTATAACGACAAATTCCAAGCTGGGGAACATCTATGAGCAAGGCAATCGCATCGCGCTGGCTAGGGCGCGTGCTGTTACTGATCGCGCTGCTGGTACTGGCCGTGGTGGGCGCTTTCGTCTACTACGTGCAGTCCTCCAAGGCGCGCATACCCCGCCTCGAGCCGGTCGACGAATACCGCTACCTGAACAACGGCTGGCAGCAGTCTTCGCGAGAGACCTACTACCACACCCCGCAGGGTGCCTCGATGCCGCAGGGCGCGGGCGACAGGTCGCTGCGCTACAACTGGTTCCTCAACCTGGAGCAACCGCTGTCGCAGGAGCGCTTCGCCGACCCCAGCTTCCTGCAGCGCTTCCATTTCCTCTTCGATCCCAGCCACCCGGACCAACTGCCGGTCGGCTTCGCCTCGCGCTACTCCGCCTCACTGGGTGAGGACCTGCTCGATATCAGCTGCGCTGCCTGCCATACCGGCCAGCTGCATTACCGCAAGGAGGGCAAGCAGTACGCCCTGCGCATCGACGGTGGCCAGGCGATGCACGCCTTCACCGACCTGCAGCGCGGCAGCTTCGGCCCCACCCTGATCAGCGCGCTGGCGGAAACCTGGGCCAACCCGCTCAAGTTCAACCGCTTCGCCGGCAAGGTCCTGGCCGACGGCGGCGACTCTGGCCAGTTGCACGAGCAGCTGGGCGAGACGCTCAAGACCTTCCTCGCCATCCAGCAGAACAACCCGCTGGCGCACCTCTATCCGACCCGCGAAGGCTTCGGCCGCACCGATGCACTCGGGCGCATCGCCAACACGGTGTTCGGCGAGCACCTGAGCGACGCCAACCTGCAGACCTCGTCGGCGCCGGTGAGCTACCCCTACCTGTGGAACATGTGGAAGTTCAACTGGGTGCAGTACAACGGCTCGGTGGCCCAGCCCCTGGCCCGCAACATCGGCGAGGCGCTGGGCGTCGGCGCCGAGATCCGCCTGGTGAACGCGGAAGGCACGCCACTGCCGGTGCAGGAGCGCTTCCGCTCCTCGGTCAATATCCCCGGGCTCGAGCAGATCGAACGGGCGCTGCAGCAGTTGCCGCCGCCACAGTGGCCCGAGGACATCTTCGGCGCCGTCGATCAGGCCAAGGCCGCCCGTGGCGAGCAGCTGTTCCAGAACCACTGTGTCGAATGCCACGGCCCGCACCCGTCCAGCCGTGCCCGCCAGCAGGCCGAAGCGCCGCTCAAGGCCGGCCCCGAGGATCACTGGCTGATCGAGGTGATCGGCATCGAGCATATAGGCACCGACCCGACCGAGGCGCAGAGCTTCCTGGACAGAACCTACGACCTCTCCGCCACCGGCATCACCCAGGCCGATGTGAAGGCGCTGATCAAGCCGCTGCTGCAGAAGCAGCTGGCCCGCGACATGCTGATGCGCCTGCGCGAACTGGCCATCGACGAAGCGCTGAGCGACGAGGCGCAGGCCGCATTCGCCGCACTGGCCGACGCCTTCCCGGCCCCGGACCGCCTCGCCGCCCAGGGCTTCGAGCCTTCGCCGGCACCGGCCATCAAGGCCGCGCTGGAGCAGTTCGAACTCAAGCCCAGCGTGCAGCTGTCGGCCAGCTACGCGGCCTATCCGCAGCTCGCCTGCGACAGCCAGTGCCAGGTCAACGCGCTCTGGTACGACCTGGATTACGCCCAGGCCGGGTTCGCCAGCCTGCTGGCGTCCATCGACCCGAGCAAGATCACCGAAGGGCTGGGGCTGAACCTGATCGACCTGCTGCTGAAACAGCGCTACTACCAGGACAACAACCTGAGCGAGGCGCAGCAGGCGTGCCTGGAGGGCTTCGGCGCGCTCGACCTGCCGCAGCAGATCGTCGGCTACAAGCCACGGCCGCTGGCCGGGGTCTGGGCGACGCCGCCGTTCCTGCACAACGGCTCGGTGCCCACCCTGTACCAGATGCTGGTGCCCGCCACCGAGCGCGACCAGCGCTTCTTCGTCGGCCCGCGCGACTACGACCCGGTCAACCTGGGTTACACCACCGCCCAGGCTCCCGGCGGCGAGTACGACGGTTTCTGGTTCGACACCAGCCTGACCGGCAACCACAACAGCGGCCACAGCTTCCAGGCGACGCCGGCGCAGTGGCAGGCGTATAGCGCCGACCCGAGCGCCAACCCGCTGCCGTCGGGGGTGATCGGACCGCTGCTCAGCGATGAGGATCGCTACGCCCTGCTGGAGTACCTGAAGATCCGCCGCGACAACCCGCCGGGCTATGCCTACCAGGGGGCACCGGCGTGCCTGAGCGGACAGGATTGAGGGGGCAGAAGGTCATGAGCGACAACAACCCGAACTACTGCCGGGACTTTACCCAGGTCCAGGCCGAGGAGCAGGCGTGGATCGCGACCCGGCGCCAGCACGCCGAGGTCGACCCGGACCAGCCGATCACCGGGCTGGCCTGCTCCGGCGGCGGCATCCGCTCCGCCTGCTTCCAACTCGGCATCCTCCAGGGGCTGGCGGAAAGCGGCTGGCTGAACCGGGTGGATTACCTGTCGTCGGTATCCGGCGGTGGCTACATGGCCGGCTGCTACCAGTGGTTTAAGCACCGCGGACAGGGCGCACGGGAACTGTTCAGCGCCCCCGTGCTCAATTGGCTGCGCTCCCATGCTGCCTATCTGGTCGCCGGCCGCGGCATCAACAGCGCCACCCTGGCGGCCGGCATCTTGTCGTCGTCACTGTTCAGCCTGCTGGTGATGCTGCCGATCCTGCTGGCCGGATTCTGGCTGGCCGGGTTGCCCCATAGCCGCTTCCTCTGGCCGCAACACTGGCACCTGCCCGGCGGCGAAGTGATCCAGGGCCACAGCGGCTACCTGCTGATGCTGCTCGCCTCCGCCGGCTGTTTCGCCCTCTACCTGTTGAGCATCCCGAGCATGGCGCTGTGGCGCGCGGGACGGCGCGGCGACCTGACCCACTGCTTCGCCCCGCGCCGGTTCATGGGCCGCCTGCTGGGCACGGCCATCGCCCTGGCGCTGGTGGGTAGCCTGCCGCTGGTCGCGCAGCTCGATGACGCCCTGCTGACGCTGGTCGACTCGGAGAAGCTGGCGGGGCTGGGCAAGCACCTGGACTACGCGCTGCCGTTCATCACCGGGGCCTGGGCGATGGCCAAGGGGCGCCTAAACCCGAAGGTGGCCGCGCTCGGCCTGACCCTGCTGCTCTACGGCCTGGCCGCCTTCGCCTACCGCCTGGTGTTCGACCTGGAGATAGTCGAAACACCGCTGTTCTTGGGCTTCTTCGTCTTCGCCCTGGTGCTGGCGAGCCTCGCCAGCGTCAACCGCACCTCGATGCACAGCTACTACCTGGCGCAACTGGCGCAGGCGTTCTTCTACACCGGCAAACCGCTGATCGAAGACGTCCCGCTGGCCGAAATCGCACCGGACAGCGGCGCACCGCTGCCGCTGCTCAACACCACCCTGTCGACGGTCAACTCCACGCGCCCGCTGGCCCGCTTCCGGCTGGGCGACAGCTTCACCCTGAGCCCGCTGTTCAGCGGCTGCCCGGCCACCGGCTTCGCCCGCACCGCGCACTTCCAGGCCGGTCGCCTGACCCTGGGCGAGGCGGTCACCACCAGTGGTGCGGCGGTCGACCCGGACACGGCGCAGACCGCCAACCGGGCCCTGAGCATCCTGCTGACCCTGCTCAACTTCCGCCTGGGCTTCTGGGTGCAGCATCCGCGCCGCGCCGGCGAGCATTTCGGCCGCATGCCGTTCTGGCTGATCTTCCGCGAGCTGTTCGCCAAGGGGCTCGAGGAAAACGCCTCGAGCCTGCACCTGACCGATGGCGGCCACTTCGAGAACCTCGGCGTTTACGAGTTGCTGCGGCGCGAGTGCCCGCTGATCATCGCCAGCGATGCCGGCGGCGATCCGCTGACCCAGCTGGGCGACCTGGGCCTGCTGCTGCAACGCGCCCAGGCCGACTTCGGCTGCGAGATCAGGCTCGATACCCGCGAACTGCTGGAGCAGGACAACGGCCTGCACACCAGTTGCTGCGCGCTGGGCAGCATCGACTACGCCTCGGGGCGCAGCGGCCGCATCCTCTACGTGAAATCGGTGCTAACCCGCCAATCCTCGGCCCAGGTGATCAGCTTCTCCCACCAGGACTCCAGCTTCCCCAACGACGGCCTGGCCAACCAGTTCTTCGACGAACGCCACCTCGACGCCTACCGCGAGCTGGGCCGGGAGAACATCCGCATGGCGCTCAAGGCACTGGAGGGGGAAACCTTTTCCCTGCACAGTAGAACTCAGCGTACTGAGCAGGTGACCGTTTAGCCGGCCAGCTGCTCACGGGTGACGATAAAGGGGACAGATTTGAATGGCACTTACTTAGCGCTAAGTAAGTGCCATTCAAATCTGTCCCCTTTTGTTTTTCTTTTGTTCTTTTGTTGTCCCCTTTTGTTCGGGCATTGTGCAAAAGTGTATTTTCTGAACATTCGCGTGGGTTTGTTGGTTTGCGGCGCTTCGGCTCAAGTCCGTGTCCAAACGCGTTCTGCCGGGCCAAGCCATAAGCGTTGTAGTCACTTTCAGCGTCAGCTTTAATCCCAGCCTAACCAAGGGTTCAAGCCGTTCGCTGGGCTCACTGGGACTAGCTAAATAACCTAAGGATCCGTCGGAAGGGCGAGTCCTGTGCGATTGACGATGGCCGTATTATCGCTCATTTGAGAGAATTATTCAGGGTGCCCCCTCAGTCTATTCCATTAAGCGCAGGAGTGTTCTAAGATCACCTCAAGTTTAAAGTATATCGGGAAGGGGCACATTTGATGTTTTCAAGTTTTCTTCGTCCAAATAATCTATCCCAAAAAATGATGCGCGTTATTTTTTCCATCTATTTGGGTGTGACCTGCCTCATTACAAGCATGCAGTTCTTGACCGAATATTTGAAAACGCAGGATTCAATCTTAAATGAGTTGAAACAGTTAGAAGAAACAGTCCGAGGCCCTATTGCTACTAGCCTGTGGCAGTACAATAAAAACCAGCTGAACTCACTTGTTTCCGGACTCATCAAGATGCCAATTATAGAGGGCGTCGATATTTTAGATAAGCATGCTGGAAATATGATTTCTAAAAGGTCCTACACTCTGGCTTCAGCCCCCTTGTCTGTTTTCGATACAAAATCAGACTTATACTGGATGCTTAATGAGAAAAAAATATTACTTGGGTCGCTTACACTTTACTCATCGTCAGAAGTTATTTTAGATCGAGTTTTGTTCGGTTTTTCTTTGATTGCAATTACGGCAATTATAAAATTATCTGTTTTGTTTTGGCTTTTTATCTGGGCCTTTGATCGTTATTTAGCAAACCCCTTGAAAGAACTAATGTCTCAAGTTAACGAGGTTCAGTTAAGCCAAAATATAAGTAAACGGATTAACCTTTCGAATATTGAGAATAACGAACTCAGCCAGCTTCAAGAAAACATGAATAAGATGCTGTCTGCGATAGAGAGAGATCGGGAACGATTGCTGGAAGACGAACAAGCCAAGCGAAACTGGTTGGAGGATGCCGTCAAAAAGCGTACAGAAGCGTTACAAATCTCGAATGAAAAACTCAAAAAACTAGCGACACGGGATTCTTTGACAGGTGCATTAAATCGAGGATATTTCTTTGAAACTGCGCAACGTCTTCTCGTTCTTTCCCAACGCCAAAATTCCCCAGCGTCCTTTGTTTTGATGGATTTAGATCATTTTAAAATTATCAACGATACGCATGGCCATTTCATTGGTGACCAAGTACTCATTCATTTCATTCATACAACTCAAAATCTATTAAGAAAGTCTGATCTTATTGGGAGAGTTGGCGGTGAAGAATTTGCAATATTTTTCCCTGATACGGGAATTGATGAAGCCTTCCGTCTTGCCGATAAAATAAGAAAGGCCATTGGCAATTCAATTTTTGAGATTGAAGGTAAAACGATCACTTACACTGTGAGCCTTGGCGTTGAGTCGTCCGAGACACAAGGCCATTCAATTGACGAGCTATTTAAACGCGCCGACTTGAAACTTTATGGGGCGAAAGATAAGGGCCGCGACCGTGTCGAAAAGTAAAAAACTGTATAGCCAATTCTTCCTTATGTTCTTTTTGGTCGGAACCAGCATGGCCAATATGAGTCATGCTACGACATTAACAGTTTGCTACGACCAATGGGCCCCGATGACAATATTTCCGTCAGCGGAGTCCTCTGCGCGTGGTGTTGTCATCGATATGCTGGACCAAATATACACAGCAGAAGGCTACAAACTGAAATACTATGAAGTCCCCCTAGCAAGAGGACTGGACATGGTAGCAGAGGGTCTTTGCGACATGTTGCCGGAATACCTATTTTCAAAGAATTCAGAAAAGGACTTCGTGTATGCCACCGAAGCAACATTTGCATACGCATCAGCCTTTGTCGTCAGGCGAGATGATCCGTGGCGCTATAATGGTATTCAATCTATAAAAGGTAAACGCATCGCAACTGGGCCAGGCTGGGATTACAGCTCAATGAGTATCGACTACCAGAATTATATCGATGACCCAAAAAACTCGAGCTTTGTTGAAGTAATCGCTGGTTACGATGATGTGGTAGACCGGGTCTTCCACATGATTAGAGAGAATAGAGTCGACTTATATGTGGATAACGAACTCGTCCTGCAGCATGTATTAAATCAGCTGAATTTAAATGATGACCTTAAGATCGTGCGCCCCGGTCTAGAACATAAATTGGTTGAATTTCCGATCTTTTCAAAAAAAATGCCTACTGCAAAAAGACAGGAACTTATAAGAATCTGGAATGAGGGGCGTTTGTCACTGAAGGGCAATAAAGAAAAAATGATTCTCAATAAGTATAACGTAACACTTGAAGAGTAGTGCCAATACGGATTCACGCAGAGGAAGGTTGAGAGTCTATCGCCAGTAGGAACTGCCTAACCTGAATTCATAGGATCAGGGCAATTCTCATACCTGCATACACTTCGAGCAGTGTCTTCCCTCCCATGCCAACAAGTCGCTCACTTCGCTCGCTGAGACCGGCTAAAGCCAGCCGAACCAAACGTAATGCAACATTGCAAGTAAGGAGCACGGATGACTGATTTTGACTGGCATGGTGGTCGGATAACGAAGAAAACGTTGGTAACCGATACCTATCGGAATACTCAGAACGTACGCCGTTTTCTGATTGAAGCTTGCGGACCAGATTTCAAGTTTGACCGAGAATTCATGACCTGGATAAAAGACGGAAAATCCAAAACAATGGGCGAGGTTGCGTTTGAGTGGCTGCGGCGACATAAAAAGTAATTGGCCAATTTCCGCTAGCCCCCGCAGGGTCGGACCCACGTAACCGCTTGAATCAGAAAATAAACATCGAAAAATAGTAGCCAAATCATCGCTTGAACAGCCCTTTTTGGCATCAGCACTCGTGCTTTAAGGCAAGGAATACCGCCTGCTGATCGTTGCTTGCTGCCGGTCCATCTTGCGAGAGGTATCGGCGGTCGGAGCCAGGTCTCACATTTGACATTTGTAGCTGGGCGCCCTGCTTTGTCCGCATGCAAAATGCAGGGCGTGCCCCCTTGCTCTGCGTGCTCTGTTCCTGCCCCTCAGCTGCGAAAGGGCCTTACGGGGAGGTCGACTACACTCAGGGCCAATCTCTAGATCAATCGGAAACGGACAGGGTTGTGATCATGGCGGTCTGGTTATTGCGGCTGTTGAGTGCATGGCTGTTCTGCTCGTTGGCGGCAGCGACCGAACTGCAGCTGTATACCGAGGAAAATCCCCCGCTCAACTTCAGCCGCGACGGCCAGCCTGATGGCCTGTCGGTCGCGGCGGTGCGCGAGTTGCTGCGGCGTACCGGAGACAGCGGCACCATCCGGATGGTGCCCTGGGCACGCGGTTATGCACGCGCGCAAAGCCGCGCCAATGTCGGCTTGTTCATCACAGTGCGCACGCCCGAGCGTGAGGCGCTGTTCCAATGGGTCGGCCCGCTGTTGTCGACCACCACCAGCTTCTACGCCCGAAGCGGCAGCGGCCTGCATATCGACAGCCTGGACGATGCACGGCAAGTGGCGGCGATCGGCGTACCGCGCGACTGGTATTCGCAGCACTTCCTTGAGGCCGAGGGGTTCAGCAATCTGTACCGGACATCCAAGCCGCACGGCATGCTCAAGATGGTCCTGCATGGCCGTATTCCCTTGATGGTCTATGAAGACCAACTGCTGCCCAGCCTGATGGCCGAACTGGGCCGCTCGATGGCGGAGCTCGAACGCCACTACAGCTTTATGCAGAGCAGCAGCTATATCGTCTTTTCTCCGCAGACCGACGCGCGCCTGGTCCAGCGCTGGCAGGCCGCGCTGGATGATATGTGGAACGACGGCAGCCTGGCCCGCCTGCATGAGCAATGGTTGCCGAACATCGCTCTGCCGGCGCGGCCGGCCCATAATTAGCCAGTCTTCCGGCCGCGGTCTGGCCGATATCGACTCGAGTTCTTCCCGCCCCTACCCCGCGTTGTCCCACTCTCTTGCCATGTGCCCCCTATGCCAATCAGACCTGCCGAAATAGCCGATACAGACACGCTCGCCATGCTTATCCGCGAATCCAACCAGGACGTGGCGATCATGTTCGGCTTGAACGCGGAGAACTGTGCAAAGCATCCGTCGTTCTGCACGGGCGCGTGGATCGATGCGGACTTCCAGCGCGGGGAACGCTACTTCATCTTCCACGCAGGCCCCGCACCCGTGGCCTGCGTTGCCTATGAAACGCCACGCCCGGGCCTGGCCTACCTCAATCGTCTCTCCGTACTGCCGGCGCATCGACGCCAAGGGATCGGCGAGCACCTGGTGCGCTTCATTATCGATAAGGCGCGCAGCGAGGCGGTCAGCACGCTGAGCATCGGCGTCATCGGCGAACACCTGGCGCTGCAGGAGTGGTATGCAAAACTCGGGTTCGCCCATGGC
Organism: Pseudomonas sp.; assembly: GCF_033723075.1. Taxonomy (GTDB): domain Bacteria; phylum Pseudomonadota; class Gammaproteobacteria; order Pseudomonadales; family Pseudomonadaceae; genus Aquipseudomonas. The sequence continues at coordinate 151,456 of NZ_JAWVXU010000001.1, forward strand.
GAAACCAAGCGGTTTGCTCACCTGCCCTTTTCGGTCAAGTACATGGCCTATGGGGTAGCGCGCGGCTAGCAGGCCCCAGTGTATTTTCCATTCATCCGGACGCCTGAACCATCCAGTCGTGGAGCACGCCAGCAGGAGTATGGACGCCAGCCTTGCCAGGTCCCGGCGGTACCCGGCAAGGCTGGCCGGCTTGGTGCGGGCCGGCCGCAAGGCCAGGCAGGCTGCCGTTTCGGTGCAGTTCGACGCGGCGATGGCCTATGCGCGTCCCTATCCGTTGGCATGCTTCGACCGGGTTCTATCTAGCCTGTTCTTCCACCACCTGTCCTGGGCAGACAAACAGCGCACGGCGCAAGAAGCTTTCCGAGTGCTCCGGCCTGGTGGGCAGCTGCACGTCGCCGACTGGGGCAAGGCCGGTGATCCGTACCAGAATAGCTATTGTTGGATCTTCCGCCTGGTCGACGGCCAGGTGGTCGAGCTGACCGAATACGCCGACACCGCGCTGATCGACGCGGTGTTGCAAGCGCCGCCTCGAGGCGCCTAGCAGGCTGGGCAAGGGGCAGCCTGCGGGGACGCCTCGGTGGGCCCGGCTCGATTGGCAAGGAGATTCCTGGCATGAGCGTGCAGCTTAATCACACCATCGTCTGGTGCCGCGACAAACAGAAGTCGGCGGCCTTCCTCACCGAGATCCTCGGCCTGCCCGATGCCGTCCCGTTCGGGGCGATGCTGGTGGTGCCGCTGAGCAACGGCGCTTCGCTCGATTTCTACCCGCAGCACGGCAAGATCGGCGCCCAGCACTATGCCTTCCTGACCAGCGAGGAGGAGTTCGAGCAGATCTTCGCCCGTATCCAGGCGCGCGGGCTCGACTTCTGGGCCGACCCCGGCAAACAGGGCGCCGGCGAAATCAACCACCACTTCGGCGGCCGCGGGGTGTATTTCGAGGATCCCGACGGCCATCTGCTCGAGGTCATCACCCGGCCTTACCAGATCGACGGCTGACCGGTGCCGCCGCGCAGGGCGAAGCGCTTCAGCCAGCGGTGCCTCGCGCCCTACCTGCCCGCAGGCAGCCGCGCATGGCTGCGGCCTCGCGCTCGCGGCCAAAGCTCGCGCAACCACAAGGCCAGCAGCACCACCGCGCACATGCTGGCGAAGGCCAGCCAGGCGTTGGGCCACAGCAACGGCATGCCGAACAGGATCAGGCTGTCGTTGCCGCCGGGCACCAGCACGGCGCCAGCGCCCATCAGCAGGCCGCCGCAGAAGCAGCGCGCCAGGGTGACCAGGCTGGGCCAGCGGTGCTGCCAGAGCCCGGCCGCCCAGCCACCGTACAGCGCACCGGCGAACATCGCCGGCAGCAGCCAGCCGCGCAGGCCCAACTGCATGAAGCGGCCGCCCGCCAGTTCCGCCAACACATCGGTGTAGGCCCAGGCGCCGACATTGACGAACAGCAAGAGGAACACCAGGCCGATGACCAGGGTGGCCTGGTGCGGCGACCAGCCCCGCTTACCCTGGCGCCAGTGCCCGGCAGCGCGCCACAGCAGCCAGGCCAGGCGCGCCAGCAGCGCCGCGACGACCAGCAGGCCCCAGCCCATGGGTATCGCCCGCAACCACCCCGGCAGCGCCTGCGGCATGATCGCCGCGACGCCGGCCCAGCGCTCCAGCAACCCGTAGCCCAGCAGGAAGCCCGGTGGCGTGGCCAGCCAGGCCCACTGCCCGGAACCGATCCGCGCCACCACACCGAAGACGCAGCCGCCATTGATCAAGGCGCCCAGCCCGAGCAAGGCCCCGCCGACTGCGGTGTACCAGTGCAACGGATAGCCCATCGGCAATTGCGGCAGACGACCCAGCGCACGCAGCAGGACCAGCCCGCCGAACACCCACAACGAGGCCTCCAGCAGCGCCCGCAGCCGCGTCCAGCGGCGCTGCTGCACTACCTCTTCCAGGGCCGCCACCGTGCAGGTGCCGCCGCGCTGGATGGCATACCCCATCAATACCGCCAATGCCACACAGGCCATGGCACTCATGCCTTGCGCTCCTTTACGGTCCGCTCGACCTTCGAGCAACCGGGTCTCGTCCGGGTCGCCGGCCTCTCGCTACGCGGCGGATCGGGTTCATCTCCAGCCACGCTTCAGCCTATTGGAGCGCCAGCCGCTCGCGGTGTTACAGCACCCGCTGCCAACCGGTACTTAAGGCGAGCGGATCCGTGGGTATTGGCAAGGCGCCTGCTCGTGCGCCGCCGCTGCGATCGATGCCACACCGACTGCCCGGCATCACCCAGGCTGATAGTGCTTGAGGCCCGCCCCTGCCCCGCCACAGGCTCTGGTTTATCGAACGAGGAGAAAAACCATGAGCACCTACCGCACCCTGACCCGGCATGACCACGACGGCGTGGCCAGCATCACCTTCGACCACCCGCCAATCAACCTGGTCGACCGCGAGGTGGTCATCGATCTGCTCAACCTGGCCAAGGCCCTGGAAGGCGATGTGCAGACCCGCGTGGTGATCTTCCGCAGCGCCAACCCGGAGTTCTTCCTGGCCCATTACGACCTCGGCAGCCAGCTCGGCCAGCCCGCGCCGGTGTTGCCGGAAGGCCAGGCCAGTTTGCTCAGCGCCCTGTTCGGCCGATACAGCCGCCTGCCCCAGGTGACCATCGGCGAGTTGCGCGGTCGCGCCCGCGGGGCCGGCAGCGAGTTTCTGCTGGCCCTGGATATGCGTTTCGCCTCCCGCGAACGCGGCGTGCTGGGCCAGCCGGAAGTCGCGGTCGGGCTGTTGCCGGGTGCCGGTGGCACGGTGCGCCTGGCGCAACTGCTCGGCCGCGGTCGCGCGCTGGAAGTCTGCCTGGGCGGCGCCGACTTCGATGCCGACACCGCCGAGCGCTACGGCTGGATCAACCGCGCCGTGGCGGATGCCGAGCTGGAGGGTTTTATCCAGGCGCAGGCGCGGCGCATCGCCGGTTTCCCGGCCGCCGGTATCGCCCACATCAAGGCAGTAGTGGACGGCGTCAGCGCCGCCGATGGCGCGGCGCTGGTGGAGGAATCGCAGCGTTTCGCCGCCGACATGGCAGCGCCCGACACCCTCGACCGCGTGCAATGGCTGATGGCCAATGGCGGCCAGACCGATGGCGCCATGGAGCGCGACCTCGGCACGCTGCTGGCGCGTTACCCGCAGGGGCTGGAGCGGGTCGATTAATCCCCGTCAGCCGGTCCTTGGGCGAGACCAGCCCCTTGGTCGCCTAGGCCGGCTTGAACACCCGGTACAGGCGCCCCAGCGCCGTGACGCCGACCAGCACCAAGGCGCCGGCCAGCACGCCCAGCAGCATGTCCAGCAGGGTCGGGGTAATCACCGCCAGCGCAGCGCCGAACGTGGGCACGGTTTGCAGGCCGTGGGCAAAGCCTTCGATCAGCGTGTGAGCGGCCGGGATACCGTGACTGAGGATGCCGCCGCCAACCATGAACATGGCCACAGTGCCTATCACCGACAGGCTCTTCATCAGATAGGGCGCGGCACTGAGGATGCCGGCACCGAGACCGCGCTGCAGACGCCCGCCCAGGCCGCTGCCAGTGCGCTGGGAAAGGTACAGGCCGCCGTCGTCGAGCTTGACGATGCCGGCCACCAGCCCATAGACGCCGATGGTCATCAGCAGGGCGATACCGGCGAGCACGGCGAGCTGGGTGCCCAGCGCCTGACCGGTCACGGTGCCGAGGCTGATGACGATGATTTCCGCCGAGAGAATGAAGTCGGTACGCACCGCGCCCTTGATCTTGTCGCGCTCGAAGGCGACCAGGTCGACCGCGGGGTTGACCAGCGCCGCCGTCAGCTCGACTTTATGTTGCTGCTCTTCCGCCTGGCTGTGCAGCAGCTTGTGCGCCAGTTTCTCGAAGCCTTCGTAACAGAGAAAAGCGCCGCCGAGCATCAGCAGCGGCGTGACCGCCCAGGGCGCCAGCAGGCTGACGACCAGCGCCGCCGGCACCAGAATCAGCTTGTTCAGCAACGACCCCTTGGCCACCGCCCAGACCACCGGCAGTTCACGCTCGGCCTTGACCCCCGAGACCTGCTGGGCATTCAGGGCCAGGTCATCGCCGAGCACGCCGGCGGTCTTCTTCGCCGCGACCTTGGTCATCAGCGCCACGTCGTCGAGCATGCTGGAGATATCGTCGAGCAGGGCTAACAAGCTGGTTCCGGCCACGGGTATTTTCCTCGACAAGCAGATTCTGAAGGGCGCACTCGCTAGCGGGCCTTTTTAACCCAGGATCGGCAACGCAGGTAGTTTTCAACAGCCTGCTAGCGGCGCCCAATTATGGGGAGGCATAGTAAATCAGCTCTGCAGGCTGGAAGGGAATGGCCGAGGCCAAACCCTACGCCCGCGGCGAGGCCCTCAGGGCGTGGCAAACCGGATATCGAAGCCGCTCTTGGCCTCGCTGACGATGCGCAGGTGCTGGCTTTCGCCTGCTACCACGGGCACCGCCAGCTCGCGGCGCAGACGGCCTTTGCCGCAGAGGGTATCGTCAGCCTTGTCAATGCCGATGCCGACCACCCGCTTACCTGGCGGCACATGCAAGCGCGCCTCTTCGCCCATGCCGATGCGCGCCGCCACCTTGCGGTCGACCAGCACGGCCACATAGCATCCGCCGCCGAGCATGCCCAGGTCGCGATTGACCACGATCAGTCCGCTGCCCGCCACCGGCTGCTGGTAGGCCAGCAGCCGCTCGGCGGGCACCGCGGTGACTTTTTCCGGGGCGGCCTGGAAGGACGAACAACCGGCCAACGCCAGCAGGGGCAGTACTGCACAAATCAATCGCATGGGAATCCTTCACGGGTGGATTATCGAAGTACTGACGCACGGGGCGCCGGCTCAGTATTGCCGGTGCGGCGGCCGCGCTCAAGTAATGCAGTCAATCCGGGCCGCGCCGATGGGTATCGCTACGCTCAAGCCTACGCGGCCTGCACCATCCTGCGGTACCGCCGGTGTTCTCCGGTTTGCCGGGTGAGCACTGGCCTGACTGAGCCTCCCATCCCCTGCTCGTTGCAAAGCACGCGCCGCGCTGATATCTGTATATGCAAACAGTATCCGGTTTCCCCATGCAGCCTCAGCTCGACCCCAGCCTGTATTACCTGTCCAATTTCCGTAAAGCCCTGGCCTGGCTCCGGGAGCGTCACCACGACCTGTTGCTCGCCGAGGAGCAGCAGTTTCTGCGCCTTTTCGGCGAACTGGCGCTGCCCAGCCAGGCGTTGCTGGTACGGATGATCATGCGCAAGGGCGTGCATTTTCGCGCCAGCAAGCTGACCTATGCGGAGATCGGCTGCCCGCGGCACGCCGCCCAGGCGCTGCTCGACGCCGGCTGGATCCGCAATGACGCCGAGCTGGCGCTGGCGGAGCTGTTCGACCTGCTGCGCAAGGAAGAACTGCTCGAGGCCTTCACCGCGCGCGCGCACAAAGCCTTGAAGAAACCCGAGTTGCTCGCTCAGTTGGCCGCCGAACACGGCCAGTCGCGCCCTTTCGCCGCCTGGTGCCCAGGGTTGGACGAGCAGGTGTACAGCCTGGCCATCGAACCGCTGTGCGAGCGCCTGCGCCTGATGTTTTTCGGCAACCTGCAGCAGGACTGGTCGGAGTTCGTCCTCGCCGAACTCGGCATCTTCCGCTACGAGCCGGTCGCCCTGAGCGCCGACTCCCGGGTATTTCGCCGGCGCGCAGAGGTGGACTGCTACCTGGCGCTGCAACGCTGCCGCGAACGTGGCGAGGCCGGCGAGCCGATTGCCGAAGTGCTGCAACAGATCGCCGCGCTGGACTGTGCCACGCCCTTTCTCGCCATGCGCAGGGCCAAGCTGCTGTTTCGCCTGGGCCAGCATCTGGAACGCGCCGGCGAGCTGGAAAGCGCCCTGGCCTGCTATGCCGATTGCCCGTTTGCCGGCGCCCGCCTGCGCCGCATCCGCGTGCTGGAACGCCTGGGCCGCGCTGCCGAAGCCCACGCCCTGGCCAGCCAGGCGGCCGCGGCGCCGGAAAACGAGGCCGAGATGCAAGGGCTGGAGCGCATGCTGCCGCGCCTCGGCCGCCAGCTCGGCCTGGCGCAACCGACCAAGCCGAAGGCGCCCGCGCCGGCCCGCCTCGACCTGTGTCTGCCGCGTCCCGCCGCGCACAGCGTCGAATACGGGGTCAAGCTGCATCTGAGCGAGCCGGACGCGCCGGTGCACTATGTCGAGAACGGCCTGATCTGCAGTCTGTTCGGCCTGCTCTGCTGGCCGGCGATCTTCGCCCCGCTGCCGGGCGCCTTCTTCCATCCGTTCCAGAGCGGCCCGCTGGATCTGCTCAGCCCCGATTTCCAGGCGCGCCGCGCCGAACTGTTCGCCGCCTGCCTGGCGCAGCTGGATTCAGATGCTTACAAAGACGTGATCCGCCAGACCTATGCCGACAAGTACGGCATCCAATCGCCCTTCGTGTTCTGGGCCGTGCTCGACCAGGAGCTGCTGGAACAGGCCCTCGACTGCCTGCCGGCGGCGCACCTGCGGGCCTGGTTCCAGCGCCTGCTGGGCGATATCCGCGCCAACCGCGCCGGCATGCCCGACCTGATCCAGTTCTGGCCGGCGCAGCAGCGCTACCGGATGATCGAGGTCAAGGGCCCCGGCGACCGCCTGCAGGACAACCAGCGCCGCTGGCTGGCGTTCTGCGCCGAGCACGGCATGCCAGTGGACGTCTGCTACGTGCAATGGGCCGACGCATGAAGCAACTAGTCGTGAATAACGGGGCCATGCACTACCAGGTCGCGGTGCGCGCGCTGTGTGAATTCACCGCCAAGGTCGGCGATCTGGATCTGCGCTTCACCCCCTCGCCCACCGCCCAGGAGGGCATGACCGGCCACGCCATCGTGGTTTCCCGGCGCGGCCCGGGCTATCAGGCGGAGCTGCCGCTCGCCGGCGACTACCAGGGCCTGCAGGTGCGCGGCCGGGCCGACGGCTACGACCCGAACGACAATCGCCTGGAAGAGATCAAGACCCACCGCGGCGACATCGCGCGCATTCCGGAAAACCACCGGCTGCTGCATTGGGCCCAGGCCAAGGTCTACGGCTGGCTGCTGTGCCAGCAACGCGGCCTGGCCGAGATCGACCTGGCGGTGGTCTATTTCAACGTCCTCAGCCAGCACGAAACCGCCTTCCATCAACGCTGCGGCGCCGATGAACTGCGCGCGTTCTTCGAGCTGCACTGCAGTCGCTTCATCGCCTGGGCCGAACGCGAGCGCGCGCATCGCCTGCTGCGCAACCAGGCACTGGAGCGCCTGCGCTTTCCCCACCCGCAGTTTCGCAGCGGTCAGCGCCAGTTGGCCGAATCGGTGTACCGCGCCGCCCGCGATGGCCACAGCCTGATGGCCCAGGCCACCACCGGCATCGGCAAGACCCTCGGCACCCTGTTTCCGCAGCTCAAGGCCTTCCCCGAGCAGGCGCTGGACCGCCTGTTCTTCCTCACCGCCAAGACCCCCGGCCGGCGCTTGGCGCTGGACGCCCTGGCCACCCTGCGCAGCCAGGAAGTTGCGATGCCGCTGCGGGTGCTCGAACACGTCGCCCGCGACAAGGCCTGTGAACACCCGGACAAGGCCTGCCACGGCGATTCCTGCCCGCTGGCCAAGGGCTTCTACGACCGTCTACCAGCCGCACGCCAGGCCGCGCTGGAGCGCCAGTGGCTGAACCAGGACAGCGTGCGTGAAACCGCGCTGGCGCATCGGATCTGCCCCTACTACCTGAGCCAGGAACTGTGCCGCTGGGCCGACGTGGTGGTCTGCGACTACAACTACTATTTCGATATGGGCGGCCTGCTGCACGGCCTGACCCTGCTCAACGAATGGCGCGTGACCCTGCTGGTGGACGAGGCGCACAACCTGATCGAACGCGGCCGCGGCATGTACACCGCCGAACTCGAGCAAACCCGCTTCGAGGCCCTCAGACGCATCGCCCCACCAGTGATGAAAGGCCCGCTGGAACGGGTCAACCGCCATTGGCAACAACTGCAGCGCGACCAGGAAGCGGCCTATCAGGTCTACCCCGCCGCTCCGGACCTGTTCATCATGGCCCTGCACAAGGCCGTCAGCACCCTCACCGATCACCTCACCGATCAGCCGGCAGGCAACGCGGCCGAGTTGCTGCACTTCTACCTGGACGCCATGCTGTTCTGTCGCCTCGCCGAGGCCTTCGACAGCCATTCGCTGTTCGACATCAGCCGCGACGACAGCCCCGGCGGGCCGGCGACTTCCACCCTGTGCATCCGCAATATAGTGCCGGCGCCCTTCCTCGCCCCGCGCTTCGCCGCCGCTCACAGCTGCACCCTGTTCTCCGCGACCCTGAGCCCCGCGCACTTCTACGCCGACCTGCTCGGCCTGCCGGAGCAGACGCCGTGGATCGATGTCGAATCGCCGTTCAGCGCCGAGCAATTGCAGGTGCAGGCGGTCAGCAACCTGTCCACCCGCTTCGCCCACCGCGACTACTCGCTGGCGCCGATCGCCGCGCTGATGGCGCGCCAGTTCGCCGAGCGGCCAGGCAACTACCTGGCCTTTTTCAGCAGCTACGCCTATCTGCGCCTGGTGCTCGATGAATTCAGCGCCGCCCATCCGCAGATCCCGACCTGGCAGCAGTCACGGCAGATGGACGAGAGCCAGCGCCAGGCCTTTCTCGAGCGGTTCAGCAGCACCAGCCAGGGCATCGGCTTCGCCGTGCTCGGCGGTGCGTTTGGCGAGGGCATCGACCTGCCCGGCGACCGCCTGATCGGCGCCTTTATCGCCACCCTCGGCCTGCCGCAGATCAACCCGGTCAACGAGGAAATCAAGCAGCGCATGCAGAGCATGTTCGGCAACCACTTGGGCTACGACTACACCTACCTCTACCCCGGCCTGCAGAAAGTCGTGCAGGCCGCCGGCCGGGTGATCCGCACCCAGGACGACCAGGGCGTGGTCTACCTGATCGACGACCGCTTCAACCAGCCCGTCATCCGTCGCCTGCTGCCGACCTGGTGGCATGTCGAACGCTGCCGCCTGCCGCTGCTGAGCGAGCCAAGCCTCTAGCAGGCTGTCCGAGAATATGAAGTTGTGTAGGGCGGGTTAGGCGCCCGCCGCCGATAGCGCTGAACCCGCAAGATCCGTTGCGCCGTAACCCACCATCGGCGCAACGCAGGGCTATCGCCTGGTGGGTTACGCGGCGCGCCACGATCGCGGTGCCTGATCGTTCGGAGGTTGGCGCCGCAAACCTGCGCGGCCCGCCACATCCTACACAGCGGGTAGCAGACTGCATGGGAACGAAGATGCCCCCCGCCTGGCGCGCGGCCCTCAGCCGCGAAGGCGCTTGACCAGCCGCGCCTGCAGCTGTTCCAGTTCGCCCGGGTCGGCCTTGCTGCTGGCGTGGACACCCAGGCCCTGGCCGGCGAAGCGCGGGACTATGTGCATATGGATGTGGAACACCGTCTGCCCGGCCGGGGCACCGTTGAACTGCGCCACCTGCACGCCCTCCGGCTGCAGTTCGTCCACCAGCACCCGGGTCAGTTGCTGGGTCACCCGCATCAGTTTGCACAGGCTGTCCGCATCGATATCGAGGATATTGCGCGCCGCCGCGCGCTTGGGGATCACCAGGGTATGGCCATAGGACTGCGGAAACAGGTCGAGGAAGGCGAGCACGTCGTCGTCTTCGTACAGCTTGTAGCAGGGGGCCTCGCCGCGAATGATCTGGGCGAAGATGTTCTGCGGGTCGTAATCGCCATGCAGGCTCATCGGGGTTCTCCGTTAACGGTGGTCGATGGAGCTGAACCATACCGGCTCGCGCCAACCCAGGGAACCATGGCACGCCGTCCATCAACCGGATTGATGCCCACTAGTACGACTATCGATTTTCGCGCAGCGGCCGATAGTGGTCTTATCCCTCCGGCAAGGCCCAGCACCAGCGTCCGCTGCAGCGACCCGCCCTCAGCACCCCGAGCGGCACACCGGCTGCCGGCGCCCGCAGGCCGCCGCATATTGCCCGACCGGCGCCGCCCAGCACCGGGCCCGGTCTTTTCCCACCGAATGATGATTGGAAGCGCTATGACCGACCTCTCCGCCTACCCCATCACCCACAAATGGTCCGCCCAGCACCCCGAGCGCCTGCAGCTGTATTCGCTGCCGACGCCCAACGGGGTCAAGGTGTCGATCATGCTGGAAGAAACCGGCCTGGCCTACGAGCCGCATCTGGTCAGCTTCGCCGACAACGAGCAGCTGTCGCCTGAGTTCCTCTCGCTCAACCCGAACAACAAGATCCCCGCCATCCTCGACCCCAGCGGCCCGGACGGCCAACCGCTGGCTCTGTTCGAGTCCGGCGCTATCCTGCTGTACCTGGCGGAGAAGACCGGCCAACTGATCCCCGAAGACGCCGCCGGCCGCTACGAAACCATCCAGTGGCTGATGTTCCAGATGGGCGGCATCGGCCCGATGTTCGGCCAGGTCGGCTTCTTCCACAAATTCGCCGGCAAGGACTACCAGGACAAGCGCCCGCGCGACCGCTATGTCGAGGAGTCCAAACGCCTGCTCGGCGTGCTCGAGCAGCGCCTGAGCGGCCGCCAGTGGATCATGGGCGACAGCTACAGCATCGCCGACATCGCGATCTGGCCCTGGGTACGCAACCTGCTCGGCTTCTACGAAGCCGGCGAACTGGTGCAGATCGAGCGCTTTCCCCAGGTCACCCGCGTGCTGGACGCCTTCCTCTCGCGCCCGGCGGTGATCCGCGGGCTGGCCATCCCCCAGCGCGACTGAACTACAGCGGGGAATCCGGGGGTGCGCAGGCGGCCGGCTACAGGTATCGTCTGCGCACCGCTGTTATCCAGGATCTGGCTGCCCCATGCGCAAACCCCACCTGCACGCCGCTATCCTCTGCGCCGCCGCATTTTACGCGGTTGCCACCCAGGCCAAGGTCGAGGTCGAAGCCGCGCAGCAGCACAACCTTGGCCCGGTGCTGGCCGCCAGGATCTCCGAGGACATCGCCCCGGGCGACTACGAAGCCCTGCTCAAAGGCCTGCGTGCCAACCCGGGCAAATTCGCCCGCAAGATTGCCCTGCTGGACAGCATCGGTGGCAGCGCTCCAGAAGCCATGCGTATCGGTCGCCTGCTGCGCGAAACAGGCTTCGACGTCCTGATACCCACCGACGGCGTCTGCCAGGGCAGCTGCATCTACCTGCTGGCCGCTGGCCATAAAAAGACCGTGCACGGCCATGTCGGCCTGCACCGCCCGCCCTTTCCCGCCGGTGATTCGGCTCGGGCCCAGGCCGCCCACCAGGGCCAGCGCTACAGCCCGGCCGCCTATTTCCGCGAAATGAATGTCCCCACCCGCCTGGCGGACGAGATGCAGCGCATCGCACCGCACAAGATGCGCGTGCTCTCGGCGCAGGAACTGGCCGGCTACGGGCTCATGTAATACCGGGCAGGGGCGGCCCTGCCGTTGCCCAGAACAGAAGAAATGACGTGTGCGATGCGCCACCGAGTGGCCGGGTTCCTCTATGGGCTTGGCGCCCCGCCGCCACACGCCAGCCAGAAGACGATGTCACCCCTTAGCTTGCGAATGCCCTTTGATCCTGCCCCTCACCCCGGCCCTCGGCGTTGCCTTCCTGCGTCGCCCGACCTCCTGGACCCAGGTAATCATCTCCCCCGGCGGGGTAACCTGTGATGAACGACACGGTGGCCGCCCCGGCATAGGGCGCCCTCGCTACACTCGCCGACTCCGGCTCGCCGCACGGATATAGCAAGCCCCGCGCGTTGTCGTATCGACAGGCAGGCCGGCTGTCGTGCCGAACGACGCTCAAACGCAATGCCCAGCCGGCTCGGCAGTGTCTTCTAGTGCAGAGGTAGTGAGATGAGGGCGAAATCCATGCTTGGCATGTGGGGAGTAGCTGCGCTTGGCCTGGTCATTATGACGCCGGCATTAGCCGATCACCGGCGCGGTGGGCAGGAAGATGGCGAGTGGCAAGATGAGTACTGGGACGGCCCGTGCAAGGTCAAGATCGAGTCCAAAGACGATGAATACAAGGAAGAGGTCAAATGCCCGAACGGCCACGGCGCCAACTGGCGTGGCGGCGAGTGGAAGGACGAGTTCCGGGACGGCGGCTGCAAGGTCAAGATCGAGGCCAAGTACGACGAGTACAAGAAAGAGGTCAAATGCGATGACGATGATTGATCGGGGTCGGTAGGGCGAAACCGTGACAGAGGCAGGCCGCGACTTCCTGCGGTGCGGCCACTATCGCATCGCGGGCATGGGACTGGGCGTCCCCGACTAGGCGTCCCCGCCGATCCTACAAGTACCCACAAGCCGAGAGACGCTATTGCCCCAGTTTGCTGCGCGACAGCGCGGCGTCTGGACGACGGTGGATCTCCTACAAACAGCTGGCGCCGCTACAACGCGGAATCGGTCCCTGGCTATCAGCCCCTCCCCCACTCACTCGCCCCCCTGCTCGGTCTGCGCCGGCGCCTCGGTCTTCTTCCCCAGCGTCCAACCGAGCGTCATGCCCGCGGCGGCGAGCAGGATCGCGGCGATGCCGACCAGTTGGAGCGGGTGCAGGCGATGGTCGAAGGCCAGGTAGTCGACCAGGATCGCGACGATCGGGTAGATGAACGACAGCGCCCCGGTCAGGTGGGTCGGCAGTTTCTGGATCGCGCCGTACAGCAGGATGTACACCAGCCCGGTATGCACCACGCCGAGAGTCAGCAGCGTGCCCCAGGTGGCCATATCGCTGGGCAGTTGTGCCAGGTTGGCGAAGGGCGCCAGCATCAGGGTGCCGACGCAGACCTGGATCAGGGCGATCAGGTGCGGCGGCGTGCCGTCAAGCTTCTTGGCGATGATCGCCGCCAGCGCATAGAAGAAGGCCGCGCCCAGGGCCAGGAGGATGCCGCCGAGATGGTCGCTGCCGACGTAACCCGCACTTGGTTTGGCCTGGACGATCAGCAGCATGCCGATAAAGGCCAGGCCGAGCCACATGAGCTTGGTCAGGGTCAGGCGCTCGGCGAAGAACAGCGCACCGAACCCCACCAGAATGAATGGCTGGGTATTGTAGACCGCCGTGGCGATGGCGATCGAGGCGCGCGAATAGGCGGCGAACAGCAGCAGCCAGTTGAGCACAATGGCCACGCCGCCCAGCGCGGCGAATGCCAGCAGGCGCGGTGTGAGGGTGCCGCGCAGCATGCCCAGTGCGGCACATACGGCCAAGAGCACCGGCGCGCCAATCACACAGCGCCAGAACACCACGTCCAGCACCGGTTGGCCGGAGAGCACGACGAAGCCACCGATGGTTCCGGAAATCATCATCGCCGCGGTCATCTCGAGCGTGCCGCGTGTCTTGCTGTTCATGGTGCGCCTCCGCCAGTGGTCAGAGACTAAAATATTATGTGGCGGCGCCTATTTACATGGCTTGAAAAAGGCATATAGCTAGATAAACCTAATTATCTAAGCCATGCAGGCGGATTTCATGAGAAACGAAAAATGATCGACGAGATCGACCAGAACATCCTCGAAGCGCTGTTGCAGGACTCGCGGGTTTCCCTGAAGGAACTGGCCCGCCGGGTCGGCCTTTCAGCACCCAGCGTCGCGGAGCGAGTGCGCCGTCTCGAAGAGCGCGGGGTGATTCGCGGCTTCACCATCGAGATCGACCCCAAGGCGCTGGGCTACCAGTTGCAGGCCATCGTCCGGGTCAAGCCGCTGCCGGGCATGCTGCATGTGGTGCAGAAGCTGATCGAGGACACCCCGGAGTTTTGCGAGTGCGACAAGGTCACCGGCGACGACTGCTTCGTGGTGCGCCTGCATGTGCGCTCGATCGACCAGCTCGACCATATCCTCGACCGCATCGCCGACAAGGCGCAGACCAGCACGGCGATCGTCAAGTCGCAACCGATCAGGCGCCGCCCGCCCGGCATCGGCCAGCGCAAAGAGGCGCCCGGGAGGCTGTCGTGAATGGCCCGATGGGTATCGTTCAGATTCGCCACGAGCCGTAGGGTGCGCGGGGCCGCCTAGGCCGTGCGCACCAGCGTCCAATTACGGAGAATACCTCGGTGCGCACGGCGCACCCTACGTCTCGACGCTGTTCCACTGCTTGCTCAGGCGCTTGTCCGACACCGCCATCTTCGTCCCCAACTGCTGAGCGAACAGCGACACCCGGTATTCCTCGAGCATCCAGCGATACAGGGTGAGCTGCGGATCGCGTTTGCCTTCCTGGCGGTGCTTACCCAGGCGCGCCTGGTACTGTTCCCAGTAGCCGGCCAGCTCGCCGCTCCAGACCCGATCGCGTTGCAGCTGAGCGCCGATCTTGTCTAGGCGCTGTTCGATGGCTTTCAGGTAACGCGGCAGTTCCTTGAGCCATTCGCCTGGGGTTTCGCGGACGAAACCGGGGTAGACCAGGTTGCCCAGTTGCAGCTTGATGTCGTTCAGGGCGATGGCCTGGGCCAGGTCGATCTTGCCCTTGAAGCGCTTCTGCAGGCCGTGCCAGAGCTTGAGGATCTCCAGGCACAGTCTGGCCAGGCGCTCGGCGTGACTGCTCCAGTCGCCGCGTTTGCGTTCGGCCAGGGCCGCGAGGGCGGCGCCGTCGCGGGGCAGCGTGGCTTCGCCGTCGAGGATGCAGCTGTCCAGACTGGCCAGGAGGATGTCCTCGACCAGCGCCTCGACCCGACCCAGCTCGCGATGCAGCAGGCTCAGTTCGGTCAGCCCCGGCAACTTGCCACGGAGGAACTTGGCTTGTTCGGCCAACTGCTGCAGCAATAGACGTTGCAGGGCGCGGCGGTGCTGGAACTCGGCTTCGGCCTGGGTCGGGAAACGGCCCTCCTTGACTGTGCCGGCCTCCTCCACCAGCGCCGGATAGACCGTCAGCGACAAGCCGGCGATCTGCTGCTGGGTTTTCTCGGCCACGGCGACGAAGGCCTTGGCCTCGACCGACTGTTGATTCTTCTCGGTCTGCGGCAAGGCCAGCGCGGCCTGGCTGGCCTCACTGAAACGCGCGCACAGCTCGGCCAGATCGCGGCCTTCGCCGAGCAGCTTGCCGTGGCTGTCGACCACTTCCAGGTTCATCTTCAGGTGGCTGTCGAGCTGCGCTTCGGCCTCGGCCCAGGCCTCGTCGCTCACCCGCACCCCGGTCATGCGTTGCAGTTCACGGCCCAGGGCGGCGGGCAGACTGCCCTCGCCGACGCTCAACTTGCTCAGTGCGGCACCAATGAAATCCGGCACCGGCACGAAGTTCTTGCGCAGGGCCTTGGGCAGGTTGCGCACCAGGGCGATGCACTTGGCTTCCAGCAGGCCGGGTACCAGCCATTGCAGGCGCTCGGCCGGCAGTTGCGGCAGCAGCGGCGCCGGCACACGCAGGGTGACGCCGTCGCGCGGGTGATTGGGCTCGAAGTGGTAGCTCAGCGGCAAGGTCAGCTCGCCCAGGCGCAGGGTATCCGGGTACTGCGCGGCGGTGATTTCCTTGGCATCGCGGGCCAGCACGTCTTCCTCGCGCATGATCAGCAGCTGCGGGTCTTTCTGGCTTTCGGTCTTGTACCAGCTGTCGAAGGTCGCGGCCTGATGGACCTCGGCCGGCAGGCGCGCCTGGTAGTAGGCGAACAGGGTTTCCTCGTCGGCGAGAATGTCGCGGCGGCGGGCCTTGGCTTCCAGCTCGTCGAGCTGTTCCAGCAGCTTGCGGTTGGCGCTCAGGCATTTGGCCCGGGAGAGGATTTCACCGCCGACCAGGCCCTCGCGGATAAACAGCTCGCGCGACACCACAGGGTCGATGGGGCCGTAATGCACCGGCCGGCGGCCGACCACGATCAGGCCGTAGAGGCTGATCTGCTCGTAGGCCACCACCTGACCGCGCTTCTTCTCCCAGTGCGGCTCGAGGTGGTTCTTCTTGATCAGGTGCGGCGCCAGGGGTTCGATCCAGTCCGGCTCGATCTTTGCCACCATGCGCGCGAACAGCTTGGTGGTCTCGACCAGTTCGGAAGCCATGATCCAGGTGGGCTTCTTACGGCCGATCACGCTCGAGGGATGCACCCAGAAGCGCCGCTGACGCGCGCCGAGGTAGTCGCCGTCTTCGGTCTTCTGGCCGATCTGGCTGAGCAGGCCGGAGAGGATCGCCTTGTGCACCGCGGCGTAGCCCTTGGCACGCTGCGCGGCTTCGTCCTTGTCGGTGCTATTCGCCGGGTCGATCGCCTGCTGCGCCGCACCGCCTTTCGCTGGATGGCGTTGAGCGGAGCGATACCCATCGGCGTTGCCGTGGCCTTCGGAGAGTTTCAGCTCACGGGCGATCAGCACCAGCTGGCGGTGCGCATCGCGCCATTCGCGCAGGCGCAGGTAATTGAGGAAGTTCTTCCGGCACCAGCTGCGCAGCGCGCCGGAACCCAGAGCCTGGCGTTGCTCTTCGAAGCCGCGCCACAGGTTGATCAGCGCGGCGAAGTCGGAATCGACGTCCTTCCACTGCGCGTGGGCCTGGTCGGCAGCCTGCTGGCGATCCGAGGGGCGTTCGCGCGGGTCCTGCACCGACAGGCTGCTGGCGATGATCAGCACTTCCTCGAGGCTGCCCTGGCTGGCGCCTTCCAGGACCATGCGGCCGAGCCGCGGGTCGACCGGCAGGCGTGCCAGCTGGCGGCCCAGCGCGGTCAGCTGGCCTTCGCGGCTGACCGCAGAGAGCTCCTGCAACAGGTTGAAACCGTCGCTGATGGCCTTGCCGTCAGGCGGCTCGATAAAGGGAAAGTCCTCGATCTCGCCCAGGCGCAGATGGAGCATCTGCAGGATCACCGCCGCCAGGTTGGTGCGCAGGATCTCCGGGTCGGTGAAGGCCGGCCGGCCGTTGAAGTCGTCCTCGCTGTACAGGCGCACGCAGATGCCCGCCTCGACCCGCCCGCAGCGGCCCTTGCGCTGGTTGGCACTGGCCTGGGACACGGCCTCGATGGGCAGGCGCTGGACCTTGGCGCGGTAGCTGTAGCGGCTGATCCGCGCGGTGCCGCTGTCGATCACGTAGCGGATGCCCGGCACGGTCAGCGAGGTCTCGGCGACGTTGGTGGCCAGGACGATCTTGCGCGCGCCCATGGGCGCGAAAATCTTCTGCTGCTCGGCCGGGCTGAGGCGCGCATACAGTGGCAGTACTTCGGTGAACCTCAGGTTGGCCTTGCGCAACACCTCGGCGCAGTCGCGGATCTCGCGCTCGCCGGGGAGGAACACCAGCACATCGCCGGGGCGCTTGCCGTCGGCTTTCTCGAAGGCGGCGATCTCGTCGAGGCTGGCGAGAATCGCCTGATCGACCGAGAGGTCTTCCTCGACCCGGTTGCCGTCCTCGTCCTGCTCGGACGTCAGCGGCCGGTACCAGGTGTCGACCGAGTAAGTACGCCCGGACACCTCGACGATGGGCGCGCCGCCGAAGTGCTCGGAAAAACGCTGCAGGTCGATGGTCGCCGAGGTGATGATCAACTTGAGATCGGGGCGGCGCACCAGCAGGGTTTTCAGGTAACCGAGGAGGAAGTCGATGTTCAGGCTGCGTTCGTGGGCTTCGTCGACGATCAGGGTGTCGTACTTTTCCAGGTAGCGGTCGTGCTGGGTCTCGGCCAGCAGGATGCCGTCGGTCATCAGCTTGATCAGGCTGCGCTCGCTGCTCTTGTCCTCGAAACGCACCTGGTAGCCGACCAGTTCGCCCAGGGGCGTGCCGATTTCTTCCGCTACCCGGGTAGCCACACTGCGCGCGGCCAGACGCCGGGGCTGGGTGTGGCCGATCAGGCCATGCACGCCGCGGCCCAGCTCCAGGCAGATCTTCGGCAACTGGGTGGTCTTGCCCGAACCGGTCTCGCCGGCGATCACCACCACCTGGTGCTTGGCGATGGCGGCCTTGATCTCGTCGCGCTTGGCGGCGATCGGCAAGGCATCGTCGTAGCGCATGACCGGCACGCTGAGACGGCGCGCCTCGACCTTGGCCTTTGATGCCTGAAAGCGCTCCAGCCACTGCGCCAGCTTGGCCTGGTCCACCGGGCTCTGCTTGCGCAGCTCGAGCAACTGGCGGCGCAGGCGATGACGGTCGGCCAGCAGGACCTGGTCGAGGTTGTTCAGCAGGTGGTCGGTGGCGGTAATCGGATCGGTCATCAGGCAACTTGGGCGATGGCGGCAAAGGGCGCGATTGTCGCAGATTTCACCCGTCACCGCCCCAGCCGAAATGGCGGCCAGCCCGATCGTCGACGTGAGGCTGGCGGCCTGCCGGACTCAGGATCGCCGCCAAGACGCGCAAAAAACGCCCCAAGTCGAAATACCGAACCACAGCCTTGGCCTCGCCACGGCCGCCTGGATCCGACAGGCGCCACCCAACCCGATGCGTCTACAACAGCCAGGGTTCATCGCGTCAGGAGCAGTTGCAGCGCCCGGCGACGGTCGCGGCCGGCCGGCGCTTTTGCACACCCCCTCAGATATGGAACTGCTCGACCAGGCGCTGCAGGCGCTCGCCGAGCTGGTTGAGCTCGCGCGAGGTGTGCGCACCTTGAGCGGCTTCGCTGGCAACCTCGTCCACGCCCACGGCGATCAGATGCACGCTGCGGTTGATCTCTTCGGCCACGGCGGTCTGCTCTTCGGCCGCGCTGGCGATCTGCGCGTTCATCGAGTTGATGGTGCCGATCAGGGTGGCGATCACTTGCAGCGAGGCACCGGCACAGGTGGCCTGCTGACGGGTTTCATCACCCATCTCACTGGCACGCTGCATGGCCTTCACCGACTCGCTGGTGGCGCTCTGCAGGCGGTTGATCATGCTCTGGATCTCGCCGGTGCTCTGTTGGGTGCGACTGGCCAGGGCGCGAACTTCGTCGGCGACCACGGCAAAACCGCGACCGGCCTCGCCGGCGCGTGCCGCCTCGATCGCCGCATTGAGTGCCAGCAAATTGGTTTGGTCGGCAATCGAGCGGATCACCTCGAGTACGCCGACGATACCTTGCACATCCTGGCGCAGATTTTCCAGCGAGGTGCTGCTGCTACGCACCTCGCCCACCAGATCGTGAATGCTCTCGATACTCTGATCCACCACACGTTTGGCGGACTGGCCTTCCTGGTCAGTCTCGCGCGCCGCTTCGGCGGCGTGCTGCGCACTGTTGGCGACTTCCTGGGCGGCGGCGGACATCTCATTGATCGCCGTGGCCACCTGGTCGGTTTCCTGGCGCTGCCCCTCCATGGCCTGCTCCGAGCGTTGCGCCTGGCTGGATACCGCACCAACCAGAGCGGAGAGCTGGGTGGTGGTAGCGGCCACCTGGCGCACCAGGCCGTGGATTTTCTCGACGAACAGGTTGAACGATAGCGCCAGCTCTCCCAGCTCATCCTGAGTGGTCACTGGCAGGCGATAGGTCAGGTTGCCGTTGCCAGCGGCCATGTCATCGAGATTGGCCTTGATATGCAGCAGCGGGCGGAGAATGGAGTTGCTCATGACGACGGCGATCCCCCCCATAAGCAGCAGCAGGACAAGCGCCGAGCCGATCATGATCAACAGTAAGTTGTCGATGCGCCCCTGAAACTCGGCCCGCGCCAGCTGCACATCGCGCTCGACCCCGTCGAGATTGACCGAGGTGCCGAACGCCAGATCCCACTTGGGCAGGTACTGCGCGTAACCGACCTTGGGCACCAGCACATCGCCGCCGCCGAGCACGAAGCTGTAGTCGACGTAGTGGCTGCCGTCCTTGCCGGCGCGCACCAGTTCGCGAATCGCATAGACCCCGTTGGGGTCACGGTAATCGGCGAAGCTCTGGCCGATGCGATCGTCGGTGCCGCCCTGCAAAACCCGCACGGACTCGCCGTCGTAGCCCCAGAAATAGCCGTCCGCGCCGTAGGCCAGGCGTTTGAGCACGGCCACCGCCTGCTCGCGCGCCGCCATATCGCCCGCGGCCGAGGCCTGGTAGAGCGGCGCGATGGCATTCATCGCCAGCTCCACGTACTGCTTTATTTCACTGCGGCGGTCCTGGATCAGCTTGCCGCGGGTCTGCACCTCCTGCTGATCGGCCAGCCGCTGCAGGGTGAATACGGCAATGGCGCTGAGCACCAGGGTCAACAACAGCACCGGAACCAGGGCCAACAGCAGGACTTTGGAACGCAAGCGGAATCTGGCGAGCATGAGGCAGTACCTTGGCAGTGAGGATTATGCGCACATGAAAAACCGGCAATTTTGGTAAGACCAGTGACCCATGTGCATTTTTTGCCAATCCTACGACATGCTGGCCAATAGACAAGAAAAAACCCGCCGCAGCGGGTTTTCTTCAGGCATGTGGGCCTACCTGGCGCCGATTTTCTTCAGCTCTGCGTCGCGCAGTTCGCGCCGGAGGATCTTGCCGACGTTGGTGGTCGGCAGCGCGTCGCGGAACTCCACGGCCTTCGGCACCTTGTAGCCGGTGACGTTGGCGCGCATGTGTTGCATGACCTGTTCCTTGGTCAGGTTCACGCCCGGCTTGGCGACCACGAACAGCTTGATCGCTTCACCGGATTTCTCGTCCGGGATGCCGATGGCCGCGCACTGCAGCACGCCCGGCAGGGTCGCCAGCACGTCTTCCAGCTCGTTGGGGTAGACGTTGAAGCCGGACACCAGAATCATGTCCTTCTTGCGGTCGACGATGCGCATGTAGCCATCTTCCTGGATCACCGCGATGTCGCCGGTCTTCAACCAGCCATCGGCGTCGAGGATTTCGTCGGTGGCGTCCTGGCGCTGCCAGTAGCCCTTCATCACCTGCGGGCCCTTGACGCACAACTCGCCGATGGCGCCGAGCGGCAACTCGTTGCCCTCGTCGTCGATGACCTTGCACCGAGTCGAGGGCACCGGGATGCCGATGGTGCCCAACTGAATGTTCTGGATCGGGTTGACCGAGGCCACCGGGCTGGTTTCGGTCATGCCGAAGCCTTCGCAAATCGGGCTGCCGGTGACCTGGGTCCAGCGCTCGGCGGTGGCCAATTGCAGGGCCATGCCGCCGGACAGGGTAATTTTCAGAGCCGAGAAGTCGAGCTTCTGGAAATCTTCGTTGTGGCACAGGGCGACGAACAGGGTGTTGAGACCGACGAAACCGCTGAACTTGTAGCGCGACAAATCCTTGACCATGCCCGGCAGGTCGCGCGGGTTGGTGATCAGCACGTTGTGGTTACCGATCAGCATCATGGCCATGCAATGGAAGGTGAAGGCGTAGATGTGGTAGAGCGGCAGCGGCGCGACCACGATCTCACTGCCTTCATTCATGTTCGACGCCATCATGGCGCGGGACTGCAGCATGTTGGCGATCAGGTTGCGGTGGGTCAGCATCGCGCCCTTGGCCACCCCGGTGGTTCCGCCGGTGTACTGCAGCACGGCGATCTCGCCGCTGGCCGGATTGGCTTCCCTGACCGCTTTGCCGCGGCCTTTGCTCAGGGCTTCGGTGAACTTGACGGCGTGCGGCAGGTTGTAGGCCGGCACCATCTTCTTCACGTACTTGACCACGCTGTTGACCAGCAGGCGCTTGAGCGGCGGCAGCATGTCGCCGACTTCGCTGATGATGACCGTCTTGATCCCGGTCTTGGGCAGCACCTGCTCGACCAGGTGAGCCATGTTGGCCAGGCTGACCAGGGCCTTGGCGCCGGAGTCGTTGAACTGGTGTTCCATTTCCCGCGCGGTGTACAGCGGGTTGGTGTTGACCACAACGAGGCCGGCACGCAGGGCGCCGAACACGGCGACCGGGTATTGCAGGACGTTGGGCAGTTGCACGGCGATGCGATCGCCGGGCTGCAGGTCGGTGTGCTGCTGCAAATAAGCGGCGAAGGCACCAGACAACTCATACAGCTCGCCGTAGGTGATGGTCTTGCCAAGATTGCTGAAGGCAGGCTTGTCGGCGAAACGTTGGCAGGACTGTTTCAGTACCGCCTGAATATTCGGGTACTGGTCGGGATCGATTTCGGCAGCAATCCCAACGGGATACTTGTCCTTCCAAAAGTTTTCGGTCATGGAAGCCCACTCCTAAGCAACAGCTGATCTTCACCGCGCAGAGGCGGTTGTTTATTGTGTGTTTGCCCACTTTTCGGCCTGACAGACGGCCAAAAAGCGGGCCGAGAGTAGCAGCTTTGCCTGGGAGCGCCTAGCACCAAACACTGCCTACTCAGTATCTAAAGTGACTAATGCTTATGTTTTGGTCATCTCAAGATCGTACTGCTCGAGCACTCGCAGCGCTTGTAGGACAAGGCTTGCGGCGCTTGGGCCGCAAGCCTGGACGAGGACGCACCCGGATCAAATCCGGGATTCGGCGAAGCAACCGGAGATCGGCCCCGGATTGCATCCGGACTACGGCGCCAAGCTCACTCGGCGCCGCTCCGACCTAGGCAATATCGCGCAACTCGCGACGGAGGATCTTGCCCACCGGGGTCATCGGCAAGGAGTCGCGGAAGACGATGTGCTTGGGCACCTTGTAGCCGGTGAAGTTTTCCTTGCAGTAGGCCTTGAGCTCCTCGGCACTAAGGCCGCCGTTACGGGCGACGACGAACAGCTTGACCGCCTCGCCGGATTTCTCGTCGGGTACGCCGATCGCCGCACAGCTGGCAACTTGCGGGTGGGCCATGACCACATCCTCGATCTCGTTGGGGTACACGTTGAAGCCGGAGACGATGATCATGTCCTTCTTGCGATCGACGATGCGCACGAAGCCGTCCGGGTCGATCACCGCAATATCGCCGGTCTTGAACCAGCCCTCGGCATCGAGCACCTCGCTGGTGGCCTCTTCGCGCTGCCAGTAGCCCTTCATTACCTGCGGGCCCTTGATGCACAGCTCGCCGCGCTCGCCCAAAGGCTGCTCGTTGCCGTCGTCGTCGATGACCTTGAACGCCGTACCCGGCACCGGAATGCCCACCGTGCCCAGGCGGGATTTTTCACCGTAAGGGTTGGTGCTGGCCACCGGTGCCGTCTCGGTGAGGCCGTAGCCCTCGACCACGGGGCAGCCGGTGATGGCCTGCCAGCGTTCGGCAGTGGCCTTGACCAGGGCGGTGCCACCGGAGTTGGTGACCTTGAGCTTGGAGAAATCCAGGTTGTTGAACTCGGGATGGTCCATCAGGGCGACGAACAGGGTGTTGAGGCCCAGCAGCGCGGAGAACTGCCACTTGCCCAGCTCCTTGATGAAGCCGGCAACGTCGCGCGGATTGGTGATCAGCACGTTGTGATTGCCGTTGACCATCATGCACATGCAATTCGCGGTAAAGGCATAGATATGGTAGAGCGGCAGCGGCGCGATCATGATTTCCTGGCCCTGCTTCATCAGCGGGCTGCCGTCACTGCCGTGCTGCGACAGGCAGGCATCGACCTGCAGCATATTGGCCACCAGGTTGCCGTGGGTCAGCATGGCGCCCTTGGCCACGCCCGTGGTGCCGCCGGTGTACTGCAGCACGGCGATATCGTCGTGGCCGACCTTAACCGGCTTGACCCCATGGCCATGGCCCTGCTTGAGCACCGCCTTGAACGACATCGCCTGGGGCAGGTGGTAGTCCGGCACCAGCTTCTTGATCTTCTTCGCCACCGTATTGACCAGCCAGCCCTTGAGGCTCGGCTGCAGGTCGCCCAGCCTGGCTTCGATCAGGTAGTCGATCTCGGTATCCGCCACCACATCCTGCACCAGCTTGCCGAACATGTTCAGGTAGACCAGGCCGCGCACGCCGGCGTCCTTGAACTGGTGGCGCATCTCGCGGGCGGTGTACAGCGGATTGGTGTTGACCACAATCAGCCCGGCGCGCATGGCGCCGAACACGGCAATCGGGTATTGCAGGACGTTGGGCATCTGCACGGCGATGCGCTCGCCGGGCTGCAGGTCGGTATGCTTTTGCAGGTAGCTGGCGAAGGCGCCGGACAGGCGATCCAGCTCGGCGTAGGTCAGGGTCACGCCCATATTGCTGAATGCCGGACGGTCGGCGAATTTCTTGCACGAGCGCTCGAACACCTCGATTACCGATTTGTAGGCACCCAGGTCGATATCGTTGGGTACGCCGGCCGGGCGTTTGTCGCTCCAGAAATCAGGCTGCATTATTTTTATCCTCTTGCCCTGGAAGTATCTGCCCCGCGGAACTCACCGTGGCATAAGGCGCTACAGTGGCCGGCAGGGGGTGAGCGGACGTTAGCAGCTCCGGCCCGTAGCGCAAATACTTGCGGGGCGTCATTGACAGCGTGAATCTTCGATCACCCATTCGGCTGGGAAAAGCCTGCGTGCAAGCTCTACAATGCCGCACTCTCGCAGGCCGAAGGATTCGCCATGCAGCACAATGCTTTCTGGCTCAATAGCAGCGATGCCGTACCGCTCTATGTGAACCGCTGGTTCGCCGAACAGCCGCCGAACGCGGTGGTGATGGTGGCCCATGGCATGGCCGAACACAGTGGACGCTATGCCCGCCTGGGTGCGGCGCTGGTCGCGGCGGGCTTCGAACTCTATGCCCACGACCAGCGCGGCCACGGCAGGACGGCCGAGCACGGCCGCCTCGGCCACTATGCCGACGCCAACGGCTGGGACCTGGTGGTCGGCGATCTGGCCCGCCTCAATCACCATATTCGCCAGCAGCACCCGCAGGCGCCGATCTTCCTGCTGGGTCACAGCATGGGCAGCTACATCGGCCAGGCCTACCTGATGCAGCACAGCTGCAGCCTGCAGGGGGCCATTCTGTCCGGCTCCAACTACCAGCCGCTGGCGCTGTACCACGTGGCCAGGCTGATTGCCCGCTTCGAGCGCTGGCGTCAGGGGCCGACCGGGCAAAGCGCCCTGGTCGAGCTGATTTCCTTCGGCTCGTTCAACAAAGCCTTCAGGCCCAACCGCACCCGCTTCGACTGGCTGAGCCGCGACCCTGCCGAGGTGGATGCCTACGTCAACGACCCACTCTGCGGCTTCCGCTGCAGCAACCAGCTATGGCTCGACCTGCTCGGCGGCCTGCTGCAGATCACCCCGCCGCGCAACCTGGCGCAGATCGACTGCAAACTGCCGCTGCTGGTGATCGGCGGTGCCCGCGACCCGGTCAGCAACGGCAAACGTCTGGCCGACCTGGCCAATGCCCTGCGCGCGGCCGGCCATACCCAGGTGCAATTGAAGATATATCCGGATGCCCGCCACGAGTTGCTCAACGAGAGCAACCGCGACGAGGTCACCACCGACTTGCTCGACTGGCTGGAGCAGGCCCTGAGCCATCCCCGCCAGTTTCACCCACAGCCCCAGGAGAAACACCCATGAGTCAAAGCAGCAACACGCCTTACGACGCTCTAGAAGTAGGCCAGACCGCCAGCTACAGCAAGACCGTCGAAGAGCGCGACATCCAGCTGTTCGCCGCAGTGTCCGGCGACCGCAACCCGGTGCACCTGGATGCCGAATACGCCGCCACCACCATGTTCAAGCAGCGCATCGCCCACGGCATGTTCAGTGGCGCCCTGATCAGCGCAGCAGTGGCCTGCGAGCTACCCGGCCCTGGCACCATCTACCTGGGCCAGCAGATGCGCTTCACTGCGCCGGTGAAACTCGGCGACACCCTCACCGTGCGTCTGGAGATCCTCGAGAAACTGCCGAAATTCCGTGTGCGCATCGCCACCCGGGTGTTCAACCAGAACGACGAACTGGTAGTCGACGGTGAGGCGGAAATCCTCGCCCCGCGTAAACAACAGACCGTGGAACTGACCGAACTGCCGCCAATCAACATAGGTTGAGGGTTTGTGCGGAGGCGATATCCGTCTCCGCAGATGCCGGGCGCGATGATGGGGTGGGCTGCAGCGGATCACCGCCCGACCCACTCTTCGCCCTCCCCTCTCTGCCCTGGCTGCTTGCAATAACACCCCTTTCGAGCCGCCCCCACTGTTTCACTGGAGAACTCCATGTCCCTGTCCATGTACCAGGCCTCCGTGCCGGTGTTTATCCGCCAGCTCGGCAACCTCTCGACCATCCTCGGCCTTGCCGCCAGCGACGCCGAGACCCGCAAGATCGACCCCAGCGTATTGCTCAATGCCCGCCTGGCCCCCGACATGTTCCCGCTGAGCCGCCAGGTACAGATCGCCTGCGACGGTGCCTCGGCCGGCACTGCATTACTGGCCGGTGTCGATGCCCCCAGCTTCGCCGATGACGAAACCAGCTTCACCGAACTACAGGCGCGCATCGCCCAGGTCCAGGCCTTCCTGCAAGGCATCAGCGCGGCGCAGCTCGACGGCAGTGAGGAACGCACCGTGACCCTCTCGCGCCGCGGCAAGGACACCCACTTCCAGGGCCAGGCCTTCCTGCTCGATCACGTGCTGCCGAACTTCTATTTCCACGTCACCACCGCCTACGCCATCCTGCGCCACAACGGTGTGGCGATCGGCAAGCGCGACTTCCTCGGCACCCGCTAAGCACCACCCGGCGGCGTCCGGCTTTGCCGGTCGCCGCCTTGCGCGCTCCCTTGGTGCAGAATTATTGGTTGCGTTTATTTATATTTATATTTAATTTTAATTCATGAAAACACCCAGTACCGCAACCGCCTCCCGCGCCCCCGGCCGACCGACCGGTGATTCGCCCGCCCAGCGCGAACGCTTGCTCGACGTCGCCGTGCAAGCCTTCGCCCATGACGGCATCAAGGCCTCCAGCCTGCGCAGCATCGCCCAGCAGGCCGGGGTCACACCCGCACTGGTCAATTATTATTTCGGCAACAAATCCAAACTGCTCGCAACGGTCGCCGAAGAACGCGTGCTCCCCCTGCTGATGGGACTCGGCCAAGAACTGCGCCAGCTCGGCGATGAGCCCATCGCGCTGGTCAGTGGTTTCATTCAGGGCATGCGCCGAACCGTGCAGGCGCACCCCTGGCTGCCGCCGCTATGGGTGCGCGAAGTGCTGTGCGAAGGCGGCGGCTTGCGCGAACTGCTGATGGGCCGTGCGGGCCCGGTAGTGGCGCACATGCTGGCCGAGCGCTTCGCCAGCGCGCAACGACGCGGCGCGCTGAACCCCGACCTCGACCCGCGCCTGCTGGTGGTCTCGCTGATCGGTCTGACCCTGTTCCCTTATGCCGCCGCGCCAATCTGGCGCGGCTTGTTTACGGACCCCGAGCTGGACGATGCGGCGCTCGCCCGCCACACCCTCGCCCTGCTCGAACGTGGAATGGAGACCTGACGTGAGCAAACACCTGCTGCCAAGCCTGGTCCTGCTCGCATTGCTCGGCGGCTGCGAACCCGCAGGCGACGAAGCCCTGCTCGGCACCCTGGCGTGGGATCGCATCGGCGTACCCGCCGAAGCCTCGGAAACCATCCTCAGCTGGCAGGTCGCCGAGGGTGACCGGGTCGAGGCCGGGCAACTGCTGCTGGAGCTCGATCCGCGTCGCCAGGACGTCCGTATCGCCCAGGCCCGGAGCGAGGTGGCGCAGGCCGAAGCGCGCCTGAGCGAGCTGAGCAACGGCGCGCGCATCGAAACCATCGAGGCAGCCCAGGCCGTCCTGGCCCGCAACCACGCCGAGCAGACCGAGGCCGAGCGCAATTTCCAGCGCTTCGCCACCCTCTACCAGCATCGCCAGGTGGCCATTGCCGAACTCGATCGCGCCCGCGCCAGGCGCGACCAGGCCATGGCCGCCACCCGCACTGCCGACGCCCAACTGCGCGAACTGACCCACGGCACCCGCCCGGAACAACTGCAACAAGCCGCCGCCAGCCTGGAGGCTGTGCGCGCCAACCTGGCCCGCCTGCAGATCGACCGCGAGCACCTGAGCGTACGGGCACCGCGGGCTGGACGGGTCGATGCCCTGCCCTTCAAGCCCGGCGACCAACCGCCGCTCGGCGCCGAGTTGGTCAGCCTGCTGGTCGGCGACGCGCCTTACGCACGGGTCTACATCCCAGCCAGCCAGCGCACCCGCTTCGCGCTGGGCGACACCCTGCGCGTGACTGTCCAGGGCGTCGCGCAGCCCTTCACCGCGACCCTCAGCAGCATCCGCAGCGAAGCCAGCTTCACCCCCTATTTCGCCCTCAGCGGCGACGATGCCAGCCGCCTGATGTTCCGCGCCGAACTGCGTCTGCAAGGCGAAGGTGCACGCCGGCTGCCGGCCGGGCTCCCGCTAAGCGCCGAGCGCGACGCCAATGCCCGGCACTGACGTGGTGATTCAGGCCAGCGGCCTGACCAAGCGTTTCGGCCAGCTCACCGCGGTCGACAACCTGAACCTGAGTGTGCGTCGCGCCGAGGTGTTCGGCTTCCTCGGCCCCAACGGCTCCGGCAAGTCGACCACCATCCGCATGCTCTGCGGCCTGCTGCTGCCCAGCGCGGGGGAGATCGAGGTATTCGGCTACCAGATCCCCCGGGATGCCGAGGCCCTCAAGCGGCGCATCGGCTATATGACCCAGAAATTCTCCCTCTACGAGGACCTCAGCGTGCTCGAGAACCTGAGCTTCCTCGCCACCGTGCAGGGGCTGGACAAGGCTTCAGCGCGTCAGCGTATCGCCGAGCTGCTTGAGCGCTACTGGTTGGGCGACCAGCGCCAGCAGCTGGCAGGCACCCTCAGCGGGGGACAGCGGCAGCGCCTGGCGCTGGCCGGCGCGGTCCTGCACAAACCCGACCTGTTGCTGCTCGACGAACCCACCAGCGCGGTCGATCCGCAATCGCGCCGGGAGTTCTGGGAATCGCTGTTCGAGCTGGCCGACGCCGGCACCACCCTGCTGGTCTCCACCCACTACATGGATGAAGCCGAACGCTGCACCCGCCTGGGCATCCTCGATGACGGCCGCCTGGTCGCCGACGGTAGTCCGCGCGCGCTGCTCGACGCCCTGCCCGGGCAGCCATTGCTGATCGAGTGCGCGCAGCCGCGCCAGGCCAAACAGGCCCTGCACGACTGCGCCGGCGTGCTGGCAATGGCGCAGATTGGCCTCGCACTGCGGGTCTTGGTCGCCAGCGAAGACGCACGCGGACCTATCGAGCAGCGCCTGCGCGACGCCCACATCGATGCCCAGATAAGAAGCACGGAAGCCAACCTGGAGGACGTATTCGTCAGCGTCACCCGCCAACCCGTGCAGGCCCAGCGATGAGCCTGCGGCGCCTGACGGCGGTCATCGTCAAAGAGCTGCGGCAGTTGCGCCGCGACCGTCTGACCTTCGCC
The DNA here is from genome assembly GCF_033723075.1 of Pseudomonas sp. GTDB lineage: Bacteria > Pseudomonadota > Gammaproteobacteria > Pseudomonadales > Pseudomonadaceae > Aquipseudomonas. The sequence continues at coordinate 180,469 of NZ_JAWVXU010000001.1, forward strand.
ATGATCGTCGGCATTCCCCTGCTGCAACTGGTGCTGTTCGGCTATGCGATCAACATGGACGTGCGCGGCATCGACGCCGCCGTGCTCGATCAGGCCAATACTGAGCGCTCGCGCGAGGTGGTGGCGGAAATCGGCTCCAGCCAGATCCTCAATCTGCGCTACCAGCTGAGCAACCCCCAGCAGATCGATAGCCTGCTGCGCCAGGGCAAGATCAGCGCCGCCCTGGTCATCCCGAAGGATTTCGAGGCGCGCCTGGAAAGCCAGAGAAGCCTGCCGCAGGATCGCCTGTCGCAGGGCCGCCTGCCGCTACAGCTGATAGTGGATGGCTCGGATCAGAGCGTGCAGGCCTCGGCGCGCCAGCTGGCGAACTATCCGCTGCCGGGCTGGGAAAGTCGCCAGGGGGTCGAACTGGTCAACTTCTACAACCCCGAGCGTCTGGCGGCGCTAAACACGGTGCCGGGGCTGATTGGGGTGATCCTGACCATGACCATGGTGATGTTCACCGCCATCGCCCTGGTTCGTGAACGCGAACGCGGCAATATGGAAATGCTGATCACCACGCCACTGTCACCCTGGGAACTGACCCTCGGCAAGGTTCTCCCCTTCGTCGGCATCGGTTTGATCCAGGTGACGGTGATCCTGCTCACCGGCCGCCTGCTGTTCGAGGTACCGATCCGCGGTTCGTTACTGGAACTCTATGGCGCCTCCTTGCTATTCATCGCCGCCAGCCTGGCCCTAGGGGTGTTTATCTCGACTCTGGCGCAGACCCAGTTCCAGGCCATGCAGGTTGCCTTCTTCACCTTCCTGCCGCAGATTCTGCTGTCCGGCTTCATGTTTCCCTTCGCCGGCATGCCCAAGGCCGCCCAGTGGTTCGCCGAACTGCTGCCGCTAACCCACTTCCTGCGCCTGGCGCGCGGAATCATGCTGCGCAGCGCCGGGCTGATAGAGCTCTGGCCGGAGATACTGGCACTGCTGGTATTCACCGTACTGATGCTGAGCCTGGCGGTAGCCCGGGTGAGCAAACACCTGGATTGAGCAACGACGCTGCTTGCCCCCCGGATCGCCCTGGGAACAAATCGCGCGCAAAAAAAAAGGGCAACCGAAGTCGCCCAAATTGCCTTGCGTGCCCGTAGTTCCGGAATGGCTCAGGGCGCCTTGCGCTTGTGTGAGTCTTTCCAGATGAAATAACCAACGCCTGCGAAGAAAGCGACCATCAAACCGACGGTGCCGATTCCGGCGAGAACAACGACATCGATAAACATGATTGCCTCCTGCGGTAGCCCTCTTGGGCTGTTGGGGATGGCTGCAAGTTATCAGGGCTGCGGGGCGGTTCATTGATCCAGGTCAAGGGTGCACAGAGACCGGCTGCGCATGGCAGCGGATACTGATCCAGATCAACGAATCGGCCCCGAACGGGGCGGATGAACAGGCACTGCACAAGGCGATATCGCCTTTATGGATGGCGCGCAGCGCTTGTGAAACGACGCTCGCCTGCGGCCGGCAGTGCACCCGGGTTGATCGGCGCGGCACAACAGCGGGCTGGCTGTCGCTGCGCCCTGGCGACGGCGCTCGACACCAGGCCTGGCTAGCGCTTTTTCGACTTGCCCTTGCCGCTCTTCTTGCCCTTGGGCAGGGGCAGCGCCTGCTCGAATGCCTGACGCATCTCGTCAAGCTTCTTGTCATGCAGGTCGTGGATGCGCTTGCCGCGCTCGGCGCTGAAGTCGATCAGCTTGTTGTCGTTGCTCATGATGGCGACCGGATTAAACGAAACGTCAGATTCAGGCGTGGCGCGCACGGACTGCGCGTCTTCGCCACTTGGTGCTGCCAATAATGCTGGGTTGGCCCGTCCATGACCAGCAGCGAACCGTGATTGAGCGCCAGGGAGTGCTCGATGCGGCTCTGCCCCTTGCGCCGCAGATCGAAACGCCGGGTCGCACCCAGGTTGAGCGAGGCGATCAGCGGATTGGTACCCAGTTCGGCCTCGTCGTCGCTGTGCCAGCCCATGGAGTCCTGGCCGTCGCGGTAATAGTTGAGCAATACGCCGTTGAGCGGCTGCCCGACCGCTGCCACCAGTCGGGCGCGAATCTCTGCGAGCAGGGGCGTCCAGGGCAGCGGTTGATGGGTCAGGCCGGAATAGCGGTAGCTGGCCCCGGCATCGCCATACCAGGCGACCAGCCGCGGCACCGGGTGCTGGCGACCATAAAGCCGCACCTGTGGCTGCTGCCAGGGCGTCTGCTCGAGCAGCAGCGCGAGCCAGCGATCCGCCGTCGCCTGCTCCAGCCAATGCGGCTGAAAATCCAGCGTGGCGTCGGGCAGCTGCACATCGGTAGCGGGGAATAGGCTCACGGGCAATCGGGCTTGGTTATCCAGCACATAGTGTGCGCCGCTCAAACTTCCACATCCACCCACAAACCCTGCCGGGGAAGTTCGTCGATTACCGCCTCGTCGGCCTCGGCCACTTCGCCTTCGGCCAGTTCCTCGGCGCTGTAGCCACGCCGCTGGCGCCGGCGCTGCTCCTCGCGCAACAACTCGGCAGCCTCCTGGGGATGGCGCTTATCCAGACTCACACCACTTTCCTTGGCGCTGGCCGCGGCCGGCGAAACTGGTGGAATATCGGGCCTGGGCTTGATCACATCCTGCTGGACGGTGACCGGCGCCATGCCGTGCGGAATTGGCGGTAGCACTTTATTCAGTCCTCCTTTGGTCAGGCTGTCGGCCACCCGGACGCCGACTTGAGCACGGCCTCGCTACACTTTCGACTCGAGTAACGTCTAATAAGTGCCAGTTAAGCAGCATTGCGCCTTTGGCCTTGGCTTGGCGTTCCGTTACCATAGTCGGCTTTTTCACGCAGGAGACGGGCATGGCGCAGTATGAACCGGGGCAACGCTGGATCAGTGACAGCGAAGCGGAGTTGGGCTTGGGTACCGTCCTCATGCAGGACGGCCGGATGCTCACCGTGCTCTACCCGGCCACTGGCGAAACCCGCCAGTATGCTGCGAACAACGCGCCGCTGACCCGCGTGCGTTTCTCCCCGGGCGACGAAATCACCCACTTCGAAGGCTGGAAGCTGACCGTCCAGGAAGTCGACGACGTCGATGGCCTGCTGGTTTACCACGGTCTCGACGGGCAGAGCCAGAGCGTCACCCTGCCGGAAACCCAGCTGTCCAACTTCATTCAGTTCCGTCTGGCCAGCGACCGCCTGTTCGCCGGCCAGATCGACCCGCTGCCCTGGTTCGCCCTGCGCTACCGCACCCTGGAATTCACCAGCAAGCAGTTGCAGTCCTCGCTGTGGGGCCTGGGCGGCGTGCGCGCGCAACCGATCGCGCACCAGCTGCACATCGCCCGTGAAGTCGCCGACCGCATCGCCCCGCGAGTATTGCTGGCCGACGAAGTGGGCCTGGGCAAGACCATCGAAGCCGGCCTGGTGATCCATCGCCAGCTACTCTGCGGCCGCGCCTCACGGATTTTGATCCTGGTGCCGGAAAACCTCCAGCACCAGTGGCTGGTGGAAATGCGCCGGCGCTTCAACCTGGATGTGGCGCTGTTCGACGCCGAACGCTTTATCGAGAGCGACGCCAGCAATCCCTTCGAGGACTGCCAGTTGGCGCTGGTCGCCCTGGAGTGGCTGTGCGAAGACGAGCGCGCCCAGGATGCGCTGTTCGCCGCCGGCTGGGATCTGCTGGTGGTCGACGAGGCCCATCACCTGGTCTGGCACCCGGAGCATGCCAGCGAGCAATACAGCCTGGTCGAACAGCTTGCCGAGGTGATTCCCGGCGTGCTGCTGCTCACCGCCACCCCGGAACAGCTCGGCCAGGACAGCCACTTCGCCCGCCTGCGCCTGCTCGACCCGCACCGTTTCCATGATCTCGCCGCCTTTCGCGCCGAAAGCGCCAACTACAAGCCGGTTGCCGAAGCGGTGCAGGAGCTGCTCGATCAGGGCCGCCTGTCGCCCGCCGCGCACCAGACCATCCATGATTTCCTCGGCGCCGAAGGCGAGGCCCTGCTCGGTGCCGTCAGCGACGGCGACAGCGAAGCCGCGGCGCGCCTGGTGCGCGAGCTGCTCGACCGCCACGGCACCGGCCGCCTGCTGTTCCGCAACACCCGCGCCGCGGTGCAGGGTTTCCCCGAGCGCGAACTGCACGCCTACCCGCTGCCGAGCCCGGACCTGTACATGGAGCTGCCGATCGGCGAGCACCCGGACCTGTACCCGGAAGTCAGTTATCAGGCCCAGGCCGACCTCGACGAAGACCAGCGCTGGTGGCGTTTCGATCCGCGCGTCGAATGGCTGATCGACACCCTGAAGATGCTCAAGCGGGTCAAGGTGCTGGTGATCTGCGCCCACGCCGAAACCGCCATGGACCTGGAAGACGCCCTGCGCGTACGCAAGGGCATCGCCGCCACCGTATTCCACGAGGGCATGAACATTCTCGAGCGCGACCGCGCCGCCGCCTACTTCGCCGACGAGGAATTCGGCGCCCAGGTGCTGATCTGCTCGGAAATCGGCAGCGAGGGTCGCAACTTCCAGTTCGCCCATCACCTGGTGCTGTTCGACCTGCCGGCCCACCCGGACCTGCTCGAGCAGCGCATCGGCCGTCTCGACCGCATCGGCCAGAAGCACCGCATCCAGGTGCACGTGCCTTACCTGGAGAACAGCCCGCAGGAACGCCTGTTCCAGTGGTATCACCAGGCGCTGAATGCCTTCCTGGCCACCTGCCCGACCGGCAACGCCCTGCAACACCAGTTCGGCAGCCGCCTGTTGCCGCTGCTGGAAAGCGGCGACGACGGCGAATGGCAGAGCCTGGTGGACGAAGCCCGCGGCGAACGCGAACGCCTGGAAGGCGAGCTGCACGCCGGCCGCGACCGCCTGCTGGAACTCAACTCCGGCGGTGCCGGCGAAGGCGAAGCCCTGGTAGAAGCCATTCTCGAACAGGACGACCAGTTCGCCCTGCCGATCTACATGGAGCAGCTGTTCGACGCCTTCGGCATCGACAGCGAGGACCACTCCGACAACGCCCTGATCCTGCGCCCCAGCGAGAAGATGCTGGATGCCAGCTTCCCCCTCGGCGACGACGAAGGCGTGACCATCACCTACGACCGCGACCTGGCCCTGGCCCGCGAGGACATGCAGTTTCTCACCTGGGAGCACCCGATGGTGCAAGGCGGCATGGACCTGGTGCGCTCCGGCTCGATGGGCAACACCGGCGTGGCGCTGATCAAGAACAAGGCGCTGAAACCCGGCACCGTGCTGCTCGAACTGCTCTACGTCAGCGAAGTGGTGGCCCCGCGCACCCTGCAACTGGGGCGCTACCTGCCGCCGGCGGCGCTGCGCTGCCTGCTCGACGGCAACGGCAACGACCTGGCCCATAAGGTGGCCTTCGAGACCCTCAACGACCAGTTGGAAAGCGTGCCGCGCGCCAGCGCCAACAAGTTCGTCCAGGCCCAGCGCGACAGCCTCAACCCGCTGATCAATGCCGGCGAAGACAAGGTCGCGACGCGCCACCTGGAACGGGTAGCGCAGGCCAAACGTCGTCTGGCCGCCGATACCGAAGAGGAGCTGGCGCGCCTGACCGCCCTGCAAGCGGTCAACCCGAGCGTGCGCGACAGCGAACTCAGCGCCCTGCGCCAGCAACGCGAGCAGGGCCTGGCCCTGCTCGACAAGGCGGCCCTGCGCCTGGAGGCGATCCGGGTACTGGTGGCCGGCTGAGTCAGCCGCTGAACGACAAGGCCCGCAATCGCGGGCCTTGTCGTTTCAGGGTAACGGGCTGTGGGAGGGCTTTCAGCCGCGATTCGACGCGCCCCTGGCTTGTCGCGACTAAAGCGGAGCGCCGCCCGGCCCCTCCCACATCACGCCGGCAGCGGCTCGGCCATGCCGGCGCGCATCCGCGCGGAGTCGGCGACAAAGCAGCGCGAGGCCTGTAGCAGCGCCAGCATGGTGAGAAACAGCGCCACCGGGATCAGCAGCATCGCATCGTGCAGCCCCACCGCCTTGAAGTCTTCGCTCATCTCGCTGGCACCGGCGGCGAGCATCGCTGCCTGGGAGAAATGATCGGACAGCAGGCCCACCGCGATGGGGCCGAAGCCGCCGCCAAGCAGGTACAGACCGGCGAAAAACAGCGCCATGGCCGTAGCGCGCAGACGCGGTTCGACCACGTCCTGAATGGCCGTATACACGCAGGGGTAGAAATTGTAGGCGAGCAGCCAGCCGAGGCTGAAGACCGCAACGAACACGCCGACCTCGACACGCCCGGCGAGCAAGGCATAGGCGGTGGCAGCGGCGGCAATCAGCATGCTCGCGGCGGCGAACAGCAGGCGGCCGGTGGCCGAACGCTGGTGGATGCGATCGGCCAGCCAGCCGCCGGCGGTCAAGCCGAGCAGGCCGGTCAGGCCGACGATTACCCCGGTGGCCACCGCCGCCTGCTCCAGCGGCAGGAGGAAATAGCGCTGCAGCATCGGCACCATGAAGGAGTTGCAGGCGTAGGTGGCGAAATTGAAGGTCAGGCCGGCGAGCACCAGCCACCAGAAGGTGCGGATCGCCAGCACCTTGCGCAGCGGCTTGTCCACCGCGGTGGTCGCCACCTGCACGGCTTCCGACGCGCCGCGCTTGGGCTCCTTGATGAAGAACATGAACAGCGCGAGGATCATCCCCGGCACGGCAGCGATGAAGAACGGCGCGCGCCAGCTGTCGAAGGCCTCGACCATGGCGCCGATGGTGAAGAACGCCAGCAACAGGCCCAGTGGCAGGCCGAGCATGAAGATGCCCATGGCGCGGGCGCGCTTGTGCGGCGGAAACAGGTCGCCGATCAGCGAGTTGGCCGCCGGTGCATAGCTGGCTTCGCCGATGCCGACGCCCATGCGTATCAGCAGGAAGCTCCAGAAGTTCCAGGCCATGCCGTTGACCGCGGTCAACCCGCTCCACACCACCAACCCCCAGCCCATGATCTTGCGCCGCGCGCCGGTGTCGGACATGCGCCCCAGCGGCACGCCGGCGATGGCATAGACGATGGTGAAGGCGGTACCGATCAGGCCCAGCTGAAAGTCGCTGAGGCCCCACTCCAGGCGAATCGGCTCGATGATGATGGCCGGGATGGTGCGGTCGAAGAAGTTGAACAGGTTGGCGAGAAATAGCAGGAACAGAATGCGCCAGGCATTCGCCCTTTGGTGATCTTGCGGCATGAGTTGCTTCTCTCTTGTAGTTATCAAAGCACGAGGCGGCGACTGCCCAAGCGTACATAACAGCTCCTGCCACGCCCATGCATGAAGGAATCTAGAGCCTCCAGTCTGTGCTGTCTGTGACTATTTGTTGTGTTGATGTCAGTGAATCGCACAGTACGAAGCCCTCCGGCACAAGCGACGCACCGATCAAATGCCGATCAAACCTGTCGAACGTTTTCAGGTTTGGCCTCGCACGCCTGTGCGCCCCCTCCTCTTGCACTCCATCCAGGGGAGTTGCCGGCGCCTTCCAGGCCACCCATGCCTTTCCCTCCTCGGGGGATAGGGACAGTTCAATCACAGGAGTACAGAGTGGCGCGCATCGGCAAGGAACATTTCATCGGTCTGGAGTGGTTACGCTTTCTGCTCGGCGTCTATGTGGTGGTATTCCATACCCTGCATAGCTATCCGAATGAACAGAAACCGTCCTGGCTGACGGATCTGACCGGGGTCGGATTCTTTGCCACCAGCAGCTTCTTCGTGCTGTCCGGCTTTCTCCTGGCCCATGTGTACTGCCGACAGGGGCAATTACGCGAACCAGCCCGCAGCTTCTGGAGCAGGCGTTTCGCCAACCTCTATCCGCTGCACCTGTTTTCTCTGCTGCTGACGATCGGCGTGCTGTTGATCATCGGCAACCTCGGTATCCCGCCCGATGACAGCAAGGCGAGCATGCGCTTCGTGATTTATGACACCAACGCAGACCTGGCTGGCGCATCACGGGAAACCCTCGAACACTTCATGAGCAACGGCGAACTGCTGCTCAACTCCGGCCTGCAGTTGCTCATGCTGCAAGCCTGGAATCCCTACTACCTGACCTTCAATGCGCCACTGTGGTCGATTTCCACGCTGTTTTTCTTCTACCTGACCTTTCCCCTGCTGGCACCGCGGCTGATGCGCGCACGCCACAAGGGCTGGTGGCTGATAGCAATAACCCTGATCTACCTGCTGCCACCGCTCTGGGTGATCCAGAGCCAGGAATACGGCATGCCCTACACCGGCATGCTGCACCGCATGCCCCTGCTGCGCCTGCCGGAGTTTCTCGCTGGCATTCTGTTGTACGGGTTGTTCCGCCAGTTGCGCGACAGCGGATACGCACCACAACTGGGCACCAAGGTTCTACTCGGTGGCTTGTGCCTGCTGTGCTTCGGCGTCGCGATCTGGCTGCTCAAGGGCGAACGGTTCTGGTACTTTCTGCTGCACAACGGCTTGCTGTTGCCCGCGCAACTGGCTCTGGTCTACCTGTGCGCCCTGATCTCCACGCCAGACAACGAGCGCCTGATCCACTGGTCACAGCGCCTGGGGACTGCATCGCTGCCGCTATTTGTCCTGCACGTGCCGGCTTTCATTATATTTTCCCGCTCGGAAAAACTCCTCGGCGTTGCCTCACCAGGGTGTTTCGAGCGCTGGACCAGCTGTGCCCGGCAAGCCGGTGAGCAGCCGCTGTCTCTGTGGTTCTACCCGCTGTTTCTGCTGTTGACGATTACTTTGTGCGTCTGGGCGCAAGAAAAAGCAGTAGTCCCGGCACGCAAATGGTTGCTCAGGCGCCTGCCGGTATCTGTCCAGTAAAGATCCCCAGCAAAGAGGAATCATTTATAGATAACATGGTCGGAAATTCAGTACCCGGTTCAACTGGGCCGCTCTACTTTTCTTGCTTCGTCTGGTGAACCCGTGTCATTGAAAATCGTCAAACTTTCTTCCCACCACGGCATCCTCCCCTCCCTACTCCATCTGGCCTCTATCGCCTTGTTGCTTTGCACCGCTCAAGTACAGGCGTTCTCGCTGGATGATGTGGCCGCCAAGGCCAAGGCTCTCGGCGAAAAAGGCTACAGCGCACCGGCCAGCAATCTGCCCGCCGAATTCCGCGAGATGGCCTTCGCCGATTATCAAAAAATCCAACCGCACCCTGAAGAGTTCGAGTGGAGCGAGCGCGATACGCCATTCAAACTGAGCTTTTATCACCAAGGCATGCACTTCAATACGCCGGTGAAAATCAACGAGATCACCAGCACCACGGTCAGGGAAATCAAGTACGACCCTGATCGCTTTGATTTCGCCGACCTGAAGTTCGACCAGCAAGCCACCAAGAATCTCGGCTATGCCGGTTTTCGGGTGATGTACCCGATCAACCAGAAGGGCAAGCAAGACGAGATCATGAGCATGCTCGGTGCCAGCTACTTCCGGGTGATCGGCAAAGGGCAGGTGTACGGTTTGTCGGCGCGCGGCCTGAACATCGACACCGCACTGCCCAGTGGCGAGGAGTTTCCCTATTTCCGCGAGTTCTGGATCGAACGACCGAAGCCGCAAGACAAGCACCTGGTGATTTTCGCCCTGCTCGACTCAGCGCGCGCGACCGGTGCCTACCGCTTCATCCTGCGGCCGGGCAAGGATGCAGTGGTGGATGTGCAAGCGCGCGTGTACCTGCGCGACGCAGTCGACGAACTTGGTCTGGCATCGCTGACCAGCATGTTCCTGTTCGACCCGAAACAGCCACCCAGGCAGCACAGCTTCCGGCCTGCCCTGCATGACTCCAACGGCCTGGCGATCCATGCCGGCAATGGCGAGTGGCTCTGGCGGCCGCTGAACAACCCGAAACACCTGGCCGTCAGCACCTGGCAGGTGGATAACCCGAGAGGCTTCGGCTTGCTGCAACGCGGCCGTGAATTCTCCCGCTACGAAGACCTCGACGACCGTTACGACCTGCGCCCTAGCGCCTGGATCGAACCCAAGGGTGACTGGGGCAAAGGCCGGATCAAGCTGGTGGAAATCCCCACCCAGGACGAGACCAACGACAACATAGTGGCATTCTGGGCTCCGGATAAATTGCCCGAAAAAGGCCAGCCCCTGGAATTTGCCTACCGCATGCACTGGACCCGCGACGAGCCGGCGCTGCACCAGCCGGACAACGCCTGGGTCGCCCAGACCCTGCGCGCACCGGGTGAAGACAAGCAGGCCAACCTGATCCGCGAACTGGACGACAGCATCGCCCTGCTGGTCGACTTCGAAGGCCCCGCACTGGCCAAGCGGGCGAAAGATGCCGCACCGAGTTCGCAAGTCAGCGTCGGCGACAACGCCAAGCTGATGGAGAACAGCCTGCGCTATAACCCCACCACCCGTGGCTGGCGCCTGACCTTGCGGATCAAGGTCAAAGACCCCGAGCAGCCGGTGGAAATGCGCGCGGCGCTGGTTGACGGCGACCAGACGCTGAGTGAAACCTGGAGTTATCAATTACCCGCCCACACGGCTATCAGTCGATGACCGCGCAGAACACCTCCCCCGCGCGCCAGCCGGGCCTGGACGCCTACCTGGCAGAACTGTCACTGCCTGACGCAGAGCGCGAGGTGCTGGCCCAGGCCGAGGACTTCGCCGACCTGCACCGGCGCCTGTCCGGCCAGCCGGCGCAGAGCACGGCCGAAGCCGCCTGCCAGTCCGCGACACGCCGCCTGCAACTGGGCGCCGGCACCGACCTGGCGGACATTGGCATCCTCGGTGAAGATGCCGCAGGCCGGCCGCGCATCGAGGCCACTCCGCCCCTGCACCGCAGCCATGTGACACCCGAGCCCTGGCGCACCAATATCCTGGTACGTGCCTGGCGCAAACTGCTCGGCCGGAAAAGCCCTCCGCCGCCGCCGCGGCAGCAGCTGGAACCCGCTCCCTGGCGCCAGGCTGGCTCGCGCCGTCGGCTCGTCCTGCTGCTGTTGATGCTCGGACAAACCGCAGTGGCGACCTGGTACATGAACAGCATCCTGCCGTACCAGGGCTGGGCCCTGATCGACCTGCAGGAAATCATGCAACAGAGCCTGCAGCAAAGTTTCATCCAGGTTCTGCCTTACGTGGTGCAGTTCAGCATCCTAGTGCTGTTCTCCATCCTGTTCTGCTGGGTTTCCGCCGGATTCTGGACAGCCTTGATGGGCTTCTGGGAGCTGTTGCGCGGCTATGACCGGTACGGAATTTCCGGCGCTCATGCGGGTAATCAGCCGATTCCCGCCGACGCGCGGACCGCAATCATCATGCCTATCTGCAACGAGGATGTGCCGCGGGTGTTCGCCGGGTTGCGCGCAACCTACGAGTCGGTGGCCGCCACCGGCGATCTCGATCGCTTCGATTTCTTCGTGCTCAGCGATACCGGCGATGCCGACATCGCCGTCGCTGAGCAGAGCGCCTGGCTGGAGCTGTGCCAGGCCTGCAAAGGCTTCGGACGGATCTTCTACCGGCGCCGGCGCCGCCGGGTCAAACGCAAAAGCGGCAATATCGACGATTTTTGCCGGCGCTGGGGCAGCAACTACCGCTACATGGTGGTGCTCGATGCCGACAGCGTCATGAGCGGCGAAAGCCTGACCTGCCTGGTACGCCTGATGGAAAACGATCCCCAGGCCGGGATTATCCAGACCGCGCCGAAGTCCGCCGGCATGAATACTCTGTATGCACGCCTGCAACAATTCGCCACCCGCGCCTACGGACCGCTGTTCACCGCCGGCCTGCACTTCTGGCAACTCGGCGAATCGCACTATTGGGGGCACAACGCGATCATCCGCGTACAGCCTTTCATCGACCACTGTGCCCTGGCGCCGCTGCCGGGCAAGGGCGCATTCGCGGGCGCGATCATGTCCCATGACTTCGTCGAAGCGTCACTGATGCGGCGCGCCGGCTGGGGCGTGTGGATCGCCTACGACGTACCCGGCAGCTATGAAGAACTGCCGCCCAACCTGATCGACGAGCTGGAACGCGATCGCCGCTGGTGCCATGGCAACCTGATGAATTTCCGTCTGTTCCTGGTCAAGGGCATGCATCCGGTACACCGTGCGGTGTTCCTCACCGGGGTGATGTCCTACCTGTCGGCACCGCTGTGGTTCCTCTTCCTGCTGCTCTCCACCGCGTTGCTGGCGACTCATACCCTGCTGGAGCCCCAGTACTTTCTGGTGCCAGGACAGTTGTTCCCGGTCTGGCCGCACTGGAATCCGGAGCAAGCCATTGCCCTGTTCTCCACGACCCTGACCTTGCTGTTCCTGCCCAAGCTGCTCAGCGTCCTGCTGATCTGGATCAAGGGTGCTCACGCCTACGGCGGCGCGTTCAAGGTCAGCCTCAGCATGCTCCTGGAAATGCTCTTCTCGGTACTGTTGGCACCGGTCAGGATGTTGTTCCACACCCGCTTCGTCACCGCTGCCTTTCTCGGCTGGTCGGTGCAGTGGAACTCACCCCAACGTGACGATGGCATAACCACCTGGGGCGACGGCGTACGCCGACACGGCTGGCAAGCCTTGCTGGGTGTCCTCTGGGCTGCCGGAGTCGCCTGGCTCGACCCGGTGTTTCTCTGGTGGCTGGCGCCGATAGTCGTGTCCCTGATGGTGTCGATCCCGGTTTCGGTGATTTCCAGCCGCCTGAGCCTGGGCCTGAGTGCCCGGCGCAACCAGTTGTTCCTGATCCCCGAAGAGTCGAATCCGCCCCAGGAACTGGTGTCCACCTATGCCTACGCCAGGCACAACCGCGAGCATGCCCTGCACCAGGGGTTTATCGCCGCAGTGTTGCGGCCGTTCCCCAACGCCCTGGCGTGCGCCATGGCAACCGCCCGCCATGGCGACTCGTCACGCCTCGAAACGGCCCGTCAGCGCTTGCTGCAACTTGCGCTGAAAAACGGCCCGAAAAAGCTCGACGGCCCCAGCAAGCTGGCCTTGTTGAGCGACCCCGTGGCGCTCAACCGTCTGCATGCACTGCTCTGGGAACAGGCCGAGCAGCATCCCTCATGGCAGCACGCCTTTAGCCAGGCCGTAGAACAGCAAGCCCGCGTGCCGGTCACACAGACAAGACTTCCCCTGCCCCATACCTCCCGCCCGGTAGCCGGTTAATACAACCCTTCGGGTGCGATGCCTGGCTCACGCATCCGAAGGTTCTGCGGTCAAGCCACTTGGCGGACTTAACCATGCCCTGCCGCGGAAAAACCGCAGGTCAGCAAGTACCTGCCTCTGAGCACGCCGGCCACTGTCAACTTGCCTTATGCACAGACTCACTATACTGATGCCAGATCGCCATAAACTTTACCCATAATCGGCGACGACAATCGACGCGAGCGTGATCTACGACTGACAGCCAGGGCCGTTGTCGTTACCGCATCCGCTGTTGGTGGTTTTTTGCAAGGCAGCTTAAACGTTGAGTCAGCGGCAGGTCGCCATGCCCTTACCCGTTCACACACCACCCGGCAAGCGGGGCAACACTTCGCTACGCCTAGGTCTCGGTCTGTTGCTGTTGCTGGTGCAGTGGCTGTGCCTGGCCGAGGCCATGGCCGCGGAAAAAATGCGCCTGCAGCTGCGCTGGCTACATCAGTTCCAGTTCGCCGGCTACTACATGGCCCTGGAAAAAGGCTTCTATGCGCAGGCCGGCCTGGAGGTGGAAATCCACCCGGGCGGGCCCGGCACAGCAAATCCGCTAGACCTCCTGCTCGCAGGGGATACCGACTTTGCCATCGCCAACAGCGGCCTGGTCATCGCGCGCATGCAAGGCCAACCGCTGGTGGCGTTGGCGGCGATCATGCAGAGCTCGCCAATCGTGTGGATCGTGCGCGCCGACTCGGGCATCTACACGCCACAGGATCTTGCCGGCAAGCGGGTGATGCTGATGCCGGCACCGGAAAGCGCCGAATTGCGCATCACCCTGGCCCGTGAAGGCATCGATCTGACTCACCTGGAGCTGCAGCGGACCAGTTTCAACCCGCAGGATCTGATCGACGGCAACACCGATGCGTTCGACGGTTATATTTCCAACGAGCCGTTCTGGCTGCAGCAACAGAATCAGCCCTACCGGCTGATCAACCCGCGCGAATACGGGGTCAATTTTTACAACGATATACTGGCCACTCACGAAACCCTGCTGCTGCGGCGTCCCGTACAGGTCGAGGCCTTTATCCAGGCCAGCCTCAAGGGCTGGCAATACGCCCTGGAACACATCGAGGAAAGCGTCCAGCTGATCCATCAGCGCTACGCCCCCGACAAGAGCCTGGAACATCTGCGTTTTGAAGCCGAGCAATTGAAGAAGTTGATCATGCCGGAGTTGGTGCAACTGGGGCACATGAACCCGGGGCGCTGGCAAGCCATTGCACAAAGTTACCTGGACCTGGATATGGCCGAGGGACCGATCGAACTGGACGGTTTCATCTACAAGCGCAAGGTTACAACCGACCACAGCCTGCTCTACCAGGTGCTTGGCGGGGCCTTGCTGGCCCTGCTGTTGCTGGGCGCAGTGGCCTTTCGCTTTGCCCGGCTGACGCAGAAGCTGCGCCTGGAGGTCAAACGCCGGCAACAGGCCGAGCAGGAACTGCGCGACAGCAACCTGCAACTGGAACGCCTGGCCAATACCGATCGCCTGACCGGGCAATGGTCGCGACTGAAGATCGAGGCGCTGGCGCACAACGAAATCAAGCGGGCCGAGCGCTATGGCTTCCCCCTGGCCCTGGTGTTTCTCGATATCGACCGCTTCAAAGCAGTCAACGATCTCTATGGTCACGACGTCGGCGACTGCGTCCTCACTGGCGTGGCGCAACGGATCAAGGCCCACCTGCGCGACTCCGACAGCCTGTGCCGCTGGGGCGGCGAAGAGTTCATCATCCTCATGCCGCACACCGACCTCGATCAGGCCTGCCTGATTGCGGAAAAGCTCCGCGCCCTACTCGCCGCCGAACCGTTGACCGGCACCATCGGCGTTACCGCCAGCTTTGGCGTGGCGCAGTGGCAGCCCGGACAAGGCTTGGGCGAGCTGGTGCACTGCGCCGACCTGATGCTCTATCGCGCCAAGAAGCTGGGGCGCAACCGGGTCGAGCGCTTTTCTCCCTGCGCCATCCTGCCCCTGGTGTAACGGGCTAGCCGGCGTTGCGCCAGCTGGCCAGCCAGCCCAGCTCCGCCTGCGTCCCCGCCTCGCCCGGCAGGTATTCGGCGCCCAGCCAGCCTCGATAGCCGCTGCGTTCGAGCGCCGCCAGGGCTGGCGCAAACTCCAGCTGACCGGTTCCCGGCGCCCCACGCCCGGGGCAATCGGCGAACTGCACGTGACCGATGCGCCCGGCCAGCAAGGCGATGCCCGCCTGCAGATCCACGCCTTGGCGCGCCATGTGATAAAGGTCGTACTGGGCCGCCAGATTGGGATGGCTGACCCTGCGCAACAACTCATCGAGCTGCTCGGGGGTGTTGAGCAAAAAGCCCGGCATGTCCAGCGGGTTGATCGCCTCCACCAGCACGCGGATCCCCAGCACCTGAAAAGCCTCGGCGCTCTTGTGCAGATTGGCGGCCAGGGTCGCCAACGCCCGTTCTCGGCTCACACCCTCGGCCAGGCACCCGGGCAGCACATTGACGCAGGCAGGCCGCACCATCGCCGCATAGGTCAGCGCCTCCTGCAGCGCCGCATCGAACTCGGCCTGGCGCGTCGGCACCGCTGCCAGACCGGCACCGCCGCTGAGCAAGTCGCCAGCTGGCAGATTGATCAGCACCAGTGGCATGCCCGCGGCCTCCAGCGCCTCCTTCAGGCGAATCGCCGCCAGCTCGTAGGGAAACTGGATCTCCACACCATCGAAGCCCGCCGCGGCGGCCGCCACCACGCGCTCGCGCAACGGCAGTTCGGTAAACAGCAGGGACAGGTTGGCAGCGATTTTCATGCCTCTCCCTCCCGGTACAACTCGACCAGGGTGGCGGGATCGCGCTGCAGATTGCCCTGGCTGCCATGCAGGCGCATCAGCTGCGCTGCCAGGCCGCTGAGCGGGGTGGCCGAACCCAGCTCGCGGGACAGCTTGACCGCGCTGTCCAGATCCTTGAGCAGGGTGCGCACATGCCACTTGATCGGTTCGAACTGGCTGTTGGCCATTTGCGGGGCGAGGATCTGCAACGGCCTGGAATCGGCAAAACCACCGGCCAAGGCCGGGGCGAGCAGACCGGCATCGACCCCGGCTCGCTCCGCCAGTGCCACCACCTCGGCAATCACCAGCGCGTTGCAGGCGACGATCATCTGATTGCACAGCTTGGTCACCTGACCGGCACCGACCTCGCCCATGCGCGTCAGGCGCTGACCCAGGTGGGCGAGGATCGGCCGCGCCCGTTCGATATCCTCCTCGCGCCCGCCGGCCATGATCGTCAGGCTGCCGGCCTCGGCACCGGGTGTGCCGCCAGACACCGGCGCATCGACCCAGCGCATGCCGCAGCGCTGCTCCAGTTCGGCGGCCATGGCGCGGGTCGCCGCCGGTTCCAGGCTGGAGAAATCCACCAGCAGTTGCCCGGATCGGGCGCCCTCGGCTATGCCGCCTGGGCCGAACACCACCTCGCGCACCACCTCGGTATTGGCCAGACAGAGCATCACGATACCGGCATCGGTGCACAACTCTGCCGGGGTTTGCGCGCGCTGCGCCCCCAGCTCGAGCAACGGCAGGCACTTGTCCGGCGAACGGTTCCACACGCTCAGGGGATAACCGGCGGCCAGCAGGCGGCGGGTCATGGGCAGGCCCATCAGGCCGATGCCGGCGAAAGCCAGGGCGGGACGTGCTGCAGTCATGATCAGACTCCTCTAAAAATCGCGATTATCTTAACGTAGCTTGGCGCTGCACCAGCGAAGCCCAACCTTCACAAACCCATGAATCCCTCTATACTCCGCCGGCTTTCCCCGCTATTGAACCGGAGAACCCCCATGTTGAAGCGTCCTTTTGCGCTGGCCGCCGGCCTTGTCTTGTCTTTTTCCGCCGTATTCGCCCAAGCCGCCGATGTATTGCGCGTCTCGGCCATCCCCGATGAAGCCCCCACCGAACTGTTGCGCAAATTCGAGCCGCTTGGCGCCTACCTCGAACAGCAACTGGACATGAAAGTCGAGTTTGTCCCGGTATCCGACTATGCCGCAGTGGTCGAGGCTCTCGCCGCCGACCGTATCGATATGGCCTGGCTGGGCGGTTTCACCTTCGTCCAGGCGCGCCTGAAAACCGCCAACACTGCGCATCCCGCGATCCCGCTGGTGCAGCGCGCCGAAGATGAGAAGTTCACCAGCAAGATCATCAGCGCCGACCCGGCCGTGCACTCGCTGCAGGACCTGAAAGGCAAGACCTTCGCCTTCGGCTCGGTGTCGTCCACCTCCGGCAGCCTGATGCCGCGCTATTTCATGCTGAAGGACGGAATCAATCCAGAAGAGTTCTTCAGCCGCATCGCCTACTCCGGTGCGCATGACGCCACCGCAGCCTGGGTGCAGGCCGGCAAGGCCGACGGCGGCGTGCTCAACGCCTCGGTGTGGGACAAGCTGGTCGCCGCTGGCAAGGTCGATACCGACAAGGTCAAGGTAATCGCCACCACCCCGCCCTACTTCGATTACAACTGGACAGTGCGCGGCACCCTCGACCCGGTCGTGCGCGACAAGATCCAGGCGGCGTTCCTCGCCCTCGACCCAGCCAACCCGGAACACAAGGCCATCCTCGACCTGCAAGCCGCCAGCCGCTTTATCGCGACCAAGGCTGAAAATTACCAGGGTATCGAGGAAGCAGCCCAGGCGGCCGGCCTGTTGAAGTGAGTGTCAGTCTCAGCGGCGTGGGCCTGACCCACGCCAACGGTCAGGTTGCGCTCAGCGAGGTCGATCTACAGGTAAAGATCGGCGAGCGGGTGGCCATCATCGGCCCATCGGGCGCGGGTAAAACCAGCCTGCTGCGCCTGCTGGCCAGCAATCTGCAACCCAGCACGGGACAGATCCACCTGTTTGGCCAGCAACCTTGGCAGCTTGCTGCCGGTCAGCGGCAGAAGTTGCGTGCGCGTATCGGCCTGATTCATCAGTCACCGCCCCTGCCGCCGCGCCAGCGGGTGGTCACCGCAGTACTGGCGGGCAAGCTCGGCCAATGGTCGCTGGGCAAGAGCCTGCTCAACCTGCTGCACCCGCTGGATATGCCCGGCGCCCAGGCGGCCCTCGGTCGCCTGGACCTGGCGGACAAGTTGTTCGAGCGCTGCGATCAGCTTTCCGGTGGCCAGTTGCAACGGGTCGGCATCGCCCGGGTGCTGTATCAGGCGCCGGAACTGATCCTTGCCGACGAACCGGTGTCGGCCATGGACCCGGTGCTCGCCGGTCATACCCTCAGCGTGCTCAATGAGGAAGTCAGCCGGCGTGGCATGACCCTGCTGGCCAGCCTGCATGCAGTTGAGCTGGCCCTGACACATTTCCCGCGAATCATCGGCGTGCGCGAGGGCCGCATCGTCTTCGACCTGCCGCCCGAGGCAATCAGCGCCAACGCACTGGATGCGCTGTACGCCAACGAACAATTGCCAACCGTGCCCGCCTCGGCAGCGCCGGCACCTGTGAGCGTGCAGATCCCGCGATGCTGAACCCGGTACTGCGTGACCCGGCAGCCTTGCCGCGTCTGGCCCTGACCCTGCTGGCAGTGCTGCTGTTGTGGCCGGGCCTGACGCTCAGCGAGCTGAACCTGGCGGTGCTGTTCGATGAACAGAACGCGGCCAATATGGGGCGTTTTCTCGCCGACTTCTGGCCGCTGGCGCGTGACCTCGAGTTCCTCCAGTTGCTCGGCCGTGCCACCCTGGAAACCCTGGCCATCGCCACCGCCGGCATGGCTCTGGCGCTGCTGATCGCCGTTCCCGGCGCCCTGCTGGCCAGCCGCGCGCTGTCGCTGTCTGCCGTGCATCGCGGCGGCCGCCCGGCCTGGTGGGCGCAGGCGCTGCGCTGGCCGGTGCGCGGCCTGCTGATCGTCCTGCGCAGCGTGCCGGAAATCGTCTGGGCCCTGCTGTTCGTGCGCGCCGTCGGCCTCGGCCCCACTGCCGGGGTGCTGGCCATCGCCATCACCTACAGCGGCATGCTCGGCAAGGTCTACGCGGAGATCTTCGAGTCGGTCGACCCGCGTCCGAGCCGTGCCCTGCTGATCGCCGGCAGCCCGCGCCTGGCCGCCTTCGCCTACGGGATACTGCCCAATGCCGCTGCGGAAATGCTCTCCTACACGGTGTACCGCTGGGAATGCGCCATCCGCGCCTCGGTGGTGATGGGCTTCGTCGGTGCCGGCGGCCTGGGCCAGCAGATCGACCTGTCGCTGCGCATGTTCGCCGGCGGTGAGGTGGCCAGCATGCTGCTGACCTTCCTGCTGCTGGTGTTGCTCGCCGACCAACTCAGCCGCCTGCTGCGCGCGAGGTTGTTATGAAGCCTTCTGCGCATAAGCGCCTGGGCAACTACGCCCTGCTGCTGGCCTTGCTGGCGACTGTGGTTGGGTCCTTCAGTTTCCTGGATATCGACCTTGGTGCACTGGTCAGTGGCGACAGCCTGAGCCAGATGGGTCGTTACGCCGGCAACTTCTTCAGCCCGGATTTCTCGGCGCCCCACTTGCGGGCCATCGGCCAGGGCGCGCTGGAAACCCTGGCCATGTCAGCCATCGGCACCCTGCTGGCGGCCCTGCTCGGCCTACTCCTGGCCTTGCCGGCGGCCGGGCGTTTTGGCTGGTTGGCCCTGAGTGGCTCACGGCTGCTCTTGAATGCCCTGCGCGCGATCCCGGAACTGGTGTGGGCGGCCCTGGTGGTGCTGGCCGCCGGCCTCGGACCGAATGCCGGCACCCTGGCCCTGGCCCTGCACACCACCGGGGTGCTCGGTCGCCTGTTCGCCGAGGCCCTGGAGAACACCCCGAACGAACCGGCCGAGGCGATTCGCCTGAACGGTGGCGGACACGTGACGGCCTTCTGCTATGGCACTCTGCCGACCGTCTGGCCGCAGCTGATCGCCTATTCACTGTACCGCTGGGAAAACAATATCCGCATGGCCAGCGTGCTCGGCTTTGTCGGCGCCGGCGGCCTGGGACAGATGCTCTACGTCAGCCTCAGCCTGTTCCAGGAGGCCCAGGCGGCAACGGTGATCCTGGCGATGCTGATCCTGGTGCTGGGCGTCGATGCCTTCAGCGGCTGGGCGCGTCAACGCTGGGTCAGCGCGTAGCGCCCCTCCTACAGCCCGTCTTTTTCCAGATGATCGAGATCGACCGTATCGCCGGTGTGACTGCCGAGCTTGGTGCGGATATCGGCGAACATCTGGTCGTATTCCTGGTGGCCACGCATGATCAGGCTGAAATTGGCCGGCATCCCATGCTTGAGCGCCAGACGGCTGGCGACGCTGGCGAAATTGAAGGCGGTATCGCGGTGCAGCTCGAACTGCTCCTCGAACGCCTTGCCCGCCACGTCGCCGGCCAGGCGCATGTGCAACATCGGCCCCTCGACCGGATCCTGGCGCACCTCGTAGTAGAGATCGATGCTGAACGCCGGCTGGTCGGGGGTGGCGACCGGGTTCGCGCGATGCAGATGACCAGGCTCGAACATGTTGACTCCGTAGCGATTGAGGAACGACTCGGACCAGTCTAGACCTCTTCACCACCACCGGCGCATCGATTCAGTGCACAACAGGCGCCTCGCGCCGCTCCTGCACCAGCACCCAAGGCGCCACCACCACCGCCCACAGCGCCGGGTCGCGCGCCAGCAGATCCGCGGCACAGCCATCGTCGATTTTTTTCAATTGGCCGCCGGCCAGCCAGGCGCTCACCTTGGCCTGGTCATTTTCCGCTACGGCTTGGGCCACCGCGATCAGGTCTTGCGTCCCCCCGACCATCAGCAACGCACCGCGGGCGAAGAAAGGTTGCAACTCTTGCCAGGTTATTGGCGCAGTTTCTCCGAGCAGCTTGGCATAGAGGGTGCTAGGTTGTTCAGTCATGGTTTGTCCGCAGAAGTAGTCCGAGTTTTGCTCGGGCAACATGATAGCGCCGAGCAAGCATCAGGCAAGTACGCCGCAAGCGCTCGGACGCAGGCAGACCACGCCGTTTTTCTATACATTTATTGCAATTAAGCGACATCCACATACGTTGCCCTCAACGGCCGGCTTTCAAGCTGCAAAGCGGCGCTCTACACTGCAGCGGTAAAGTTGCCGGGGTTATGACCGGATGAAGCGATCCGGTCATGCAACTTTGGCCGCCAGAACTACACAACGAAAACCGATAGAAAACCAATAAGAGTGGAGCACTATGAACAAGGCTACTAAGCAGATATCCAAACTGTTTGCCGCCATGGCCATGGCCGGCGTTGCCAGCTACTCGCTAGCGGCTGACACCATCAAGATCGGCATGGCAGGCCCGGTAACGGGCGCAGTCGCGCAATACGGGGAGATGCAGTTCATCGGCGCCAAGATGGCCATCGAGCAGATCAACAAGGCCGGTGGCGTCAACGGCGCCATGCTCGAAGGCAAGGTCTACGACGATGCCTGCGACCCGAAACAAGCCGTGGCCGTGGCCAACAGGATCGTCAACGATGAAGTGAAGTTCGTGATCGGCCACCTTTGCTCCAGCTCCACTCAGCCGGCGTCCGACATCTATGAAGACGAAGGCATCCTGATGGTCAGCCCGGCGTCCACCAGCCCGGACATTACCGCTCGCGGTTACGAACTGGTGTTCCGCACCATCGGCCTGGACAGCCTGCAAGGCCCGACTGCCGGCAACTACATCGCCGACCACGTCAAGCCGAAAGCCGTTGCGGTAATCCACGACAAGCAACAGTACGGTGAAGGCATTGCCACCGCGGTCAAGCAGACCCTGGAAGCCAAGGGCACCAAGGTCGCCCTGTTCGAAGGCATCAACGCCGGCGACAAGGATTTCTCCGCGATGATCGCCAAGCTCAAGCAAGCCGATGTGGATTTCGTCTACTACGGCGGCTACCACCCGGAACTGGGCCTGCTGCTGCGTCAGTCGGCTGAAAAAGGCCTGAGTGCCAAGTTCATGGGCCCGGAAGGCGTGGGTAACAAGGAAATCTCGGCCATCGCCGGCCCGGCTTCCGAAGGTCTGCTGGTCACCCTGCCGAAGTCGTTCGACCAGGACCCACGCAACAAGGCGCTGGTCGAGGCGTTCAAGGCCAAGAACGAAGACTCCAGCGGCCCGTTCGTCTTCCCGGCCTATGCGGCCGTGCAGGTAATTGCCGAAGGCATCGAGAAAGCCGGCAGTACCGACACCGCCAAGGTGGCTGCGGCCCTGCGCGCCAACAGCTTCGACACCCCCACCGGCGTTCTCAGCTTCGACGAAAAGGGCGACCTGAAGGATTTCAGCTTCGTGGTCTACGAATGGCACCAGGACGGCAGCAAGACCGAAGCGCCGCTTAACTGACAAGCGGCTTCCCGCCCGAACCCAAAGCCCACTGCAGCCGCAGTGGGTTTTGTTTATTAGAAGAATTCCGGTCTCACGCTGCGCCACAAGCGCCGCCGTGCGTGACGACCCAGGAGTTAGGCAATGCCTGATCTGTATCACTACCTGCAACAGCTGGTTAACGGCCTGACCGTTGGCAGCACCTATGCCCTGATTGCCATCGGCTACACCATGGTCTACGGCATCATCGGCATGATCAACTTCGCCCATGGCGAGGTTTACATGATTGGCTCGTATGTAGTCTTCATCGTGATCGCCGGCCTGGCCATGTTCGGCCTGGACAGCTTGCCCCTGATGATGATCGCGGGCTTCGCTGCCAGCATCATCGTCTGCGCGGCCTATGGTTACAGCATCGAACGGGTCGCCTATCGCCCCCTGCGCGGCGGCAACCGCTTGATCCCGCTGATTTCGGCGATCGGCATGTCGATCTTCCTGCAGAACCTTGTGCTGCTGTCCCAGGACTCCAAGGACAAAGCCATCCCAAACCCCTTGCCGGGCAACTTCGTGTTCGGTGAAAGCACCATGAACGGCGTGGTTATTTCCTATATGCAGGTGCTGATCTTCGTCGTGACCTTCCTGGTGATGGTCGGCCTGACCCTGTTCATCTCCCGTTCGCGTCTCGGCCGGGCCTGCCGGGCCAGCGCCGAAGACCTGAAGATGGCCAACCTGCTGGGCATCAACACCAACAACATCATCAGCCTGACCTTCGTCATCGGCGCCGCCCTGGCGGCCGTGGCCGCGATACTGCTGGGCATGCAGTACGGCGTGATCAACCCGCACCTGGGTTTCCTCGCCGGGATCAAGGCGTTCACCGCCGCGGTACTCGGCGGCATTGGCAGCATCCCCGGCGCGGTATTGGGCGGCCTGGTGCTCGGCGTCGCCGAAGCCTTCGGTGCCGACATCTTTGGCGACCAGTACAAGGACGTAGTGGCATTCAGCCTGCTGGTGCTGGTGCTGCTATTCCGCCCGACCGGCATTCTGGGTCGTCCGGAGGTTGAGAAAGTATGAGTACCTCGATCAAGAAAAACTTCAAGACGGCCATCTTCAGCGCCCTGCTGGTGCTGGCCGTGGCCTATCCGGTAATCGGCCTGAAGCTCTCCACCGTGGGCATCAAGCTGGAAGTGCAAGGTGCCAGCCCGGCCGTGCTCTGGACCATACTCGGCAGTTCGATTGCCATGTTCTTCTGGCAATTGTTCCGCACCCAGCTGAGCGCCGCCTGGAGCCATGCGCCCAAGCTGCCGAGCGTACCGAGCCAGGCCAGCGACTTCCTCACCCTGCCCTCGACCCAGCGCTGGGTGATCATCGGACTGATCATCGTGGCCCTGGCCTGGCCGTTCTTCGGCTCGCGAGGCGCGGTGGACATCGCCACCCTGATCCTGATCTACGTGATGCTCGGCCTCGGCCTGAACATCGTGGTCGGTCTGGCCGGCCTGCTCGACCTCGGCTACGTGGCCTTCTACGCCGTCGGCGCCTACAGCTACGCGCTGCTGTCGTTCTACTTCGGCCTGAGCTTCTGGATCTGCCTGCCGATCGCCGGCCTGATGGCGGCGTTCTTCGGCTTTATCCTGGGCTTCCCGGTGTTGCGGCTGCGCGGCGACTACCTGGCCATCGTCACCCTGGGCTTCGGCGAGATCATCCGCATCCTGCTGAACAACATGACCTGGCTGACCGGCGGTCCCAACGGCATCGGTTCGATCCCCAAGCCGACCCTGTTCGGCCTGTCGTTCGACCGCAAGGCCGCCGAGGGCATGCAGACCTTCCACGAGTATTTCGGCGTGGCCTATGCCTCGATCAACAAGGTGATCTTCCTCTACCTGATCGCCCTGGTCCTGGTGCTGCTGACCCTGTTCGTGATCAACCGCCTGCTGCGCATGCCGATCGGCCGCGCCTGGGAAGCGCTGCGCGAAGACGAAATCGTCTGCCGGGCGCTGGGCATGAACCCCACCGTGATCAAGCTGTCGGCCTTCACCCTGGGCGCCTGCTTCGCCGGTTTCGCCGGTAGCTTCTTCGCCGCGCGCCAGGGCCTGGTCAGCCCGCAGTCCTTCACCTTCATCGAGTCGGCGATCATCCTCGCCATCGTCGTGCTGGGCGGCATGGGTTCGCAGCTGGGGATCATCCTGGCGGCCATCGTGATGATCCTGTTGCCGGAACTGGCACGGGAATTCAACGAGTACCGCATGCTGATGTTCGGCGCCCTGATGGTGCTGATGATGATCTGGCGTCCGCAGGGCCTGTTGCCCATGCAGCGCCCCCACCTGGAGCTGAAACAATGAGCCGGCCTATCCTGGAAGTAAGCGGCCTGTCCATGCGCTTCGGTGGCCTGCTGGCCGTCAACGGGGTGGGGCTGACCGTCAATGAAAAGCAAGTGGTATCGATGATCGGCCCGAACGGCGCCGGCAAGACCACGGTGTTCAACTGCCTGACCGGCTTCTACCAGCCGACCAGCGGCAATATTCGCCTCGATGGCGAGCAGATCGAGGGCCTGCCGGGCCACAAGATCGCCCGCAAGGGTGTGGTGCGGACCTTCCAGAACGTGCGTCTGTTCAAGGAAATGACCGTGGTGGAAAACCTGCTGGTCGCCCAGCACCGCCACCTCAACACCAACTTCCTCGCCGGCCTGCTGAAGACCCCGGCGTTTCGCAAGAGCGAACGCGAGGCCATGGAGTTTGCCGCGCATTGGCTGGAGCAGGTCAATCTGACCGACTTCGCCAACCGCACGGCCGGCACCCTCGCCTACGGCCAGCAGCGCCGCCTGGAAATCGCCCGCTGCATGATGACGCGGCCACGCATCCTCATGCTCGACGAGCCGGCTGCCGGCCTCAACCCGCGGGAAACCGACGACCTCAAGGCCCTGATCCGCATGCTGCGCGATAAACATGACGTCACCGTATTGCTGATCGAGCACGACATGAAACTGGTCATGAGCATTTCCGACCATATCTACGTGATCAACCAGGGCACGCCCCTGGCCGATGGGACGCCGGAGCAGATCCGCGCCAACCCGGACGTGATCAAAGCCTACCTGGGGGAAGCTTGATGCTGTATTTCGACAAGGTTTCCACCTTCTACGGCAAGATCCAGGCCCTCCACGACGTCAGCGTCGAAGTGCGCCAGGGTGAGATCGTCACCCTGATCGGGGCCAACGGCGCCGGCAAATCGACCCTGCTGATGACCCTGTGCGGCTCACCGCAGGCGAGCAGCGGCAGCATCCGCTACCAGGGCGAGGAACTGATCGGCCAGAACACCCCGGACATCATGCGCAAGAGCATCGCCGTGGTCCCGGAAGGCCGCCGGGTATTCTCCCGCCTGACCGTGGAGGAAAATCTGGTGATGGGCGGGTTCTTCACCGCCAAGGCCGAGTTCCAGGAGCAACTGGACAAGGTCCTGCAGCTGTTCCCGCGCCTGCGGGAACGCCTGAGCCAGCGCGCCGGCACCATGTCCGGCGGCGAACAGCAGATGCTCGCCATCGGCCGCGCACTGATGAGCAAGCCCAAGCTGTTGCTGCTCGACGAGCCGTCGCTGGGGCTGGCGCCGATCATCATCCAGCAGATATTCAGCATCATCGAACAGCTGCGCGAGGACGGCGTGACCGTGTTCCTGGTCGAGCAGAACGCCAACCAGGCACTGAAGCTGGCCGACCGCGGCTATGTGCTGGAGAACGGCCGGATCGTCATGCAGGGCAGCGGGCATGACTTGCTCAACGATCCGAAGGTGCGCGACGCCTACCTGGGCGGTTAAAACCGCCCGCCTTTATTGAAACCGCTCCTCGGAGCGGTTTTTTAATAGCCCACTGAAATCCATGACCTCGCAGGATGGGGCAAACGCTTTTTATCGCCGCCGTTCGCCCAATGATCCGCGCATCGCGTCCCTGGCCAGTTACAATGGTCGCCCTTTTTTGCCGACGACTCTTTCCATGACCGACCCGATACGCCTGTCCAAACGCCTGATCGAACTGGTCGGTTGCTCACGCCGCGAGGCTGAGTTGTATATCGAGGGCGGCTGGGTGCTGGTCGACGGCGTGGTGGTGCAAGAGCCGCAGTTCAAGGTCGAGTCGCAGCGCGTCGAACTGCTGCCGGACGCCGTACTGGCGCCGGTCGAGCCGGTTACCCTGTTGCTGCATGTGCCCTCCGGTCACTTCCCGGATCGCGCGGTCGAGTCGGTCAGTCCGGCCAGCCAGTGGCCGGACGACAACTCCGCCATCCGCCCGCTGAAAAGCCACTTCGCCCGCCTGGTCACCTGCCTGCCACTGCAGGCCGGCGCCGATGGCCTGCACGTGCTGACTCAGGACTGGCGTATCGAGCGCAAGCTCAAGGAAGATCAGGCCAAGCTGGAGCAGGAATACGTGGTCGAGGTGCTCGGCACGCTCAGTAACAGCCAGCTGAAACGCCTGAACCATGGCTTGAGCTTCAACGGTACCGCCCTGCCGCCGTGCAAGGTCAGCTGGCAGAACGAAACCCGCCTGCGCTTCGCCTTGAAGAACCCGCAGCCGGGACAGATCGTCTTCATGTGCAACAGCGTCGACCTCAAGGTACTGGGCATGAAACGCATCCGTATCGGCGGCGTGTCCATGGCCAAAGTCCAGCCCGGCCAGTGGCGCTATCTCGCCGGCAAAGAACGCTTCTAACTTTTTCAAGCTGCCGCCTCTCGGGCGCCAGCCCTTTTCAGGACACCCCCATGCTCAATAACGATGTACTGCGCAGCCTGCGCTACACGCTCGACGTCAACGATGTGCAGATGGCCGAAATCATTCGACTCAGCGGCAAGGAGGTCGAACCGGAAACACTCGACGCCTTGCTGAAAAAGGAGGACGAGGAAGGCTTCGTGGCCTGCGAAGATGAGCTGATGGCGCATTTTCTCGATGGTCTGGTGTACTTCAAGCGCGGCAAGGACGACAGCCGCCCGGCCCAGCCGTTCGAGCTGCCGGTGACCAACAACATGGTGCTGAAAAAGCTGCGGGTGGCCTTCGAGCTGAAAGAAGACGACATGCACGCGATCATGCAAAGCGTCGACTGCCCGGTGTCCAAACCCGAGATGAGCGCGCTGTTTCGCAAGTTCGGCCACAGCAACTACCGCACCTGCGGCGATCAGTTTTTGCGCAATTTCCTCAAGGGCCTGACCCTGCGCGTGCGCGGCTGAGTCAGCCACACCTGACCGTATAGGCCGACTTCCGTAGGTTGGGTCAGGGAGCGCAGCGACGAAGCCCAACGTCGATGCTTATAGCTCTGTGTCGTCGATTGGCGCCCCGTTGGGCTTCGCGCACCTCAGCCAACGTGGCCCGGCGAACGTGGCCCGGCCCAACCTGCCTGCTCGTCACTCGCACTACCTGGGCGCATGGCGGCGTATTTCCAAGGGCAATAGTGACTGCCGCTCGACAGTCAGCCGATTAGGCTAGTGGCATTCATCCCCCAAGAGGATTTGCCATGCACCCTTACTTCTCCCTGCAAGGCCGCACCGCCCTGGTCACCGGTGGCACCCGCGGCATCGGCAAGATGATCGCCAAAGCCTTCCTCGAAGCCGGTGCCACCGTCTACGTCTGTGCCCGTGACGGCGAGGCCTGCGCGCAGACCGCCGCCGAACTCTCGGCCTTCGGCACTTGCCACGGCATGGCCGCCAACCTGGCCAGCGAAGAAGGCGTGCAGGCACTGGCCGCGCAACTGGCCGGCGAGATCGGCCAACTGGATATCCTGGTCAACAACGCCGGCACCACCTGGGGCGCGCCGCTCGAGTCCTACCCGGCCAAGGGCTGGGAGAAGGTCATGCAGCTCAACGTGACCTCGGTGTTCAGCTGCATCCAGCAGTTGCTGCCGCTGCTGCGCAAGGCCGGCACGGCGGCCAGTCCGGCGCGGGTGATCAATATCGGCTCGGTCGCCGGCATCACCTCCCATGGCGAAGACGCCTACGCCTATGGCCCGAGCAAGGCCGCGCTGCATCAGCTATCGCGCATGCTCGCCCGTGAACTGGTCGGCCAGCACATCAACGTCAACGTGATCGCACCGGGGCGCTTCCCGAGCAAGATGACCCAGTTCATCGCCCAGGACGATGCGGCCATGGCCGAAGACTGCGCGCTGATCCCGATGAAGCGCTGGGGTCGCGAGGAAGAAATGGCCGCCCTGGCGATCAGCCTGGCCAGTACCGCTGGCGCCTTTATGACCGGGAACATCATCCCTATCGACGGTGGCTTCCACCTCTGACCGGCGACCGCGGGCAAGCCGACCTTTGGTCGGCAGCCCCTGCCCGATGCGCGCGCCCTGCTAGCGTTAATTGATGGAGGGGGGTAACAGCGGCTTTCGTTTCACCTGCCAGGTGAAGGAGGTTGATCATGGCCATCGCCGAGTGGCGCATGCAGGGCGTCGAATTCATTGCCTGCAACTGCAATTGGGGCTGTCCCTGTCAATTCGATGCGCCACCGACCCATGGCCACTGCCAGGCGGTGGCGTCCATGCGAGTGGAGCACGGGTATTTCAATCAGGTGGCGCTGGACGGCTTGTGCTGGGCCGCCACCTTCGCCTGGCCGGGCGCCATCCATGAGGGCAACGGCAGTTGTCAGCTGTTCATCGATGAACGCGCCGACGACGCGCAACGCCAGGCACTGCTGACCATCCTCTCCGGCCTGGAGAGCGACCCCGGGGCCAACGTATTTCAGGTATTCAGCAGCACCATGACTGAAATGTTCGACCCGCAATTCGTGCCCATCACACTGTCCATCGATGTCGATCAACGCCTGGCGCACCTGGACATTCCAGGCGCGCTGCAGGCCAGCGGCGAGCCGATCCGCAGCCCGATCGACGGTTCGCCCCATCGCGTCCGCCTGTCCCTGCCCGATGGTTTCGAGTTCCTTGAGGCCGAAGTGGCCAGTGGCAGCTATCAGACTCATTCAGCCCTCAAGCTGCAATCCCAGGGCAGCCATAGCCACCTCGCTCATGTGCACTTCACCGGCCATGGCATAGAACCGTAAAGATGGCAGAACTTGAGGTGACGACGCCGGGCAGGCGACTGACGGGCGAGCAGTTGCTGTTCCTGCTCTGCCTGCTCGCGCTGACCGCCCTGGCCTGGCTGATACTGCTGCAAATGGCCCGCGACATGAGCGCACCTGGCGGCATGGCCGATGCGGCAATGGCCGGCATGCTCATGCCCTGGAGCCTGGCCGATGCTCTGCTGATGTTCGCCATGTGGGCAGTGATGATGGTCGGCATGATGCTGCCCAGCGCCCTGCCCATGCTGCTGATCTACCAGCAGATGCTGCGCAAGCGCATGCCGGCGCCGCAGCGACACCTGGCCCTGCTGCTGTTCTGCAGCGCCTATGGCCTGGTCTGGGCCGGCTTCGCCCTGGGCGCCACAGCGCTGCAATGGGCGCTCGAGCAGCTCGCCCTGCTCAGTCCGGGGATGCGCAGCAGCAGTACCGCGCTGGGCGCCGGCCTGCTGCTGGTCGCAGGCGTCTATCAGTGGCTGCCGAGCAAGGCGGTGTGCCTTGAGCATTGTCGCGGGCCGCTACATTTTCTGCTCGGCTACTGGCGCCCCGGCGTACTCGGCGGCTGGCGCATGGGCCTGGCCCATGGCGCTTATTGCCTGGGCTGCTGCTGGGCCCTGATGGGCCTGCTGTTCGTGGTCGGGGTAATGAACCTGCTCTGGGTGGCCGTGATCGGCGCCTTCGTCCTGCTGGAGAAAAACCTCCCGCACGGACTCTGGCTCGGCCGGATCTGCGGTTTGCTGTTGCTCGGCTGGAGCCTGTGGCTGCTGCTTGGCTAGGGCTGTTGCCGTTTCGGCGCGGACGTGACGCAACGGCGGGCCCTAGCGACTGCTTAAGAGCGCCGCGCATTACAGGTAAGATAAGCCCCCGCCACTGCAGACCACCCACCCATGCCCTACTCCGTCTCGCCCATAGGCTTCGTCCGCTCCTGCTTCAAGGAAAAGTTCGCCATCCCCCGTCAGCCGCAGTTGGCACCGGCTGCCCGTGGCGTGCTGGAGCTGGTCGCCCCCTTCAATACTGGCGAGGCGGTGCAGGGCCTGGAGCAGGTCAGCCACGTCTGGCTGCTGTTCCTGTTTCACCAGGCACTGGAGGACAAGCCGCGGCTAAAGGTGCGCCCACCGCGCCTGGGCGGAAATAAATCGGTTGGAGTCTTCGCCAGCCGCGCCACCCACCGCCCCAACGGCATCGGTCAATCGGTGGTCAAGCTGGACAAGGTCGAACCGGACAGGCTCTGGCTGTCGGGGATCGACTTGCTCGATGGCACCCCGGTGCTGGATATCAAGCCCTATGTGCCCTATGCCGACAGCGTCGCGGGGGCCTGCAACCGCATCGCCGACGCTGCCCCGCAGCTGATCGAGGTGCAGTGGCGAGACGCTGCCCTCGGCCAGGCGCGCAGCCACGGCCTGCGCCTGGACCAGCCCCTGGTCGAGCTGATCGAGCAATGCCTGGCCCAGGATCCGCGCCCGGCCTATCAGGTACCGCCGCCCGAGCGGCACTATGGCGCGCGTCTCTGGGATGTCGATGTGCGCTGGCACTACCCCGAGCCGGGCAAGATCTGCGTGCTGGAAGTGGTGGCGACCTGCTGAGCCACGGATAAATCACTAGCCTGCGCAAAGCCACTACACATCTTGATTGAAGTATTGCTTCCGCAGTGCCTGGGCTGCAGCTAAAGTTCACTCGTGGGTAGCACCTTTCGGCTCATTGCCACACTCCCCCGCAGGTCATGGCTGATTCCGAGAATCCATAATTTACCTTATGAAAAAACAGTCTTACGTGCCATCAGGCGACCTTGTAGACCTTCTGCTCGATGCCATCTGCGTGGTCGACAAGGAAGGACGCTTCGTGTTTGTCAGTGCGGCCTGCGAGCGGATCTTTGGTTATACGGCCGAGGAAATGGTCGGCAGGAGCATGATCGAACTGGTATTGCCGGAAGACCGCGCCAGAACACTGCAAACGGCCAGCGACATCATGGCGGGCACCAGCAAACCCAGCTTTGAAAATCGCTATGTACGTAAGGATGGGCAGATCGTTCACATCATGTGGTCGGCGCGTTGGTCGGCGGACGATCAACTGCGGATTGCCGTGGCCCACGACATCAGCGAACGCAAACACAGCGAGACAATGCAAGCGGCGCTCTATGCCATATCCGAAGCGGCGCACCTGGCCAAGGATCTGCCCGGACTGTTCGAAAAGGTTCACTCGATCGTCGGCGAACTGCTGCCCGCCATCAACTTCTCCGTGGCCCTTTACGATGAGCAGAATGACCAGCTGAGCTTTCCCTATCATATCGATGAGCGCCACCAGGCACCGGACCCGCACAAGCGCGATGCGCCCACCCTCAGCGCCGAAATCATCCGCACCGGGCAGACCTTGCTGCGCTCACCCGAAACACTGACGACACTGCCCGAGCATGTGCAGGCGATCGACTGCGCGTCACTGTATTGGCTGGGCGTGCCACTCACCTCGCACAATGGCACCATTGGCGCCCTGGTAGTCCAGAGCTATACCCACGGCGCGCGCTACTCCGACAAGGACAAAGAACTGCTGCAATTCGTCTCGACCCAGGTGGCGTCGGCCATCGAACGCCAGCAGATGCTCAGTCGCCTGCAGTTCATGGCCCAATACGACCAACTGACCCACCTGCCTAACCGCGCCCTGCTCCATGACCGCTTGCACACCGCACTGACCAGGGCACGCCGGGAGCAAACGCAACTGTCCCTGCTATTCCTCGATCTGGACAAGTTCAAGCAGGTCAACGATACCTTCGGCCATGCCATCGGCGATCTACTGCTGCAGATGGTTGCCGACCGCCTCAGGCAATGCATTCGCGAATCGGACACGGTCGCACGCCTGGGTGGCGACGAATTCGTGGTGCTGCTCGAGGACGTCCACTCGCAGGATCATGCCTTGCTGGTCGCCGAGAAGATCCGCGTGGCGCTCAACCAGCCATTCGACCTCAACGGTCAGACTCACCAGGTTCTGCCGAGCATCGGGGTGGCGTTCTATCCGCAGCATGGTGATGATGCACACCAGTTGCTCAGTCGTGCCGACAACGCCATGTACGTCGCGAAGAGAAGCGGCGGCAACCGCTTCCAGATCACGCGAGATCCACCCCCCAGCTGATGTCCCCTGACTTTCAACGCCCGCAATGACCGAGCCCGGTCTGGTGGATTCAGGCGCTGAGTTTCCCGAATGAGATCCCAGTTACAAAAATGCCGTTCACTTGAGCAAGTGAACGGCATGGCGTCTGCACCGAGCCGATGTATAAAACCCTGGCGCTTACTTCTCGACGAAGGCGCGTTCGATCAGGTAATCGCCCGGTTCGCCCATGCGCGGGGAGATCTTCAGGCCGAAGCTGTCGAGCACGGCGGCGGTTTCGTCGAGCATGCTAGGGCTGCCACAGATCATCGCGCGGTCGTCCTGCGGGTTGATCGGCGGCAGGCCGATATCGCGGAACAGCTTGCCACTGCGCATCAGGTCGGTCAGGCGGCCCTGGTTCTCGAACTCTTCGCGGGTCACGGTCGGGTAGTAGATCAGCTTGCCCTTCAAGGCGTCGCCGAAGTATTCGTTCTGCGGCAGGTGCTCGGTGATGAACTCACGGTAGGCCACTTCGTTGACGTAACGCACACCATGCACCAGCACGATCTTCTCGTAGCGCTCGTAGGTTTCCGGGTCCTGGATCACGCTCATGAAAGGCGCCAGGCCAGTGCCTGTGCTGAGCAGGTACAGGTGCTTACCGGGCAACAGATCGTCGAGTATCAGGGTGCCGGTGGGCTTGCGGCTGACCA
Organism: Pseudomonas sp.; assembly: GCF_033723075.1. Taxonomy (GTDB): domain Bacteria; phylum Pseudomonadota; class Gammaproteobacteria; order Pseudomonadales; family Pseudomonadaceae; genus Aquipseudomonas. Next base: position 213,584 of record NZ_JAWVXU010000001.1, read on the forward strand.
CCAGTTCATCGCCGGGCTTGAGGTGCTGCAACTGCGAAGTCAGTGGGCCATCCTGTACCTTGATGCTGAAGAACTCCAGGTGCTCTTCGTAGTTCGGGCTGGCGATGGAATAGGCACGCATCAGCGGCCGGCCGTTGTCCTGTTGCAGGCCGATCATCACGAACTGGCCATTCTCGAAGCGCAAGCCCGGATCGCGGGTGGTCTTGAAGCTGAATAAGGTGTCGTTCCAGTGGTGAACACTGAGTACACGCTCGACGTTCAGGTTGCTCATGCTAGGTCCTCAAGATCACGGGCAATGGCGGTTGCAGTGGATTCTAGACGCGGGCAGAATATCTGTTAAGTGAATAATCAAGATATGGATTATCGGTTATATAGATATGCGATTTACGCTCAGACAGCTCCAGGTATTCGTCGCCGTGGCCCAGCAGGAAAACGTCTCCCGTGCGGCCGACTCGCTGGCCTTGTCGCAATCGGCTGCCAGCACTTCGCTCAGTGAATTGGAGCGGCAAACCGACTGTCAACTATTCGACCGCGCCGGCAAACGCCTGATCCTCAATGCCCTGGGCTCGCAGTTATTGCCCCAGGCGCTGGCCCTGCTCGAGCAGGCCAAGGAAATCGAGCGCCTGTTGGGCGGCAAGAGCGGCTTCGGTTCGTTGAATGTCGGCGCCACCCTGACGGTGGGAAACTACCTGGCCACCCTGCTGATCGGCAGTTTCATGCAGCGCCACCCCGAATGCCGAGTGAAATTGCAGGTCCACAACACTGCCTATGTGGTGCAGCAGATCGCCCACTACGAGCTGGATATGGGCCTGATCGAGGGCGACTGCCAGCACCCGGATATCGAGGTGCAACCCTGGGTCAAGGATGAACTGGTGGTGTTCTGCGCCCCGCAACATGCCCTGGCCAAGCGCGGCGAAGCCAGCCTGGACGAGTTGACCCGGGAAGCCTGGATCCTCCGTGAACAGGGCTCGGGCACACGCCTGACCTTCGATCAGGCCATGCGCCATCACCCGCGCTCGTTGAACGTGCGCCTGGAGCTGGAACATACCGAGGCGATCAAACGCGCGGTGGAATCGGGCCTGGGCATCGGCTGCATCTCGCGCCTGGCGCTACGCGACGCCTTCCGCCGCGGCAGCCTGGTGGCGGTGGAAACACCCGAACTGGATCTGCGCCGGCAGTTCTATTTCATCTGGCACAAACAGAAGTACCAGACCGCCGCCATGCGCGAATTTATCGAGCTATGCCGGGCGCTGACAGCCGGGGTCAGGCGCAGCGATGAGATAGTGCTGCCAAACATTGCCTGAGCGACTTTGGCGCTACCGGGTCGCACGCCATCAGCCCAGCAGAATCACCGTCCAGACACTGGCGATCAGCGTCAAGGACATGAATTGCGCGGCGCTGCCCATGTCTTTGGCGTTTTTCGACAAGGGATGCAACTCCAGAGAGATACGATCGACCGCCGCCTCCAGCGCCGAGTTGAGCAACTCGACGATCAACGCCAACAGGCAGACGCCCACCATCAGGGCCCGCTCGCCCCGGCTGACATCGCTGTAGAACGCCAGGGGAATCAACACCAGGTTGAGCAGCATCAACTGACGGAAGGCGGCCTCGCCGGCAATCGCGACGCGCAAACCCGCCAACGAATAGCCTGCGGCATTGACGATACGCTTGAAGCCCGTCTGACCCTTGAATGGCGACATAAGAGAGTTGCCCAAGAAAGTTTCCCAGCGTGTAAAAAAGCCGGCTGGCAGGAGAACTATAGACCTGCACAAACAAACCGGCCTGCACCTACTGCACTGAGGGCGCCTCGCCTCGGCAACCCGCTCAACTGCTCGGGATCGATTCCATCTGCTGCAACAGCAGGGCTGCCTGGGTACGGGTGCGCACACCGAGCTTGCGGAAAATTGCCGTGACATGGGCCTTTACCGTTGCCTCGGAAACGCTCAACTCGTAGGCGATCTGCTTGTTCAGCAGACCGTCGCAGACCATGGTCAACACGCGAAACTGCTGCGGGGTCAGACTGGCCAGGCCGGCGCTGGCGGCTTTGGCCTCGGCAGAGACCTGCGCAGCCTCCTCGGTTTGCTCCGGCCACCAGGTATCGCCATCGAGCACCACTTGCACCGCTTGCTGGATGCTCTCCAGGGAGCTGGACTTGGGAATGAAACCACTGGCGCCGAATTCGCGTGCCCGCGCCACCACGGCCGCCTCTTCCTGCGCCGAGACCATCACCACCGGTACCTGCGGGTATTGCCCACGCAACAGCACCAGGCCGGAGAAACCATAGGCACCGGGCATGTTGAGGTCGAGCAAAACCAGATCCCAATCTGCTTTTGCCGCCAGGCAGGTTTCCAACTCGGCGATGCTGGCAGCTTCTACCAACCGTACCTGCGGGCCAAGACCCAGGGTCAGTGCCTGCTGAAGCGCACTGCGAAAGAGAGGATGATCGTCGGCAATCAGGATTTCATAAGCGGCCATTGCAGGTCCTGTTCTTGTTATGTGAATACCGCTAGCCCAGGCCTGCCGGATGAAACATGACAGGCCGCTCGATTGAGCCGCGCATAGTACACGGCCAAGCGCAAATGCGCCTAAGGCGGCGCCCAGCATGCCGAGCGATCACGGAGTGGTCAAGCGCGTTACTTTGCGGCACAGTCTGCACTTTTTCCCAACGAGGCTATTTTATGCGAAGCCAGGCCCTGCGCGCCGACCTCTTGATGCTGCTCACGGCGATGATCTGGGGTTCGGCCTTCGTCGCTCAGCGCCTGGGCATGGACTCGATCGGCCCCTTCCTCTATAGCGGCCTGCGCTTTGCCCTGGCGGTATTGATACTGCTGCCTCTGCTACCGCTGCTCGAGCGCCGCTCGCGCAGCACGCCCATCGCGCCGCTGAACCGCCACCTGCTGCTGGGGGGCGGACTGATGGGTTTGGCACTGGCCCTGGGGATCAACCTGCAACAGGTCGGTTTGCTCTTCACCAGTGTCACCAACGCCGGATTCATCACCGGCCTGTACGTGATCATCGTGCCCCTGCTCGGCCTGCTGCTCGGCCACAAGACTGGCCTGGGCATCTGGCTGGGCGCCTTGCTGGCGGTGCTCGGCATGTTCCTGCTCAGCGTCGGCGACGGCTTTCAGGTCGCCTCCGGCGACTGGCTGCAATTGGCCGGTGCTTTCGTCTGGGCCGTGCATGTGCTGCTGGTGGGGGTTTTCGCCAGAAGGCATGACCCCTTGCGCCTGGCCGTGGTGCAATTCGCCACCTGCGCGCTGATCAGCCTGCTGCTGGCGCTGATCTTCGAGGACATCCGCCTCGACTCGATTATCGCTGCCGGGCCGGCGATTCTGTATGGCGGCCTGTTCGGCGTGGCCATCGGCTTTACCTTGCAGGTGGTGGCGCAAAAGCATGCGATCGCCTCGCACGCCGCGATCATCCTCTCGCTGGAAGCCGTGTTTGCCGCCATTGCAGGCGCCTGGCTACTGGGCGAAGCGCTGCAACTGCGTGGTTATTTCGGCTGTGCGCTGATGCTCACTGGCATGCTGCTGGCGCAACTATGGCCGAAAAAAACCAGTCAACTAGTTACAGAAACAGCCGCAAGTGCTGATGCAAGGCGTCGTCCAGATCAACCGCACGTGGAGCTTTAGCCGCCAGGTAGTGCTGGCTGAAGACATCCAGATAGGCGTTCAGCGCATCGGCGGCATGCTGATCGCCAGCCAGTTCGAGACAGAGCGCCGCCACCTCGGCGGTACACAGATGATCGTCGCGCGTGGAACGACGCAGACGGTAACGCGACAATTGCTCGGGCTGCAGGCTGAGCACCGGCAAGCTGTCGAGGTAGGGGCTCTTGCGGAACATCTTGCGCGCCTCGGTCCAGGTCGCATCGAGCAGAATGAACAGTGGCCGCTTGCCAGGCGCATGATCCACCTCACTGACCACCCGTCCAGGCTCGACGTATTCACCTGGAAACACCAGATAGGGCTGCCACTGCGGATCGCTCAGCAGCGCCGGCAAGGCGGGTTCGACCGCAGTGCGCAACCAGCCAAAGGCCGACGTATCGGCCACTACATCGGCAATCAGCCAGCCGGTATTGCTTGGCTTGAGCGCCTCGACATCATGCATCAGCAAGCACACGCCCGACCTGGCCTCGATCTGCGGACGCCAGGCGCACAGGCAATGGCTCAGGGCCAGCCGGCAGCGCTGGCAACGCACGGCCTTGGAGCCACGGGCCAGGAAGGGTTTTTCACTACGGGCAATGCGCGCGGCGCGCAAACGAGCGACGGCATGGCTCATGGGCACGACGTTCCACGGCGAGAAAGGGACGGCATCTTGGATCCTGGGACGGTAAAACTCGCGAGTCTAACAAAGCCGCCACTATTGCAGGTGGGGCAAACCCCGGCGGCCCAGTAAGATAGTGGCCTGCTGAACCTCTGCGGGCCGATGCCTGTCGAAGGGTTCAGAACTGACTCTGGAGAACTCCATGCTGCGTATGATCGCTGTAATCCTCGCCCTCAGCCTACCCGTGCTGACTCAGGCCGCATCGCTGAACAACTTCGAGCTGAGCAAGACCCTCGAACAAGTCGCCAAGGAAAGCAGTGTCGGCACACCACGGGCGATCAACGAAGATATTCTCGATCAAGGCTATAGCGTCGACGGCAATGAACTGATCAATCACCTGAGTGTGCGCCCCGAGCACGCCGCACAGATGCGCGGCAACCCGGATAGCGTGCGCGCGCAACTGGCCAACAGCGTGTGCCGCAACCCGGGTTATCGCCAGTTATTGGCCCGCGGCGCCGTTCTGCGTTACGAGTTCAGCGAGTACAAGAGCAATCGCCCGGTCGTCAGCGAGCGCTTCAGTAACAGCGACTGCGGCCAATAGGCCATGCTTCGGGGCACCTGCATGGCGATCGGCGCTGCCATGTCGCGCGGATGCCCCGCACCGCGCTGCAGTCCACACAGCCGCTTGATTTCCAGCCCTCTGCCGGACGGTTTTAGCGCAGGCATTCGGGGCTGCCCTGGCCAGCCAGCGCAGCCCGCTCCTCGCGACTCAAGAGCTTCTGTGCGGGGATACCCAACAGCTCTGCGACCGCTTGCAACACGTGCGCCCAGGTAGCCTGGTTGGCGAACAGCATGCCCGCCTCATCCAGGGTGCCACCGCGATTGCGATAACCCAGCACCCGGTTGCAGCGGGCATCGCCGAGGATCGGCCAGAGATGCCCACGCGCCACTTCCGGACGCATATGGGTCAGCAGCACGCGGCACGGATACTGCGCCGGGAACAGCGCGTTGCAGAGTGCGGCCGGCGCCACGGCTTGTGCTTCCCAGTGATCGCGCGGCTCACGAAAGCGCCCCGGCTCCTGCAGGTAAACCAGACGCCAGGCGCATTTCTTCGCACTCAGGCGCACAGCCGCACGGCGCATCTCGCTCAACTGATAAGCGCCGGTGGCGATCAGCAGCACGGGGGCGGCGCCTTCCTGCTGGTCCAGCAGGAGGGCACCATCACGGGCCAGTTGTTCGGCCTGCTGCCGATCGAACTGGGCCGGGCGTTCGCGCTTGGGACTGACAATGCAAGCCAGTTGCCCGCGCGCCTGGTAGACCGCCGGCAGCAAGGCCAGCAGCGAGTTATGGTCGGCCGGAAACAACACCCGCAGCATGTCGTTCATCTCGCCGAGCAGCGCCTCGCAAAAGCTGGTGTCCTGGTGCGATTGCTGGTTCTTGCCGTTCTCCCAGGTATGCGAAGTCGCCACCAGCGGCCAGCCAAGCCAACCGGCGGGACGCCCCACCTCCTTCTGCTGCCTGGCGAAGATCAGGGTCTGGCGCACCGCGCCGAGCATCTTCACGCAGAAGGCCTCGTAACTCGCCACCAGGTTCAGGCCGCCTTGATTGGCCAGGCAGGCGGACACCACAGCTTCCTCGTTGAGCACGGTAATGATCGCCCCGTCCACTGCTTCCAGCTCGCTTTCAGGCACGCAGACCCGGTGTTTGAGGGCATGCAGAACACCTTCCAGGCGATTACTCGCCAGCTCGTCCGGGTTGCCCACTCTCGGCCGCAGCTGCGGGTTGGCCTGCACCAGCTCGACGAAAAAGCGCTCCAGCGCCGACATCGGTGAGCAGTCTTGCCCGTGATAGTGCAACTCGGGCAGCTGCGGCGCCGGCGGCTGGCGCAGCGCCAACGGATGATCGCGCTCCAGCGGACGCTCGGCGCGCCCACCTCGGAATTGCGCACAGACCCGGGTCAACTCGTCGGGCGCCACCCACAGATTGGCCGCATGCCGATTGAACAGCGCACGCGCGGCGGCGTCGTGGTGCGGGTTGGCCGGCAGCGGCAGGTTGTGCGCAGCGTTGCTGCCGGCGCCATAAAAGCCGAAGCCTTTCTCGGTTTCGGCAATTGCATAGGGCATCGGCAGCGGGTAATGCAGGATGCCGCTGTGCAACTCGGCAACCCGGTGCCCCAGCCGCTGCTCCATCTGCCACAGGGCGCAGACGAAAGCCGCCGGGTCGCGTCCATCGAAACTGACCGGGTCGAAACCGCAGTGGCGCAGATGCTGACGAAACCCCTCCAGTCCCGCCTGCGTACCCAGCTCGGTGCGCTGCTCGATACGCCGGCCGTTGGCGATCATCACAGGTAGCGCCACGCCACAGTCTTCCGCCCGCCACCAACGCGGCATCCAATCACTGCCGCGCTGCTCTTCGGCCGCGCCATCCGACAGGAAGGCCACCAGTTTTTCTCCGGGCAGAGGCAAGTGGCAGTACTGCAACTCGGCAAAACCCAGGTAACCCCCTTCGGCGATACCGCCAGCGGTATGCGGATTGACGTGACTGCCCAGGGGCACACCCGGTGCGCCATCGGGCGCCTGGGCATAGCTGTAAAAATCTGCTACCAGCCGGCTCATGCCACTTTCATCGCAGCCGTAACGCGCGGCCTGTTCGGGGTGCTGGTTGGCGGTCAGCAGATTCAGCGCCTCGACCGCCGCCACACAATGCCCCTGGCCCATCAGCCAGCCACGGGTTTCCCCCGTCAGGGCATTCAACGCCAGGTAGGCGGCGTAGCCGGGCACCATGTTCAAGGAACCACCGGTGTGTCCCTCGGGCTTGACCTTGAAGTCGTCAGGTTCCAAGTCTGTACCGTCCAGGCGCACGCGCCGGGCATAGGTCATGTGCACCACCAGCCATAACCCGGCGGCGTTCAGCCGGTCCAGGGCGCGCAGCAGGGCATAGACGCTGGCCAGGTCGGGCTGCTGACCCGCCTGGACCAATTGGTGGGCCATGCGAAAGACCGCCGCACAGGTCTCTGGACTATGCTGTACAGGGCCATAGCCCTGCTGCCATGCGGCGAAGCCGGGCTCGATCAGAGCATGTGCGGCCAGCTCGCTGGCACTCGGCAATAGTTGCGGCATGGGACGCTCTCCCGGTGTTTTCGCACAGTCTAGGACAAGCAGAGCAGCCCACACCCTGACCTGCATCAAGGCCGCCGCCCTCCGTTCGCGGCACCCTGTGATCATTCACCCTCATCAAGGATTTCCAACATGGCTCTGCTCAGCTTCCTTGGCGCCATCCAGCAAGTCACTGGCTCCTGCTACCTGATCGAAAGCCGCGATGGCGCCAAGGTGCTGCTAGAGTGCGGCATGCGCCAGGGCCGTCGCGAGGAGGAGGAAGGCAACCGCGCGCCCTTCCCCTTCGACCCACTGAGTCTGGATGCCGTGGTGATTTCCCACGCCCATATCGACCATAGCGGCTTGCTGCCGAAACTGGCCGGAGCCGGTTATCGCGGGCCGATCTTCGCCACCGACGCCAGTTGCGAGCTGATGGAACTGATGCTGCTGGATGCGGCGCAGATCCAGGAGAAGGATACCGAGTGGGAGAACAAGTGGCGTGCACGCCTGGGCAAGCCGCCGCTCAGCCCGCTGTATACCACCGAGGATGCCGAGCAGGCGCTCGAACAACGGCGCCCGCAGGCCTATGGCCAGCCAATCGAAGTGGCCAGGGGCGTACAGGTCACCTTTCACGATGCCGGACATATCCTGGGCTCGGCGATCGTCGAGTTGTTGGTACAGGACCACCACCTGACCCGGCGCCTGGTGTTTTCCGGCGACCTCGGCAACACCTGCTCGCCGCTAATGCACGCCCCGACCACGCTCGACCGCGCCGATCTGGTATTGCTCGAGTCCACCTATGGCGATCGCGATCACCGCAACAGCGACGACACCCTGGATGAGCTGGCCGAAATTCTCCAACAGGCCCATCGCGACGGCGGCAACGTGCTGATCCCGGCCTTCGCCGTCGGCCGCACCCAGGACCTGATCTACTACCTCGGGCGGTTCTACCAGGAAGGCCGACTGCCACAGCAGGCGGTGTTCCTCGACAGCCCGATGGCCATTCGCGCCAACGCCATCTATTCGCGCTTTCAACACCTGTTCGACCCGGACGATCATGCGGCCATCGCGGACAAGCCCGCCAGGCGCATCGAGGACTGGCTGCCGATCCTGCGCTGCACGCCGACGCCGGAGGAGTCCATGGCGATCAACCGGGTCAAGAGCGGCGCCATCATCATCGCCGGCAGTGGCATGTGTACCGGCGGGCGCATCGCCCACCATTTCAAGCACAACCTCTGGCGCGAGAATTGCCATGTGGTGTTCCCCGGTTTCCAGGCCAGGGGTACCCCGGGACGCGCCATAGTCGACGGCGCCAGCACGGTGAAAATGCTCCACCAACGCATCGCGGTCAAAGCACAGATCCACACCCTCGGCGGCTTCTCTGCCCATGCCGGGCAGTCGCAGCTGCTCGACTGGGTCAGTCATTTCGACCATCACCCCGAGCTGTATCTGGTGCATGGCGAACTGGAGAAAATGCAGGTGCTGCAGCAAGCCCTGCGCGAGCGCCTCAACTGGATTGCCAGTATTCCCGAGCCAGGCGAGCAGATCGCTATCTGAGCAATGCGGGAGCTGCAGTGGTTGCGGGGCCATCTTCGCCAACAGGTGCATGGCTGCTTTACCTGCGCACCTGGGGCCTAGCGAATCAGTCCCCGCAAGCCCGGCCGCAGAGTAGCGATCCGCTCGGAACCTAGGCCGGCCCGGGCGGCGATCCGTTCGGAGATAGGGTGGCCTCGGAGCGCAGCAACAGCCCGCCAACTTTGTGCCGCACCGATTAACCATGATGCATTGGCTGCGGCGAGTGACAGCCATGGATCGCCGTCCGGACTGCAGCAGACGAGCGTTATTTTCACTCCCTTCAGCCCTACTGCTTCGCGCTGGCGAGCCGGTTAGAGATTCGCTGGCAGGCCAGCCGAATCTGCTGCCGCCTACCCAGGCCGGAGATTTTCTGCAATCTGATCAGCTATTTAGCCCGCCAAGGCGCAAGCTCCAGCCATACTCTGACTAAGGCCGGGCTTTCACGACAGCGAAAGAATCCGGCCGGCATCCTGAAAGGAGAAGTCGAATGCCTTACGAACCGGATGATTATTTATCCCGCCACTTCCAGACCAGCGGTATCGACCTCACCGACAAAGTCGACGAACTGGTAAACCTGGTCGCCCCTGGCGACAGCCCGAACCTGCCGCTGTATCGCGACATGCTGATCACCGTGATCCGCATGGCCCAGGCCGACCGCAATCGCTGGGACGCCAAGATCATGCTGCAAACCCTGCGTGAAATGGAGCACGCATTCAGCTCGCTCGAACAGTTCAAACGGCGGCGCAAAGTGACCGTATTCGGCTCGGCCCGCACGCCGCCCGATCACCCGCTGTATGCCTTGGCCCGCGAACTCGGCGCCACCCTGGCGCGGCACGACTTGATGGTGGTTACCGGTGCCGGCGGCGGCATCATGGCCGCCGCTCATGAGGGCGCCGGCCTGGAAAACAGCCTGGGTTTCAATATCACCCTGCCCTTTGAACAAGGGGCCAATGCCACCGTGCATGGCACCAACAATCTGCTGTCGTTCCACTTCTTCTTTCTGCGCAAGCTGTTCTTCGTCAAGGAGGCCGATGGTCTGGTGCTGTGCCCTGGCGGTTTCGGCACCCTGGATGAAGCACTGGAAGTGCTGACCCTGATACAAACCGGCAAGAGTCCACTGGTACCCGTGATACTGCTCGATCAACCGGGGGGCAGTTTCTGGAAAGAGGCCATGGCCTTTATCGACAACCAACTGGTGGGTAACGGCTACATCCTGCCCAGCGATCTGCATCTGGTGCGCCTGGTGCACAGCGCCGCCGAGGCCGCCGATGAAATCGCCCAGTTCTATCGCAATTACCACTCCAGCCGCTGGCTCAAGGATCGCTATGTGATCCGTCTCAACCACCCACTCAATGAAGCGGCCATGCAGCAGCTGAATAGCGAGTTCATCGACCTGTGCAAGAGCGGTGGCTTCCAGCAGCAGACTTATTGCGAGTCCGAACAGGACGAGCCGGAACTCTGCCACCTGACTCGCCTGGCATTCGCATTCACTAGCCGCGACCATGGCCGCCTGCGCGAATTGCTGAACCTGATCAACCAGCCGCAGCACTGGGAACAGCCAAGCTGATTATCATCGACAAACGATATCAACTGTCCGTAACGCGTACCGCCAGCAGAGCCGTGCAAACAACCACCGCCCAGATGCACAAAACCCGGAGCACAGGCTCCGGGTTCACAGGGTGCGTCAATCCAGATCGAGGCCGCGCAACAGACGAGCGATCAGATCCGGCGGGTAGCCACGATAACTGAGAAAGCGGCCCTGCTGGGCACGTTCACGGGTATCGCCCGGCAGTTGACCGGCAAACTTGCGGTGCCAGGTTTGCTCCAGTTGTTCACGCCAATCGATGCCGCTGTCGCGCAATGCCTGCTCGACATCGGCCCGCGGCAAGCCGCGCTGGATCAGCTCTTCACGAATGCGCAACGGCCCATAGCCAGCACGCGCGCGATAGCCGACAAAGCTTTCCAGATAACGCGCCTCGGATAACAAACCCTCTTGCGCCAGGCGCTCGAGGGCGGTGTCAATCAACTCGAGCGGGGCACCGCGCTTAACCAGTTTGCGGGTCAACTCGACACGCCCATGTTCGCGACGCGCCAGTAGGTCCATGGCCGCGCGGCGCACCGCGACGAGGTTATCCAGTACGACAGGCATGAGCTACGAATCAGAGGCTGGGAAAATATCGAAGGCCGTCGCGAGGACGCCGTCGGGCGAGCGAAACAAGGCGCGCTACGTGAAAACGAGGGAGTTTGGCGAGCCAAATGACCGAAGTTTTTGCGTAGCGCAACGCAGTTGCAGCCGCCCGGCGACGGTCGCAGCAGGCAAGCGATTTTTTCACAGCCTCTCAGGCCTCGGCGGTGGCCAGATCGCCTGCGCCAGCCTTGACTGGCGGGCTGACTACCAGCAGTTTCTCGCGGATCAGGCCCTCGATGGTGCGTGCCACTTCCGGGTTGTCTTCCAGGTACTTGGCCGAATTGGCCTTGCCCTGACCGATCTTGTTGCCCTGATAGCTGTACCAGGCACCGGATTTTTCCAACAGGCCGTGTTGCACGCCGAGGTCGATGACCTCGCCATTGCGGTAGATACCCTTGCCGTAGAGGATCTGGAATTCGGCCTGACGGAACGGCGGCGCCACCTTGTTCTTCACGACCTTGACCCGGGTTTCGCTGCCGACCACTTCGTCACCCTCTTTCACTGCACCGGTGCGACGAATGTCCAGACGCACCGAGGCGTAGAACTTCAGGGCATTACCGCCGGTAGTGGTTTCCGGGCTACCGAACATCACGCCGATCTTCATGCGGATCTGGTTGATGAAGATCACCAGGCAGTTGGCGTTCTTGATGTTGCCGGTGATCTTGCGCAGCGCCTGGGACATCAGGCGAGCCTGCAGGCCCACGTGCATGTCGCCCATCTCGCCTTCGATTTCCGCCTTCGGCACCAGGGCCGCCACCGAGTCGATGACGATCACGTCGACGGCATTGGAACGCACCAGCATGTCGGTGATCTCCAGGGCCTGTTCGCCGGTATCCGGCTGCGACACCAGCAGGTCATCGACATTCACGCCGAGCTTGCCGGCGTACTCAGGGTCCAGGGCATGCTCGGCATCGACGAAGGCGCAGGTGGCACCGAGCTTCTGCGCCTCGGCGATGACCGACAGGGTCAGGGTGGTTTTACCGGAAGACTCGGGACCGTAGATCTCGACGATCCGGCCTTTCGGCAGACCGCCAATGCCCAGGGCGATGTCCAGACCGAGCGAACCGGTGGAAATGGCCGGAATCGCCTGGCGATCGTGATCGCCCATGCGCATGACCGCACCCTTGCCGAATTGCTTTTCGATCTGGCCCAGGGCTGCCGCCAAGGCGCGCTTCTTATTCTCGTCCATTGAAGTCCTCACGTAATAAAGAAGGGCCTGCTAGCGGCCACTAACAACTGTATAAGTAGACAGTATTATTCCACAGGGCAAGTCGCTCGCCTACCCTGCATTTGGATTTTCTTGCGCAATCACGCGCAGCAGCCCTTGCAGAGCGGCCTCAACCGTTTGTCGGCGAATTTCGCCGCGATCGCCGTCGAACTGGCGACGGGCACTGAACAGCCGCTCGCCGTCACCCCAGGCCAGCCACACGGTGCCCACCGGCTTCTCCGCCGAGCCGCCATCCGGCCCGGCCACGCCACTGACCGCCACGGCGTAACGCGCCCCGCTCTGCGCCTGGGCGCCACGCACCATGGCCTCGACCACCTCGCGGCTGACCGCCCCCACGGTGGCGAACAACGCCTCGGGAACCGCCAACTGCCTGCTCTTCTGCACATTGGAGTAGGTGACATAGCCGGCCTCGAACCAGGCCGAGCTGCCAGGAATGCGGGTAATCGCCTCGGCAATACCGCCGCCGGTACAGGACTCGGCGGTAGCCACCTGTGCGCCTTGCACCTGCAACTGCTGGCCCAACTCGGCGGCCAGCCGGGTCAGGTGCTGCTCGTTGACGCTCATCTGCACTCCGGGTTTAAAGCCAACCAAGGGAGGTACCGTACACCAATGACAAAGTGGCCGGCCACCTGACATCCGGCTTCGGACAGCCACAGCGCCCATCGCGCAACAGGCAAAACGCCGCGAGGCATTGCTGACGACTCGCGGCCTTTGCTTGTGTGGCGACTATCGGCGTTTTCTACCCTCGGTCGCCACAACCGACTTGATTGGCACCACCGGAGGGGTTTCCGGGTCTGTGGCGGCCGCCACCGGACTGGACTGCGCCGCGGGTTCGCGCTCGCGGTCTGCCGTGCTGTCGGCCAGCAGACTCTCGGTCGCCGTCTGCAGATACGCCTGCAGCTGCTCGCTCATGGCCCGGTCGATGGCACTCGATGGCAACCGTTCGGCCTGGGGCTTTTCACCGAGACGGTAGCGGTACAGCTGCGGCTCCAGGCCCTTGGGCTTCACCAGGATGCGATCGCCGCGCAACATTGCCACGGTCTGATCGCTGCCCGAGGGCTTGATGATGCCGAAACCCGGATCGTCCGCAGCCAGGCTGAGCAGATCGCGCCCCCAGCACTGGTGACGCACCTCGCCGCCAAGCCGGCCCATGATGGTCGGCACCATATCGACCTGAGTACCGACCACCTCGCGGCGGCTGCCGAATTTCTCGCTGATGCCCGGTGCGATCAGCAGCATGGGTACGTGGAAGCGGTACAGGTCCATCTCGGTAAGCTGTTCATGGGCACCAAAACCATGGTCACCGACGACCACGAACAGGGTTTCGTCGAACCAGGGCATCTTGCGCACCTTGTCGAAAAACACCCCCAGCGCCCAATCCGAATAGCGCATGGCGGTCAGGTGCGGATCCAGTGAGCCGTGCCCCGTTACCGCGTCTACCGGCAGCTGCTCCGGCAGGGCATAGGGGGTGTGGTTGGACAGCGTCTGCAGCAGCGCATAGAACGGCTCGTCGCGATCCAGCTGCTGCAGTTCGACTACCGCGCGATCGAACATGTCCTGGTCGGAGACGCCCCAGGTCGGGTCGGCCACCACTGGATCGAGGTAATCGCTGCGGCCGATGAAGCGGGTCATGCCCTGGTTGGCGAAGAACCCGGCCTGGTTATCCCAGGCGAAGTCGCCGTTGTAGAGGTAAACGTCGTTGAACGCGCGGCTGCCGAGCAGTTGTGGCAGACCGGAGAAGCGCTGTCCGCCTTCCGGTGCCTGCATCAGGTACTCAAAGCCGGGCAGGTTGGGAAAGCAGGCCATACTGGCAAACATGCCCTGGTGCGTGTGGGTGCCGTTGGCGAAGAACCGGCTGAACAGCAGACCTTCTTTGGCCAGGCGGTCGAAGTTGGGGGTGATGCCGTCCTGGCTGCCCAATGCGCCGACGAAGCGGCCGGCGAAGCTTTCCATCAGGATCACCACCACGTTGCGTACTGGCAGCGAGCCGGCTGCCGGTGCCTGGTAGTCACGACGCACCGCGGCGCTCTGTGCGTCTACCAGTTGGTCATGAGCGGTCAGCAGCAGCTGGCGGGTGATCGCCCGCGCCTGCTCGTCCGGCATGGTCGGTTTCCAGATGTTCTCTCGGTGGCTCGACATCCGGCTCTTGGCCGCGTCGTAAAGACTCAGGCTGCCGTTCAGGCCGAGATGGTTGGCGAACATCGACTCGGTAGTGAAGGCATCGCCCCAGCGCAGCGGCGGGCCCTGGCGCAGGGTGCCGCGCGCCGCCACCAGCGCAATCAGGACCAGCACCAGCAGCACCGCACCACGCTGCGCCCAGCCCGTCCTGCCAGATTGCTGCGGGCAACCCTTCGGCAAGCGCATCGAGCGCCGCGTCAGCCGTTCCAGCCAGCCGAACAGGGCGAACATCAGCGCGCTCAGCAACGCCCAGACGGCCAGCAGCTTGAACACCGGGAAGCCGTGCCAGAGCATGCTCAGCACAGTGGCCGGGTCTTCCTGCAGGTACTGGAACACCAGGCTGTTCAGCCGCTGGTGAAACTCCTGATAGAAGTTGAGTTCGATCAACCCGAGCAGGATCGCCACGCTGGCGCAGCCGCTCAGCCAGATGCACAGCAGCGGCCGCGCGGACATGACGCGCAGGCTCAGCGGCGCCAGCAACAGCGGCACAAGGATGTATACGCATACCCGCAGATCGAAACGCGCGCCGTTGATGAAGGCGTCGACAAAGCTGGCCAGTGGCGTGGTGCCGATCAGTTCGCGGTTGAACCCAAGCAGGCCCAGGCGCAACAGGGCGAACATCAGCAGCAGCGCCAGGGCGCTGGCGGCGGTGAACGCCAGGTGCTGGCCGATGCCAACCGACAGCGGATGCCCCGCGAACGGCCGTTCAATGGATTTCATGGGGAGTCCTTGTTGGTGCTGAGCACGCGGGTTCATAGCAGAATCACAGCCCAGACCACTAGGATCAGGATCAGCCCCAGCAGTTGTGCGGCGCTGCCCATATCCTTGGCCTGCCTGGAGAGCGGGTGCAATTCGAGAGAAATGCGATCGACGGTAGCTTCGATGGCCGAGTTGAGCAGTTCGATGATCAGCCCGAGGAACACCACGGCGATCAACAGGGCGCGCTCGACCCGGCTGACATCGAGCATGAAGGCGGCAGGGATCAATATCAGATTGAGCAGGACCAGCTGACGGAACGCCGCTTCGCCAATATAGGCCGTCTTGAGACCCGCCGCCGAATAACCGGAGGCATACCAGATACGGGAAAACCCGCTGCGTCTTTTCATGGCCTTGCCATTTGTTGTTATCGAATCAGATGGCATCCCTATATACCCCGCCTGGATTGGCAAAGGATGCATCGTAGGCAACCCGCAGCAGGCTCCAGTCGCACTCGGGCATGTCCTGACAATGGCGATACAGCTGGCGCAGATCATGTCGCGAGGCGGCTGAGCGCCGTAGACGGCGACGGCTCTTTTCCAGATCGAGCAAGGCGATCTCGACCCAGGCCGAATCGGCCTTGCCGTGGACCTTGATGAAAACGTGCTTGGGATAGCAGCAGCCATGCTGCCAGTGGGCGTGGTGAAGTCGGCTCAGGGTGATCCCCAGGTTCTGCAACAGCTGCCGGTGAATCAGCGTCCCCCACTGCTCATACAGCTTGCCGCGGTACCAGTCTTGCAGGCTGACAAAGCCCTGGAGCTCCTCGGTTATCAGCAGCGCCTGCCACTTCCCGGCCTCCCTGCGCGCGCCACAGTAGACGAGTTCCGGCACCCGTATGCCGATACGCGTCAGGGCGCTCAATGCCTGCCGCTCGCGCAGAACGGTGGGGCGGCCGAAGGGGTGCTGCAACGAGCGATACAGATGGCCAACCTGGCGCTTGCAGTAAAGCGCCGGCAGCGACGGATCACTCAATTGCAAGCGCTGCACACCGCTTTCGCCATCGCGGCGTTGGTTGGGTGCCTCGACCCATTCGCCCTGGGTGTTCCACCAGCGCCGGAAAGTGCTGGTCAGGGCTTCACGTGCGGGCAGGGTGAGGGGCCTGTTCATGTTCAGTTCTTCTTGCGCAGCACATAGACCCGCCACATGGCGTAACCGGGGAGAAAGTCGTTGCGGTTGATAATGTCGAAGCCGGCCTGAGCGAACTCCGCCTCGATCACCGAGCGTGCGACCACGAAGCGGTTCTGGTTGTCCTTGGGCGCGCGGCGGCGTTCCAGGCGTTTGCGTTTCCAGGCCTTGTAGTTGCCATCGACCCACAGCGAAACGATCAGGGTATCGCGGCTGACCCGGTGGAATTCGCGCAGCATCGCCAGGCGGTGCTGCGGGTCGGCAATGTGGTGCAGCAGACGCATGCAGAAGATGCTGTCCACCGCGTTGTCGCCCATATTGATGGCGAAGGCCGAGGCTTGAAACAGCTCCACCCGGTTGACCACCTCCAGCGGCTGTGCGGCTTCGGCGATGGCCAGCATGTCGCTCGAGTTGTCCGCGGCGAAGATCATCCGGCTCGGATGTTCGGCCAACAGCGGCCAGAAGCGTCCGGCACCACAGGGCAGATCGAGAACCAGGTCGGGATCACCCGCCAGCTTCAGCGCGCGGCGTGCCAGTTGCTCGTCACGCCAGTGCGACAGACGCCGGGCCAGGCCGTCCCGATGCTTGAGCAGGTATTGATGGGCGTGCTCGCGGTCGTACTTGCGCGAGAACTCCAATTCGATGGGGCTCGAATCGCTCATGGCAGGTGTTCCTCTAAAAAGCAGAACGCCAGACTAACGAGACGAGCATCAAGCCCCTGTCAAAAGGATGTGAAAAAAACGTCAAGCCGCGTCGGGCCTGAGCACCACCTGAAAACGACTGCCCTGAGGTGTGTGCTGCTGCACACTGACCGCCCAACCTTGATGCGCGCAGATCCGCTTGACCAGTGAAAGCCCGAGTCCGAGCCCCTCCCCTCGTGCCTCGCAACCACGCACGAACGGCTGAAACATGCGCTCCTGCTGTTCCAGTGGAATGCCCACACCACTGTCCTCGACGCGAAAGCCGCCACGGCCCAGCACCAGCCGTACCGCACCACTTTCGGTGTAATGCAGGGCATTGCGCAGCAGGTTGGACATTACCGTACTGAGCAGCGTCAGGTTGTACAGGCCGCTGTCATGGCCCTCCTCCACACGTTCGAAATGCAGGCCTTTTTCCCGCAGCAGCGGCGCCCAACGTTCGACCTGCTCCTGCGCCACGCGGGCCAGGGTGGCGTTGCCGCCGAGGGCGATTGTTTCGGGGCGGGCCCGGGCCAGCAGCAGAAAGGTCTGCACCAGCTCGTGCATTTCCTGCGCAGCACGCTGGATCCTCGCGGTCTTCTGCCTCGCCAGCGGCGGCAACTCGACCTGATCGAGCAGCTCGCAGGCGCCGAGGATGACCATCAGCGGTGTGCGCAACTCGTGACTGACGTCGCTGGTAAACAGCCGCTCACGCTCCAGCGTCTGCCGCAGTTGACCGAGGGTGCTGTCGAACGCCGCGGCCAGATGACCGACTTCATCGTCGGGGTATTGCAGCGCCAGTGGCGGTGCCAGCGGGTGCAGCTGATCGCGATGGCGCACCTGCTGCGCCAGGCGCGTAACCGGCGCCATCACCCGCCGCGCCATCAGCCGGCCCAGCCCCCAGGCGCCGACGACGCTGAGCAGAAACCCCGCCAGCACCACATTGAACAGTGCACTCTCGCGAGCCTCGAACTCGTGCTGCTCCTCGACCAGCATATAGCGTTCGCCTGCAATATCACGCACATAGACGTAATGGGCCTCGTCGCCGCGCACCAGCTCGGTGAAGCCCTCGCCGAGCGCGACCAGGCCTTCGGGCATCGCATACTGTGGCAAGTGGGAGGCATAGAAACGGGTGCGGGCATCCAGCTTCGGCGGCTGCCCGCGGGGCAGGTCCTCGCCCAGCACGATGTCCATCTCGCGGCTCAGCTCCTCGCTGACCAGCTGTTCCTCGATAAAATGCACCACCGCAACGATGCCCAGGGCGAAGACGCCACTGACCACCAGGGTGGTCAGGGTGAAGGCGATGACGATGCGCCGGGCAAGAGGCTGTTTAGCGAGCATCATCGTCCTCCGCCAGACGGAAACCGACGCCATGCAGGGTGTGCAGCAGCGGCTTGGCGAATGGCTTGTCCAGTACCTGACGCAGCTGATGGATATGGCTGCGCAGGCTATCGCTGTCTGGCGGATCCTCCCCCCACAGCGCTTCTTCCAGCGCCTCGCGGCGTACCACCGCCGGGCTCTTCTGCATCAGGATCGCCAGCAGCTTGTAGCCGATGGGGTTGAGCCGTAACGGCTGACCGGCACGAGTGGCCTGCAACGTGTCGAGGTCGTAGTGCAGGTCGCCGACCTGCAACTGGTGCCGGCGTGCGCCCTGGCTGCGCCGCAGGATCGCCTCGATGCGCGCGACCAGTTCGGACAGGGCGAAAGGCTTGACCAGGTAGTCATCGGCGCCGACGGCGAGCCCCTGCAGGCGATCGCCCAGAGCATCACGGGAGGTGAGCATGATGATCGGCGTATCGCGCCCAGCGTCCTCGCGCAGGCGCTTGCACACCTGATAGCCGTCGATGCCCGGCAGCATGATGTCCAGCACGATCAGATCGTAGTGCCCGGTCGCGGCCAGGTGCAGACCACTGAGCCCGTCCTGGGCGCAGTCGACCCCGTAGCCCTTGAGTTCCAGATAATCCAGCACGTTGGCCAGGATGTCGCGGTTGTCTTCGATGACCAAGATGCGCATGGATATCTCTCGGCGAATGGGTCATACCGCGCTCAACGCAACGTTAGGCGCGGCAAAAATAGCAGACCGAACGTGAAGAAAACGTCGGCAGACGAGCCCCGGGCTCACCCAGTAAATATGCGCCCCGCGACTTAAGACTGCCTTAAGAATGGCCACCAATAATCGGCTCAGACATTCAACCGAGGTTCCCCCATGGAATTGCCCTGGGTAGATCAAACAGACGCACTGGCACGCATCGGTCGCGAGCAGCCGCTGACCCTGCAACTGGCCCAGAGTGGCCAGGGCGAGCGCCGCGAGGCGCTGGAGACGTTCATCCGGGACCGCTTTGCCCTGCACTATCAGGCGCGCATCCGGCATTTCATGCCCTGCCTGCTCGGCCTGCATGCCAACAATGGCGAGGTGCAGGGCGCGATCGGTCTGCGCAGCGCCCAGCGGCGCCAGCTGTTCCTTGAACGCTACCTGGATGAACCGATCGAACAGGCGGTCAGCCGGCGTTGCGGACGCGAAGTGCCACGCGAGGAAATCGTCGAGGTGGGCAACCTGGCCGCCTTCGGCAACGGCTCGGCGCGCCTGCTGATCGTTGCGCTAACCGACCTGCTGGTCGCCCAGGGTTTCCGCTGGGTGGTGTTCACCGGCACGCCGGCCTTGCTCAACAGTTTCCAGCGCCTGGCACTGACGCCGATAGCGCTGGGGCTCGCCGATCCGGCACGAATGGGCGATGAACTGGCCGACTGGGGCAGCTACTACGCCAGCCGCCCGCAGGTGATGGCCGGCGAGATCCTGCCCGGTCACCAACGCCTGCTGCAGCTCGGTGCCTATCCGCGTCTCGGCTACCAACCCTTGTTCAACGTCGGGGAGATAGCGCATGCAGCCTGCAGTTGAACATTTCTGGCAGAAGCTCGCGCAACACAGCGGTGACGCCCTGATCGAAGGCGAACGCACGCTGAGTTATGCCGAACTGCGCCACGCAGTGACGGCCCGCGCCAATCAACTGAAAGAACTCGGCGTGCGGCGCGTCGCCCTGGCCATGGACAACGGCCTGGAGTGGGCCCTGTGGGATCTCGCCCTGCTGCGCGCCGGACTGGTCTGCGTGCCGCTGCCGGGCTTCTTCTCCCCTGCACAGCAACAGCATGTGCTGGATCACGCAGGCATCGATTGTCTGCTCGGTGCGGAAAATGAGCTGACCCGTAGTGGCGGCTTCGTACAAACCGCGCCCGGACTTCTGCAACGCCAGCAATCAACCGTCAACGAGGTGCCGAGCGGCACGCTGAAAATCACCTACACCTCCGGCACCACCGGCCAACCCAAGGGCGTCTGCCTCGATGCCGAGGCACAGTTCGAGGTCGCCGCAAGCCTCTGGCTGGCCAGCCGCAGCTGCGACGTACAGCGCCACCTCTGCGTGCTGCCGCTGGCCACCTTGCTGGAAAACATCGCCGGGCTTTATGCGCCGTTGCTGGCCGGGGCCAGCGTCGAGCTGCGCCCGCTGGCCGAGATCGGTCTCAGCGGCGCCAGCGGCTTCGATCCGTTGCGCTTGATCAGCACGCTGCGCGAGAGCCAGCCGCACAGCCTGATTCTGCTCCCGCAACTGCTGCTGGCACTGGTCAACGCTGCGGAGCAGGGGCTGTCGCTACCGACCTCGCTCCGCTTCATTGCCGTTGGCGGTGGCCGCGTGGCGCCACAGTTACTGCAGCGCGCGGACAATCTCGGGCTTCCTGTATTCGAGGGTTACGGCCTGTCCGAGTGCGCTTCGGTGGTCTGCCTGAACACCCCCCAGGCGCGTCGGATCGGCAGCGTCGGCCAGCCCCTGGCCCACGTCGAATTGCGCCTGGCTGATGACGGCGAAGTACTGATGCGCGGCCCACGCATGCTTGGTTATCTCGGCGAGCCGCCGCTTGTCGACGACTGGCTGGCGACTGGCGATCTCGGTCACTGGGAAGGCAACTTTCTAATCCTGCACGGGCGCAAAAAGCACCAGTTCGTCACGGCCTATGGGCGCAACGTGAATCCCGAATGGGTCGAGGCCGAACTGCTGCAGCAGACGGCGATCGCTCAAGCCTGGCTGCATGGCGAGGCGCTGCCAGAGAACGTCGCTGTGTTGGTGCCGCGGCGCACCGACTGCAGCGATGCCGAACTGGCCACAGCCGTGGCGGCAGTCAACCAACACCTTCCCGACTATGCCCGCGCGCACCACTGGCTGCGCGCCGATCAATCTTTCAGCGCCGCCAACGGCCTGGCCACCGCCAATGGTCGCCTGCGCCGCGCGGCTCTGTTCAGCCATTACCAGCCGGCCATCGAGGCCGTGCAGAACCCGATCCAGTGAGGAGCACCATGGAATTCTTTGACCAGCTGCAACACCAGACCTGCAACGAGCGCGAATACCTGCTCGGCGCGCCGATTTTCGCAGCAGCATTTGACGGCAGCGCCACACTGGAGCAGTACATCGCCTTCCTCACCCAGGCCTATCATCACGTCAAGCACACGGTGCCGCTGCTGATGGCCTGTGGCGCACGCCTGCCGGAGCGGCTGGAATGGCTGCGCGAGGCAATCGCCGAGTACATCGAGGAAGAACTCGGCCACCAGGAATGGATCCTCAATGACATCCGCGCCTGCGGTGGCGATCCCGACCTTGTGCGCAACAGCCAGCCGGCACTGCCCACCGAGCTGATGGTCGCCTACGTCTACGACCGCATCGCGCGGCACAACCCGGTGAGTTTCTTCGGCATGGTCAACGTACTGGAAGGCACCAGCATTGCCTTGGCCACCCAGGCTGCCGGCGTGCTGCAGGATCGGCTGCAGCTGCCTGCCCAGGCCTTCAGCTACCTGACCTCCCATGGCAGCCTCGACCTGGAGCACATGGAACTGTTCAAGAAACTGATGAACCGTCTCGACAGCGAGGACGACAAGAACGCCGTTCTGCATACCGCCACGGTGGTGTACCGCCTCTATGGCGACATCTTCCGCAGCCTGACGGCCAGAGGGCACGATCATGCAACTCAATGAATGTCGGGCCCTGCTCACCGGCGCCAGTGGCGGGATCGGCCAGGTGCTGGTCGAACAACTCTGTGCGGGCGGCGCGGCGCTGCTCCTGGTCGGCCGCGATAGCGTTGCACTGGAAGCCCTGGCCCAGCGTTATCCGGGGCAGATCAAGCTGGTCTGCGCCGATCTCAGCCAGCGCAACGACCGGCACCGGGTGCGGGATGCCGCGCGCCATTTCGGCGGGCTCAACTGTGTGATCCATGCCGCCGGGATCAACCAGTTCAGCCTGCTGGAGCAGCAGGACGAAGACGCCATCGCCCGGCTGATCGAAGTCAACGTCACCGCCACCCTGCAGCTGACCCACCTGCTGCTGCCGCTGCTGCGCCGACAGTCGAAGGCGCTGTTGGTCAATCTTGGGTCGACCTTCGGCTCCATCGGCTACCCGGGTTTCAGCGTCTACTGCGCCAGCAAGTTCGCCCTGCGCGGGTTCTCCGAGGCGATGCGCCGGGAACTCGCCGACAGCCGGATCAAGGTGCTCTACATCGCCCCACGCGCCACCCGCACGGCAATGAACAACGACCTGGTGGTGGCGATGAACAACGAGCTGAAAGTCAACATGGACGCGCCCTATAGCGTAGCCGCGCAAATCGTCCAGGCCATCTCCCGCGAGCGCGAAGAGCTCTATCTCGGCTGGCCGGAGAAGCTCTTCGTACGCCTTAACAGTTTGCTGCCGCGCCTGGTTGACCAGGCACTGCGCAAGCAACTGCCGGTGATCAAACGCTTCGCCCGGCGCCATGCGGACACCGACACGACGGTTATTCCAGCCATCAACCATTCCAATGGAGATACACCATGAAATCCCTGTTCGGCATTTGCCTCACGCTGCTGGCGCTGCTCAGCCAGCCGATCTTCGCCCTCAACTCCGCCAGCGAGACGGCGTTGCAACAACTGCAGCAACGCTGGGCCGAAATCAACTATCAGCTGCCGGCGGCGCAACGCGAAGCGGCATTCGCCAAACTCGCCGACGTGGCCGAACAGGCTCTGGCTCGCGAGCCCGATGCAGCCGAGCTGCTGATCTGGGACGGCATCATTCGCAGCACCTGGGCCGGCGCCAAGGGTGGACTCGGCGCGCTCGGCCTGGCCAAGCAGGCCAAGGCACGCTTCGAACGTGCACTGGCACTCGATCCGCAGGCGCTCAACGGCTCTGCCTACACCAGCCTCGCCAGCCTCTACTATCAAGTACCCGGCTGGCCGATCGGTTTCGGTGACGATAAGAAGGCCGCAGAGCTGTTCCGCCAGGCCCTGGCAATCAACCCACACGGCATCGACTCGAACTACTTTTACGCCGGTTTCCTGATCGATCAGGAGCGCTACGCCGAAGCCCGCACCGCACTGGAAACGGCCCTGGCAGCCCCCGATCGGCCCGGACGCGTGATTGCCGATACCGGTCGCCGTAGCGAAGCCCGTAAACTGCTCGACGACGTCAGCAAAAGGCTGGAATAACCCAACGCAGCGGAGTTGAATGCTGCGCAACATCCCGGATTCAAGCCTCACAGGAAATCCATGCGCCTATTGTTGGTAGAAGATGACCGCGCACTCGCTGAAGGTATTCGCACCGCGCTCAAGCCCGAGGGGTACACCGTCGACTGGCTGCAGGACGGCGCCAGCGCGCTCCATGCACTGACCCATGAAAGCTTCGAGCTGGTGATTCTCGACCTCGGCCTGCCACGGCTTGATGGCATTGAACTGCTCAAGCTTCTGCGCAGCGCAGCGAATCCGGTGCCGGTGCTGGTACTGACCGCCCGCGATGCCACCAGCGACCGCATCGCCGGGCTCGATGCCGGCGCCGACGACTATCTGGTCAAGCCGTTCGATGTCGCTGAACTCAAGGCGCGCCTACGTGCGCTGCTGCGGCGCAGCTTCAACCGCCCACAGCCGGCGCTGGAATACCGTGGTATCCGGCTCGACCCGGTGGATCAGCAGGTCAGCTACCTGGGTAACCCGGTCAACCTGCCGCGCAAGGAATTTCTCCTGCTGCATGAGCTGCTGGCCCAGTCCGGTCGGGTACTGACACGCGACAAGCTGCAGCAAGTGCTCTACGGCTGGGACGAAGAAGTCGAAAGCAACGCGCTGGAAGTGCACATCCACCACCTACGCAAGAAGTTCTTCCCCGAGTTGATCCGCACCGTGCGTGGCGTCGGCTATCTGGTGGACAAATGCTGAGGCGTTCGATCCGCAACCGCACCCTGGCGCTGGTGCTCGGTGCACTGGTGCTGTCATTGAGCCTGATCTCCTACCAGAGCTACCGCGACGCGGGCCATGAAATCGAAGAGTTGTTCGATGCCCAGCTGGCGCAGAGCGCCCGACTGGTGCAGGGGCTGGTGGTGCGCGAAATGAGCCCGCAGGTACGCCAGTCGCTACAGGCCGCACTGGACGAAGCGGTGAACGCGCAGCGCAGCCAGGGTACCCCCGGGCATATTTATGAGACCAAGCTGGGTTTCCAGGTCTTCGCCGAAGATGGCAGTGCGTTGCTGCAATCGGCCGGGGCTCCGGAGGGTGCGCTGCAGCAGCTGCTCGCCAGGGCCGGCGCAGCGGCGGCGCAACCTTTCGCCCGACTGGACAGCGGCTACCACGACGTGGCGCTCGACGCCCACGACTGGCGACTGTTTCTGCTGCATGATCGCCAGGACGGTTTGTGGATTCTGGTCAGCGAACGTGACGACGTGCGCGGCGAGCTGGTCGGCAAGATCGCCCGGCGCAGCCTGCTGCCGGACCTGATCGGCCTGCCGCTCCTGGCGCTGCTGATTTGGTTGGCGGTGGGCTGGGGCTTGCGACCGCTGGCACAGATAGCTCAGCTGCTGAAAAGCCGCGACCCGGACAATCTCTCGCCGCTGCTGCTGGCCCCGCTCCCCTCGGAGCTGGAGCCGGTGGCTGCGTCGCTGAACCGCCTGTTGCAGCAGGTCAGGCAGCTGGTCGAACGGGAAAAACGCTTTATCGCCGATGCTGCCCATGAGCTGCGCACGCCGCTGGCGGTGTTGCGCATCCACGCGCAGAACGCCCTGCAGACCCACGACGAAACCGACCGGGCACAGGCGCTGGAGCAATTGGTAACCGGCGTCGATCGCACCACTCGGGTGGTCACCCAGCTACTCACCCTGGCGCGCCTGGAACCGAACGCGCAGCAGTTGCGCATGCAAGCGCTGGATCTCTCTACCCTGGTTCGCGACACCCTGGCGGAGCTGACGCCGCTTGCCCTCACCCGCGAGCAGGAGCTGACCCTGGACGCCGCCGAAGGCGAAGACTTCAGCCTGATCGGCGATGCCGCCAGCCTGGCGACACTGTTGCAGAACCTGGTAGGCAATGCCCTGGAATACACCCCACCCGGCGGACAGATTCAGGTGCGCCTGGAAACCCGGGCAGACAACCTGATATTGGAGGTAGCGGACAGCGGCCGCGGAGTGCCAGCCGAACTGCGCCCACAGTTGTTTCAGCGCTTCTTCCGCCAAGGCGATGGGCAGGGCGCCGGCCTCGGCCTGTCGATCGTCGCGCGCATCGCCGAACTACATAACGCCGACATCGAGTTGCTCGACTCGCCGCTGGGCGGGCTGCTGGTCAGCGTGCATCTGCCACGCTCGGTCAATCCGCAGCGCCCCGTGTACCGCTGAATTGCGCTTGCGCCTGACCTCTGCACGTGTGCCACTGCCCGCCCACTCCGGGAAGGCGTGACATGCACCGGGATCAGGGCTCGGCAACGCCAGGTGGTACAGGTACGCAAGACGCTGAACGCCTGCTGCGTACCTACCTCCTGCGATACTAAACAGGGCAACATTCAGCGCCAAGACAAGATCCGCCCTCGCCGCCCATGGCAAACCCGCCACACCTATGCCTGCTGGCGCCTAACGGCCCGTGGTAACCTTGCGTTCATTTCAAGGCAGCTGGGGCACAAAGACCTCACCCTGCGGGTCGATGTCTACGCCGGATGGATGGAAAACGAGTCGCCGAACGAGTGCCAACCCATCCAGCACGTCAAGCAAAACCCAGGAAAAAAGCCCACAGCCTGCCCCACACAATTTAACTACTTGCGCTAACTATCTGATGAATATGGCAATCCAGGACTTATCCGCCCACACCCCGATGATGCAACAGTACTGGCGGCTGAAGAACCAGCACCCGGACCAACTGATGTTCTACCGCATGGGCGACTTCTACGAGATCTTCTACGAAGACGCGAAAAAAGCCGCCAAACTGCTGGATATCACCCTCACCGCCCGCGGCCAGTCGGCCGGCCAGGCCATCCCCATGTGCGGAATTCCCTACCACGCTGCCGAAGGCTACCTCGGCAAACTGGTCAAGCTCGGTGAGTCGGTGGTCATCTGCGAGCAGATCGGCGACCCGGCGACCAGCAAGGGCCCGGTGGAGCGCCAGGTGGTGCGCATCATCACCCCCGGCACGGTCAGCGACGAAGCCCTGCTCGACGAGCGTCGCGACAACCTGCTGGCCGCCGTACTCGGCGACGAGCGCCTGTTCGGCCTGGCCGTGCTGGACATCACCAGCGGCCGCTTCAGCGTGCTGGAAATCAACGGTTGGGAGAACCTGCTGGCCGAGCTGGAGCGCCTCAACCCGGTCGAGCTGCTGATTCCGGACGACTGGCCCCAGGGCCTGCCAGCAGAAAAACGCCGTGGCTGCCGCCGCCGCGCGCCCTGGGATTTCGAGCGCGACAGTGCGCACAAGAGCCTCTGTCAGCAGTTCTCCACCCAGGACCTCAAGGGTTTTGGCTGCGAAAACCTGAGCCTGGCCATCGGCGCCGCCGGCTGCCTGCTGGCCTATGCCAAGGAGACCCAGCGCACCGCCCTGCCGCACTTGCGCAGCCTGCGTCACGAACGCCTGGACGACACCGTGATCCTCGACGGTGCCAGCCGCCGTAATCTGGAACTGGACATCAACCTGGCTGGCGGCCGCGAGAACACCCTGCAGTCGGTGGTCGACCGTTGTCAGACCGCCATGGGCAGCCGCCTGCTCAGCCGCTGGCTGAACCGCCCGCTGCGCGACCGCGCCATATTGGAAGCGCGCCAGGAGTCGATCGCCTGCCTGCTCGAGCGCTACCGCTTCGAGACCCTGCAACCGCAGCTCAAGGAAATCGGCGACCTGGAGCGCATCCTCGCCCGTATCGGCTTGCGCAACGCCCGGCCACGGGACCTGGCACGCCTGCGCGATGCCCTGGCCGCCCTGCCGACGCTGCAAATGGCCATGGCCAACCTCGACTCGCCGCACCTGGCCGACCTGGCGGGCATCGTCAGCACCTACCCGGAACTGGCCGAGCTGCTGGCACGCGCCATTATCGACAACCCGCCGGCGGTGATCCGCGACGGCGGCGTGCTCAAGACCGGCTACGACGCCGAGCTGGACGAACTGCAGTCGCTCAGCGAAAACGCCGGCCAGTACCTGATGGACCTGGAAGTGCGCGAGAAAGCCCGCACCGGCCTGGCCAACCTCAAGGTCGGCTACAACCGCGTGCACGGCTACTTTATCGAACTGCCGAGCAAGCAGGCCGAATCGGCCCCGGCCGACTATATCCGTCGCCAGACCCTCAAAGGTGCGGAACGCTTCATCACCCCCGAACTCAAGGAGTTCGAGGACAAGGCCCTGTCGGCCAAGAGCCGCGCCCTGGCCCGCGAGAAGATCCTTTATGAAGAGCTGCTGGAACACCTGATCGGCCACCTCGGCCCGCTGCAGGACAGCGCCGCGGCCCTGGCCGAGCTGGACGTGCTGAGCAACCTGGGCGAGCGCGCACTGAATCTCGACCTCAATCGTCCGCGCTTCGTCGACGAACCCTGCATGCGCATCGAACAGGGCCGGCATCCGGTGGTCGAGCAGGTGCTGACCA
This sequence comes from Pseudomonas sp., assembly GCF_033723075.1. Classification (GTDB taxonomy): domain Bacteria; phylum Pseudomonadota; class Gammaproteobacteria; order Pseudomonadales; family Pseudomonadaceae; genus Aquipseudomonas. The sequence goes on from NZ_JAWVXU010000001.1 coordinate 241,543, forward strand.
CGCCATTCGTGGCCAACGACCTGAGCCTGGACGATGACACGCGCATGCTGATCATCACCGGGCCGAACATGGGCGGTAAATCCACCTATATGCGGCAGACCGCGCTGATCGTACTGCTGGCCCATATCGGCAGCTTCGTCCCGGCGAAAAACTGCGAGCTGTCGCTGGTCGACCGCATCTTCACCCGTATCGGCTCGAGCGACGACCTGGCCGGCGGCCGCTCGACCTTTATGGTGGAGATGAGCGAAACCGCCAACATCCTGCACAACGCCAGCGAACGCAGCCTGGTATTGATGGACGAAGTCGGCCGCGGCACCAGCACCTTCGACGGTCTGTCGCTGGCCTGGGCCGCCGCCGAACAGCTGGCCAAACTGCGCGCCTACACGCTGTTCGCCACCCACTACTTCGAACTCACGGTGCTGCCGGAGAGCGAACCGCTGGTCGCCAACGTGCATCTCAACGCCACCGAGCACAATGAGCGCATCGTCTTTTTGCACCATGTACTGCCCGGCCCGGCCAGCCAGAGCTATGGTTTAGCTGTAGCGCAACTGGCGGGTGTGCCCGGCGAAGTGATTCTGCGCGCCCGCGAACATCTGGCGCGCCTGGAGACCACCAGCCTGCCCCATGATTTGCCCCGCAGCGAGCCCGGACAGCCGCTGACGCCGCTGCAAAGCGACCTGTTTGCCAGCCTGCCACACCCGGTGCTGGAGGAATTGCACAAGATCAACCCGGATGATCTGACTCCGCGCAAAGCGCTGGAGCTGTTATATACATGGAAAGCGCGAGTCTAACGCCCGCGCGCGCAAGCTGTTAGAATCGCGCGCGCTTTGGGATGCTGCGGCCTACTAGCCTGGCGTCGCAGTCATAGTTTCCCGAGTCGAGGGGCTGTTTATGGAAAACAGTCCCCGTGCCGTAGCCTGAGGAGAGAATTAGAAATGACCTTCGTCGTCACCGACAACTGCATCAAGTGCAAGTACACCGACTGCGTGGAAGTCTGTCCGGTGGACTGCTTCTACGAAGGCCCGAACTTCCTGGTGATCCACCCGGACGAGTGCATCGACTGCGCACTCTGCGAGCCGGAGTGCCCGGCCCAAGCGATCTTCTCCGAAGACGAAGTACCGGAAGATCAACAGGAATATATCGAGCTCAATGCCGACCTGGCTGAAGTCTGGCCGAACATCACCGAGAAGAAAGAAGCGCTGCCTGATGCTGAAGAATGGGATGGCGTAAAAGACAAGCTGCAACACCTGGAACGCTAAGGCTCGACCGGCGCTCACCAAAAGACCCGCCTTGCGCGGGTCTTTTGCTTTCTTGCAGACAAAAAAAGGGGCGGTATTACCCGCCCACTCTTTTGTCCCTACTCCCTGTATTCCCTGCTCATCGTCCTGATGAAACCACGTCCTGCGGTTGTCCTGGCTGCAATCCGTTGCGGCCTGTGCCAGTCCCTCGGCACAGGTGTAATACTAGCGTTCCCCTGAGCAGCCACAAGCCCACCAAACGCCCGAAAAAGCTCAATGCGCGTCAGTACAAAAATAAAATAACCATATAAATCAGTAGCTTGAACTAAATAATTAGATTAAAGCAGCGACTTGCCTGCCACTCTTTCCCTTAATCACTTACATGCGATGTAAGTGATGGCTTACATGGTGTCCACCACAAACCCCGACTGAGCCGCCATGCCGTTCAGCTACTGATGTTTGACCAGCCCTCGATCAATCATCCCGCGTCAGCACTTCCAGCAACTCGATCTCGAAGATCAGGTTGGAGTTGGGTTTGATATGGGGGCCGAACTCTGTTGCACCGTAGCCGAGGTGGGCCGGGACGAAGAGTTTGCGTTTACCGCCGACTCGCATGCCCATCAGGCCTTGATCCCAGCCTTTGATCACGCGTCCGGTGCCGATCACGCACTGGAAGGGTTTGCCGCGATCGTAGGAGGAGTCGAACTTGGTGCCGTTTTCGAGAAAACCGTCGTACTGGGTGGTGATCAGGGCACCCTTGACCACTGCCTTGCCCTCGCCCACCTGAATATCTTCGATCTTTAATTCGCCGCTCATTACTCGCCTCCGTTGTCCTGCCTGGTAAGCGAGTTTAATCCACTCGGCGCAAGAACGCTGTTGCCGGCATCACTCGGTCGCCGGCTGCAATGCCGCCAGACGAGCCGCCGGCTCGGTCAGCAGGGTCCAGACTGGATGGGCCGGGGCCGGCAAAAATTTCAGGTTTCGCGACTTTCGCGGATAAAGCCCAGGCGTCCGCGGCGCGCCGGCAAACAGCTCGATGGCGTAGACCGAACGCAACAGCAACATAACCTTTCAGTTGGCTGCACAAGCCACGGCAACCAGGATCGCGCAGTACCTGTTTTGCCTGCCTGGCTATTGCGCCCGCTGCGCCAGTGACAGCTCGCGCACATTGCTCGGTCGCTGGCTGAGAAAACGCGTGCAGCTGACACGCAGGAAGGAGGCGAAATTCACCACTTCGCCGCGGTAGTCCATGACTTCGTCATAGAGCTTGCTGATCAGCTGGTTGGTGGTCATGCCGTCGACCGCAGCGATCTCGGCGAGGATGTCCCAGAACTGGTTTTCCAGGCGCAGGGTGGTGACCACGCCGCGGATGCGCAGCGAGCGCGAGCGGGATTCATAGAGGATGGGGTCGGCTTTGACATAGAGCTCGCACATGGCATGCCTCTCCTCGGGCGGAAGATGGGTAGTGGGTGGGAGCCAGGGGACGCCTGGTCCTTGCTGGCTCCTACGGGGTTGCAGTCTACAGGTTGATCTGGGTACCCAGCAGCCTGAGGAAGCCGGCCAGCCAGGCCGGATGCGCAGGCCAGGCCGGGGCAGTGACCAGGTTGCCCTGGACATGAGCCTGGTCTACGGCGATCTCCATGTAGCGGCCACCCGCCAATTGCACTTCCGGCCCGCAGGCCGGGTAGGCACTGCATTCGCGGCCGTCGAGCACACCGGCGGCGGCCAGCAGCTGGGCGCCATGGCACACCGCGGCGATCGGCTTGTTGGCGGCATTGAAGACCTGCACCAGGGCCAGCACCTCGGCATTCAGGCGCAGGTATTCCGGGGCGCGGCCGCCGGGAATCAGCAGGGCGTCGTAATCGTCGGCCTTGACCTGGCTGAAGTCGAAGTTCAGGCCGAAGTTGTGCCCTGGCTTTTCACTGTAGGTCTGGTCGCCTTCGAAGTCGTGGATGGCGGTGCGCACGGTTTCTCCGGCGCTCTTGCCCGGGCAGACCGCATGCACGGTATGGCCGACCATCTGCAGGGCCTGGAACGGCACCATCACTTCGTAATCTTCGACGTAGTCGCCGACCAGCATCAGAACCTTTTTCGCAGCCATGAGCGTTCTCCTGTAACGGGTTGAGGGAGCGCAACCAGTATCCGCGCCCCATCCAGCGGACAGGTAATAGCCTAGAACTACATCGCCAGGAAACATGCCCGCACGTCGGACGACAGTCCCCTGGCAAGATGCTGCTTAGCGACGGCGGTCGAGCAGGTTCACCACCAGCCGATCCAGCCACCCCCACAGGCGCTCCTGCACGCGCCGCCACCAGGGCCGGGCGAGCCAGTATTCCTGGCTGATCTCCAGGCTGTCGGCGAAATCCGCCTGGAAGCTGGCGACCACGGCGGCGGTCAACTCCGGATCGAGCGCTTCCACATTGGCGTCGAGATTGAAGCGCAGGTTCCAGTGGTCGAAGTTGCACGAGCCGACGCTGACCCAGTCGTCCACCAGGACCATTTTCAGGTGCAGAAAACGTGGCTGGTATTCGAATATCTGCACCCCGGCGCGGAGCAGCTTCGGGTAATAGCGCTGGCCGGCAAAGCGCACCGGCGGGTTGTCGGTGTGGCGGCCGCTGAGCAGCAGGCGCACCTCGACCCCGCGCTCAGCCGCCTTGCGCAAGGCACGGCGGACTTTCCAGGTCGGCAGAAAGTACGGCGTGGCCAGCCAGATGCGTTGCTTGGCGCCGCGCAACGCGCGTACCAGCGACTGCAGGATGTCGCGGTGCTGGCGGGCATCGGCGTAGGCCACCCGGCCCAGACCCTGCCCCACTGGCGGCGACAGCGGCAGGCGTTTCAGCCCGGGCGCCGGCCTTGGCCGCCAGGCAAAGCGCGCATGCAGGGCATGCCACTGGCGGTCGAACAACGCCTGCCAGTCCGTCACCAGCGGCCCGGCGATTTCCACCATGACCTCGCGCCAGGTGCTGTCCGCCTCGCCCGGTATCCAGAACTGGTCGGTCGCGCCGGTGCCGCCGATAAAGGCCAGCCGGCCATCGACCAGCAACAGCTTGCGGTGGTCGCGATAGAAATTGCGCATGCCGCGGCGCCAGCGCAGCGGGTTATAGCGCCGCAGTTGCACGCCAGCGGCGCTCAGGCGCCGACGGTCGACCTGGAGCAGCGCCTGGGAACCGTAATCATCAAACAGGCAACGCACCGCGACGCCGCGCTGCGCCGCCGCACACAGGGCTTGCAACAGGACTTCCATGCAGGCGCCACTGGCCACCAGATACAGCTCCAAGGCGACCAGCTCGCGAGCATCGTCGATAGCCTCAATCATCCGCGGGAAGAATGTCGGGCCATCGTTGAGCAAGGCAAACTGGTTGCCGTTGCGCCATGGGAAAACCATCCCAGGCATCAGTACGAAGCCGGCAACAAGGAGCAGGTCTGGCGGATTCGCATAAGTCCCCGTAGGTTAAGCGTCGAGCCCGCCACGATAGCCGCCCGTGGCGGCCTTGCAAAGCCCGCTCGCTTACGGCTGTGGTGGAATTAACCCGGCGGGCAGCAACTGGCAGCCCTGCCGCGGGCCGAGCCAGATGGCGCTGTGACTGCGGCCCAGGCCGCTGGCGGTGACCCGTTTGCGGCTCGGGTCATCGAGCAACTGGCTGATCGGCACGTACTGGCTCACATAGCCTTCGCAGTAGGGCGCGGGGTTGTTCATCACGTAGCGACAGGAACAATATTCCTTGGCCGTGTAGGCACCGATGATGTCGGGGAAGGCCTGCAGGTGCGCGCGATTGTGCCAGCCGAGCCCCACCAGCAGCAGGACGATCGCCAGCAGCAGCGTGCGCAACGGACGACGACGGATCATGGCTGCACCTCGCGGGCGAAGGCGGCGCTGACCCGCTTGAGCAGCTGGTTGTGCTGGAAACTGGCGTCGCGATCATCGGCGTAGCGCACGATCACCAGTTTCTCCGTCGGCAACACATAGAGACCCTGGCCCCAGTGACCGAGGGCGGCGAAGGCATCGGCCGGCGCATCCGCCCAGGGTCTGGCTGCGCCGGGCAGCTCGGCGTTCAGCCACCAGTGCCCGCCCGGCACGGCGTCTCCCGCCTTGGCGCTCTGGGCCTGATAACTGGCCAAGGGCGTGCGGTTGAACATGACCCAGGCCTGCGGCAGCACTTGCTGCTCGCCCCAGCGGCCATCGCGCTGCATCAACAGGCCGATGCGGGCCAGGTCACGGGCGCTCATGTAGGCGTAGGACGAAGCGACGAAGGTACCGGCAGCATCGGTTTCCCAGACCGCCGAGGTGATGCCGAGCGGCTCGAACAGCGCGTTCCAGGGATAATCCGCGTAGGCCTCGGCGCCGACCATGCCCTTCAACGCGGCGGCCAGCACGTTGCTGTCGCCACTGGAATAGCGGAACCGGGCGCCAGGCTCGGCAGCGGCAGCGTGCGCCGCGGTAAAGGCCGCCATGTCTGCGCGGCCGCGGGTATAGAGCATGGCCACCACCGAGGACTTCAGCGGCGCGAATTCGTAGTCTTCGTGCCAGTCCAGGCCCGAGGCCCAGTTGAGCAGGTGGCCGACCTTGATCCGCGGGTGCCTGGCGAACGGCGGGTAATACTGCGCCACTGGCGCATCGAGCTGGAAGCGGCCCTGGCCGTAGGCGACGCCCAGCGTGGTGGCGAGCAGGCTCTTGCTCATCGACCAGGTCAGGTGCGGGGTGTCGGCTCGAGTCGGCCCGGCATAGCGCTCGTAAACCACCCGGCCATCGCGGATGACCAGCAAGGCATCGGTGCGCACGCCCGTGCGGTTTTCGTCGTCGCGGGCGGGAAAGGCATAGGCCTCCAGCTCGGCGATGGCCGGACTCGCAGGCACCGGCTCCTGCGCCCAATCGGCAGTCGGCCAGCTTGCGGCCTGAACCAGGCCGGCGGCGCCCGCCATGGCGAGGATCAAACCGAGCCGATACAGCAGGGATACGGGCATTGCTGGGCCTCCGCGGATGACAAAACGCCACCCTAGCACGCCGACGATGACGCTAAAAAGCGCGTAATCGGGGACGCAGACAACTACATCGCGAGCAAGGACTGGGCGTCTTCCTGGCTCTTATCAAACTGAAAACAATCCATTGTTTTTACATGTAAATATTTAATAAGCCGTACTGAAAATGCCGACCCAACTCGGCAGCAGGATGGTGCGGGCGGCGATCCGTCGGGCCACGTAGGATGAGCGCAGCGATACCCATCAAGCGGTTTATGTCTGCACCTGCAGGCATGGCGAATACCGATGATGGGTTATGGCGCGTTTGTTCTGCTGGCAGCAGGTCAATTTTCGGGCGCCAAACCCATCTTGGCTTTGATCCTTGAATACCCCCAGTTTGCTGCGCGACAGCGCGACAGCGCAGACGGCGAGCGAACGCCTACGAGCACCTGCAGACCCCGCAGATAAACCCAGCCGTCGCCAAGCGCTGTTACAACTGTCCGCTTGCTCGCCGTGACCGGCAGTCATAGCATGACCGTCAGTCACAGCCAGATATGTTCCTGCCCATGCGCCTTCAAGACCGACTCTTCCTGCAGCGCGAAAGCGCCCTCCTCGACGCCGCGCGCCTGCTGTTTCGCCAGCAGCCCTGGGACCGGGTGACCATCGCCGAGGTGGCGACCCAGGCCGGCATCGGCAAGGGCACGGTGTACAAGCACTTTCCCAGCAAGGAGGCGCTGTTTGCCCGCCTGACGCTGGACATGAGCCGGGCCAATCTCGACGAACTGCGCGCCCTGCATGCCGCGCAGCCGCCGCAACTGGCGATGCGCCAGGTGATCCGCCGCGCCTTCGAGCAGATGCTCGCCGACCCGATCCTGACCCAGCTGTGCCTGCACTGCGACCGCCCGGCCTTTCAGGAGCGCCTGGAGGCGCCCTACCGCGAGGAGTTCCAGCAACTGGAGCGTGACTACGTTGCCTTCTTCGGCCAGCTGCTGCAGAGCACCCTCGGCGAGCCGGCCCTCTGCCCCGCCGACTGCCAGTACCTGCTGTGGGGCGTGGAGGCCTGTGTCAACGGGGTGATGGCGCGCATCGCCTCCGGCGGCTTCGAGCACTGGGCCGAACCCATCGCCCTGAGCGACTACTTCGACCGCGTCACCGATTTCATCATCGCCGGCCTGCGTGGCCAGGCCGCCAACCTTTGCGTCCCATCCGCCAGCCGCGAGTAACCGCTCATGTTCAGTCAAGTGTCCAAACGTCCGTGGTTGATCGCCGTCGCCATCAGCGTCTTGCTGCTGCTGTGGCTGCTCAGCGGCTCGCTGTTCAAGGCGCAGAAAACCGCCAGCGCCGATCAGCCCGTCGTGGAGCAGGGGCTGGCGAAAGTCGAGATCCAGTGGCTGGAAGCCCAGCCGATGCAGCGCCAGCACGTGGTCCAGGGCCAGGTCGAAGCCTGGCGCCGGGTCGAGTTGCGCGCGCAGATCAGCGCCAGCGTGATGCGCCTGGACCGGGACAAGGGCCAGCCGGTCGAACAGGGCGAATTGCTCCTCAGCCTGTCGCCGGACGACCGCACCGCCCAGGTGGCGCGCAGCGAAGCCGAGGTGCGCCAGCGCGAGACCGACGTCAGTTCGGCCAAACGCCTGCGTGAACGCAACCTGTTTTCCGCCAACGAACTGCTGCGCCTGGACAGCGAGCTGGCCAAGGCCCGCGCCGAGCTGGCAACCGCCCGCCTGCACCTGCGCAACACCCGCATCGAGGCACCTTTCGCCGGGGTCTACGACGCGCGCCAGGTCGAGCTGGGCGACTTCGTCCAGCCCGGGCAGAGCCTGCTGACCCTGGTCGACATCCGCCAGCTCAAGGTCAGTGCGCAGATCGCCCAGCAGGAAGTCATCCAGCTGACCCTTGGCCAGCCGGTTCGCGTGCAGCTGCTCGACGGCCGCGAGCTTGCCGGCGAGCTGCACTTCATCGCCGCCGCCGCCGACCCCGACTCGCGCAGCTTCCGCATCGAGGTGCGGGTCGACAACCCCGAGCGGCTGCGCCTGGCCGGGGCCAGCGCCACCCTGCACATCCAGACCGGCGAGGCCATGGCCCACCGCCTCTCCCCGGCCCTGCTCAGTCTGGATCAGGCCGGCCGGCATGGGGTGAAGTGGGTCAACGCGCAACAACGGGTCGAGTTCACCCCGGTAACACTGATCAGCGTCGACAATCAGGGCGCCTGGGTCAGCGGCCTGCCGTCACGGGTCGCGCTGATCACCCTCGGCCAGGGCTTCGTCGAGCCCGGCCAGCAGGTGCTCAGTCAACTCGCCAACGAGGGCAGCTGAGATGCACGCCCTGATCGCCGCGGCGCTGGACCGCAGCCGCACCAGCCTGTTGCTGCTGGCCTTTCTGCTGATCGGCGGTCTGGCCGCCTATGTGGCCATCCCCAAGGAAGCCAACCCGGACGTCAGTATCCCGATCATCTATGTCTCGGTGGCACTGGAAGGCATCAGCCCGGAAGACGCCGAACGCCTGCTGGTGCGCCCGCTGGAACAGGAGCTGCGCAGCCTCGAAGCGGTCAAGGAAATGCGTTCGATGGCCAACGAAGGTCAGGCCTCGGTGACCCTGGAATTCGATGCCGGCTTCGACGCCAAGGCGGCCCTGATCGACGTACGCGAGAAGGTCGACAGCGCACGCAGCAAACTGCCTGAAGAAGCCGATGAACCGACGGTCACCGAAGTCAACGTGGCACTGTTTCCGGTGCTGTCGATCGGCCTGTCCGGGCCCATCGCCGAAGCGCAGCTGGTGTATGTCGCCCGCCAGCTGAAGGAGAACATCGAAGGCATCGCCGAGGTGCTCTCGGTGGAGATCGGCGGCGACCGCGAAGACCTGCTGGAAATCGTCGTCGACCCGCAGGTGCTCGACAGTTACGGCATCGACTACAGCGAGCTGTTCAATCTGGTTACCCGCAACAACCGCCTGGTCGCCGCCGGCAGCCTGGACACCGGCGCCGGGCGCATGAGCCTGAAGGTGCCCGGGGTGATCGAGAACCTGGAAGACGTGCTGGCCATGCCGATCAAGGTGGTCGGCGGCAGCGTGGTGACCTTCGGCGACGTGGCGACCATCCAGCGCACCTTCAAGGACCCGACCGGTTTCGCCCGGATCAACGGTCAGCCCGCCATCGTCCTGGAAGTGGCCAAGCGCAGCGGTGCCAACATCATCGCCACCATCGAGCAGGTCAAGGCGCTGATGGTCCAGGCCCAGCCGCTGCTGCCCGAAGGCCTGCAGGTCAGCTACATCATGGACCAGTCGCAGGAAGTCGAGAGCCTGCTCGGCGACCTGCTCAACAACGTGATGACCGCCATCGTCCTGGTGCTGATCCTGGTGGTGGCGAGTATGGGTATGCGCTCGGCGCTGCTGGTCGGCCTGACCATTCCCGGCGCCTTCCTGACCGGCATCCTGCTGATCTGGATGCTCGGTTTCACCCTCAACATCGTCGTGCTGTTCAGCCTGATCCTGGTCGCCGGGATGCTGGTGGATGGCGCCATCGTGGTCTCCGAGCTGGCCGACCGCAACCTGCACCAGGGCCAGAACCCGCGCCAGGCCTGGGCCAATGCGGCGACGCGAATGGCCTGGCCGGTGATCGCCTCCACCGCCACCACCCTGGTGGTGTTCCTGCCACTGCTGTTCTGGCCCGGGGTGGTCGGCCAGTTCATGAAATACCTGCCGGCCACGGTGATCGTCTGCCTGCTCGCCTCCCTGGCCATGGCCCTGGTGTTCCTGCCGGTACTGGGCGCGGTGACCGGCGGTCGCCCGCAGCCGCTGCCGAGCACGCCCGGCCGAGGCGCCCAGGCCTACCGCAAACTGCTCGACAAACTGCTGCACCGGCCGGGCCTGACCCTGCTCGGCATACTCGCGCTGGTTGCCCTGATCTATGCCGGATACGGCCGTTTCAACCATGGGGTGGAGTTCTTCCCCGAGGTCGAGCCGGAGAATGCGCAGATCTGGCTGCGCGCCCGCGGCGACCTGTCGGTGCAGGAAAAGGACGCCCTGCTGCAACAGGTCGAACGCCGCCTGCTCGGCATGTCCGAGGTCAAGGCGCTGTACGCCCGTTCCCTGGCCCAGCCTGACGGCCAGCTCGGGGTCGACGTGATCGGCACCCTGCAGTTCCAGTTCGTCGACTGGCATGAACGGCGCCCGGCCCGACAGATTCTTGACGACATGCGCGAACGCAGTGCCGACATTCCCGGGGTGGTCCTCGAGTTCCGTGGACAGGAACAAGGCCCCAGCGGCGGCAAGCCGGTCAAGCTGCAGATCAGTGCCCTCGACCCGCTCAAGGCCGATCGATTGGTCGAGCGGCTGCGCGCCAGCATGCTCGGTATCGGCGGCTTCCAGGACATCGAAGACGACCGCGCCCTGCCCGGCATCGAGTGGCGGATCAAGGTCGACCGCGAGGCCGCCGCGCGCTTCGGCGCCGACGTGCTGAGCGTCGGCAACGCCGTGCAGATGGTCACCAATGGCCTCAAGCTGGCGACCTACCGGCCGGAAGACGCCACCGACGAGGTCGATATCCGCGTGCGCCTGCCCGGCAACTGGCGTTCGCTCGACCAACTCGGCCGCCTGACCCTCAATACCCCCAGTGGCCAGGTGCCGCTGGGCAACTTCGTCGACCTCGAGCCGGCGCCCAAGGTCGGCACCCTGCGCCGGGTCGACGGCAGCCGCACCATCACCCTGCAGGCCGATCTGGCCGAGGGCGCGCGCCTGGATGAACGCCTGCAGGCGCTGCGCGACGCCATGGGCGAGCTGCCGACGGACGTGCAACTGACCTTCGCCGGCGAGGATGCCGACCAGCGCGAGGCCGCGGTCTTCCTGGCCACCGCCTTCGGCGTGGCGATCTTCCTCATGGCGCTGATCCTGGTGACCCAGTTCAACAGCCTGTACCAGGCCATCCTGGTACTTTCAGCCATCGTCCTGTCCACCGCCGGGGTGCTGATGGGCCTGCTGGTCAACGGCCAGTCCTTCGGTATCGTCATGGTCGGCATGGGCCTGATCGCCCTGGCCGGCATCGTGGTCAACAACAACATCATCCTCATCGACACCTACAACCAGCTGCGCCGCCAGGGCCTGGAGCCGCGCAAAGCGGCGCTGGAAACCGGCAGCCTGCGCCTGCGCCCGGTGCTGCTCACGGCGGTGACCACGGTGCTCGGCCTGATGCCCATGGTGCTCAGCGTCAACGTCGACCTGCTGACCCCGAGCCTGGGCCTGGGCGCACCTTCGACCCAGTGGTGGACCCAGCTGTCCAGCGCCATCGCCGGCGGTCTGAGTTTCGCCACCGTGCTGACCCTGTTGCTGACCCCCTGCCTGCTGGTGCTGGGCGCGCGCTTCGAACGCCGCCCGCCGCCGCTGGAGACCTTCGACGACGACCTGCTGGATCTGCCGGAACATCTGCTCGCACCAAAACCGGCCAAAGCCAGCCTGAACAATTAGCAGGCCGTTGAAAAACGTAGGCGAGGCAGGCAAGACAAGGCAAAAACAGGCGAGGAGGCGGAGTTTACGTGCTGTAAATGAGCATTACTCGCTTCGCTCGCCCTACGGGCCGCGCTGAAGCGCGTTAGCCGCAAGCGGCTTGCCGAGCCTGTTTTTAACGCCCCTCTCTTTTATCAAGAGGGCCAACGCAGGTAGTTTTTCAACGGCCTGCTAGAGGAGTTACTGAATGGACATAAAGAACATCCCTTTCGGCACCACCGACTGGAGCCGGATCGAAGCCAGCGAACACGCCGGCGATACCGGCATGGCCTACTGGCGCACCCAGGTGTTCGGCAACATTCGCGTGCGCATGGTCGAATACACCTCCGGTTACCTGGCCGACCATTGGTGCCACAAGGGCCATATTCTGCTGTGCCTGGAAGGCGAACTGCATACCGAACTGGAGGACGGCCGGCGCTTCGTCATGACCCCGGGCATGAGCTACCAGGTCGCCGACCAGGCCGAAGCCCACCGCTCCTCGACGACCACCGGCGCGCGACTGTTCATCGTCGACTAAAGGCGCGCCCAGCTACGCCTCCGTAGGGTGCGCCGTGCGCACCGCAGGCAAGGGCGCTTGGTGGGCACGGCGCACCCTAGCCGGCCCGGCGGGCGTTTAGGAAAATTTTAGGGATTGCATAGGGTCTATTTCGCAATGCGTCGCTGCGCCGCGCCCTAGCATGGAGCTCCTCAACACCACCCAGAGGAGTACCCCGATGAGTCCCGTTTCGCGTCGCTGGATCTATGTCGCCATCGTTTATTTCTGCCTGGCCGTCAGCCTGGGTGTGTTCATGGGCACCAGCGGCGATCACCGCCTGATGAGTGTGCATGCCCATCTGAACCTGCTCGGCTGGGTAACCCTGACCCTGGTCGGGATCATCTACCACTACTTCCCCAAGGCCGCCGCCAGCCGCCTGGCCAGCCTGCAGTTCTGGCTGCACAACCTGTGCCTGCCGGTCATGATGGTGGCCCTGACCCTGGTGATCACCGGCACCCCGCAAGCCGGTCCGGTGCTCGGCGGCGCCGCGATGGTGATGCTGCTGGCGGTGCTGCTGTTCGCCGGCAACGTGCTCTGGCGCCGCGCCTGATCAGCGGGCCGCGATCTGCTGCAGCAGCACCGGGCGCTTGAGCAGCAGGCGCAGGCGTCCGCGCCCGCACTTCTGCAGAACGATGTCGCGACTGCGTTCGGCCAGCCGGCGCTGCAGCAGGATCAGCCGTGCTTCGAGGTTGTCGTCCAGTTCCGGCAGCTTCAGCGCCGGATCGATGCGCAGTTCGCGGTTGCTGAATTCGCTGCGCTGCTCCTCGACGTGCAGGCTCAGCAGGCGCCAGAAGATCGCGCCGGCCACGCCCTTGATCAGGTAGTCCTCGCCGAGGAACACGCTGCTGTTGGCCGGGTAGTAGCGCACCGTCAACGGCGTGCCCTGTAGCGGCGCGGCGAACAACGGCGCGGCACCCTCCTCGCTCGGGTTATCGGCTACCTGCTGCAGCGCCAGAATCGAGGCGCCGAGCAGGCTGGCCAGGCCCATAAGGCAGTCCTCCTCGTCGTAGCCGAAGCGGTGCGGCTCGGCGTCCTCCACATGCAGCACGCCGAGCAGGCGCCCGGCTGCGAGGATCGGCACCGACAACTGGCTATGCGGTTCGGCGAGGCCGGGAAAGGCAATCTCGGTCTCCAACCGATCACCGAGCCCAGCCTCGGCCAGGTGCTCGTGGATGGCCCGGCTGTAGGCGTATTCCGAAGCCAGGTGGGCGATGCGGATCGGCGTGCGGAACTGCGCCGCCACGCCGATGATGCCCCGCCCCAGGGGAAACTCCGAGCCGATCCCCGACAGCGGGTAGCCGTGACTGGCCACGGTGTAGAGTTTCTGGCCCTGGCTGTCGAGCAGCAGGACCATGGCCTGGGGCATCTCGAGCTGGCTGGCCAAGCCCTCCAGGCACTGCTCCAGCAGGCTGGCCAGATCGCTGCAGCCGGCCAGACGCTGGCTCAACTGGCGCAAGCGGGCGATGTGGCAAGGCGGGCACTGCGCTGGCGGCACCTCGACGCCAGGCACATGCTCGACATCCAGCACCTGATAGACATCTGCGCCCCGCAGGCGAAACACCTCGCTCATCCCCGCATTCGAGGCGATCCCGGCGAGCTTGGCCTTCATGCTCTCGAACAGCGGCCCAGCGGTCTCCGTGCGCCGGTAGAGCAACGCCAGGCGATAGCGCGCGCTGGTCTGCGGGTGCAGGAGGAACACCGTGGCCTGGGGGTTGGCCAGGATGTTCTGGCGGGTCTTGTTGAAGAACTGGAAGGATAGCGCGACATGGCTGGGGTCCACATAGTGCACCTGGGAGACCAGGGTAACGTTGGGCGTGCCGTCCGCCCCGCAGGTGGCGATTGCCGCCGGCACTGCGCCCTCAAGGCACGGGCGGATGGCGTCCAGGCTAGGCCCCGGGCTCATCTGCCCTGCTCCAGGCGCGAGCCGGCATTCGGCCCCGGGGTCTGCTCAAACAGGTCACTCAGGGTGAAACACAGCGCCCGCAACTGCTCCGGCTGGAACTCGTGGGTGGCCCGGGCGAACGGCAGCGCGTAGCCCAAGGGCAGCAAATCCCCGGCAAAGGCATCACGGTGGCACGCCGCCAATTCGGTATCGCCCGGCGCCAGCGATACCTGATGGGCGTCGCAGCCCTTGAGCTGCAGGGTGCGGTGACTGCTGGGCAGGCAGAAGACCACGGCCAGTGCCTTGCTGCTCTCAACGTCCTGCAGCAACTGGCCGGCCTGCGTGGCATCGACCAATACCGTGACCTGGCGCCGATCCGCCGCCACCCGGCAACCCACCACCTTGCTCACCGAGGGCACCCGGCGCACATCGCGCGAGGCTGCACTGATGGATACGCCGCTCTCGATAAAACGAACCTGTTCCTCGCTCAGGCTGGTGCCGCTCATGTTGTTCAACCCGCAATGACCAAAGGATTATCCCGCCGCCGCCTTGTCCGGCTGGAACTCCATGTTAACGACCCGACGGAACAGCTGGGCATGGCTGAATCGCTTCCAAATACTGCGACGAAAGGAGCTCGCCAGCAAGGGCGCGCTTGCTCCCGGCTGCCGGGCTCGTTCAGACCATCTGCAGGGCCTGTTTGCCCGCTGGCGCCGGATAGGCGGCATCGATCAGCGCAAGATCTGCGTCACTCAATTGCAAGCCCCCCGCGGCGGCATTCAAGCGCAGATGCGCGGGGTCGATCGCCTTGGGAATGGCGATCACTCCAGGCTGGCGCAAGGCCCAGGCCAGGGCAACCTGCGCCGGGGTCACGCCGTGCGCCTCGGCCACCTGGCACAACGCCGGGTTGTGCAGCAATTGTCCGCCCTGGCCGAGCGGACAGTAGGCCATCAGCGGCATGCCCTGGCGTTGCTGCCAGGGCAGCAGGTCAAACTCGACGCCACGCGCTTCGGGGTTGTACAGCACCTGATTGGTGGCGCAGCCAGCAACGCCCAGGTCGTGCAATTCCTGCAAGTCATCCAGGTCGAAGTTGGATACGCCCCAGCGGCCGATCTGGCCCTGTTCACGCAGCCGCTCGAAGGCCTCGACGGTTTCCGCCAGCGGGTACTGGCCACGCCAGTGCAACAGATAGAGGTCGATGCGCTCGGTTCTCAATCTTTTCAGGCTGCGCGCGCAGGCCGCCGCCACACCCCGGCGGCTGGCATTGTGCGGATAGACCTTGCTGACCAGAAACACCTGATCGCGACGCCCGGCGATCGCCTCGCCGACCACCAGCTCGGCGCCGCCTTCGCCGTACATCTCGGCCGTGTCGATCAGGCCCAGGCCCAACTCGATACCCTGGCGCAACGCCGCCACTTCCGCGTGCCGCTGGCTGGCCACTTCGCCCATGCGCCAGGTACCCTGGCCGATTGCCGGCACCGACACACCGGCTAGTTCAAGCGTTCGCATCGTCTCGCCCTCGTTCAATCCACTCGCCAGGAATCATAGCGGGTGAACGTCCACAGATGCCCTCCCGGGTCGCGACAGCTGAAGTTGCGGCCGCCGCGGTCCGCGGCCTTGGCGTACAGCGCATCGCATTAGCGCAGGGGGATTGCTACCCGACCTGGGCTCAACAGCGCCTCAATCGGCGACCTGTTGGTAGCCGCGCCCGAGCCATTGCATCAGGCAGAAACCATGGCCGAACGGGTCGCTCAGGCGGGCCAGACGGCCCCATGCCTGTGTTTCGACCGCCCCCTCCAACTGCGCACCCGCCGCCAGGGCGCGGGTCAGGGCGACATCCAGATCGTCCACCAGCAGATCCAGGTGCAGTGGCGTCCAGTGCCGCTGGTAACTGCGGCCCTGCTGGCTGCCGGCAAACGGCGCACTGCCCACGGGTTTGGCCAACAGGTAGATCGGCAGGGCAGCTCCCAGCAGCTCGACCACCTCACCGGCAAACAAGCGGCGCCCCTGCTGCAACCCCAGGGCCCGGGTATAGAAATCCACGGCAGCCGGCAGATCCGGCACATCGATATTCAGCAGCAGTTGCATGTTCAGCTCCCGCAGATGACTGCTATGCAGGGTCCTGACGCTCGGAGCTCAACAGCAGCAACAACGACACCGGCTGCTCGCTCTCCGGGTGCAGCGGCTCCTGCAACCACTGCAGGCGCCAGCCGGTTGCATTGAGCAGGCCCAGCCAGGATTCCAGGGTGCGGAAGAACCAGGGCATCGGCTGCGCAAAGTCCGCGCCGAAGCCGGCGAAGGTTTCCACCCGCCAACCATCGCGATAGCCCGCATCGTTGCAGACGCGCCAGGGGTGCAGGGTCTGGATCAACAACCGGCCGCCCGCCGCCAACACCCCATGCAGGGCATCCAGGGTCTGCGTCAGCGATTCCTCGAGCAGGGCGAAGTTGCATACCAGCACATCGAAGCGGCCCAGCTCACGGGCCTGGCTGGCCAGCTCGGCATAGCCGCAGACCCGGTAGCGGGCACGCGGCTCGTCAGCAGCCCGCGCCACCTCGATCAAGGGTGCAGAAGCGTCCACCCCCACCGACTCGATGCCCCGCGCGGCCAGGCCACGGCACAACCAACCCTCGCCGCAGCCGACATCCAGTACCCGTGCAGGCGCCAGGGCCAGCACTGCCTGCAGGATCGCCGCATCGGTGACCAGGCGCCGGCTTTCGATGCGTTGCTCGCGCACCGCGGCGGTCCAGGCATCGGCATTGGCCTGCCAGCTCAAGGCAAGCTGCTCACGATGATCGCGCTGCATAGTCCCTCGCTGCCGGTTCGACGGATAGAGTAGTGGCGGTGCCGGCCGCCCTGCTCCAGGGGCTCGGGCACAGTGTCGAGCAGTCGCGCACTGCTGAAATATGTGCGACTTGGCCAATAACACTAGCGTCTAATTGATCAAGCAGCGACTAAGCTGTTGTGAAGGGTGACGAGAGGTCAGACCGAACGATTATGGGCGTACTATGGCAATCCAGCGCGCCAGAGAAGGCGCCACCGGCAAGCAAGCAGCCAGCGTTTTACCTGAAGCCGGTTAAGCGCACCAGCAAAGTGCACATGGTCACCTGGGGGGTGCTGGCACTGTTGATAGCGGCGGCTGCGCTGCTGTTGCTGTTCGAACTGCGCACCGCGCATTTCCAGGCCCACTATCTCAGTCGCTACAGCAATAGCCTGAGCTACCGTGTGGAGCCTGGCCCCAGTCCGGCGATCCTCTACCCGCAGGACGGGCCCTTCGACAAACGCCTGGGTTACACCTACCTGCCGCTGATGCTGGAGCGCCTGCAGCAACGCGACTTCCAGATTACCCAACAGGCACGATTCTCCCCGGCGTTGCTCGACTACACGCAACGCGGCTTCTTCGCGCCCTTTCCAGAGAAAATCCAGACCGGCCTGAGCATCAGCGACTGCCGCGGCACGCCCTTCTACGAGTTCCGCTACCCGCAGCAACGCTACCCCAGCTTCAGTGCCATCCCGCCGCTGGTGGCCGGCAGCCTGTTGTTCATCGAAAATCGTCACCTGCTCGACCCCGAACAGCCCCTGGCCAACCCGGCGGTGGACTGGCCGCGCTTCGCCATGGCGGCCATCTCCCAGGTTGGCAAGGTGCTCGACGTGCAGGATCAATCCGCCGGCGGCAGTACCCTGGCCACCCAGCTGGAGAAATACCGCCACTCACCGGATGGTCTGACCCACTCGGCCGCGGAAAAACTGCGGCAGATGGTCTCGGCCAGCGTGCGCGCCTACCAAAGCGGCCCGCAAACCCTGGCGGCACGGCAGAACATCGTGCGTGACTACCTCAACAGCGTGCCGCTCTCCGCTGCGCCCGGGCACGGCGAGGTGCATGGCCTGGCCGATGGCCTGCGCATCTGGTTCGCTGCCGACTTCGCCAAGGTCAACCGCCTGCTCGACCCGCAACGCTCGCCCGAGGCGAGCAATGCCGAACGCGGCCTGGCCCTGCGCCAGGTGCTGGCCATGCTGATCGCCCAGCGCCGGCCCTCCTATTACCTGGCCCAGGGCCGACATGAGCTGGACAAACTGATCGACAGCCATATCCGCCTGCTGGCGGGCGGCGGCCTGATCGACCCCGCATTGCGCGATGCCGCCCTGGCCCAGCAGTTGCGTTATCGCGACTGGGTGCTGGAGCCAAACCTGCGCACGGTGGACGGCAACAAGGGCATCAGCGTGGCCCGCACACGCCTTTCCGGCGCGCTCAACATGCCGCTGTATGACCTCGACCGCCTCGATCTCTCCGCCAGCACCACCCTCAACGACGAGCTGCAACAAGCGGTCAGCCGCTATCTGGAGCAGCTCGCCGACCCCGCCTTTGCCGAGCAGATCGGCCTGTTCGGCGAGCGTTTGCTGTCTGCCGAGAAGACCGACGAGGTGCGCTACAGCTTCACCCTGTTCGAACGCACCGCCAATGGCAGCCGGGTGCGGGTGCAGACCGACAACACCGACCAACCCTTCGACATCAACGAAGGCAGCAAACTGGAACTCGGCTCCACCGCCAAGCTGCGGGTGCTGGCCACCTACCTGGAAATCATCGCCGAACTGCACCAGCGCCATGCCGGGCAGAGCGCTGCCGAGCTGCGCGCCGTGGAGGTTGCCGAGCAGGACTATCTGACCCGCTGGGCCATCGACTACCTGAGCCGCGACCCCGGCGCCGCACTGTCGGCCATGCTCGAGGCCGCGCTGGAACGCAAGTATTCAGCCAGCCCGCACGAACGCTTCTTCACCGGCGGCGGCCTGCATACCTTCGCCAACTTCCGCCGCGAAGACAACGGTCGCAGACCGACCCTGCGCGAAGCGCTACGCGAGTCGATCAACCTGCCGTTCATCCGCCTGATGCGCGACCTGGTGCGCTACAGCACCTACCAGGCGCCCGGTAACAGCGCCGAACTGCTCAAGGACGACAAGGACCCGCGCCGCCAGGCCTACCTCAGCCGCTTCGCCGACCGCGAAGGCACGACCTTCCTCCTGCGTTTCTGGCGCAAATACCAGGGCCAGCCGGCCCAGCAACGCCTCGAGACCTTTCTCAGCGGCCTGCGCCATACCTCGGTACGCCTCGCTGCCGTACACCGCTACCTGATGCCGGAAGTCGACAAAGCGACCTTCGCCGCCTTCCTGCGCGCCCATGCGCCCAACGAAAAGCTCAGCGACAAGCGCATCCGCGATCTGTACCTGAACTACGGCCCCGGCGCCTACAGCCTGCCCGACCAGGGCTATATCGCCCGCGTACACCCGCTGGAGCTGTGGCTGCTCGGCTACCTGCTGGAAAAACCCGAGGCCAGCTTCAACGACGCCGTGCTCGCCAGCCGCGACCAGCGCCAGGAAGTCTACGGCTGGCTGTTTCGCAGCCGGCACAAGAGCGCCCGCGACAGCCGCCTGCGCATCATGCTGGAGGTCGAAGCCTTCCTCGATATCCACCAGCGCTGGCAGAAACACGGCTACCCCTTCGAGTACCTGGTACCGTCGCTGGCCACCGCCATCGGCAGTTCCGGCGACCGCCCGGCGGCGCTGGCCGAACTGATGGGCATCATCCAGAACGACGGCATCCGCCAACCCACGGTGCGCATCGACAGCCTGCACTTCGCCGCTGCTACGCCCTACGACACCCGGGTCGCGCGCAACGCCCTGGACGGTGAACGGGTGATGCCCAGCGAAGTGGCCGCGGCCTTGCGTGGCGCGCTCTCGCAAGTGGTCGAAGGCGGCACCGCACGGCGCCTGCAAGGCAGCTTCAGCCTGCCCGACGGCCGCCTGCTGACCCTTGGTGGCAAGACCGGCACCGGCGACAACCGGGTCGAAACCGTCGGCCGCGGCGGCCGCGTTCTCAGCTCAAGGGCGATGAACCGCACCGCCACCTTCGTCTTCTTCATCGGCCCGCGCCATTACGGCACCCTCACCGCCTTCGTACCTGGACGCGCCGCCGAGAAATTCACCTTCACCTCGGCCTTGCCGGTGCAGGTACTCAAAGGCATGGCACCGATCCTCGCGCCCTACCTGGAACCGGGCAGCTACAGCCAATGCCTTCCCCCGCTGACAGCGCTGCAGGTCAGTGGGCAGTAGGCATCAGGCGTAGACTCGATGTTTCATCTGCAAGGGCGGCAAGAGCCTGGATGACGCTTTACCCACTACTGGCCCTGCGGCCTTCGCGGCCATGGAACTGGGCGTCCCCGTCGCTCCTACTGGAGGGGTACTGTTCAGCCCTTCTTCTGCAGGCGGATATACAGCGCCTCGACCTTCTCCCGCGCCCAGGGGGTCTTGCGCAGGAAGGTCAGGCTGGACTTGATGCTCGGATCGCTTTTGAAGCAGCGGATATCGATGCGCTCCGCCAGGCCGTCCCAGCCCAGCTTGGCCACCAGGTCATTGAGGATGGCTTCCAGGGTGACGCCATGTAGCGGGTCTTTCGGTAATTGGGTCATGCGTAACCTGTGTCGACAGCGTGGCGAGGCGCACCGGCTGACAGGCTCGGGCACGCGAAGGGACACATTCTGACCTGACTCCCTGGCCAGCTCCAGCGCAAAAACGCCGCTTGGCTTGCTGGGTCTCGGCCAACCTCAGCGCGCGTCGATGATGAACGGCAGCTCGCGGTGGTGTTCGGGGTCGAACTGACGGCGGGCGGTATGGTTGAGGTGACGGCCGTAGACATGGAACGACAGGCTGGTGTGCGGCGTTTCATTGATCACGCTATGGATGCTACCGCTGGGCATCGCCAGCACCTGCCCGGGTGCAATGCACTGCTCGTCCATACGCTGCAATTCGGCATAACCGGGGCGCGTGGCATCGTCCAGGCGTTGCCAGAATATATTGCGCTCACTGCCCTCGACGCCCACCACCAGCGCCCAGGTGTCGTGGTCATGAGGGGGCACGCCGCGTCCGGGCAGCCAGCTGTCGACCACCACGAACAGCGACTGATCGGCCTCGACGTGCAGCAGACTGGTGCCAAAGCCCAGCTGCGGATCGGCGCGGTACATGTCCGCCCGCAGCCAGCCACGTTCGGCGACGACCCGCTGGGCCAGCGGTGCAATTTGCCCCAGCAGGCTGGCCTCGTCGACGGCGCTCGCGGCGAGGCGCCGCAGGTCGTCGATAAAGCGCTCCAGGGTGTAACTATCGATGCTCATCCACAGTGCTCCAGCCCAGTCACAAGCTGGGCAGCCGTAATGAAAAAGGCCCGCCTCCGAGCAGGAGGCAGGCCCTTGTCTCACTCCACGCGCAAGGCTCAGCTGGCCGAGGCGCGCGGGTCGTCAACGCTGGTGAATTGCAGGCTGGCTGCAGGTTCGGTCAGCAGGGCGCGATGCAGGGCCATGGCCATCAGCACCAGGATCACCGCGATCGGCAAGGCGGCGCAGATACTCGCGGTCTGTACGCTCTTGAGTCCGCCCGACCAGAGCAGGGCCGCGGCGATGGCACCGACCATCAGCCCCCAGGCCACGCGACTCCAGGTCGGCGGATGGATATTGCCGCGGGCGGCCAGGGTGCTCACCACCAGGGTGCCGGAGTCGGCCGAGGTGACGAAGTAGGTCACGATCAGCAGCGAGGCCAGCGCGCCGAGCAGGCCGCCGATGGCCATGCCCGAGGACTGCTCGATCTTGTCGAACAGGGTGAACAGCGAGGCGGTGGCATCGGCCTTGGTCGCCAGCAGGATGGCGCCGCCAGTGAACTCGGCGGCTTCACCGCTCAGCGCCTGACTCGCGACCTGCTCCTGATGGGCCAGGCGATCGGCCTTCTCGTAGTTCAGCGCGGCGCCGCCGAAGGTGCCGATCCAGACGAAGCTGAACAGCACCGGAATGATCAGCGAACCCATCACCAGCTGGCGAATGGTCCGACCACGGGAAATCCGCGCGATGAAGGTGCCGACGAAGGGCGCCCAGGTCAGCCACCAGGCCCAATAGAAGGCGGTCCACCAGTTCTGCCAGCCGGCGTCGTTCTGGGTATCGCTCCACAGGCTCATGCCGATCACGCTCTGGGCGTAACCGGAGGTGCCTTCGAGGATGGTGTTGAGGATGTAGCGGGTCGGCCCGAACGCCATCACCGCGGCCAGTATGACCAGCGACAGCAGCATGTTCCACAGCGACAGCAGTTTGATGCCGCGGTCCACGCCGGACACCACCGACATGATCGCTATCAGGGAAATCGCCAGGATCAGGCCCATCTTCAGGCCGATGCCCAGTTCGAAGCCGCTCAGGGTCTTGATCCCGGTGGCCAGCTGCTCGACGCCGAGGCCGAAGGAGGTGGCGATGCCGAACGCGGTGACGACCACGATCAGGATGTCGAACAGGCTACCCAGCCAGCCGTTCATCCGCGCCTCGCCAAACAGCGGGGTCAGGGTCGAGCGGATCGACAGCGGCTTGCCCTTGCGGAAGGAGAAGTAGGCCAGGCACAGCGCCGGCAGCAGGTACAGCGCCCAGGCATGCATGCCCCAATGGAAGAAGGTCACGCGCATCGCCGACTCGGCCGATTCGGCACTCAGGGTGGTGACGCTGAAGGGGTTGCCGGCGTAATGCCACATGGGTTCGGCCACCGACCAGAACAGCAGGCCAATGCCCATGCCGGCACTGAACAACATGGACAACCAGGAAATCGTACTGAACTCGGGCTTTTCGCCGTCCTTGCCCAGGGTGACATTGCCGTAACGGCTGGTCATCAGATACAACAGGTAAACCAGCACGGCCGAGGCCATGGCCAGATAAAACCACTTGAAGTTCTGCAGGATAGTCGTGGAAAGCTCGCCGAACAGTGCCCCGGCTTGCTCACCCATGACGGCGCAAAAGCCGACGAAGGCCGCAATTATCAGGATCGAGATCAAGGTTATCCCCGCATCGACGCCGCGAAAAACCCCGCTGGAATTACTCATAGCATGTGCTCCATTGTTATTGTCTGTACGCCTCTGTGCATGCGGGGCCCAGGGCGAGCTGATGAATCTGTGCGGTTACCTCCAGGCTGTTTTATCAGCCCCCGATAATTCGATAAAAACCAACTTCTGACACATGGTTCTCATACCAACAATCAATGAGCTTTAATCATTAATCGACTCACAACAGCGTTTTTCTTCTCCTGCCTAAACGGCACTCGAGCTTGCACACGAAAACCACCCCGAGCGGGGTAACATCACTATCCATAAGTTTGCCAAGTGCATCCGCACGCCACGCCAAAATTTGGCGAGCGGATGATTATTTGGCGGCTGACTATAGGGTCATGGGGCAACTCAAAAGTATTCTATTCACGTCCTCGGCCGATCCATTCGCGCCAAACTCGGCGCAAGTAGTTCAGCCAACGACAGAGGCAGGCGATGCGCCTGCCTCGCGAGAGTCAGCCGCGCGGCTCCTGGCTCAGCGCCTTGAGAAAGCCGATCATCAGGAACAGCATCAGCACCATGAACGGCAGGCCCATGGCCACGGCCCCGGCCTGAATGCCTTTGAGCGCCGTATCGCCGCCAATCACGAACAAGGTGATGGTCACCAGGGCAATCATCACCAGCCAGAGCACGCGCTGCACCGGCGAGGTACCCGGGTCGCCACCGGCCGCCA
The DNA here is from genome assembly GCF_033723075.1 of Pseudomonas sp. Classification (GTDB taxonomy): domain Bacteria; phylum Pseudomonadota; class Gammaproteobacteria; order Pseudomonadales; family Pseudomonadaceae; genus Aquipseudomonas. The sequence continues at coordinate 265,210 of NZ_JAWVXU010000001.1, forward strand.
GGTTGTCCACCACCAGCGCACCGGAGTCCATGGAGGTGACCATGAAGATGACCAGCAGGACCACCACCAGCACCGAGGTGACGGCCGCCAGCGGCAGCACTTCGAGGAACTGGAAGATCGCCATGTTGACGTCCGTCAGACCGGCCGCCAGCGCGCCACTGCCGTCAATGACCTGGGCTATCGCGCCGCCACCGAAGGCGCTGAACCAGAAGATCGCCACGATGGTCGGCACCACCATTACCACGCCGACCATCTGCCGCAGCGTGCGGCCCCGGGAGACGCGGGCGACGAACACCCCGACCAGCGGACCCCAGGTGCACCACCAGGCCCAATAGAACACGGTCCAGCCCTGGAACCAGTCCTGATCCGGACGATCGACCCAGTTGGCCAACGGCAGGAAGAACTCGGCAAAGTCGACAGTCGTGTCCAGCACGCCCGAGAAGAAGCTCAGCACGCCAATGCCCGCAACCACCAGCAGGAACAGGCCCAGCGCCAGCAGCATGTTGATGTTGCTCAGCAGTTTGACCCCGGCATCCATGCCGCGCCACAGCGAGAATCCGGCCACGCCAGTCACCACCAGGATGAACAGCAGCTGCAGGCCGAAGGAGTTGGGAATACCCAGCACATGCGAGATCCCGGCGGTCGCCTGCATGGCGCCGAGGCCCAGGGAGGTGGCCAGACCGAACACCGTCAGCACTACGGTAAAGGTATCCACCAGTTGCCCGGGCAGGCCCTTGTGCGCCTTGCCGATCAGCGGCTGAAGGCCGGAACTGAGGGAAAACGGCAGGCCCTTGTTATAGGCAAAGAAACCCACCACCAGTGCGCTGGTCAGGTAGATCGCCCAGGGATGAAAACCCCAGTGGAAAATGGTCGAGCCCATGGCCGCGTGCAATGCTTCGGGGGTCTGCTTGGGAACGTTGAGCGGGGTCTTCCACCACTCGGTGTATTGCGCCACTGGCTCCGCCACGCCCCAATACAGCAGGCCGACGCCCATCCCGGCGGCGAACAGCATGGAAAACCAGGACAGGGTGCTGAATTCAGGCTGGGCGTGCTTACCGCCCAGGCGGATCTTGCCGAATGGCGATAGCGCCAGGCCGGCGCAGAACAGAACAGCCAGATTGCCCATGATCATGATGAACCAGTCGCAGTTCTTCAGGATCCAGCCCTTGACCCCTTCCAGGGCCAGACCGAAGGCCACGGGGTCATTCAGGGCCAGCAGAACCAAGACCAGAACGATAGCGAATGAAGCGGGGAAAATAACCCTGTGGAAGTTCAAACCCAGTAGTTGGATATTGAAATTCCGGGGTAATGAAGCATCGACGGCAATGTCTTTCACCCAAGGATCCTCACTGTATTATTTTTGTAGTCATGCCAATCGCGGCTAGCACTTAAATGACGTAAAACACCGGCCAGCCGAATTGAACAGATGAGTGATGGTCGAGTAGCTAAGCGCTCGCCACAAATCATTTTATCTGCGCCATTAATGACTTTTGATCATCAATATAAGCACGCAACAACAGCCTTATTGGCAACCGCCGAGACCCGCCGTATCTGCCGCAATCAACACCGATCAATCAGCGCACTGAACTGACCACCGAGTTACTTGTATTGCCTCCTGAATCGTTTCAAGCGTTGCACTTATCCATGAATCCAGGGTCTCAACCATTCAGAATTCAACATGCGACTCAAGGAGTTTTATGGACAGTAAAAAAGATGGCAAGACTCCTGGCCTGTCCGCAGAAGAAGAAAAGGAAGTCGAAAAGCAGCACCCCCCGCGTGCGGCGGTGCTGCACGAAACCATCCGCGCCCAAGGCGAGCTGGAACTGGAACGCAGCGTTGCCGCGCTCTGGTGGTCAGCCCTCGCGGCAGGCCTGACCATGGGCTTGTCGCTAATGGCAATGGGCCTGTTCTACTCGCGGCTGCCCGACGTCGAGACCAGCCATGTGATTGCCAGTCTCGGTTATTCGGCAGGTTTTCTGGCGGTGATTCTGGCGCGTCAGCAGTTGTTCACCGAAAACACCCTGACCGCCGTGTTGCCAGTGATGACCAAACCCACGCGGTACAATTTCGCCCGGCTGATGCGTTTGTGGGGCGTGGTGTTGGTGGGCAATCTGGCAGGCACTTTGTTAGTGGCCTACGTCATGCTCAACCTGCCGATTTTCGATTCAAAAACCGACGCTGCGTTTCTCGATATAGGGCGCAAGGTCATGGAAAACAACGTCAACCAAATGTTCTCCAAAGGCATCGTTTCCGGCTGGATGATCGCCACCATGGTCTGGATGATCCCGTCCATGAAAAGCGCAAAAATCTGGATCATCCTCTTCATCACCTACCTGATGGCCCTGGGCGACTTCACCCACATCATCGTCGGCTCAGCCGAAGTCTCATACCTAGTGTTCGCGGGCCAGTTGCCGTGGAAGGACTTTTGGCTGATCTTCGCCGGACCCACTCTGGCCGGTAATATCATCGGTGGCAGTTTCATCTTTGCCTTGATCAGCCATGCGCAGATTCGTAGCGAAAGTGGTGCGCCCACGTTGGTGAAAAAGGGGCAGGACAAGGCTGATATTTGATTGTTATTGAATGTAGGAAATCCCAACGCGTCTTCGACGCCGCACTGTCACGGAGCAAACGGGTCGGGGGCGGTGCAGCTGTTTTTGACTCTGCCCGGAGGGCCTGGAGCGAGGCTTGCAAAACTTACGCGAACTGGCTCGGCGAACGTCGCATTGCTGGTCTGCCAAGACCGTCTTGTCGGCCGTTGGCGCCCCATTGCGGCGAGCTTCACGACTGACCGTCGCTAGATATACACCCAGCTGTTTGGCGATACGGACTTGGTTCATGCCACAGACCAAGCCAGCCTCGATCTGGTAACGGTGGTCTCGGGTCAACTGCAGGTAATGCCTTGTCATCTGCGCTTGAATCCTTGGGTGTGAGAGCCTGGATTTTACCGGTGACTGGCTCTCTACCTATCGTTTCAAGCGTTGCACTTATTCTATGAATTCAGGCCTTATATCCAGCAACCTCAGAACCCGTAAGTTCTCGACTGTTCATAACCAGTCGTCCTGCCAGGGGTATTGCGACAGTGCCTGGCAGCCATCACGAGTGATCAGCACCTGCTGTTCGAGCTTGATGCCCTGCTTGCCGCCGCGCTCGCCGATATAACTCTCGACGCAGAGCACCATGTTTTCCTCGATGACCCCGTCGTAACCGCTGCTGTCCCAGTCTGCGCCCTTGTGCGCCAGGGCCGGGTACTCGTCGGCCAGGCCGGCGCCGTGTACCACGCAGCAGTAGCGGTTGTGCAGATAGGGCTGGGGGATGTCCCAGGCGCGCTGGACGAACTCGCGATGACTAAGCCCCGGACGCAGCAGGTCCATGTTGTGCTGGATCTGCTCATGGGCCAGGCGATACAGCTTGCGTTGCTCGGCCGTGGGCGCGACGTGGCCAACGGTCCAGGCCCGGGAAATATCCGCACAATAGCCATAGGGGCCGATCAGGTCGGTGTCGAAACAGACGATTTCGCCTTGCTGCATGACCCGCTCGCTGGACTCCTGCATCCATGGATTGGTGCGCGGGCCGGATGCCAGCAGGCGGGTCTCGATCCATTCGCCGCCGTGGCGGATGTTCTCGTAGTGCAACCAGGCCCACAGCTGGTTCTCGCTCATGCCCGGACGCAGTTCGTCGTGCATGCGCTGGATACCGCGCTCGCAAACCTGAATGGTCCAGCGCATCAATGCCAGCTCCTCGGCGGATTTGATCTTGCGCGCCTCCTCCATCAGGCTGTGCCCCTCGATCAGGCTCAGGCCGTGCTCGCGCAACAGGTCGAGCCCTTCCAGGTCGGCCTTGTCCACCGCCAGACGGGCCTTGCCGCCAGCGTATTGCTGCATCACTTTGGCGATGTCATCGGCCCAGACCAGGGTCTTCTCGGAGATACGCGAGCCCGCGCCGAAATAGCTGCAGTTGATCGCCGGGCGGATCTGATCGAGCAGTTCGTTGCCCTCGTGCAGATGCTCGCAATTATGGAACTCGAAGAGGATCACCGGCCCACTGGCGAAGACCAGGGCGTAGCGGGCGAAGTTGTGCAGGGTCCACACCTGCATGTTCGAGGTGTCGGTGGCGTAGCGGATATTCACCGGGTCGTAGAGCAGGATCGCCGCGCAATCGGCGGCCAGCAGTTGCTCGCGCACCCGCTGCAGGCGATACGCCCGCGCCGTCCTGTGGGTCTGGGCGTCGACCGGGTTGCGCAGGGGCTGCGCGGATGAACTGTCGCTCGGGTATTTATTGTTATTGTCGAACATGCGCGAATTTCCTGTTGATGATGGCGGGTCACAGCCGCGCGGCGCTTGTACTCCCCGCCGCTGCCGGTTCGGCCATGGCGGATGCCGTGCTCGCCTCGGCCACGGGTTCGATCACTGCCGCCAGGGTCGAACTGGCCAGGCCGTTGGGCGTGGCCTGGTGATGCAGCGGAGCATCCGCCTGCAAATGTTCGCCGGTGACCTTGCCCTGGCCGACGGCCAGGGCCAACAGCGCGGCGCAAGCGGCGAAAAAGCCGTACAGACTCGACGCGCCGAACTGCTCCATCAGCGCACCGGCGAGCAACGGGCCGATGCAGGCGCCGATGCCGAATGCCACCAGCAACAGGCCAGCCAGCGACACCCGCAGCTCGGCTTCGATATTGTCGTTGGCCAGGGCCACGCCCAGCGGATACAGGCAAAACTGCAGGAAACCGATGCCGGCGCCGAACAACAGCAAGGCGCCGAACGACAAGTGCTGGTAGAACGCCAGTGGCAGGCAGGCGAGGAGCAACAGCACGGCCACAGCGCGGATCAGGCTGGCACGCGGCAGACGGTCGGACAGCCAGCCCAGCGGTAACTGGGCGAGCAGACCGGCGGCAATGGCCAGCGCCATGAACTGGCCGATCTCGACCGTACCCAGGCCCTGCTGGCTGGCGTAGATCGAGGCCAGCCCATAAAAGCCGCCGTTGATCATGCCAGAGATCAGAATGGTCACCAGCGACTGCGGCACCCGCCGCAGGAACAGGCGAATATCGATGGGGGCCGGGCGCAGCGCAGCCGGGTGCATGCTGCCGGTCAGCGCCACCGGCACCAGGCACAGGGCGAAAGCCATGGCCACGCCGAGCAAGGCGTGGATACCCAGGTCGCCATTGAGACTCAGGGCCAGTTGGCCGAGCATCATGCCGACATAGACCGCGACCATGTAGATACCCAGTACCTTGCCGCGCTGGTCGCTCTGGGCGCGATCGTTGAGCCAGCTCTCCAGCACCATCAGCTGGCACATCATGGCCAGACCGACCAGCGCACGCAGGAATAGCCAGAGCGGCAAGGCACTGCTGAATTCGTGGGCCAGTACGGCGGCAGCAATCACCCCGGCGCAGGCAACGTAGGTACGGATATGCCCGACCCGTTCGATCAGCACGCGCCCTACCCTGCCACCGGCCACCATGCCCAGGGCGTTGGCCGCCATCAGCGCGCCACCCCAGAACTCGGCGACGCCATCGGCCGTCAGGCGCAACGCCAGGTAGGTCATCAGCAGAGTCGAGCCCAGCTGCATCAGCAGGCTGGCCAGGTACAGGGCGCCGAAGGTCCGTGTCAGTCCCAGCATGCGTGGCTCCTTGGCCAGAATGAACAAAGTCGCCGCTCCCGAACGGGGAATGCGCCGGCAAAACGATCAGGGCGAGGCTCAGGCCAAGCCGTGACGTTGCTTCCAGTCACCCGGATGAACCACATAACCGAACAGTGCATGACCGCCATAGACCAGTTCGGTGCCTTCCGGTATCCACAGCAGCTGGCCCGGCTTGACCCGGTACAGCTCACCGTTGGCCTGCAGCTCGAAGCAGCCTTCGATGACGAAGATCACCTCGTCATACAGCAGGGTCCAGTTGACCTCGGCGCCCTCCCAGCGGGCGAAGCCGATACCGATATTGGGCGACACTTCATTGCTAATGGCGCGGGCGACAAAGGCGGCGCCGGGCGGGCCGCCACGGGGAATAAAGTCCAGATCATGGTGATCGACCAACAGCACCGGGCCCTTTCCGGAAACGACCTGATTCATAGCTCGCTCCGACTGTTCCACGCCGCCAGGCGAATGCGCGAACGCACGCCGAGGCCGAGGAAGGGTTCCGGCGGGTTCAGCGACGGCATGCCGGTGACCGCCTGGATGTCGCGTAACTGCGCCGAATCCGCGCCCACCGCCAGATCAGCCAGCAGGGTGCCGGAGATGGTGCCCCAGGCCGCGCCGACGCCGTTGTCGCAGGCCGAGGCATGGATGCCCTGCTCCAGCTCGCCGAAGAAGTTGGTGAAGTTGCGCGAGATGGCATAGACGCCGCCCCAGGTGTGGCTGAAGGGTACGTTGGCCAGTTGCGGGAAGCGCGCCAGGAAGGCCTTGCGGTGATCCTCGCGCACGCCGGCGCGCATGGCATCGCTGGTGCTCTGGCCGTACTTGGGCACGTGCTTGTAGGTGTTGCGGATCATCAGGCGGCGATCCTGGGTCATGCGCACCGTGGTGCCGGCGTGGTCGGCCGGGGTCAGGCCCCAATCCAGTTCGCCGCCATAGGCCTGCAGCTCGCTGTCGGTCAGCGGCCGGGTCCAGCTGGCGAAGGTCATCACCGGCAGCAGGCGGTTGCGCAGGAAACCGAACTCCTGGGTGAAGATACTGGTGCCGAGCAGCAGCTGCGGGGTACGGATGTGGCCATTGTTGCCGTGCAGAATCCAGCCGCCCTGGCCGTCACGCTCCAGGCGCTGGATCGGCGATTCCTCGAGCAGCTCGACATTGTCCGGCAGCGAAGCACCCAGGCCGGTGACCAGCGCCGCCGGTTGCATCAGGTAGCAGCCCGGAGTGTAGATCGCCCGACTGTAGTGCCGGCTGCCGACTACCTTGGCCAGCTCCTCGCGCTCAACCCAGTGGAAGGGCTCGCCGAGCTCGCTGAGCAGGTGCTCGAAATGCTCCAGATAGGCCAGGCCGCGCGAGCCCACGGCACCCTGGTACTTGCCGGCGTGCGACCACTGGCAATCGATGCCGTGGCGCTTGATCAGCCCCTGCAACTGGTCGATGGCGGCGCGATTAAGGCCGAGCAGGCGCTGCTTGTGCGCCGGGTCCGGGTGCTCGAGGGCGAACTTGTGCGGCAGGTCGATGACGAAGCCGGAGTTGCGCCCAGAGGCGCCGTAGCCGACGCGCTGGGCGTCGACCAGCAGGATGCGCGCCTGTGGATGGTGCTCGGCCAGCCGGCGGGCGGCAGCCAGGCCGGCAAAACCGGCGCCGATCACCGCGTAATCGGCGCGCTGTTCGCCCTGCAAACGCGTAGCAGGCTTGGCCGCAGGCAGTGCGGCATACCAGCCGCAGCTGGCATCATCGTAGGGTAGATTGATCGATTTCTTCATGGTCAAGCTCTCAGGCCACGGCCCGTTGCGCGTTCTGACAGGATTGCAGCCAGCTGTTGCGCTGCACTTGTGCTTGGCGACCGAGCAGGACGAAGCCATGCAGCCCCCCCTCGGTATCGTAGAACCCGGCGCTCAGACCATCGTCAGTAGCCGTGCAGCGCCATTCGCCGGTTACACCGACGGCCGGCGGCAACAGGCACAGCGGCGCGGCCGGGGTCTTTACCGTCACCGGCATCAGCGGATAGCTGACCGCCGTCGGCTGGCCGAGCAGGGTCTTGCTCAGGGCCTGGATGCCCTGGTTGATCGGCGCCAGGTAGGGCAGCAGCTGGCCGTCGATCTCGATGCAATCGCCCAGGGCGTAGATCCCCGGTTGCGAGCACTGCAACTGGGCATCCACCTGGATGCCCCGCCCGACTGCGACTCCGGCCGTCTCGGCCAGGCTCAGATTGGGCCGCAGGCCAACGGCGGAGAGCACCAGGTCGGCGTGCAGACACTGCCCATCGGCGAGGGTCAGGCGATAGCCCTGCTCGACCGACTCGATACGCTGCAGGGTGTTCTGCAAATGCCAGCTCACACCCAGTTCGCCCAGGGCCGCCTGTAACTGGCGGCCGGCCTCGACCGGCAGCAGGCGTTCCATCGGCCACTGGCCGAGGCCGATGACGCTGACCGAAAAACCGCTGCTGACCAGGTCGTTGGCGAACTCGCAGCCGATCAGGCCGTCACCGAGGATCGCCACCCGACGCACGCCAAGCAGACGCTCACGAAAGCTGCGGTAATCGTGCAGGTTGTTGACGCTGAGCAGCGCCGCCGTGTCGCCCTCGATCGGCAGACGAATCGGTGCGGCACCGCTGGCCAGCACCAACTGGCCGTAGTCCATCTCGCCGATGTTGGTGTAGAGGCGCCGGGCACCGCTGTCGATGCGTTCGACCGTGCAATAGGGGTAGACACGGATCTTCAGGCGCTGCTCGATCGCCAGGGCCGACTCACCCGACAGCAGCGCGGCGCTCTTGCCCTGCGCCAGGCCGATCGACAGCGCCGGCTTGGAATACAGGTGACCGGACTCCTGGGTCAGCACGCGGATCTCGACCTGCGGGTCGGCCCGGCGCAAGGCCTGGGCCAAACCGTAACCGGCATAACCACTGCCGATGATCACGATTGGCTGGCGCACCTGCGCCGCCTGCACAGGCGCAGCAACCGCCACCGACGGCAGCGGTAGCGGTAGCGGTAGCGGTTCGCTGGCCACTGCCACAACCACCGGGCTGATATCGAGCATCTCGAAATCATCCTTGCCGACCCCGCACTCGGGGCATTTCCAGTCTTGCGGCACATCGTCCCAACGGGTGCCGGCGACGATACCGTCGTCCGGCCAACCGAGGGCCTCGTCGTAGATCAAACCGCACACCACACAGAGCCAGGTCTTGAACATGTCGCTTACTCCCCCGCCACGCGGATCGCTACGTTCTTGGTACGCACGTAGCTGTACAAGGCTTCCTGGCCCTTCTCGCGGCCGAAACCGGACAGGCCGACGCCGCCGAACGGGGTTTCGATGCCGCCGGCATACCACTCGTTGACGAACACCTGGCCGGCTTTCAAGCGGCGCGCGCAGCGCATGGCGCGGCTGATGTCCTGGGTGAAGACCCCGGCCACCAGGCCGAAGTCGGTGCCGTTGGCAATGGCGATGGCCTCCTCTTCGCTGTCGAAGGGAATGATCGCCAGCACCGGGCCGAACACCTCCTCCTGGGCGATGCACATCTCGGGGCTGACATCGCGGAACACGGTCGGGCGCATGAAGTGCCCGGCGCGGTCGCTGAAGGCCTCACCACCGGTGGCCGCTACCGCACCTTCATCGATTGCGCGCCGACACAGGGTTTCGATGCCGGCCAGTTGCCCGGCGCTGACCACCGGAGTGAGGTCCGGGTTGTCCTGGCCGAGGCCGACGCTGAGCCCTTCGGCCAGCGCGACCACGGACTGGACGATTTCTTCGTAGATTTCACGCTGCACCAGCAGCCGCGACATGGCCGAGCAGACCTGGCCGGCATTGAAGAAGATGCCGCCCTTGACGCTGGCCAGCAGCTGCTCGCGGTCGACATCGGCGAAGGCGATCGCCGCCGACTTGCCACCCAACTCCATCACGCTGGGGATGGCATGTTCGGCGGCATCACGGAGGATCGACTGGCCGGTCGGCACCGAACCGGTGAAGACGATCTGATCGACCTTGGCGCTGCTCACCAGATGCGCACCGACCTCACGGCCACGGCCGCAGATCAGGTTGACCGCGCCTCGCGGCAAACCGGCCTGGGCGACGGCGCGGATCAACACGCACATGCCCAGCGGCGACAGTTCCGGCGACTTGATCACCACCGCGTTACCGGCGGCCAGGGCCGGCGCCAGCGAACGGGCGCAGATCGACACCGGGAAGTTCCACGGCACGATTTGCGCGGAAACACCCATCGGGTCGTAGACGGTGAAGTCCATGTAACCGTCGCCCAGCGGGATCGAGGTGCCTTCGATCTTGTCGGCCATGCCGGCGTAGTACTCGAAGTAGCGCGCCGCCTCGGTGAACTCGTCCTTGGCATCGGCCAGGCTCTTGCCGTTTTCCTGGCACAAGACCCAGGCACCTTCGTCGGCCAGCGCACGAATCTCGGCGGCGATGCGCAGCAGCCAGCTGACCCGTTGCGCCGGGCGCACCCGGCTCAGCTCGCCGCCATCGGCACAGTGGCGCGCCGCCTGCAGGGCGCGCTCGGCATCTTTGATGCTGGCCTGGGCAATGCTCGCCAACGGCTCGGCGGTGCCCGGGTTGTTCACCGTCAGGTGCTGGGTGCTGTCGCACCACTCACCGTCGATGTAATTCAGCCAGTGGGGGGCAATCGGATACATGGCAACCTCCTCAGGCGGACGGCGTGGTTTCGAGCAGCTGACGGGCCGCCCACTGATGGAAGAAGTGGGTCGGGATGTCCATTTCCGGCGAGAACGCACCGCCGCTGTAACCCGGCGAATGACGGCCTTTCTGCATGCCTTCCACCGAACTGATGTCCTCGGCGAACACCACTTTCCAGGACTCCAGAATGGCGTTGCGGCAGGCGGCGTACTCGTCACCCAGGGCCTCGTCGCCGACGTAGAACAGGCGCAGGTGCTCGATGGTCCGGCCCGGTGCTACCGGCTCCAGCTGCATGGCAAAGGCGTGATCGGCCTGGATGCCGAGCAGCACGTTGGGGAAGAAGGCCACGTATTCGGCGTTGCGCAGACGATCCTGCGGCCAGCTGGGGAACTTCGGCAGGTGGGTGCCGGCCACGTCGGACAGGTTGTAGGCGTAGCTACCCTGGCCGGCGAAGCGCTCGTCGAAGAGGATGTTGTAGTGGTCTTCCAGGCGCGAATAGGTATTCAGGCTCGGGTGTACCCACGGCAGGTGGTAGGCCTCGCAGTAGTTCTCCACTGCCAGTTTCCAGTTGCAGTTGATATCCAGGGTGGTGGAATCAAAGCCCGGGCGGCGGCGCAGCAGGCCCATGCCGTCGGCGCCGAGGAACTGGCTCCAGCGCGCAGTCAACGGCGCCAGCATGTCTTCCAGCGGCTGGGCGTCGCCGGACAGGTTGACGAACAGCATGTCCATCCAGATCGCACTGCGCAGGGCTTTCAGGCCGTGCTTCTCGCAGGCGAAACGCTCGTCCTTGTGCTTGTCGATACCGCCGACGTGCGGGGTGCCGCGCAGGCCGCCATTGAGGTCATAGGTCCAGGAGTGGTAGGGGCAGCGAATCACGCCCTGCACTTCACCCTCCTCCTGCACCAGCTTCATGCCGCGGTGGCTGCAGACGTTATGGAACACCTGCACCAGGCCCTCGCGGTTGCGCATCAGCAGCAGCGGCAGGCCCATGAAGTCGACCGGCTTGACCGAGCCATTCTTGACCAGGTCGCTGGCGAAACCGACGCAGGCCCAGGTCTTGCCCATGACCTGATCGCGCTCCAGCTCGAAGTAACGCTGCTCGGTGTAGAACTCGTTGCCAAGCCCGGTGGCCTGGTCGATCGGATTGAGTACACGTTCCAGTTGTTGCACAGGAATTCGTTGAGAGATGGAATTGTTCATTGTTGTTCTCCCCTGCAAGGCACGGTGATTGATGATCGGCAGGCGCACTGGCCAAGGTCCGTTGGCAGCGAGTGTCGAGACCGGGGGATTGTTCGACAAACGATTTTTACAGGCCAATTAATGACTTTTTCTCATAAACGAGAATCCACCATCAATGCTGAACAACAGCGCTCCGTTGGTCGAGCTGCTGAGTTGATTGATGTTAAAAACTCATCAATCAATGAAAATAAATAGTTTGTTGGACAATCGCCCAAACCGTCACTTTGTTCTCTGAAACAGGGCAACCGAGCCTGACGGTTCCACCTGCTGACCTGCGCATTGAGCGACTGCCTTTGGCCGGACTGGCCGAGTCTGCAGCTGGACCCCCACGCCCCCGGCTTGCACCACAAAAACCCTTACCGACAATAAAAGGGGACATTGCAATGCGTGCACAGTCAGGCCTGCTCAAGGGCCTAAACCCAACCGTAACCGTGGTCTCCAAGCTTCTGGTCATCGGCTTCGTAGTGCTTTGCGCAGTACTCGCCGAACAGGCTGGCGCCTTCTTCCAACACACCTCGGATTTCATCCTCGACAACTTCAAGTGGTTCTACCTGAGCCTGGTCAGCGGCGTGCTCGGCTTGCTGCTGTACCTGATGGTCAGCCGCTTTGGCCATATCCGCCTGGGCCGTGACGATGAGCGCCCGGAGTTTTCCTTCACGTCCTGGATCGCCATGCTGTTCAGCGGCGGCATGGGTATCGGCCTGATCTTCTGGTCGGTGGCCGAACCCATGTGGCATTACGCCGGCAACCCGTTCGCCGAAGCGCTGAGCGACGAGGCGGCCACCGCGGCCATGCGCCTCACCCTGTTCCACTGGGGCCTGCACCCCTGGGCGATCTTCACCATGGTCGGCCTGGCCCTGGCCTACTTCGCCTACCGCAAGGGCTTGCCCCTGAGCATGCGCTCGATCCTCTATCCCCTGATCGGCAAGCGCATCTATGGCCCCATCGGCCACACCGTGGATATTCTCGCCGTGGCCATCACCGCCTTTGGCGTGTCCCAGTCGCTGGGGCTCGGCGTCACCCAGATCAACACCGGTTTCAACCAGGTGTTCGGCCTGCCGATCAATTTCGGCGTGCAGGCCCTGATGATTGCGCTGATCAGCGGCTGCGCCATTCTCTCGGTGATGTCCGGGGTTTCGCGCGGCATCCGTCGCCTGTCGGAATGGAACATGCTGCTGTCGATCCTGCTGGTCGGCGTGGTGCTGTTGCTTGGCCCGACCCGCTACCTGCTCAACCTGATGCTGGAAAGTAGCGGTGATTACCTGCAGAACATCGTCGGCCTTAGCGTGTGGAGCGACACCCAGAAAGACGGCGGCTGGCAGAACTGGTGGACCGCCTTCTACTGGCCCTGGTGGATGACCTGGGGTCCCTTCGTCGGCCTGTTCATCGCCCGGGTTTCCCGTGGCCGTACCATCCGCGAACTGATCGCCGGCACCCTGCTGGTACCGACCCTGGTGACCATCGTGTGGATGTCGGTACTCGGTGGCTCGGCCCTGAAGGCCGAACAGGACGACCGCGCGCTGCATCAACAGCAGGTCGAGAGCGGTCAGCTGGTTGGCGAGGCGGCGGTATTCAAGGGCGGTGACGTGCTGACCGCGACCAAGGCGGAAACCACCTCGGCGATGTTCACCCTGCTGAAGAAGATCGACAGCGGTCTTTTGGGGCAACTGCTCAGCGTGCTGGTTTGCCTGATGCTGGCGACCTACTTCATCACCTCGGCAGACTCCGGCACCCTGGTGCTCTGTACCCTGTGCGCCGCCGGACATCCCGAACCACCGCAAGGCATTCGCGTGCTCTGGGGCGTGCTGCAAGCCTTTATCGCCATGGGCCTGCTGTATGCCGGCGGCCTGAAGACCATTCAAATGGCCTCGATCGCCGCAGGCTTGCCGATCGCGGTGTTCATCCTGCTGATGAGCTATACCCTGATGCGCTGTCTGCGTCAGGAGCGTTTCAGCGGCCTGCCCACGCCGCTGCCGGGCAGCCACTTCGCCACCCGGGAACACGCCGAGGACGAGACAGCCGACCAGCCTGTCCCGATCCTGGGCGGGGCCTCGCCATTGGCGTTACACGCGCGCAAGGCCTGCTAACGACCGCGCTGCACTCAGAGGTTGTGAAAATATCGAGCGCCGTGGCGAGAGCGTCGCCTGGTGTTCGCGGCAAGGCGTGTTACGCGAAAAATAGGGGAGTTTAGTGAGCTAAATGACCCTGTTTTTCGCTTAACGCAACGCCAGCAGCGGACGCCAGGGGGCGGTCGCAGTAGGCGAGTGTTTTTTCACAAGCTCTCAGCGCACCTGCTCCAGCGACCGCTGCCGCCGGCCACAAGCCTGCGGCAGCGGTCGTTTCAGCGTTAGCGGACACCGCAGTTTTCTGTAGGAGCGGGGGGGCGGTGTTCTTTTGGGAGGGGCCTTAGCCGCGAATATTTTGACGGGATTGCGGCCCATCGCGACCATGGAACTGGGCGTTCCCGCCGCTCCTACGAGTGCCCAATAGCCAATAGACCCGAATGCCTCCGGTTTTCTGCGCGACAGCATTCCGGCGAAGACGGCGGGCAATCCCTTATCGCGCTTCTTGCCCCTCGGCAAGTGACGGCGGCAACTGTTCGAGCAACCAGCTGCGAAAGCGCTGGACGCTCTGCCGGCTGACCCCACGGCTCTGCGGTTCGAGCAGGCAGAACTTCGCCTCGGTTTTCAGCACCGTCTCGACCGGCCGCACCAGCGCCCCGCTCAGCAGGTGGCTGTCGACCAGATTCGACCAGCCCAGGGCAATGCCCTGGCCACTCAGCGCCGACTGGATCAGCATCGAATAGCTGTTGATATTGATCCGCCGCTTGGGCTCCGGGGCCTTCTGCCCGAGCTGCTGAAACCACTCGGGCCAGCCGATCCAGTCGCGCTGCTGATCCTCCAGCCACAACCAGGTACAGACCGCCAGCTGCTGCGGCTCATGCAACTCTGGGTGCTTGGCCAGGTAGTCGGGACTGCACACCGGAAACACCTCTTCGGAAAACAGCGGCGTGACCTGAATATCCTTGGGCGGCGTGCGGCAGTAGTACAGCGCCAGATCACAATCCAGGCGGGCGAACTCCTTGACGTGGTCGTAGGCGATGATGCGCAGGTCGATCTCTTCGTTATCGCGCTGGAACTCGGCCACCTTGGGCAGCAGCCACAACGAGGCCATCGCCGTGCTGGTAGCGACGGTCACCTGCTGGGCGCCACGCCAGTGACGAATCTCGCCGGTGGCCTGAGCCACCTGCATGAGTGCGTCGCGCACGGTGTCGTAGTATTGGCTGCCGGTCGGGCTCAGGTTGATCGCCCGGGTGGTGCGCTCGAACAGGATCTTGCCCAGATAATCCTCGAGCAAACGCACCTGGCGGCTGATCGCCCCCTGGGTGACGTTCAGCTCCTGGGCGGCCAGGGTAAAACTCAAATGTCGCGCAGCGGCTTCGAATGCCACCAGGCTGTTGAGCGGAGGCAGTGGATGGATTTTCATGCAGGCAAGGTCACGCAATGTTGTAGTTATGTCCGGGCAGTCTAGAGCCATGTTTGCGGCAAACACAGCGCCAAGTTGTCATGCCCCCTGATAAAACGGGGTTCTGCTCAGGCAAGGCACACTTACACAGACGAGCAAGCCTCACACTGCACAGAAAAGCCTACGAAGGTTGCTGCGGATTGCAGGGCTAACCGACCGCCCCCGGCCTGTCCGACGACGTCATGGCGTCAGGCTCGGCATCGAGATACGCCTGGTTTTCCTCGCGAATGCGCCGCGCCTGTTCATCGTAGAGAAACGGCAGAAACATATAGCGCTGGCCACGGGTGACCGGACTGGCCTCGTGCAGCAATCCGCAGGAGAACACCACCGCACCTCCAGGCGGCGCCGTATACAGCCCTGGGCCGAATTCGGGGAAACGCAGAAAACCGCCTTCATAGTCACCGCTGTTGAGAAACAGCGAAATGGCGAAACGTCGATGGGCCGTGCCTTTGGTGGTGTTGTCGCGGTGGGCACGGAAGTGCCCGCCCTCGCTGGCCTCGTAACAACCGATCAGGTAGCGCTCCATGCGCGTGGCACGAAACTGGAATGCCTTGTTGATTTCAGGCGTCACCCGCTCCTGGATGCGCCGTCGACAAGCCTGGCGCAACTCCTCGTCCTCCAGCGTACAGTCGCGCCGACTCTTGTGATCCTGGCCATGCGCCAGCACCGTCCGGCCATTGATATCCTGCATAAAACCGGAGGGCTCTCCACCCCGGTTACGGTAGTAGTCGATCAATGCCTGGCACAGTTTGGGCTCGAACACCCGCGGTAAAACCAGCACCGGGGCCCTGGCTGCAACCGGAAATGACGGACCGATGGCTGGCAGACGATCCAGTACCGCCAGCAAAGCGGGCATGTGCAGATCCGTGGAAGCCTGGAACGGCAGCACCGCGAGCACGCGCAACATCGGATCGAGCACATAGGTGATTCGGCGGTAACTGCCATCCGGCAGCAGCGCCCCATAGAGCCCACTGACCCGGCGATCGAAATCCCAGATATAGCGAACCCCCGGCAACGACGTGTGCACCCGCTGCTGTCGTTCGTCCTCGGGATCGACCGTGACCCCGAAAAAGCACAGATTGGCATCATCGAAACGCTGGCGGCTCGCAGCCAGCTGCGTCAGCAGCTGGGCACTGCCGGGCTCGGCGGCGGAACCGAAGAAACACAGCACCACATAACGGCCAGCGACCGTATCGAACACGAAGCGCTCGCGGGTTTCGGTACGACAGGTGAACCACGGGGCAGGCTCGCCCAAGCCTAAAAGTGCGCTGCGCATTATCTTCAGCCTCGATGGCGACGGAACCAAGCCGCCTGCCGATTGAGCCAAGGGTTGTTAACAAGAATAGCTGGCGAACCGATAGATGCCCGACTGGCCTTACACGAGCGTTGCAGAGCGACTCGCACGATGGTCTGCAAGCGCCCCCAAGGCTCTGGCAGCATCCGGCGGGTCTGACGTCCCAGGCGGCGGAAAATGCGCCGAGCGGCATCGCCTCAACAAAAAAACGGCCCCTCCCCCTTGGGGATGGGCCGCTATACGACTGCTGCGGTTGTGCGTCTGCGGCAAAGCATTCACAGCCTCTCAGACACGGGCTGGCGCTAAGGCATGTTGCCGATGATCTTGCGCATCTCTTGCTCCGAGAAGCCGCGCAATGTCTGGGTGCGCGTATTGCCGAGCGAGCCCACTTTCAACAACAGGGAGGTTGCGGCCTCCTCGTCGCCCTCGACGATCAGCACCAGGTCGTAACTGCCGATGGTCCAATAGACGGCCTTGACCTCTATGCCCAGCGTTTCTCCCAGCGCCTTGAATGCCTGAAAACGATCCGGCGAGTCCTTGACCGCCCGGATGCCCTGATCGGTGAAATTAACCAGCGAGATGAAGGTTGCCATGATTACACCCCTTGTCAGGGTTGCTGAATGGCGGTCACAGAGCCGGCAGCGATTACCTGGAAGAGGGCCGCCATTCTTCCAAATCCGCGAGTCCGGCCATCAATCACTTGAGTCTGTTGCTTGCGCAGCACTGCGCGGACAGAAGCCACCGTTGCGCTCCGCCAGTATGCCTCGTAAGGGATAGCAGGCCGCTGCAGCACACGCATGACCACTGATCTGCCCAGGCAAAAAAAGACTATGTCCCCGGTGCTGGTCAGCCAGGTGAAGCCTGGGACGCGATGATGCACAGGTCCTGTAGGAGGCACGCCCCCGCAGCGATGCAGCCCGCCGGGTTGCCCGGTCTAACGTCGCCAAAAGCTCGCCCCGAGGATGGGCCTCCCGCAGGTGCGGAGGCAATCCGGGCCTTGCCGGAAACCTGGCTCCGCCTCGCGCCGAGTGACACAAGCGCTAACGGGTACGGTGGCAAAAAAAAACCGGCCCAACACAACGGGGTGTGGGCCGGCAAAGCACTATCGGGTCGTCGTGGGGCCCGAGCCGGGCATCAGCAGTGAAATCCTGACTCGGGTGCCCCGCCCACAGACGACCGGCTGCAGGCGGGGATGAAACGCGTCACTCAAGCCAGCTTGCGGTCGACCTCGTCGAACTGGACTTGCAGCGCAGCCTCGGGCTCTTCGCTCAGCAGGCTGACGACGACGATGGCGACGCTGGCCAGGATGAAGCCCGGGATGATTTCGTACAGGTCGAAAATCCCGCCGGACAGTTGCTTCCAGATCACCACGGTCAGGCCGCCCAGGATGATGCCGGCCAGAGCGCCATTGCGGTTCATGCGACTCCAGTACAGCGACAGCAGGATGGCCGGGCCGAAGGCGGCGCCGAAGCCAGCCCAGGCGTAGGACACCAGACCCAGTACGGTGTTATCCGGATTCAATGCCAGAACCAGGGCGATCACGGCGATCAGCACTACCGCACCACGACCGATCCATACCAGCTCGGCATCGCCGGCGTTTTTCTTCAGGATGGCCTTGTAGAAATCTTCGGCCAGGGCCGAGGAGCTGACCAGCAGTTGCGAGTCGGCGGTGGACATGATCGCAGCCAGCACGGCGGCCATCAGGATACCGGCCACTACCGGGTGGAACAGGCTGTTGACCAGCACCATGAAGATGGTTTCGGCGTCAGCCAGGTCGGTTTCCAGATAGCCGACGCCAATCCAGCCGATGGCCAGGGCGGCGACCAGGGTCAGGGCGGTCCAGCTCACCGCGATGCGGCGGGCAGTCGGGATGTCCTTGTCGTCGGAGATCGCCTTGAAACGCGCGAGGATGTGCGGCTGGCCGAAGTAGCCAAGGCCCCAACCGAGCAGCGAAAGGATCGCGATGATGCCCAGCGGCTCGCCCTTGGCATCGTTGAAGAAGGTCAGCAGTTCCGGGTTTTTCGCCTGAATGGCCAGATGCGCGGCATCCACGCCGCCCACGGCATTGAGCGCAAATACCGGCACCAGCACCAGCGCCGCGGCCATCAGCAGGCCTTGCACCACGTCGGTCCAGGCCACGGCAAGGAAGCCGCCGAACAGGGTGTAGGACACCACTGCCAGGGTGCCGACGACTACGGCAATCTGGTAGTCGAAGCCGAACACGGTTTCGAACAACTTGCCGGACGCCACCAGACCGGAGCTGGTGTAGAAGAGGAAGAAGGTCAGAATGATCAACGCCGACACCACGCGCAGGGCACGGGATTTGTCGTTGAAGCGGTTCTCGAAGTAGGACGGCATGGTCACCGAATCGTTGGCCGTGTGCGAATACACACGCAGACGCTGGGCAACGAACAGCCAGTTCAGCCAGGTACCGGCCAGCAGGCCGACGGCGATCCAGGTGGCTTCAAAACCAGCTGCCAGGGCATAGCCAGGCAGACCCAGCAGCAGCCAGCCACTCATATCGGAAGCGCCAGCCGACAGCGCCGCGGTGGTCGGGCCGATGGAACGGCCGCCGAGGATATAGTCGGACAAATTGCTGGTGCGTTTGTAGGCCACCAGCCCCAGCCACAACATCATCACCAGGTAGACCACGAAGGTCACCCCTACAACAAAAACGTTCTGCTCGTTCATCTTGTTGTTCTCTTGTTGGCACGGCTCGGGCCGTGACTCTAGTTTTAAAGCGACCGCCGTATGCGGCCACTGCTTGAAAACCACGGAGCAGGTGCACACGCACAAGCCTGCTCCGGGGCGGGACAGGCCTTGTGAGCCTGCCCCTGAAATGCCTTACTCCTCGTCGACCAGCGACAGCAGCGAAGCGTTGCCGCCCACTGCGGTGGTGTTGACCGAGGTCGCGCGTTCGTTGACGAAGCGCAACAGGTAGCTCGGGCCACCGGCTTTTGGCCCGGTACCCGACAGACCGCAACCACCGAACGGCTGCACACCCACCACGGCGCCGATCTGGTTGCGGTTGACGTAGAGGTTGCCGACTCGCGCCAGCGCCTCGATGCGCTCTGCAGTTTCCTCGTTGCGGGTATGCACACCGAGGGTCAGGCCATAACCTGTGCCGTTGATCGCGGCGATCACCTGCTCCAGCTCGCTGGCCTGGTAACGCACGACGTGCAGGATGGGGCCGAAGTTTTCTTTCTTCAGTTCGGCGATGCCGCCGATCTCGAAGGCCACCGGGGCGACGAAGTGACCGTTCAGACCAGCCGGCAGCGGCGTTTCGGCAATCAGCTTGCCCTCACCCTTGAGCTGGGCGATGTGCGCCAGCAAACCGTCACGCGCCTCGGCATCGATCACCGGACCGACGTCGCTTTCACGCAGATGGGTCGGGCCGACTTTCAGTTCGGCCATGGCGCCCTTGAGCAGGTCGAGCACGCGCTCGGCGATGTCGGCCTGCACATAGAGCACGCGCAGGGCCGAGCAACGCTGACCGGCGCTGGTGAAGGCCGACTGCACGGCATCTTTGACCACCTGTTCGGGCAGCGCGGTGGAGTCGACGATCATCGCGTTCTGCCCGCCGGTCTCGGCGATCAGGGCGGCGATCGGGCCGGCCTTCTCGGCCAGTTGACGGTTGATGATCCGCGCCGTGTCGGTCGAGCCGGTGAAGCACACCCCGGCGACCCGGGCATCGCGGCAGAACACGCCACCCAGGGTGGCACCGTCGCCCGGCAGGAAGGCGATCACGTCCGTCGGCAGGCCGGCCTCGAACATCAGTTCCAGAGCACGGGCGGCGATCAGGCTGGTCTGCTCGGCCGGCTTGGCCAGCACGCAGTTGCCGGACACCAGGGCGGCGGCGATCTGGCCCAGGTAGATGGCCAGGGGGAAGTTCCACGGGCTGACGCAGACGAAGATGCCGCGACCTTCATGGAACAGTTCGTTGCGCTCGCCGGTCGGGCCTTTCAGCTCTTCGCGGCCCAGACGCAGGCGCGCCTGCAGGGCGTAGTAGTGGCAGAAATCGACGGCCTCGCGCACCTCGTCGATGCCGTCCTGCATGGACTTGCCGGCTTCCAGGGTGCACAGCGCCATCAGCTCGCCGCGGTTGGCTTCGAGCAGATCGGCCAGACGCTCGAGGATGCTCGCACGCTGGTCGACCGGCGTGGCATTCCAGCGCGGCCAGGCAGCGCTCAGCCCGTCCAGCGCCTGAGCAGCCTGGGCGGCGCTGGCGAACTGGGCGGTGCCGACCAGCTTGCTCAGCTCATAGGGGCAGTGCACTTCCTGCACGGCGCCAGGCAGCGTCTGCCCGTTGATCACCGGTGTGGCGTGCCATTGACGGTTGAGGTGCGGTTTGTAGGCGAGTTCAAGCTCAGCGAAGGAATGCTGGATGTTCATGTTGAGGCCCTGGGAGTTTTTCCGCGCGGCACCGAACAGAGCAGGCGGAAGGGGAATTTTGTCATTGGCGAGGGTTTTGAACTTGCGCAGGAGCGTCACCGGGTGATCGAGAAGTGACTCGATCGGCGTACTCGGGTCGACCAACTGGTGGACGAACGAGGAGTTCGCGCCGTTTTCCAGCAGGCGGCGGACCAGGTACGGCAGCAGATCCTTGTGCGCGCCGACCGGAGCATAGATGCGCACGGTCTTGCCATGCTTTTCCAGCACCGTGTCGTAGAGCGCGTCGCCCATGCCGTGCAGGCGCTGGAATTCGAACTCGCGCGGCTGCTGGTTCTCGGCGGCCATCGACAGGATGCAACTCACCGTGTGGGCATTGTGGCTGGCGAACTGCGGGTAGATCACCCCGCGGGCGAAGTCCGACAGCAGGAAGCGCGCACAGGCCAGGTAGGAGGTATCGGTGCCTTCCTTGCGGGTGAACACCGGGTAACCGTCCAGGCCCTGGACCTGACACTGCTTGATCTCGGTATCCCAGTAGGCGCCCTTGACCAGGCGCAGCGGCATCTTCTCGCCGAGTTCCTTGCCCAGCAGGCACAGCCACACCAGTACCGGCAGGCAGCGCTTGGAGTAGGCCTGCACCACCAGACCGAATTCGCCCCAGCCGGCAATGGCCGGGTCGCGCATCAGTTTCTCGTACAGTTCCAGCGACAGCTCCAGGCGGTCCGCCTCCTCGGCGTCCACCGAGATACCCACGCCCAGTTTGCGCGCCCGTACGGCCAGCTCCAGCACATTGGCGAACAGTTCGCTGAGCACGCGCTCGCGCTGGGCCACTTCGTAGCGCGGGTGCAGGGCCGACAACTTGATCGAGATCGACGGCTTGGGGGCCGGACCGACCTGCGCCTCGGCACCCACGGTGTCGATGGCCTTGCGGTAATCGGCCATGTACTTCTCGGCGTCTTCGGCAGTCAATGCCGCCTCACCGAGCATGTCGAAGGAATAGGTGTAGCCTTTTTCGCGCTCCGAACGACCGTTCTTCAGTGCCTCGGCGATGTTGCGACCCAGCACGAACTGCTTGCCCATCAGCTTCATCGCCTGGTTCATCGCCGCGCGGATCACCGGCTCGCCGGAACGCTTGATCAGCTTGCCGAGGACGTTTTTCGGCCGGCCATCGGTGCCTTGCGGGTCGACCACCTTGCCGGTCATGACCAGGCCCCAGGCGGCGAAATTGACCAGCACACTATCGCTCTGGCCGAGGTGGCGTTCCCACTCGGCGGCGGAGAGCTTGTCACGGATCAGCGCATCGGCGGTGGTGGCGTCGGGTACACGCAGCAGAGCCTCGGCCAGGCACATGAGCATCAGCCCTTCCTGGGTATCGAGGCTGTACTGACGAAGAAGTGCGTCGAGGGTATCGACGGCATTGTCCCGGCTGCGTACATCCTGAATCAGGGTACGGGCACCATGGCTGATAGCCTCGATGCCGGCCTCACCGGGGTCGGCGAGCTCAAGGAGCTCAGCGAGATAGGCTGCCTCGTCAACGCTGTAGTTGGCGCTGATGACAGGAAAAAAATCGGCGGCCTTGGCGGCAGAGATCCGGTTAAGGAACTCGTCCTGCAAGACGTGACTGGCTTTAAACATCACGCCCATCCTCTTGTGGAGACTGTTGTTGTAAGAACTGCCTTTATGGGTCTAGCTCAGATGCGCTGGTATGACTACCCACGCATGGCAAACACACACATTTAACAGTGGGTAGTCGAATTTAGTGGCATAGCCATGACAGCTTCTTGCTGAAAGCTCTGGAGTTTTTGCGAAAAGCTATGAGCAGGGGAACTATCGTCGAACGGGCGTTTGAGGTCGGCTTCCGTAGGAGCGGCCCATGACCGCGACAGCAGTTTCGCGGGCATGGAACTGGGCGCCCCCTTCCCGCTCCTACGATACCCCTGACAACCACCCGGCCCTGCGCAGCTGCAGCTCGGCGCCAGCCGCTATGCTCCATGGCATAGAGCCATCAACGATCCGACTCCGGGCGCAGCGGTTGCGCGGCGTCCGGGCGGAGGGAGGACTGCCATGAAGACGGCTGCCGTACTGCGTCTGCTGATCGCCGGCCTGCTCGGCCTGCTGATCACCGCCAGTCATGCCGACTGGACAGGCCCCAAGGAGGGGCCGGCGGCGCTGGCGGGCAAGCGGGTGCTGTTCCTCGCCTCCGACTTCCGCAACGGCGGGGTGGTCGCGGTGTATCGCAGCGTCGAGCGGGCGGCCAGGCTGATCGGCTGGCGGGTACAGGCGCTGGATGGGCATGGCGATGCCGCCGAGTGGCGGCGTATCGCCGAGCAGGCGTTGCAGCAGGCGCCGGACGGCGTGGTGCTGGGTGGTTTCGGCCCAAGGACGCTGGGGGAACTGCCGGCGCTGTTCCAGCAACGCAAGATAGCCCTGGTCGGCTGGCACGCCGGGGATACGCCGGGGCCGAGCGAGTGGCTGTTCAGCAATGTCACCACCGACCCGCTGGTGGTTGCGGACCTGGCCGCGGAACTCATCATCGGCGATGGCGCGGGCGGCGTGGTGATCTTCACCGACAGCCAGTTCGCCATTGCCACAACCAAGGCCGAGCGCATGGCCCAGCGCATCCGCGAGTGCCCCAATTGTCGGGTGCTGAGTATCGAGGACCTGCCGATCGCCAGGGTTTCCGAGGAAATCGCCGGCCGGGTCACGCACCTGCAACAGCGCTTTGGTTCGGCCTGGACCCACAGCCTGGCGATCAATGACGTGTATTTCGACCATATCCATGTGCCCCTGGCGCGACTCGGGCGCCAGGATATCCGCCATGTGTCGGCCGGCGACGGCTCGGCCAGAGCGCTGGCGCGGATCCATTCCGGGCTGTCCCAGCAGATCGCCACCATTGCCGAACCGCTCGGTGCGCACGGCTGGCAAGTGATCGACGAATTGAACCGCGCCTTCGCCGGCGAGCCGCCCAGCGGCTACGTCGCCCGGCCGCTGCTGGTCACCACCGAGGTATTGCGCGAGAGCGAGACCATCAGCATCGAGCTGGATACCAGTCATGAGGCCAACTACCTGCAGCTGTGGCGACCGGACTGATGCGTGCAGAGGCTGTGCAAATATCGAGCGCCGCCGCGAGGCCGCCTCCAGGCGTTCGCGGCACCGGGCGATGGTCGATTCGGAGCGCCGCGACAACCCGCCGAATGTGTACCGCGCCGATGAACCACGGCGCACTGCCTGCGACGAGTGCGCCCTACGGACCGCGGACTGCTCGAGATGGTCCGACAGCCTGCTAACGCCTGAACAGGTTGATCAGCAGGCTCAGGACGATGCTGACCAGCAGCATCGAAGTCAGCGGGATGAATACCCGGCCGCGTGGCGATTCGATGCGGATGTCGCCCGGCAAGCGGCCGAACCAGTGCAGCAGCCAGGGCGCGAAATGCAACAGCGCACCGAGCAGCAACAGCATCATGCCGGCAATCATCAACCAACGCGCCATGCCTGTTCCCGTCTCCATCAATGCGCTCTGAGCGGCGGTGAAAAAACTCTCGCCCACTGCGGCGCCGCGCTCAGCCGAACTTCTCGTCATAGACCCCCGGGGTCATGCCGGCACTGACCAGGCTTTCGCGCAGGTGCTTGATTTCCTGCCTGCTGCACACATTGCTGTGGTGCGGATGGTGCAGAAAGAACTCGTGCTGGTTCAACACCACACGAAAACGCGCACCGAGAATAGGTTCGATGGTGGCACCGAGGTGATGCAGCAAAGACTCGACCTCACGCCAGTGGACGTTGCTGGGCAACGGCCCCTGGAAAATCGAGTGCAGGAGGCTCTGGTGTTTGTGGCTCATGGCTCAACCTCATATCGACTGCTCGGCTACTCCTAGGATAGCGGAGTGCACGGTTGCGCTTCATTAGCTCAAGGGTCAATGGTCGCCAAGCGACCTCAGGGCGCAAGCAGCAAGCCGGCGCGGGCCCCAGCCGAGCGTCGATGAAGCGCCCTTCTTCACCGAGGAGCCGCGCCCGCCAGCCGGAATGCTGACCCTGGCGCGCGACTGCCACTGCAGGGCATGAAGGGCTGCAGTCGGTCGCGCTCTGCCAGTCGCCGCCGCCCGTTTCACGCAGTTTCTGCCTGGCGTGCCTCGCACCCTCCCCTTTGCAGCCCGTCACAGATGGGATCCTGAGCATCTGGCAAAATACCTCCCTGCCGGCTAGCTGCAGGAAACAGCCAAGCCTCGGGCCCGTAAGTGAACCCGAGGCAACTCGAAGTGTCTGTCATCTTGGGATGGCACAACGGGCCAGGAGCCCCTCCCGGGAGTAGGGTCTCTCCCCAGCAAGCCGCGATCTGCAAAAGCCGTCGCTACGGCTTGCTGGCAGGGCCTTATCAGTCTATTGCTCCAGCGTTTACTGCTCGGCCATCGGAGCCTTATCTTTTCCTCTTTATATGTGAAGTCATCATGTCCTTATCTCGTTATCTGCCTGCACTTGCCTCTCGTCTTGCCAGCCTTCAGCTCAGTGCGCGGCGCCGCGCCTTGGCTGCCGGCCTGCTCGGCGCCTTGCTCGCCGTCTGCAGCCCGGTCCATGCCCAGGAGGCCGCCGGCAATGAGCGCTGGGTCAGCGACAGTCTGAACACCTATGTACGCAGCGGCCCGACTGACGGCTATCGCATAGTCGGCACCCTAACGTCCGGACAGAAGGTCGAGCTGATCAGTACCCAAGGCGACTACAGCCAGGTCCGCAGCGAGGCCGGCAGCAGCGTCTGGATTCCCAGCAGGGACCTGCAGGACATGCCCGGCCAGGCCGAGCGTTTGCCGCAACTGGAGCAGCAAGTGGCCGAGCTCAGCGGCCAGCTCAAGACTATCGACGACAGCTGGAAGACCCGAATCCAGGGCCTGCAGGAAACGCTGGACACGCGCAAAGCGTTGATCGAGGAACTGCAAGCGCACCGCAAAGCCCTGGACGTCGAGCTGACCGCGACCCAATCCGAGCTTCGCACCGCGCAGGCACGCCTGGGCGATGAGAACAATCAGCTATTGATGCGCTACCTGATCTATGGCGCCAGCATCGCCGGCGCCGGTCTGCTCCTCGGGCTGATCCTGCCGGCCATGACCCGGGGCCGCAAGCGCAACGACCGCTGGTTCTGAACCCCTGCCGGACTCCGCACTGCTCCGGCCTGCGATAGCAGCAGAACGCTTCGGGGCAGTCTTCGCGGGTCCAAGCCCCCAGCGACAGTGGCCGACCGCCGAAGAGCACCGCGCCACCTATGCTGCCGCCCTCGCCAGCGATATTCGCCACCACCTCGGCGAAGGGGCCGCAGTGATCAACCTGTCCGGCCCGAAAGCGCTGATGGAAAATCCCCACGCCCGCGAACTGGGCACACGCTAACTAACGAACGGCCGAGAACCAACAAGTCGCGCGATTGAAGGCGTCTCGTCATGCGCCAGCACGACGAGTGATCTGTTGTCCTCATGGGGTGCCGACTGCCACCGTGAACAACACCGATAGTCCCTGGCATCACTCTTGCTTTCAAACAAGTCACATCAGCAGGATTCGCTCCTGCAAGGCAAAGGCGCCTGAACCCGCTGCGGCTATTTCGCAGAGGTTTCAGGCGCTTTTTTTGCGCTACCGCGTTGGAGATTCAGGCACATGAAGTGGCTTACCTACCCTGCATTCCTGCTGCTGCGCGAACTCGGCATCGTCGGCATGCTGCGCACGCTGCTGGCGATTACCCTGGCAGGCGGCGGCGCCGCACTGGCTGCGCCGACCCTGCCTGCGGGGCCGCTGTGGGCAGTGCTGGCCTACCTGGCCATTGCCAGCCTGTGGCTGCTGCTGCAGGAGATCGGGCAGTTGCAACGCTACTGTGAAGACTCCGCCCAGCATGGTGCCCAGGAACCCGTCAGCGCTGGCCAGTGGCCGTTGCTACAGCCGGTCAGCCGCGGGTTTCAACAGTGGCTGAACCGCGAGCAGCGCCAGCAACAGCTGTTGCAGCAGCGCCTGGATGAAATATCCCACTCCTCACACGAACTCGAGCAAAGCGCCGCGCTGGTGACCCGTAACGCCGAGGGGCAAAGCGAGTCGGCCACTGTCGCGGCAGCGGCGGTGGAACAACTGAATGTGAGCATTGTGCAGGTGGCGGCGCTGGCCGATGAGTCGCGGCAGACCAGCGTCATGGCCAGCGAACAGTTGGCCGAGGGGATCGGGCAGCTCACCAATCTGGTGCAACAGGTGTCCGAGATGGCGCAGCAAGCCATCACCACCAATGACCTGATCCTGCAACTGAACAGCAACTCGCGCACCATCAATGAAATGTCCGGCACCATCCGCGCGATTGCCTCGCAAACCAACTTGCTCGCCCTGAATGCCGCCATCGAAGCGGCGCGCGCGGGCGAGAGCGGCCGCGGCTTCGCCGTGGTGGCCGATGAAGTACGCCGTTTGGCCCTGCACAGCCAGGAGTCGGCGGCCGAAATCAGTCGCAACATCGAATCGGTGCAACAGCACATCAAGGATGCCACGGTGCAGGTGTCCGATCTGACCAATCTGGCCCATCGCAGTGCCCACAGCTCAGAAGCGGTGCGCACCCTGCTCGATCAGGTGCAACAGCGCACCCTGCAATTGACCGAGCAGGTGGACCAGGTCGCGGTCAGTACCGAGCAACAGGGCAAGGCCGTGGCGGAAATCGCCGAACTGGCCGATCGCGTCCGTCAGGGCAATGCCGACAACCTGCTGGCCGCCGATCAGGCGCGCACCATTGCCCACCATCTGGCTCACCTGACAGGATAATCAACATGAATGGATCCCCCCTCCTCCTCGCCAGCGCCACCGCCCTGCTCATCACCAGCCTGCTGTTCTACGGCCTGCACCGACGCCTGCAGCGGCAGAGGCGCCAGCATATCCAGTTGAACATTCAGCAACTGGCCTTGTTACGCGCGCTGATCTCCGGCTTTCAGCGTCATCGCGGCCTGAGCAATGGCGTGCTCTGCGGCGATGCCAGCCTGAGTCAGGATCTGGCCGTTGCACGCCAGGGGCTGGACCGGCATATCCACGCGGCCGAGGAACTCGACAGCACGCACCGGGACGCCTGGCACAGCCTGATCGATCACTGGTCGCGGATGCGCGAAGGGCGCAGCAGCGACCCGGCGAACAACCTGGCGCAACACCACCTGATCATCCGCAACAGCATCTTTCTGATGGAGGATGTGGCCAGCGAAATCGACCTGAGCGAGGGCCGTGCCGAGCTCGGCTACCTGCCCTGCATCTGGCGCGAGGTGGTTCAGGCGGCAGAATGGGCGGGCCAGGCGCGCGCCCTGGGCACCGGCATCGCGGCGGCCGGCCAGAGCAGTGCCGAGCAGCGCGTGCGGATGCGCTTTCTCTACCAGAAGATCGAGCTGCTGGCCGGCACGGCCTTCGCCACCCTGCAGCGCCATGCCACCGAGCACCCGCAGGCCAAGGGGATGCGCCTGGAGCATGGCGAACAGGTAGTGGCGGATTTTCTGCGCTGCATACAACAGGAGCTGCTCGGCCAGGAACGCCCCGTGATAGCCGCCAAGAGCTACTTCCAACGCGCCAGCCAAGCCATCGACGAACTGCTGGCCCTGGTCGATGCGGCGCTGGCTCAGTTACAGCCCCGCTAAGGAACAGCAGATGCTCACGACCGTCCAGTCGCTGCCCTACGACGATAAAGCAGCAGCCCGCCCGCCAATCCACGGCCTGCCGAGCGAGCCGATGATTGCCAGCCGCTATCGCGGTCTGTCACTGACCAGCCATTTCCAGCCGATTTTCAGTATCGCCCACGGCCGGGCGGTGGGCTACGAAGGGCTGATTCGCGCCAGGCATGCCGATGGCACAGCGGAGTCGCCGGCAACCCTGCTGGCGATGCCGAGCAATGGCCGGGAAAGCCTCGAGCTGGACCGCACCTGCCGGTCCCTGCATGTGCACAACTTTGCGCGCCAGGCCACGGGTCAGGCCTGGCTGTTTCTCAACTTGAACTCGCAGTACCTGGTCAGCGAGCAACCGGACATCGGTTTTACCCGCAACCTGCTGCAGGCCAGCGGCATTGCCGCACATCGCCTGGTGATCGAGATCATTGAAAGCGAAGTCAGCGACCATGCCCAACTGAAGCGGTTCATCAGCCACTTCCGCCAGCTGGGTTGCCTGATCGCCATCGATGACTTCGGCGCAGGGCATTCCAACTTCGACCGCATCTGGGACCTGAACCCCGACATCGTCAAGATCGACCGCCGCCTGATCCAGGACGCCGGCACTTCCCGCCGGGTGGAGCGGATTCTCACCGGCATCGTCAGCCTGCTGCACGAGGCCGGCAGCCTGGTGGTCGTGGAAGGCGTGGAAAGCGAACACGAGGCCCTGGTGGCCATTGCCGCCAACGCCGACATGATCCAGGGCTTCTATTTCGCCAGACCCCAGGCACGCATCGATGCCGAGCAGGGCTTTGCCACTACCTTCGATAACCTGCTGCGCGGCCAGCAGTGGCAAAACGTCAAACGCAGCGCCGACCTGCAGCACTATGCGCGCGCAATAGAAGACCTGTTTCACCAGGCCGTGGCGCATTTTGCCGCCAGCCAGCGGTTTGACCACAGCTGCGGCGTGCTCTTCAGCGACCCGCGCACGGTGCGCTGTTATCTGCTCAACGAAGCAGGTTATCAAGTCTCGCCCAATGTCTATGCCCCGCACTACCAGCAGCAGCTGAATGCGCGCTTCGCGCCCCTGCTATGCGGCGACAACGCCAACTGGTCGCACAAGCACTACCACTACCGGGCGCTGAAGCAGCCGGGGGTCATTCAGATCAGCCGCCCCTATCTGTCCGTCGCCGATTCGCGCATGTGCATCACGGTCTCGCAGACGGTCAAGGTAGGCGGCACGCTCTATGTCTTCTGTTGTGATCTGGACTGGCAGGAACAGTGATGCGATCCGCCCAGGGGTGAAGCGGCCGGCGGCGGGGGCGACAGGCTCGCCCCGCCGCCTCAGCGGCTGAGCTGGCTGCCCTGGCGCGCGGGCATGTAGTGCAGCAGGCGATCGGTTTCTTTCTTGACCACGGCATAACACTCGCAACTCAGCTGCTCGAGCCTGGGCCTATCCAGCACCTTGATATGCCCACGGCTGTATTCGATCACGCCGAGTTTCTGCAACTTGCCGGCGGCGTCGGTAACGCCTTCGCGGCGTACGCCAAGCATGTTGGCGATCAGTTCCTGGGTCATGGTCAACTGGTCGCCTGGCAGGCGATCCAGCGACAACAGCAGCCAGCGACACAGCTGTTGATCAATCGAATGGTGTCGATTGCACACGGCCGTCTGCGCCATTTGCGTCAGCAGCGCCTGGGTATAGCGCAGCATCAGGTGCAGCATCTCACCATGACGATTGACCTCGGCCGTGAACTGCTTGCCCAGCAGGCGGAAGGCGTAGCCGGCACTCTGCACGACCGCACGGCTCGGGGTGCTTTCGCCGCCCATGAACACGGCGATGCCAATCAGGCCTTCATTGCCCACCACGGAGATCTCCGCCGACGCGCCGTTTTCCATCACATAGAGCAACGAGACTATGGCGTCGGTCGGAAAATAGACGTGGCGCAAGGAGTCCCCGGACTCATACAAGATCTTGCCGAGCGGCAGGGGTATCAGCTCGAGATTGAGGAACAGTCGCTGCTGCACTTCGGCCGGCAAGGCAGCCAGAAGGTGGTTTTGCTGCGGCGCGGGCATCGCGGACATGGCGGCCACCGTTAAGGATGAAGATCAGGGCAATGACGTGTGCCTACTGCACAGGATAGTCCCAGGGGGGCCTGACTGCGTACGTTAACGCACAGATAAAAGCCCAGAGACAGGTGACCAGGATTCATCCGCGCCGTAGTGCCGCGAAGATCGTGGCCGCCCATCCCGGTACTGTCAGCCGACGGTGAATGGCCCCACTAGGTTCAAACCACGCCCTGCGCCAGCATGGCATCGGCGACTTTGACGAAGCCGGCGATATTGGCGCCTTTGACGTAGTTGACGAAGCCACTCGGCTCGGTGCCGTAGCCGATGCAGGCATGGTGGATCGACTGCATGATGGCGTGCAGGCGCTCGTCCACCTCGCCAGCCGTCCAGTGCAGGCGCATGGCGTTTTGGCTCATTTCCAGGCCACTGACCGCCACGCCGCCAGCGTTGGACGCCTTGCCCGGGGCGTAGAGAATCTTGGCCTCGATGAACAGGTCCACGGCGTCCAGGGTCGAGGGCATGTTGGCACCTTCGGCCACGCAAAAGCAGCCGTTCTTCAGCAGGCTGCGGGCGTCGTCGGCGTTCAGTTCGTTCTGCGTGGCGCATGGCAGCGCGACATCGCATGGCAGGTGCCACGGGCGCCGGCCGGCGATGAACGACAGACCGAACTGCGCGGCCATATCGCTGAGCCGCCCGCGACGCAGGTTCTTCAGTTCCATCAGATGCTGCCACTGCTCCTCGCTGAGGCCGGCCTCTGCGTACAGGGTTCCTTCGGAGTCGGACAGCGAAATCACCTTGCCGCCCAGATCCATCACCTTGCGCGCGGCGTACTGCGCCACGTTGCCGGAACCGGAAATAGCCACACGCAGGTCATCGATGGTCCGGCCACGGCCCTTGAGCATTTCCTCGGCGAAATACACGCAGCCGAAACCGGTGGCTTCCGGACGGATCAGGCTGCCGCCGTAGGCCATGCCCTTGCCGGTCAGCACCGAACTGAACTGGTTGGACAGGCGCTTGTACTGGCCGTACATATAGCCGATCTCACGGGCACCCACGCCGATGTCACCCGCCGGCACGTCGAGGTCGGCACCGATATGCCGGTACAGCTCGCTCATGAACGACTGGCAGAAGCGCATCACTTCGTGGTCGCTCTTGCCCTTGGGGTCGAAGTCCGAGCCGCCCTTGCCGCCGCCCATCGGCAGCGAGGTCAGCGAGTTCTTGAACACCTGCTCGAAGGCGAGAAACTTGAGCATGCCCAGGTTCACCGAGGGATGGAAACGCAGGCCGCCCTTGTAGGGGCCGATGGCGCTGCTCATCTGTACCCGATAGCCACGGTTGACCTGCACCCGCCCCTGGTCGTCGACCCACGGCACCCGGAACAGGATGGCCCGTTCGGGTTCGACCATGCGCTCGACAATGCCACCCTGCAGGTAGCGCGGGTTGGCCTGGAGAAACGGCCAGAGGCTGCGCAACACCTCCTCTACCGCCTGGTGGAACTCAGGCTGGTCGGGGTCGCGGTGCTTGAGGCGGGCCAGAAAATGGTCTACGGATTCGCTCATGGGACTGCCCTCGATTGACCGTGCTCATACGGTCGCTCACTGAAATGGGGGCAGCACTCTAGCAGCAGCCAAGTCACCGCAATAGGGCGACATGTCGCCTTTATGAATCTTTTGGGTGCGCAAACATAAATCACACCTGCAAGCATCAACAGGATTCAGGGGCTGACCATGGGGAGTGGCCGGCGAACCGGAGCACTTGCATTGAGCGTGGGAGGCGCTTTAGCGGCGCTGGCGCGCGGCGCTCTTGATCACGGCTGTCGCGGCTAAAGCGGAACGCCGCCCGGCCCTCCCACCAGTGTCTTGCCAGCATTGCAATATCAGTCAAAGTCGACCGTCGCGGACGCTGTGCCAGGGTACGCGGCGCTCGGCAAGCGCGCGGTTAACCTAGGCTGCGAGCCCCAACCTTCTCGGTATAAGGCCCTTGAGTGCTGGCGAGATTAGCGATCGATCACCTGCCCGCGCATCGGCGCCAGGCGGGCCAGCAAGCGGTTCTGCGCGGGCTGAGCAACGCCCTCGGCGGCCATCGCGTCCCGCAGATTTTCTACCAGGGCATTGAAGTCGCCGGGCGTGAGGTTCTGGCCTTTGTGGCTTTCTTCCATGCTGTCGCCGCTGTAGGTACAGGGGCCGCCGGCCTCGACACAAATCTGTTCGACCAACTTGTCGCGCAGACGCACGATATCGATGTTCTCGAAGTGGCGAACAATGCGCTGGTCACGCGCGATGTTGAGCAACATACCTTCGACGATGCGGGTGATGCCCACCTGCTCGCCCAAGGCGCGGTAAAGGCTGTCATCGGTTGGCGCGCGCTGGGCGCAGGCGGCCAGACTCAACGCCAGGGCCAGCAGCAGAATGCGCACTTAGAAGCTCCCCTGTATCGACAGATAGGCACCGTTCTGGCCATCCAGACTGGCGATCTCGCCAAGGCGCGCGTACGCCAGCACCACCGCCAGATTCTTGCTCGGGAAGTAACCGAGAAACAGGTCAGCCCAATCGCTCTCGCCCGCGAAGCTCAGGTTGTCCGGCTTCTCGCGGTACTCGACGCCGACCGCCCAGTGACGGTCGAGCAGCACGGCGATCGAACCCTCCTTGAGCACCGAATGTCGGTCGCGGCGGTCGCCGCCGAAGCCGAGCAGGCCCAGCTCATTGGCCCGGCTGTAGCGCAGGCCACCGTTGAGCAACAGGTTATAGCCGAAGGCGCCACCAAGGATCAGCCGGCTGGCCGCGAGATAGCCTTCGCTGTCCTCGCTGCGCTGGGCACCGACCAGGCCTGGAATGAGGAAATCCTTCTGCCTCTTATGCTGAATACCGAGGGACACCTGGGGCAACTGCTCGTATATCAGATCGCCGAACAGCCGCACTTTTACCCCGAAGATATCCTGGCTCAAGCTGTTCTGCGGCAGATTCAGGTCGCGAGCCAGGTTGCCCAGATCGAAGCGCTGGCGGGCATAAGACAGCTCCACCCGGTTGTCGAACGACGCCGCCACACCCGCGGCATCCAGGCGGTAGTCGGCCGTTACCACCCGAGTGGCGAATACATCGCCACCCCACTCGCCGCGCTCGCCATATCCGGCAAGTACCGCCCACGGGGTGATTCCGGCGCCCGCCGCACCTTCCAGACTGCTCGCCCCACCAGTGGCCAACAGACGGCCCTGGCCGGCAACGGCCAGACTGGAACACAAGCTAAATAACGCGACACCAAGCAATAGCGAATACTGCATGCGGTCAAGACACCTTCAGGACGGGAGCCGACGACAGGTAAACCAGCGGTTTGGTACTGCAGCACAACCTAATAATATCTATTACATTCAGTTAGTTATAATTTATATTGACCTGATGACTGGGAGCCTAGTGGATCACCCTTGTTCTGCAGGAGCGCGCTGTTGGTCCGGTTGCGGTGTTGCCCCCCCCCCCCCATCAACCTGACACCACAGCAACCGGGCCATCCGCGACGATGCGCGCTTTACCTCTCGTCCTAGGGGACTGGCAGAGCGGCCGAAACGGTTTCTTCACTACCGAGGCACACCTCGACCCGGTTGCGACCATTACCCTTGCAGCGGTAAAGCGCTCTGTCGGCACGGTTGATGGCGCTTGTTAGCCCATCGTCCTCGTGGAATTCGCTGACACCCACACTGATGGTGACCGCGACGGGCTGGCCGTCGAAACACCAGCGCTGCTGCATCAGCGCCAGCCGGACCCGCTCGGCACTCGCCCGCGCCTGCTCCAGGCCGGTATCCGGAAGAATTGCCAGAAACTCCTCGCCGCCCCAGCGCGCAATCAGATCCTGGCTGCGCAGCTCCGTCTTGATGACGTTCGCCACGTCCACCAGCACCTTGTCGCCGACCTCGTGGCCGTGGTTGTCGTTGATGGACTTGAAGTGATCGATATCCAGCAACAGCAGCCCGATGGGATGCCGGCTGCGCTGGAAACGTGCCAGCTCCTTCTCGGCCAAATCGAGCATATGCCGGCGGTTGAACAGCCTCGTCAGCGGGTCGGTGGCCGCCATTTCGCGCAGCTTGCGATGTGCCGAACTGACGATCTTCAGGTAGAAGAACGACAAGTAACTGAACATGGCGAATACCACGCTCAGATTGAACAGGTGCACGGCCAGCAAGGCGTCGCGGGAAATCGGCTGCAGCGGTTCGACAGTCCACATGACGACATCCAGCGTCACGTAAAACGCCCACAGTGAGACCAACGCCACAAGGGCGCCGCGCAGCGGCATGCTGAGAAACAGCGCCGGAATGAACATAAATAGATAGTAGTGAAAGCCACTGCCCCAGCCGATCAACAGCGTGCCCAAAGCGGCGTGGACGATGACCTCCGACCAGATCAGCGCAATGGCCAGCCGATTGCGACGCCTGGCCAGCGCCTGGTACGCCAGGATGTACATGGAAACACTGATGACATTGACCCAGGCCAACAAGGGAGAACCGAGGACATGAAAAAGGAAGAAAAATGCCACATCCACCGTGCCGGCAATCTGGCAACAGCGCTTGGCCACCCGCCAGAACTGCGGACGCCGCACAGAGGCGGATGCGGGTGTCGTAGACCTGTCGCTGGTGTTCATAGGCGAAATCCAAGTGCAATCCCCCAAGCCTAGGCTGCTATGGGCGGACCTGCGCGTTGATGGTGCCCAGGATTCTTCTCCTGCGGCGAAATTAGATTTAGGTTTCGGGGTGCCGATCAGGCTGATGGCGCGCATTGCCTGGCGGTTAACGCGAGCAAATCAAGAGCGACACCACGGCCAATGACGCATCGTACAGCACGCGGCGAAATACAAATTCACAGCGACTGATGCCGTCATTAATTGGAGCGATTAGAGCCGTTCGTTATGGTTTAGCTGTGCGGGACCGCTTTGCAAAGCCTCTGACCACAAGGTAAAGCAGCGGGCCAATTGAGACGAAAATAGCGGTGATGAGAAGGTATGGAATTACAGCGGCGAATGACTTGCCGCTTGATTTGTTGTCGTGGTACATCCAGACGCAGGCAAGCGCAGCCAGAATATAAAGATCGATTACCACTTGCGCGGTATCCAGGCTGGACATGAGTTGAAGGCCAAACTGAACAAGCGACTGCTCTGCCTGCGACATTGAAAACACCGTGTACGCCGTAAATGCAATCAATACGGTTAACGGCAATGCATTTTTTTTCATAAGGCCTTCCGTGGGCTGGGGTAGAACATAACGCGGTGCTCGCCCAGTAGGCGAAGCGAACGACTTGAACCACTCGCGAGAGTTTTCACGCGCGACTGGGTTGCCATTCCGGGTATGCTGGAACACCTTCATATTTAAGCCATGGGACATCCTGTGATGTCCAGATATGGGTTTGCGGGATGACACCTGGATCTTCATCAAGCGTTGCTACGCGGACAATCACATGGGATTGATGAGGGCGTTCGGCTACCAGGTGAGAGCCGCAAACTGAGCAGAAGTGGCGCAATTTACCGGGTGATGATTCAAAGGTAGAAAGCTTACCTTGGCCTTTTAACCAACGAAAATTGACTCGTTGCACTCCGGCGCTTGAGCATGCCAAGGCGGCATGTGCCTTTCTGCAGGTGGTGCAGTGACAGTGCCCAATAGGCATATCGATTGAGTCGACTTCGTACTCAACTGCACCACATAAGCAACTACCTTTCATTTTTATTCCTTGTGATTTACGTTGAACTGAAAGAGAAAGCTGACGCCAACAGCACGCGCGACTGCGCAACGGAGGCGAAGCCGCAATGCCGTAGCCGTGCCTGTAATTGCTAGGGAAGCGCCACCAGAATCTGCATGCACATTACGAACATACACACCACCCCCGACCGCATACGCCACCGTTCGCCAAGGCTGAAATCCGCCCAGGTAAAATAATGTGTGCAAATAGCGGGTCCCCGTAAATATCAAGAAGAGCCAAGCGGCCGAGTCCGGAGACGCGCCAACCAGAATATAAGCAACACCCAGCCCCAGAAACATTGGGATATTTTCAAGATCATTCAACCAGGCTCTGGCCGCTCTCTGAACCTGAGGCAGCTCCTCTCTGGAGGCCTCCCGCCCGACGAAGGCGGCATCCTCGGGGGTCTTGAAGGTCAGTTGCCCGATTCGATGAAACCCCTGATATGCGGAGACGGCAAACATCTTCAAAAACAGCAGCACTGACGCTACCGCGTACCAATAAACTGCCTCATCCATGGTTCGTCCTTAGTCCCTAATGTTTGGTCAAGGGACGGGCTTTAGCCGGTCCCCGTGCGCGAAGCGAACGATTTGAGCGTCTTGTTAGCTGTTATCAAATCCAAACATTATTTTGAGCAGTACGGTCACCGTCTTCGTGCCCAGTATTCAATACACCGCGGGGCTCAATGAGCAAGAGCTTCACTTCACTCGCGGCGAAAGGTTTGTGCTCCTTGCCCTTTGGAACTACGTACATCTCACCTTTCGATAAATTCACATGACCATCACGAAAATCAATTCGTAGATTTCCGTCCAGCACTATAAAGGTTTCGTCTGTGTCCTTATGATCATGCCAGACAAAATCACCTTCGATCTTAACTACTTTAAACTGATAGTCATTCATCTCAGCGATGACTTTTGGCGTCCATTGCTCGTCAAACAGAGCAAGCTTGTTTTCGAAGTTCAGTGCCTCATATTCCATTGAATACCTCCTAAGGCTAACGCTGAGCTTGCGGCAATTTTGCAGCCGCGAAGCGGTGGAAGAATTGTCCGACAACAGCGACTGGTTATACCTGAGATGCCTCTGGAATCAATACCAATAAATCTGTAACCCCAATATCCACCCCTGCCTGTGATAACAAAGTAGAAACCTGCCCCCGATGGTGAGTATGGTGATGGAAGAAATGTAGAAGCAGGTTTGAATAGCACTTGCTCGCGGACACTCCTTGGGTATTGTGGTAGTTGAGAACGTAATCCATATCACCCTCGGAGAGCTCACCGATCCAGTTGATAATTTTGCCGTCCAACCAGTTACGGTGTTTATACAAGCTGCTGAAATCAGCAAACATGATCTGTTTCAGGCTGGCTGGGTCCGGAAGGTCTGCAACCTCTCGTAAAGAAGTTAAGCACGACGGGTGTGTAGCAAACCGCTTGAGCCAGATGGTGTCACCAACAACGATGTGATTCAAGGTACCCAGAATGGAACCGAAAAAGGCGCCGCGATCTTCAGCGAGACTTGTTGCAGAGAGCTGGCCCGCAGCTTCATAAACCTTTGAATTCATCCACTGATTATAGGAAGCCAGCAAATCAAAATGTTGCTTCAGGCTCATCGGACCTCCTGCTCATGGCTAACGTTTCGTTAAAGGCCGGGCTTTCACCCGTCCCGAGTGAACGCAGCGAACGGCTTGAACCGCTTGCTATGCTCTTGTCTGATGAGACTTCCACCGATTCATTTCTTCTTCGATGAAGTGATTTACCAAATCAGTGTAGAGTCGCTCGATTGCATCCGGGCTTAGGCCTTCAGATTCGGCCCACTCTCGACGCTTGGTCAACATAGCCTTGAAACGTTCGGGCGCACGCACAGATGTTGCTGATTTTTTGAACCTGGACGCAGCCAAAACATATTTGAAACGCAAACCCAGAATTTTTATAACAGCCTGGTCAAGAAGATCAATCTCTCTGCGAATGTCTTCCATCCCACCACATTCATCAGGCGCCAGATTATTTACTACTTCCATGTATACAACTCCGTTTCAGATTGATAGGCATAGCGTTTGGTTAAGGGCTGCAGAACGCAGTCCCGAGTGAGCGTACTTAATGGTCTGGGGATGTGCCGCACTTATCAGAGCCCTGCCTCAACCATGCCCTTGATTTTACTAGCCTTTTCGAAATGGTCTAGCTTGTGGGTTTTTATCCACCATGTCGCTGCCTCCATAAGAAGCGCGGGGTCATCATTCTTGTTTGCGAAGAACGCATAAAATGAAACACCTACCGACTCACCCTTGGCAAGTATTTTCTTCGCACACACCCCGACAATTTTGTCTCTTAGGTCATGTCTCATTAAATTTATTTACCCCCACAACTTTTGGTGCGTATAACGCTTGGTTAAGGGACGGGCTCTAGCCCGGTCCTAGTGAGCGAAGCGAACGATTTGAACAGCTTATTATGCGTGACCTTACAGACGACCCGCATTTGCGGCTCGTTGAAGCATTAACCTCGCAATAAACCGATGAAATGGCTTCACTAGTAGCATGTAAAGCCGGCCAACCCTGTTGTGGATTTCAACGGCCGTTGAAACCGTTACCGTTTCAATGCCTTGAATTGATGATTTTAAAACTGAAATCCTGAAGTCGAGGTGTGTATCGTTGTCGCCTACGATGAGTTCATTGGTTGTGATGGACTGGACTGTAAACAGACCTATACGCTGACCGACTTGATAGTTTTCTTCCAGAAAACCACCACTGGCTTCATGTTTTAGGCCAAATACAGTAGCGATAACTCCGCGCACCGACATAAGAGTATTTACCCAGCTTGGAGGGTCCCTGAATACTGCGATGTAGGCGTCGTGAACGCTGAGTTGCGGCTTGCTTAGTGATACTCGATACGCATCGCAAAAGTCAGTTTTTTTCAGTTGGCAAAACAGGCTGCTGTTGTCCGGGACAGGAATTTCAACAACTCTCGACATGAACACCTCACGCATAACGTTTGGTTAAGGAGCGGGCTTTAGCCCGCCCAGTGAGCGCAGCGAACGGTTTTAACCATTTGTTAGGCTCGATGCATACTTAATTTTGAGCACTAAGCTGTAGCTCTTCTGAATAAATTGCTGCAAGCCAGATAGCAACTCCATTATTTATTACCAAAGCATTCAACCT
The DNA here is from genome assembly GCF_033723075.1 of Pseudomonas sp. Taxonomy (GTDB): domain Bacteria; phylum Pseudomonadota; class Gammaproteobacteria; order Pseudomonadales; family Pseudomonadaceae; genus Aquipseudomonas. The sequence continues at coordinate 304,477 of NZ_JAWVXU010000001.1, forward strand.
CGAATGCTGGCTCTGGGTGTGAGCACACCTCAATAATTGTTCCAACGTCGCCTATGCAAGGGTTGCGTTGGTAATCTACGCTTGATTTTGAAAAGCGATCGTCTCGAAGCGCAATGACTTGGACAACATCGCATGGCTTCATCTTGGGGCCTAACGTTTGGTTAAGGGGCGGGCTTTAGCCCGTCCCAGTGAGCGAAGCGAACGATTTGAACCAATTGTTAGCCGATAAGTTTGCACATGATGTGCGAGTGATTTTTAAAACCTAGCTTCTCATAAAAATTTTGTGCTGATTGGTTAAAGGCCATAACCTCTAGTCTGATTTGCTCGGCACCTTGCGAGGCAGCCCATTTGCTACATGCCGACATGAGTTCTGTACCAACGCCTGAAGCACGACATTTTTCGTCAACGACGATCGTCCCTACACGACATATCGGACAGCTAACTAGAAATGGTATTGTTTCGTTTTTAGTGATTATTGCCGTTAGAAACCCTACAACTTTACTCTCTATTTCTGCTACCAAAAACAGCCTTGATTTATCACGCAGAGCATTTTGTAAAAACTCTTTGTCAGCGGCAGAAGGCTTTATAAATGCTTCTGGTGCATTCTCGAAATGAAAAGTACCTATTTGCTCATTCAGTACCAATAATGTTTCTAGGTCCGTTTCTTCAGCGTCTCTGGTTCTCATAAATCCCTTTAATACAACTGCTTTCGGCTAAAAGTGATTAGATGTAATTCTTCGTTAATCCGATGGTAGTGAGTTCTGCATAAGCACGCACCAATTTGGCCTTCTGAAAACCGTAAAGCCCTACAAATCAAAACGTCATACCAGCGCGACAGGTTTCTTCCTGTATTCGCTTGACTTCCGCATTCTGCTCTACCGTTACCATTGTATGAAAAAACAGTTTCCGGGAGCCTACACGGACAGTTCAACCTCCAAGCCCCGTCTGCGCGAGCAGTTGCATGCGGCGCGTCCTTTGCGTCATTACAGCGCGGTGCAATTGCAGCCACTCTCTTGGCACTGGATTCGCTACTTCGTTCGTTGCCATCCATGGCGCTAGCCGCTGAGTTGGGCGGGGTCGATGCTCATGCCTGGCTCAGACCGGCCTGCGAGTAAAGGCTCCTGACTGCGACAGACACGCTACCGCCCTCCCCTGCGCACAACGAGGCTGGCGACTGCATGGCTAAAAACACAGGGAGTAACGGCGGTCCTTGCCGGATAGGCGGGGTTGGCTGGCATTCACTTGGATTGCCCGAGCATAGTGCAGTGCGCCGTTCGAGCCAAGCCAGGGCTGCTGCGGCCTGGCAGCGCACATCCGGGCCGTGGCTTGGCCGGAAGACAAAAGGGGAGCACGGTTTGGGCTTGAACGATTAAAACAATTTAGTAGAAGCGCAGCTGATCGCTGTCCCCATTCCTGCCATTCCGACTCCGCGTGCAGGCGCGGACGTCGCCCAGAAAGGTGTCGGGTGGCGGCATGGCGGCTCGCGCAGGACGGAGTCGCCATCCTGCGCGAGGCGTAACCCGCAGCCAGTCAGTGCGGGGTCAGTGTCGGATAGCCCTGGATGAATACCCGGTCGGTCTTGGCCGCCGGCACATGGCAGCCCATGCAGTCGGCTTGGTAGCTGACGGCGACATTCTTGGCGGGGGTGTCGGCCTTGAACAGCGCCCAGCCCCAGCCGTCGCCCCACAAGGGGTTGCTGGCGAAACGGCCTTTGGCGTCCTTGACCATCACGAACCACACGGCCGCATCGGAACCCCAGACCACAGGGTCGCCGGTGGTCATGGCGCTGGTTTCGAGCTTGCGGATCTCTTTCACCAGCGTGGCGCCGTCCAGGAACTTGCCGGTCTTGCGGTAGTGCTCGGCCGAGGCCTTTTCGGTGTACACATCGTGCAGGCCACGAGCGGCGGATTTTTCGTCCAACACCGCATATGAGCCCAGGTGGACGAAGTTTGTGCGGAAGTCTGTGGGGCGGCTGATGCCGCCCTGGCTGTCCACATAGGGCGAAAAGTCGCCGGCCGTGACGGCCAGTGGCAGGACGAGGGCGCTGGCGAGCAGCGCGCCGGTGAGTGCGATTTTCATCGTGTTCTCCTTATATGCCTATGGAGAGATCAGACGGCGACCACGGGGAAGTCCACCGTGGTGTCGGCGATGTGGTTGGTGTAGTTGGTGAGCGTGTTCAGCGCGACGTTGGCGATCACCTCCAGTATCAGGCCGTCGTCGAGCCCCGCGCGGCGGTAGTTGGCCATGGCGTCGGCCGACACCAGGCCGCGTTGCTCGACCAGCGCGCGGGCAAAGCCGGCGATTGCATCGTCGAGTGCGTTGGCGGCCTGGCCTGTGCGGGCCGCGGCGATGGCCTCTGCCGACAGTCCGGCACCTTTGCCGATCAGGCTGTGTGCGCTCAGGCAGTACTGGCAGCGGTTGGCTTGGCCGGCAGCGAGCGCGACTATTTCGCGCTGGGCGGCACTCAGGCGGCCGGTGCCCAGTGTTTCGGACAGGCCGAGGTAGCCGTTGAGCGCCGCCGGCGCGTGGGCCAGCGTGGCGAACAGGTTCGGCACCATGCCGAGCTTGGCTTTGACGGCCTTGAGTGTGGCGGCGGTGGCGGCGTCAGCGGTGTCGAGGGTCAGGGGGGCGATCTGGGTCATGGCTATCTCCGTAGTGGGTGAGGTGCAAGAGCACGTGGCCATAATCGTTTTTTGCTTGGTACGATAGGGCACATTAAGTATCAAATACGTAACCTATCGTCTTGTATGGAGGCTGGAATGGCGGATCGACTGGCGGGCTTGCTCCGGCACTACTCGCTCTCGGCGCGGGTTTTTCACAGCGGTGCCTTCTGCGGGCAGCATCATTACGCGGCGCCGCATGGCTATATCCATCTGCTGCGGCGCGGCCCGATCACCGCGCGTTCGTCGGTGCATGAGGACCTGCTGGTTACCGAACCGAGCCTGTTGTTTTATCCGCGCGTGGTGTCGCATCGTTTTGTCGCCGCCCTTGGCGATACCGCTGAGCTGTTGTGTGCGGAGGTCGATCTGGGCGCTTCGACGGGCAATCCGTTGGCCATGGCCTTGCCGTCGATGCTGCTGATTCCACTGGCGGACTTGCCCGGCCTCGGGCCGACGCTAGAGCTGCTGTTTGCCGAAGCCGAGCGCGATCAGTGCGGTCGGCAGGCGGCCATCGACCGTTTGTGCGAGTTGCTACTGATCCAGTTGCTGCGTTATCTGATGGATGGGCGGCTTGGCGCCACCGGACTGCTGGCGGGGCTGGCCGACCCGAAACTCGCGCGCGCCATCACCGCCATGCACGATGCGCCGCAGACCGCGTGGTCGCTCGAGGCGCTGGCGGCGCAGGCGGGCATGTCACGCGCGCGCTTCGCCGCCGCGTTCAAGGACAGGGTGGGCGTCACCCCAGGCGACTATCTGGCCGACTGGCGGATCAACGTCAGTTGCACCCTGCTCAAGCAGGGGCGGCCGATGGCGGTGGTGGCCGACCGCGTCGGCTACGGCAGCCCGAACGCGCTGGCGCGCGCCTTCCGCGCGCGCATGGGCTGCGCCCCGCGCGACTGGCTGGCGCAGCAGCGCGGTGACGCGGCGCCCGGCGGTGCGTGAGTTCGAGTTCGATTCGCCGGTTCATGACGCAGGCGGCGTCGGTGTTGCGCTCGTCGAGTGGGTGAAATTCGCAGCACGCCGGACCAACTGGTGAAACGCCAGCTGACGCTCCGGCAACGGCGGGTACTCCAGTTGCCGATAAGTAGGCCGGCTGCCTGCGCGGCGAGACTGCAGGTATCGGTCCCAACCCTAATCGTGGAGAGCCAGGATGATCAGCAAAAATACGATTTGCCTCTGGTACGACGGCAGCGCGCTGGATGCTGCGACCTTCTACGCCGAGACGTTCCCGGACAGCGCGGTAGGCGCAATCCATCGCGCGCCTGGCGACTATCCGGCCGGCAAACAAGGCGATGTCCTGACGGTCGAGTTCACGCTGATGGGTATCCCCTTCTCGGCCTGAATGGGGGCCCGGCGTTCAAGCACAACGAGGCGTTCTCGCTCCAGATTGCCACCGACGACCAAGCCGAAACGGATCGCTTGTGGAACGCGATTGTCGGCAACGGCGGCGAGGAAAGTGCATGCGGCTGGTGCAAGGACAAGTGGGGGCTGTCGTGGCAGATCACCCCACGCGTATTGACGGCGGCGATAGCCAATCCTGGTCGAGCGGCGGCCAAGCGCGCGCTCGAAGCCATGATGGCGATGAGAAAGATCGACATCGCGGCGATCGAAGCTGCATTGAAGGCCTGACCTGCACTGCCGGTGCTCAGCAATCGATCCAGGTGGCGTCGTCGGTAATACGCGGCGAGGCCGCAAGTCCGCGGTCGCAAAGGCGGAACATGCACCCGCGGACGACCAATACTTCGCCGCAAACGCATGACGTTTGCCGCTTTGCTTTCGAACCCGAACGGATCAAAGATCCCGCATCATCAACCACTGCTCCTTGCCCCAGGCCTGGAAAGACTCCAGCACCTGCCAGCCGCGCTTCGCGTAGTAGTCGCTGCGATCGTGGGTATGCAGGTAGAGCCGCGCGGTGCCGTGGGCCTTTGCTTCGGCGCAGATGCCTGCGATCAGCTGTGCCGCCAGGCCTCGCTTTCTTGCCTGCGGGGCGATGAAGACGCAGGCGAGCCAGGGGCCCAGATCCGGGCGTGCGGGCAGGTCGTTGGCGGCGAGTGCTGCGCCACCGAGGAGTTGGCCATTCTCGAGGGCGATCAGGCATTGCCACTCACCGTTGTCCTGCCCCTCGGCGAACTCACGCTGCCAGTCGGCCAACGGCTGCTCAGCGAATTCGTAGGTGAACTGTCGATGCAGCCACTGCGCCAGGGTGTCGCTGTACTGCATATGATCGCGGAGCCAGACCAGGCGGTGCATGCGCGGTTCGTCCTTGTTGGTTGTTGAGCGGAGCGCACATGGAGCCGGAGCGACGGATCAGGGTCAAGCCGAATGCGCGGCCAATTGCCCGAACATCCAGCTGGCGGTGCGGAGCGCCCTCATGACTGAACGCCCAGCGCTGACCCCACCCTGCCCTCGGTCAGAGAGGCCACCAGCTCGGCGGCGAAGGGGGACAACGACTCACGTTTGCGCACGCACACCTGCAAGTCCCGCTGCGCCCAGGGTTCCTCGAGTTCGACGACGACCAGAGGGGCGTGTGAGGCGCCTGCCGATACGGCGCTCAGGGGCACCATGCCGAGGCCGACGCCGGCGCTGACCATTCGGCAAACGGCCTCGAAGCTGCGCACCTGGATGCGCACTTCGAGATGCCGGCCGAGCGCGGCCGCGGTGTTCATCGTGAAGGTGTGGATGGCCGAGCCCGCATGCAGCATCACGAAGGGGTCATCCAAAACCTCGGCAAAGCGCGTGCTGGCCCGTTGCGCGAGCGGGTGGTCGGCGGGGGCGATCAGCACCAGGCGGTCGGCGCGGTAGGGAATGAGTTCGACTTCGGCGCCTTCGACCAGATCCGCCACCACACCGACATCGACCTCGCCGCGGGCCACGGCCATGACCACTTCGGGGCTGGTGTGCTCCTCCAGGCTGATGGTGACTTGCGGGTGACGCTTTAAAAAGGTCGCGAGACTGTCCGGCAGGAAAGTATGGGTGGCGTGGGTGTTGGCCCACAGGCTGACATGCCCGCGCACGCCCTTGGCGTAGGGCGTGAGGTCGGCATGCATCTGTTCGAGCTGAGCGAACACCTGGCGCGCGTGGCGCAGCAGGGCTTCGCCGGCGCGGGTCAGGCTGACGCCACGCGGCTCGCGAAGCAGCAGTGCGGTGCCGATCGAAGTTTCCAGCAGACGCATGCGGTGGCTGGCCGAAGACGGCGCCAGATGTACGCGCTCGGCGCCACGGGTCAGGTTCCTGGCTTCGGCAATTGCGATGAAAAGACGCAGGTCGGTCAGGTCATATTGCATAGAGTTGGTCAAATCCGAACGATGGGTTGCCAATAAGCCACTTCTACAAGGGTTATACGCCCCTCATCATTCGTTTCAAGACAACTCTTTGGGATGCAACCACGATGCCATGGAAAACCTGGTCGACCGAACGAGTGGGCATCGTGCTGGCGATCCTCGCGGCCTTCGGCTTTTCCTTCAAGGCGATTTTCGTCAAATTGGCCTATGCCGCCGCGCCCGTGGATGCGGTCACCCTGTTGACCCTGCGCATGACCTTCGCCCTGCCGGTCGCGCTCTGGGTCTGCCTGTCGCTGCGCCGCTCCGCGCCGCCGCTGACGCGCAAGGATTGGGGCCTGTTGATCGCGCTGGGCCTGCTCGGCTACTACGGCGCGAGCATCCTCGACTTTATCGGCCTGCAGTACATCTCGGCGGGGCTCGAGCGCTTGATTCTGTTCATCTACCCGACCATCACCGTACTGATCGGCGTACTCGCCATGGGCAAACGCCTGGAACGGCGCCAAGTGGGTGCGCTGCTGCTGTCCTATGCCGGCATCGGCCTGGCGTTCTCCCACGACCTGCAGGTGGCAGATGACAGCAACGCCGTGCTGATCGGCGCGGCCTTCGTTTTCGGTTCCGCCGTGTCCTATGCACTGTACAGCGCCGGGGCAGAGATCGCGGTGCATCGTCTCGGCACCCTGCGCTTCGCTGCGCTGGCGATTCTGGTTTCCACCGTCGCCACGCAGCTGCACTTCCTCGCCACCCAGCCGTTTTCCGCCCTGATCCAGCCCGCGCCGGTCTATGCGTATGGCGCGGCGATGGCGCTGTTCTCCACGGTATTGCCGGTGTTCTGGCAGTCGGCGGCGGTTCGTCATATAGGCGCGGCGCGCACCGTGCTGATCGGCACACTGGGCCCAATACTGACGATTCTGTTCGGCTGGCTGCTGCTCTCGGAGTCGGTTTCCTTCGCGCAACTGGCCGGTGCCGGTCTGGTGCTGGCGGGCGTGTGGCTGGTCTCCCGGCGCAATGCCCGGGAGCACGTTGGCGAAGCGGTTTGCGCGCAAAACGCCAGGCCGGCATCGCCTCTCTGAGCCTATCGGGCGACGCCAGTCGGCTCGCGCGGTCTGGTGCACATGGTCGCCGTCCTCGCTGCGAGCCCGGCCATGCTCCGGGCCAATGCCAGGGCGCTGCACATCTGTTGGTTTATCTCGACTGAAACGCTCGCAGTTGACTGGTTCAGGTCGTCCCGGTGCATGGCCTGCGGGTTAGCGACCGCCTGCCGGAGATGCGTCGCGCCAGTTCAAATCAGTGGCGCACGGCCTGCGCCGAGTGAATCCCGACGGATCGCAGGTTGCTCGAGTCACTGGGTCGGCGCTTAGGCCTCCGTTTCATGGAGGCGGGAGTGTTGTCACAGCCTTTCAGTCTTCCGGATGGAGGACGGCGTGGAGGAATGCCTTGGTGCGGTCGTTCTTCGGCTCGGTGAAGATCTGCTCGGGCGTGCCCTCCTCGCGAATCGCGCCCTGGTCGAAGAAGCACACCCGGTCGGAGATGCGCCGGGCGAAGTCCATCTCATGGGTCACCAGCAGCATGGTCAGGTCGTGTTCCTCGGCCAGGCGCTGAATGACCTTGAGCACCTCGCCCACCAGTTCCGGGTCCAGGGCGCTGGTCGGCTCATCGAACAGCATCACCTGCGGGCGCATGGCCAGGGCCCGGGCGATCCCGACCCGTTGTTGCTGGCCGCCGGACAGTTGCGGCGGGAATTTATCAGCCTGGTCGCTCAGCCCGACCATCTCCAGCAGCTCCTCGGCACGCAGGTTGGCCTCCTTGCGGGACATGCCGAGCACCCTGACCGGCGCTTCGGTGATGTTGCGCCGCACCGTCATGTGCGGGAACAGATTGAACTGCTGGAACACCATGCCCAGGTTGCGGCGCATCTCGCGCAGGTGAGCTTCGCTGGCCGGCACCAGCTTGCCGTTCTTCTCCTCATGCCAGAGCGGTTTGCCGTCCACATAGACGACGCCCGAGTTGATCGGCTCGAGGGTCATCAGCACCCGCAACACGGTGGATTTACCCGAGCCGGAGGGGCCGATGATGGTGACCTTTTCGCCGCGTTTCACCTCGAAATTGAGGTTGTCGAGGCAGGTGAAATCACCAAAGCGCTTGGTCACGTTCTCGAAGCGAACCAGGGTATCTGTCATTTCAACGGTATTCCTCGTTTAGGCAAACGGACATCCAGGGTCCGTACCAGATAAGCGGCCAGAAGGGTCAGGATCAGGTAGAGCGCGCCGACCATGGTCAGCGGTATCAGGTATTGGAAGGTGCGGTCGCCGATGATTTTCGCGACGCTGAGCATCTCCACCACCGTCACCACGGACAGCACCGGCACATCCTTCATGATCGAGATCAGGTAGTTGCCCAGCGCCGGGATAATCCGCGGCAGCGCCTGCGGCAGAATCACCTTGATAAAGGTATGCGCCGGCGGCAGGTTGAGCGCCCTGGCCGCTTCGCGCTGGCCGCGGGACACAGCTTCCAGGCCAGCCCGATAGACCTCCGACATATAGGCGCTGTACTGCACGCCGAGCGCCACCGCGCCGGTCATGAACGCCGGCAGCAGCAGCCCGTATTCGGGCAGCACGAAGTACAGGAAGTACAACTGCACCAGCAGTGGCGTGTCACGGAAGAATTCGACGATGAACATGGTCGGCCAGGAGACCAACCGCGAGGGCACACCGCGCAATGCCGCGAAGATCAGCCCGAGGATGGCGGCGATGACGAAGCCCAGCGCGGCGGCCTGCAGGGTGACGATCATGCCGCGCAGGAGAATCGGCAAGATGGAGATGGCGAAGGCCCAGGGCGAGCTGGTATCCCAATGGTAGCCGAACAGCATCAGCGAGCCCCCGCTCTGCGCCAGCGTCCGACCCAATGCTCGACGAGCTTCATCAGGGCACTCAGCACCAGGGCCAGGCCGAAATAGATGAACAACGTCAGGCTGTAGATGGTCGTGCTGTCCTGGGTGAGATTGCGCAGGTTTTCCGCGCGGAAGGCCAGGTCGCTGAGGGTGATCAGCGACACCAGCGCCGTGTCCTTGAGGTTTTGCACCGCCAGATTACCGAAGGACGGCATCATCTCCGGCAGCGCCTGCGGCAAGGCGATACGCCACATGCTCTGGCGCGCGGTGAAATTCAGTGCCTTGGCGGCCTCGAGCTGAGTCTTGTGCACGGACTGCACGGCGCCACGGACGACTTCGGCACCATAGGCACCGATATTCAGCGATAACGCCAGAACACCGGCAGTGAACGGTGACAGGTGCACCCCCAGCAACGGCAGGGCAAAGAAGATCCAGAACATCTGCACCAGCAGCGAGGTGCCACGGAAAATTTCGATATAGGAGACGGAAACAGCTTTCAGCAGGGGGTTGGCGGAAAGGCGACCCAGGCCGAAAACGAAGGAACAGAGGGCACCAGCCAGGGTCGACCAGAAGGTCAACTCCACAGTGATCCATGCCCCCTGCATCAGGGTCGGCAGATAATCCCACATGGACTGTGCACCTCCAGACGCTCGGAGTTGGAGAAGGGCGCCGCAAGAGCAGGGGCGGCGCCACTTGCCTTATTCGGCGCTACACAGCTGTTCGGTGGTTTTGGCGAATGAGCCCTTGATATCGGCGGGCGTGAAGCCGTACTTCTGCAGGATTTCCTTCCAGTCGTCGGTCTGCTTGAATTTGCTCAGTTCCGCATTGAAGGCATCGCGAAATTCCTTGGAGCTGTTGGCGAAGGTAAACCCGCCCCAGCTGCGCACTTCGCTGCCGTCGATAACCGGGTCTTCGAACGGATCGGCCAGGGTCACCGCATCGCTCATCCCGGCCAGATTGCTGGCGGTCAGGCCGGTGGCGGCATAGGCCGCGGCGCGGCCGGTGGAGACGGTGGAGATGGCATCGGAGTTACTGTTGATGGTGACCATGTTCGACTCGGGCACACCCAGTTTCTGCAGCATCTCGAGTTGGTCGGCACCGGCCATGATGGCCACCTTCATATCGCCCTCGGCGAACTGCTTGTAGCCATGCAGGTCATGGGGATTGCCCTTCTGCACCAGCAAGCCTTCGCCGTAACTGGTGTTGGGCTGCGAATAGATCACCGCCTTGCAGCGCTCGGGCAGGATCGCCATCTCCGCCGCCACCATGTCGAAACGATTGGCCTTGAGTCCCGGAATCAGCGAGCCGAACTGGGTCACGACCCACTGCACCTCATCGATACCCATGCGTTTGAGGACTGCCGTGGCCACGACCGGCCCTGCCCCTTCCGCTTCACCCTGGGCGTTAATGTAGCCATAAGGAATTTCATTGGCCACGGCCACATTGACGAAGCCCTTCTCTTTCGCCTCCATCAATGTAATTGCGCTGGCGTTCACTGCAAACAGGCCACCGAGTGCGGCGGTCAACGTCCCGATGAGAAACTTCGATCTGGAATTAATGGATCGCATCATCTTTCCCTTATCTTTTGGTTTTCGTCAGACAGACTCGCAAAACATGCCACTTAACTGACATTAATCGAACGGAAGTCTTGGACAGGAATGCTTCGATGTCAAACGACTGCCCGCTTCAATGTAAAAACCGTGAGCGCAATCAGCCGCAAAGAAAGCCGGCCGGGCATAAGATTTCACACCGGGTTTGCCGCCCCCGGACAAGCCATCGAGTACCCTTAAATGTCTGCAATTCAGGGGCTTGGCAAGCCGCGGCCGAGCCTGGACAAGCGCCCACTTTGCCAGCAGAGCCGGTGAGCAAATCGAGTTTCGTGGTGGGGGCGGATTTAGGCGTTCGCTGCTGACGTTGCGGCTGAAGCCGCGCACGTCGGCAGCGACTAACCGGCCTGTCAGCCAGTCGCCCGACTTCGCGGGCATGGAACTGGGCGTCCCCCCGCTCCTACGCGCGCATCTGTGGCCAGATGCGCGGACAAGAACAAGCAGCTGACGCCGGGCGGCGTCGGCTCAAGACACCTTCAGCACGGCAGCCGGCAGCGGCTGGGCGAGCCAGGCCTCGAAGGCTTCGGCCGGCAGCGGCCGGCTGATCAGGTAACCCTGGGCGACATCGCATTGCCAGTGCTCGAGCAAGCGCAGGCTGCAGGCCAGCTCGACGCCCTCGGCGACCACCTTGAGACCCAGGCTGTGGCTCATCTCGATGGTCGAGCGGACGATCACCGCATCTTCGCTGGCGTCATCGAGGTCGCGGATAAACGACTGGTCGATCTTCAGCTCCTGTACCGGCATGCGCTTGAGCTGGGTCAACGAGGAGTAGCCGGTGCCGAAATCGTCCACCGACAGGCTGATGCCGAGGTCGTGCAGGTCATGCAGCACCTGCAACGCCAGCGTGGGATTGACCATCACGCCGCTTTCGGTGACCTCGAAAATCAGTTGCTCGGCCGGCACCTGGTAGCGCGCCAGCAACTGGCCGACACGGATCGGCAACCTGGGGTCGATCAGATCCTCGGTGGAGATATTCAGCGACAGTTGCACGCGCAGGCCACGGCCATTCCACTCGCACAACTGGCGCAGGGACTCTTCGATCACCCAGGCGGTGAGGCTCTGGATGCTGCCGGTACGCTCGGCCAGGGGAATGAATTCGCCCGGCGAAATCATGCCCAGTTGCGGATGCTGCCAGCGCAACAGGGCTTCGGCCTGACGCACCTGGCCGGCGGCGATATCCAGCTTGGGCTGGTAATGCAACAGCAGTTCGGCGTTGCCGGGGGCCAGGCGCAGGTCGCGGATCAGGCGAATCTGCCGCTGATGTGCGGCGTCGCGACCCACCTCGTACATCTGCAGGCGGCCGGGCAGTTGCGCGGCGTCCTGCATGGCGATACTGGCGCGGCGCAGCAGGTCATCCGCGGTTTCGCCATCGGCCGGGTAGGCGGCGATGCCGACACAGCAATCCAGCACGACCTCCTGAGTGCCGATGCGCAAGGGCTGGCTGAGCAATTGCTGCAAGCGGTCGCCGACCACCACCGCACTGTCGCCGTCGCTGTTTTCCAGCAACAGCAGCAGCTCGCTGGTCATCAGCTGAGCCAGGCTGTCGCCGGGACGCAGGCTGGCTTGCAGGCGTTGACTGAGCTGCTGCAGGGCCAGGTCGCTGGCGCCCGGGCCACAACTGTCGTTGAGCGCACGCAAGTTGCCGACGCCGACATACAGCAGCGCCGTTGGCCGCTCGGCGGCAATCGCACTGCCGAGCCGCTCCAGCGCCAGGGTGCGGTTGGGCAGGCCGGTCAGCGCATCATGCAGGGCGTTGTGCGCCAGTTGCCGCTCACGCTCGGCAATGCCCTGCTGCATGTGGTGAAACGCCTTGGCCAGGCTACCCAGCTCATCGCTGCGGTGCAGCTCGAGAGGCATCTGGTAGTCGCCCTGGCCCACCCGCTCGGCCACGGCCGCCAGGCGCTTTACCGGCTTGGAGATGGTGCGCGCCAGCAGCAAGGCACCGCCCAGCGAGGCCAGCAACGCGACCAGGGCGATCAACAGGATATTGCGATCGAGCGGGGCAAAGGCCTGCTGCGCCTGGGTCATGGACTTGTGCAGCAGGGCCTGGACCTGAAAGCCATCGCCACTGGCGAGCACCAGGCGCTGGCCAAGATAGCGCTCTGCACCGATCAGCATCATGTCGTCGGAAGCGGCTAGCTCGACCGCGATGTCGTCCTGCAGCAACGCTTGCGTGGCAGCGGACAGGGTGCTGATCCAGATCGCCGGCTGGTCATCCTGTCTGGCGATCAGGGTCAGCTCGAGCAGGGTCAGGGCGCGCAGCTCACGAGCGAAGGCCTCGTCCACCTGGAAGCCCATCATCACCCGTGCGATCGGCAGCGGGGCGCTGACAGCGGCCTGCACCAACAGGTAGATACTGTCGCCGATCGGCAGCAGAAAAATCTGCACGCCGTCGCTTTGCAGCGCCATCACCTGGGCACTCAGGCGCGCGGCGGTCGGCCCGCTGATGCGCGGGTCGGTGCTCACTTCCAGGCTGCCATCGAGGCCGAGCATCATCACCGCGTCGGCATTGATCCGTGCGCCATGATTGGCCAGCGCCGAGCGAATGGTGGCGCGATCGCCGCTGGCCACCGCCGTCTTGAAACCGAAGTCGGCGGCCAACACCTGCACCGCGTCGTGCAATTGCCGACCACGCACATCAAGCAGTCGCTCGAAGACCCGTGTACCGACATCCAACTGCTCCCGCGCCTGGCTGCGTACAGCCACGCTGGTGGCGGTCTGCACGGCGAAATACAGCGCGCCGACCACCACCAGCAGCAGCAGGATCAGCACACTGGTGATGCGCGCCTGAAAACTACTGGGCAGCATCGCGCGCCGCTTTTTTGAAGGCATCGCCAAAGGCACTCGACGGCGCCGCCGGGCTGACCGCGGCGGGTGCCTGCGTGGCCAGGGTAAAGCGCTGCTGGCTGGGCTGCTCGTCCAGCACCAGCGCGCCAGCGGCCTGCGACAGCATGTCGGGAACCTGCGGGTGCCACAGGCTGACGGCGTAACTGCCGACCGGCAGGCTATCGAACTGCACCCGGCCCTGGGCGTCGCTCACGGCGAACCAGGGGTCATCGGTGACATAGACGTAGCCGACCATCCAGTCGTGGATATTGCAGCCGAGCACCACCGCACCGGGCTTGTCGAACAGCACCGGCTCGCTGGGCGTGCCCTGGTACAGGCGCAGCTCGAAGTGCTTGGCCGGCGAGAAGGAATAGACGTGGTGGCGGATGTTGTCGCTGTTGGGGAAGGCCACCGTGGTGCCGCTACGCACCGCCAGCACGTTCGGCACGAACTGCTTGGCCTGTTGATCCATCAGCGCCGCCGCGGGCTCGGCCTCCGCCCCCAAGGGCCCGCGCAAGGTCAGCACCGCACCCGCCAACGGCTGGCCCTGGGCATCGACCAGCTCGGCCTGCAGGCTGGCAGCCCACAGCGCCGGGCTGAGCGAGCAGAGCATGCCCAGCAAGCCGGCGCGCAATGGATCGAGAAAATGTTTGCTCATGCGGATCACTCATGCTCGGCGCCAACTGCACCACGATAGGAATTCGATGGTTCCCGCGTCGAGGCCTCGACCTGGGAACCATCGAAAGGACCAGGCGACACCGGTTGAATCTCGACAAGACTAGCCGGACGCGCGCAGAAGATCACGCATTAGCATTGCGTGCAACCGTCGGGGACGGTGCGTTATTGGGCGGCGCGCACCCGCTTGGGAGTCAGACCGAGGTAGCGGCGCATGGCGTTGGTCAGCGCGCTCTGGCTGGAAAAGCCACATTCCTCGGCAATGCGGATCAGGGGCAGACCGCTCTCGCGCAGCAGCCGGGAAGCACTGTCGAGGCGGGTCTTCAGCAGGTATTGATGGGGGGTCAGGCCGACGCTGTCCTTGAACTGCGCATGAAAATGGCTGGGACTGAGACAGGCGACCTGGGCCAGTTCGGCGACACTGATGCGCCGCGCCAGGTGCTCGACGATGTAATCGTCCAGTCGTTCGAGATTGAGTGCCCCCGGCACCCGAGCGGATTGCTCGCCGAACAGGCGCAGGTGCAGCGCACGCAGCAGCACGCCGCCGAGGGCGCGTGCCAGCAGCGGGTCGCTGCCATAGCGTTCCAGTTCGGCACCGGCGTAGCTCAGCAGGTTCTGAAAGTCGGCATCCAGTTGCGGGTAACGCGGCGTCTCGAACAGATGGGTCAGCAGGGCCAGGTCTTCGCTGGAGGTGCCCTGCTCATCCAGGTCGATGATCAGCATGCGGTTGTCACCCATGCCGGCAAACTGGTGATCGGCATCGCCGGGTACCAGGCAAGCGCGCATGCGACACACCTCGCCGCCACGGCCGTTGACTTCGAACTCCGCACGACCGGTCAGCGACAGCACCAACTGGTGGTGATCGTGGGTGTGTTCGTGGGCCTGGTCATCCAGGCGCAGCAGGCGTGCTTTGAGCATTGCAACGACATTTCCGAGACGTGTACTGGCACTTTAACCAGTTGTACGGCTCGCCGTCACCCCCCGCGACCAGCGGCGGGGAGTATCCCGCCAACCCACACGCTGCAGCTTGCGGCAGACGCGGCAAAGACGCACCAAAACAGCCGAGAAAAGCGGCGCGCGCACAATAATGGAGCAGCGACCAACGCCGGCTGCCCGGCCTCCCCCCCGCCAGAGCGGGTTTGCCTTAACTGGCAGGAGAGTTGCTAGCACTCCCCTAATGCACTCTGTGCCCATCCGGGACTCACCAATGGAACTCAGCATCGCCCTCGCCTTGGCCGCGGGTCTGTTTCTGCTCGGCCAGTGGCTCAGCCAGCGCGCCACTCGACGCCACCAGCTGGCGCTCGGCCACCTGCAAAGCACCACCCTGCTGCGCACCCTCGAACTGCTGCAGACCCTGCAGAAGCACCGCGGCCTGGGGGCGCAGCAGGACATCGCCAGCGTCAGCCAACGCAACGCCCTGGCCCGTCAACTCGACCAGCTCTGGCTGAACTGGCCAGGCCCCAGCCTGCAACTGCCGCCGTTGCAGCAGGACTGGCCGCAGCTGCGGCGCAATCCGGCCGACTTCGAGGCCCACAGCCGGATGATCGAAGCCCTGCTGACGGTCATCGAGCAACTCGAGGAGCGCCTGAGCCTGCACGACTCGCCGGCACTGCATGGCCAGGGACCGGCGTTCCGCCACCTGGAAGACCTGGCGCGCCTGCGTGGCCTGGCGATGCGCGCAGCCAACTACAGCCACTGTCCAACCGGCCTGCAAACGCAGATGCGCGAGCTGTGCCAGCAGCTCGACGACCCCGCCCACACGGAACCCCTGCACAGCCTGCTGCAACGCCTGCAGCGGGAGCTGATAGACGCCAGCGAGGCTCGCCGGGAGCCCAAGGATTACTTTGCCCTGCTCACCCCGCTGATCGACGCTCGCTTGAGCGACTTGCGCCATGCCCTCGAGAGCCGCATCGCACCGAGCTGATTGAAAAGCGTCATGCATTGCCCCATGTAGCAGTTAACGTGCAACTACAGGTGCCGCATGAACGAGCCACAGGACATCGAAATCCTCGCAGACCAAGCCAGCGAAACCGAGCAGGACCGTCATGGCAGCCATGGCCTGGCGTTGCCCGACCAGCAATTGCCGGACAAGCTGTATGTGATCCCGATTCACAACCGGCCCTTCTTCCCCGCCCAGGTGCTGCCGGTAATCGTCAACCAGGATCCCTGGGGCAAGACTCTGGAACGCGTCGCCAACACCGCGCACCAGTGCCTGGCGCTGTTCTACATGGACAACCCACCGACTGACGGCGCCAGTTTCGACCCCGACAGCCTGCCCGCACACGGCACCCTGGTGCGCGTGCACCACGCCAGCGAGGAAGGCGGCAAACTGCAATTCGTCGCCCAGGGTCTGACCCGCGTGCGCATCCGCGGCTGGCTCAGCCGCAAGCCGCCGTACCTGGCGGAAGTCGAATACCCGAAAAGCCCGGCCGACCCGCGCGACGAGGTCAAGGCCTACGGCATGGCGCTGATCAATGCGATCAAGGAGCTGTTGCCACTCAACCCGCTGTACAGCGAAGAGCTGAAGAACTACCTGAACCGCTTCAGCCCCAACGACCCTTCGCCGCTGACCGACTTCGCCGCAGCCCTGACCAGCGCCCCCGGCAAGGATTTGCAGGAAGTACTGGATACCGTGCCGATGCTCAAGCGCATGGAGAAAGTCCTGCCGCTGCTGCGCAAGGAAGTGGAAGTCGGACGCCTGCAGAAAGAACTGTCGGCGGAGGTCAATCGGCAGATCGGTGATCGCCAGCGCGAGTTCTTCCTCAAGGAGCAGTTGAAGATCATTCAGCAGGAACTGGGTCTGAGCAAGGACGACCGCAGCGCCGACATCGAACAGTTCGAGCTGCGCCTGGAGGGCAAGACCTTGCCCGAACAGGCACGCAAACGCATCGATGAAGAGTTCAACAAGCTGTCGATCCTGGAAACCGGCTCGCCCGAGTATGCGGTCACCCGCAACTACCTGGACTGGGCCACCGTGCTGCCCTGGGGCGTGTTCGGCAAGGACAAGCTCGACCTCAAGCACGCGCGCCAGGTGCTCGACCAGCACCACGCGGGGATGGACGACATCAAGGAACGGATCACCGAGTTTCTCGCCGTCGGCGCCTTCAAGGGCGAGATCGCCGGCTCCATCGTCTTGCTGGTCGGCCCGCCCGGAGTGGGCAAGACCAGCATCGGCAAGTCGATCGCCGAATCCCTCGGCCGCCCGTTCTACCGCTTCAGCGTCGGCGGCATGCGTGACGAGGCCGAGATCAAGGGCCACCGCCGCACCTATATCGGCGCCCTGCCCGGCAAGCTGGTGCAGGCGCTGAAAGAGGTCGAGGTGATGAACCCGGTGATCATGCTCGACGAAATCGACAAGCTCAGCAGCAGCTACCAGGGCGACCCGGCCTCGGCGCTGCTGGAGACCCTCGACCCGGAGCAGAACGTCGCATTCCTCGACCACTACCTGGATCTGCGCCTGGATCTGTCCAAGGTGCTGTTCATCTGCACCGCCAACACCCTGGACTCGATCCCCGGCCCCCTGCTCGACCGCATGGAGGTGATCCGCCTGTCCGGCTACATCGCCGAGGAGAAACTGCAGATCGCCAAGCGCCACCTGTGGCCCAAGCAGCTGGCCAAGGCCGGCGTACCGAAGAATCGCCTGGCCATCAGCGATGCCGCCCTCAAGGCGCTGATCGAGGGCTACGCCCGGGAAGCCGGGGTACGCCAGCTGGAAAAACAGCTCGGCAAGCTGGTGCGCAAGGCGGTGGTCAAGCTGCTCGACGACCCCGCCAGCAAGGTCAAAATCGGCCCCAGGGATCTGGAAGCCTACCTGGGCATGCCGGTGTTCCGCCGCGAGCAGGTGCTGTCCGGGGTCGGCGTGATCACCGGTCTGGCCTGGACCAGCATGGGTGGCGCGACCCTGCCGATCGAGGCGACGCGCATCCACACCCTCAATCGCGGATTCAAGCTCACCGGCCAACTGGGCGAGGTGATGAAGGAATCGGCGGAAATCGCCCACAGCTACATCAGCTCACACCTGAAACAGTTCGGCGGCGACCCGAGCTTCTTCGACCAGGCCTTCGTCCACCTGCATGTCCCCGAAGGCGCCACGCCCAAGGACGGCCCCAGCGCCGGGGTGACCATGGCCAGCGCCCTGCTCTCGATCGCGCGCAACCAGGCGCCGAAAAAAGGCGTGGCGATGACCGGCGAACTGACCCTCACCGGCCAGGTCCTGCCGATTGGCGGGGTGCGCGAGAAAGTCATAGCCGCGCGCAGGCAGAAGATCTTCGAGCTGATCCTGCCGGAAGCCAACCGCGGCTCCTACGAGGAGCTGCCGGACTACCTCAGGGAAGGCCTGACCGTGCACTTCGCCAAGCGCTACAGCGATGTGGCCAAGGTGTTGTTCGACTAGCCGCCGTAGAGCCCGTGTTCCGATGCAAGCTCTGCGAGATCGGGTGGATGGCGCTTTATCCATCCACCAATGGCGATGGTGGATGGATAAAGCCTATGCCCCCATTGCATGTTTAATGAGGTCAGCACCGTAGGAGCGGGCCATGGCCGCGATAGCTGCTTCGCGGGCATGGCCCGCTCCTACGATGTATACCGATCCTACGCTGGCGCGCATTCCGCACATTACCCATTACATGCAACACCTAACGGGCACATAGCCCTTTTATTGGCAATGAGCCTGGGTGTTGAATGAGGTCAGCGCCGTAGGAGCGGCCCATGGCCGCGATGGGTTTCGCGGGCATGGGAACCAGGCGCCCCCCCGCTCCTACGATGTGTATCTACCTCCAGCAGCCGTACATAACAAAAGGCTATGCGACGAACAAGACGCCATCCACCCGACCCAGTTCCCGTAGCCGGGATAGCGGCCCTGGATTGCGCTGCGCCTGCGCCATGAATCTCGGCGACAAAAGCCCTCGGCGACTTACGTCTTGCCCCGCACAGCGGCTATGCTGGCAGGCGTTTGCCGACCACAGGAGTTCACCATGCCGACTGCCCACCGCTTGCTGCTGCCGCTCGGCCTCGCCTTGTTGAGCGGCTGTGCTCACCAACCCGGTAGCCTGAGCCTGCACCAGCAAAGTCAGTGTCCGCTGAGCCTGCGCAGCGGCCAGCACCTGATCCTGACCCTGCCGAGCAACCCCACCACGGGCTTCCGCTGGGTGCTGCGCGACGGCGCCAGCAGCCTGCTCGACAGCCTCGGCCCCGAGGTCTACAGCAACCCGGAAGACGCGGGGCTGATTGGCAGTGCCGGCCAATCGACCTGGCGTTTCCAGGCCAGACAGGCAGGCGCAGGCCACCTGCTGCTGACCTATCAGCGCCCCTGGGAAACCGAGGTCGCCCCGGCAAAAACATTCGATTGCCCGATCCGGGTCAAGTAAACCCGCTCGACCGCCCTGCCCGGCCGTTACGGCCTTGTCGCGGGCCCTGGAGAAGATTGCCGACGCAGATCATGCAGTGAGTGTTGTCCCCGTGAGGCAAGCAGAACCCGGTTTATTCGGCTATAGCAAATAGACGGGATCTACTTTCGAGGGAAACCACATGACGCGGCTATGGCGTGAAGCAGTAGTGGTCGTGACGCTGTTCTGGCTGAGTGGATGCGGCAGCCTTTTACCCAGCGAACGAGCCGAAGTGCAGTCACCATTCATCGATTACCTGGATGCGGAAATGCGCTATTCCCAGGCCGTCAATGGCATGACCAGTCGCGCCGAACTGTTCTCCCTGGGCTTTGATCCGCTGGCCCAGGGCAACGGCAAAATGCTCTCGTTCATCGACGTACGGCTGATGTTCGTGCAGCCGAACATCCCCATCGCCTACCTGCCGGACGGTCTGGTGCGATGCCTGGAAGCCAAGGATCGCTGCATCGGCTATGCCTTCGAATTCACCAAGACCGATACCCAGCGGGTCGGCAGTTTCTGGGCCGATGTGTTCAACTTCCGTAAACAGCGGGCGATGCAGGGCTGGTCGTTCCGCGCGGTATTCGTACTGGTCGACGACACCCTGGTGCACAAGGTCAGCAATGGCGAACCGAACATTCGCCATTTCGAAGTCAAACGCAACCCGCTGGGTCCGCTGCAGGGCGCCGGTGAGTATTTCTCCGATCAGTTGAAGTGATCCTGGATGCCGCTCAGGGCTGGGCGGCACGCCGCAAGATGGTACGAAATATCAAGGCCCGGGAAGCAGGGCTGCCTTCGCTCCGCGCCATGCACCAGCTGTGCCCTGCAGGAGAAGGACACAAGGCCGTCGTCGCTGCGCGACTTTCACGTTAAAATCGCCGGCTTTCTCGACCTCGCGCGGAACCACCGTGAAAAAACAGCCCGACCGTCTCTTCGCCCAGCCCCTGCCCCAGGTGCCGGACTTCGCCTTCAACGAGGACGTGGTGCGGGTGTTCCCGGACATGATCAAGCGCTCGGTGCCCGGTTACCCGACCATCGTCGAGAACATCGGCGTACTCGCCGGCCAGTTCGCCCAGCCGCACAGTGTGCTCTACGACCTCGGCAGCTCCCTCGGCGCGGTGACCCAGGCCCTGCGCCGCCACGTACAGGTCGAAGACTGCCGGGTCATTGCGGTGGACAATTCCAGCGCCATGGTCGAACGCTGCCGCGAATACCTGCATGCCCAGGATTCGATGTTCCAGGAGTTGTTGCCCGTCGAGGTGATCAAGGCCGACATTCTCGGCCTGGCGTTCCAGCCGGCCTCGCTGGTGGCGCTGAATTTCACCCTGCAATTCATCCAGCCAGAACAGCGCCTGGCCCTGCTTGGCCGGATTCGCCAGGCCCTGTTGCCTGGCGGCGCCTTGATCCTCTCGGAAAAACTGCGCTTCGAAGATGCCGAGCAACATAAGCTGCTCGGCGACCTGCACATCGCCTTCAAGCGTGCCAACGGCTATAGCGAACTGGAAATCGCCCAGAAACGCAGCGCCATCGAAAAAGTCATGCTGCCAGATAGCCTGGAGCAGCACCGCGAACGCCTGCTGGCCGCCGGCTTCAGCAAGGTGGTGCCCTGGTTTCAGTGCCTCAACTTCGCCTCTTTGATTGCCCTGCCATGATCAACCGCCTCGACCTCGATGCCCTCCAAGCGCAATTGGCTGGAACGCCACTGCAAGACTGGTCAGCTGGCCTGCCCGGACAGATCGACGCCAAACTGGCCATCGGCCATGGCGACCTGCAGCGCTGGTACGGCGCCGTTCAGGCATTGCCTGCGCTGAACGTCGAACAACTGGAGCTGTTGACTGCCTTCACCTTCGGCGGTGCCTGCGATGAAACCAGCCGCGGCGAACTGAACAGCGCGCTGCAGGGCTTGATCCCTTGGCGCAAAGGCCCTTTCGAGCTGTTCGGCGTGCATGTCGATACCGAATGGCGCTCGGACTGGAAGTGGCAGCGCGTGGCGCCCTACCTCGACCTGGCCGGCAAGCGCGTGCTGGATGTTGGCTGCGGCAACGGCTATTACATGTGGCGCATGCTCGGGGCCGGCGCCGACAGCGTGGTCGGCATCGATCCCAACTGGCTGTTCCTCTGCCAGTTCCTCGCGATCAAGCACTACCTGCCCGATCTGCCGGTCTGGCATCTGCCGCTGGCCTTCGAGGAACTGCCGGGCAAGCTGCAGGGCTTCGATACGGTATTTTCCATGGGTGTGCTCTACCACCGGCGCTCGCCGATCGACCACCTGCTGGATCTTAAAGATTGCCTGGTCAAGGGCGGCGAACTGGTGCTGGAAACCCTGGTGGTGGAAGGTGACGCCCAGCAGGTGCTGGTGCCCGAAGACCGCTACGCGCAGATGCGCAACGTCTGGTTCCTGCCCTCGGTACCGGCACTGGAACTGTGGCTGCGCCGCGCCGGCTTCGTCGACGTGCGCTGCGTGGATGTCAACACCACCTCGGTAGAAGAACAACGCGCCACCGAGTGGATGCGCTTCCAGTCGCTGCCGGAATTCCTCGACCCGGCCGACCATGGCCGCACCCTCGAAGGCCTGCCGGCGCCGACCCGCGCCGTGCTGATCGCACGCAAGCCCTGACAAACCCGCGCAGGTGTGAGGCGTCACTCAGAGGCTGTGAAAATATCGAGCGCCGTCGCGTGGCTGTCTCCAGGCGCTCGCAGCACAACCTCAGCTGAGGGCGCTTGGAGGCGTTCGCAGAGGCAGCCGCTGTAGGCAGGAATTTTTTCACGGCATCTCCCCCCTGCGCAGCCGGCGCCGCGCGGCAAAGCGCGCGGCAATCACCGTCAGCCGCTCTTGCGCACCATGCGCCACTGCTGCCCTGGCGCTGCCCTGGCGCTGCCAAGGCGGGCACGGCCACTTGCCTCCTCCTGCAGCAAACGACGCATCTGTCGCCGCCAACGCCAGGCCGCCCAGCAGTCCACGATAAAGTTCTGCAGATCGAACGGCCACATCGCCGGCATGTAGAACTCTGGCATGTCGACCGAATTATCCTGCCGGGTTTTGCACTCCTTTGAATGGGACATGACGCACCTCCTCGCTACCGCACTGACCCCACATCGAGTACCGCAATGCCGGTATCAAGATGACTTGTCACGAGGATGAATCGCGCCTATCGTTCAATCAAACGACTAATACAAAACACTTAGTTTAGAAAAACTGAAGGCAAAGATGAACGAACCCGCTCGCTCGCTCCCACCACAAACCCTGCCGTTGCTGGAAGCCGACGTGCTCAAGACCTTTATCGGCATCGCTGAAAGCGGCAGCTTTACGCGCACCGCTGCTCAGGTATACCGCAGCACCGGCGCGGTCAGCATGCAGATCAAGCGCCTTGAGGAAACCATCGGGCGCAGCCTGTTCGTGCGTGAATCCCGTCGGGTTCAGCTGACCCCGGACGGCGAAGTTCTCCTGGGCTACGCCAGGCGTCTGCTCAAACTCAACGAGGAGGCAGTCTCCCATTTCCTGATCCCTGCCTTGTCCGGCAAGGTGCGCTTCGGCACCCCGAACGATATCGGTACCCGAGTCCTGCCAAGCGTGTTGAGCATGTTCGCCCGCATCCATCCCGCCGTGATGGTTGAGGTGTACGTGGGCCGTAGCGTGGATCTGGTCGCGAAGCTGGATGCAGGGGAACTCGACCTGACACTGATCGAAACCGGCAACGAAAACCTGGACCAATCACGCGGCGAAATCATCCACACCGAGGACCTGGTCTGGGCCGGGCGTGATGGCGGCCTGGCAGTGCAGCGTTCGCCCCTGCCGCTGGCGCTGGCCAACCCCGGATGCGCCTGGCGCAGGGCTGCACTCGACGCCCTCGACCGCAGCGGACGGGCCTATCGCATTGCCTACACCTGCGAACAGTGTGCAGGACAGGAAGCGACGATGATTGCCGACCTGGCCGTGGCCCCCTTTCCGCGCAGCCTGATCAGACCGCCGCTGAAGTGCCTGGGCGAGGAGCATGGTCTGTTGCCGTTAGGCCAGTACCACATCAAGCTGCTACGCGGCGGTAACAGCGACGACACCATCGAGGCACTGGCCGCGCAACTGATGCAGGCATTCAACGGACAACACTAGTGTGCCGTCTCGCAATAATCATTGCTCAAGCTGCTGCTGCTGGCCTGTGTAGGGTGCGCGGGGCCGCCTAGGTTGTGCGCACCACTGACAACCGGGTGCCCGGTGCGCACGGCCTAGGCGACCTCGCTAAAGCGCATTAGCCGCAAGCGGCTTGCCGAGCCTGCGTTTAATCCCCCTCTCGTTTATCCGGAGGGGGCAACGCAGGTAGTTTTCCAACGGTCTGTCAGCCGTGCTTGCGCCGCCGCCACAGCCACAGCGCCAGCACTCCAAGGGTCAGCAGCAACGGCACCAGGGCGATATTGACGAACTTCAGGGTGCGCCCCAGCGCCTCGATATCGGCGTTCAACTGGTAGCGCACCTCGCGCAGTTCCTTGCGGATCTTCAGCTTCTCCTGGAGGAACTGTTGCACCGTGGCCTGCTGCTCCGGGGTCAGCTCCAGTGCCTTGTTCGGGTCGTCGCTGCGCTGCAGGGCGGCGAGCTTTTGCTCGGTCTCCGCCAGCCGCGCCTGCAGCACCTGCTCCTTCTCGCGAAAGCGCACCTCGGCCTCGCGTTGGATCGACTCGACCACCTCGAACGGACGGGTGAAGCGTCCGCGCGAGCGCACGCTGATCAGCGCCTCGGAGCCGGCCAGGTTGTCCAGGGCGTTGATCGTGAAGCCGGCGTTGTCCGCCCAGGGCTGCGGAATGCGCTGGCCGAAGAAATCCTGCACCTGCACCCACATGCGGTCGGTGAGCATGTCGGTATCGGCCACGGCGATGACGTTGATGTTATCCGCCTGTTTGAGCCCGTCCTTGCGCCCCTCGATGCCGTCCGGGTAGGCCGACTGCGCCGGGCCGTCGATACGTGCAGCGAGGGTGTAGCGCTCGCCGGTCGGCTCCAGCTCGCGGATCAGTTCTTCCGGGTTCTGCAGCATGCCAAAGCGCTTGACGTCGAAGGGCATGGCGTACTGCGAACTCTGGATCAGCGGCATGAAACGGGTCTTCGCCCCTTCCAGCGGCTCGAGCATGCCGGCGGCGGCCACGGTGATGGTTTCCAGCGATGCGGTGCTGATGTCGTCCTGATCCAGTGCCTTCTTCGGCAGACTCAGCCAGGCGGCATGGCGCACCGGCCGGCGATCCTGGCCCATGCTCACGGACATGGCATAGGAGCCATCGCCGAGCACCTGGCCCGGCACCAGGCGCAGGCCCCAGGCCTTGAACAACGGTTCGAGATCGGAGGACTTGTCGATGACCATCTCACCCGGCATCTCGGCCTGGGTGTCGGCTTCGCTGAACGGATCGACGAAGGCCAGCAGCTTGCCGCCGCGCAGGACGAACTGGTCGATGGCGTAAAGGGTCTGCTCCGACAGCTGTTTGGGATGGATCAGCAGCAGTACCGAGACATGCTCGGGGATCAGGTCGACATCGCTCTTCAGGCTCTCGATCTGGAACAGCTGGCGGATTTCCTCCATCAGCATCCACGGCGGCGTCGGCTGCCGTGCCTGCATGTCGAAGCCGCCGCTGATCTGCAGCCCGGACAGCACGCCGACCACCGGACGCTCGGGTTTGGCCAGGCTCTGCACCAGACGGCTGAGTTCGTATTCGAGGAACTCCTCCTGATCCAGGGCGAAGAACGGGATCACCTGGGTATCGCCCTCGGCATTCTTGCCGGCCAGGCCGAAGTACAGCGAATCGCCGCCCTGTTGCAGGGGAACGGCCTGCAGGCCGAACTCGGCCGCCCGGTCCTCGTCCTCGGAGAACGGCGCCGGGTCGATGACCTTCAGCTTGAGCTTGCCGCCCGCCTCGCGCTGGTAGGCCTTGAGCATTTCCTCGACGCGCTTGGCGTAGGTGCGCAGCGCCGGCAGGTTCTTGGAGGCGCTGTCAGAGTAGAAGAAGTTCAGCTCCACCGGCTCGTCCAGCTCGGCAAGAATCTGCCGGGTACCGGGGGAGATGGTGTAGAGCTTCTGCTCGGTCAGGTCCAGGCGTGCGCCGGTCAGGCTCAGACTGGAAAACAGGTTGAAGGCGAGAAACGCCAGGGCGATGAGGACGAGCCCGGCGCCGGAAACCATCAGCTTTTTCATGGGCACCCTCAGTCGGCTTTCTTAAGGTCGATGACCACCGCAGTCGCAGCCAACCAGGCGGCGATCAGGGTGAGGAAATACAGCAAATCGCGCAGGTCGATCACGCCCTTGCTGATGGCATCGAAACGGGTCAGGAAGCTCAGCGACGCCACCGCGTCGATCAGCCACTGCGGCGCCCAGCCACTGAAGCCGTCGAGCACCATGGGAAAGCCGCTGACGATGAACAGGAAGCACACGCTGACCGCGAGGATAAAGGCGATCACCTGGTTCTTCGCCAGCGCCGACATGCACGAGCCGATGGCCAGGTAGGCACCGGCCAGCAGCCAACTGCCGATGTAGCCGGTAATGATCGCGCCGTTGTCCGGCTCGCCCAGGTAGTTGACGGTGATGATCATTGGAAAGGTCAGCAGCAACGCCAGGCCGGCGAAGGCCCAGGCCGCGAGGAACTTGCCGGTGACCGCCTCGAAACGGGTGATCGGCAGGGTCATCAGCAGCTCGATGGTGCCGGATTTGCGCTCCTCGGCCCACAGGCGCATGGCAATCGCCGGCACCAGAAACAGGTACAACCAGGGATGAAAGGCGAAGAACGGCGCCAGACTGGCCTGACCGCTCTCGAAGAAACCGCCCAGGTAGAAGGTGAACACCCCGGACAGGACCAGGAAGATCACGATAAACACATAGGCCAGCGGCGTGCTGAAGTAGCTCGCCAGCTCGCGTTTGAACAGCACCGGCAACTGCCTCATAGCACCTCCCCCCGGGTCAGGCTGCGGAACACTTCGTCCAGCCGACCACGTTCGACATTCAACTCCTTGACCCGCCAGCCGCGCTGAGCGATCAGCGCATTGACCTGCGGGAAGATCACCTCGCCCGGTTTGGCCAGCACGCTCAGGCTGTGCTCGCGCTCGTTATCTTCCACCCCGATGACGCCCGGCAATGCCGCCAGCGCCACCCTATCCAGAGGCTCTTCGGCCACCAGGGTCACCGCCTGGTGATAACGCGAGCGGCTTTCCAGCTCCAGCGGCGTGCCATCGGCGAGCAGCTTGCCGTGGGCGATCACCACCGCACGGGTACACACGGCTGAAACCTCTTCGAGAATGTGGGTGGAGATGATCACGATCTTGTCGTGGGCCAGGCTCTGAATCAGCTTGCGCACCTGGTGCTTCTGGTTCGGGTCGAGGCCATCGGTGGGTTCGTCGAGGATCAGCACCTTGGGATCATGCACGATGGCCTGGGCCAGACCGACCCGGCGCTTGAAGCCCTTGGACAGGGTCTCGATCGACTGCTCCAGCACCTGCTCCAGTTCGACCTGGGCCACCGCCTTGGCCACCCGCTCACGTTTCGCAGCCCCCTTGAAGCCGCGCACCTCGGTGATGAACTCGAGGAAACCGCGCACCGTCATGTCCCCGTAACAGGGCGCGCCTTCCGGCAAGTAGCCGATCTGCCGCTGGGCCTTGAGGGTATCTTTCTGGATATCGAAGCCGAGAATGCTCGCCGTGCCGGACGTCGGCGCGAGAAAACCGGTGAGCATCTTCATGGTGGTGGACTTGCCGGCACCGTTCGGGCCGAGGAACCCCAACACTTCCCCCCGCTCGACGCGAAAGGACAGGTCGTCCACCACAGTGTGCTGTGCGAAACGCTTGGTTAGCTTGCTTATCTCGATCATGGTCCCTCACCCGTGCGGTAACAGGTCCTGCTCGCGGCCCGTAGAGCAGCGAAACGGTCTTTTAATGCCGGCGGGACTATAAGGACTCCGGCGCCGACAGTGCAAGCCAAGAACCCGGAAGTCACAGCCTCCGGCGTAGCCCGCAGGATGGATCGGGCCGCGTAGGTCAGCCGCCCAGGCGATGCCTGGCAGGACAACCTTTCAGGCGCGGCGTAACCCATCATGGCGGCGTGCCTGCTGACGTCGTGTCGGGTTACACGGCGCTCGAATGACGCGACCACCGATAATCCGGCGGCCTGCGCCGCTAACCCGACCTACTCGCTGCGCCCCTACCCCAACGCATCGACCCATCGGCTCATGACAAGCTTTTGCCGGCACGCCAGCGATCCGGCACACTAGCCGCCCCGAGCAATCGCTCGTTTGCACAGCCAGCAGACTCCGTATGACCCGCTCCCCGTTTCGCCGCCTCGTGTTCGGTACCCTGCGCCGCCTGCTGTACCTCTGGGTGCGTTCGGAAACCATCAACCAGTCGGCCTTCAGCCTCAAGCTCGACCGCAGCAAGCCGGTGTTCTATGTACTGCAACTGCCGTCGCTGACCGATCTGGCGGTGGTCGATACGGAGTGCCGCAAGGCTGGCCTGCCGCGCCCGGTACTGCCGGTCGCGGTGGGCGATTTGCTGGAGCCGGCGGCGTTCTTCTACCTGACCCCGGAACCGGACTGGCTCGGCCGCCAGGACAAGCGCGGCATTTCGCCGACCCTGCAGCGCCTGGTCAGCGCCCTTGCCCAGCATGCCGTGGACGATGCGCAGATCGTCCCGGTCAGCGTGTTCTGGGGCCAGTCGCCGGACCGCGAGACCAGCGCCTGGAAGCTACTGTTCGCCGACAGTTGGGCAGTCACCGGGCGCCTGCGCCGCCTGGCCAGCATCCTGATCCTGGGGCGCAAGACCCGCGTGCAGTTCTCAAGCCCCATCCAGCTGCGTGAACTGGTCGCACAGGACAAGGGCCACGAACGCACCCTGCGCATGATCCAGCGCATCCTGCGGGTGCACTTTCGCAACCAGAAGACCGCGGTCATCGGCCCCGACGTGTCGCACCGGCGC
The DNA here is from genome assembly GCF_033723075.1 of Pseudomonas sp. Lineage (GTDB taxonomy): Bacteria > Pseudomonadota > Gammaproteobacteria > Pseudomonadales > Pseudomonadaceae > Aquipseudomonas. The sequence goes on from NZ_JAWVXU010000001.1 coordinate 332,723, forward strand.
AACCTGGTCAAGGGCCTGGTGCATGGCCCGCAGGTACGTCAGGCGATCATCGAGCACGCCGAGCGTGAAAACATCACCCTGCACAAAGCCGAAGCCATGGCCCTGCGCTACGGCAACGAAATCGCTTCGGACTACACCTATACGGTGATCCGTTTTCTCGAACTGCTGCTCAGCTGGTTCTGGAACAAGATCTACGACGGCATCAGGGTCAATCACATCGAAGGCGTGCAGGAGGTTGCCCAGGGTCACGAGGTGATCTACGTGCCCTGCCACCGCAGCCATATCGACTACCTGCTGCTGTCCTACCTGTTGTTTCGCAACGGCCTGACCCCGCCGCATATCGCCGCCGGGATCAACCTCAACATGCCACTGATCGGCGGCCTGCTGCGCCGCGGCGGCGCCTTCTTCATGCGCCGCACCTTCAAGGGCAACCCGCTGTACAGCGCGGTGTTCAACGAATACCTGCATACCCTGTTCAGCAAGGGCTTCCCGGTCGAGTACTTCGTCGAGGGCGGGCGCTCGCGCACCGGACGCATGCTCCAGCCGAAGACCGGCATGCTCGCCATCACCCTGCGCAGCTTTCTGCGCAGCCACCGCCTGCCGGTGGTGTTCGTGCCGGTGTATGTCGGCTACGAACGCGTGCTGGAAGGCCGCACCTACCTCGGCGAACTGCGCGGGGCGAGCAAGAAGAAGGAGTCGATCTTCGACGTCTTCAAGGTCATAGGTGCGCTCAAGCAGCGTTTCGGCCAGGTCTGGGTCAACTTCGGCGAGCCGATCAAGCTGGCGGAATTCCTCGACCGGGAGCAACCCGACTGGCGCCGCCAGGAACTCGCCCCGCACTACCGCCCCGACTGGCTGAACGAGGCCACCCACAGGCTCGGCCAGCGTGTGGCGCAACATCTCAACGAAGCGGCGGCGATCAACCCGGTCAACCTGGTGGCCCTGGCGCTGCTCTCCACCAGCAAGCTGGCCCTCGACGAGCGCGCCCTGGCACGGGTGCTCGACCTCTATCTGGCGTTGCTGCGTCGCGTGCCCTACTCACCGCACACCACCCTGCCGGAAGGCGACGGCCAGGCGCTGATCGAATACGTGCAGGGCATGGATCTGCTCGCCGAACAGCGCGATGCGCTGGGCAAGATCCTCTATCTGGACGAGCACAACGCCGTCCTGATGACCTACTACCGCAACAATGTGCTGCACATCTTCGCCCTGCCCGCGCTGCTGACCAGCTTCTTCCAGAGCAGCGCGCGGATGAGTCGCGAACAGATCCTGCGCTACACCCGCGCGCTCTACCCCTACCTGCAGGCCGAGCTGTTCCTCTGCTGGGACCTGGAGCAGCTGGATGCGGTGGTCGACCAATGGCTGGCGGCCTTCGTCGAACAGGGCCTGCTCAGCTTCGAGGCCGACGTCTATGTGCGCCCGGTTCCCAGTTCGCGGCATTTCGTCCTGCTGACCCTGCTCTCGCGCACCATCGCCCAGACCCTGCAGCGCTTCTACATGGCCACCGCGCTGCTGCTCAACGCCGGCCAGCATGCGATCAGCGCCGAGGAACTGGAAGACCTGTGCACCGTGATGGCCCAGCGCCTGTCGATCCTCCACGGCCTCAACGCCCCGGAGTTCTTCGACAAGAGCCTGTTCCGCCACTTCATCCAGACCCTGCAGGGCCAGGGCGTACTGCGCCAGGACCCGGCCGGCAAACTCAGCCACCACCCGCTGCTCGGCGAACTCGCCGAAGGCGCCGCCAAGCGCGTGCTGCCGGCGGAGATCCGCCTGTCGATCCGCCAGGTGGCGCTGGACAGCAGCGAGGATGTGCCGGAGGCAGTTTAACCGCGAGAAGGCCCGCTTCCTGCAAGTTGGCGCAGCCCCGTCGCCCGGATCAGCCCGACGCAATCCGGGCTGTTTCCCAGATTGCGTCCGGGTTTATCCAGGCGAGGCAATCCGGCTTCGGGGCCAACCGGGGATTGCTAGCCTCGGCGACAACCGGGCTGCCTGACAGCCCGGCTCATACACCTTGCTCCAGACGCTCCAGCGCAGCGTGTAGCAAGGCCGGCTGCATCGGCCGATCGAGGAAGTAGCCCTGGGCTTCCTCACAGTCGTAGCGCTGCAGAATATCGAGCTGCTCTTGCGACTCCACACCCTCGGCCGTCACGGTCAGGGAGAGCGCCCGACCGAGGCCGATGATCGCCTTGATGATTGCCTCGCTGCTCTCGCAACCGTCCATATCGGACACGAAACTGCGATCGATCTTCAGCCCATCGAAAGGGAATGTGCGCAGATAGCCGAGGGAGGAATAGCCGGTGCCGAAGTCATCCATGGACAACCTGACGCCCAAGTCCTTGAGCGCCTGCATGATCACCAGCGCACCCTCGGCATCCTCGAGCAGGACACTCTCGGTGAGTTCCAATTCCAATCGCGACGGCGGCAGGCCGGTTGCCTCGAGAACACTCTGTACCCGTGCAACCAGGTGCCCGCGCTGGAACTCCACCGACGAGAGATTCACCGAAACGATCAGCTGCTCGCTCCAGCTCATGGCTTCCGTGCAGGCGGCATGCAGCACCCAGGAGCTCAGGGGCACGATCAGGCCGGTGCTCTCGGCGATGGAAATAAAGGTATCCGGACTCAGCAGTCCGCGTTGCGGGTGCTGCCAGCGCACCAACGCTTCAGCCGCGACCATGCGTTTGCTGTTGACGCTATAGCGTGGCTGCAGGAGCAGGCGCAGCTCGTCGTTTTTCAAGGCCTGGCGCAAATCGCCCTCTAACTGGCGCTGTTCGACGGCCCGTTCGTTCATATCACTGGCATAAAAACGCCAGGTATTGCGCCCACCCCCCTTGGCCTCGTACAGGGCGATATCCGCATAGCGGAGCAACTCTTCCGCCAAGGAGGCATCGGCGGGCGCCATGGCTACGCCGATACTGGTGCCGATAAAGATGCTGTGGTTGTCGATCTCGAATGGCTGTTCGATGCTGGCGATCAAACGCTCGCACAGGTGCTCCACCTCCTCCTGAGCGGATATGCCGCTGACGATCAGAATGAACTCGTCTCCCCCCATGCGGGCGACCAGATCGCCATCACGCAGGCACAGGCGCAAGCGCCGGGAAACTTCGTTGAGCACCTGGTCACCGACCTCATGGCCGAAGGAATCGTTGACCTGCTTGAACCGGTCTAGATCGAGGCTCAGCATGACCAGAGGCTTGTCCGCGCTGGGCGCTGCCTTGAGCTTGCCCTCGAGAAATTCCTGCATGCGGTTGCGGTTCGGCAAACCGGTCAGCGCATCATGCAGCGACAGGTGTTCGATGCGCGCCCGCGCCTCGACCTCTTCGGTGATGTCGCTGACAGTACCGCGGAAACCGCCGCCAACCTGCGCATCCGCAACGGTTCGCATGGCCAGTCGACAGGTGCGCAGACGACCATCTTTGGCGCGGTAATGGCATTGCCGGGTGCCATTGGCTGCCCTGCCCTTGCGCTTGCTCAGCCAGAGAGATAGACCACCGGGGCACTCGATGAACTCATCGATCGAACGCCCCAGCCAGTCGCTCTCGGCATGCCCGGTCACCGTCTGAAAACGTGCGGAAAGGTAGGTCAAACGCAGTTCGGCATCGACCTCCCAAATCCAGTCCGAGGCGGCTTCGGCCACATCGCGAAAGCGCGCCTCACTGGTAGCCAGGGCCCGTTGGCTGGCATACAGGGAGGCATAGCTGGCCTCCATCTCACGCGCGGAGGCCATGGCCCGGCGCAGGGTCAACCAGGTGACCAGGGCAAAAATGCTCCCGGCCAAGGCCAGCAGCGGCAGAATCAGGTACAGCAACTGATCGCCAGGCCGGGGCGGCTGCCAGCCCAGCAGCGGCGGCTCACCGCTGAGGGTGGCCAGGCGCAACGAGGACGCGCCTGGCGCATCGGCTGCAGCGTTGGCCACATGCAGCTGGTCGATGCCGAAATCCTCTCCCAGCGCCTGCAGCTTGTCCGGCCCGAGCAGATCGACGAAGAGCAAAACGGATGTCGGACCCGGCACTTCGACTATCTGCGGATCGCCTCCGGGGGTGAAGCCCGCGGCAGCGACCAGCGCCGGCTGACCGGCTATTTGCACAAAGCCCACGAGCGGTTCTTCATCCCCGGCCTGCTCGCGCGCCTGTGCGAGCAGTGCCGCTATATCCTGCCCGAGCCATTGCTCCACCGAGGTTGCCACGAGCTGGCCGTCGACCACCGCATAGGAGGTGGAGCCATTGGCAGCGACGACAAACACCCCCTCGAAGGCGAAATCATCGAACAGACTGGGGCCCAGGTTCTGCCGCGTATAGGCCCACTCGAGATCGACCGTGGCATGCAGATGCTGGTAGGCATCACCCCAAAAGGCGTAGTCGCCGATGGTTGCCAGAATCGACTTCTGCCGGACCTGGGTGGCCTTTTCCACATAGAACAGGCCCTGTTCGAGGGCCCGAGTGTTCTGCTGCAGCGCAATCTGCACCAACGCCACACTGGCCACCACGAACAGCACCAACAGCAAGGCTGAGATAAGCAGCAACGCCCGGCGTGTGGCACTCGAATTGGCGACGCCGATGGTCGGTTGACGGGACAGCTCTGCTGTTGGCGACATGGCAAATCCTCGACCGGTTGGTGATGCGGCGCAAAGCAGGTGCACGCCAGGAAACACGCATGAGTGAAAGCATCATGCCATTACCCCACCATCCCCCGTTTACACCAGCGCTCTCTTGCAACTGTGACACAGTGTCGTCAAAGGCTTTGAGCAAATCGTGAACGAATGTCATATCCGCCAAATAATTACTGCTGCTGCAGATCGCCCGGCCCGACCGGCCATGGGCAGTCGATGGCGGCTCTCGGAAAGATTCTTGGTGTTTATCCAGCAATGTATGGTCGCGGCAGCGCCAAAGTTTCGCGGGTAGGGCGGATCGCTACAGGCAGTGCGCCATGGGTTCTCGGCACGCTGTCAAGCTGGCGGGCCGTGGCTGCGCGGCGAACGCAACGCCGAGCCCATGTCCTGCGCAAACGATCAACCTAGAAGCAATACGGCTGATTCGGCCGGACAGCGACCGGCCGTTACTCGGAAACCTGCCGGATATCCAGCAGCACCCACACCTCGTAACCCTTGGCGCGCGCGGCTTTTTCGGCCTCGAGCTGGGCAGTGAGTGTGCTGATCGAGCGCGAACGATGCTCGAAGCGAAACGGCGGGCCACCGTTCTTGCGCACGCTCAGTTCGACGAGCGTGTAACTGGACGGTGGTTTGGGTTGTGATTGCGGTTGTTTCTGCGGCGCAGAGTCGAGACCGAGGGCGCGGCGCATCTCGTCTTCTGACAGATTGGTATCGGTCAAGCTAGAACCCTATTGCGATAAATGAGTGCCATTGTAAGCAGGTCTTGCGCGCTATTTCGCGACAACAGGCTGCGAGAACGGTGGGTCTGGCGAAAGCACCGTAAATAAAGGTGGATAGTGCCACGTCGACATAAAAAAGTGGATACGCAGAGCGTATCCACTCCTACTCGCGGTGCACGCCGCAGATCAATCAACGCACATCGCTCCCTTCCCCGCTACACGCCTACTGGCCTGCCCGCCGCCAGCTCGTGGAATCGTGGTGCCAAGCCACCCGACCAACGGCCTCGCACAATGCCAAGTGGCACTGGTCCACCAGGTAATCTCTGATTATGCCAACACAGCCCGTTCGCCCGGAGGTTCGCCATGCAACTCCAAGGTTCCTGCCATTGCGGTGCCGTGGCTTTCAGCCTGACCAGCGCCCACCCCTATCCCTACCAGCGTTGCTACTGCTCGATTTGCCGCAAAACCCAGGGCGGCGGCGGTTACTCGATCAACCTCAGCGGCGATGCGCACAGCCTGAAAGTCAGGGGGCGCAAGCAGATCGCCATCTACCACGCCAAGATCAAGCCCGAAGGTGCCCGCCGCGCCCATAGCAGCAGTGCCGAGCGGCATTTCTGCCGACTCTGCGGCAGCGCCCTGTGGCTCTACAGCCCGGAGTGGCCGGCGCTTATTCACCCCTTCGCCTCGGCTATCGACACGCCGCTGCCGGTGCCCCCGCAACACACCCACCTGCTGCTCGACTCGAAAGCCTCCTGGGTCGAAGTCGATGTGCGACCCGGCGATAAACAATTCGACGGCTATCCCGAAGAGTCCATCGCCCAGTGGCATGAACGGCTTGGCTTGAGTCGCTGACGGCCTCCGGATCCGGGCTGCTGGTTTGGCCGCCCCCCGACACTGCGGTGTAAGATGGCGGCATGATTAAAAACTGCCCAACGTTTTCACTCGACCACAACCGCCTTCTCGACGCCCTCGCCGCCACCGACAGGCTGCTGATCATTCAGGACCTGGACGGGGTCTGCATGGGCCTGGTGCGCGACCCGCTGACCCGTGCCGTCGAGCGGCGCTATGTGCAGGCGGCCCGTCAACTGGCGGGGCACTTCTTCGTGCTGACCAATGGCGAACACATCGGCCGCCGCGGAGTCAATGGCATCGTCGACAACGCCTTCGATACCCCTGCCCAGGCACGCGAGCAAGGCCTCTACCTGCCGGGGCTGGCTGCCGGCGGCGTGCAACTGCAGGACCGCTACGGCCGGGTGACCCACCCAGGCGTAAGCGAGGCGGAACTGGCCTTTCTGCAGACAATACCGGGCAAGGCCGAACGTTTTCTCGGCGAACTGCTGGCCGCCCCGCCCTATGCGCTCGGCGCATCCGCGATCGCGCCCCTGGTTGGCGCCAGCGTACTGGACAACCTCGCCTCACCCACCGTCAACATCAACAGCCTCTACCGACACTTCAGCGACCAGCCAGCGCTATACCGGCAGTTGCAGCACGCGCTCGAAGGTTTCATGGCGCAACTGCAGCAGCAAGCCAGCGCCTGCCAGCTGCAAGAATCCTTCTTCGTCCACTACGCCCCCAATCTCGGTAGCGATCCCCAGTGCCGGGAACGGCTCAAATACAGCTCGGGCGAGAATGCCGGCACCACCGACTTCCAATTCATGCTCAAGGGCGCCATCAAGGAAGTCGGCGTGCTGGTAATCCTCAACCACTACTATCACCAACACACCGGGCACTACCCGCTGGGTGAAGACTTCAATGCCCGCCAGGCGCCGCGCGATCAGCGCGCCCTGCTGCAGCTGGCGCGCGAGCATTTCGACCCGGCCCAGATGCCGCGCATCGTCGGCGTGGGCGACACCATCACCTCGACCACCAGCACGCTGGATGGCCAGACCCAGCAACTGCGCGGCGGCAGCGACCGCGGCTTCCTCACCCTAGTGCAGGCGCTGGGCGAAGCCTTCGCCACGGACAATACCGTGGTCTACATCGACAGCAGCGGCGGCGAAGTCGCTCGCCCGGGCCTCGATGCCGCGCACCTGCAGCGCCGGGCGAGCGACCCGAACCTGGCCCCCTGGCCGGCGGTTGAAGGTATCAGCGACCCGGCCGACCCTCTCAGACTGGACGTGGTTTTTACCGGAGGGCATGCGCAATACGTGCCGTTCTTCTGCACACTGGCCGAGCGTTATGCGAGGCGTAGACAGTAGGCCGCTAGCCCAGCTGCTGGGGCTGGTCTTGCGCTGTTTGATCTCAAGCGGCATGGGTTTGATGAAGGGCTACGTTCGGCCATTTCCTGTCTGTCGCGAACGGCAGCAGTCGACCCAACGCTGCCACCACATCCATCCATAAACCCCGTCCCCCGCCCTGCCCGCGCAATCGCGCTCCATGCCACGTAGAATCGCACCGTGAAACAAGGACTTGAGGTTGCAGCGGTGGATTTACAGCAGGGCTTCGTCCTGACCCGACATTGGCGCGATACCCCCGCCGGCACCCAGGTCGAATTCTGGCTGGCGACCGACGCGGGGCCGCGGCACATCCGTCTGCCCTGCCAGCCTTCGGTGGCCTTTATTCCTGCCGAGCAGCGCGCGCTGGCCGAGGCGTTGCTGCGCGGCGAGCGTGACGTCGAGCTGCGCCCGCTGGAGCTGTGCGATTTCCACCATCGGCCGGTGCTCGGCCTGTATTGCCGCCAGCATCGTCAGTTGATGAATATCGACAAGCTGCTGCGCAAGGCCGGAGTCGAGGTGTTCGAGGCCGATATCCGCCCGCCGGAACGCTACCTGATGGAGCGCTTCATCACCGCGCCGGTGTGCTTCGGCGGCACGCCGGACGCCAGCGGCATGCTGCTCGAGGCGCAGCTGAAACCCGCGCCGGCCTATCGCCCGCGCTTGCGCCTGGCGTCCCTGGATATCGAAACCAACGCCCAGGGCGAGCTGTATTCCATCGCCCTGGAAGGCTGTGGCCAACGCCAGGTGTATATGCTCGGGCCGGCAAACGGCGTGGACACGCCGCGCGACTTTGCCCTCGAGTACTGCGACAGCCGACGGCAGCTGCTGGAAAGGCTCAACCAGTGGCTCGCCGCCCATGACCCCGATGCGATCATCGGCTGGAACCTGGTGCAGTTCGACCTGCGCGTGTTGCACGAGCATGCCCAGCGCCTGCAGGTGCCCTTGCAGCTCGGCCGCGGCGGCGATGCGATGGGCTGGCGCGAGCATGGCAGCCGCAACAATCACTTTTTCGCCGAAGCCGCCGGACGCCTGATCATCGACGGCATCGAGGCGCTGCGCTCGGCGACCTGGAGCTTCGCCTCGTTCAGCCTGGAAAACGTCGCGCAGACCCTGCTCGGCGAAGGCAAGGACATCGCCACGCCCTACCAGCGCATGGACGAGATCGACCGCATGTTCGCCGAGGACAAGCCCGCTCTGGCGCGCTACAACCTCAAGGACTGCGAGCTGGTGACGCGGATCTTCGCCAAGACCGAGATCCTCACCTTCCTGCTCGAACGCGCCACCGTCACCGGCCTGCCCGCCGACCGCAGCGGCGGCTCGGTGGCGGCCTTTACCCACCTGTACATGCCGCTGATGCACCGCCAGGGTTTTGTCGCGCCGAATCTCGGCGAGCGGCCGCCGGAAGCCAGCCCCGGCGGTTTCGTCATGGACTCGCGGCCCGGCCTGTACGAGTCGGTGCTGGTGCTCGACTACAAGAGCCTCTATCCGTCGATCATCCGCACCTTTCTGATCGATCCGCTGGGGCTGATCGAGGGCATGCGCCACCCCGAAGACAGCGAATCGGTGCCGGGCTTTCGCGGCGCGCGCTTCTCGCGCACCCGGCATTGCCTGCCGGCCATCGTCGAGAGCGTCTGGCAGGGCCGAGAGACGGCCAAGCGCGAGCACAACGCGCCGCTGTCCCAGGCGCTGAAGATCATCATGAACGCCTTCTACGGGGTGCTCGGTTCCAGCGGCTGCCGCTTCTTTGACCCGCGCCTGGCGTCCTCGATCACCCTGCGTGGTCACGAGATCATGCGCCGGACCCGCGAGCTGATCGAGGCCGAAGGCCACGCGGTGATCTACGGCGACACCGACTCCACCTTCGTCTGGCTCAGGCGCGCCCATGGCGAAGACGAGGCGGCGCAGATCGGCCGCGCCCTGGTGCAGCGCGTCAACCAGTGGTGGCGCGAGCACCTGCGCCGGGAATATGACCTGGAAAGCGCACTGGAGCTGCAGTTCGAAACCCATTACAGCCGCTTCCTGATGCCGACCATCCGCGGCGCCGAAGAGGGCAGCAAGAAGCGCTACGCCGGTCTGGTCGTGGCGCCGGACGGCAGCAGCGAGATGGTCTTCAAGGGCCTGGAAACGGTGCGCAGCGACTGGTCGCCGCTGGCCCGGCAGTTCCAGCGCGAGCTGTACCTGCTGATCTTCAACCGGCAACCCTACCAGGACTATATCCGCGACTACGTGCGCCGCACCCTGGCCGGCGAACTGGATGAGCTGCTGATCTACCGCAAGCGCCTGCGCCGCCGCCTGGACGACTACCAGCGCAATGTGCCGCCGCACGTGCGCGCGGCGCGCATGGCCGACGAATACAACGACCAGCACGGCCGCCCGCGCCAGTACCAGAACGGCGGTTGGATCAGCTACGTGATCACCCTCGCCGGCCCCGAACCGCTGGAAACCCGGCAGGCGAGCATCGATTACGAGCATTACCTGACCCGCCAGCTGCAGCCGGTGGCCGACGCCATTCTGCCGTTCGTGGGCGACGACTTCGCCCGGCTGGTCGGCGGCCAACTCGGCCTGTTCTGAGCAGGCAGCAGATGCTCAGATGTACCTGCCGCCATCTCCGCGCTCATCCAGGCTATGAAACTCGGCCGCGATTGGCCGTGTCGGCACGCTTTCGACCATCCGCGCCTGCTTGCGGTCGAACCCGGCCATGTCCACTTCCAGTGTTTTCGGGTGTGCCTCAGACGTCGCGAAAGAGGTCGTGGGCATCGAGCAACCGGTAGGCAATCTCCGGACGCTTCTCCAATCCGCGGCGAATCGCTGCAGGGATCGACTGACGGGTTTTGCGACAGAGTCCGGGCAGCTCGTCGATGTGAATAGCGATGCCGCGCATGCTGCGCACTTCGTTGAAGCCTGGGGCGATTTCCAGGCGAATGCCCAACTGCTCGTACATCCGACGCTGCATATGCTCGAGCTCGGTCAGGCTCTCAAGATTTTCCAGGCGCTCGATCAGGCGCTTTTCCTCCTGCCGGGTCAGGCTCAGGATGCGCGAATCGGCACCCTGTGTGTCCAACAGCCGTTCACGCCCGCAGATGCAGGCGCCAGGCGGACAGGGTTGACGGAGCTGGACAGAGGGCGTCATGGGCTCCAATCATAGCGATCCGGGATCGCTTTTGTTCAGAGGTTGTGAAAAAAACGTCTACTGCGAGCGCCGCCAGGCGCCCACTGCTGACGTTGCGCTACGCAAAAACGGGGTCATTCAGCTTACTGAGCTCCCCCAGTTTTTTTGCGTAGCGCGCCTTGCCATGAACACCGGTGATGGCGTCCGATATTTTCACAGTTTCTCAGCGGGTGGGTAGAGGCATATAGCTCCAGGCTGTCCGGCTGAGCAAGCGTCCGCCACGGTTTGCGTGATCGCCGCCAATGGCCGATTGACGCTAGTCGTGACGCTGCGCGCATGCGCGTTTCGCACACAACAAAAAACCCGCCGAGGCGGGTTTTTTCCTGACCATTCCAAAATCCTTTTGGCCGCCGTCTTGGCTATGGCCGATCATCCATGATCCTGAGCGCATCCTGCGCTGCAGTGGATGTGTGTAGATTAGAGCGGCGAGTCAACCGGCAACAGAGCTAAATGCCACCGATCCGTGTAAGACATTCGCTATAGTCCTCTGCGGCAAGCCATCTTTTTGGGCAAAACGTCCACCCATGGTTCAAGGGCCAGAGTGAGCCGATGCAAGACGCGTTGATGCCCGCATCCGCTCCTTAGCAGCCAGTACAAGCACGACACTACATGGCCTGCCCCGGTTTGTTGCCGCTGTGCAGGACTCCCCCCAGCGGAGAGGCTACTCTGGCCCGCACAAATATAATTCGGGGCGTTTATGCCGACCACACGTCTGACCTGCCTGTTAGCCGCCGTACTTTACTGCGTTCAACTACCTCTGGCGCAGGCCGCACCACCAGTCAATCCGCCTGCTATCCGCGTGGGCTATATCGGCTTCCCGCCCTACTCCTATACCGACGAGCAAGGCCAGCCGAGCGGGCATTTGCTCGAGTTCTTGCGGCTGGTGGCGCAACAGGCGGGCTATCGGACGCACTTTATCGAGTACCCCAGTTACCGCCTGTTCAAGTCGATGGAAAGCGGCCTGATCGAGATGAGCCCCTCGCTTGTCCAGCATCCGCTGATGTCGACATACACCTTGCGCAGTCGCTATCGGGTTGCCCGGGTGATGCTCAACCTGTACTACAACGATCGGCCGCCACCGGCTCAACTGGACAGGCTACGCGATGTCCGGTTGCTGCGGGTCCAGGGCCTGACCTATCCCGGCTCGCCGCTGGCGGCCCTGGCCAGGGAGCCAGCCAACGGCATCGTCCTGATAGCAGCCCCGACCCACCTGGCGGCAGCGCAAATGATGCATTTGCAACGGGCCGACTACCTGCTCGACTACCAGGATCCGATGGAAGCGGCGTTCAAGGAGGGCAAGTTGCCGACACTGCGCTCTGTCACCCTGCTGCAGCAGGACTTCACCATCGCCTACTCCACGGCCTCGCCCCGCGCCCAGCAACTGCGCGATGACCTGGACAGGGCTATCGACCAGTTGCGGGCGAGGGGCGCATTGCCGGGGCCATATAGCGAGGTCATGCCTTATCCCCGCACAGATGTCAGCCCGCCGCCAATCCGCTAGGCCGGGTGGCATCCACGCATCCGCGGCCGTGGCTTGCATCCTGGTGGCGACGGCTCGCGGGGGCAGCGTCAGGGGCCTGCTCGCTCAGAGCGCGGCGCGGAGCAATGGCAGGTAAGCGGGGCTCTCGGAGATCGAGTTGTGACCCTTGCCCGGAATCACCTCGAGCGTGGCCACACCAGGGGCGAAATGCCTGTAGAGCGTCTCGGTACTCGCACGCGGTATGACTTCGTCGTGCTCGGCCGCGATCAGCAGGGTCGGCACCCTGATGCGCGGCGCGTACTTCGAGGACTCGAACTTGTCCTTGAGCAGCCACTTTATCGGCAGGTAGGGGAACTGGCGCACGGCGAACGCCTGCAGGCTGTCGAACGGGGTGATCAGCACCAGACGCGAGGCCGGACGTTGGCTGGCCAGACGAATGGCTACCCCCGATCCCAGGCTGCGCCCCATCACCACGGTGCGCGGGTGCGCGGCATGCACCTTGTCGAACAAGGCCAAAGCATCGCGTTGGATCGCCTCCTCGGACGGCGACCCGGCACTGCCCGCATAGCCCCTGTAGTGCAGCAAGTAGAGCGCATGTTCGGGAAAGGCCTGGGCAAACTCGGCCAGATTCAGCGAAACGTCCTCGGCGTTACCGCCGAAGTAGATCAGCGCATTCGGGCCGGCGTGGGGGCGGATCGAAACCAGCACTTCGGTATCGTCCACCGGCAGTTTAAGCAGTGTGTCGGGGTGGTTGATGGCAAGCGGTTGCGGGAAATAGATGAGGCCGCGCTGAAACACCCACACGGCGACACAGATCGTCACGTACAAGGCGGCAACCAATGCCAGGAGCGAGAGTATTCGCGTCATGCGGCTCAGTTCCATTCAGGTGGCGGCGTAGCATAGTGATCGCTAGCGCTTCAGGGCAGGCTCTACGCCCTCGTCCGCATTCAAGTCCCTGGCCGGGCCGAATGCAAGCCCAACGCCCAGGCGCCGCAGAGTAGTAGCGACCCAAGGCTCCGCCGGCAACGGCCAACAGCATCGATCCGGGCCGGGTGACCGACGGGGATGGGGGGGGAGGAAAAATGTCGGGAGTGCGGCCCCACGAGAGCCGGCCAGGCCCATCATGCAGCGGTTTCCTAGCCCTGGATGAAATCCGTAGCCGCCCTCCCCGATTGCATCTGAACGCCCCGTTTGCGGCTTGAAGCTTCACGCTTGCAGCTTTTTCAACGCATAGATGTCATAGCGGCTGGACTTTCCTTCCAGCACATAAGCGGGTTTGCCACCCGCAATGACCGGTGCCTTGCGCGGACGCTTGACCACCACCCGGTGGCTGGCCAGGGCCAAAGCGGCCTGGAGCAGGGCCGGAGCATCCAGATCGTCACCGACGAAGGGGCGGAACAGGCGCATTTCCTTTTTCACCAGCGCGCTCTTGTCGCGATGGGGAAACATCGGGTCGAGGTAGATCACCTGCGGCGGCTCGCCCTGCCACGCCTTCATCAGCTCGATCGCGTTGCCGGTCAGCAGGCGCATCTGCGCCACGATCGGACCGACGTCCCGGTCGACGGCGGCGCGGGCCAGGCCATCCTCCAACAGGGCGGCGATCAGCGGCTGGCGCTCGATCAGGGTCACACTGCAGCCCAGGCTGGCCAGGACGAAGCCATCGCGGCCAAGCCCGGCGGTGGCATCCAATACCCGCGGACGCACGCCCGGCTGCACGCCCACCGCCTTGGCGATCATCTGCCCGGTGCCGCCGCCGAACAGCCGGCGATGCGCCACCGCGCCCTCGACGAAATCCACTCGCACCGGCCCCGGCGCCTGCGGCCCCAGCTCGACCAGCTGCAACCCCTGCTCGCCCAGCTGCAGGGCAAATTGCGCCTCGCCCTCCTGGGCCAACCCCAGGCGCTCGGCCCAGGCAGCAGCGTTCTCGGCCAGATGCGGGGCCAGGGCGTCCATGCGAATTGTGGCGCCAGGCCGTTCGTCATTCATCGGGAAATGTGCTCAAAAAATATTCAATTCGACCTGCGTGCGGTCGATCATCGAGACGCGGCATTCTGCCAGATCCAGCCCTTTGCGGTCGCCCCAAGTTCGCCCTGTTTGCGGCACTGGAACTGCTGGGCGCACTAGCGGCACATGCGGAACAACCCCATGTCGACATGAAAATGATCGCGATGGGCGACGTTGTACTGCGGCCCGAGGGTGACATTGAAGCTGGCGCAAGCACCTTTATGCACCAGACGCAGGAAGCGCGCGGCCTCGCTCTCTCCCGGCCAGTCGCGCAGCACGCTGATGCGCCGGCCGTCCTGCAGGCGAAACCCGACGATATCCAGGGCATTGGCCGAGGCATGCTGGCTGCGGCGCTGACTGCCCGCGATGCTGCGGCAGGCGAAGCTGCCGACATGCTCGACCTGCACCACCGGCTGACCGAACACCTCCTGCGCGGCAGGCTGCAAGGCATGCCGCTCGAACAGGGCAAAGGCCGCCGCCAGCGGGCAGGTGCTGATAAAGCTGCTGCTGAAACGCACCCCGGAGGCCTGCACCCGCAGGGTATTTTCCAGCGGACAATCGGCCGCCGGGCTGCTATCGGCCAGCGCCGTGAAACGCAGCGGCGACGTGGCCAGGGCCTGCCGACAGAGCCCTGGGGCACCCTCCAGACGCCAGAGTTTGAAGGGAGTCAGCAGGTTCGGCGTGGCCCTGATATCCAGCGGCGCCCAGGGATTCCAGCGCGGCGGTACATCGAGCCACTGTTGATAGACCGCCAGCGGCACGCCCAACAAACCCAACAGCACAAGCACCATCAGAACACGACGCAAATTCTACCCCGCTCAGGCTTTGAACAGATTGTTGATGCGCTCGAACGGCATGCCCTGAGCGGTCGTCACCAGGCTGCCGCGAGTGGCCAATTCCTGCGCCGCCTGGAAGAAGGCGCCATAGGCGACTCGCGCCAGACCGGAGCCGAGACTGACGCGTTTCACCCCCAGTTCGGCCAGCTCATCCAGCGTCAAGCGCAGACTGGGCGAGCCCACCAAAACATTGACCGGGCGCGGCGCCACGGCCGTGACCAGTGCCAGGATTTCCTCGCGGCTAGTCAGGCCCGGCGCATAGAGCACATCGGCGCCCGCCTCGGCGTAAGCCACCAGGCGGCGGATGGTGTCGTCCAGATCGGCTCGGCCATGCAGGTAATTTTCCGCCCGCGCCGCCAGGGTGAAGGTGAATGGCAGGCGGCGGGCTGCTGCGACCGCCGCCTGGACCCGCTCGACCGCCAGCTCGAAGGGATAGATCGGCGACTGCGCATCGCCCGTGGCATCCTCGATGGAACCGCCAACCAGGCCGATCTGCGCCGCCAGGGCGATGGTTTCGGCGCACTGCTGCGGTTCATCGCCATACCCGTTCTCCAGATCGGCGGCCACCGGTAGCGGCGTCGCCTCGACGATAGCGCGGGCGTTAGCCAGGGCCTCCTCGCGGCTGAGCGCGCCTTCTGCATCGCAGCGGCCCAAGGAAAAGGCCAACCCGGCACTGGTCGTAGCCAACGCCTCGAAGCCCAGGGCCGCGAGCATCTTCGCCGACCCGGCATCCCAGGGATTGGGCAGCACGAACAACCCTTCGCGCTGGTGCAAGGCGCGAAACGCCTCGCCACGCGCCACCTGAGTAGACATATCGACCGCTCCTGTTTCGATTTCAACCTGCGTGCACCTTAGATCAGACTCCTGCACTGCAACAGCCTCCAGGCAGGCCCAGCTATTCAGCTGCGGCACTTGCTCGCCCAGTCGCCTGAAATTGCGCGGCGCCAGCTGAAGGCAACCCCAGGCCGTGGGGTACTCATCGAAAAGCCTGCTGGAACAATACTCAACCCGGCCGCCAAGCGGCCGATAACCAGGTGTGCGGCATTCAGCAGACTTGGCCCGAAACGGCCGCACCGAGTGACTTATGCTTAATGGCGTTTCCACTTCCAGCACCGCACTGACGGCCCATGGCAGCTACCCGAGCCGCAGCCCGACAGATATTCGCGCCTACGTGGATTTCCAGATCCTGTTGAGCCGGGTGAGCGCCGGCCAGCAGCCGACGGTTACCGACGACCCTGCAGCCGAATCGCAGGACATCCCCAATACAGCGCCCGCGCTTATCGAGTCAGACAGCGGTTTTCAGCAATTCATCACCCAACGCCAGCTCGATCTGAGCGTAAGGCTCAATGCCGAACCCGCGAAAGTCGATCATTTGACCCTGATGCTGCTCGCCGATGCGTTCAACGCGAGCAGCCAGATTGCGCCCGGAGAACCCGCGCTGCCCTACCCACTCACCCTGGCGTGAGCGCGGCGCAATTGCACTCAACGTCGATGGTGTGAAGTGGCGCGAAAACGCCCTGGGGAAATCTCGAAAAACTCGCGAAAGCAGCGTCGGAAGTGCGAAATGCTGACAAAGCCACTGGCGACGGCAATGTCGGCCAGCGACTTGTTGGTCTGCTGCAGCAACTGCCGGGCACGGGTCAAACGCAACTCCAGGTTGTAGCGCGAGGGCGTTGCATTGACATGGCGGCAGAACAAGCGCTCGAGCTGACGCCTGGAAATCCCCACGCAGGCAGCGAGCTCATCCACCGTCAGCGGTTCGTCGATATTGTTGTGCATCAGTTCCAGCGCCGATTTCAATGCCTGCGGCAGGGTCGGGTCGTAATCGACGGCCACCACCGACACATCCAGAACTTCCTGCATCTTGTCACAGCTCAGCACTTCCTCGATGGCGCTCACCAGGTTGATGCCGCTGCCGCGGCGCACCACTTCCAGCATCATGCCCAGGGAGCTGTTGGCCCCGGCACAGCTGATCCGCTGGCGATCCAGCACATAGGCGTGGCTCGACAACTTCACCTTGGGGAACAACTCGGCGATCATCGCCCGGCCATCCGGATGGAAGGCACAGTCGTAGCCATCCAGCAGCCCCGCCTCGGCGAGAAAGTAGGCGCCGTTCCACAGGCCGCCGAGCATGGCACCGGCGGCGTCGGCCGCTTTGAGCTTGGTTCTGAGCAGTGGATCCGCCTGCAAGCGCACCCGGAAACCACCGCAGACGACCAGGATGTCCTGTCGCTTCTCCTCCAGCTCTGCCAGGCGACAGCCTGCCGAAATGGCGATACCCAGATCGCTGACCACCACCTCGCTTGCGCCACCGACGACCAGCACCTCATAGAGCGGCGTCGAGCTCATCAGATTGGCGGTGACCAGGGCGTCCACCGCCCCGGTAAAGGCCATCATCGAAAAATTATCCAGCAGCACGAAGGCGACCCGGCGCATTGGCAGAGCGGGGCCGTCGCCCATCCCCTTGGCGAGGTGGGCCATATTCTTGTTCTTCAGCAAGCTCTCGAAGGAGGAGCGCATGGCGTAACTCACAGTCAGTGAAGCGTCTATGCAGTAGTAAACCATAGGCGACCGGCCCGGCATCGGCCGGCGCCGAACTGCGTGCGATGCCGAGAGGTTGTAGAAACATCGAGCGCAACGCCGCAGCGGGCGTTTGCAGGCGGCCGCAGGAGGCGAGCGCTTTTTCACAGTCTCTCAGAGCAGCCCCAGTTGCTCGAGCGCGGGTTCGACGATGGGCTCGGGCAAGCCCGCCAGTCCCGGCAGGCGCGCCATCAACTGGGCGTGGAAACGTCGGGCCAGTTGCGGTGCCAGGCGGTTGTCGGCGGTGTGCAGGAAGACGTAGGGCGTGCGCCCGTCCTCGATCCAGCGGGCAACCTTGTCCAGCCAGGGCGCCATGAAGCGGTCGTTGGCTGCGAGTTCGGGGTGGCCGATAAAGCGTAGCTGCGGCGCCTGGCTGAACGCCGTCGGCCGGATCGGCAGGCGCGGCTTCTTTGCTTGGGCATGCAGCAGCGCCGGCTGCTGCGATACACAACTGAACAAGGCCCGCGCATCCAGGCAGATCCGCTCGATGCCGCGCGCCAGCAGCAGGCGGTTGAGCGCCCGCTCCTCTTCGCCCTTGGCGAAGAAGAGCGGATGACGCACCTCGACGGCCAGTCCACTGCCGGCCCAGTGTTCGATAAACGCGCTCAACTCGGCGAGACGCGACGGGCCGAAGCTGGCGGGCAACTGCAGCCAGAATGGCGCGACCCGCGTGCCCAAGGGTGCCAGCAGGCGGCGGAAGTCGTCACTGGCGGCGAGTTGTTCGCGCAAATCCCCGGCATGGCTGATATCGCGCGGCAGCTTGGCACAGAAGCGCAAGTGCGCGGGCATCAACGCTGCCCAGCGGCTAACCGTATCGGTCGAGGGTCGCGCATAGAAGGTGGTGTTGCCCTCAACCGCATTGAACACCTGGCTATAAAGCGGCAAGAAGTCCGCCGGGCGAGCGCTATGCGGATACAGCGAACCACGCCAGGCCGGCTCGCTCCAGGACGGGCAACCAAGAAAGTAGGGACGCATCAGCGGGCGTTATCAGGCGTAGAGATCAAGGCCCAGTATTTCCTGGGCGCCAGGTTCACTGACGTAGGTGGCGGTAGCGCTGTAACTGGCAATTGCCTGGGCCGCGCGATTGCTGACGCCTGGCTGGTAGACAAGGTCCTGCGCCCGAATCGGCAGGCTGTCGCTGCTGGCACTGGATGCCTGTACCCGACGGGTTTGCGCAGTCTGCTCAAAACCCTGGCTGCTCGCCGGAGCAGCCGGCTGCTCACGACGCTGCTCTATCTCGCGCTGGGCTTCGCGAAACGGCGTAACCGCCGTGCCCGAACGAGGCCCGCGGTCTGGCGAGTAGGAAGGTATGGAGCCGTCGATACGCATCTATTGCTGCTCGGCAGTTGTCAGCCAAATGGGTGGAAGTGCTTGCAATTTAGCCCCGCCCGAGTGGATTGGCAATCGATCGTGGAACGGGGCGACGCAGTGCATCCGGCCGGCCCGTCCGCGCAGTCGCGGATCGCCAGCAAGGACTAGGCGCCCCCCTGGTTCCTACAGACAGCGGACGGTGCCTTTATAACGGCGCTTTCGGTGTGGCGACCTTGTCGCGCAGATACACCGGCAGGGCCTCGTCGGCCACTACCGCCTCTCCCCGCGCCCAGGCAAAACGCGCCAGGCTGAGCAGGTCTTCGGCATGCGGCAACATGGCCCCGTCCTGTCCGCACGGGATCAACGGGATACGCGCAGCGAACGTGCCCCAGCCGGTGCCGGCGCCGAACCAGTCACCCGTCGCGTCAAGCGGCAAGCCGACCTGTTCGGGCGGCGACACCACTTCGGCCCCGGCAAGGCGCATCTCGCCATTGTCGCTGCGATAGCAGCCCCAGTAGATCTCATCCATGCGCGCGTCGATGGCTGCCGCCACCTGGCAGGCGCCGTGCTCACGCTGCGCGCGCTGGGCCAGTACGGCAAGGTTGGACACCGGCAGCACCGGACGATCCAGGGCAAACGCCAGGCCCTGCACCACACCGACGGCAATGCGCACCCCGGTAAAGGCGCCCGGGCCACGACCGAAGGCGATCGCATCCAGCGCCGACAACGGCACACCGGCCTGGGCCAGCAGATCCTTGATCATTGGCAACAGGCGCTGGGCATGCAGGCGCGGGATCACCTCGTAGTGGCTGATCACCCGGCCGTCATGCAGCAGGGCGACGGAACAGGCTTCGGTAGCGGTATCCAGGGCCAGGAGAGTGGTCATTGCATTCGGACAGGTGACGAAATGGACCGGCATTAGAACGGCTTGAGGCTTTTTTTTCCAGCGCAATCACTATAGTTCGCGCCCGTCACGCGCACGAATCCGCTGGGCAACTGGCATGCACCGGGCCAGAACGGACCCAGTGCACTCCAGCAAACAGCCGCTTACCAGGCCTCGATCACTGTCTCGGCTTCCCAGCCGCTCAACGGCGCTTTGGACCAGGTACCGTAGCCCGCATTGGGGAAGACGATCCACTCGGCACCCCATTTGTCTGCTTCGGCGGCCACGGTTGAGCGCTGCTCGGCCAGCGGCGTCTTGCGGAAACGCCCATCGAAGTCATGCAGCGTATCGCCCAGCAACAACACGATCTGATGATCGGCGCTGACGATGGTGCGCCGCTCGACCTTGGGTGGACCCAGCAGCAGAACACTTTCCGCCGACACCTGGGGCAGGCCGAGCTTGCTCAGGGTGGCCAGGGTGTGTTGCTTCTGTTCGTCGGCACGGTCCGAGATATAGCGAATGGTCACCCCGAGCTTGTCGGCATGTTCAAGGAATTTCTTCGCCCCCGGGATCAGCACCGGGGTTCCGTCGCGCTCCCAGGGCAGCCAGGTGTCCCAGGCATCATAGGTGTGACAGTTGGCCAGGTCGCGGGCCAGCAAGGCGCTGTTGTCGATGACGGTTTCATCCAGATCGGTAACGATGGCCAGCTTCGACGGATCTTTCGCGGCAGCCACTGCCGCATCCAGCTTCAGCGTCGCGATGTTGTAGGCCTGCAGCTGCAGGGCCTGAACTTCCGCCGATTGCTGCTGAAAACGCAGGCCCATGGCGAACTCGGCGACAGCGCAGTCCGCCTTGGGCTTCGCCGCGGTATCGGCAAAGGCCGCGGGGATGGCCAGCAGCGCTAGCGCAAGGCCCAGCCAGATAGCACTCTTTGCTGTTTTCTCGGTCATTGAATGCGCTCCCTTTCTTGGTATGGGTTAAGACTCAAAGTCTACGACCATCTCGCCTTGGTATAGACCAGAGACCGATGCTAACTTAGGCGAGCAAGGTTACTGTTCTGTGAACGACGCTCAACGACGCCAAAGCGCCAAGCGCATAAACGCCAACGGCCCGCATATAGCGGGCCGTTGGCTGAACGAGGGTTGGCCACTCAGGAGAGTGCGGCCAGCACCTTGGCGGTGATTTCGTCGACGCTACCAACGCCGGCGATGGCGCTGTATTTCGGCGTGCCGTTGGCGGCGGCGAGTTTCTGGTAGAAATCCACCAGCGGCTTGGTCTGCGAGTGGTAGACCGACAGGCGGTGACGCACGGTCTCTTCCTGGTCGTCGTCACGCTGGATCAGCTCTTCGCCGGTTTCGTCGTCTTTACCGGCGACTTTGGGCGGATTGTGTTCGGTGTGGTAGACGCGGCCGGAAGCCGGATGCACACGACGGCCGGCGATGCGGCTGACGATTTCCTCGTCTTCGACGGCGATTTCCACCACGTGATCGATGTTCACCCCGGCATCCTTCAGCGCTTCGGCCTGGGGAATGGTGCGCGGGAAGCCATCGAAGAGGAAGCCATTGGCGCAATCGGGCTGGCTGATGCGCTCCTTGACCAGATTGATGATCAGGTCATCGGAAACCAGACCGCCACTGTCCATGATGCCTTTGGCCATCAGGCCCAGCTCGGTGCCGGCCTTGACCGCGGCACGCAGCATGTCGCCTGTGGAGATTTGCGGAATACCAAACTTCTTGGTGATGAAACCGGCCTGGGTACCTTTGCCGGCACCGGGCGCCCCTAGCAAAATCACGCGCATCGATGTGCTCCTAAAGATTAAAGAAAAAAGCGTCGGACTCGCCTCGTGGGGCCAATCTCAGAATGGTTCGGGCAACGCTGGCAAGCTGCCAAGTGGCCAAAGGCTGATCAAGATACACAGCGCACCCCCACCGCACAAGTCACCGAAAGTCGGATAAACCGGGGCCTTTCAGGCGTCATCAGGCCGCGATCGGGCGCCTCCGGAGCCCATTCTGGGCACCCGGGCAGCACCCGAGCCGCGCCCGTTAGCCGGTGTTGCGCAAACCGGCGGCGATGCCCGCGACGCTGACCAGCAAGGCCTGTTCCAGAGGGCTGTCGGCCTGGCTGTCGCGCTGCCTGGAACGCGCCAGCAGCTCGGCCTGGAGCAGGTGCAAGGGGTCAAGATAGGTGTTGCGCACGCTGATGAATTCCAGGGTCTCTGGACTGTGCGCCAATAACTGCGACTGACCGGTCAACCCCAGTACCGCAGCCACCGCCTGCGACAATAGGTCGCGTAAATGTTCGCCCAAGGGCTGCAGGGACGGCTCGACCAGGCGTTCGTCGTAAAGTCGGGCAATAGCGCCATCGGCCTTGGCCAGGACCATTTCCAGCATATCGATGCGAGTACGGAAGAACGGCCAATGCTCGCGCATCTGCGCCAGCAGCTCGCCCTCGCCGCGTTGCAGGGCACTGCTCAGGGCGTATTCCCAGCCGAGCCAGGCCGGTAGCATCAGGCGGGTCTGGGTCCAGGCGAAGATCCAGGGAATCGCCCGCAGGCTCTCCACCCCGCCCTCGCGCCGCTTGGCCGGGCGACTGCCCAGGGGCAGGCGACCGAGCTCTTGCTCCGGCGTGGCCTGACGAAAATACTCGACGAACTGCGGATGCTCGCGCACCACACCGCGATAGGCCGTGACGCCATCGGCAGCCAGCTTGTCCATCACTTCGCACCAGGCCGGCTCGGGCGTCGGCGGTGGCAACAGGGTGGCTTCCAGCACCGCGGCCAGGTAGAGATTGAGGTTCTGCTCGGCGATATCCGGCAGGCCGAACTTGAAGCGGATCATTTCGCCCTGTTCGGTGGTGCGAAAACGCCCCGCCACCGAGCCCGGCGGCTGCGACAGGATAGCCGCATGGGCCGGACCGCCGCCGCGGCCGACGGTGCCGCCACGGCCGTGAAACAACAGCAACTCGACCTGCTGCGCGGCACAGACCTGCACCAGTTTTTCCTGGGCACGGTACTGCGCCCAGGCCGCCGCGGTGGTGCCGGCATCCTTGGCCGAATCGGAATAACCGATCATCACTTCCTGCGGGCCGTGCAGGCGCGCGCGGTAGCCCTTGAGGCTGAGCAGGTGGTCGATCACCGGGCCGGCGTTGTCCAGGTCGGCCAGGGTTTCGAACAGCGGCACCACGCGGATCGGCCGCCGCAGCCCGGACTCCTTCAACAGCAGTTGTACGGCGAGCACATCGGAAGGAGCACCGGCCATCGAGATCACATAGGAGCCCAGCGAGGCCGCAGGTGCGGCGGCCACCTCGCGGCAGGTGGCGAGTACTTCGGCGGTGTCGGCGCTGGGTTTGAAGTGGCTGGGCAGCAGCGGCCGGCGGTTGTCCAGCTCGGTCATGAGAAAGCGCCGGCGCGCCTCCTCATCCCACTCAGCGTAACGCCCCAAGCCCAGATAATCGGTGATTTCATCGAGCGCCGCGGCATGACGACTGGAGTCCTGACGCACGTCCAGGCGCACCAGGAACAAGCCGAAGGTGGCGGCGCGGCGCAGGCAATCGAGCAGCGGGCCATTGGCGATCACGCCCATGCCGCAAGCATGCAGCGACTGGAAGCAGCACTCCAGCGGCTCGAGCAGTTCGCGGTTGTCCTGCAACACCGCCGCCGGCGCTGCGACCGGGCCATGCAGCGCCTCCTGGGCCCAGCTGCGGGTGGCGCGCAGGCGTTCACGCAGTTGCTTGAGCAGGCTGCGATAGGGCTCGGAACTCTCGCCAACCTTGGCCTGCAGCTCGGGGCTGGCTTGCTGCATGGACAGCCCGGCAGCCAGTTGGTCGATATCGCGCAGGTACAGGTCGGCCGCCATCCAGCGCGCCAGCAGCAGCACCTCGCGGGTCACCGCAGCGGTGACATTGGGGTTGCCGTCGCGGTCGCCGCCCATCCAGGAAGCGAAACGAATCGGCGCGGCGTCCAGCGCCAGGTGCATGCCGGTGGCTGCTTGCAGGGCATGGTCAGCCTTGCGCAGGAAGTTCGGCACCGCCTGCCACAGCGAATGCTCGATCACGGCGAAGCCCCACTTGGCCTCGTCCACCGGGCTCGGGCGGCTGCGGCGAATCTCTTCGGTATGCCAGGCCTCGGCGATCAGGCGCTGCAAATGCTCGGCGACCTGCTCGTGCTCGGCGGCGGACAGGTCACTGTGGTCGCCAGCGGCCAATTGCGCGGCGATCGCATCGTATTTCTGGATCAGGGTACGCCGCGCCACTTCGGTCGGGTGGGCGGTCAGCACCAGCTCGATGTCCAGACGGCCGAACTGGCGCGCCAGGGCATCGGCATCGTGGCCACTGGTCAGCAGACGCTGCAGCAGTTCGGGCAACACCCGCGACTCGAAGGGCTCCGGCTCGTTGGGGGCACGGCGACGAACGCGATGGTATTGCTCGGCGATATTGGCCAGATTGAGAAACTGGTTGAACGCCCGCGCTACCGGCAGAAGTTCGTCGTCGGCGAGCTGCTCGAGGCTGGCGCTGAGCTGCTCGGCACCGGCGGCAGAGCCACGCCGCGCCGCCTTGGCGCCCTTGCGAATGCGCTCGATCTTGTCGAGAAAAACCGTCCCCCGCTGCGCGCTGATGGTATTGCCCAACAGCTCGCCGAGCTGATGAACGTCCTCGCGCAGACGCGCGTCGATTTCTGCCATGACTGACTCTCCGCTGAAGCGTGAAGTTCAAGAGTGCCCAGCACGGCAACATCTTACAAGGGCGCGACGCCGCACCGACAGAAACGCCGGGTAGCGTCTAGGCTCTAATCAGGCCCGCCGCAAAAGGGCGAGGCCAAGCACAATCGCATAACCGCCTACCACGAGTAGGTAAAGGACGAGGCAGTCATGAAAATTCGCGAGCTTGTCCACCATTGGGAACAGAACGCCAAGGGTCGCATGACCCGTAATCTGTATCAGATCAATCTCGATCTGGAAGCGGCTGCACGCTTGGCCGCTTTAGCCGAGATGTACCCCAAACGCAGCCCGGAAGCACTGCTCGGCGAGCTGATCGGCGCAGCGCTGGAAGAACTGGAAACCAGCCTGCCCTACATCAAAGGCAGCCAGGTGGTGGCCACCGACGAGGAAGGCAATCCGCTCTATGAAGATATCGGTCCGACACCGCGCTTTCTCGCCCTGTCACGCAAGTATCTGCACGAGCTGAGCGCGCAACAGGACAGCACCAACCATTGAATAGGATGTGAAAAACACCGATCTGCTGCGACCGCCTGCAAACGCTCGCTGCTGACGCAGCCTGGATAAGCCGGCGCACACCCTGGCGGGTTGTCGCTGCACTCCAAAGCCGCCCGACCTCCGGGCGGAACGCGGCGCAGCACGGTGCGACGTCTTGCCGCGAACGTCTGGAGGCAGCCCAGCGACGGCGCTGGATACTTTCACAACCAGGGAAATCTCTGCGTGCCCCCTGAACGACCCACGCACCCCAGCAACTGGAGCGGCGTGCCTGCGCGCACGACCGTTCAAAAAAGCAAACGCCAGAACAAATAATCCCAGAAAACAAGCTTTTAAAAATTATTTATGTTGTTTTTTTTGAACGATATTGTTCTAAACGCACTCTAAGCTTCGTAGCGTTCTGACGATCGGTCGCGGGTAAGGACCTGTAACACCTTGTCCAAATGCGTCCGCCACTTTCAGTCAAAACGCTGGCTGGTGACCATCATGGAAACCACTGCATGCAAGGAAACCACCAATGGAACTGAACACCATGATCATCGCCCCTGCCCGGCCGCAACCTAGCCAACGGTCAACCTGGACACTCGCCGCACTCGCCCTCGGCAGCAGCCTGCTGCTGGCCGGCTGCGCCGGCAATCCACCTAGCGAGCAGCTCGCAGTGAGCAAATCGGCGGTCAACTCTGCGGTCAGTGCCGGTGGCCCGGAATTCGCTGCCGTGGAAATGAAATCCGCACAAGAGAAGCTCAAGCAAGCCGAGCAGCAACTGCACGACCATAACTACGCAGAAGCCAAACGCCTGGCCGAACAGGCCGAGTGGGATGCCCGCCTGGCAGAACGCAAAGCCCAGGCAGCCAAGGCTGAAAAAGCCCTGGAAGACGCCCGCCAGGGCGTTGAGGAAATGCGCGAGGAAAGTATGCGTGGCAGCAGCCTTTAACCCCGGCCGCCAAACACGCTGATCACAGACTCCGCCAACAGCTAAAGGATTACCCGAATATGCGTACTCAAGTAATGATTCCCGCCTTACTGGCATTGAGCGTAGGCCTGGCCGCATGCTCATCGCAGCCCAACGTCAATCTGGAGGAGGCACGCAGCAATTTCTCCACGCTGCAGTCGGACCCGCAAGCCAGTAAGGTCGCAGCCCTGGAAACCAAGGGTGCCAGCGAGATGCTGGACAAGGCCGAACAAGCCTACCGCGCCAGCGAGGATGAGCAGAAAGTCGATCAACTGGCCTACCTGACCAACCAGCGCATCGAAGTCGCCAAGCAGACCATCGCCTTGCGTAGCGCCGAACAGAACCTGGGCAAGGCTGCCGCCGAACGTGCCAACGCTCGCCTGAATGCACGTGACGCACAAATTGATGCCCGTGACGTGCAACTCGATGCGCGCGATGCGCAGATCAAGCAGCTGCAGGACAGCCTGAATGCCAAGAAGACCAAACGTGGCACGCTGGTTACTTTCGGTGATGTGCTGTTCGACCTGAACCGTGCGGAGCTGAAGCCCGGCGGCATGAACAACGTCAACCAGCTGGCTCAGTTCCTCCAGCAAAGCCCGGAGCGCAAGGTGATCGTCGAGGGTTACACCGACAGCACCGGCTCCGCCGCCTACAACCTCAGTCTGTCGCAACTGCGCGCCAACTCGGTACGCATGGCGCTGATAAAAATGGGCGTTGGCCCGGAGCGCATCGCCACCCAGGGTTATGGCAAGGAATACCCGGTGTCGGGAAATGACACCTCGTCTGGCCGGTCGATGAACCGCCGGGTCGAGGTGACTATATCCAACGACAACCAGCCGGTTGCACCACGCAGCACGACAACCGCGGGCTGATTACAGCTCCGCAGCACAATGCCGCTCACTTGAACCAGGTGAGCGGCATTTTTTCGATCCTCGGTTTATCTGCACTACCGGCGAAATCAGCTGTGAATGGCGCTTTACCCAGTTCTGGGGCGGTCCATTTGCATACCCTGGGGGGGGCGGGCCGGGGCTCCGGCCGTTCGCAGCGCAGCGACAACCTGCCAGCTTTTGCGCCGCACCGCACCGCACCGCACCGCCAAACCAATGGTGCACTGCCTGAGTCCAGATCCACCCTACAGATCGCGCTTTACTCGAGATAATTGGTCGGGCCGCAGGGCACCTGGAGGTCGCAGTAGGCGAGCGTTTTTTTCACTGCCTCTCAGCGCAACAGCCCCAGATTCTTGGCCCGCGCCACTGCCTGGGTACGCCGCTCGACACCCAGCTTGCCGTTGATATGGCGGGCATGGGTTTTTACCGTATGCAGCGAGATGAACAACTGCTCGCTGATTTCCTGATTCGAGCAACCTTGGGCGATCAGCTGCAATACCGCCAACTCACGCGAACTCAAGGCCTCGGTCAGCTGGCCATCGAGCTTGGCCCGCTGCACTCCCTGAGTCTGGGGCAGATACCTGAGCAACTCGGCGGCCACGGCGCAATCGGGGCGCGCCATCAGTTGCTCACGCAGCCATTGCGGCTGGTGAACGAACAACTCCTGATAAGGCAACAAAGCACCACCCTTCGCCGCTTCCAGGCTGCTGGTCAGCCAGCTGACGGCCTCGCGGTCGCGCCCGGAAGCCTTGAGCAGCAGGGCCAATTGCACCTGTGCGGCCACCACGAACAAATGACCCGATGCGGATTGGGCGCCCTGACTGAGCGCGAGCAGACGCCGTTCGGCAATCTCCAGGCGCCCCTGCCGGCGCTCAAGCGCGGCCTGCTGCAACTCGATATGCAAAGCCAGCTGCGGATGGAACTCGGGGGCCGCGCCAGGCGTTGTGCCGCAATAGGTCTCGGCCAGTCGCTGCAGCCAGACTTCGGCCAATTCCAGCTGGCCCTGGGACAACCACAGCTCGCACTTGACCACCGTGATCATCGCCAGATAGTAGATCGTCGGTACATCCCAGGCATGCATCAGGCGCTCGGCTTCAGCCAGCTGGGCGAAGGCCTCGCCGAGGCGTCCTTCACGCCCCTCGACCCCGGCCAGCACGCAGTAACCCACCAGCAGACTGATGTCGCGACAGGCGCGCGCCTCACCGATCCCGGCCAGCAACTTGGTGCGGGCGGCCTGGGTATCGAACGCCACACTGAGCAGATAGCCCTCGTACAGATTCAGCCGCGCACGCACCGAATACACCCGCTGAGCCGGAAGCCCGTGCAACCGCTTCTGGCCCAGGCGCACCTCGGCCAGGGCACGCTGAACCTCGCCACGGGCATGCAGCACACGCGCCCGCTCGGCATGTGCCAGGCCCTCGAACAAGGGATTGTCGATCCGCTGCGCCAACTCCAGGGCCTCGCGATTGAGGCCCCGCGCACGCCACAGATCGCCCTTGGTCATCGCCAGGTTGGCCAGGGTGAACAGGCACATCAGCCGCGGCCCGCAACGTTCGCCGCTGAGCAGGGCCAGGGCCTCGCTGCAATAGCGCTCAGCCTCGAGCACCTGGCCACGACCGCGGGCGAGGATGCCGGACAAGGCCAGCCACTGGGCCAGCAGATCATCCTGCTCCTGCGCGTCGGGGGCCGGCATGAAACGCCCCAATTGCTGGATCAGCTCGTCGGCGGCATCCAGCTGGCAGGCCAGGGCCAATGCCCAACCGTACAACACCAGCAGGCGCGGCGTGCTGGCCAACAGGCTGTCGGGCAGGTCCATCTTCCAGCGCAGCAAACGGGCGACATTCTGCTCGCCGAGCAACTGTTCCTCGGACAGGTTCTGCACCAGGTTGGCCGCCACTTCCGGCTGGCCGGCGCGCAGCGCCTGCTCGACCGCTTCCTCATGCAGGCCCTGGCTGCTGAACCAGCGACAGGCCCGCAGATGGAGGGCCGCCTGGGACTGGCTGCGCTGGGCAGCAGGACGCGAGCGCAACAGATCGGAAAACAGGTGATGGTAGCGAAACCAGTGGCCCTGCTCGTCCAGGGGCACCAGAAAGACCTGATGGGTCTGCAGATGCTGGATAATCTCCGCGCTGTCATGCTGCTCGCGCAAGGCATCGCACAGCTCGACACAGAAACGCTCGAGGCAGGCGGTGTCGAACAGGAAGCTCTGCACCTCGGCCGACTGCTGCTCGATCACCTCCTCCAGCAAGTACTCGCGGATCAACCCCTCGTCACCCTGGGGCCCCCGTTCCGGGCTGTCGTCATCGGCCTGCTGACGGGTCAACAGCCACAGGCGCAGGCCGGCCACCCAGCCCTCGCTGCGCTGACGCCACTCCTCCAGAACCGGCCCACTGAGTTGGGCGCCCTGACTGCCGAGCAGCGCGCGGGTCTCCTCCTCGGTCAGGCGCAAGTCCTGCTCCTGCAACTCCAGTAACTGGCGTGACAGGCGCAGGCGCGCCAGATGCCAGTCGGGGCGTTGGCGGCTGGTCACCAGAATGACCAGGCCCTCGGGCAAATGATTGAGGAGAAACTGCAGACAGCGGTCGAGCACCGCGCCCTGGGCCAGATGATAGTCGTCCAGCACCAGCAACAAGGGCGCGGTCGGCACGAGGCGCTCGCCCAATTCGTCAAGCAAACCATCGAGCCACTCTTCGAAGGCGAAGGGTTGATGGCGCTGGCGCATGCGCAGCAATGCCTGAGCGTCCTCGCCAAGCCCCGGATAGAACTGCTGCAGTCCCGCCAGAAAACGCTCGAGAAAACGCCCGGGATCACTATCCCGCGGGCTAAGACCCAGCCACAGGCTGTGCCACTGTTCGGGCAGTACCTGGCAGAACTCACTGGCCAGCGAGCTTTTGCCGAAACCCGCAGGGGCGCTGACCAGCAGCAGCCGCCCGGTCAAACCCTCGGCCAGCCGCTCGCACAGACGCGGCCGCGACACATGGCTGGCGGGCAGTGGCGGGCGGAAAAAACGACTGTCGCCCAGAGGGACGATATCGCTAACTACAGGCGCTATACGCGTCAGATCGGTCATCACCCGGCTCTTGTTAAGTCATTGCCAGTTCAGGCGCGAACTTTCAGCAGACTATCGACTTAACCGCAGGAATTGAAGCCTGGATGTGTGCACTGAAACAAATCATTACCCAGACCGGCGACTCGGCCTGAGGCTGAGCGAGTGACGGCATGGATAACCCCAATGCCGGAGTGGCCGGGCGGCACTCCGCTTCAGCCGCGAACGCTTCACGGTACAGCCGACCCACCGTCGCTAATTAAGCCGTCCTGCGGGCTGAAACGGAACGCCGCTTCATGCAACGCGGTTAGCTAACGCCAGAACCATGCAGCCCGGATGCAATCCGGTAGCCGTTTGTAAGCGCGTGAT
Organism: Pseudomonas sp.; assembly: GCF_033723075.1. Classification (GTDB taxonomy): domain Bacteria; phylum Pseudomonadota; class Gammaproteobacteria; order Pseudomonadales; family Pseudomonadaceae; genus Aquipseudomonas. The sequence goes on from NZ_JAWVXU010000001.1 coordinate 362,988, forward strand.
TGCCCCGGGTTTCATCCAGGCTACAAACCGTAGCTCACCGGGACTGGACGGAATTACGCCTCCGTGGGCTCACTGGCAACACAGATACGCGGTTGTGACCTGGCCAGTGCAGCGAGCAATTGGGACATCGCTAAAACAAGAAAGCCGGCCCAATGGGCCGGCTTTCATCGTTGCAACAACAGGTGTTAGCGAACGCCAGCCTGACGCAGTGCCGCCGGGGTGTAGTCGCTTTCTTTTGCCGGGTAGCCGAACTCGTAGGATTGCTTCTCCTCGTTCTTCATACCCAGGGCCAGGTAACGACCGGACTGCAGGTCATACAGGGTTTCCAGGGTGTACCAGGGTACTTGCTTGTCATAGTAGTACTGGGCATGGGCCTCGGCTACGCGCCACAGGGTACCGCGACCGTCGTAATGGTCGATTTGCGCGGCCTGCCAGGTGTCTTCATCGAGGTAGAAGTCACGCTTGGCATAGATATGACGCTCGCCGGACTTCAGGGTCGCAGTCACATGCCATACACGGTGCAACTCGTAACGGGACAGATCCTGGTTGATATGGCCAGGCGTAACGATTTCGCTGTACTTCAGCTTCGGCGAATCCAGACCGTAGGTGTTGTAAGGAATGTAGATTTCCTTCTTGCCGTTCAGCTTCCACTCGTAACGGTCAGGCGCACCGTTGTACATGTCGAAGTTGTCGGATGTACGCAGACCATCGGAGGCGGTACCCGGACCGTCATAGGACACCTGCGGGGCACGGCGCACGCGACGCTGACCGGCGTTGTACAACCAGGCCAGACGCGGCTCTTTCACCTGGTTGAGGGTTTCGTGCACCAGCAGCACGTTACCGGCCAGACGCGACGGTGCAGTTACCCGCTGCTTGAAGTAGAACAGCACGTTGCTTTCCTTGCTGGCGTCGACACCCGCCAGCGCACCACGGAAAGTGAACTCATCCTGGAAATACACCAGGCTGTAGGAGCCGTTCGCCTGTGGAGTCGCCTGGGTCACCAGACGCTTGACGCTGCCACCACGGTAGCGGGTGATATGGTTCCAGATCGCTTCCAGGCCGTCTTTCGGAATCGGGAACGGGTTGGCCTGATCGAAGTTCTCCAGACCGTTGCCGCCCTCGACCATGCGGGTGTTGACCGCATTGCGCTTGGTTGCTTCGTAGACGAAGTCCGGCATGGCGGCGGAACGGTGAGTCGGGTACACCGGTATTGTGTAGCTTTGCGGATAACGCTTGAACATGGCCTGCTGACCGGGGGTCAACTTGTCCTTGTACTGTTCGGCGTTGGCTGCGGTGATGGTGAACAGCGGTTGCTCGTCAGCGAACGGATCCGACAGGAAGCCGGCGGCATCGGCAGTGCCGGCATTTTTCGGCAAACCACCGGTCCAGGCCGGAATCGAGCCATCCGCATTACCCGCCATCTCGGCGCCGACTGGCGTCAGCGTGGTACCCAGCTTGGCAGCCTCTTCTGGCGAAACTGCTGCCATAACGCTGCAGGCCAGCAGCGAAAGAGTCAGCGCGCCGGTTTGCAACAGATTCTTTGTTGTTTTCATATACAGAGTTTTCCTCAAAATTCCTGGCCGCTTAGAAGTTCATACCGAAGCTGAGCGCAACGAAATCGCGGTCGATCGCCGTGTTGTAGTCGCCACCAAAGAAATCGGTGTAGGCCAAGCTGGCGTTATAGGTGTTCTGGTAGTCGGCATCCAACCCCAGGCTGACAGCCTTGGCACCCTCATTGAACAGACCGTTCGGGCCGTAGCCGTCCACGTCATGCGACCAGGACAGGCTCGGCTTGAGGTTAACTCCAGCGAACACGCTCGGGTAGTCGAGAATGGCGCGAGCGCGGTAACCCCAGGAGGTGGTGGTGACAAAACCGTCGTCATTGCTTGCGCTGTAGGCCCCATAGATGGAGTCGCGACCGTATTGCAGATCCTCACGGCGCTCGAGGCCACCGACGTGGGCGACACCGATCTCGCCAACCACGGTCAGACGGCTAGCGCCCAATACCCGGTCGAAGAAATGGGTGAAGGTGGTTTGCACCTGGGTCAGTTCCTTGCGGCGATACCCCTGGTTTTCCGCACCCGGAGCGGTATCGATGGTGGGGGCAGCCGCACCACCACTGGCCGGATTGAGCAGCGCCAGGTTGAGCGCGGTGCTGTTGATCTGGATAGGCGCATTGGGTCGATAGCTCACCTCACCGCCCCAGGATGTGCCGGTGGGCAGTACGGTCGAGAAGCTCAGGCCGTACAGCTGAATATCCTCGGGATAGCTGATGAAGTATTCGCCGTTGCCCAGCGCAGTGCTTTGCGCCAAACCAGCACCCGATGCTGCACCTACGGCCGCCGCGGTGGCTGCGTTTGCTGCATAGCAGGCGTTGGGGACTGGGCCGCAAGTTGCTACTAAGAATGCGTTGGCAGCAGCTCCGCCACCTGCTGCACCAATGGCAGGCAGTGCAGCAAAGGTACCTGCTTCTGCCGTCTTGGTATTAAAGAACGGATTACGGCTGTGGTAGTTCATGAAGTAGGCGCCGTACTCGGTGTTGTCGCCGAGCCAGCGGAAGGAAAGACCGTACTGGCCACTGTCACGCGCATCGCGGTCGCCACCACGCGGCACCACCACGCCTTCGCCTGCCACATCGAAACCCTGGCCAAAAGCGGCGGCAACCGGCTGCAGCGGCGCGATAGCCGGCGAGCCTACGGTCAGGTTGTTATCGCAACCATCGGCCACCACGTCGGTGGTGGAGAAGAAGGTGCCGCAGTTATCGACAATCGTCTGATCCCACTCGAGCTGGTAGAACGCCTCCATGGAGAGGTTGTCGGTCAGGCTCTGCGCCACATAGAACATGTTGACCGGGATCAGGCCTTCCTTGATCTCCGCACCGGGGCGGCGGAAGGCGGCGGCGTCGACCGGGTTGATCGAGTTGATCGAATTCTGAATGAAGGTGCTTTCACCCCAGCTGACTACCTGCTTGCCCAGACGCACGGAGCCCGGCATGTCGGCAATGGCGTAGTTGTGGTAGATGAAGGCATCGAGAATTTGCGCGCCGGAAGCCTGCGCCGCCTCCTTGCGGTTGCTGTCGCTGATGTCCTTGAACAGGCGGCTTTCGTCCTTGAGTTCGAAGTCGTACCAGTACTTACCGCGCACGAATACACCGGTGTCGCCGTACTTCAACTCAAGGTCGTGGATGCCCTTGAAGATCTTCGAGAAGGTTTCGCCCTTCTTGAAGTTCAAACGATTGTCGTCGCTGGTCGATGAGGCGGCTTTACCACCATTGACGGTACCGATCAGATCCGGATCTGCGCCACGAGCCGACCAACTGGCCCCCACCGAGATCGCCGAGTCGAACTGGCCTTCGATTTCACCAATATTGAACGTCACGCCGAATGCCGGTGCGGCGAGGGTGGATGCGAGACTGACGGCCAACGGCAGTTTGGCCAGACGCCAGGTTTGCTTTGATTTTGTCATCGACACTACTCCATGTACTTTTTTGTTATGGATAGTGCCGACTATAGCCAGAGGGTGTGACTGCCTGATCCCTCGAAAGTATGATTTGCAGCCTCCCAGACACTCTGGCTCGCAGGTTTCGGCGGATAAGTCTTATCCGCCACAAGCCAGGAATGGCTGGAAAAGAGCAATTGTCCAGGCAAACGCTTGTTTGACTATGCAGTCACTCTGACCAGGTATCACCACCACACCTTACAGGGTGGAGAGAAACGCACAGCCGGCCGCCTGCCACTGGGCGATATCCAGGCGAATGCGTTTTTTATCCAGCTTGCCGACGCTGGTCTTGGGAATTTCGGTAACAAGAGCGATCTGCGTGGGGATGGCCCACTTGTTGATATGACCCTGCTCGACATAAGGCTTGAGGTGATCCTTGAGCCCCTTGGCATCCAGGGTCTGATCGTCACGCAGTACCAGCAAGGCAAAGGGCCGCTCGCCCCACTGCGGATCCGCCACACCCACCACCGCGACTTCACGCACGGCCGGATGACGGCTGATCAGGTCTTCCAGGGCCAATGAGGAGATCCACTCGCCACCGGTTTTGATCACGTCCTTGATCCGGTCACGAATCTCGATAAACCCCATGCCGTCGATGGTCGCCACGTCGCCGGTGTGCAGCCAGCCGTGCTCCCAGAGTTCCTGGCCTTTCTCCGGCTCGCGAAAATAGCCCTGGGTCAGCCACGGCGAACGCAACACCAACTCGCCCTGGGACTCACCGTCCGCCGGCAGCATGCGGCCATCGGCGCTCATGATCGCCGCATCGACCAGAGGCACCGGCACCCCGGCCTTGATCCGGTAGGTGATCTGCTCATCCTCACTGCCGGCCAGCAGCTCGTCATTGATGTGCGCGCAGGAGATCAGCGGGCAGGTTTCCGACATGCCATAGGCTGCAGTCAGCTGGATGCCGCGCGCCTTGGCAGCATCGTAGAGGGCACGGTTCAGTGCACTGCCGCCGATGATCATCTTCAACCCGCCGAAGTCATGGCCTTGGGCGCTTGGGGCGTTGAGCATCATTTGCAGGATGGTCGGCACGCAGTGGGAGAAGCTGACCTTCTCCTCCTTGATCAGCTTGCACAGCAACTCCGGTTCGTAGCGCCCCGGATACACCTGCTTGACGCCCAGCATGGTGGCGGCATAAGGAATGCCCCAGGCATGCACATGGAACATCGGAGTAATCGGCATGTAGACATCATTGGTGCCCAGCAGGCGCACGCTGTCGAGACTGCCCAGCACACTGGCCGCCGCCATGGTGTGCAGCACCAGTTGTCGATGAGTGAAATACACGCCCTTGGGATTGCCGGTGGTGCCGGTGGTGTAGAAGGTGGTGGCCACCGAGTTTTCATCGAAATCGGCGAAGTCGTAGCTCGGGCCGGCGGCCGCCAGCAGCTGCTCGTACTCGCCGACCAGTCCCGGCAGTTCGGCGCTTTTCTCCTCGGCGTCGGTCAGTAACAGGGTCTTCTCGACCGTGGTCAGTTGCGCGGCGATACCGTTGTAGAGGGGCACGAACTCACTGTTGACCAGGACGAACTTATCCTCGGCGTGGTTCATGGTGTAGAGGATCTGATCAGGCGACAGGCGGATATTGATGGTATGCAGCACCGCACCGAGCATGGGGATGGCAAACATGCATTCGAGGTAGCGATGGCTGTCCCAGTCCATCACCGCTACGGTATCGCCGGCCTTGACCCCTGCCGTCGTCAGCGCATTGGCCAGGCGTGCAACCCGCTCATTGAAGGTCGCATAGCTGTAACGCAGGGTGTCGCGATAGACGATTTCACGGGTTTTTTCATAGCGCACGCCGGAAAGCAACAAACGCTTGATCAGCAGTGGATATTGATAGGCATTGGCCGCGGGCGGGATGATGCGAGTTGGCAACATGGGAGAGCACCTGTCTGCAGGATATTGTTTTTAACCGTGACAGGACTCTAGAGTGCTTGCCAGACGGGAAAATCAGTCAAAAGAATGATTTGCCCGTATGACTTTTTGGCTGTTTTTGGTCACACGACAGGCTCGAAAAACATAGCCGGGTCACAGCCGCTACTTATTTATCCTGCACGTTTATAGAGACAACCGTAATACCCAACTACGTCATCATCAGCGAGCGTCCCTAGCGCAACTCGCTGAACGCCAGCTTGATGCCCAAACCTATCAATACCGCGCCCATCAGCCGATCGAACCAGTGGCCCAAGCGGGTAAAACCGGCGCGCACCCGCGGCTGACTGAACAACATCGCCACCAGGCAGAACCACAGCGCCGTCGCCAGTGCCAGGTAGATGCCATAACCGGCCTGCACCATCAGCGGGGTGTGTGGATCGATCACCACGGTAAACAACGACAGAAAGAACAGGGTTGCCTTGGGGTTCAGGCCATTGGTGACGAAGCCTGTGGCAAAGGCCGCACGCGGAGAACGTGCGGCCTGTTCCAGGCTCAGCTCGGCGCGGGCCGGGTCAGCCGGTTTGGCGCGCAACGCCTTGATCCCGATGTAGAGCAGGTAAGCGGCGGCCAGCCACTTCAAGGCGTTGAACAAGACAATCGACTGGGACACGATCAGGCCGATGCCGAGCAGAGAATAAGCCACGTGGACGAAGATCCCGGCGCCCACACCCAGCGCGGTGAAGATACCGGCACGCCGGCCGAAGGCCACGCTTTCGCGCACCACGATGGCAAAATCCGGCCCGGGGCTGGCGACTGCCAGCAAGTGAATCAGGGCAACGGTGAAAAACTCCGTCCAGTACATAGCGGCTCCGCAACAGGCATAGGGGCTGATAGGCTGTTCACCTTACGCCCCGCTCCGATAGCAGAAAAGGTACAGCTGATGAGTAACAATAGTCGCGCAGTCTTTCTAGACCACAGCACACTCGATCTGGGCGATCTCGACCTGTCACCACTGCAGCAGCTATTCGGCGAACTGACGCTGTACCCGCTGAGCGACCCTGAACAGGTGATCGAGCGCCTGCAGGGTGTGCAGGTGGCAATCAGCAACAAAGTGCCACTGGACGCCAGGACCTTTGCCGCCTGCCCCGAGCTGAGACTGGTGTTGATCGCCGCCACCGGCACCAACAACATCGACCTGGCCGCCGCGCGAGAACATGGCGTGCTGGTCTGCAATTGCCAGGGCTACGGCACGCCTTCGGTGGCGCAGCACACCCTGATGCTGCTGCTCGCCCTGGCCACTCGCCTGCCCGACTACCAGGGCGCGGTACGCGACGGCCGTTGGCAACAGGCGCAGCAGTTCTGCCTGCTGGATTTCCCCATCGTCGAACTGGAAGGCAAGACCCTCGGCCTGCTCGGCCACGGCGAACTGGGCGGAGCCGTAGCGCGACTGGCCGAAGCCTTCGGCATGCGTGTGCTGCTTGGCCAGCTGCCGGGGCGTCCGTCCCGCCCGGATCGCCTGTCGCTGGACGAACTGCTGCCGCAGGTCGATGCCCTGACCCTGCATTGCCCACTCAACTCTGCCACCCAGGATCTGATCGGCGAATACCAGCTGAGCCTGATGAAGCCCGGCGCCTTCCTGATCAATACTGCGCGTGGCGGCCTGGTCAACGAACAGGCACTGGCCGACGCCCTGCGCCGCGGCCATCTGGGGGGCGCAGCCACCGACGTACTGACCCAGGAGCCGCCAACCGAGGGCAACCCCTTGCTCGCCGCCGACATCCCGCGCCTGATCGTCACCCCGCACAGCGCCTGGGGTAGCCGCGAAGCGCGGCAGCGCATCGTCACTCAGCTGACGGAGAATGCTCGGGCGTTTTTCGACGGCGCAGAGCGACGGGTGGTGAACTAGCCGCCGGGGCAATGGGTAACCGCACCAGTATTGCCGCAGGCCCCATTGCGCTCAAAGCCCTGGCCGGATTTGTTATCCTCCGCGCTTTGCCCAGGAGCCCACCCCATGGACCCGCGAAGCGAAGTGCTGCTGCGTCAGGCCGAACTGTTCGGCGGCCCGTTGCTGCTCGCCGGCTTGCCGGCCGATGACCTGCTCGGCCAGTTGCCGCAAGCCCGGGGCTGGAGCTGGCACGCCGGCGAACAGGCGCTGCTGGAAACCCGCTTTGCCGGGCGCAGCCACTTTGGCGTAACGCCTCCCGCAGACGGTTTCACCGCCGCGGTGCTGTTCCTGCCAAAATCCCGCGAACTCACCGACTACCTGCTGAGCGCCCTGGCCGCACGACTCGCCGGGCGCCAGCTGTTCCTGGTCGGCGAGAAGCGCGCCGGGATCGAACGCGCGGCCAAGCAGTTGGCGGCGTTCGGCAGAGCACGCAAACTCGACAGCGCGCGCCACTGCCAGCTCTGGCAAGTAACCGTGGCAAACGCCCCAGCCACCCCGGATCTCGAAGCCCTGGCGCGCCACTACAGCCTGCCCCTGAGTGACGGCCCGCTGCACGTGATCAGCCTGCCCGGGGTGTTCAGCCATGGCCGCCTGGACATCGGCAGCGCCCTGCTCCTGGAGCATCTGGATCAGCTGCCAGCGGGTCACCTGCTCGATTTCGGCTGCGGTGCCGGCGTGCTCGGCGCGGCGCTGAAACGCCGCTATCCCGAGAGCCAGGTGACCCTGCTGGATGTCGACGCCTTCGCCGTGGCCAGTAGCCGCCTGACCCTGGCCGCCAACGGCCTTGAAGCCAACGTCATCAGTGGCGACGGGATTGCCGCCGCGCCCCGGGGGCTGGCCGCGATCCTCAGCAACCCGCCGTTCCATCAAGGCGTGCACACCCACTACCAGGCTACGGAAAATCTGTTGCGGCATGCCGCCGAGCACCTCGAACGCCGCGGCCAATTGCGCCTGGTGGCCAACAGCTTCCTCAAGTATCCCCCGCTGATCGAGCAATACCTTGGCCCCTGCCATACCCTGGCCGAGGCCAAGGGCTTTCGCATCTACGACGCCAGCAAGCCGTAGCGACCCGATACAAGCGCAGGCTTGCCCAATCCACTGCAGTTGGGCAGAATGCGCCCGTCCTAGGGGAGTAGTCTCCCGCGAGCAGCAGCTCGCCCGGCACGCGTCAACATACTTGGTCAACCGACCATGGTGCGTGCGACCCACAGCCCAGCAACACGGGCTGGCGCATTGTCAACAACCAGCCGCTGGCTGACGACACTGCGCACAGGGTTTGACAAGACCTATGACACGCACACCTTACCCGGGGCGGGAAGGCGGTACGTGTCATAGCCATGTCGACCCGCCCCCGTTAGGAAGTCTGATGCTGGAATCCCTGTTCGTCCCCACCTTGATCGTTGCCCTGGCCGAAATCGGCGACAAGACCCAATTACTCGCCTTGCTGCTGGCCGCGCGCTTTCGCAAGCCCTGGCCAATCATCCTCGGCATCGTGGTCGCCACCCTGGCCAACCATTTTCTCGCCGGAGCCGCCGGCAACTGGGTAGCCAGTCTGTTTTCCCCGGTGACCCTGAGCTGGGCGCTCGCGGCCTCCTTCGTCGCCGTGGCGCTGTGGACGCTGGTTCCCGACAAGCTGGATGACGATGAAAGCTCGGGCTTCAAGCGCTACGGTCCCTTCCTTACCACCCTGATCGCCTTCTTCATCGCCGAGATGGGCGACAAGACCCAGGTCGCCACGGTGATGCTGGCCGCGCAGTACCCAGATTTCGTGCTCGTGGTGATCGGCACCACCCTGGGCATGCTGATCGCCAACGTACCCGTGGTGCTGGTCGGCAACTTTGCCGCCGAACGCTTGCCACTGACCCTGATTCGCCGCCTGGCCGCCGGCGCCTTCGCCGCTCTGGCGGTTTATGCGAGCTACCAGGCCCTGCAACTCGGCGGGTATTTATGGTATTGATTTGACGCCGTTCCCCTGGCGCTCCAGCCGATGTTCTGGCTACTCTGACAGCCAAAAAAGTGCGCAGTATCTTGCGCACCTTGCCCACCAAGCCAGGGAGACAAGCATGTCATTGGATGATCGGAAAAAAGTGGTCTGCCAGCATATCGACCTGTCGTGGAACAAAGGCCGTCTGGCCTTGGCCGAGCAGCTGCACAGCAGGGACTTCCTCTACAAAAGCTCGTTTGTCGGCCGCCCGCTGGGCAGCGCGGCCTTCGCCCAACTGATCCAGGACATCCGCACTGCCATGCCAGACCTTCAGGTAGTGGTTGAGGAATGCATTGCCGAAGGCAACAAGGTGGTCACCTGGAGCACCCTGATCGGCACCATCGAAAAACCGGCCTTGGGTTACCCGCCAAGCGACAAGGTGCTGAGCATCGCGGCGATGGCCTTCTGGACACTGACCCCGAGCAACGAAATCCAGGAAATCTGCACCATGTTCGACATGGAGAGCTTCCGCGCCCAACTGGGCCTGGACACCCGTTCCTTCTCGGAAAAAGCCCTGCCGTAAGCCCACCCGCCAGCGCGATGGACAGGGCCTTGCACCCGCTGGAGAGCCCTAACGCCCCTGGACGCACCCGACTCGACGCGGGTACGCACCCGGGACGCTGTCAGCGCGCGGCCTTGGCCTGCTCGTAAAGCGGCATGACTTTCGGGATGGCCGCCTGCAAGGCAGCGATCCGGCTGCTCGAGGACGGGTGAGTGCTCATGAACTCCGGCGGCGCGCCATTGCCGGCTTGGGCCATCTTCTGCCACAGGCTGACAGCGGCGTTCGGGTTGTAGCCGCTGCGGGCGGCCAGTTCCAGTCCAAGCAGGTCGGCCTCGTTCTCGTTACCCCGGCTGTTGGGCAGGGTCAGGCTGTACTGCACCACGGTATCGGCCATGGCCATACCCGTCTCGCCGAGCCCGAGCAGGGCACCGGCGCCCTGCTTGGCCAGCGCCACGCCGTAGGCCTTGGACATGGCTTCGCGACTGTGCTCGCGCAGGGCATGGGCCATTTCATGGCCGATGATCGCGGCGATCTCATCGTCGTTCAGTTTCAGCTTGTCGATCAGCCCGCTGTAGAAGAGGATCTTGCCACCTGGGCCGCAGCTGGCATTCAGCTCCGGACTCTTAATCAGATTGACCTCCCACTGCCACTGCGCGGCATCGGCGCGGAATATCGGCGCCTGCTTGATCAGCCGATCGGTGATGACCCGCAACCGTTTGGCGCTGGCGCTGCTCTTGTCCAGCACACCCTTGCTCGATGCCTCGCCCAGCGTCTGCTGATAGGACGTCGCATACATCTGATTGATCTCTTGGGTCGAGAGCATGCTGAACATGTACTGCTTGCGCTCGACGCCCACCGCGCCACCGCTGGTGGTGTTCACGGCCTGGCATCCTGCCAGCAGCAAGGCCGCGGCCAGCGCGGTAAAGGACAACGTCTGGTTCATGCTGAGTCTCCATTGAATAAGCACCGTATGCTAGGCCCGCCACCCTGCGCGAGCAACCGACAATAGCGCGGCAAAAAATATCGCGACAAGACGCCAGCCCTCCACTATCGGTGCAAGGCCCAACGCTCGACAAACAGGTCTGCAGCGCACACCCGCGCGGCTATAAAAGCCCACACACACAACTGACGCCAGCTACGCCGGCGTCAGGCACTCGGGGGCATTCAGCTTGGGGTCGTTGACCAGATTGGCCAGAACCCGCTCGCGCAACAGCGGCTGCGGCCTGGCCAACAGCGCTTTAAGTTCATCCGTCGGCGTGTCTGCCGCCAGCCAGAGTGCCTGGGCAGCGGCATCGAGGATCAGCGGGCGGCGCTGATTGGCGGCAGGCTGGGTCACCACCGCCGCACTGAGATAGACACAACCGTCGACCGGATAAGCCTCCCACAACGCAGCGAAGTACAGCGGGCTGTCTTCGCTGGTCAGCCAGTACGGCCGCTTGCGCGCGGAGCCGCGCCATTCGTAAAAACCATTGGCCGGCAACAAGCCGCGACGCAGGCGAAAGGCGTCGCGGAACATCGGCTGCTCGGCCAGGGTTTCTGCCCGTGCCTGGGCAGGGGTTTTCGACAGATCCGTCAGCCAGGGCGGCGTCAACCCCCAGCGGGCGCGAACCAGCTGGCGCTCACCGGCGAGGGCACGCAGTAACAGAATCTGGCTGCCGGGTGCAATATTCCACTGCGGTTGCTGATCCGCAGGAAAACCGGGTAAAGCCGCGAATACTGGCGACCAACGGAACAGGGCATAACGTCCACACATGAGGGGGGCAACTCGATAACAGGTAGGCAGCGGGCCAGGCAATACCGGATGTTGGCATAGGTAACAGGCAAAGACACGGGGACGGGCGTAACGTTCTGTCGCGCAACCAGCCTGGCAGGCTAATCCGTTCACTGGTATCCGGTGCAACCCTATACGCCCGACACAGTGCACCGAAGGAACTAGCAGAGCAGCACGCCCTGGAAGTTCTCCGGCTCATCATTGGCCAGCGGTTGCGCGACATTGTACGTGGCGATCAACTGCTGCGCGCGCTCGGCCTGAATATCGTCGACCATCAGGCCAAGCAGACCACAGGCAGGCAGCTCGCCAACCGCGCCGAGCAGATGCTGACCGGTCAGGTGGGCTTCGATGCCTTCACTGGCCAGCATGCCCAGCAGCAACTCGCCTTCCAGCACGTCCTGCGGCTCGTAGATGCGCTGCATCAGTCGTTTTCTCCACGCACATCAAGCGTCCAGTCAATGCCGTCGGTGCGCAGATCGAAGACAATTGGCCGGCAGCATACCGGGCAGTCCTCGATGTACTGTTGATCACCCGCGGAGAGGTCGAGCAGGGCCTCGACCGACTCGCCACAGTACGGGCATTGATAAACCTGACTTTCCAGCATCGCGGTCTCCATGTGACTTGTAGGTATAATCGCCGGTCTACCGCTGACCCCGCGCACGGGGCGTCCTCCTCAACACTCTGCTAACCACAGCCAACTACGACAAGAGAGCATGATGGGCGAATTCGATGCCATCCGACCTTACGCCGATTCCGAAGTCCCCACCGTCCTGGCGCGTTTGCTGGCAGACGACGAGTTTCTCGACATTCTCACCCAGTATCGCTTCCCACGCCTGGCCGGCGCACTGGGCTGGCTGCTTAAACCACTTATAGCCTATCGATTGCATCTTGAATTCCGCCAGGTTGCCTCGGTAGCGGCACTGCAGGACAAAGTGGAGGCTTACGTCGACCAGAGCATCGAGCGCGCCACCGATGGCGTGAGCTATTCCGGGGTCGAGCGACTCAAGGCCGGTAGCGCTTATCTGTTCCTGGCCAACCACCGCGATATCGTCATGGATCCGGCCTTCGTCAATTACGCGGTATACCACGCCGGCCTGCCGACCCCGCGCATCGCGATTGGCGACAACCTGCTGCAGAAGCCGTTCGTCAGCGATCTGATGCGCCTGAACAAGAGTTTTATCGTGCATCGTTCGCTCAGCGGCCGCCGTGAGAAACTCGCGGCCTACCAGTTGCTGTCGGCCTACATCAATCATTCGATCCGCACCGACTGCGAGTCGATCTGGATTGCCCAGGCCGAAGGCCGCGCCAAGGATGGCAACGACCGCACCGACTCGGCGATCCTCAAGATGTTCCACATGAGTCGCAAGAACGAACCCTTTGCCGAGGTGATCGCCGCGCTGAAACTGACCCCGGTGTCGATCAGCTATGAATACGACCCCTGCGACCAGGCCAAGGCCCGTGAACTGTTCATCCGCGCCAGCACCGGCAGCTACAGCAAGGTCCCGGGCGAAGACGACCAGAGCATCGCCCTCGGCATTACCGGATACAAAGGTCGCGTGCATGTGCACTTCAGTGCACCGGTGAGCACTAGTCTGGAGGACAGCAAGCAGCTGGCCGCCGAAATGGACAGGCAGATTCTCAGCGGCTACCGGCTATTCCCGGTGCACTATCTGGCCTACGCCATGTGGCCCGAGCGCGACCCGTCACTCAACGTACCAAGCGCAGCGCAGTTGTTTCCCGCCGAGGAACTGGCTCGCGCCGAAGCCGAATGGAACAAGCGCCTGGCTCGCTGTCCGGTCGAACAGCGGCCTTATCTGGTGCTGCAATATGCCAATCCGGTGCGCAACCAATACCGGGTGAAAGCCGGCTTGCCGTTGTAGGAATGCCTGGCGCAGCAACAAAAACGGCAGCCCATGGGCTGCCGTTTTTGCTTGCTCGACGCCATTGTTGCCGCCTCGGGCAATTCAGAACTGGGTGCTGCCCCAGGACAGCGCGAGCGACAGCGCCAGGCTGACAAAACCGAAACGATAGAAAAACCGGTTAAGTCGCTGGGTCGGGGCGTCGAACACGTACACCTCCTCGGCCATATCCTCGGCATCGCTGCCCGCGATCAAGCGCGCCACTGCACGTTGCTCACGCACTCGGGTGGCCAGCAGCAACCAGCTCCCGGCAAGCCCGAAGAACAGGGCAAGGGCATTCAACGACTGCGCGGGATAGGCAAGGAAAACAGACCAGAGCGCCTGCAACGACATCAGCAACCTCCACATCAAATTGGTGCACAGACCAAGCCTGTGCACCATCAAAGAGAAAATACCGGCGTTGTCGGACGGAATGAAGGGATCGCGCTGACCGTTCAGGCAAGGGAAAACTCGATTTTCCAGGGACGGGCGCTGAGGTTTACGCCTCAAGCACTTTCATCAGCAGCACTTCACACCGCCGTGACCCACCGGACACGCCGAAATACCGGCCGCAGTTTACTGGAGCGGCTCATTTAGAAATTTCGTTTCCGACGAACGAAGGAGCTATCCCGAAATCGTCTGAAAAACGTCATATTCCTGGCCTAAGCTTTGAATCCTCTTCTGTTACGTCACCGTCATCGCTGCACGGGAGCGTATCCAATCTGACCTCGGAGGAACTGCCATGCTCAACCCACAACCGCTTGATCGTGATTATCTGATCGACTCGCTCGACGAAGTGGAGGATGTAATCAACGAGCTCTCCTTCAACGTCCAGGATCACCACTGGCTGGTCTATTGCACCCTTGGCGGCCATGAACACTATGACCTGCCGGACATCGATCGGCACACCGGTTTCAGCTTGCCTGAGCTCTACGCCGAAGCGGCCTGAATCCCCCGGAAAACCAAGCACGACCACAATGCTGCTGACTCAAGAAAAAACGCCGTTTCCCTTCACCGGAAAGCGGCGTTCTTGTATGCGCTGCAGAGCCTGCATGGTTGATCTATGGGCTGCAGCCCTGCTGCACAATGCCAGTCGTGCGCCGCAGTTCAACCAAGGAAAAATGCCGCTCGGCCCTTGCGGGAAAAGCGGTATTTGCTCTGACTCTCGAGTTAGCCGATGTGTCGCCCCCAAGACCTGACAAGCCAACTAGCGGCTGAACGGCATTGCGCTAACGCGCCGGGGCTCTATCGACCGGCGATTACTCCCGGAGCATTTGCCCAATGGTCGGATCCTTGAACGCACGGGTCAGCGCATCGCTCAAGACATCACTGACCAGCTTGGTATTGGTTTCCTGGTTCGGCGCCATGCCAAAGCGCTGGTTCAACGAGGCGCCGTAGCGACCGTTGTAACGGCGCGCGCTGTTCTGCACGTCGACACGGAAGGTCGCGGTGATATCGGACTCGGTGACGTACAGCCCTTCTTTAGGCGACTGGTACTTCAGCTCGGCCAGGGTCAGGGTCAGCTGCGGCGCATTGTAGGCGTTCGGCGTCGGAGTGAAGCCAAGCAGGCGCACCGCCGCTTCTGCCTGAGCCTGCAGTTTTGGCAGGATGTTCTGGCCGGTGACGCTGATCGCACTGGTTTCCGGATACAAGCCGCCTCGCGTGCCGAGAACCGGCGACGGCCGACCGTCGACAACCCTCACCACCACTGGCTGACCTTGGCCAACGGCGGCCAGCGGGGCATTGATCTTGGGTTGCGGGCTGAGTTGTTGCGGGCTGTGGGCACAGCCGACCAGGGTCAGGCCGACGACAGCGATCAGAGCAAACGATAGACGATGCAGCATGCTCATCTCTCCATGGGTGTGGGGCGAAAAATTGCCCTGCAGTATAACCAGCAGCACCATGGGCTAACAGCGCCGCGGCCAAGACTTGAGGGTTTTCGGGCTGTTGTCACGGCCTTGTCATGCCCGACTGGCATAAGACCTTAGTCGCCACCTGCCGGAGTCTGCATCATGTTTTCCCTTCGCTCGCTGCTCGGCCCGCGCCGCCCCATTCGTACATTTGCCTTGCTCGATGACCGCGGCCTGTGCCGCGCCTTTCGCCAGTCAGCCCAGGCGCCACAAGGCCTCGGCTGGATCGAGGTCAATCAGCAGCAGCTCGGCTGGCTGCATAAACCGTTGCCCGCCAGCGCGCGCATCGCCCCAACCGCGACACATTCGGCCGCCGCCGAAGCCCTGCTGGCCTGACAGGAGGAAAGAAGAAAAGTCACTTCAGGCAATCAATTTCCTCGCTTTCGTCTTATAATCGCGCCCCGATTATAAGGACGTCTCCTGATCGGGCCTTGCCGTACCGCTGATGCACTAGCCATCGGCCACGCCCCAGAGAGTCGCCCACTTCGTGCAGCCCCTTCCGGCTCGCCGTTTTACCCATAACGCAGAACAGCTTGCAGCCATGCAACGGCAGCTTTGCGCGGGCAAAAAGGCAAACCTGGGCGAACGAGCTTTTGAGGTTCACGGCTCCAAAAGAGCGTGAAAAAACGGTTTCAACAACTTCACAAGAGTGTGGCGAAAATGAACGATCTTGCGGCTGGCAAATGCTCCGCTATCCCCTCCTGCCTCATCCCAGGACATCTCAGCGACCGCTGATAGGCGTTGTTTCACGCTTAGGCCTCTGGCCGTCAATTGGGTGCTGCATTTTTAGGAGAAGTGATAATGGCGCATAACGATTACGAAACAGTAGATGCGGTGCTGGTTGGCGCCGGCATCATGAGCGCGACCTTGGCCGTGCTACTGAAAGAGCTTGATCCGACCCTCAAGCTGGAAGTCATCGAGCTGATGGAGTCCGGGGCGATCGAAAGCTCCAACCCCTGGAACAATGCCGGTACCGGCCATGCCGGGCTGTGCGAACTGAACTACACGCCGCAAGCGGCGGATGGCTCGATCGACATCAAGAAGTCGGTGACCATCAACACCCAATTCGAAGAGTCGAAGCAGTTCTGGGCCTATTTAGTCGAGAAAGGCACCTTCGGTTCGCCCAGGTCCTTCATCACCCCGGTACCGCACCTGAGCTTCGTGCGCGGGCAGGAAGGCATCGACTTCCTCAAGACGCGCTTCAAGGCGCTCACCACGCACCACGCCTTCAGCGCTATGGAATACACCGAAGACCGCACCACCATGGCCAAGTGGATGCCGCTGATGCTGCCGGGTCGCGATCCTCAAGAGCCGATCGCCGCAACCCGGGTCATGGCAGGCACCGACGTCAACTTCGGCACACTGACCAAACACCTGCTCGACCACCTGGGCACACAGCCCAGCGCAGAGGTCAAATGCAGCCAGAAGGTCACCGGCCTCGAGCGCAACGAGCAGGGCTGGCGGGTTCGCATCAAGGATCTGCAGAACGGAGGTCATCGCACGGTCCAGGCCAGATTCGTCTTCCTCGGCGCCGGCGGCGCCGCCCTGCCGTTGCTGCAGATGTCCGGCATTCCCGAAGGCAAAGGTTACGGCGGTTTCCCGGTGAGCGGCCAGTGGTTGCGCTGCGACAACCCCGACGTAGTCAAACAGCACGAAGCCAAGGTCTACAGCCAGGCCGAAGTGGGTTCGCCGCCGATGTCGGTGCCGCACCTCGACACCCGTGTGGTCGACGGCAAGAAATCCCTGCTGTTCGGGCCTTATGCCGGTTTCTCGACCAAGTTCCTGCGCCACGGCTCCTTGCTCGATCTGCCGCTGTCGATACGCCCCAACAACATCGGCCCGATGCTGGCCGTAGCGCGTGACAACTTCGAACTGACCCGCTACCTGATCAAGGAAGTGATGCAGTCCGATGAAAAGCGCCTGAAGACCCTGCGCGGTTTCTACCCGCAGGCAAAAGCCGAGGACTGGCGCCTGGAAATGGCCGGTCAGCGCGTGCAGATCATCAAGAAAAATGCCGAGCACGGCGGCATCCTGCAATTCGGCACCGAACTGGTCGCGGCCCAGGATGGCTCTATCGCCGCCCTGCTCGGTGCATCGCCAGGCGCGTCGGTGACCGTGTCGATCATGCTCGACCTGATTAAGCGCTGCTTCCCCAAGCAGGTTGCATCCGAGCAGTGGCGCAGCAAACTGAACGAGATCTTCCCCGCCATGGCCGAGGTGCTTGCCAGCGACGCCGAACGCTACAGCGAGGTGCAGACGCGTTCCGACGAGCTGCTGCAACTGAACGAGCCAGCCATGGCTTGAGTAGGCGGCAGAGCCGCAAGCTTGTGAAAAAACCGCCTTGCAAGGCGGTTTTTTTATGGACCCTGTTTCGCTCGATCAGCGCACCGAGCAACCCTGCGCAGGGTTCGCGGCAACCCGCTTGAGCTGCGCTAGGCGGAGGCGGCCAGAGGATAGAAGCTGAAGTACTGATGCAGCGCATCGACCATCTCGACGAACTCGGCAGGCGGCGCCACCAGAGCGAAACCTGAATCGAAGCTGCCTGGAGTCACGTCCTCGTGGCACCACTGACAAGTGGCCGAGAAATCAATGACGCGTGGTGCATTCTGCCCTGGAATCTTCAGGCGCATCTCGAAGCGCGCGCCCACCAGCAACGGCAGTTGACTGATCAACATCAGGCCGTCCAACGACACATTGCCGATATAGCCCATTGGCTTATCGGTAATGCGATTGAACACCTTCAGGTAGCAGGGCAGCTGCTGACGTTCTATTCGACGCTGAATAGGCATAATGGC
Organism: Pseudomonas sp.; assembly: GCF_033723075.1. Lineage (GTDB taxonomy): Bacteria > Pseudomonadota > Gammaproteobacteria > Pseudomonadales > Pseudomonadaceae > Aquipseudomonas. The sequence continues at coordinate 381,169 of NZ_JAWVXU010000001.1, forward strand.
AAATCGCTATAAATGGCCTTTAAGTATGGCCGCACTACTGCTCTTAAACCAGTTCAGGAACAGCGCTCTGATACTTGGTCACGTAACTGGCGACGAGCGGCATCAAGCTGCTCATCACTGTAGTAGGTCCGTTCCCCATTCGCCTCGGAGTGGAAATAGCGACGCCCTTCCGGGATCTGCGCCAACCTGCTGCGTAGCTCGCCGCATTCCTTGGCACGCTGGGCTTGGCGTTCGGCTGAAACCACCGAAGCCTGTGCCTGCTCGGCACGGCGCGCTTCATAGAAACGCGAGGTACGTTCCTGCCGCTCGCGTGTCGCCTCGTCGCGCTCGATAACCTGCGGCCTGACCTCGACCTGCTCGGCTCCGAGCGCAGCAGGGCGCTGGCCGAAATGTATCTGGCCATTGGCATCGACCCAACGGTAGATCTCTGCCGCCGCCAATCCAGGCAACAACAAGAGGCAGAACAACAGGCGCATGAATTTTCCTCCCTGAATAAGCCGTCAGCTTACCCCTGCTACGTCACGTCGCCAAACCCTGCGACCAGTGGTCAGTGGGCCCAGGAGGCGGCCTTGGCCGCTCCTGCCGGACGGAAATGACCCAACTGCTGCAAAGTCTCCAGACGGGCGCGAGCACGGAACGCGTATTCGCTGGCGGGATAACGGCTGATGATGAACTCGTAAGTCTGCGCCGCATCGACGAACAGGTTTTGCCGCTCCAGGCACTGGCCACGCAGCAGGGAGATTTCCGGCTGCAGGTAGCCGCGCGAACGACTTTTGCGCTCGGCCTGGGATAACGCCAGTATGACCTGCGGACAATCGCCACGCTCATAGGCGCGATAGGCATCATTCAAATGCTGGTCGAGCGAGCCGCGGGTACAACCGACAGCGCTGAGCGCCAGGATCAGAATCAACAGGGTTCGCATGGGTCTCTCCTCCAATGAGCAGTATATCGACTGACCCGCGAAAATCTGCAGGGCCATGCCGATAGCCGGTTCAGGCGCCAAGCACTGGCCTGTCCACTAAGCTGATACAGATCAACGCCAGCAGCGCCCCCATGCGTTGCAATACGCAGCTAACCCACAGCGAGGTCCAGGCCATGAATCTGCAACAGCTACTGGTTGTCATCGATCCCCAGCAGACCCAGCAGCCGGCACTCGATCGGGCGCTTTGGCTGGCACGCAAGACCCGCGCGCAACTGCACCTGCTGCTGGTCGAATACAACGCCACCCTGGAAGCCGGCCATCTGTTCGATACCGCCATGCAAAGCCGGGGACGGGCCGCCTTGCTCGAACGGGGCGAGGCATGGCTGGAGGAATTGGCTGCGCCGCTGCGGGCCGAGGGCCTGGAGGTGCATCTGGACGTGCGCTGGGGCAGGCCGTTGCACAAGCTGGTCCTGGAGAAAGAGGCAGAAGTAGCGCCGGATCTGGTGCTCAAGTCCACCGCTCACGACAGCCTGCTGCGCCGGCTGCTGCTGACCAACAGCTGCTGGCAGTTGATCCGCCATTGCCCGGCACCGCTATGGCTGGTACACCATACCGAATGGCAGGGCCACAGCCTGTGTGCGGCGCTCGATCCGCTGCACAGCGCCGACAAACCGGCGGCGCTCGATCACCAACTGATTCGCGCCGCCAGCGAGCTGAGCCGTCAACTGGGCATGCAGGCTCACTACCTGCACAGTTATTCCCCCTTGCCGCGCACCCTGATGTTCGATGCCGAACTGGTTGCCAATTACGATGGCTATGTCGCCCGCTGCGCCGCCCAGCATCGCGAAGCCTTTGAGCAGTTGATCGGCCAATACCCGATCGCCACGCCCGACACCCACCTGATCGAGGGCTTTGCCGAAGAAGTGCTGCCCCGCTTTGTTCGCGAGCAGCATGTCGACCTGCTGCTGATGGGTGCCATCGCCCGCGGCCACCTGGATACGGCCCTGATCGGGCATACCGCGGAACGCATTCTGGAGAACGTGGACTGCGATTTATTGGTCCTCAAACCCGCACAGAAAGGTAGTGCAGAGCAACAATGACTACAGGGTTACGGCGTAGTAGCCTCGCGCTCAATCGCAACTCAGGAGTCTGTGCATGACCTTTCGTCGTACCAAAATCGTCGCCACCCTTGGTCCATCGAGCAATTCGCCCGAAGTCCTCGAGCAACTGATCATCGCCGGTCTGGATGTGGCCCGCCTGAACTTCTCCCACGGTTCGCCGGACGAGCACAAGGCCCGCGCCAAGCTGGTGCGCGAGCTGGCCGCCAAGCATGGCCGGCATGTCGCCCTGCTCGGCGACCTGCAAGGGCCGAAGATCCGCATTGCCAAGTTCGCCTGCAAGCGCATCGAGCTCAAGGTCGGCGACACCTTCACCTTTTCCACCAGCCATCCGCTGACCGAAGGCACCCAGGAAATCGTCGGCATCGACTACCCGGACCTGGTCAAGGACTGTGGCGTCGGCGACGAACTCTTGCTCGACGACGGTCGGGTGGTGATGCGTGTAGACAGCGCCGATGCCGACGCCCTGCACTGCTCGGTACTGATCGGCGGCCCGCTGTCCGACCATAAGGGCATCAACCGTCGCGGCGGTGGCCTGACCGCACCGGCGCTGACCGAAAAAGACAAGGCCGACATCCTCCTCGCCGCCGAGATGGACCTGGATTACCTGGCCGTGTCCTTCCCGCGCGATGCCTCGGACATGGAGTACGCGCGCAAGCTGCGCGACGAGTCGGGCGGCACCGCCTGGCTGGTGGCCAAGATCGAGCGCGCCGAAGCCGTGGCCGACGACGAAACCCTCGACGGCCTGATCCGCGCCAGCGACGCCGTAATGGTCGCTCGCGGCGACCTCGGCGTGGAGATCGGCGACGCCGAGCTGTGCGGCATCCAGAAGAAGATCATTCTGCATGCGCGCCGCCACAACAAGGCGGTGATCACCGCGACCCAGATGATGGAGTCGATGATCCAGAATCCGATGCCGACCCGCGCAGAAGTCTCCGACGTAGCGAACGCCGTGCTCGACTACACGGACGCGGTGATGCTCTCGGCGGAAAGTGCCGCCGGCGCCTATCCGCTGGAAGCGGTACAAGCAATGGCGCGGATTTGCATCGGTGCGGAAAAGCACCCGACCAGCAAAGCCTCCAGCCATCGCATGGGCACGACCTTCGAGCGGTGCGACGAAAGCATCGCCCTGGCAGCCATGTACACGGCCAACCACTTCCCCGGCGTCAAAGCGATCATCGCCCTGACCGAAAGCGGCTACACCCCGCTGATCATGTCGCGGATTCGCTCCTCGGTGCCGATCTACGCCTTCTCCCCGCACCGCGCTACCCAGGCCCGTGCGGCCATGTTCCGCGGCGTCTACACCGTGCCGTTCGACGCGGCGGCCCTGCCCCCGGAACAAGTCAGCCAGGCAGCCGTGGACGAACTGCTCAAGCGTGGCGTGGTCAAGCAGGGCGACTGGGTGATCCTGACCAAGGGCGACAGCTACCACACCATCGGCGGCACCAACGGCATGAAGATCCTGCATGTCGGTGAAGCGCTGGTGTAAGACCCGCGTCACCACGCAAAAGGCCGCTCGATCGAGCGGCCTTTTCGTTTGTGCAGCGTAGGGTGCGCCGCGCGCACCAAGGGCTCCATGAAAACTGCCGGTGCGCGCGGCGCACCCTCCGAGTCGGCGCTTAGCCGAACGTTGAGAAGTCCGGCGCGCGCCGCTGCATAAAGGCCGTCAGCGCTTCGATGGCTTCCGGCGAGCGCAGGCGCTGGCCGAACAGCGCGCCCTCCTCCTCGATCACCCGGCGCAACTCTTCACGACCCGGTGCGCGCATCAGGCGCTTGCTGTCGGCTACCGCCGAGGGCGCCAGTTGCTGGAAACGCAGGGCCATCTCGCGGGCCTTGGCCAGGGTCGCGGCACCGTCCTCCAGGGCCTGATTGGCAATCCCCCAGGCCGCCGCCTGCTCGCCAGTGAAGCCTTGCCCCAGCAGCAGCAACTCGGCCGCCCGCGCATGGCCGAGCAGGCGCGGCAGAATCAGGCTGGAACCATACTCGGGGCACAATCCCAGGTTAACGAAGGGCATCTTCAGGCTCGCATCGCGGCTGACGTAGACCAGATCGCAATGCAACAACAGGGTAGTGCCGATGCCCACCGCCGGGCCGCTGACCGCCGCCACCACCGGCTTGCAGAACTCGAACAGGGCCTGCATGAACTGGAACACTTCACTGTTCAGGCCGGCTGGCGGCGCCTGGATGAAATCGGCCACGTCGTTGCCGCTGGTGAAGCAGTCCTCGCCGCCGGTGATCAGCACGGCGCGTACGCTCCGGTCCTGATCAGCCTGCTTCAGCACCTCGGCCATGCCGCTGTACATCGCCCGGGTCAGGGCGTTTTTCTTGGGCAACCGATTCAGGCGCAGGGTCAGCAGACCTTCTTCGCGCTCAACCAACAGGTGTTCGCTCATCACTCATGCTCCGCGATCACGCCGCCGAGATGGTTATCGGGCGTGCGGTAAAAACAGGTCGGCAAACATCTGATTACGCGGCATGCCTGCCAGATACAGGCGCCGGGTAAAGCGTTCGACACTGTCGGGGTGGCCGCAGAGTAAGGCGAGGGTTTGCCGGGAAACAAGGCGCAGTTCGGCCAAAGCCGCAGGCAACTCGGCCGCGCCGAGCAGTTCGACCTGCAGCTGCCCATGCTGCGCCGCTAGCTGCGCCAGGGGCTCGGCCAGGTAATGCCCGGTTCGGTCATGGGCCAGGTGAATGACCCGAATGCTGCCCTGGTGATCCTGGCGCAGTGCTTCGCGCAGTACCCCGTACAGCGGTGCCAGGCCGGTGCCGGCCGCCAGCAGCCAGAGCGGGCGCATCTGCCAGTCGGGGTCGTAGTGCAAGGCGCCGCCGCGCAGCTCACCGAGACGCAAGGCATCGCCCGGCTTGAATGTCCGCGCCGCATCGCTGAACGCGCCGCGCTGGCGACAGTCCAGATGGAACTCCAGCCAGGGGTCTTCGTCCGGCAGGCTGGCCAGCGAATAAGGGCGGGCAATCCCCGTGTCGGTCCAGAGCACCAGATGCTGACCGGCCCGGTAACGCAGCGGTTGCTGCGGGGTCAGGCGCAGGCGCAGCACATCCGGGCCGAGCCAGTCGCAGGCGGCGATCTGCGCGGGGCGGCCATCGCGCAGCGGATCGAACACTTCGACCTGCAGGTCGTCGACAACCCGGCACTGGCAAGCCAGCCGCCAGCCCTGCTCGCGACGCGGCTGGTCGAGCGCCTCGGGCTTGGCATCCAGCGGCTCACCACGCAGGCAACGTACCAGGCAGGCATGGCAACTGCCCGAACGGCAGCTATAAGGCACAGCAATACCGCCCTGCAGCAGGGCATCGAGCAGGTTGCTGGCGGGTGCAACGGTCAGCCGTTGCTCACCCACCCTGAGTTCAGGCATCGACATCCTCCCAGGTCGCCTCGCAACGATTGCGTCCGCTACGCTTGGCCCGGTAGAGCGCCTGATCGGCGCGCTGCAGCGCCTCATCCAGATCATCGTTCATGGTCAGCAAGGTCATTCCGATGGACAAGCTCAGAGTATCCACCTTAATACCCAAGGGTTCAGACTGATTGAATGCCTCGCGCAAACGTTCACAACAGGCGGTGAACTGATCGGCCTGGGTGTTGGGTAGCATCAGCACGAACTCCTCGCCGCCGTAGCGAGCGATGATATCGCCATCGCGCAGACAGGCTTGCGCCACACTGGCAAAGGTCTGCAGCACACGATCGCCAGCGGCGTGGCCGTGGGCATCGTTGATCCGTTTGAAGTGATCCAGATCGATCAGCGCCAGGCCATGCTGGCTGCTCGCGCGCAGGCTTTCCAGCTCCCCCTTGGCAAAGCGCAGAAAATGGCGACGATTGAACAGGCCGGTCAACTCGTCGGTGGACACCAGGCCTTCGAGCTGGCGCATCATACCGCGCAAGGTGTCCTGGTGCGCCTGCAAGGCGAAGCGGCGCTGGCGCATACGCTGACGCATGGCATGCACATAGCCGGCAAACAGGCTCAGCCAGAGCATCACCCCGCCCAGCACACTGACCTGCAAGATGGCCAGGCCAGGATCGGCCAGCCGGTACTGATACGCCTCGTAAATATTCAGTCCGGCAAAGCCGAAAAAAGCGATGGCCGCACAGCGCGCAAACACCCTGGGTGGCAACTGGAACACCCCGAACAACAGGATCAGCACGTAGACCACCAGCAAGGCGCCGCGCCCATTGGCAAACATGGCCAACAACACCGTCAACCAGGCCAAGGCGACCAGCACCTGCGCTTCGGTCAGACTGGGGTCACGAAAACGCAGATTTTGCCCGGAGAGAAACAGGCCGAGGAAGACCGCCTGGGTGAGCGCCGCCAACCCGGTGAGCAGCAGCGCAGTCGCTATGGAGGCAAGGAACAGATCGTTGAATACCGCGACCCAGCACATCAGCCCCGTCAGGGCGTAGGTTGCCGTCGCCATGCCGAAGCGCTTCAGCAGCAGACGTTGCAGGGTATGCTGAGTGACCCGCTGATGGCTTAGGCTCATGGGGGCTGATGGGCTCCATCCCATACTGGCAATCAGCCGCCACTCTACGCCCGTGATGATCAAATGCCCAGCACGTTCAGAGGGCGATCAGCGACCAAGGTCGACCGCCGGTCGGGTGTCCGCCCAGTCGCCTGCGCGTTATACTGCCGCGCCTTTTTTACTGCGCCCGCGCGTCGACTCGTGGTTCGCCGCCGAAGCTTCTGCCCTACTCCTACCTTCATAAAAGGAGCGCCAAGCATGACCGTGATCAAGCAAGACGACCTGATCCAGAGCGTCGCCGATGCCCTGCAGTTCATCTCCTACTACCACCCCGTGGATTTCATCCAGGCCATGCACGAGGCCTACCTCAAGGAAGAATCCCCGGCCGCGCGCGACGCTATGGCGCAGATCCTGATCAACTCGCGCATGTGCGCCACCGGCCACCGGCCGATCTGCCAGGACACCGGCATCGTCACCGTGTTCATCCGCGTCGGCATGGACGTGCGCTGGGACGGCGCGACCATGAGCGTCGACGACATGATCAACGAAGGCGTGCGCCGCGCCTACAATCTGCCGGAAAACGTCCTGCGCGCCTCGATCCTGGCCGACCCGGCCGGCGCGCGCAAGAACACCAAGGACAACACCCCGGCAGTAATCCACTACAGCATCGTGCCCGGCGACAAGGTCGAAGTGGATGTCGCCGCCAAGGGTGGTGGCTCGGAGAACAAGTCGAAGATGGCCATGCTCAACCCGTCCGACTCGATCGTCGACTGGGTACTCAAGACCGTGCCGGAAATGGGTGCCGGCTGGTGCCCGCCGGGCATGCTCGGCATCGGCATCGGCGGCACCGCCGAGAAGGCCGCGGTGATGGCCAAGGAAGTGTTGATGGAGTCGATCGACATCCACGAGCTGAAGGCCCGCGGCCCGTCCAACCGGATCGAAGAACTGCGCCTGGAACTGTTCGACAAGGTCAACCAGCTGGGCATCGGCGCCCAGGGTCTGGGCGGCCTGACCACCGTGCTCGACGTCAAGATCATGGACTACCCGACCCACGCCGCCTCCCTGCCGGTGTGCATGATCCCCAACTGCGCCGCCACCCGCCACGCCCACTTCGTGCTCGACGGCACAGGCCCGGCCGAGCTGGAAGCGCCGAGCCTGGACGCCTACCCGGAAATCGTCTGGGAAGCCGGCCCGAGCGCACGCCGCGTCGATCTGGACAGCATCACCCCGGAAGACGTGCAGAGCTGGAAACCGGGCGAGACCGTGCTGCTCAACGGCAAGATGCTCACCGGCCGCGACGCCGCGCACAAGCGCATGGTCGAGATGCTCAACAAGGGTGAACAACTGCCGGTCGACCTCAAGGGTCGATTCATCTACTACGTCGGCCCGGTCGATCCGGTCGGCGACGAAGTGGTTGGCCCGGCCGGCCCGACTACCGCCACGCGGATGGACAAGTTCACCCGGCAGATCCTCGAAAGCACCGGCCTGCTCGGCATGATCGGCAAGTCGGAACGCGGCCCGATTGCCATCGAGGCGATCAAGGACAACAAGGCCGTGTACCTGATGGCCGTCGGCGGCGCCGCCTACCTGGTGTCCCAAGCGATCAAGAAGTCCAAGGTGCTGGCGTTCGCCGAACTGGGCATGGAAGCCATCTACGAGTTCGAGGTGAAAGACATGCCGGTGACCGTGGCCGTCGACACCAAGGGCGAGTCGGTGCACATCACCGGCCCGGCGGTCTGGCAGAAGAAGATCCACGACAGCCTGGCAGTCGAAATCAAGTAACTAGTTAGTGCGTTAAACGACAAACCCGGCCACGTGCCGGGTTTGTCGTTTAACGGGCAAGAGGCAGCCTCAGCGGTTGTGAAAATGTCGAGCGCCGTAGCGAGCCCGCTGGTGCACTGCCTGCGGGTCGGGTGCCGGGGCGCCGTCCGCTCGGAGCGCAGCGACAGCCCGCCAGCTGGTGTGCCGCGCCGCAGAACTCCGGTGCACTGCCTGCGGCGAGTGGCACCCTGCGGATCGCGGATTGTTTGAGGTAATTGGTCGCAGCGTAGGACGTTTGCAGGCGGCCACTATAGGCGAGCCTTTTTTCACAGCCGCTCAGTCCAACGGCTCATCGTCGCGAACCAGGGTGTAGTGCCTGCCCTGCTGGTCCTCGCTGTAGTCATGCACATAGAACATCACCACCTCGCCCAGCCCCGGCATGCTCGCCACATAGTCGCCGATGTCGGCCACGAAGAAGCCGGCCGAGCCGGGCTTGGCCTCGCACTCGATATAGGCGGTGACGAAGGTATCGGGCTCGGCATCGCCGAAGAAGTCGGCGCGCTCGAGTTCGTCCCAGTCGGCAGGCGCCTGGAACGCACCGGTGAACAGGATTTTGGCATCGCCGAGGTCGAGCTCTTCGGCGTCGGGATCGTTTTCATCCGGCCGGTAGACGGTGCAGTCCTGGGCATCGGGGTTACTGAGAATGGCCAGGCGCTGCTGGGGATCGATCGGGGGCATGTGGATCTCCTTTGGTCAGGATTGCAGCCTACAGGAGGCATCGGCGGCTGTGAAAATATCGAGCGTCGTCACCAGGCTGTCTCCAGGCGTTCGCGGCAAGGCGTGCTACGTCAGCAGCGGGCGTTTGAAGGTGGCCGCAGTAGACGAGCGTTTTTTCACAACCTCTCAGGGTGGTGGGCGAAGACCAGGGCTTTCAAGCCGCTGTCAGGCTGGCTGTCGGCGAACTCAGGCGGATTTTCCAGACGTTGGACAAAGCTCAGGCTCGGCGCTTCGAGGGCCATGCTTTGCCGCAAGAAGTCGGGGCCGATGTCCGGGTCATTCATGCAAGCCAGGACCATGCCGTGCTCGCAGAGCAACTCGGGCAGGCGGCGCAGGACTTTTCGATAATCCTGGGTCAGGACAAAACTGCCCTTCTGGAAAGACGGCGGGTCGATGATGACCAGGTCATAGGGACCGCTCTTTTTCACCTTGCCCCAGGATTTGAACAGGTCGTGACCGAGGAAACTCACCCGGCTCAGGTCATGCCCGTTCAGCCGGTGATTGTCCCGCCCACGGCTCAGGGCCGCCCTGGCCATGTCCAGGTTCACTACATGCTCGGCGCCACCGGCGATGGCGGCCACCGAGAAGCCGCAGGTGTAGGCGAACAGATTGAGCACCCGCTTGCCCTGGGCCTGGGCCTGCACCCAGCGGCGGCCGTAGCGCATGTCGAGAAACAGGCCGGTGTTCTGCTTCTTGCCCAGATCCAGCCGGAAACGCAGGCCATGCTCGCTGATCGGCCATTCATCGCGCACCTCGCCCAGCAGCCACTCGGTCGCGCTGTCCGGCAGGTAGCGGTGCTGCAGCAACAGGCTGTGCGCCTGGCTATTGCGCCAGGCGGACGACTGGGTCAGGGCCACCAGCATGTACTTCAGCGCGGCCAGCTCGTCTTGCTCCGGCTCGCGGAACAGCGACACTAGCAGCACGCCCTGCAACCAGTCGACGGTGATCTGCTCGAGTCCCGGCCAGCAGCGCCCGCGGCCGTGGAACAGGCGCCGCGCTTCGTCGGGAGCGGGGTTCAATGCGGCGAGCAACTGCTGCTGCAGGGTAGCGATGGCATCTGAATTCATGGGGGGGGGCTTTATCACCTGGGCATTGCGGCGCATTTTAAACCCAATAGTTACTGCTCCCCCGGAAAAACTCACCCGATCAGCGAGCAAACCCGGCGCCTGCCCTGTCGCCAGCAGCGCAGCAGCGCAGCAGCCTGTAGAGCGGCCGGGCGTCGTTCCTGCGCATGGGGACGAGAGCATCGAATACATCGAGGTAAAGACAATCAGGGACACGATATTGATACGGCTGAACATCAGCGGTGGGTCGTCTCCGATCATTTGATCCAAGTGACCACAACTCCCATGCGCCCCACCCCACTTCTAGCGCAGTGGTCACCCCCCATGTCGGTTGGTGATGGGCGCATGCTGCGCCATCAGTTCAGCGACCCAATCGATGAATACGCGCAGCTTGATGCTGATATGCCGGTTCGGCGGAAACGCCACGTACATCGGCATCGGATCGAGACGCCATTCCTCGAACAGGGGCACTAGTTCGCCTTGCGCCACGTGGGGCGCGGACATGTAGTCTGGCAGCCAAAGAACTCCCATACCGGCCAGGCCGGCCGCTAGGTAGGCATTGCCATCGTCGACCGCCAGCACATAGCGACCCTGGATATGGATACTCTCACCGGCTCGGTGCATGGCATACGGCAGGGCTTTTCCGCTGCGCGCCCAGAGGAAGCCGACGATACGATGATGCGAATCTTCCAGCTCTCGCGGGTGCGCAGGCGTACCGAGACGCACCAGGTAGCTCGGCGCCGCATACACGCCCAACTGAAGGTCCCCGACACGTCGCGCCATCAGCGACTGATCCGTCAGCTCGCCGCCGCGCACAACACAATCGACCTTCTCGCCAATCAGATCGACGATGCGGTCGCTCACGCCCATATCGATCTGGATATCGGGGTATCGAGCGTGAAACGCCGGCAATGCAGGCAGCAGAATCAATCTGGCCAGCGGACTGGGTACGTCCACCCGCAACCGCCCTCTGGGCACCGTTGAGGCGCTGGACAGGCTGGTTTCGGCGTCGTCCAGGTCGTCCAAAAGCCTGACTACACGTTCGTAGTAGACCGCGCCGTCAGCGGTCAGATTGACCTTGCGCGTCGTACGGTTGAGTAATTTGACGCGCAACCGTGCCTCCAGTTGCTGCACCAGCTGCGTCACGCTGGTTTTGCTCATATGCAGGGTTTCGGCCGCCCTGGTGAAGCTGCCCGCTTCCACCACCCGGGCAAATGCCTGCATCGCATCGAAACGGTCCATTTTCTATCCCACTATTTCTATCCGCTATCGACTGGATTGTTTGGATTCTACAAACAGTGATAGCCAGAGTTGCTCGTTTATCGGCTGAGCACAACGCCTTAAAGTCCCTTCATGGTTAATTTTTCGGGTCGGCATTGACCCCTGCTGGAGGTAGATATGACCAAGCGCGACGTTGTTTTCCCGCCCGGACGCCAGGCGCTTTATGAACGCAATCGCTATTCGCCGGCAATCCGTTCCAACGGCTTTTTGTTCGTCTCGGGGCAAGTCGGTAGCAATGCGGACGGCTCACCCGAAGCCGATCTGGAGGTACAGGTCCGAACCGCGTTCAACAATCTGAACGCGATCCTGGGAGCAGCCGGTTGTACCTTTGACGATGTGATTGACGTAACCATCTTTATCGTCGATCCCGAATCGAAGTTCGAAACGATCTGGAAGGTTGTCCCGGAGTTCTGGGGTAACGCGCCGCACCCGACGTTAACCGGCGTTGGCGTAACCTGGCTCTATGGTTTCCAGTTCGAGATCAAGGTGATCGCCAAGCTGCCGGAAACCATCAGCAGCTGATTCGACCCGCGGCAGAAACCGCTTGCCGCGCTTGGTGACAACGCCCCACGGTGCGCCGGCGAATGCGCTTGGTGAATGTCTCAGAGGCAGACCCGGCCAGGTGCCGTCTGCCTTGAGAACCGATGCAGATGCCGAAAGCAAAATCGACCGAGTGCCGAGGAAACGAGCGTTACCTCTCTGGGATCTCGCCCGAGAAACCGCTTCTGGCCGAGAGCCACCCGTCGTGATAGACGACTCTCGGCCAGGAGCCGACCCGCCACGGGCGGGCGGCGAAACCGACTCAGTCCACCGCGAAGCAGTACAGCAGCCCCGCCCCGCCAGTGCTTTTCAGGGCTTCATCGCTGCAACCGCGCGACGGATGCGAGGCGTTCCACGAGCGCGACGGCGCATCGTCGCGCAGCCCCATGCGGTCGTGGTGGCCGACCTGGGCAGAGCCTTCGCCACTGCTGGTCCAGTTGCTGCACGTGTGGTCCTCGCCCGCGGCGAACGCCGTGCCATCGGCCTGGGAGCCGGTGAGGATGTCGTGCATGTTCGGCGTGTCGCCACGCCCCTTGATAGGCGCGCCATGCTCGTCGAGGGCGGTGTCCTTGGTCAGCTGGTTGTCGCCATGCAGCTGCGCGACATCCGTGGCGATGATCACCCCCTTGGCGTTTTGCCAGGGGCCGCTGCCGATCCGCTCACGGGCGTTGGCCGCCGCAGCCCCGTCGCTGGCACTGGTGCTGAGGTAGGCGCGCCAGGTACGCTGACCGGCCCCGACGGCGCTGGCCAGCTTCTGGCAGTGCGCGTCGGCACCGGCCAGGCCGCCGAAGTTGGCGCCCTGGCCCGAGCCCTGGCTGGTGATGAAGAAGGTCATGTCGGTTTGCCCGGCCTGGCTGGCGAAACTGCAGGCCAGGGCCAGCAGCGCCGTCGGCAAGGCGAGGGAGAGAGTCAGCGTGTGCATGTGCAGTCCTCCTGTGGGAAACGGTCCCCCCAGACCGGAATATGGCTGACCCAATGAGCCTAGCAGGCTGTGGCGAATCAGCCCCTCCTGCGGTGAAACGCGCCGCCAGTTGCGCTACTCGAAGGCGTCGGTCGATAAAGGCGCGGGTCTTGGCTGGCAGCAGCTTGTTGCTGGCGAGCGTTGTCGGTGGATGGATCGCCAGCAAGCTGGCGGTGTTCCTCTGCGCCCTGCTGCTTGGCTGGCTGATCCTGAGCCACCTGCAGCTGTTCGGCAGGGCCATCGCGGTCGGCGGTATCATCCTGCTGACCTATCGTAAACATGGATAAGCGCCGGCCGCAGCCGCAGCCGCATCGACACACTCAACCCGCCCCCCATGGGAGGACCACAACATGCTGTTCAGACATATCCCCGGCAGTCTCGCCCTGCTCGCCCTATTGGCTGCCTGCAGCTCGGTCGATACACCCGAAGTGCCGGCGCAGCGCCCCGACGACCCCAACGCCACCTGCAGGGCCGAGGCGGTGCCAGGCCTGCTGGGCAAGCTGGCCACGGTCGAACGGATCGAGATGGCGCGTGAGCAGACCGGGGCGAAAAGCGTGCGCGTGCTTGCGCCCGGCGATGCCGCGACTATGGACTACAACCCGCAGCGCCTGAACATCGATATCGACGAGGCGGAACTGATCCAGCGGATCAGCTGCGGCTGAGCTGCTCATAGCCGCCAGGCGGCACCCGCTGCTGGCTTGCCACCAATGGCTGAGCGCTTGTACAGCGCACATGCGGCACAATCGCTTCTCGTACTGTCCAGGCCAAGCGTTATGTTGATCGACGAAGAACTCACCCTGAAGAAGCTGGAAATCTTTCTGGCCTTCATGCGCAGCGGCAACCTGGCGCGGGCGGCGGTCGAACTGGAGACCAGTACGGTCAGCGTGCACCGTGCCATTCATTCGCTGGAGAGCGCCTTGCGCTGCCCGCTGTTCAAGCACGAAGGGCGCAACCTGATCCCGTTGAAAAGTGCTTATGTGCTGGAAGAACGGGCGCTGAAGCTGATCCAGCAAGTGCTCGACAGCGTGCGCCTGACCCGTGAAGCGGCGGGTTTCAGCGCCGAGCGCTTCAAGCTCGGCGCGCTCTACTCGCTGACGGTGAAGACCGTGCCGCAGTTGATCATGGGTCTGAAGATCCGCCGCAGCGAGCTGAACATCGACCTGATCCTCGGCTCCAATGTCGACCTGCTGCACAAGCTGAAGAACATGGAACTGGACGCCATCCTGGTGGCGCTCAACGACAGCGTCAGCGATCCCGACTGCGAACAATTGCCGCTGTTCTCCGACGATATCTTCCTCGCCGTGCCGGTCGAGTCGCCCTTCGCCCAGCAGGCCGAGGTGGATCTGGCCGACCTGCGCGAAGCCACCTTCATCACCCTCACCCAGGGCTTCGCCACCCATCAGGACGGTGCGCGGGTGTTCCAGCAGGCGGGTTTCGAGCCGAAGGTGGCGATGCAGGTGAACGACATCTTCACCCTGCTCAGCATGGTCAGCTCGGGCGTCGGTTACGCCCTGCTGCCGGGACGCATCGCCGCGGTGTATGAGAACCGAGTGAAGCTGATTCCACTGCAGGCCAAGTACCACCTGCAGCAGCATATCGGTGTGGTGTTCTTGAAAGCCAAGGAGCGCGACCCGAACCTGCTCGCGCTGTTGGCCGAATGCCGGATGTACAGCCTCAGGCACGAGGCCTGAAGGGGCGGTGTAGAAGCGTAGGAACGGGGGGACGTCCAGTCCCATGCCCGCATCCGTTTCAGGCCATTCGCGGGCATGGCCCGCTCCTACGCGAGATTCCGTCTACAGCCTCGATTGATCAGCCCATCAGCCCGCGCATGATGAAGAACAGCAGCGACGGCCCGAGCAGGCAACCCAGGGCGGTGTAGAACGCCGCGGTCAGGCAGCCGTAGGGCACCAGCTTCGGATCGGTCGCCGCCAGGCCGCCAGCGACGCCGCTGGAAGTGCCGATCAGGCCGCCGAAGATCACCGCACTGCGCGGGTTGTTCAAGCCGATATAGGGCGCCACGAAGGGCGTCGCGATCATCACCAGGATGGCCTTGACCAGGCCGGCGGCGATCGACAGCGCCATCACTTCCGAACTGGCGCCAATTGCCGCACCGGTCACCGGGCCGACGATATAGGTCACCGCGCCGGTGCCGATGGTGGTCAGGCTGACCGCATCGGTGTAGCCGAAGGCCATGGCCACGCCGACCCCGGCAATAAAGGAGGTACCCACGCCGACGAACAGTGCCAGTACCCCAGCTAAGCCCGCGCGTTTCAACTCTTCGACGCTGACGCCAAAGCCGGTGGCGACAATCGCGAAGTCGCGCAGCATGGAGCCCCCGAGCAGCCCTATCCCGGCAAACAGCGGGATATCCACCAGGCCCTTGGTCCCGCCGGTGTAGGCACCGCCGATATAGGACAGCAGCAGGCCAAGCAGGATGGCAATCGCCGAACCATGCAGACGGCCTTTGGTGAAGGTAGCGGAGATCCAGTAGGACACCCACATGGTGAGGCCGACGATGGCGAAGCCGCTGATCAGGCTGTAGCTGGTGATTACTTTCATCAAGGATTCGTACATGGCGATCACCGTGGCAGTTTGGTCAGGGGAGTAGTGTCGAGCGCTTCAGGCTTTTTTTGCCCGATACGACTCAGCACTGGCACCAGGGCAAACGCCACGACCACCGCAACGGTGCCCGCGATAATCGCCATAGGGCCGCCACTGAGGGCGCCGTAGACGTTTTGCTGGGCGGCCATGGCGACCACGATGGGGATGTAGATGGCACTCCAGAACGCCACGCCCTTCTCGGACGCAGCGTCGAGCACCCCGCGCTTGTGCAGGTAACTGCCCAGAAAAATCAACAGCATCATGGCGATGCCGACACCGCCGACGTTGGCGGGTACGCCGATGAGTTTGCCCAGCAGTTCACCGATAAAGATGCCTGCCAGGGTACAGAACGCCAGAAAGGCTACACCGTAGATGATCATTGTTTTTATCCTCATGTTCGGGTCGAAGTTGTTGTTTTTGTCCTTCGCAAATCGGCACGGCTTATCGGCTCCGACTCACCTCCTGGCGCAGCATGGCGTCCAGTGTATCCAGGCGCGAACCTTGAAAGGCGATGGCCATGCCCGGCTCGAACAGCCGCCGCGCCAGGCCGCTCAAGACAGTGCCCGGCGGCAGTTCGAGGTGCAGGCGCACGCCGCGTTCAACGGCGGTTTGCAGGGTGGCGTGCCAATCGACGACACGGCACATGTTGTGGGCGAGGTCGTCGCGCAGCATGTCTGGATCGCTAATCAGACGCGCCGAACTGCTGCTGAGATAACGCGCCCGTGGACGTTGCAGGCTGACCGCGGCAAAAGCCGCCGCCAACTCGGCAGCCGGTTCAGCGAGCAGCGCGCAATGCGAAGGTACGCTGACCGCCAACGGCTTGACCGCGCCAGCCCCCAGCGCCCTCGCCCGCTCGGCCACGGCCGCCATGGCGGCGCTGCTACCGGCGATCACCAATTGATTGTCGGCGTTGATATTGGCCAGGTAGACCGGCATCTCTGCACTGTTCACCTGCTCGAGCAGGCGCTCGATGCTGGTTAGATCCAGGCCGAGAATCGCAGTCATGCCATAACCGCCAGGATAGGCGCTTTGCATCAACTCACCGCGCAATGCGACCAGGCGCAACGCGTCGGCAAAATCCAGGGCCTCGGCGATCACCGCTGCCGCATAGGCGCCGATGGACAGACCGGCGACATAGTCCGGACGATGGCCACGCCGGACCAGCAGACGGGCGCAGGCCACCCCGGCGATCAGCAGACAGAGTTGTACGGCGCGGGTATTGCGCAGGGCTTCGGCCGAATCCAGCGCCAGCACCTCTTCGCCCAGCACCGCGCCGGCTTCAGCCAGGCAGGCGCGCACCACCGGAGCATCCGGCAGGCCATGCAGCATGCCGGGCTGCTGCGCGCCCTGGCCGGGGAATGCCCAGAGCGTGCTCATGCCACCGACCGCTCGACAGCCGCCCAGGGGGTGCCGACCAGCAGCGGCCCGCCACTGGTCTTGAGCAACACCCGCGCTGAACCCTTGGCCCATTCGCGCAGGGCCAGGGCCCCGCAGGGCGTTTCCAGCTGCATATCGACCCGCCCCGACGCGCCATCGAGCTGCACGCACAGCGCCTGGGCCCAGGCCCGCGACACCGGCTGCGGCGTGCGCAACAACAGATCCAGGTCGCTGGCCGGATGCACCGCGGGCAAACCGCTGGCCAGTTCGAACCCCAGGCTGCCGGTCACGCCCCAGGCCAGGCCGCACCCAGCCAGACGTGGCGCTACCTGCGCCAGGGCACGCAAGGCTGGCCACAGCGGCTGGGCATGGCTGCGCCAACGGCCGGCGCGGACGATGGCCTCGGGACTGACCCGGCGGCGGATATCGGCCAGGCGCATCCAGGTGGCGAAGCGCTGTTCACGGGCCTGACCGCGGATACCCACCGCAACCCAGCCCGGCTCGGCCGTGGCGCGACGCACCACTACCGGCGCATAAGCAGCCAGTGCGGTGCGCGCCCAGGCCGGCGCGTCCTGCGCCAGGTGCTGCGGGCGCAGGCCCCAGAGCAGGTCGTGGGGGCGTGGCAAATTCACTCGATTGATCGTCATGGCTAGCTCCGGGCGCTGTCTGCGCTTACCACTGGGCGCGCAGCAACTCGCGCACCTGCGAGGACGCCGCGCGATTGGCGGCGCCCAGACGGCCGCGCAAGTCCTTGGCGCCGCTGGCGATATCCGCCAGGGCCTGGCCAAGGCAATCCTCCACCCGGGCGATATCCGCAGCGCTCGGGTTAGCGACCTCGACCACGTCCAGGGTTTCCCAGAGCAGGCCCAGCGAGGCGTAGCTGTCCAGGTCATAGGCCATGGGCGGCACGCTGGCAGCCAGGGCTTCCAGTTCCTCGACGCTGCGCAAGGTGATGCGCGCGGCGGCGGCCTTGCCCATGGCATGCACCATCACGCCGGGGTCGCGCAGGGCAATCAGCCGCTGCGCCTGATAGCCATGGGCGAGAAAGGCTCCGGACATGGCCTTGCCCACCAGCAGGCCGATCACCGCATGCCCGGCCAGGCGGGCGCGGGCGTAGCTGTCCACCGCGCCGGCCAGGGCCTGGTGGATGCCATAGGCTTCCTCGCGGCGGCCATAGGCCTGGCTCGGCACGTCGACGATGGCGACCAAGGCGCGTTTGTGCGGACTTCCGGCATCGGCCTCGATCGCCTCATCCACCGCCTTGGCCAGGCCCCAGCCTTCGAGCAGGCCGACCTCGCCGTTGCGGGCACGGGGGAAGGGATTGGCGGCGTCGACCACCACCGAGAGGTAACGCAACGACTGGCCGGCCAGTTCGGTGTCAGCCACCAGCAGTGACGCCGGCAGTCCGCCGATGGGGGTCGCCGCGCCAGCCAGGGCGTGAAACCAGTTGCGGCCACGTTGTTCGCGGACAGTGCTCATGACTGTTCTCCTTGATAGGTGCGGCGCACGGCAGCGGCATCGGCCTGGATGGCGGTGTCGACGCCCTGCAGGCGTTCGAGGAACCAGGCATGCCGGCGGCTGCGCTGCAGCGCCGGCTTGCCCTGACGGAACAGGGCGATCAGTTGCTGGCGAATCGGCTCGACATCGTCGGCCACGTAAGCATCCACCAGGCCGCTGGCATGGCGCTGCTCGCCGCCGGTCAGGCTCCAGATGAAAGGCCGGTCGCGCGAGTCGTATTCGTCGATGCCGGCTTCCTGCTCGATCACCTGCGGGCCGTTCAGGCCCAGGCGCGCCTCGCGGGTCACCAGCAGGTAGCTGCACAGCCCGGCGGCGATGGACATGCCGCCGAAGCAGCCGACCGGGCCGGCGATCAGGGCGATCACCGGCTGGTACTGGCGCAACTCGACGATGGCCGCCTGGATCTCGGCGATGGCGGCCAGGCCGAGGTTGGCCTCCTGCAGGCGCACGCCGCCGGTTTCCAGCAGCAGCACGGCGCGGGTCGGGGTGCCGTTGCGGTTGTCCTCGGCGGCCAGCTCCAGCGCGCCGGCGATTTTCGCCCCGCCCACTTCGCCGAGGCTGCCGCCCTGGAACGCTCCTTCGATGGCGATGATCACCGTCGGCTGAGCGGCGAGCAGGCCCTTGCCGACCACCACGCCGTCATCGGCCTGGGGCACGATGCCCTGTTTGGGCAGCCAGGGCGAAATCACCTTGGCAAAGGGATCGAGCAGTTCGCGAAAGCTGCCGGCATCGAGCAAGGCGCGGGCGCGCTGACGGGCACCGAGTTCGGTGAAGCTGCGCTGCTGCAGCAGGCGTTGGATATTGGCGTCATGCATGGGCTAACTCCTCCAGGCCTTGCTCCAGGCGCAGGCGCACCACACCGGGGGTCGCGCCGAAATCGTGGATCGAGATGCTCAGCGCCGGCAGGCTCTGCTCACGGAACATGCGCTCGAACAGCTGCTGCCAGCGCGGCGCGCTGCCGTTGACCGAGGTCACCACCTGGATCGTCAGGCTGCCGGGCGTACCGGGCTCGAACAGCACTTCCAGGTCGCCGGAACCGACACAACCGACCTGTGCGCGGCCCTGGGCCGGTTGTCCGGCGGGAAATTCAAAAGACAGGGTTTCCATGCTTAGACACTCCCAATCTGCGCCTGCAGCGCAGGCTGCAGGCGGTCGAGGAATAAAGACGCGGCGAGCAAATCGGCTGCACCGCCGGGTGAGGCACGCAGCCTCAACATGTCGTAATCGAGTTCTCGCAGGCGCCGGCGTCCATCCAGGCTGGCGCAACCGCCGGCCATGAGCACCGCTCGGGCGCCGCCCTGCATGCTGCTCAGGCCGGCCAGGCCGGCGCGATAGAGCACGCAGGTGTCCGTCAGGCTGGCCATGATCGCCAGCAAGGCATCCAGCCGGGCGTTCTGCTCACCGGCGGCGGCGGCGCGGCTGCGCTGCAATTGCGGCAGGGCCTGCTGGATCACCGCCGGAAAGCCCAGTTGCGCCTCTTCGCGCGCGCCGCGCACGCCGTACAAGCGGCAGACCTGGGCACCGTGGCTGTCGCCATTGGCCGGCGCGCCACGGTCGCTGAGCAGCGCGATACGCGCCGCCCGCAGCGCCACGCTGGCGGGCTTGAGTGCCTGCTTATCCAGCGCGGCAGCAGCCGTCAGCAAGCCGAGGGACCAGATCGCCCCGCGGTGGGTATTCACCCCGCAGGTGACGCGCAGCATCTCCACTTCACCCTCACGGCCTATGCGCCCCAGCGCTTCGCGCAGCGGCTGGCCGATGTCGCCCAGTTCGAGGGCGGCTTGGGCCATTTGATTGAACATCGGCCACAGCGCCAGGGCCGAGGCGTGCATCAGGCCCAGGTGCAGGTCGGTATGCGCGCCACTGCCACGGCGGTCGACCAGGCCCGGCTTGGGCGACAGGTCGGCCTCGTCGATCAGCGCTTCCACCGCCAGGTCGGCCAGGCTCTCGCTCAGGGACAGCTGCGGCTGTCGTGCATTGACTGCGCTCATCACCAGCTCCTGAATTTGGCGGGTGGGTTGTACAGGCCACCGGACCAGTCGACCAGCTCGGCGATGCTCTTGGCCGCGAGCAACTCGCGGCTGGCATCGGCGCGGCGGATGCCGAGGTCTTCCGGCAGCGCGATCAGCCCTGCGCGGCGCATCCGCACGCTGTCTTTCGGGTCATGGCGCAGGCCGATGGCGGTCACTCCGGCGACGGCGGCGATCATCGCCTGGCGCTCCTCCAGCGAACGCGCCTTGTACAGATAGGCGATGCCCTCTTCGGTGAGCAGATGGGTGACGTCGTCGCCGTAGATCATGATCGGCGCCAGCGGCATGCCGCTTTTCTTCGCCACGTCGATGGCATCAAGCTGATCGACGAAGGTCGGTTTGCCGCCCTCCTGGAAGGTCTCGACCATCTGCACCACCAGCTTCTTGCCGCGTTCGAGCATGGCTTCGGGGCTACCGCTCTGGTCCTGGCGCATGTCCAGCCAGGCCGGCGTGGCATGCCGACGACCGCGCGGGTCGTGCCCCATGTTCGGTGCGCCGCCGAAACCGGCCAGGCGCCCGCGGGTGACGGTAGAGGAATGACCGTCGCCATCCACTTGCAGGGTGGCGCCGATAAACAGGTCGACCGCGTACTGCCCGGCCAGTTGGCACATCATGCGGTTGGAGCGCATCGAGCCGTCACGGCCGGTGAAGAACACGTCCGGGCGCATGGCGATGTAGTTTTCCATGCCCAGTTCGGTGCCGAAGCAGTGCACGCTTTCGACCCAGCCGGTTTCGATCGCCGGGATCAGGGTCGGGTGCGGGTTGAGCGTCCAGTTGCGGCAGATCTTGCCCTTGAGACCGAGGGACTCGCCGTAGGTCGGCAGGATCAGCTCGATGGCCGCGGTGTTGAAGCCGATGCCGTGGTTGAGCGACTGCACCTTGTGTTTCTCGTAGATGCCGCGGATCGCCATCATCGCCATCAACACATGCACCGGCTTGATGTGGCGCGGATCGCGGGTGAACAGCGGCTCGATGTAGAACGGCTTGTCCGCCACCACCACGAAATCCACCCAGGAAGCGGGGATGTCCACCCGAGGCAGTTCGCTGACGTCGTCCACCAGCTCGTTGACCTGGACGATGACGATGCCGTCGCTGAAGGCGGTCGGCTCGACCAGCGCCGGGGTGTCCTCGGTGCTCGGCCCGGTGTAGATATTGCCGGCGCGGTCGGCCTTGAAACCGGCGACCAGGGCGACATTGGGGATCAGGTCGACCAGCAGCCGCGAATACAGCTCGATGTAGGTGTGGATGGCGCCGACTTCGAGCAGGCCGTCCTCCAGCAACTGGCTGATGCGCAGGCTCTGCGGGCCGGCGAAGGAGAAATCGAGCTTGCGCGCGATGCCGCGTTCGAACAGATCCAGGTGCTCGGCGCGGCTGACGCTGGGCATGATCATGTGCAGGTCGTGCAAACGGCCGGGATCGACCTTGGCCAACGAGCGGGAGAGAAAGTCCGCCTGCTTCTGGTTGTTGCCTTCGAGCACCACCCGATCGCCGGGGGCGATCAAGGCTTCGAGCGCCGCGACTATCTTGTCGCTGGGCAGGACCACGCCATCGGCGAGGCTGCGCACCTGATCGAGACGTCGGGCTTTTTCAGCGCGACGACGCGACCATTGCGGCGGTGGGGATATTGTTGTCATTGAAGACTCCACGAGTTCCGCTGTCGTGGAAGCACCTTAGGAGCGCGGCCGGCGCGCCATCAATCAAGCGAACGGCCGTTCTATTACGCTCAGGTTAACGATGGCCCTAGTACCACGCCTGCAGCCCATGCGCGGCCGTGAAAACCGTCGTTCGGTTAACTAAGCGGTCCAGACCGGGCATACTGCTGCACCTGTAATCGAGCCGGTTTCTCGCCCGTATGCGCATCCACGTCAGCTTTATCGACCGCGTTGGTATTACCCAGGAAGTCCTGGCCCTGCTCGGCGGGCGCAATCTCAACCTGGACGCGGTGGAGATGGTGCCGCCCAACGTCTATATCGACGCACCAACCCTGAGTGCCGCGGTGCTCGACGAGCTGCGCGAGGCGCTGTTCAAGGTGCATGGCGTGCAGGCGGTGACCATCGTCGACATCCTGCCCGGCCAGCGCCGGCGCCTGCAGCTCGATGCCCTGCTCGCGGCAATGACCGACCCGGTGCTGGCGGTGGATGGCGAGGGCCGCGTACTGCTGGCCAATCCGGCCTTGATCGCCCTGTGTGAACGCGAAGTGGAAGGGCTGTCGCTCGGTGAACTGTTCGCCGACCCGGCCTTGCACAGCGCGCTGCTGGAGCAGCAATTCCGCCTGCCACTGCGTGAAGTCACCCTCAACGGCCAGGCGCTGTTACTCGATGCCATGCCGATCAGCGAAACCGCCGACGCCGGCCAGCGCCAGCTCGCCGGTGGCCTGCTCACCCTGTACGCGCCGAGCCGCATCGGCGAACGCCTGGCGGCACTGCACCACGACCATGCCGATGGCTTCGATTCCCTGCTCGGCGAATCGCTGCCGATCCGCACCCTGAAGACCCGCGCCCTGCGCGTCGCCAGCCTCGATGCGCCGCTGTTGATCCAGGGCGAAACCGGCACCGGCAAGGAGCTGGTCGCGCGCGGCTGTCATGCCATCAGCGCACGTAACAACGCCCCCTTTCTCGCGCTGAACTGTGCGGCATTGCCGGAGAACCTCGCCGAAAGCGAGCTGTTCGGCTACGCCCCGGGCGCCTTTACCGGGGCCCAGCGCGGCGGCAAGCCGGGGCTGCTGGAACTGGCCAACCAGGGCACGGTGTTTCTCGACGAAATCGGCGAGATGTCGCCTTATCTGCAGGCCAAGCTGCTGCGTTTCCTCAGTGACGGCACCTTCCGCCGGGTCGGCGGCGAGCGCGAGGTCAAGGTCGACGTGCGCATCCTCAGCGCGACCCACCGCGATCTGGAGAAAATGGTCGGCGAAGGCGCCTTCCGCGAAGACCTGTTCTACCGCCTCAACGTGCTCAACCTGGAAGTGCCGCCGTTGCGCGAGCGCGGCCAGGACATCCTGCTGCTGGCCCGGCATTTCATGCAGCAAGCCTGCGCGCAGATCCAGCGTCCACAGTGCCGCCTGGCGCCAGACACCTACCCGGCGCTGCTCGGCAACCGCTGGCCGGGCAACGTGCGTCAGCTGCAGAACGTGATCTTCCGCGCCGCCGCCATCTGCGAAAGCAACCTGGTGCAGGCCGATGACCTGGACATTGCCAGCACCGCCGTAGCGCCCCAGCTGCTCGAAGGCGAGATCGTCAGCCTGGAAGCCGCCGTGGCCGGTTTCGAGAAGGCCCTGCTGGAAAAGCTCTACCTCAGCCACCCCTCCAGCCGGCAACTGGCCGCGCGCCTGCACACCTCGCACAGCGCCATCGCCATGCGCCTGCGCAAGTACGGGATTTCCGGCAAGGGTTGAGCAAGCCCTTCGCGGCTGAAGCAGAGCTTTTGCTGTGCCGCTAAGAGATCCCCCGTCGTCCAGACGCCGCGCTGTCGCGCAGCAAACTGGGGGCAATTGCGTCTCTCGGCTTGTGGGTACTTGTAGGAGCGGGGGGGACGCCTAGTTCCATGCCCGCGATGCGTTTCGCGGGCATGGCCCGCTCCTACGCGACATAACGATCACCCGCAAAAAGGTTGATCGCTAAAAAGCAAAAGGCCGGCATTTAGCCGGCCTTCACCTTGAAGCTCTGCGTCAGGGGAATCAGCCCGCTGGCCGATTCCCCCGCCGGGCTGGCGCGATCAGACCGTGTATTGCTGCAGGTTGGCCATCATTTCCTTCAGCGCTTCGAGGTTATCGGCCGGGTGCACCGCGTCGTCGAAGTCGCAGATCTGCTGCCAGTGCTCGGCCACGTCTTCCGGGCTGAAGCCGGCACGCGGGTCGAAACCGGCGCCCAGGCTGCGCTCCCAGCGGGTCTTGCCGATCCAGCCGCCGCCGACCTCGAACAGGCCGGAGGTTTCTGCGCAGGCCTGGCTGGCCAGGTAGACCACCAGCGGGCTGACCAGCTCGGGCTTGAGCTGCTCGAACACCTGCGGCGGAATCAGGCCTTCGGTCATGCGCGTGCCGCCGGTAGGAGCGATAGCGTTGACCAGGATGTTGTTCTTGCGTCCCTCGATGGCCAGGGTGCGGGTCAGACCGTAGAGGCCGAGCTTGGCCATGCCGTAGTTGGACTGGCCGAAGTTGCCGTAGATGCCGGACGTGGAGGCGGTGAAGATCACCCGTCCGTAGTTCTGCTCGCGCATGTGCGGCCAGGCGGCGCGGGTGACCTTGTAGGCGCCTTCGACATGGACCTTGTAGACTAGGTCCCAATCGGCGTCTTCCATCTTGTGGAAGGTCTTGTCGCGCAGGATACCGGCGTTGTTGACCACCACATCGATACGGCCGAAGGCGTCCAGGGCGTGCTGGACGATCTTCTCGCCGTCGGTCACCGAGTCATGGTTGGCCACCGCGGTGCCGCCGGCGGCGCGGATTTCCTCGACCACCCTGGCGGCGGCCGAGGCATTGGCGCCTTCGCCATGGGTGCTACCGCCGAGATCGTTGACCACCACCTTGGCGCCATGTTTGGCGAACAGCAGGGCATGGGCGCGACCCAGGCCTCCACCGGCACCGGTGACGATCACGACTTGGTCTTGAAAACGGATGGCTTCGCTCATGGGCTAGGTTCCTTGGCAGGTTGGCAATGGCTCCAGTGTCCAGCAGGCATGCACCACTCACAATAAAGACGCGGGCATCTGAATAGTGTTCGATAAGGTAGCAGGATGATGGCGCCACCCCATCATGCGCCTTGCTTATAGTGTTTGGCGAAACGCCAGGTAATGCTCCAGCACTTGCTCCGGCGCCTCGGTTTGCGGGTAATGGCCGATGCCGTCGAGCAACACGGTGTCGGGCGCCGGGATCAGCTCGCGGTAGCGCGCCAGCATGTGCGAACCGGAGATCGGATCCACGGCGCCATCGATCAGCCGCAGTGGCACCCCGCCCTGCTGCATCGCCGCCAACCAGCGCTCGCGCTGTACCCGGCGCTCGGGGATATAGCGGATCAGCCGGTGCATCACCCCGGGCCCATCGTTGTGTGTGATCAGGCACCAGAAATCGTCCAGTTCCTGTTCGCTGGGCTGGGTCTGCGGCCCGAATACCTTGGTAAAGTTGGCCGCCAGTTTCCGCCGGTTGAACAGCCTACCGATCAGCGGCCCAATGGGGCTGAGCAGCAGCTTTTGCACCAGCACCGGGTGATGGGTCTCCGGGAACAGGCCGCCATTGAGGAACACGCAGCTGGCCAGCTGCAGGCGACTCTCATGGTGCCTTGCGAGCAATTCCTGGGCGACGCTGTCGCCATAGTCATGCGCCAGCACATGCACCGGCGCCTGAATGCCCAGGTGTGCGAGCAGCGCCTGCTGCAGATCGGCCTGCTCCAGCAGGCTATAGTCATGCCCGCGCGGCTTGGCCGAATCGCCGAAGCCGAGCATGTCGCAGGCGATCAGGCGGTAATCCTGGCTCAGCGGCGCCCACAGATAGTGCCAATCCCAACTGGCGGTGGGAAAACCGTGGATCAGCAGCAGGGGCTCGGCGCTTGCCGCGCCCGCCGTCCAGTAGCGCAGGGCATGGCCGCGAAAATCGAAGTCCCGGCCCTGGCCGCGCCAGTCCCCTAGGGCAATCCCGGGTAACGCACTCACTCGGCGTAACCCGGCATCTGCTGGTCGAGTTTGCGCAGCAACGCCGGCCAGGGCAACGCGCCGCCCATGCCCTGCGGGCTTTTCATCACCCCGGCGACCATGGCCCTGGCACCGTCGAGAATCTGCTGCGGGATATGGATCAGCTCGGCCCCGCCGCCCTGCGCCATCACCTGGATCTCGCAGGCGCGCTGCAGGATAAACATCATCAGGAAGGCGTCGGCGATGCTGCCGGCGGCGGTCAGCAGGCCATGATTGGGCAGGATCATGAAGTTCTTGTCGTCCAGATCCTGCTGTAGACGCGCCTTCTCGTCGTGGTTCAGCGCGACGCCTTCATAACCGTGATAGGCCAGGCTGGCGAGCACGAACAGCGACTGCTGCGACAGCGGCAGCAGACCCTGTTTCTGCGCCGACACGGCGATCCCGGCGGCGGTGTGGATGTGCAGTACGCAGGCGACATCGTGGCGCACCTCGTGCACCGCGCTGTGAATGGTGTAGCCGGCCGGGTTGATGTCGAAGGGGCTGTCCATCAGCTTGTTGCCGGCGAGGTCGATCTTCACCAGGCTGGAGGCGCTGATCTCGTGGAACATCAGGCCGTAGGGGTTGATCAGGAACTCTTCGCTGCCCGGCACCTTGGCCGAGATGTGGGTGAAGATCAGGTCATCCCAGCCATACAGGGCGATCAGTCGGTAGCAGGCGGCCAGGTCGACCCGCGCCTGCCATTCGGCGGCGGACACCTGATCCTTGAGATTGAGACTGGGCAGGGCATGGGCAGCGGTCATGGGGGACACCTCGGCACTTGTTGTTATGTGCCTAGGAGTCTAGCGAGGGGTGGGCAAAAGAGGAGTCGCCCTGGCAGCCAGCTTAGTGACCGAGCAGGCCTTGTCTACTTGCAGCGTGATCGGGACTGCGGTCCGTCCGGAGCACTGCGACAGCCCGCCAGCCTTTGCGTCGCTCCGCGTCGCGCCGATCAACCCTCTCAGACCTTCAGCGCGGCCATGAACTCGCTCAGCCAGGGCTCGGCGTCGCTTTCCGGGGTGACGCTTTCGCTGCTGTCCAGACGCAGCATCGGCTGCACCTCGCGAATGCCCAGTTCGGCATACAGCTCGCGAACCAACTCGCCGCCACCACAGAAGGTGTCGCCGTAGCTGGAGTCACCCAGGGCAATCACCCCGCCGGGCAGACCACTCCATGCAGGCAGATGATCGCGGATGGCGAAGTACAAAGGCTGCAGGTTATCCGGCAGCTCGCCCATACCGGTGGTCGAGGTCACCGCCAGAAAGGCTTCGGGGGCAAACGCCTGGACATCGGCCAGGCTGGCGCGGGGGTTGTGCCAGGCGTCGAACCCGGCCTCTTTCATCAGCCGCTCGACATGCCGGGCGACTTCTTCGGCGGTGCCATAGACCGAACCGGAAAGGATGGCGACTTTCATAACTAACTCCGAAACATGCAGAACACAGTCTGAAACGGTGGGCATTATGCCGCAAGTAGACAGCGTGCCCGGATGTTTTAGAATGCAGCGACAGAGCCCAGGAATCGCCTCATGATCAACGCCAAACTGCTGCAACTGGTGATCGACGCTTCGAACGACGGCATAGTGGTTGCCGAACAAGAAGGCGATGACAACATCCTCATCTATGCCAACCCCGCCTTTGAAAAACTCACCGGCTATGCCCGCGAGGACATTCTCTACCAGGATTGCCGCTTCCTGCAGGCCGACGACCGCGACCAGTCTGGCCTGACCGCCATTCGCGCAGCGATAAAGGCCAACCAGCCATGCCGGCAGATCATCCGCAACTACCGCAAGGACGGCAGCGCATTCTGGAACGAACTGTCGATCACCCCGGTGTTCAACGAAGCCGATCAGTTGACCTACTACATCGGCATCCAGAAGAACGTCACCGAGCAAGTGCAAGCCCAGGAACGGGTCAAGCAACTGGAAGCTGAACTGGCGACCCTGAGAGCACAACTGGCCCAGTTGAAAACCCGACCATCGGCATAAACCAATAACGAACTACGCTGTCTTAAAGGGTCAAGCCTTTCGCGCAGAGTTCGATCATGCAAGAACAGCCATTACTCACCCAGGCTGAACTGGACTTTATCCAGCATCTGAATAAAAAATCTGCGGCAAGCAAACGCAAGCCCACAGCTGTACCTGTGCCTGTGCCTGTGCCTGACCTGCTGGTCGAGGCCGGAGCTCAGCTCAAGGCGTTGCTCGCCTACTGTGCCGCCAACGAGCAACTGACCATCGAGGCACACGTCGCCAATCAGCGTCTGACGTTTACGGCGCACCTGGTCGAAGACGCGCAACAGGTTCAGCACCTCGAGCTTGGCACTCCGCAGATTTTCGATGAAGGCCCGGCCAGCCGCGCCTGGCGCCTGCCGCTGGATCCACCCGTTGAGCTGCGCCAGCGCAATGGCAAACCCAGCAACCTGCGGGTACACGAACTGTCGCTCAACGGGTTGCTGGTCGAGCTGCGCAGCAAACGTGGCGCACCCGAGCACTTCGAACTGATTCTGCCGCTCGCCGGCCAGAAGCCGATTGCCATTGAAGGCAGCCTGGTACGTAAAACCTCTGGCGGGCTCCTGGCCTATCAACTCGACCCGCTCGACAAACGCGGCAGCGCGCGCCTGCAGCAGTTCATTTTCCAGCAGCACCGCGCCCTTCACCCCCAGGCCAGCCAGGGCTAGCGGGCCGTTCCGCTGCGAGTCAACGTCGCGAGCAAGCAGGTGCGCCGTGCGCCAGCGACGCACCCACCGGGCACGCGTCAAGCCACAAGCGTGAAGAGTGCAGCGGCCAATCAGGTATCCAGATGCCCGGCCAGGAACTGCTGCAGACGGCGCTGCATCAGGCGACCCTCGTTGCCCAGACAGGCTATCGGCGAACCGCTCAGGCTGTCCTCGGCGAGTTCGGCGCCATCCCCCGCCAGCACCAGAGGACAATCCAGCGCCAGCGCCAGGCGCGCCAGCACGCGTGGCAGGTCGTCACTGGGCGGCAGATTGGTGAACAGCACCAACGCCTGCGGCTGCATGCGCTCACAGACCAGGGCCAGCTCTTCCAGCGGCTGCCCCACCCCCAGCACACTGACCGACACCTCCGAACTGCTCAACAGCAGGCCGGTGACCAGCAGTTCCAACTCACGGCCGTGGCCCGGCAAGGCCGCCAGCAAGACCCTTTCCTCGACCTGGGTACGGAAGAGCTGCAAGCGTTGCAGAGTGCGCGCGCGCAGAAAGGTATCGAAGAACAACCATTCGCTGGTCTGGCCAAACTCGTCCTGGCGCAACAGCAATTCCTGCCACAGCGGCATCAGAATGTCCTGGAACACCACCGGCAGCGGGTAGCTGGAAAAGACCTGGCCGTACAATCGATCGAGCCTGACATCATCAAACCCGCTGATCGCGCGGCGCAGTTGCGCTTGCCATTCCGCCCACTCGCCGCAGGTGACCTCTTCATAGACCGGGGTACTGGCCGACCGGGTCGAAATGTTTTTCGCCAGAATCTTGCCGACCTTGCTGACCGACACGCCACGCTCGATCCACGCCAGAATGCTGCGCACCGACTCGATGTCCGCCTGCGAGTAGAGACGATGCCCGCTATCGGTACGCGTCGGCCGGATCAAGCCGTAACGTCGCTCCCAAGCCCGCAAAGTCACCGGATTGACTCCGGTCAGCCGCGATACCTCGCGAATGGGGAACAGTTCTTCCTGCTTGAGGGCACTCGAATCGAGGGACAAGGCACCAACGAGATCGGACATGGGAGAGGCATCACCGCAGAAATGTTGCCGGCATTGTAACTCAGCTGACACCGGCCTACATTGTACAAGACTTATACAGATGACCTGACAATGTCCCGCTCTCCCCACTGGCCACTGACCCTTTATTACGATGGCGACTGCCCGCTGTGCGCCCGGGAGATCCGCTTTCTCCGCCGGCATGCCAACGCCCAGCGCCTGCAGCTGGTCGATATCGGCAGCGCAGACTTCCCGGCAACCGGCGTCGGCATCGATACCGCCACCCTGGCAAACAGGCTGCACGCGCGCTTCGCCGATGGCCAATGGCTGACCGGCCTCGATGCCACGCTCTGGAGCTGGCGCGCGGCGGGACTTGGCCGCTGGGCGGCGCCCCTGACCTGGCGACCGCTGCGTCCCGTGTTCGAACTGGGCTACCGCCTGTTCTGCCGCTTGCGCCCGCACCTGGCCTGGCTACCCCATCCAGAGGCGGGCAAACGCTGCCAGCGCGGGCAGTGCAGCAGCGACCGGCAGCCTTGAAGCGGATCTCAGAAGGCTGGGGAAATAGCGAGCGCCATAGCGAGACCACCTCCAGGCGTTCGCGACCAAGCATGAGTACCGTGCAGCGCACGTGATCCGTAGGGCGGAACCGGGCGGTGTTCCGTTCGCAGCGCAGCGACAACCCGCCAGCCTTGTGCCGCGCCAATGAAACCTGGTGCACGGCCTACGGGTCGCTGATTGCTCGAGGTAATTGGTCGGAGCCCAGGGCGCTGGTAACTCGCCACAAGGCCTGTACGCGGCCATCCGCCGCAATCCCCGGCACGGCATAGCCACTGCAGCACCTCGACCCGCCGCCACAGCAGCTCGAGACGCAATTGCCACAGACTCATAGCCGCCGCGCAAAAACTGTACACATAAATAACTCCTGTACAGTATAAAACCAAGTTTTCCGAACCATTCTATTGCGTACATCAGCGGCGCAGCCCAACAGAACAGGTAGAAACCGATCAAGCCGGCAGTAACCATGCAGGGCGCATGGTTGTACAAAGCCTGTAGCTGGTATAACTTTGCCACTGGTTCAGCCGGCGAAGCGCCTTACTGGTCAGGTATCCCGACGCAACGTCGCTGAACCCACTCTTTCATCTGCCGAGTCCATCATGAGCGCTAGCGCATCACCCATTCTGATCACTGGCGCCAGTCAACGCATCGGCCTGTACTGTGCCGAGCGCCTGCTCGACGACGGCCATCGACTGATCGCCACCTACCGCAGCGAGCGCGAGGGCATCAAACGCCTGCGCGCGCGCGGGGCGCTGACCATCCAGGCCGATTTTTCCAGTGAAACGGGAATCCACGCCTTTATCGACGCGTTGAAAACCCATACCGACAGTCTGCGCGCCATCGTCCACAATGCATCCGAGTGGCTGGTCGAAACGCCCGGCGCAGAGGCCGCGGTATTCCAGCAATTGTTCAACGTGCACATGCTGGCGCCCTACCTGATCAACCTGCATTGCGCAGATCTGCTGCGGCGTTCAACCGCCGCCGACATCATCCATATCAGCGACGATGTCGCGCGCAAAGGCAGCGCCAAGCGCCCGGCCTACTGCGCCAGCAAAGCCGGCCTGGACAGTCTCACGCTCTCGTTTGCCGCCAAATTCGCACCCCGGATCAAGGTCAACGGCATCGCCCCGGCACTGATCATGTTCAACCCCGAAGATGACGCGGCCTACCGGGCGAAAACCCTGGGAAAATCGGCATTGGGCATCGAGCCCGGGCCCCGGGTGATCTACCAAAGTTTGCGCTACCTGCTGGATAACCCGTACGTCACCGGCACCACCCTTACCGTAAACGGCGGCCGCCATCTCAAATGAGGCGCGCCTCGAGGACTGCACCAATGAACCAACAACTGCCCGATCACTACCGCGACATCCTCCTCGGCATAGGCGAAGATCCCGAACGCGAAGGTCTGCTGGACACCCCGAAACGCGCAGCCAAAGCCATGCAATACCTGTGTCACGGCTACCAGAAAAGCCTGGAAGAAGTGGTCAACGGCGCGCTGTTCGCCTCCGACAATGACGAAATGGTCATCGTCAAGGACGTCGAACTCTATTCCCTGTGCGAGCACCATCTGCTGCCCTTTATCGGCAAGGCGCATGTGGCCTACATTCCCACCGGCAAGGTGCTGGGGCTGTCGAAAGTCGCACGGATCGTCGACATGTATGCCCGCCGCCTGCAAATCCAGGAAAACCTGACCCGGCAGATCGCCGAAGCCGTGCAGCAGGTGACCAACGCCGCCGGTGTCGCCGTGGTGATCGAAGCCAAGCACATGTGCATGATGATGCGTGGCGTCGAGAAGCAGAACTCGGTCATGACCACTTCGGTGATGCTCGGCGCCTTCCGCGAGTCATACAATACCCGCCACGAGTTCCTGCAACTGATTGGACGGAGCAACTAGTTATGCCACGACTGGAGCCTGGAATGGCGCGAATTCGGGTCAAGGATCTACGCCTGCGCACCTACATCGGAATCAAGGAAGAGGAAATCAACAACAAGCAGGATGTGCTGATCAACCTGACCATCCTCTACCCGGCCAACGAGGCAGTGCGCGACAACGATATCGATCACGCGTTGAACTACCGCACCATCACCAAGGCGATCATCCAGCACGTCGAAGGCAATCGCTTCGCCCTGCTCGAACGCCTGACCCAGGAAATCCTCGACCTGGTGATGCAGCAGACGGCCGTGCGCTACGCCGAAGTGGAAGTCGACAAACCCCACGCCCTGCGCTTTGCCGAGTCGGTCTCGATCACCCTGGCCGGGCACCGCTGAACCGCCGCTAATCCGGCAAAGGCTCGACCAACGAGCCGCCCAAGCATTGCCGCAAGCCGGCGGGGCTTTTATCATCCTCGCCATCTTAGCCAGCACGTCCGTCGGAGCGATCCACCGCCTCCGACAGAAACCCTGCCCGCCTCCGAGAACATCACCATGACCGATCAAGAACGCCTGGAACTCGAAGCAGCCGCCTTCCGCAGCCTGTTGCAACACCTGCGCAGCCGCCCCGATGTGCAGAACATCGACATGATGAACCTCACCGGTTTCTGCCGTAACTGCCTGTCTAAATGGTACAAGGCCGCGGCCGATGACATCGGCATTGCCCTCACCCCGGAGCAGGCGCGCGAAGAAATCTACGGCATGCCGTACAGCGAGTGGAAAAGCCAATACCAGAAAGAGGCCAGCGCCGAGCAGCAGGCCGCATTCAACAAGACCGGCGACAAAGGCAACAAGGCATGAGCGCCCTGAGCGACTTCCGCGCCCACCTGCATAGCGACGAGTTCGCCTTTGCCGAGACCCTGGCCTTTATCGCCGAGCACTATGACTATCAGCCGAGCGCCTTCAGCAATGGCGCGGTAGACAATCCTGCCGGGCAGAATGAAGGCTCCTGCAAGACCCTCGGCCTGGCCCTGCTCGAAGGCCTGAGCCTGGAAGAAACCCTGCGCTGCTTCGGCGAACACTACCGCAGCGTACTGGCCAACCCGGACGGCAACGACCACGGCAACATTCGCGCACTGATGGCCACGGGCCTCGCCGGCGTGCGCTTCGACCAACCGCCACTCAAGCGCCAAGCCTGAGAAGCTGCCGCAACCCTGGCATCTTTAGTAGATGCCCCCGGCGATGCGGGCGCAATTACGCCGGATCGCACAGAACCAACGGCACCGCGCCGGGGCTCGCCTCTGATCAAAAGCCAAGCCCCCTCAGAAGACCATGCCCGTTGCTGACCGGCTTGCGACACTTACCCCGAGTGGGCCACGCCTGGTGGCGCAAGCAGACTGCAGGCCTGTCCTGCGGCAACCACCCATGCGCATGCGCAATCCGCACAGTTGTATATCAGCGGCCAGCTGGTTCGCTGCCGAGCAACTTGCAGGCATAAAAGCGGTCTTCTAGTCTGCAGCAACCGGGCTTTCCCCAGAGCGTAGCGCTGGCAGACACCGCAACAGCCATAGGCCGCAGGCGGCAGTCAGGTCATAAACAGACGGGGGCAGCCCCGCATCCACTCAAGCAGAAGTGACAGACCATGAACGCTCAGCAATGGCTACGCCCGACACTCCCGGCACTCCTCTGCACACTCTTGCTGCTGGGCGGTTGCGCCAGCCAGCAACCAAGCACGGGCAGTGCACCGCAGACGGGATCAGCCGTGGCCGGCGAATCACCGGTTGATGAAACAGAGGCCACCCTGGCGAAGTTGCGCAGCCAAGCCAATCGCGGCGACCTCGACAGCCAGTTCCAGCTGGGCAGTTTCTACTTCGTCGGCAAACCGGCGAAAGACCTCAAGCAGGCCGAATACTGGTGGCAACAGGCCGCCGACAAGGGCCACGCCATGGCGGCGGTCAGCCTGGCCTATCTGTATACCGGTCGCGACAATCCGGATTTCGCCAACCCGCAGCGCATGCTCAAGTACCTCAACCAGTCGGCTGCCGGTGGCAACCCGATGGCCCAGCACATTCTCGGCAACCTCTACCTCAGGGGAGAACAAGGCGTGCCGCGCGATGCCAGCCAGGCCCGCCGGTTGTTCCAGAGCGCCTGCAAACAGAACTATGCCGCCAGCTGCACGGCGCTGAGCACACTGCCCTGAACCTGTCGCTGCGCCGCCAAGCAGCTGCAGGCACTGCAGGTGCGAGTGCTCCGCATAAGAGCTGTCGGGCGGCGTTGTCTTTCAGTCAGCAAACTCGCGGATAAAGACCGGGCACGCCGAGCGCATCGTTCGCTGACCGCGGCGCGCACGGCGCACCCTACCCGGATCGGGCACGCGCCACGCCACAGTGGTTGCGGGCAGGGCTGTCGCCCCCATCACGGCGTCAGGTCGAACAGCGCCTTGCCGCTTTCCATATCGCTGGGCACGGAAAAATGCTCGTGGGCAATCAACCAGCGCTCGCCCTGTCTGCGAAAGCACTGGGTGACACGCATCCAGCAGGTCTGCGTCTGGCCCTTGTCGTCGGTGCCGCCGCAATGCAACAGGTAATGGGCCACGCCGAGGTTGTCGTCGATCATGAAACTCGGATCGTGCACCTCGAACACGCCCTCGCCCGTACACATCTCCATGCAGGCTTGCCAGTGCGCCTTATAGGCTTCGCGACCGACGAAACGCAACGGACCGATGGCGTCATAGGCCACCACTTCGTCGCTGTAGTGGCTGATGATGCGCTCGACATCCTTGGACTGTGCGGCCTTCGCCCAGCTGTCGATGGCGTGTTTGAGCTGGCTTTGTGGGGTATCGATGATCATTGCTCTATCTCCTCTTGCAGGGTGCGGGGTCAGCGATTGTGAAAATATCGAGCGCCGTAGCGAGACCGTCTCCTGGTGTTCGCGGCAAGGCGCGTTAGGCGAGAGTTTTTCCCCAGCCTCTCAGGCTTCGTTCGGCGCGCAACACGCGTGGGCGGGCGCCGGTTGTTGGTATTCGTCATGCAGGCGGGTCCAGTGCATGCCCTTGCCGTCGAGGTCGGGCATGCCGTCCCAGCCTTCGCCGCGGCCGAACGGCGTCAGGTCGAGGTAATTGTAGGTGCCCATGAGAATGTCCAGGCCGCGGCCGTAGCTGGAATAGCAGTGATAGACCCGTTCGCCGTCGCGCAGGAACACGCTGACGCCGGGCTGTTCGCCCTGTACGTGATAGGTCAGACCCAAGCGTTCCAGCGCGGCCTTGTCGCGGTAGTTGTACTCCACCGGCGCCACCGCCTCGTCGGTGGTGACGTGGTAGTCATAATTGAAGGCGCTGGCGTAGGAGGAATACCAGGGCAGGACCCAGCCCATGCGCCGCCTGAACGCCTCAAGCTCCGCCAGCGGTGCGCGGGAAACCAGCGCCAGGGTGGTGTCGCGCGCGTGCAGGTGGGCCTGGTGGCCGATGTTGTCGACCAGGCTGGAACAGCCGTCGCAGCCCTCGCCGCGGTCACGGAGGTACATGAAGTGGTAGATGATCAACTGGCTGCGTCCCTCGAACAGGTCGACCAGGCGCAGTTCGCCCTGCGGCCCCTGGAAGCGGTAATCCTGGGTCACCGCGACCATCGGCAGTTGCCGACGTTCGGCGTTCAGTGCATCGCGCTGGCGGGTCAGGGCCTTCTCTTTCTCCAGCAGCGCCTTGCGCGCCACCAGCCACTCTTCGCGGCTGGCAATACGGGGCAGTGGGTAGTCATTGCGGTTCATGGCCTGAACTCCCGGTGATGGATTGTCTCGCGGTGCGGCCCGCTCACACGTCCAGCTGGCGCACCGGCCGCACTTCGACGCTGCCGACCCGCGCCGCCGGAATCTTGCCGGCGATCTGGATGGCTTCGTTGAGGTCGCGGGCATCGACCAGGTAGAAACCGGCCAGTTGCTCCTTGGTCTCGGCGAAGGGGCCGTCGGTGATCGACAACTTGCCGCCGCGCAGGCGCACCGTGGTCGCCGTCTCCACCGGCTGCAGGGCCTCGGCGGCGAGCATGCGGCCGCTGTTGCGCACCGATTCGGCGTAGGCGAAGCACTCCTCGTCACGCGGGCTGTCGGGGGAGTCGTGCAGCAGCTGTTCGTTGCTGTAGACCAGGCAGAGGTATTTCATGATGTGCTCCGGATGACATGGGGCTGGGTATTCAATAGTCGAGCGCCAGACGCGGCAATCGACAGCGCCAGGAAAAATATCTCTACGCCCGACCAACGGCCACCCCGTAGGGTGCGCCGTACGCACCGACAAGCTTGGCCGCAACACGCCTCAACCGTCGGCCAGCTGGTCCAGGCGCCGTTGCAGGAACTGCCGATCCGGTCCCTGCCGGGCCAAGTGCAGGGCGCACCGATAAGCGGCGCGGGCCTCGCCGCTGCGGCCCAGACGGCGATAGAGATCGGCCTGGGCGGCATGTGCCAGGTGGTAGTCGGCCAGTTCGCCACGCTCGAGCAGGGCTTCGATCAGGGCCAGACCGGCTGCCGGGCCGTCGCGCATGGCCAGCGCCACCGCGCGGTTGAGCTCGATCACCGGCGAGGGCGAGATGCGCAGCAGGGCGTCGTAGAGCCCGACGATCTGCGCCCAGTCGGTGGCCGCGGCGTTCGGCGCCTCTGCATGCACGGCGGCGATGGCGGCCTGCAACGCATAAGCGCCGAACCGTCGCGAGCGCAGCGCCTGCAGCACCAGGATGTCGCCTTCGGCGATCAGCTCGGCAGACCAGAGCGAGCGATCCTGCTCGTCCAGCAGCACCGGCTCACCGTTCGCCGAGGTCCGCGCCGGGCGACGCGCCTCGTGCAGCAGCATCAAGGCCAGCAGGCCCATGACTTCCGGCTCGGGCAACAGGTCGAGGAGCAGCCGCCCCAGCCGAATGGCCTCGCTGGACAGGTGACTGCGGGTCAGCGCATCGCCGGAACTGGCGAAGTAGCCCTCGTTGAACACCAGGTAGATCACCTGCAGCACCGACTCCAGACGCTCGGCCAGTTCGCCGCGCCCCGGCACCTCGTAGGGGATGCGCGCATCGCGAATCTTGGCCTTGGCCCGCACGATGCGCTGGGCCACGGTGCTCGGGCTGGTGAGAAAGGCGCGGGCGATGTCCTCGGTGCTGAGGTCGCAGATCTCGCGCAGGGTCAGCGCCACCTGGGCATCGGCGGCGAGCGCCGGGTGGCAGCAGGTGAAGATCAGGCGCAGGCGGTCGTCCTCGACGCTGTCGCCGTCCCACGGCGGCTGATCGCGCGCGGCAATGCTATCGGCAAGCTGCGCATCCAGCGGTTCGAAACGCGCCTGACGACGCAGGCCATCGATGGCCTTGAAGCGCCCCGCCGACACTAGCCAGGCCCGCGGATTGGCCGGTACACCATCGCGCGGCCACTGCTCCATCGCCACCCGAAACGCCTCGTGCAGCGCCTCTTCGGCCAAGTCGAAATCGCCCAGCAGGCGGATCAGGGTCGCCAGCACCCGCCGCGACTCGTCACGGTAGAGAGCGGCCAGCAGTTCGTGCAGCTCGTCGGCGGCGTCCATGGTTTCCCTCCCTTCGACTGATGAGCCTGTGAGCGTAGGCCGCCTGGTCGGCGAGGACAACGGGATGGAACAATCGACCGACCGGCGTAGGTTGTGCGGCGCGCACCGGCGGTTATGCGCGTTATACGTGGTGAGCACTTGGTGCGCATGGTGCACCCTACGAGTCGCTCGTCATCCCCCTAACAGCCCACCGGCCGGTCATGGCGCGCGCCGCACCACGGCCTCGCCGATGCGCCCGAGGCCGACAATACCCAGGCGCTTGCCGCTGACCTTGCGCGCCAGCGGGAAGGTCGCTACCGGCCAACGTCCCGCGCGGACGATCTGCCGGGACAACAAGCGCCTCTGCTCATCCGTGCGCCCCGCCAGGATGTAAAAAATCAGATGGACGAAGTCCTCCTGTGTACCGCCAAGCTGAAGTGCTCATACAGACTCAGGTGCAGCCTCACTTCGCCCGACTGAAACACGTTTGTGGCAGCGGCTGCCGCCTCGACCAGGCGCAGCAACTCGGCTGGCGCAATCAGTTGCGTCAGGCTTTGCGAGCCCTCGATAAGGCGGTGCGGCATCAGCGTCTCCGATAGTGCGGCCGGAAACAAGCTGCCAAATCATGTCATACGTTATCACACAACACACCCAACAATAGCAGCCCACTATGCACTGCAGGCGGCCAGCCGTCGGCACCGTGGGGCGTACCTGGTAAGGCCTGCGGCAACCGAAAAATCCACATGAAACCCCTTAAAGCCTGAAAATACGCGCACTCAACGATGAGTGCTGGTCGCCTGCTAGCGCCTTTTCCGTATTGAACTTTCGCCTAGGGACGCGTTGACAAAGCCGGCTAAGGCTGCCGATAATCCAGCCAACGTTGTACGACAACATATAACTAATTATAAAAACAAAACCCAAGGCCCTACCATGACGACTGTTGCCCCCGCCGCATCGGCTCGCTTCTCGCCCCTCCCGGCCGGCCCCGCTTCGCGCGCGCCAGCAGGACGCCCCCGGCTACACCCGCACATACCCACCGCATTCGCCGACGGCTAAGCCCGAAGCAGGGGCGCGTTCCGACCTCGGACACGCCTGTCGCCCTGGCATGGGGCAACTCACCCGTTCCTTTCGCTCGCCGCTGGCTACTCGAGGCAGGCAGGGGACGGCTTGTTCAAAAATGGGAGCACAACAACAATGACTGCACGCAATGCCCTTTCGCTCGCCCTGCTCACCGCAGGCAGCATGGCCCTCGCCTTGCCACTCAGCAGCCAGGCCGCCGGCTTCAGCGAAGACGCCAAGGTCACCCTCGGCCTGCGCAATTTCTATATCAACCGCAATTTCGTCGACCCAGCCTATCCGCAGGGCAAGGCCGAGGAATGGACCCAGAGCTTTATCCTCGACGCCCGCTCGGGGTTCACCGAAGGCAGCGTTGGCTTCGGCCTGGATGTGTTGGGCATGAGCGCGTTCAAACTGGATAGTGGTCGCGGCACCAACGGTACTCAGCTGTTGCCGATTCATGATGACGGCCAAGCAGCAGACAACTACGGACGTCTGGCTATTGCCGCCAAAGCCAAAGTGTCCAAGACCGAACTGAAAGTCGGTGAGCACGCGCCAGTGCTACCCATCTTGCGCAGCGACGACGGCCGCTCGCTGCCGCAGACCTTCCAGGGAGGGCTAATCACCTCCAAGGAAATCCACGGTCTAACCCTCTATGGCGGACAAATGCGCGCCACCAGCCTGCGCAATGACGCCAGCATGGAGGACATGGCGATGAACGGCCGCACCGGCATTACCAGCGACCGCTTCAACTTTGCCGGCGGCGAATACCGATTCAACCAGGATCGTACCCTGATCGGCCTGTGGAACGCCGAGCTGAAAGACATCTACAACCAACAATACCTGCAACTGACGCATAACCAGCCAGTTGGCGACTGGACCCTGGGGGCAAACCTCGGTTACTTCGTCGGCAGTGAAGACGGCAGCGAACTGGCCGGCAAACTGGACAACAAGACCTACTCGGGCCTGTTCTCCGCCAAGACTGGCGCCCATGCTCTTTATGTCGGCCTGCAAAAGCTCAGCGGCGACGACAAGTGGATCCGCGTTAACGGCACCAGTGGCGGCATGCTGGCCAACGATGGCTTCAACTCCAGCTTCGACAACGCCCAGGAACGTTCCTGGCAAGTGCGCCATGACTACAACTTCGCCGGCATTGGCATTCCCGGTTTGACCCTGATGAACCGCTACACCAGTGGCGACAACATTCATGTTGGCGCCACTACCGACGGTAAAGAGTGGGGCCGCGACAGCGAACTGACCTATGTCATCCAGAGCGGCACCTTGAAGAACCTGTCGATGAAATGGCGCAACGCGAGCATCCGCCGCGATTTCAGCAGCAACGAGTTCGACGAGAACCGCCTGATCTTCAACTACCCACTGTCGATTCTCTGATTCACGGCTTTACCTGCGTCTGATTACTCCATGTGTTACGGCACCTTCGGCCCGTCCTCGCGACGGGCTTTTTTACAACAGAAAAACCTGATCGAGCATTGCAAGCCCCTGAAAATCATCTGGAAACTGGAGAAATTCAATGAGCACAATAAAAAATGAATGTTCAAAAGACAGCAGCGCAGAAACTTCCCGCCGGAAGTTTCTCAGGAAATCACTGGTACTCTCGGCCGGCGTTGCCTCCCTTGGCAGCCTGGGTCTGCCCCGACTGGTTGATGCGCAACCGCTGACGCAACGCTACCCGGATGCACTCGTCGAGATTCTTGACGAGAGCTTCACAAAATACCGCCTGTTCAACGCCAGCGTGGAGAAGCTTGCCACCGGCATGCGCTGGGCCGAAGGTCCGGTGTGGGTTGGCGATGGCCGCTATCTCCTGGTCAGCGACATTCCCAACAACCGGATTATGCGCTGGGACGAAATCAGCGAGTCATTCAGCATCTTCCGGGACGCCTCGAACCATTCAAATGGCTTGACCCGTGATCGCCAGGGCAGATTGATTACCTGCGAAGGCTCGACCACAAACGATCAAGGCCGCCGGGTCACCCGCACTGAATACGACGGCAGCATCACAGTCCTCGCCGATAGCTATGACGGCAAGCGCTTCAATTCCCCCAACGACGTCGTGGTCAAGCGCGACGGTTCGGTCTGGTTTACCGACCCGCCCTTCCAGACCGGGAATTACTATGAGGGCCACAAAATTGCTCCCGTCCTACCCGACGCGGTATATCGCATCGATGGCAACAGCGGCAAAGTCACCCGTGTCATCGACAGCATTTCCGGCCCCAATGGCCTGTGCTTTTCACCTGACGAAAAAGTCCTGTATGTCGTCGAAGGCCGGGCCAAGCCAAATCGGCTGATCTGGGCCTACAAGGTCAATGATGATGGTTCCCTGGGAGAGCGCCACAAGCATATCGAAGCTCAGGAGCACGGTGCGCTGGATGGCATCAAGTGTGACGAGGACGGCAATCTCTGGTGTGGCTGGGGCAGCAGCGGCGCACAAGGCGCCAAGCTGGAGAGCCTTGATGGCGTCATGATATTCAATACCCAGGGCAAGGCAATCGGCCACATCAAGCTGCCTGAACGATGTGGAAATCTGTGCTTTGGTGGCAATAAAGGCAACCGCCTATTTATGGCTAGCAGCCACTCGCTTTATGCCCTCTACGTCAATACACGTGACGCCACCTTTGCTTGAATATCCCAGACCCGACTGCAGGCTAGCCTGCAGTCTTGTGTTTACTAGCAGGCCGTTGAAAAATTCGGCTTTAACTGCCCCAACCCGTTTGGATTGACGCTTTTTCAAGCGATTGGGCCTAACGGAGTCCACAACAGGCCTGGCCTCAGGCCTTTTTGACCGGTTTCAGCACCAGTTTCACGCCTTTCGGCGTTTTTTGGGCGCAACTCGCCCTATACATGCGAGCCTCGCCACCAGCCCGACAGGCTGCCCAGGCGGATCAGGTTGTAGACCGAGAAACCCAGCAATAACTGAGCACTCAGCTTGGCGCGACCGATCAGCTTGGTCTTGCGCAGGCCGCCAACCGTCTTCAGCCAACCAAAGCCATCTTCGATCCGCTTGCGGATCTTCTGGCTGGTGGCATATCCCGGATGCCGTGTAGTCCGCCCGTCGATGGCGCTGCCCTTGCGCTTCTGCGCCACATGCGGCGTCACCTTCAGCTCGCGCGCCCCCTGCACAAAACGCTTCTGGTCGTAATTCTTGTCCGCACCCACCGTGCTGCCCGGCTTGGCCGTGCGCTCCAGCATCTCCAGGACCGCCTCCACTTCGGCACGTCCATTGAACTAGGTGCATTCCACATCCACGATCAGGCCGTTGCGGTGCTCCATCATCGTATGTGCCATATGCGCCAGGCGACTGGCATCGCCATTGCTCTTGCGCGCCAGCCGGGCCTCGGGGTCGGTGGTCGATTGGTGGGTCGCGTTGCTGCGCTTCTCCCCCTTGAAGTCGGCATCGGGGTTGCGCGTGCCATCCTCCGGTGGTTCGCCGCGGTCCTTCTTGATGAAGGACTTGTGCGAGGCCCAGGCGTCGATCAGCGTGCCATCGACGCTGAAATGCTCGTCGCTGGCGTACTCGGACCATTCATCCAGCGACTTGATGCGCTGAAAGAACAGGCGCGCGACATCCTGATTGAACAGCCGGTCGCGGTTCTGGCTGAAGGTCGAGTGATCCCACATGCGCTCGTCCATCGACAAGCCGACGAACCAGCGAAACAGCAGGTTGAAATCAATCTGCTCGACCAACTGCCGCTCGGAGCGAATGGTGTAGATCACCTGCAGCAACGAGGCGCGTAGCAACCGTTCCGGCGCAATCGAGGCGCGCCCCAGAGTGGAATACAGCCCGTCGAAGTCCTGGTCCATCGACGTAAGGACAGCATCGACTAGCTCGCGCAATAGACGCAGCGGGTAATCGTTCGGGATACGCTGTTCCAGCGTCGTGTAGCTGAACAGCTCGTTTTGGTTGAGGTCGAGTCCACGCATCGGCTTGGGCTGGCTTCGGCAGAAAAGGATGGCCGCCATTTTGCCAGAGCCAAGCGGACTCTGGCTTTTTTCAACGGCCTGCTAATGCTGCTCGGCATAGGCAACCACAGTACTGCCGGAGCCACCTGCCCATAAGGGACAGCAGAAGTTGCTTGAGCAAAATGGGCTCGTCAGAAAACAAGTAAATCGACTCTGCACCTCGACTATCTTCACGTTTAAAGACTGAACCGATTAACCAGCCGATTCAGATCCACCGCTAAGCGCGACAGCTCATGGCTGGAGACGCTGGTTTGCTGGGCACCGG
The DNA here is from genome assembly GCF_033723075.1 of Pseudomonas sp. GTDB lineage: Bacteria > Pseudomonadota > Gammaproteobacteria > Pseudomonadales > Pseudomonadaceae > Aquipseudomonas. The sequence continues at coordinate 424,198 of NZ_JAWVXU010000001.1, forward strand.
TAGCTGACTGCACAGACAGGTCGCGAATATTCACCAGGTTACGGTCCACTTCGCGCGCCACTTGCGCCTGTTCTTCTGCCGCGCTGGCAATCACCAGGTTACGCTCATACATCTCACCGATTGCGCTGGTGATTTCCCCTAATGCCACGCCTGCACTCTCGGCCAGATTGCGCGTGGATTGCGCCAAGGCGCTGCTGCATTGCATGGAGGTCAGGGCCTGGGTGGCACCGGTGCGCATGGTGGACACCATCTGCTCGATTTCTTGGGTGGAGTTCTGCGTGCGGTGAGCCAGGGCTCTGACTTCGTCCGCCACCACCGCAAAACCGCGCCCGGACTCGCCAGCACGGGCCGCTTCGATGGCAGCGTTCAAGGCGAGCAAATTGGTCTGTTCGGCAATGGCGCGAATCACGTCCAGCACCTTGCCAATATCCTGGGACTGCCCCGCCAGTTGACGCACCAGGCCGGCAGTAGCCTCCACTTCTGCAGACAAACCACCGATAGCGCTGATGGTCTCGCTAACACGACTATTGCCCACTTGCGCCGCTTGATTCGACGCCTTTGCAGCATCGGAGGTAGACACTGCATTACGCGCCACTTCATCCACAGCCGCGCTCATTTCATTCACCGCAGTGGCGGCCTGTTCGATCTCATTGTTTTGTTGCAGAAGGCTACGGCTGGCATCTTCGGTGAACGCATTAAGCTCTTCGGCGGCGGCGGCCAATTGGGTAGAGGAGCCAGAGATATCTGCCAGGATTTCCCGCAGTTTTTGTTGCATACGGCCCAGGGCACTCTGCAACTGGCTGATCTCGTCATTGCCATCCACTTGAATCAGTTTGGTCAGATCGCCGTCAGCGATAAATTGCGCCACCTGCACCGCGCCACGCAGCGGACGCACGATACTCTGGGTCAGCAGCCAGGCCAGCAACACTGTGGCGAAGGCTGCAACCACGATAAAGACGATAACGATGTAGCGGGAATACCCGTAGTGCTCGGCGGAGACTTTGCCTTCCTGCTCGATGCCCTTGGCGTAAATTTCACCCAGCAATGCCAGCTGCGCGCCGGTGCCATCCACCACTGGTTTCATGTCCACCAACAACAGCTTGTTCAGCGCGGCTCTATCACCGCTACGGGCCAACACAAACGAGTCGGCCATGCCGCGCTGGTAACTGGCGAGGCCTTGCTTGAATTGGCCGTACAGGCGCTCTTCGTGCGGGGAGTTGATAAAGGCTTCAAAGTCCTTGAGGTGATCGCTCAGCACTTTGTTGCGGACTTCGTACTGGTCGATATAAGTGTCCAGGCTACCGATCTCGGTATCCAGGGCCATGTGCAGGGAAATGGTGCGGATTCGCAGCATATTTTCGCGAATGCTGTTGACGATGCGGATGCTCGGCACCCAGTCCTTCTCAATGGTGGCAGCGCGCTCGCGGATGCTGGTCATTTCGCCCAAGGAAAACATACCGAGTAACGCCACGACCAGGGCAAGAAGGGCGAATAGACACGCGGCCCTGCGGGCGATATTCCAGTTACGTAGCAGCATGAAAACCTCGGTGCCCCCGTTGGCTTACCCCTCTTTACAGAGAGTGATTGCATAGTTGTTGTAGGGTGATTTTTAAAAGGCGCACTTGTGGTGCGCCGCTACAGCAAAGGTGTCAGTTAAACAGACGTAAGAGACCGGGTCGGCGCTTGTGGCAACGACCCGGATATGACGGTGCACCGTGCGGCGAACCCTCATATTCAGGTGGGTTCAGAGCGGCGTCAGCAGCTCCCCCTTGTCGAAAAATGCCTGCAGATTGGCCAGCACCAGCTCTTCCATCTGCAAGCGGGTTTCGTGGGTGCCACTGCCGACGTGAGGCAGCAACACCACATTGGGCAGGACGAACAGCTCTGCTGGCACGGCGGGTTCACTTTCGAACACATCCAACCCCGCGCCGCCCAGGCTGCCATCGAGCAGCGCCGCAACCAGCGCGGTCTGATCGACCACGCTGCCGCGGGAGATGTTCACCAGAACGCCCTGCGGCCCCAGCGCCGCCAGCACGTCGGCGTCGATCAAGTGATGAGTAGCCGCGCCACCTGGGCAGGCCAGCACGAGGAAGTCCGCCCAGCGCGCCAGCGCCAACAAATCCGCCTCGAAGCCATAGGGGCTGCTCAAGTCCTGACAGCGCTTGTGATAGCGCACCGGCATGGCAAAGCCTTCGGCGCGGCGGGCGATGGCCTGGCCGATGCGGCCGAGGCCGACAATGCCGAGCTTCTTGCCGCTGACCTTACGCGTCAGCGGGTAGTTGCCCGTGAGCCACTGTCCTTGCCGCACGAAGCGGTCGGCCGCGGCCAGTTGCCGTGCCGTGTCGATAATCAGGCCCATGGCCAGGTCGGCCACGCAGTCGTTGAGCACATCCGGGGTGGTGCTGAGGACGATGCCGCGATCACGCAGCAGCTCCAGCGGATAGGGGTCGTAACCCACGCCAAAGCTGCAGATGGCGCGCAGGTTCGGCAGGCACTGCAGCTGCTCGGCGCTGCAGCCGAAGCGGGCCGAAGAGACCAGCAGTTCGAACTGCCCGCCCTGCTCCTCGAGAAAGCGCAGTGGATCGGCCTGCTGCCATAGCGCGGTAACCTGATAGTGATCAGCCAACGTGCGGTTGAAGCGTTCGCTCAGCGGGCCGATCTGTAACACTCTGGAATTAACCATGGGGACTCTTGCCTCGATTGCCTGGTTCACAGCAGCTTGCCGGGGTTCATCAATCCGCTCGGGTCTAGGGTCTGCTTGATGCTGCGCATCAGTTCCAGTTCCAGCGGGTCCTTGTAGCGCCTGGCCCCCTCGCGCTTGGCCTGGCCCAGGCCATGCTCGGCGCTGATGCTGCCGTCGAAGGCGACGGTCGAATCGTAGATAAGCCGCATGATCGCCTCGTGCTGCGCCTTGAATGGCGCATCTTCGGCGGCCACCGGTTTGCTGATGTTGTAATGCAGGTTGCCGTCACCGACATGGCCATAGGCGACGATGCGCACACCGGGGAAACCGTCCAGCAAACGCCGGTCAGTGGCCTCGATAAAGGCCGGAATGCTGCTGACCGGCACGCTGATATCGTGCTTGAGGCTCGGCCCTTCATGGTTCTGCGCCTCCGAGATACCTTCACGCAGAGCCCAGAGCGCGGCGACTTGCGCCTCGCTGCCGGCAATCACGGCATCGAGGATCAGCCCATGTTCGAGGGCATCGCCAAGCCCCTGCTCCAGCAACTCGTTCAAGGTCGCGTCGAGCTGGGTATCGCTCAGCTCGATCAGCACGTACCAGGGATGCTCCTCGGCGCAAGGATCGCTGCAACCGGCCACATGCCGCAGGACGAACGCCAGGCTCTGCCGCGACATCAGCTCGAAGCCGGTCAAGCGGTCGCCGCACAGGCCGCGCATCCGTCCGATCAGCTCAACGGCGGCCTGCGGGCTGGGCAGCGCCACCCAGGCAGTGGTCAGGCTACGCACGGCGGGAAACAGCTTGAGCACGGCAGCGGTGATGATCCCCAGGGTGCCCTCGGCACCAATGAACAGCTGTTTGAGGTCGTAGCCGGTGTTGTCCTTGCGCAGGCCACGCAGGCCGTTCCAGATGCGCCCGTCGGGCAATACCACCTCAAGGCCCAGCACCAGGTCGCGCATATTGCCGTAACGCAGCACGGCGGTACCGCCGGCGTTGGTCGCCAGGTTACCGCCGACCGTGCAACTGCCCTCGGCGCCAAGCGATAGCGGAAACAGCCGGCCCACCTCGGCGGCCGCCTCCTGCAGGCGCTGGAGAATCACTCCGGCCTCGACGGTAATGGTTTCGTTGCCAATATCGACGGCACGGATACGTGCCATGCGGGTCAGTGACAGCACTACCTGGGTGCCCGAGTCATCGGGAATCGAGCCGCCACACAGGCCGGTATTGCCACCCTGCGGTACCAGGGCGACACCTGCCTCGGCACACAGGCGCACCACTTCGGCCACCTGCTCGGTGCTGGCCGGGCGCAGCACCAGCGCGGCCTGCCCGCGGTAGGCGTTGCGCCAGTCACTCAGGTAGCTGTGCATGCGCTCGGCATCGGTGATCAGCCCGGCGTCGCCCACCACAGAGTGCAGGGCCTGCAGCAGCGCTGCGGATACTCCGCTCATCTCAGGTCACCGGAGCCGGGTTGAACAGGGTCAGGTCGTTGTGCAGCCTGTGCTTCTCGGCCCAGGTCTGCTGCTTGCCGCTGGCGACGTCCAGATACAGCTGGAAGATATGCCAGCCCATCTCATCCAGGGTCTTGCGCCCGCTGGTGATCTGCCCGGCGTCGACGTCGATCAGGTCCGGCCAGCGCTCGGCCAGCTGGGTACGGGTGGCGACCTTGATCACCGGCACCATGGCCAGGCCATAGGGCGTGCCGCGGCCGGTGGTGAAGATATGCAGGTTCATCCCGGCGGCGATCTGCAGGGTGCCGCAGATAAAGTCGCTGGCCGGCGTGGCGCAGAACCACAGACCCTTGCCACGCACCCGCTCACCCGGTGACACCACCCCGGCGATGGGGCTGGAGCCGGACTTGGCAATCGAGCCCATGGCCTTTTCGACGATATTGTTCAGCCCGCCCTTCTTGTTGCCCGGCGTGGTGTTGGCGCTGCGGTCGGCCATGCCGCGCTGCAGGTAGCGGTCGTACCAATCCATCTCGCGGATCAGCGCATCGGCCACTTCCACCGTGGCCGCACGCGGGGTGAGCAGGTGGATGCCGTCGCGCACCTCGGTGTTCTCGGAGAACATCACCGTGGCACCGGCGCGCACCAGCAGATCGGCGGCCACACCGAGGGCCGGGTTGGCGGTAATACCGGAGAAGGCATCGCTGCCACCACACTGCATACCGACTACCAGCTCGCTGGCCGGCACGCTTTCACGGCGACGCCGATCAAGCACCTGCAGGCGCGCCTCGATCATCGCCATGATCTGCTCGACCATGCCGGCGAAGCCCTTGCTGGAGTCCTGCAGGCGGAACAGCCATTCCTCCTCGTCCATGCCGTTGGTGAGCTGATCGCCATCCATCAACTGGCTGGCCTGCAACTTCTCGCAGCCGAGGCTGATCACCAGCGCCTGACCGCCGAGGTTGGGGTTACGGCTGATGTTATAGAGGGTGCGGATCGGCACCACCGCATCCGGTGCGTTGATCGCCACGCCGCAGCCATAGCTGTGCGACAGGGCCACCACGTCGTCGACGTTGGGATACTTGGGCAGCAGCTCCTTGCGCACCCGGTCCACGCAGTAGCCGAGCACCCCGACCACGCACTGCACGGTGGTGGTCACGCCGAGGATATTGCGCGTGCCGACGCTGCCGTCCGGGTTGCGGAAACCCTCGAAGGTATAACCCGTAAGCGGCTCGACCGGCACGGCCGGCAAGGTCGCCTTGGGCAGGTTGTCCAGGGCGGGCGGCTCCGGCATACGCAGTTGCGCCTCGGTCACCCAGCGCCCGGCGGCGATGGGTTCCAGGGCGTAACCGATGACCTCGCCGTAACGCACTACTTCGCCGTCCAAGGCGATGTCCTGCAACGCCACCTTGTGGCTCTGTGGAATGCCCTCGACAGCCTCCAAACCATCGGCAAAGCGGCCGCCCTTGGCCACGCCCTGCTCATTGACCACCACACCGACGTTGTCGGCCGGGTGCAAGCGGATATAGCGCGGCGAATCCTGATGGGAAATCAACTGCATGGACATGCTCTCCTCTATTTCAAGTTGGACGCCGCCACGGCGCTTTCAGCCGCACGGCTTGGCGGCTCGTCCAGCTCGATCCGATGAATACGACCGACGATAAACAGATAACTGATTACCGCCAGCACAGCGTTGGCACCGACATAGATCAGCGCCGCATCGAACGAACCGGTATGGCTGACCAGGTAACCGACCACGATAGGTGTGGTGATGGCCGCGAGGTTGCCGAAGGTATTGAACAGCCCACCGGACAGGCCGACGATCTGCCGGGGCGAGGTGTCGGCCACCAGCGTCCAACCCAGGGAACCGAAGCCCTTGCCGAAAAACGCCAGGGCCATCAGGCCGATCACCGCCGTATCACTCTCGGCATATACACACAGCACAATGCTGCTCGCCAGCAGCATGCCGACGACGATGGGCAGCTTGCGCGCCAGAGTCAGGGAATAGCCGCTGCGCAGCAGGCCATCCGACACCAGGCCGCCGAGCACGCCGCCGATGAAGCCGCTGATGGCCGGCAGCGCCGCCATAAAGCCGGCGGTAAGAATGCTCATGCCGCGCGCCTGCACCAGGTACACGGGAAACCAGGTGAGGAAGAAATAGGTGATGGCGTTGTTGCAGTACTGGCCCAGGTACAGGCCGATCAGCGTGCGCTGGGTCAGCAGCAGTTTGAGAGAGCGCCACTGTGAGCCGTCCGCACCGGCAGGGCGCGGGGCCATATCGATCAGCGCGCCGCCGTCTTCGATATGGGCGAACTCGGCCGAGCCCAGACGTGGATGTTCACGCGGGCCGTGCATCAGTTTGAGCCACACGCCACAGAGCAGCAGGCCCAGGCCGCCCAGTACGAAAAACACATACTGCCAGCCCAGGTCCTGCACCACCCAGCCCATCAGCGGGGCGAATACCGCGGTGGCGGCATACTGCGCCGACGTGGACATGGCGGTGGCGGTGGCCCGCTCGCGGGTCGGGAACCAGGCGGCGATGATCCGTGCATTGCCGGGAAAACACGGTGCCCCGGCAAAACCTACCGTCAGGCGCAGCACAAACAGGGTAACGATGGCCCAGGCCAGCGACAGCATGTCGACAAAACCCTGCAACAGGGTAAACAGCGACCAGCACAACAGCGTGATGAAATACACGCGCTTGGCCCCGAAACGATCGAACAGCCAGCCACCGGGAATCTGCCCGATCACATAGGCCCAGCCGAACGCCGAAAAGATATAGCCGAGCATCACCGCATCGATGCCCAGGTCCGCCTGCAGCGCGGCACCGGCAATCGACAGGCTGGAGCGGTCGGCAAAGGTGACCGTGGTGACGAGGAACAGCATCAGCAGGATGGAATAACGCACCCGGCCTGGTTTGACTGCTTGCATCTGGCCAACTCATCGAGAAATTCGCGTAAAGCGGCCCCGGTGTCGTTGGACACCGGGCCGCCGGACCGCGCTTTAGCGCACCAGGCAGGGGCGCTTGTTGTCGAACTGCCAGCCGGAGATCAGGTACTGCATGGCCACGGCATCGTTGCGCGCGCCCAGGCCCATGCCCTGGTACAGCTCGTGGGCCTTGGCCAGAGCATCCCAATCCAGCTCCACGCCCAGGCCAGGGGTCTTGGGCACCTGCACCAGACCGCCTTCGATCTGCAGCGGATTGCGGGTCAGGTGCTGGCCGTCCTGCCAGATCCAGTGGGTGTCGATGGCGGTGACCTTGCCCGGCGCGGCCGCCGCGACATGGGTGAACATCGCCAGGGAGATGTCGAAGTGGTTGTTGGAATGCGAGCCCCAGGTCAGGCCCCACTCGTTGCACATCTGCGCCACGCGCACCGAACCCTGCATGGTCCAGAAGTGCGGATCGGCCAACGGAATGTCCACCGACTGCAACTGGATGCAGTGACCCATCTGCCGCCAGTCGGTGGCGATCATATTGGTCGCGGTCGGCAGGCCGGTGGCGCGGCGGAATTCGGCCATCACCTCGCGGCCGGAGTAACCGTTTTCCGCACCGCAGGGGTCTTCGGCATAGGCCAGCACACCGTGCAGGTCGCGGCACAGCTCGATGGCTTCGGCCAGGGACCAGCCGCCATTGGGGTCGAGGGTCACCCGCGCATCCGGGAAGCGCTCGGCCAGGGCGCGGATTGCCTCGACCTCTTCGCCGCCACGCAGCACGCCGCCCTTGAGTTTGAAATCGTTGAAGCCATAGCGCGCATGGGCCGCTTCGGCCTGACGGACGATGGTCTCGGGGCTCAGCGCCTCCTGGTTGCGCACGCGGAACCAGGCGTCATCGGCCTCGGTTTCGTTGCGGTAGCCCAGATCGGTCTTCTCGCGGTCGCCGATAAAGAACAGGTAACCAAGCATCTCCACTGCGTCACGCTGCTGGCCCTCGCCGAGCAGCGCCGCTACCGGCACACCGAGGTGCTGACCGAGCAGGTCGAGCAGCGCCGCCTCCAGGGCGGTGACCGCATGGATGGTGATGCGCAGGTCGAAGGTCTGCAGGCCACGCCCGCCCGAGTCGCGGTCGGCGAAGGCCTTGCGCACCTGGTTGAGCAGGCCGTTGTAGTTGCCGATGGACTGGCCCACCAGCAAGGGCCGGGCATCTTCCAGGGTCTGACGGATGGCTTCGCCACCGGGAACCTCGCCGACGCCAATGCGCCCGGCGTTGTCCTTGAGTATGAGGATATTGCGGGTAAAGAATGGGCCGTGGGCACCACTCAGATTGAGCAGCATGCTGTCGTGGCCGGCAACCGGCACGACCTGCAGCTCGGTAATGATCGGGGCACCGGAGAAGGTGCCGGCAGTGTTAGCTGTACTCATGACCGTTCCCTTTTTATTGTTGGGCGGAATAAAGCTCTTGTGGCGGTCGTAGGGTGGATGACGCTTTTTCATCCACCACAACGACGCTGTGGTGGATCGGTGAAACGTGATCCACCCTACGCGGTTGAGACCGGTGCCGGTCTCAACCGATGTAAGTGGTCTTCACCGTGGTATAGAACTCCTGGGCGTATTTACCCTGCTCGCGGCTGCCGTAAGACGAACCTTTGCGGCCACCGAACGGCACGTGGTAATCCACCCCGGCAGTGGGCAGGTTGACCATGACCATACCGGCCTGGGCATGACGCTTGAAGTGGTTGGCGTGCTTCAACGAGGTGGTGCAGATACCGGCGGACAGACCGAACTCGGTGTCGTTGGCCATGGCCAGCGCCTCGTCGTAATCGGCCACGCGGATGATATTGGCCACCGGACCGAAGATCTCTTCGCGGCTGATGCGCATGTCCGCCGTGCAGTCGGCAAACAGAGTCGGGGCCAGGTAGTAGCCATCCTGCTCACAGGAAACGCGCTCGCCGCCGCAGACCAGGCGTGCGCCCTCGGCCTTGCCGATCTCGATATAACGCAGGTCCTGCTCCAGCTGGGCCTGGGATACCACGGGACCGATATCGGTGCCTTTCTCCAGGGCATGGCCGACGGTGATCGACTGCATCCGCGCGGCCATGGCCGCGACGAACCGGTCGTAGATGCCGGCGGTGACGATCAGCCGGCTGGAGGCGGTGCAACGCTGGCCGGTGGAGTAGAAGCAACTCTGCACCGACAACTCGACGGCGGTTTTCAGATCGGCATCGTCGAGGATGATCTGCGGGTTCTTGCCGCCCATCTCCAGCTGCACCTTGGCCTGGCGCGCCACACAACTGGCGGCAATGCTACGGCCGACGCCGACCGAACCGGTAAAACTGATGCCGTCGACCTGCTGGTGCTGGACGATGGTTTCACCGACCACCCGGCCGCTGCCCATCACCAGGTTGAACACCCCGGCCGGGAAACCGGCGCGGGAGATGATTTCGGCAATCGCCCAGGCGCAACCCGGCACCAGATCGGCCGGTTTCAACACCACGCAGTTGCCGTAGGCCAGGGCCGGAGCGACTTTCCAGGCCGGGATGGCGATGGGAAAGTTCCACGGAGTGATCAGGCCGATCACCCCCAGCGGTTCGCGGGTGACTTCCACCGACACACCGGGACGCACCGAGGCCAGCATTTCACCGGCCTGACGCAAGCATTCGCCAGCGTAGAACTTGAAGATATTGCCGGCACGGGTCGCTTCGCCAATGGCTTCGGGCAGGGTCTTGCCCTCTTCCCGGGCCAGCAGCGCACCGAGTTCTTCGCGGCGGGCGAGGATTTCGCTGCCGACCTTGTCCAGCGCATCGCTGCGGGCCTGGATACCGGAAGTCGACCAGGCCGGAAAAGCGGCGCAGGCGGCGGCAATGGCCTGGTCAACCTGAGCGGCATCGGCCTGGGCGTATTCGCCGACCACATCGGAGAGATCGGACGGGTTGATATTGCTCGAATAGCTGGCAGCGGCGAGCCATTGGCCGCCGATGTAGTTGTCGTAACGCTGTGGATTGGCCACGAATAGCCTCCTGTCTGTGCGCGGCGCGTGATCGCGCCGCTATCGGTCAAGCGGCGTTTACTGCGCGCCCTGGGCTTCGATCAATGCGGCGAGCATTGCGTACTCTTCCGGCTGCAGATCGGTCAGCGGGGTGCGCACAGGGCCGGCGTCATGGCCGACAATCCTGGCACCAGCCTTGATGATGCTGACGCCATAACCGGCGCAGCGATTGCGGATGTCCAGGTACGGCAGGAAGAACTCATCGATGATCTTGCCGACGCTGGCGTGATCGTCGCGGGCCATGGCGTTATAGAAGGACATGGCGGTTTTCGGGATGAAGTTGAACACCGCCGAGGAGTACACCGGTACGCCCAGGGCCTTGTAGGCAGCGGCATATATTTCTGCCGTTTGCAGGCCGCCCAGGTAGCTGAGCCGATCACCCAGACGACGACGGATGGACACCATCAGCTCGATATCGCCAATGCCGTCTTTGTAGCCGATCAGGTTCGGGCAGCGCTCGGTCAACTGTTCGAGCAGCGCTGCAGTCAGGCGGCAGACGTTGCGGTTATAGACCACCACGCCGATTTTTACCGATTTGCACACCGCTTCGACGTGCAGCGCAACGCCTTCCTGGCTGGCTTCGGTCAGGTAGTGCGGCAGCAGCAGCAGACCTTTGGCCCCCAGGCGTTCGGCTTCCTGGGCCATCTCGATGGCCTGACGGGTCGGGCCACCGACACCGGCGAGGATCGGCACACTGCCGGCGCAGGTGTCGACCGCGGTCTTGATCACCGAGGAATACTCTTTGCCGGTCAGGGAGAAAAATTCACCGGTGCCGCCAGCGGCGAACAGCGCTGAAGCACCGTAAGGCGCCAGCCATTCCAGGCGGCGCGCATAGGTGTCGGCGCGGAAATCGCCGGCAGCATCGAAATCGGTCACGGGGAAAGACAGCAGACCGGAAGAGAGGATGGACTTCAGTTCTTGTGGATTCATTGTGCGAACACCCTGTAGAGCGAATGGTGGAGAGGAGCATCAGTCGAGACTGTAGAGTTACGTTATCGTACAACACTAAGCAATGCCATACTTTTCCTTGACCGGTTATCGCCTGACCTTCTGCCGCCATCCACGCCAGAAGATTAGGGCACGAACACGCGCACTCCTATCCACCCAGGCACAAGCGCACCGCTATAAGGGTTTCAGCACCGACAAGACGGCCTCAGGGCAAAGTGCTGCGGCCTGCTTTAACCGCAATGCCGACGGTCGCTCCCAACAATTTTCTGCAAAAGTCTCGTTGACAAGCCTGTCAGACGCTGCTGATAATCCACCCAAGTCATACGACAACGTATGACATCTCTAAAAACAAAAAATCAGGCCCCGCCATGATTACGAATACCAAGGCTTGCATGCCTTCCCACTGTTTATCCGCCACCATCACCGGTGGCCAGTACGCGCACTTGCGGCATTCGCTGCTGTCCCTGCGTATTGCTGAAACGCAGCAACCTTCTGCCTTGCACGCTCGAGCAAAGGTACGGGCCTGTCATCCTGCCACCCCGGCACACTCACGGCGACCTGCAAACGCGCAGACCTTCGACCGCTCCTGCGTCAGCCCCCTGAGCGCAATCAGCTCTGCAACTCGACGCCATAGCGCCCAGTCACAGGAGCATCATGGCAATGATTGAGCGAGGGCTTACGACAACCCCGGTTGTGCTGGACATGCAGGTCATCCCGGTCGCCGGCCACGACAGCATGCTGCTCAACCTGTGCGGTGCCCATGCGCCCTACTTCACCCGCAACCTGGTCATCCTCAAGGACAGCGCCGGACGCACCGGCTGCGGCGAAGTGCCGGGCGGCGAAGGCATCCGCCAGGCCCTGGAGCGCTGCCGCGACCTGGTTATCGGCCAGCCGGTCGGCCGCTACAACCGCGTGCTCAACAGCCTGCGCCAGGCCATTGCCGGGCCGGCCAAGGGGCCGCAGACCAGCCAGCACCAGGTCACCTCGGAAGCCGAGGCGCGGGTGCTCAAGCAGCCGCACGAGATCAACCTGCGCCTGGACAATGTGATCACCGCGGTGGAAGCCGCCCTGCTCGACCTGCTCGGCCAGCACCTCGAGGTGCCGGTGGCCGAGCTGCTCGGCAGCGGCCAGCAGCGCGAGCGCGTGCCGATGCTCGCCTACCTCTTCTATATAGGCGAGCGTCAACGCACCGACCTGCCCTACCTGGCCGGCCAGGGCTCGGCCGACGACTGGTACCACCTGCGCCACCAGGCCGCGCTGACGCCCGCAGCCATCGCCCGCCTGGCCGAGGCGGCGCACGCGCGCTACGGCTTCGCCGACTTCAAACTGAAAGGCGGGGTGATGCGCGGCGAAGAGGAGATGGACGCGATCCGCGCGATCAAGGCCCGCTTCCCCGACGCCCGCGTCACCCTCGACCCCAACGGCGCCTGGTCGCTCGACCAGGCCATCGCCCTGTGCCAGGGCCAGAGCCAGGTACTGGCCTACGCCGAAGATCCTTGTGGCCCGGAGCACGGCTATTCCGGTCGCGAGATCATGGCCGAATTCAAGCGCGCCACCGGCATCCCCACCGCCACCAACATGGTCGCCACCGACTGGCGGCAGATGGGCCACTCGCTGCGCCTGGAGGCGGTGGACATCCCGCTGGCCGACCCGCACTTCTGGACCATGCAGGGCGCCGTGCGCCTCGGTCAGGTGTGCGAGGAATTCGGCCTGACCTGGGGCTCGCATTCGAACAACCACTTCGACATTTCCCTGGCCATGTTCACCCACGCCGCCGCCGCCGTGCCGGGCCGCATCACCGCCATCGACACCCACTGGATCTGGCAGGAAGGCGAGGAACGCCTGACCCGCGAGCCGCTGCAGATCGTCGGCGGCCAGGTCGAGGTGCCGGACAAACCCGGCCTCGGCATCGAGCCCGACATGCCGCGAATCATGGCCGCCCACGAGCTGTACAAGAAGGTGGCCGGCGGCGCGCGCGACGACGCCATGGCCATGCAATACCTGATGCCAGGCTGGCAGTACCACCCGAAACGCCCCAGCCTCGACCGCGACAACTGAAGCACCCAGCCCTCAACCCCGGAGAACTCCAATGAAAAAAACAATCCGTGCCTCCCTGCTCTCTGCCCTGGTCGGCATGGGCGCCCTCAGCGCCCTGTCGGCCGCCGTCGCCGCCGACGTCAACTGGCCGACCCGCCCGGTGCAGGTGGTGGTGATCGCCAACCCCGGTGGCGACACCGACTTCAACGCGCGCATGATGGCCAAGTACTTCAACCAGATCACCGGCAAGAACATGGTGGTCACCAACGTCGCCGGCGGCGGCGGCACCCTGGCCGCCGAGCAGGTCAAAGGCGCCGCTCCGGATGGCAACACCATCCTCTTCACCCACACCGGCCAGTTGATCGTCAACGAGGTGGCCGGCCTGTCCGAGGACAGCTTCGAGGCCTTCGACATTGCCTGCATCGCCGGCGTGGACAAGGGCGCCATCTTCGTCGCCAGCCAGGACGCCGGGATCAAGACCCTGCAGGAGCTGATCGACAAGGCCAAGGCCAACCCCAACAGCGTCAGCTATGGCACCGAAATGGGCAGCTTCTCGCATATCCAGGGGCTGATGTTCGAACAGCTGGCCGGGGTGAAACTGAAGATGGTCGACGCCGGTACCGTCTCGGAGAAGGTCGTCGCCCTGCTGGGCGGTCGTATCGGTCTGGGCGCGATCAGCTACGGTTCGGTGCAGGACTACGTCACCGGCGGCCAGATGTTCGCCCTCGGTCAGCCCAACAGCGAGCGCAACGCACTGCTCGGCGACGTACCGACCTTCAAGGAGCAGGGCGTCGACTTCACCATCGACAAACCCTATGTGGTCGCATTCCCGAAAGGCACCGATCCGGCCATCGTGGCCAAGATGGCCGGCATCATGCAGCAGATCACCGAGATGCCCGAGTACGCCGAGGAGCTGAAGAAGTCCTTCAAGCAGCCGGTGGCCTACCATGGCACCGAAGAAGCCATTGCCGTACTGAGCAAGACCCGCGACGATTTCATGCAGTACAAGGATGTCCTGCGCAACAAGTAAGGTTCTGTGCGCCGGCCGGCTTGACTGCTGGCCGGTGCCCGGCCCCATCCCCTGAGGTTCCCCGATGGCTACCACCAAGAAAAAGGAGCTGCTGATCGGCATCGCCATGCTCGGCGCCGGTCTCGCCTACCTGTTAATGACCATCCAGTTACCGCGTCACGACGGCATCGACGCGGCCTTCGTGCCCAGCCTGCTGTCGGCCATGCTCTGCCTGCTCGGCGTGCTGCAACTGCTGAGCGTGCGCAACCGTACTCAAGCCGTGACGGAGTACCACCCCGATGGCGAAGCCGAGCTGACGGGCGGCAGCGATATCAAGACGGTGGTCAAGACCCTGGCGTTGATCGTCGGCTATATCGCCCTGCTCAACCCTATCGGGTTTCCGATCATGACCGCGATCTACCTGTACCTGCAGTTCATCGTGCTGACCCCGCTCGATCATCGGGTCAACCACCTCGTCTATGCCCTGATCGCCGTAGTCACGTCGGCCATCACCTATCTACTGTTCCGCGAGGCCTTCGATCTGATGCTGCCTTCCGGGCTGCTGCCGTTCTAAGGAGGATCGACCATGCTCGAATTATTGCAGCAAGGCTTCGGTGCCGTCTTCTCGCTCCATATCATGCTACTGATGGTGATCGGCGTCGCCGTCGGCATCGTCTTCGGCGCGGTGCCCGGCCTGTCGGCGACCATGGCGGTGGCCCTGTGCCTGCCGCTGACCTTTACCATGGGCCCGCAAGCCGGCCTGTCGCTGCTGGTGGCGCTGTTTATCGGGGCCACCTCGGGCGGACTGATCTCGGCCATCCTGCTGAAGATCCCCGGCACGCCCTCCTCCATCGCCACGGTCTTCGACGGCGGCCCGCTGATGGAGCAGGGCCATGGGGTCAAGGCCCTCGGCGTCGGTATCGTGTTTTCCTTTCTCGGCACCATTTTCAGCATCGTGGCCCTGATGTTTATCGCCCCGCAGCTGGCCAAGGTCGCCCTGCGTTTCGGCCCCCATGAGTACTTCGCCATCGCGGTGTTCTCCCTGACCCTGATCGCCACCCTGTCTGCCGGTTCCATGGTCAAGGGCCTGTTCGCCGGCGCCCTGGGCTTTGCCGTATCCACCGTGGGCATCGCCCCGGTGGAGGCGATCCGCCGCTTCACCTTCGACGTCGCCGAGCTCAACGGCGGCTTCGCCATGCTCACCGTGATGATCGGCATGTTCGCCGTCGCCGAGATCATCAAGGTGGCCGAGAGCGGCCGCCACGCCCACCAAGGCAAGGCCAAGTCGGTGAGCATGAAGAACATCAAGGGCTTCGGTTTCTCGCTCAGGGAGTTCCGCGAGCAGCTGCCCAACGCCGGGCGTTCCGGCCTGATCGGTCTGGGTATCGGCATCCTCCCGGGCATCGGCGCAGGTACCTCCAACCTGGTCGCCTACATCATCTCGAAGAAGCGCGCGAAGAATCCGGAGACCTACGGCAAGGGCAATATCGGCGGCATCGTCGCCAGCGAGACGGCCAACAACGCCGGCATCGGCGGCGCCATGCTGCCGCTGATGACCCTGGGCATTCCCGGCGACACCGTCACCGCGATCCTGCTCGGCGGCTTCCTGATCCACGGCATCCAGCCCGGCCCGCTGCTGTTCATCAGCCAGGGACCGCTGGTGTACACCATCTTCGCTGCGCTGATCGTGGCCACCGTGCTGATGCTGTTTATGGAGTTCTACGGCCTGCGCATGTTCATCAAGCTGCTCGACGTGCCCAAGCACATCCTCCTGCCTATCATCCTGGTGCTCTGCGTGGTCGGTGCCTTCGGCCTGTCCAGCCGCCTGTTCGACGTCTGGTCGATCCTGATGTTCGGCCTGCTCGGTTACGTCTTCGTCAAAGCGGGCATGCCGGCAGCGCCCTTTATCATCGGCTTCATCCTCGGACCCATGGCGGAAACCAACCTGCGCCGCGGCCTGATGCTGTCGGACGGCAACTTCATCGCCTTCCTCGGCAACCCCATCGCCGCCACCTTCCTCGGCCTGGCCCTGGCCTTCGTGCTGTGGCAGGTGTACAGCGCCCTGCGGCCGAAGAGGAGCGCGATCAACGAAATCCTGCGTACCTGACCGCTCGCCCCTCCTCCCCCTCTCCCTCCGGAAGAGGGCTGGGGTGAGGGTCTCCCTCCTGCCCCTCCCCGCAAAACCCTACGCCATGCCGTCATGCCGCCGGACAGACCACAGCGGTGGACCAGCCTTCGGCATGTCCACCCTACAACCTGGCTAACGCCTGGCTCGTAGGGTCGCCGTGGGCACCAGCCATTGGCACCAGCCATTGGCACCGGCGTTGATGCGCACAGCGGTTCGCCGCTCCGCCATTCCTACAGATCGATGGACAGGCTGCTGGACATGCTTTTTGTAGGAGCGGATTTATCCGCGAATACCATGGTTGAGGCTGCGAGTGCTCGCCGCCTGGCCGCTCATCCCCGGGTGCGCCGCGCGCACCAGCCATCGGCCGCCAGAACGGGTGCGCACGACCTAGACGGCCCCGCGTCACCCTACCAATTCCTGCGGCGTGGCTTGCTTCCTCCCTAAGGGTTGCGACCTGCTAGGCGCGCTGGCCGACCTCGGCCTGCTGCACCGTCCAGCCGGCCACCCGCTCGCTCAGGCTGAGGCCCAGGCCGGGGCGATTCGGTACCAGCATGCGCCCGTCGCGAATCTCCAGGCGCTCCTCGAACAGCGGTTCAAGCCATTCGAAATGCTCGACCCAGGGCTCGCGCGTGTGGGTGGCCGCCAGATGCACATGCAGCTCCATGGCGAAGTGCGGCGCCAGGGTCATGCCGGCCTGCTCAGCCAACGTCTGGATACGCAGATAAGGCGTGATGCCGCCGACCCGCGGCGCATCCGGCATGAGGAAATCGGCGGCACCCTGGCGAATGAATTCCCAGTGCTCGGCGACGCTGGTAAGCATCTCGCCGGTGGCGATCGGCGTGTCGAACTGGCGCACCAGCTCGGCGTGGCCCTCGGCGTCGTGACAGTCCAGCGGCTCCTCGATCCAGATCAGGTCGAAGGGTTCCAGGCGCCGGCACATGCGCCGCGCGGTGGGCCGATCCCACTGCTGGTTGGCATCGACCATCAGCGGAAAGGCATCGCCCAGATGCTTACGCACCGAACTGACCCGATGCAGATCCAGCGCCCAGTCCGGCTGGCCGACCTTGAGTTTGATGCCGCCGATGCCCTTCTCGCGGGAGCTTTCGGTGTTCTTCAGCAACTGATCGAGCGGCGTGTGCAAGAAGCCGCCGGAGGTGTTGTAGCAACGCACCGAATCGCGCTGGGCGCCGAGCAGGCGTGCCAGCGACAGGCCGGCGCGGCGCGCCTTGAGGTCCCACAGGGCGACGTCGAAGGCGCCGATGGCCTGGGTCGCCAGGCCGCTGCGCCCCACCGAGGCGCCGGCCCAGCACAGTTTGTCCCACAGCTTGGCGATATCGCTGGGGTTCTCGCCGATCAGGTTGGGCGCCACCTCCAGGGCATGGGCGAACTGCCCGGCGCCGCCGGCGCGCTTGGAATAGCTGAACCCCAGGCCCTGGTGGCCGTCGCGGGTTTCGATCTCGGCGATCAGGATGGCGATCTCGGTCATCGGCTTCTGCCGGCCGGTGAGCACCTTGGCATCGCTGATCGGATTGGCCAGCGGCAATGCCACCGAGCGCAGGCGCAGCCAGGCGATGCGGTCGTCGTCGGCGCAGGTGATAGCAGGTTGGTCGTTCATGGAACCTCCTCGGGATAGACAGCCGACGGCCCACAAGGCCCAGCCCTGATCACGCAACCAGGCTCGGCCAAAGGCCGCCGGAAAAGGGACAGCCCGAGTCAGGCTACGATGATTGCGCAATCATTCAAGGGCGATCACAGCAAATCTTCGGGAGGGGTTGAGCAGGATGTTTTCGAGTGGTGATGGGGAGGGAGCGGCCAATAGACCCGACAATCACCCACTCCCCCGCTCGATCACTTCAAACCCAACATCTAACCGCAACGGCTCACGCGCCAGCGCCGGTTCGGCGATACGCGCCAGCAGTGCTTCGGCGATGGCGCGGCCGATGCGTGGACCGTCGATCCTTACGGTAGAGAGCGGCGGATGGGTATGTGCCGCGCAGGACAGGTCGCCGAAGCCGATCACCGCCAGGTCCTGCGGAACCCGTAGGCCGCGACTGGCGGCCTCGGCCAGCACGCCCTGGGCGAGGGTGTCGGAGCTGCACACCACCACCTCGCCGGCGCGGCCCGCCTGCAAGAGTCGGCCGAGACCTTCGCGCCCTACTGCCAGGGTCGCCGGAGCTGGCAGGATCTGCGCTGCCAGTGGCTCGACACCCTGCTGTGCCAGGGTCTGGGCCAGGCTACGGTAACGCCGTAGCCCACGCGGGTCGTCGAGGCTGAGCACCGACACACGTCGATAGCCCTTACCCAGTAGGTAGTTCGCCAGCGCCTGGCCAACCGCCTCATGGGAGAAGCCCACCAGCATGTCCAGCGGGCGCTCGCACAGGTCCCAGGCCTCCACCAGCGGGATGCCGACGCGCGCCAGGCGCTGGCGGCTGGCCCGGGTGTGTTCGGTGCCGGTCAGCACGATGCCATCCGGCCGCCGTCCCAGCACCGCCTCGAGCAACGCCTCTTCCTGCTGCGGGTCGTAGCCGGTCAGGCCCAGCAGGGTCTGGTAACCGGCGGCGGCCAGGCGGTCGGTGAGCGCCTGCACGGTATCGGCGAAGATCGAGTTGGCGATGGTCGGCAGGAAGATCGCCACCAGGCGGCTGCGGCTGGAGGCCAGGGCACCGGCGGCGAGGTTGGGCACGTAACCGGTGGCGCGTACCGCCTCCTGCACCCGCTTGCGCGTGGCGGCGCTGACCACCTCGGGGCGGCCCAGGGCGCGGGATACGGTGATGGGGGAAACGCCGGCCACCTTGGCCACGTCGATCAGGGTCGGCGCGGCAGCGGCGCGCAAGTCGGGAGATTTTCTGCTCATGCCATGCCCCTCGAAAGTCCACACACCTTAGCCAGCGTCTCCGCTCGAATCATGCGAGATACGTTGTCATACAACTTTAGTCGATAGTGGCGGAACGCACATTTGCCGGACAACCGACCTGAGCCTGGCGAGAGCCGCTCAGGCGCTTGCCAAGCCGCCCTGAAAATGGCGTTATAGAGGCCTTACGCCAGAATAAAACCACACACTAGCAGGGGTTTAGCACCTGACAAATCCCGCCAGCGAACAGGCGAATAATCATAACTGCCCCCTCGTGCGCGTTGACATCCACCCACTGGCCTGATGATAATCGACGCAAGTCATACGACAACAGATGACATACCCAATAACAACAAAGCAGAGCCCTGCCATGACCCCAACAGCCAACGCCCCAGCTCCCTTCAATCGCCTGCTGCTCACCGGTGCCGCTGGCGGTCTGGGTAAGGTACTGCGGGAACGCCTGCGGCCTTACGCCGCCATCCTGCGGGTCTCCGATATCGCCGAGATGGCTCCCGCCGCTGGCACCTATGAAGAAGTCCGGGTCTGCGACCTGGCCGACAAGGCCGCGGTGCATCAGCTGGTCGAGGGCGTGGACGCGATCCTGCACTTCGGCGGGGTGTCGGTCGAGCGCTCGTTCGAGGAAATCCTCGGGGCCAATATCTGCGGCGTGTTCCACATCTATGAAGCGGCGCGCCGGCATGGCGTCAAGCGAGTGATCTTTGCCAGCTCTAACCATGTGATCGGCTTTTACAAGCAGAACGAATTCATCGACGCCAACGCGCCGCGCCGCCCGGACAGCTACTACGGCCTGTCCAAGTCCTACGGCGAAGACATGGCCAGCTTCTACTTCGACCGCTACGGCATCGAGACCGTGAGCATCCGCATCGGCTCCTCCTTCCCCGAGCCGCACAACCGCCGAATGCTCAGCACCTGGTTGAGCTACAGCGACCTGACCCAGCTGCTCGAACGCGCCCTGTACACCCCCAACGTCGGCCACACCGTGGTCTACGGCATGTCCGATAACCACAACGTCTGGTGGGACAACCACCTGGCCACGCACCTGGGCTACCAGCCCAAGGACAGCTCGGAGCAGTTCCGCGGCCAGGTCGAAGCCCAACCCATGCCCGCCGCCGATGATCCGGCGATGGTCTACCAGGGCGGTGCCTTCGTCGCCGCCGGCCCATTCGGCGACGCCTGAAACGCCCCTGCGCTGCAGAACCACCAAGGGAAACCAGCTGCCATGCACGCCGAACTGATTGTCGACGCCCGCAATGCCACCGGCGAAAGCCCGGTGTGGAGCACCGAGGAGCAGGCCCTGTACTGGGTCGATATCCCGGCCGGCCAGCTGCACCGCTGGAGCCCCGCGGACAATCGCACCCAGCATTGGACTGCCCCGCAAATGCTCGCCTGCATTGCTCGCTGCCGCGACGGCGGCTGGATCGCGGGCATGCAAAGCGGCCTGTTTCACCTGCAGCCCGGCGCGGACGGCAGCCTGCTCAGCCGCCCACTCAGCGCCGTGACGCATGCCCGCCCGGCTATGCGCTTTAACGATGGCCGCTGCGACCGCCAGGGCCGTTTCTGGGCCGGCAGCATGCTGCTCGATATGGCCGCGGGCATCGCGGCCGGTGCCATGTACCGCTACAACGGCGGGCAAAGCGAGCCGCTCGCCGCGCAAATCAGCGACCTTATCGTGCCCAACGGCCTGGCCTTCAGCCCGGACGGCCGGACGATGTACCTGTCCGACTCGCACCCTTCGGTGCAGGCCATCTGGGCCTTCGATTACGACATCGACAGCGGCACGCCGCATAACCGCCGGCTGTTCGTCGACATGCGCCAGCACCCCGGTCGCCCCGATGGCGCGGCGGTGGACAGCGAAGGCGGCTACTGGATCTGCGCCAACGACGCCGGGCTGATCCACCGCTTCAGCCCCGACGGCCGTCTGGATCGCTCCCTCGCCGTACCGGTGCAGAAGCCGAGCATGTGCGCCTTCGGCGGGCGCGATCTGGACACCCTGTTCGTCACCTCGATCCGCCCGGCCGGCGACCTCGGCGACCAGCCATTGGCCGGTGGCGTGTTCGCCCTGCAACCCGGCGTCAAGGGCCTGGAGGAAACCTTCTTCAACGACTGAGAGGCGCCTGGCGATTGGTCGCGCGCTCGGTTTTCGCAACGCTGCACATCCAACAACAACAAGACTGGAGCTTCACCATGAACTTCAAACGCAAGTTGCTTATCGCCGCCCTGCCCCTGGCCTTCTGCCTGTCCGGCCTGGCCCAGGCCGGGATGACCCTGAAGATCGCCGAGATCCACCCCGCCGGCTACCCGACCGTGGTCGCCCAGGAAAACATGGGCAAGAAAATCGAGGCCGCCAGCAATGGCGAACTCAAGTTCACCATGTTTGCCGGTGGCGTGCTCGGCTCCGAGAAGGAAGTGGTCGAGCAGGTGCAGATCGGGGCGGTGCAGATGACCCGCGTCAGCCTCGGCACGGTCGGCCCGGTGGTGCCGGACGTCAACGTGTTCAACATGCCGTTTATCTTCCGCGACACCGCGCACATGCGCGCGATCATCGACGGCGAGATCGGCCAGGAGATCCTCGACAAGATCACCGACTCGGAATTCAACATGGTCGGCCTGGCCTGGATGGATGGCGGCGTGCGCAACCTTTACACCAAGAAGCCGGTGCGCAAGATCGAAGACCTCAAGGGCATGAAGATCCGCGTGATGGGCAACCCGCTGTTTATCGACACCCTCAACGCCATGGGGGCCAACGGCATCGCCATGGGTACCGGCGAAATCTTCAGCGCCCTGCAGACCGGCGTGGTCGATGGTGCGGAAAACAACCCGCCGACCATGCTCGAGCACAACCACTATAAGTCCGCCAAGTACTACAGCCTGACCGGCCACCTGATCCTGCCGGAACCGCTGATGATGTCCAAGACCACTTGGAACAAGCTCACCCCGGAGCAACAGCAACTGGTGAAGAAGTACGCCAAGGAAGCGCAACTGGAAGAGCGCCAGCTGTGGGATGAGAAATCCGCCAGCAGCGAAGCCAAGCTCAAGGAAGCCGGTGTGGAATTCATCGAGATCGACAAGAAGCCGTTCTATGACGCCACCGCCCCGGTACGTGAAAAGTACGGCGCGCCCTATGCCGCCCTGATCAAGCGTATCGAAGCGGTCCAGTAATCCGGTCTCTCTGAAGAACGTCGCGGCGACGGACGCTGGTCCGTCGCCGCGGACGTGGTGAAGTCTCATGAAAAACACGCTGCTGCGCGTCAACGACGCGATCTACCTGACCTGCATCTGGGTCGCCGGCCTGGCCATCACGGTCATGGCCCTGATCATCCCCTGGGGCATCTTCGCTCGCTACGTGCTGGGCAGCGGGGCCGGCTGGCCGGAGCCCGTTTCCATCATGCTGATGGTGCTGTTCACCTTCGTTGGGGCCGCGGCCAGCTATCGCGCCGGCGCGCACATGGCGGTGACCACCTTCACCGACCGCCTGCCGCACCACTGGCAGCCTGCCATCAGCGTGCTGGTCCAGCTGCTCATGGCGGTCATCTGCCTGTTCATGACCATCTGGGGCATCAAGCTGTGCATCGCCACCTGGAATCAGTTCATGAGCACCTTGCCGACCCTGCGTGTGGGCGTCACCTACGCGCCCATTCCGATCGGCGGTTTCCTCAGCCTGATCTTTATCCTCGAACGCCTGCTTTTCGGCGACCAGAGCCATCGACGGGCAGTGAACTTCGAGCTGCTCGAAGACAGCAAGGAGGCCGTGTAAATGGACGCACTACTACTGCTCGGCAGCTTTATCCTGCTGATCCTGATGCGCGTACCGGTGGCCTATTCCCTGGGCCTCTCGGCGCTGATCGGGGCCTGGTACATCGACATCCCCTTCCACGCCGTGATGATCCAGATCGCCGGCGGGGTGAACAAGTTTTCCCTGCTGGCCATTCCGTTCTTCGTCCTGGCCGGCGCGATCATGGCCGAAGGCGGCATGTCCCGCCGCCTGGTGGCCTTTGCCGGGGTGCTGGTGGGCTTCGTGCGCGGCGGCCTGTCGCTGGTCAATATCATGGCCTCGACCTTCTTCGGCGCGATTTCCGGTTCCTCCCTGGCCGATACCGCCTCGGTCGGTTCGGTGCTGATCCCGGAAATGGAAAGGAGGGGCTACCCGCGCGAATTCTCCACCGCGGTCACCGTCAGCGGCTCGGTGCAGGCGCTGCTGACCCCGCCCAGCCATAACTCGGTACTCTACTCGCTGGCGGCGGGCGGCACGGTGTCGATCGCCTCGCTGTTTATTGCCGGCATCATGCCCGGGCTGTTGATGAGCGCCTGCCTGATGAGCCTGTGCCTGATCTTCGCCAGAAAGCGCAACTACCCCAAGGGCGAAGTGATTCCACTGCGCCAGGCGCTGAAGATCTGCGCCGACGCGATCTGGGGCCTGATGACCATGGTGATCATCCTCGGCGGCATCCTCTCGGGCATCTTCACCGCCACCGAGTCGGCGGCCATCGCGGTGCTCTGGGCCTTCTTCGTCACCATGTTCATCTACCGCGACTACCAGTGGAGCGAACTGCCCAAGCTGCTGCACCGCACCGTGCGCACCCTGTCGATCGTGATGATCCTGATCGCCTTCGCCGCCAGCTTCGGCTACATCATGACGCTGATGCAGATCCCCTCGAAGATCACCACGCTGTTCCTGACCCTGTCGGATAACCGCTACGTGATCCTGATGTGCATTAACTTCATGCTGCTGGGCCTGGGCACCCTGATGGACATGGCCCCGCTGATCCTGATCATGACGCCGATCCTGCTGCCGGTGATCACCTCCATCGGCGTCGACCCGGTACACTTCGGCATGATCATGCTGGTCAACCTGGGCATCGGCCTGATCACCCCGCCGGTGGGGGCGGTGCTGTTCGTCGGCGCGGCCATCGGCAAGGTCAGCATCGAAAGCACCATCAAGGCGCTGCTGCCCTTCTATGCCGCGCTGTTCCTGGTGCTGATCGCCGTGACCTATATCCCGGCTATCTCGTTGTGGCTGCCGAGTGTAGTGCTCTAGGCCGTATCAATGCGTCACGATCACCTGGAGCCGCCGACCTGGCGGCTCCTTGCTTTATAAGGACATAACCTCCGCCATGCCTGCCGCCACACCCTTCCCCCGGCATATCGCCGCACTGATCCTGGCCACCCTGGCCTGCTCCTTCGCTGGCAACCATATTTCCGCGCGGATCGCCTTCGACCATGACACCGGCCTGCTGCTGGCGATGCTCTGCCGTTCCGGGGTGACCCTGCTGGCGCTCGCCGCCCTGGTGCTGTGGCGCGGCGAATCGCTGAGGATGCGCCGCCAAACCTGGGGCTGGCAGTTGATGCTGGGCCTGCTGATCGCGGTGCAGAGTTTCTGCATCTACTCGGCGGTGGCGCGGATTCCGGTGGCCCTGGCGCTGCTGGTGGTCAACCTGGCGCCCATTCTGCTGGCGCTGTTGACCTGGGCCCTGGGCGGACCGCGGCCGACCCGCCGCGCGGCCTGGCTGATGGGGCTGATCCTGCTGGGGCTGGTGTTCGTGCTCGACCTGCCGCAGCAGCTGTCCGGACCGGCCGCAATCGACCGGCGCTGGATCGAAGGGGTGCTGTTCGGTCTGACCGGAGCGGCGGCATTTGCCTGCGCCCTGTGGATCACCGGAAACCGGCTCAGCGGCATGCCGGGCGCGGTGCGCAGCATGCTGACCATGCTGGTGGTGTTCGCCGCATCGGCCCTGGCCGGGGCCGGTGGCCTGCTACCGGGCGGGATGAACCTGCCCAACGCCACTGCCGGCTGGATCGCCCTGGGCTGCCTGGTGCTGCTGTATGGCGTGGCGTTTTCCGCGCTGTTTATCCTGGTCACCCGCCTGGATATCGCGCGCAATGCCCCGGTGATGAATATCGAACCGGTGGCCGGCCTGCTGTTCGGCTGGCTGATTCTCGATCAACTGCTCAATGGCCTGCAGATGTTCGGCGGCCTGCTGGTGGTCAGCGGTATCGTCCTCCTGGCTTATAAGCGCCAGGCCTAGCAGGGCCCACTTGAACTATCGGCCGCCATCAACCCTGCAGCGCCTGCGCCTCTGCCGCCTCATGGGCCTGACGCAGGCGTTCGCGGCTGTTGGTCAGGTGCAGGCGCATGGCCGCGCGGGCCGCATCGGAATCCTGGCGGGCGATGGCTTCGAAGATCTGTTCGTGCTCGCGGCTCAGGCGCGCCATGTAATGTTCCTGATCGTCCTGGGCAATGCGCGCCGAATTCAGGCGGGTGCGCGGGATGATGCTGGTGCCCAGGTGGCTCATGATGTCGGTGAAGTAGCGATTGCCGGTGGCCTCGGCGATCAGCAGATGGAACTGGAAGTCGGAAGCCACCGCATCGCCGGAGTGGGTGACGTTCTGGCTCAAGGCATCCAGGGCCTCGCGCATGGCCGTCAGCTGCTCGGCACTGCGCCGTTGCGCGGCCAGCCCCGCCGACTCGACCTCGAGACTGATGCGCAACTCGAGAATCGCCAACACATCACGCAGGGTGACGATGGTCGCCGGGTCGATGCGAAAACCACTGGGGCTCGGCGTGTCCAGCACGAAGGTGCCGATGCCGTGGCGGGTTTCCACCAGGCCAGCCGCCTGCAAGCGCGACAGCGCCTCGCGCACCACGGTACGGCTGACGCCCTGCTCTTCCATGATCGCCGACTCGGTCGGCAACTTGTCGCCGCGCTTGATCACACCGTCGCGAATCCGCTGGGACAGCTCGGTCACCAGTTCCTGGGCCAGGCTGCGATGCTTTCTGCGTACGCGCGGTGGGCTGTTCTGAGTGTCCATATCGGAGATCTTTCTCGGCTGACGGCTAGGCTGCCATCATATCCCAGCAGTTGTACGATGACACCCCCGGTCACGCATCGGCCGTGTGCGGCAACGACATCACCCACTTTCAAGGCCGCTACTGGCCAAGGCGGAACCCGATGACAGCGACACTCCTCAGCCTCGACGACGGCATCACCCGTCTGAGCCTGGCCCCCGAGCTGGGCGGCAGTATCGCCAACTGGTCGGTCACGACCACTGGTCAGGCACTGTTGCGCCCCAGCGACCAGCGGGCGCTCGACGCCGCCACGCCACGGCGGCTGGCCTGCTACCCGCTGGTGCCCTGGTCCAATCGCATCGCCGACGGTGGCTTTGCCGGCCCCGATGGCTGGTTCGATCTGACCGCCAACAGCCCCAGCGACCCCTTGCCGATCCACGGCAGCGCCTGGCAACAGCCCTGGCAGGTGAGCGCACAGAGCGCGACTGAAATCGTCCTGCAACTGGACAGCCAACTGCCCTTTGCCTATCGCGCGGTGCAGCGCTTTCGCCTGCACGGCGGGCGGCTCGACATTGAGCTAAAGGTCACCCATCTGGACGAACGCGCCGCCTGGCATGGTCTGGGCTGGCACCCCTACTTCCCGCGCACCGCACACACCCGCCTGCGCGCCGCGGCACAACAAGTCTGGCAGTGTGACCAGAGTCGCCTGTCCACGGAACTCGCTACCCTGCCAGCCGCCTGGAACTTCGAGCAGGCTCGCCACTTACCCATGCAGCAGGTCGATAACGCCTTTGCCGGCTGGAATGGTAAATTCCAGATCATTCAGGAAGATGCCGGTTACCAACTCGACTGTTGCAGCGATAGCCCGTATTACTTGCTCTATTGTCCAACCGAGCAAAGCCCAACCAAACAGAACTTCTTCTGTTTCGAGCCGGTCAGCCATCCGGTCAACGCCCATCACCTGCCTGGCCGCCCTGGCCTGCGTTTACTGCGCCACGGACAATCCACCAGCCTGAACTTCGGCTTGCAGTACCGGCCACTGGGCCACAGTTGAATGCCTGCCTGAGGCACTATCGAGTGTTGAGTTGAACATAACGGTCTTATTCAGTGTCAGACAAAACTCATAGTGGCCGCCCGTCTAGCCAAGGCGATCCAACCCCTCTCTAGACTTTTAAACGGCGTTGACCATAATTGTATTCAGCTGTATGCAACGGCACAGTTGAAAGCCTTCGCTTAATTATTCCAAGCTTTTGTTTTCAACGAATATTACTCCTCAAAATGATGCATTGAGGAGTGTTCGATAGCTGTATCAGCCATTGCCACAGCCAATAAATCGATGACCGTAGCAGTAAGGCCAATGCCTTACGTTGTCATCGCACTACTCTTCATAACCATGGGTAATCACGTGACGAAAGACGAACTGCGCGCCGAGCTCGAGCGCCAGGCGCAGCGTTACATGGATGTACAAGGCGGAGAAATCATTACTTACGCCGCTCAACCGGATCCCGAGCGCAAGCCCTGGCGCAAGAAGGCCAACCTTCTTGACCAAGCATTTGAAAAAGAAATCGAGAAGATCGAGAAAGACCTGCAAGCCAAACCCGACGAGCACAGCGGCTGACCGATCCTGCAGAACGGCTCTGCAGGCGTAACGGTCGATAATCGAGGCTTGTGGCGTTATCGCCCCTTGCCGCCCAGCAACGAGCCCAGCAGACCGCGCACCAACTGCCGACCAAGCTGGTTGGCTGCTTGGCGTACGGCGCTTTTCATCACCTGACCGGCCAGGCCGCCCAGCATGTCGCCGATGCCGCCTGCGGGACTCGCTTTGGTTTGCTGCTGCGCCGCCGCCTCGGCACTGGCTTGTGCGGCACGGGCGCTGAGCAGTTCGTAGGCCGACTCGCGGTCGACCGGTTTGTCGTAGCGCCCGGCCAGCGGCGACTGGCGAATCAGTGCGGCCCGCTCGCTCTCGCTCAACGGGCCGATGCGCGACTGTGGCGGCGCAATGGCCACGCGCTGGACCATCGCCGGCGTCCCCTTCTCCTCCAGGGTGCCGACCAGGGCCTCGCCGATACCCAGTTCGGTCAGGGTTGCCAGGGTATCGATCGAGGGATTGGGGCGAAAACCGTCGGCCACTGCGCGCAGGGATTTCTGCTCCCGGGTGGTGAAGGCGCGCAGGCCGTGCTGAATGCGCAGACCAAGCTGGGCCAGCACGTCATCGGGCAGGTCACTGGGCGATTGGGTGACGAAGTAGACGCCGACGCCTTTCGAACGAATCAACCGCACCACCTGTTCCAGGCGCTCCTGCAGGGCTTTCGGGGTGTCGGCGAACAGCAGGTGCGCCTCATCGAAGAACAGCGCCAGCAACGGTTTGTCGGCATCGCCGCGCTCCGGCAACTGCTCGAACAACTCGGCCAGCAGCCACAGCAGGAAGGTCGCGTAGACCTTCGGCGCCTCATGCACCAGACGGCTGGCATCGAGCAGATGAATGCGCCCGCGACCGTCGCGATCCGGCTGCAGAATGTCCTCCAGCTGCAGCGCAGGCTCGCCGAACAGGGCTTCGGCGCCCTGTTGCTCGAGGCTCGACAGGCGACGCAGCAGGGCCTGGGCAGAAGTAGTGGTGAACAGTGCACTGTCCTCGCCGAGCACCGCCGGATTGCTCTTCAGGTAGGCCAGCAGGGCTTTCAGATCCTTCAGGTCGAGCAGCAGCAAGCCTTCGCGATCCGCCACCTTGAACGCCGCATAGAGGGCGGCCTGCTGACTGTCGGTCAACTCCAGCAAGGCCCCGAGTAACAGCGGCCCCATCTCGCTGAGGGTGGTCCGTAGCGGATGACCGCTCTGGCCGTGGATATCCCATAGCGTAACCGGGTAGGCCGTCGGCCGGTGCTCGAGCCAGGGCATGCTGGCGATGCGCTCGGCCACCTTGCCTTGCGGCGCCCCGACGGCGCCGAGTCCGCACAGATCGCCCTTCACATCCGCGGCGAACACCGCCACACCGGCATCACTGAACTCTTCCACCAGGCGCTGCAGAGTCACCGTCTTGCCGGTGCCGGTCGCCCCGGCCACCAGGCCATGACGATTGGCCAGGCGCAACAACTGGCCGACGGGTTGACCGCCGAGGTCGGCGCCAAGAACCAACTGGTTTGCTGCAGGCATTTATATGTCTCCTGAGTTAAAGCTTTGCTCGCACCATGCCGACATAATTGCTGACGCCGATTTACCGGCGCTACCAGTGCCGCGCACCAGCCCAAGACTGGTTCCAGACATTACCGGACGCAAGAAGTCATGAATAATAATTTGAAATTCAGTCACAAGATTCTCCTGGCCGCCTCGCTGGTGGTGATCGCCGCCTTCTCCTTGTTCACCCTGTACAACGACTACCTGCAACGCAATGCGATCCGTGCAAACCTGGAAAACTACCTGCAGGAAATGGGCGACGTCACCGCCAGCAATATCCAGAACTGGCTGTCGGGACGCATCCTGCTGGTGGAAAGCGCCGCCCAGTCGATTGCCAGAAACAGCGACCCGGAGCAGGTCGTCAGCCTGCTGGAACAGAAAGCCCTGACCTCGACCTTCGCCTTCAGCTACCTGGGCAGCGCAGACGGCGCCTTCACCATGCGCCCGGACGAGAAGATGCCGGACGACTATGACCCGCGCGTACGGCCCTGGTACAAGGACGCCATGGCTGCCGGCGCCACCACCCTCACCGAACCCTACGTGGATGCGGCTACCGGCGCGCTGATCATCACCATCGCCACCCCGGCCAAACCCGCGGGCGTAGTGGGCGGCGACCTGAGCCTGAAGACCCTGGTCGACATCATCAACTCGCTGGACTTCGACGGCATCGGCTATGCCTTTCTGGTCAGCGCCGATGGAAAAATCCTGGTGCACCCGGATCAAAGCCTGGTGATGAAAAGCCTTGGCGACGTCTTCCCCGAAAACACCCCGCGCATTGGCAGCGAGCTCAGCGAGGCCGATGCCAACGGCCAGACCCGCATCCTCACTTTCGCCCCGGTCAAGGGTCTGCCCTCGGTCAACTGGTACATCGGCCTGTCCATCGACAAGGCCAAGGCCTATGCAGCACTGCGTGACTTCCGTGCCTCGGCCTTGGTCGCCACGCTGATCGCGGTGGTGCTGATCATCCTCCTGCTGAGCATGCTGATCAGCCTGCTGCTACAACCGCTGACCTTGATGAGCAAAACCATGCAAGACATCGCCCAGGGCGACGGCGATCTGACCCAACGCCTGGCGATCCAGTCCAATGACGAATTCGGCGCTTTGGGCAAAGCCTTCAACCAGTTCGTCGAACGGATTCACGGCTCGATCCGCGAAGTGTCTTCGGCCACCCACCTGGTCAACGAAGTAGCCAAGCTGGTGGTCAACGCCTCCAATTCCTCAATGATCAACTCCGACGAACAGGCCAGCCGCACCAATAGCGTGGCCGCCGCGATCAACCAACTGGGCGCCGCCGCCCAGGAAATCGCGCGCAACGCCGCGGACGCCTCGACCCAGGCCTCCGATGCCCGGGAACAGGCCGAGGATGGCCGCCAGGTGGTGGAAAAAACCATCCATGCGATGAACGACCTGTCCAGCAAGATCCGCACCTCCTGCGGCCACATTGAAACCCTGAACGGCAAGACGGTGAACATCGGCCAGATTCTCGAGGTGATCAAGAGCATCTCCCAGCAAACCAACCTGCTCGCGCTCAACGCCGCCATCGAAGCGGCCCGGGCCGGTGAAGCGGGTCGCGGGTTTGCCGTGGTCGCCGACGAGGTACGCAACCTGGCACACCGCACCCAGGAGTCGGCACAGGAAATCGAGAAGATGATCGAGGAACTGCAGGTCGGCTCGCGCGAGTCGGTCACCACCATGACCGAGAGTCAGCGCTACAGCGAAGAAAGCGTGCAGATTGCCAACCAGGCCGGCGAGCGCCTGAGCAGCGTGACCCTGCGCATCGGCG
This sequence comes from Pseudomonas sp., assembly GCF_033723075.1. Taxonomy (GTDB): domain Bacteria; phylum Pseudomonadota; class Gammaproteobacteria; order Pseudomonadales; family Pseudomonadaceae; genus Aquipseudomonas. Next base: position 455,038 of record NZ_JAWVXU010000001.1, read on the forward strand.
AGATCGACGGCATGAACCAGTCGGTGGCCACCGCCACCGAAGAGCAGACCTCGGTGATCGAGTCGCTGAACATGGACATCACCGAGATCAACACCCTCAACCAGGATGGCGTGGAAAACCTGCAGGCCACCTTACGGGCTTGCGGCGACCTGGAACAACAGGCTTCGCGCCTGAAACTACTGGTCGACAGTTTCCGCATCTGAAACCTGCGGCAGTAACAGGGCGCCTATTCGGCGCCCTGTTTATTTCAGCTGTTTTGTACTGGGGTCTGTTGCCGGCTGCTCACCAGTTTCCTGCTGCAATTGCCGCCAGAGTTCGGCGGCATCGGCAAATTCGCTGCCACTCTCCGGGCTCAGGGTATCCAGGTCATAGCGCCTGACACAGCCTTCGCCCTGGGTCGCCGGCGGCGTCGAAGCGGCACGATCGCGGGGGTCCTGCATGCTGTGGTCCTCGGCTGGGGGCAAATGCTAGGTTCTTCACGGAATTTAGGGGCAGTGCCGATTGACACCGGACTCGCCCGTGAGGGGCAAAACCAGAACCCTGGATCGACACGCTAATGAACCTGCTCCAGAAGCAGAGAGCGCTGTGATCCGAAACACAAACTTGCCAGCCTGGTGTCTAGCCCACTTTCCCCACAAAAATGCGAAGAACCAAATGTTCTCCGCCGCGCCTCTTTATCAACGCGACCTGACCAACGTGAGCAACGCGCAGGCGGCCTGCAGGTCATGCTAGCAGGACAGCCTGCGGCTTCCGGCAGGCCAAGCGTTCGGCATGTCGGGCTTGAACCGGCCAAGCCCGTCAGCTTCCCTGGCGCCCTTATTGCGAAAGGACTTTACCCTGTTCATGCTGGGCAAACTCCTTGACCGCACGCAGCACATCGCTGCGACTGATCTGGCCGATCAGGCGCCCGCCCTCCACCACCGGAAGGCGCCCCAGACGTCCCCGCAAAAAGCGTTCCGACACCTCGATCACGTCGGTCTCCGGCGATATGGTTTCGATCTCGGTATTCATATACGAGCTGACCACACCGCCAATCGCCTCGTAATAGGCCCCGGACAGAATACCGCGCAGGCAATCGCCCTCGGATAGCAGGCCGATCAGGTGCCCTTGGGAGTCGACCACAGGGGCGCCGGAAATCCGATGTTCCAACAGCCGATTGATGGCGGTGAACAGATCGGTGTCGGAGCGAAAGGTCACCAAGTGGCGAGTCATGTAATCGCGAACCTTGATTGATTTGAGCATCAGCGGACTCCTTAAGCCTGCACTTGAATAATGTACGACCAGGCCATCAATCGAACACTACCGTCTTGTTATCGTGAACCAATACGCGATCCTCCAAGTGATAGCGTAGCCCACGGGAGAGCACCATTTTTTCCACATCTTTACCCAGACGCACCATTTCCTCGATGCTGTCGCGATGACTGACGCGCACTACGTCCTGATCGATGATCGGGCCGGCATCCAACTCCTCGGTAACATAATGCGAGGTCGCGCCGATCAGCTTGACCCCGCGCAAGGACGCCTGGTGATAAGGCTTGGCACCGACGAACGACGGCAGGAAACTGTGGTGGATGTTGATCACGCGCTGGGCGAAGTCGCGACACAGTTGCGCAGGCAGAATCTGCATATAACGCGCCAGCACTATGACGTCGGTGGCATGCGCGTTGACCAGCCGCTCTACTTCATCGAAGGCCACCTGCTTGTTCTGTGGCTCGACCGGCACATGGAAATAAGGAATGCCGTGCCATTCGACCATGCTGCGCAAATCGTCATGGTTGGAAATCACACATGCAATTTCGCAGTCCAATTCATCACTGCGCCAACGGTGCAGCAAGTCCACCAGGCAATGCGACTCGCGACTGGCCATCAACACCACGCGTTTTTTCTCTGCCGAATCAGTGACCCGCCATTCCATGGAAAACTCACGGGCAATGGGCGCAAAGGCTTGATGAAACCCCGGCAAATCGAACGGCAAGGAATCGGCACGAATCTCATGGCGCATGAAGAACCAACCGCTGTGATTGTCCGAGTGATGACTCGCCTCGGTGATCCAGCCGTTGTAGGTAGCCAGAAAGTTACTGACCTTGGCCACGATACCAACGCGGTCCGGACAGGCGATGACCAGCCGAAAAGTACGCATGGAACACTCCAGAGAAATCGCAAAGTCGGCCATTCTAGCCACAGCGCGAGAAAACTGCAGTATTCCTGACATCCGGCCCGGCCAAGCCACGCCATCCAACCGCCCCCCGATTCGGCGGCGATGGCTATACGACTTTGTTGGAAACAGTGGCCTTGCGAGCACCTCCAGGCACAATTGACAAACACCGCCAGACTGACTCATGGAGTTATTGCGCCAGCAAATTTAAAACTTTGTTTGATAAACCGTGGCAAATTCTTGCAAAGCGGTTTACTTGTCAAAAGTGCCTGACTATTATTACTAACACTTCGCCATCACCTCATCTACAGATTAAGGTAAGTCACATGTCGCTGATCAACGAATACCGCGCCACCGAAGAAGCCATCAAAGAGCTGCAAGAGCGCCTGAAAAACCTGTCGCAAGACGACAAGCTTAAAAAAGAACTCGAATTCGAAGGCAAATTGCGCACCCTGATGGGCGAATACCAGAAGTCCCTGCGTGACATCATTGCCATGCTCGATCCGGACGCCAAAGTCAGCAAGACACCGCGCGCTGGCACCAAGACCACCGGGACCAAGCGGGCTCGCAAAGTTAAGCAATACAAGAACCCGAACACCGGCGAAGTGATCGAAACCAAAGGCGGCAACCACAAGACCCTGAAAGAGTGGAAAGCCAAGTGGGGCGGCGATGTTGTTGAAAGCTGGGCAACCCTGCTGGACTAAGCTCTACGCTTGAGTCAGCGAGTTCAGCGCATAAAAAAAAACGCCAGCTTTGCTGGCGTTTTTTTATGTTCCGTAACCGTTATGCCTTGATGGCGAAACGCCGGATGGCCAAGACGCTCATTTAAAGGGCATAGCGCAGGCGCACCTGCTGAGCATAGTCACGCCATTCAGTCAGTACCGCCTGTTGCCTGGGCGTTGACTGACTGAATATTTCGCCGACTGCCGCCTCGAAATTTGCCAAGGTATTAGGTGCGCCGCACTCGGGCCGAGTTAACCGCTGCTGACAAAATATCATCCAGCGCTGCTGCTCTGCTGCGTCCAGGCTCGAGGAAAAGTTGCGCGCACGGTAACGAAATAATAACTCAGGCAAGCGTGCGTCATCGAACGGCCAGACACCTTGAGCCAACTGCAAGGGTTCGGCGCTACGCACTTGCTCGCACAAACGCCGGTCGCGGTCACCGATAAAACCATCATATAGCTGTTGCTCTGGGTCCTCGCTGGGCGCAAAACCTTCTTCGCCATATATCAGGGCGAGTTTGTCCCGCCATTGCGCTTGAGTGGCCACCAGTCGATCGGCCTGCAACAAGGGATCGCTCATGTCCAACTGCAAACGCTGAATATCTTCGCCCCGCAGTACATTCAACGGCGCCACCACCGGACAACGGTTGATGTGCAACAGCTTCAAGGGTACCGGCAACTCGCCCTCGCCCAGTTGCTCGCGCCGGGTATACAGGCGGCGGCGCAGGGACTCGCCATCTTCATCAAGCAATGGTGCCGGATCGGCATGCAAGTCGCAGACAATAAGCGCATTGCGATTACGCGGATGCCAGGCCAGCGGCAATACCAGTGCCAGGTAATGCCGCGCCCCGGCGAAACGCCCGGAAACATGCACCAACGGTTGTAACAAACGAACCTGATCGAGCACCCGCTGTTTACTGCGCAATTGGTAGAGATAGTTGTACAGCTTCGGCTGTTTACTGCGAATCAGGCGCGCCAGCGCAATGGTCGCACGCACATCGGCCAGCGCGTCATGGGCCTGGCCGTGCTCGATGCCGTTGGCCGCGGTCAGGCGCTCCAGCTTGAGGCTGACGCGGCCCTCTTCTTCCGGCCAGACGATGCCATCAGGACGCAGGGCATAGGCCGCACGCACCAGGTCGATCAGGTCCCAGCGGCTGTTACCGCCTTGCCACTCGCGGGCATAGGGGTCGAAAAAATTGCGGTACAGGCTGTAGCGGGTGATTTCATCGTCGAAACGCAGGCTGTTGTACCCCACGCTGCAAGTACCCGGCTGGATCATTTCGGCATGCACACGGGCCATGAACTCGGCCTCGCCCAAGCCTTTGTCTGCCAACTGGCTGGGCGTGATGCCCGTGACCAGGCAGGCAGCCGGATGCGGCAGGATGTCGTCGCTGGGCTGACAGTAGATATTCAGCGGTTCGCCGATTTCATTGAGGTCTTCGTCGGTACGAATCCCCGCGACTTGCAGCGGCCGGTCGCGGCGCGGATCGATACCGGTGGTTTCGTAGTCGTACCAGAACAGGCTGGAGGTCACGGCGGCTTCCTATAGGCAGTGGGCGGCTCCAGTCTAGCAGCCTGTAGGACTTGACCGTCCGTAGCGAGGGGAAGTCCGAGGTGAGGCAGGCACGGATTGCCCCCTCAAACACAGTTTGCATGCACAGCGGTTGCTTCGCCGCCAGCCGCTGGCTAGCATCAGGGTTTATCCAGCGCAGACCGCCGATGCCGCCTTCCGCCACCTCGCCATCTCCGCGCTCGCCTCGACCGCCCGTTCAGCCGCCAGCTGCGCTGCTGGACACCCGCTATCGGGTGGAAACCCCGGAAGGCATCGATCTGCTCCTGCGCCCGGCGGGCCTGGTGCCGCGCGCCCTGGCCTTCACCATCGATCTGCTGATTCGCGGCCTGCTGTTGCTGGCGATGTACGTCCTCCTCGGTCTGCTCGGCAAGTTCGGCATGGGCCTGGCGACCATCCTGCTGTTCCTGGTGACCTGGTGGTACATGGTGCTGTTCGAGGTATTCAACCAGGGCCGCTCACCCGGCAAGCAGATTCTCGGCCTGCGCGTGGTGCACGATGACGGCACCCCGGTCGGCTGGGCCGCCTCGCTGACCCGCAACCTGCTGCGCTTCGTCGATATCCTGCCGTTCGGCTACACCCTGGGCATTCTCAGCTGCCTCAATCACCCGGCGTTCAAGCGCCTCGGCGATATCGCCGCCGGCACCCTGGTGGTCTACCGCGACACCCTGCCCGCGCGGCCGAGCCTGCCGCAGGCCGAACCGCTGCCTGCGCCCTTCGCCCTCGATCTGCTCGAGCAGCGCGCCCTGTTCGGCTTTGCCGAGCGTGGCGCCAGCCTGTCCAGTGAGCGCCGCGCCGAGCTGGCGGCGATTCTCGCCGAGCCGCTGCAAGTCCCGGCCGAGCAGGCGGAACAGCGGATCAACGGCATCGCCCGCGGCCTGCTGGGGCCGACATGAAACAGAGCCTGTTCGAAAACCGCCACCAGGCCGACTGGCAAGCCTTCGCCGGACAACTCGACGCGCTCGAACGCGGCAAGGCCGACAGCCAGCAATGCAAGGGCTTCGCCGCCGCTTACCGGCGCCTGTGCCAGCAACTGGCCCTGGCCCAGGCCCGCGGTTACAGCAACCACCTGATCGAGCAGTTGCAGCAACTGGCACTGCGCGGCCACCAGCAGTTCTATCGGCATCGCAGCCCGCTGGGCGCGCAGTTGCTCGGTTTCCTGCTGGCCGGCTTCCCCCGCCTGGTGCGCGCCGAATGGCGCTGCGTGCTGGTCGCCAGCCTGGTGTTTTTCGGCAGCCTGCTGGTCATGGGCGCGCTGGTCTATCTGTTCCCCGAACTGATTTACAGCCTGGTCGATGCCGACCAGGTGGCGAGCATGGAGCAGATGTACGACCCCGATGCCCGGCGCCTCGGGCGCTTCGGCGAACGCCACTCGGGCGACGACTGGCTGATGTTCGGCTTCTACATCATGAACAACATCGGCATCGCCTTTCAGACCTTCGCCAGCGGCCTGCTAGTGGGCCTGGGCAGCCTGTTCTTCCTGCTGTTCAACGGCCTGATGATCGGCGCCGTGGCCGGGCACCTGACCCAGATAGGCTACGGCGAGACCTTCTGGTCGTTCGTCATCGGCCACGGCGCCTTCGAATTGACCGCCATCGCCCTGGCTGGCGGCGCCGGCCTCAAACTCGGCTGGGCACTGCTCGCGCCCGGTCGCCGGTCGCGCGGCGACGCCCTGCGCCTGGCCGCCGGGTGCAGCGTGCGTCTGGTTGGCGGAGTCATCGTGCTGCTGTTGCTGGCGGCATTCGTCGAAGCCTACTGGTCGTCGATGACCTTCGCCGAGCCGACCGTCAAATATGCAGTCGGCGCCACACTCTGGCTGCTGGTGCTGGGCTATCTGCTGCTGGCCGGACGAGGTGCCCATGCGCCTGACTGACGCCAGCGTAGCGATCCGCCCGCGCAGCCCCTGGGAAGCGCTGGATCTCGGCGTGCTCCTGGCCCGCCAGCACGCCGGCCTGCTGATGGCCAGCTGGGCCGTGGTTACCCTGCCACTGTTCGCCCTGCTCTGCCTGTTGCTGTGGGACTACCCGGGCTGGGCGATATTCGCCTTCTGGTGGTTGAAGCCGGCCTATGAACGTCTGCCGCTGCATATCCTCGCCCGCGCCCTGTTCGGCGACACACCCAGCCTCAGGCAAGCCATCAAAGCCCTGCCCGGCCTGCTCAGACCGCAACTGCTGGCCAGCCTGACCTGGCGCCGCCTCAGCCCCACACGCAGCTTCGACCTGCCGGTGCTGCAACTGGAAGGCCTATCAGGCCAGGCGCGCAGCCAGCGCCTGGTGGTCCTGAGTCAACGTGAAGCGGGCGCCGCGAGCTGGTTGACGGTGGTCGGCATGCACCTGGAGATAGCCCTGTGGCTGGGTCTGGCCAGCCTGTTCTACCTGTTGCTGCCGACGCAGATCGAGCTGAACTGGAACTGGCAGAGCCTGGTCAATGCGGCAGCTGGCGAATGGCTGTGGCTGGAACATCTGTCCAATCTGCTCTACGTGCTGGTGCTGATCGTCTGGGAACCGGTCTACGTCGCCTGCGGCTTTACCCTCTACCTGAATCGGCGCACCGCCCTGGAGGGCTGGGATATCGAACTGGTGTTCCGCCAACTGCGCCAACGCCTGACCGGCGTGGCCTACGCCTTGCTGCTCGGTTGCGGCCTGTTACTGCTGCAGGCACCGACAGCCGTCATGGCCGCCGAGATCGGCGGCCGCTCGCTGCCGGTGGAGGATGCCATTGGTCCCGAGGCCGCGCGGTTGCTCAAACAACCACTGAGCAGCCAGGCGGCTCAGCACAGCATCGAACAACTGCTGGATCAACCGCCCTTTGAACACCGCGAAACTGTTACCCGCTGGCGCTTCGGTGAACAAGAACAAGCCGCAGAGCTGAGTGAAGAGCAACTCACGGGCCTGCTGGAACTGATCGAGAAACTCTTCAAGCTGGCCGAGTTCTGGAACAGCATCGAGGGCGTTGCGCTGTTTTTCGAGGCGCTGCTCTGGGCGGCCATGCTCGGACTGGTGGCCCTGCTGATCTGGCGCTATCGACAATGGCTTGGCGCCTTCGCCGGCCGCCTGGGCCTGCCGCAGCGCGCCACAACGCCGCCCGGCAGCCAGCTGTTCGGCCTGGAAGTGGCACCACAAAGCCTGCCCGCGGATGTCGCCGGCGCAGCCGAGCAGCTCTGGGCCGAACAACCGCGTGCGGCCCTCGGCCTGCTCTATCGCGCCTTGCTCAGCCGCCTGCTACACGACTATCGACTGCCCCTGAACAGCGCCCACACCGAGAGCGAAGTGCTGAACCTGGTCCAGGGTCTGGAGCAAAGCGAACTGAGCAGCTTCAGCCAGGCCCTGACCCTGCACTGGCAGAACCTCGCCTACGGCCATCGCCTGCCACCGGATGATCTGCGCCAGGCCCTGTGCCAAGGCTGGCGGCGCCTGTTCGACGGCGGCGCGCACCCATGAGCAGACGTCGCCAGTTACTCCTCGGCGCCGCGTTTGTGCTTGGCCTTGGCCTGCTCGGCCTCTACCTGCTGAGCCGCGCCCAGCCCTATGCAGAAATTGTCGAGCACGGCCCGGCACCCGAGGTACAGGCCAACCCGTACCTGGCCGCCGAACACTTTCTGCGCCGGCAGGGCCTGCAGGTGCAGCGCGCCACTGACCTGCAGGTACTGCCGACCCTGCCCGGCGCCGGGCAGACCCTGTTGCTGCTCGGCGATCGCCAGCGCATGAGTCCGCGGCAAAGCGAACGCCTGCTGGCCTGGGCGGCTGCGGGCGGGCACCTGGTGTTCGTCGCCGAACGCCTGTGGAATGAAGATGAGGGCAAGAGTGGCGACCTGCTGCTCGACAGCCTGGGCATTCAGCAGTACCGCAGCGACGATCTCGACGAGCCAGACGGCGAGACCGAGGAACCCGCACGGCAAGACGACGACGGGGCCGTAGCCAGCGCCTACCCCGAACTGACCCGGCTCTACCTGGAAAATGAAGAAGCCCCGGCCTACTTCGGCTTCGATACCGATTTTCACCTCTACGATGCCGACAATCGCGCCCATGCCTGGGCCAACAGCGCTGCGGCGACCCACCTGATGCAGCTCTATCATGGCGACGGCCTGGTCAGCGTGCTGAGCGACAGCTGGATCTGGCAGAACGAGACCATCGCCGATTACGACAATGCCTGGCTGCTCTGGTACCTCGGTCAGGACAGCGCCGTGACCCTGCTCTACCATGCCGATCGTGACGGCCTGTTCAGCCTGCTGTTGCGCTACTTCCCTCATGCCCTGCTGGCCCTGGCCCTGCTGCTCGGCCTCGGCCTGTGGCGCGCTGGCATGCGTCAGGGGCCGCTGCAAGCACCGGCCGGCCCCAATCGCCGGCAATTGCAGGAGCACCTGCGCGGCAGCGCCGACTTCCTCCTCAGGCGCAGCGGCCAGCACAGTCTGCTACAAGGCCTGCAACAGGATATTCAGCGTCGCGCGCAACACCGTCACCCCGGTTTCGAACGCCTCGGCGTGGCCGAACAATGGCAGCTGCTGGCACGCCTGACCCGCCTGCCCAGCCGCGCCATCAGCCAAGCCATGCGGCCGCTGCCCAGGCAGCGCCTGTCTGCCGTCGACTTCACCCGTCAGGTCGCCCACCTGCAAACACTCAGGAATTCCCTATGAGCGAATACACGCCCGAACCGCTGAGCCCACCCGCCGCAGCCGTGCCTCAGACGCCGAGCAACCCGACGTCGCAGCGCCAGCGCGCCAGCCAACTAGCCCAGGCCCTGCGCCAGGAACTGCACAAGGCGTTGATCGGCCAGAACGCGGTGGTCGACGATGTGCTCACCGCCCTGATCGCCGGCGGCCACGTGCTGATCGAGGGGGTTCCCGGGCTCGGCAAGACCCTGCTGGTGCGCGCTCTGGCACGCTGCTTCGGTGGCGAGTTCGCACGCATCCAGTTCACCCCCGACCTGATGCCCAGCGACGTCACCGGCCACGCCGTGTACGACTTGCAAAGCGAGCAGTTCAAGCTGCGCAAGGGCCCGGTATTCACCAACCTGCTGCTGGCCGACGAGATCAACCGCGCCCCGGCCAAGACCCAGGCGGCGCTGCTGGAGGTCATGCAGGAGCGCCAGGTCACCCTCGAAGGACGCGCCCTGGCGGTACCGTTGCCGTTCATGGTGCTGGCCACGCAGAACCCGATCGAGCAGGAGGGCACCTATCCACTGCCCGAAGCCGAGCTGGACCGTTTCATGCTCAAGCTGCGCATGGACTACCCCGAGCAGGCCGAGGAGCTGCGCATGGTGCGCCAGGTCACCCGCTCGGCCCGCGCCGACATGCTCGACGTCAGCCCCTTGCGCGCCCTGCTGCAAGCCAAGGACCTGCTGGCCCTGCAGAAGATCGCCAGCGATCTGCCGCTCGACGAACAGGTGCTCGACTATGCCGTGCGCCTGGCACGCGCCACCCGCACCTGGCCGGGACTGATTCTCGGCGCCGGGCCACGGGCCTCGATCGCCCTGATCCGCGGCGGCCGCGCCCGCGCCCTGCTGCGCGGCGGCGACTTCGTCCTGCCGGACGACATCAAGGGCTGCGCCCTGGCCGTGCTGCGCCACCGCGTGCGCCTGGCGCCGGAGCTGGATATCGAAGGCCTGTCGGTCGATCAGGTGCTCCAGCAGTTGCTCGATCAGGTCCCGGCGCCGCGGTTATGAACCTGTCGATCCAGGGGGCTGGCGCATGAAGCCCTCGCGCGCCCTGCTGATCCTGCTCGGCGTCCTGCTCGGCCTGGCCATTGCGCTCGGCGCCTTGCAGGCCCTGGCGGTGAGCGTGCCACGCAGCCTCCACGCGCTCTGGTGGGGAGCGCTGCTGGCGCTGCTCGGCGCGGCCCTGGTCGATGCCCTGCGCCTGCGCCGCCGGCCGTCGCCACGGATCGACCGCCAGCTGCCCGGCAACCTGCCGCTGGGGCGCTGGAGCGAGGTGCGCCTGTGCCTGCACCACGCCTATGCCCAGCCCCTGGCACTGGAGGTGTTCGACCACGTAGCCGCCGGCATGGCGTTCGAGCATCTGCCGCAATGCATCGAACTGCACCCGGGCGAGCAGACCCTATTCACCTACCGGGTACGGCCGCTGGTGCGCGGACACTTCCACTTCGCTCAATGTGAAATCAGCCTACCCAGCCCGCTGCGTCTGTGGCGCGCGCGCCGCTACCTGGCCTTGCCCGGGGAAACCCGGGTCTACCCGGACTTCGCCCGTCTGTATGGCGCGCAGCTGATGGCGGTAGACGACTGGCTCAGCCAGCTTGGCGTGCGCCAGCGCCCGCGCCGCGGCCTGGGCCTGGAGTTTCATCAGCTGCGCGAATTCCGCGATGGCGACAGCCTGCGCCAGATCGACTGGAAGGCCACCGCACGCAAGCGCACGCCGATTGCCCGGGAGTACCAGGACGAGCGCGACCAGCAGATCATCTTCCTGCTCGACTGCGGCCGGCGCATGCGCAGCCAGGATGGCGAACTGGCGCACTTCGACCACGCCCTCAATGCCTGCCTGCTGCTCAGCTATGTGGCCCTGCGCCAGGGCGATGCGGTGGGTCTGGCGACCTTTGCCGGGGAGCAGCCGCGCTTCCTCGCACCGGTCAAAGGGCCGGCGCAGCTCAATGTGCTGCTGAACGCCGTGTACGACCTGCGCAGCACCCTGCAACCGGCCGACTTCGCCGCCGCGGCCGACAGCCTGCTCGCCCACCAACATCGTCGCGCCCTGGTGGTGCTGGTGAGCAATCTGCGTGACGAGGATGATGAGGAGTTATTGAGCGCGGTCAAACGCATCGGCCGCCAGCACCGCGTGCTGATCGCCAGCCTGCGCGAAGAGGTCCTCGACAGCCTGCGCCACACGCCGGTCGAGGATTTTGCCACGGCCTTGAGCTACTGCGGCACGATCGATTACCTCAACGACCGCGCCGGTCTGCACGAGCGCCTGGCCGCGCATAACGTGCCGGTGCTCGACGCCCGGCCCAGCGAACTGGGCCCGCAACTGGTCAGCCGCTACCTGGCCTGGAAGAAGGCCGGGGTGTTGTAATGCCGCAGGATGCAGGCCCGGAGGTCGGGCCACAAAACCCCGCGCGCCATAACCCCCATTGCGGTGTCAAACCTGGCGCCACTCCGGGTTACGTGGCGGCCGAAGACGGCGACGTCCGCAGCTCAGTGGCAGGCGCCGCTAACCCGGCCTACGGGACGGCGTGATTCGATCAGCCGCGGGCGGCCTTGATCACCTCGATATAGGGTTCGGCAAAGCGCTGATCCTGGATCAGGGCGATGAAGTCGCGACCCTGGGCATCCTTGGCGTCGAGGTCGTAACCGGCCTCGACGAAGAAGCCGACGAAACGCGCGAAATCGTCGATGCGCAGGCCGCGGTAGGCCTTGATCAGCTTGTGCAGCGACGGCGGCGTGGCGTCAGCCGGCTCCACGGCGAGGAACAGTTTGATCGGCTCGTCACCGATCTCTTCGCCAATCACCTGTTTCTTGTCTTTACGCATCGTTCACTCCAACTCGGCAGGCCACACGGGGCCGGCAGTGTACCTCTGCAGGAGGCCGCTGCTCAACGCGCAAGCCGCGTGGACAATGGCGATGGCGGCCTGGACATGCCAGACAGCCGGACGTTGTAGCACGCGGCGCGGCTACGCCAACAGCCGACTTAGGTCGGCAGCCTGGCCGCGCGCCAGGCTCTATACTCCGCGCAGCCATGCCGGAGGCCCCATGTCGTTTTCCTTACCGCCGCTGTTCGCCGCCTGGCGCCAGAGTCTGCGGGCTGGCTATGGCTGGAAAAGCCTGCGCGGCGACCTGAGCGCCGGCGTCACCGTCGGCATCATCGCCATTCCGCTGGCCATGGCCCTGGCGATTGCGGTGGGCGTGGCGCCGCAGCACGGTCTCTATACGGTGCTGATCGCCGCACCACTGATCGCCCTGTGCGGCGGTTCGCGCTTCAACGTCTCCGGCCCCACCGCGGCCTTCGTGGTGATCCTGCTGCCGATCACCCAGCAATTCGGCCTCGGCGGCCTGCTGCTGTGCACCCTGATGTCCGGGCTGATCCTGATCGCCCTGGGCCTGCTGCGCGCCGGCCGCCTGATCGAGTTCATCCCCTATCCGGTAACCCTGGGCTTCACCGCGGGCATCGGCATCGTCATCGCCACCCTGCAGTTCAAGGACCTGTTCGGCTTGAGCCCGCTCGGTCAGCCGAACAACTACGTGGAACAGCTGAGCCTGCTGCTGCAGGCACTGCCCGACCTGCAACTCGCCGACACCCTGGTGGGCCTGGTCTGCCTGGCCGTGCTGATACTCTGGCCGCGCTGGGTACCGAAGATCCCCGGGCACCTGGCCGCCCTGGCCATCGGTGCCCTGCTCGGGCTGTTGCTGGAACACTACGGCCTGCCGCTGGCGACCCTCGGCGAGCGCTTCAGCTACAACCTGGACGGCGTCGAGCACCCGGGCATCCCGCCGTTCCTGCCGAGTTTCGCCTGGCCCTGGCAACTGCCCGGGGCGGACGGTCAGCCGCTGCCGATTTCCTTCGAACTGATCCGCCAATTGCTCGCGCCGGCCTTCGCCATCGCCATGCTTGGCGCCATCGAATCGCTGCTCTGCGCGGTGGTCTCCGACGGCATGACCGGCAGCAAGCACGACCCCAATGGCGAGTTGCTCGGCCAGGGCATCGGCAACCTGGTGGCGCCGCTGTTCGGCGGCATCACCGCCACCGCGGCCATCGCCCGCAGCGCCGCCAATGTGCGCGCCGGGGCCTTTTCACCGCTGGCGGCGATCATCCATGCCGGCGTGGTGCTGATCGCCATCCTGTTCCTCGCACCGCTGTTCAGCTACCTGCCGATGGCCGCCATGGCCGCCCTGCTGCTGATGGTCGCCTGGAACATGAGCGAGGCGCGTCACGTGCAGCACACCCTGCGCATCGCCCCGCGCAGCGATGTGCTGGTGCTGCTGACCTGCCTGGTGCTGACGGTACTGTTCGACATGGTGCTGGCGGTCGGCGTCGGCCTGCTGCTGGCCGCCGGGTTGTTCATCAAGCGCATGAGCGACCTGACCGACACCGCCGCCTTGCCCAGGCACTTCCACGAGGCGTTGAGCGACCTGCCCGAGCACGTCCTGGCCTATGCCATTCGCGGTCCGCTGTTCTTCGGTGCGGCGGAAAAGGCCCTGAGCGTACTGCGCCGCTTCACCCCCGGGGTGAAGGTGGTGATCGTCGAGATCAGTGCCGTGCCATTGCTCGACATGACCGCCCTGGCGGCGCTGGACAATGTACTGCGCGACTACCGCGCGCAAGGCGTGGGCCTGGTGCTCAGCGGGCCGACGCCGCAGGTGCGCCTGCAACTGCGCCGCGCCGGCATCCAGCGGGTCGAGGGCCAACTGGCCTATGTGCGCGACCTCGATCAGGCGCGGGCGAAGGCGCTGCGCTGGCTGCAGCCTGCGGAAGAATCGCGCGAGGTGGTGACCACCCCGTAACGCGCAGTTCGCTTAGCGCCTCTCTACATGCCCTTGACCGCATAGACCCCGGCGGCATTGCGCCAGTAGCCCTTGTAATCCATGCCGTAGCCGAAGATGTAGCGATCGATGCAAGGCAGGCCAACATAATCGGCCTTCAGGTCCGGCCGCGCCTTGCGCTGGTGATCCTTGTCGATCAGCACCGCGGTATGTACGGCGCTGGCACCGGCGTGGCGACAGAAGTCGATGATCGCGCCCAGGGTGTGCCCTTCGTCGAGGATGTCGTCGACGATCAGCACGTCGCGGTCGATAAAGGAAATTTCCGGCTTGGCCTTCCAGAACAGCTCGCCGCCGCTGGTTTCGTTGCGATAGCGGGTAGCGTGCAGGTAGGACAACTCCAGGGGAAAGTTGAGTTTTGGCAGCAACTTGCCGGAAAAGATCAGGCCACCGTTCATCACACAGAACACCACCGGGTTACGCTCGGCCAACTCGCCGTTGATCGCTGCTGCGACCCGGTCGATGGCCGCTTCCACTTCGGCTTCCGTGTACAGGCAATCGGCATCCAGCATGACTTGGCGGATGTGCGCGAGATCGACGGGCATGGTCTTTCCTCTATGGGTGAACGAACGCTGAACAAGCACGAAAGCTGATCGACACGTCAAAATAAAAGCCGGCAAGGTACCCACCTGCCCGCGGCTGAGCAAGCCCTTGCGGACAAATAGTCTACAACTGCGTGGAATCGCCAATATTAAACGCGAATCTCCAGCAAGGCTCGCTTGCCAGCCCACCACATGACAAAGCCAATGCTTTAATCTAGGCCAGTTTTCTACCCGTCCTGCCGGAGACCCCGCCATGCCCGTCCTCGAGATCCGCCACCCGCTGATCCGCCACAAACTCGGCCTGATGCGTCGCGCCGATATCAGCACGAAGAACTTCCGCGAACTGGCCCAGGAAGTCGGCGCCCTGCTGACCTACGAAGCGACCAAGGATCTGCCCCTGGAGAACTGCGAGATCCAGGGCTGGGCCGGCACCGTGCAGGTGGAAAAAATCTCCGGCAAGAAGATCACCGTGGTGCCGATCCTGCGCGCCGGCATCGGCATGCTCGACGGCGTGCTCAGCCTGATCCCCGGGGCCAAGGTCAGCGCCGTGGGCGTGGCGCGCAACGAGCAGACCCTGCAGGCGCACACCTACCTGGAAAAACTGGTGCCGGAAATCGACGAGCGCCTGGCGATGATCATCGACCCGATGCTCGCCACCGGCGGTTCCATGGTCGCCACCATCGACCTGCTGAAGAAGGCTGGCTGCAAGGAAATCCGCGCCATGGTGCTGGTCGCTGCGCCTGAAGGGATCAAGGCGGTGGCCGATGCCCACCCCGACGTGATGATCTTCACCGCCTCGATCGACGAACGCCTGAACGAGCACGGCTACATCATTCCCGGCCTGGGCGACGCCGGCGACAAGATCTTCGGCACCAAGCAGAAGGACGCCTGAGCATGCAGGACCACATGCAGGACGCTCTCTGGCGCCAGGCCCTGGCCGGCTCGCAGATGCTCTTCGTGGCCTTCGGCGCCCTGGTGTTGATGCCGCTGATCACCGGCATGGATCCCAACGTGGCACTGTTCACCGCCGGTCTCGGCACCCTGATCTTCCAGTTGGTGACCAAGAACCAGGTACCGGTGTTTCTCGCTTCGAGCTTCGCCTTTATCGCGCCGATTCTCGCCGCCAAAGCCGATTTCGGCCTGCCGGCCACCCTCGGCGGCCTGGTTGCCGCCGGCGTCGCCTACATGTTGCTGGCCGGCGCGGTGAAGCTCAAGGGCACCGGTTTTATCGACCGCCTGCTGCCGCCGGTGGTGATCGGTCCGGTGATCATGGCCATCGGCCTGGGCCTGGCCCCGGTGGCGGCCAATATGGCGATGGGCAAGGCCGGTGACGCCAGCGCACAACTGGTGCCCTATGACATCGCCCTGATGATTTCCCTGCCGGCGCTGCTCACCACCCTGATCGTCGCCGTGGTCGGCCGCGGGATCTTCCGCCTGATCCCGATTCTCTGCGGCATTGCCGTGGGCTATACGCTGGCCTGGCTGTTTGGCGTGGTCGATTTCGCCGCGGTGACCGCCGCGCCCTGGCTGGCGCTGCCGAATTTCGTCGCCCCGGAACTGCACTGGGGGGCGATCCTGTTCATCCTGCCGGTGGCCATAGCGCCGGCCATCGAGCATATCGGCGACGTGCTGGCGATCGGCACCGTGACCGGCAAGAACTACCTGAAAGAGCCCGGCCTGCACCGCACCCTGCTCGGCGACGGCCTGGCCACCTCGGCCGCCGGCCTGCTCGGCGGCCCGCCCAACACCACCTACTCGGAAGTCACCGGTGCGGTGATGCTGACCAAGAACTTCAACCCCAAGGTAATGCTCTGGGCGGCGGTGATCGCCATGATCCTGGCCTTCATCGGCAAATTCGGCGCCGTGCTGCAGAGCATTCCGGTGCCGGTGATGGGCGGCATTCTCTGCCTGCTGTTCGGCTCCATCGCGGTGGTCGGCCTGAATACCCTGATCCGCCATCAGGTCGATCTGTCCGAGGCGCGCAATCTGGTAATAGTCGCGGTGACCCTGGTGTTTGGCATCGGCGGCATGGTCATTGGTGCCGGCGACATCAGCCTCAAGGGCATCTCGCTGTGCGGCATCATCGCCATCGCGCTCAACCTGTTGCTGCCGGGCGGCAAGGGCTGGCGCAGCAAGGCACTGAGCGAAGAGCAGGCCTCGTAGGCTGGGCCGGCTTTGTAGCCGGACCAACGGCGCAACGCGGTGCGATCCGGGGACGATCCCGGATTGCACCGGGGCTACGCGAGCACACAGGCATCAAGCTCGCACGCGACAGCGGCGGCCCAGTTGCAAAATCCGCGGATAAAGACCATGCGCGCCCACAACAGCGCGACCCCGATGCAACCCAGACCATAGCCAAAAGAAAACCCGGGGCCGCCAGAGGCGACACCGGGTTGCAGGGAGCCGCGCTGAGCGTTACAACGGCTTGCCGCGGTTGCCGTGCTGACTGACGAAAGCCTGAACGGTCTTCAGGTCATTGGCCAATACCGTACAGCGTTCTTTACGCTCGAACAGATCAGCCAGGTGCGGCGGCAACGCCGGGGCCTGGCCAACACCGGCCTTCTCCACTGCCTCGGGGAACTTCACCGGGTGTGCAGTCCCCAGGATGACCATGGGCGTGGCCAGGCTGCGCCGGCACTCACGGGCAGCACGCACGCCGATGGCGGTGTGCGGATCGAGCAGCTCGCCGCACTCGGCGAACACTTCGGCAATGGTTTCGCAGGTCGCCTGGTCGTCGACCGCCAGCGAATCGAACAACTTGCGCGCCTCGGTCCAGCGGTCTTCTTCCACGCTGAAACCGCCACCCTGCTTGAAGCTGTCCATCAGGCCGGCGACAGCCGCGCCGTTGCGCCCATGCAGGTCGAACAGCAGGCGCTCGAAGTTGGACGAGACCATGATGTCCATGGACGGTGACAGGGTCGGGTGCAGATCGCCCTTGTCGTAGCGATTGCCGCTCATGAAGCGATGGAGGATGTCGTTGCGATTGGTCGCGACTATCAGCTGGCTGATCGGCAGGCCCATGTTGCGCGCCAGGTAGCCGGCGAAGATGTCGCCGAAGTTGCCGGTCGGCACCGAGAACGCGATGGAGCGCGCCGGGCCGCCAAGCTGCAGGGCCGCATGGAAGTAGTAGACGATCTGGGCCATGATCCGCGCCCAGTTGATCGAGTTGACCGCCACCAGCCGCGTACCCTTGAGGAAACTCTGGTCGGCGAAACTGTCCTTGACCATCTCCTGGCAGTCGTCGAAGTTGCCTTCGACGGCAATGTTGTGGATGTTCTCGCCGAGAATGGTGGTCATCTGCCGGCGCTGCACCTCGGACACCCGGTTGTGCGGATGGAGGATGAAGATGTCGACGTTGTCGCAAGCCTTGCAGCCTTCGATGGCGGCCGAACCTGTGTCACCCGAGGTGGCCCCCATGATCACCACGCGCTCGTTGCGCTTGGCCAGCACATGGTCGAGCAAACGACCGAGCAACTGCAGGGCAAAATCCTTGAACGCCAGGGTCGGGCCGTGGAACAGTTCGAGCACCCACTCGTTGCCGTTCAACTGACGCAACGGCGCCACCGCACTGTGGGCGAACACCGCGTAGGTCTCTTCGAGAATCTTCTTGAAATCGGCATCCGCAATGCTGCCGCTAACGAACGGGCGCATCACCCGAAAGGCTAGCTCGTGGTAGGGCAAGCCGGCCCAGGAGGCGATTTCTTCCTGGGTAAAGCGTGGCAGGTTTTCCGGCACGTAGAGACCGCCATCACTGGCCAGGCCAGCCAGCAGGACGTCTTCGAAATTCAGGGCCGGTGCCTGGCCGCGGGTACTGATATAGCGCATGGTTGGCAAACCTTCGGTTTGAGCTGCAAGCTTCAAGCGGTAAGCCGCACGCGCCTGCTGCGCGTGCGGCCTGCTGCTGGTTAGTTCAACTGTTCGACGCGGATACGCATGACTTTGCCGACGACATCGTCCAGCGCTTCCAGGGCGGCCAGGGCCTCGTCGATGCGCGCCTCGACCACCCGATGGGTGACCAGAATCATCGGCACCAGGCCGTCGTGTTCTTCGACTTCCTTCTGCATGATCGACTCGATATTGATGCCACGCTGCGACAGGATGCTCGCCACCTGAGCCAGCACGCCGGGGTGATCCTTGGCCTGAATGCGCAGGTAGTAGGCACTCTCGCACGCGGCTATGGGCAGAATCGGGTGATCGGACAGCGAATCCGGCTGGAAGGCCAGGTGCGGCACACGATTGGTCGGGTCGGTGGTCAAGGCGCGCACCACATCGACCAGATCGGCGATGACCGCCGAAGCGGTCGGCTCCATGCCGGCACCAGCACCGTAATACAGGCTCGACCCTGCCGCGTCGCCATTGACCATCACCGCGTTCATCACACCGTTGACGTTGGCGATCAGGCGATCGGCCGGGATCAAGGTCGGGTGCACACGCAACTCGATACCGGCGTCGGTGCGGCGTGCGACGCCGAGGTGCTTGATCCGGTAGCCCAGGGCCTCGGCGTAGCCCACGTCAGCCGTGGTCAGCTTGGTGATGCCTTCGGTGTAGGCCTTGTCGAACTGCAGCGGAATGCCGAAGGCGATGGAGGCGAGGATGGTCAGCTTGTGCGCCGCGTCGATGCCTTCGACGTCGAAGGTCGGATCGGCTTCGGCATAACCCAGCGCCTGCGCCTCGGCCAGCACGTCGTCGAAGGTACGGCCCTTTTCGCGCATCTCGCTGAGAATGAAGTTGCCGGTGCCGTTGATGATCCCGGCCAACCAGTTGATGCGGTTGGCGGCCAGGCCCTCGCGAATCGCCTTGATCACCGGAATGCCACCCGCCACTGCGGCCTCGAACGCCACTATCACGCCCTTCTCACGCGCCCTGGCGAAAATTTCATTGCCGTGCACGGCGATCAGCGCCTTGTTCGCGGTCACCACATGCTTGCCATTGTCGATGGCCCTGAGCACCAACTCGCGCGCCAGGGTGTAGCCGCCGATCAGCTCGATGACGATATCGATCTCGGGGTTGTCGACCAGCGCGAAGACATCGCTGGTAATGGCGGTACCGGTAATGTCGCACTGCGGGTTCTGCGAGCGCAGCGCAATCTGCGCCACCTCAATGTCACGCCCGGCACGCCGCGAGATTTCCTCGGCGTTGCGCTTGAGCACGTTGAAGGTACCGCCACCGACGGTACCCAGCCCACAGATGCCTACTTTGACCGGTTTCACACTGAACTCCCCATCTGCACTGCATAAAACGGCCGGAGCTAGCTCCGGCCGCAAAAAAGAAAAAAGAGCCGCACCTTACGAAGCGGCTGTTTATTAGTCAATCGACCCGAGGCCCTGAATCACTTGGCTTCGAGCGCGAGCTTGGCCAGTTGCGGCGCTGGCTGGTAACCGGGTATCAGCTTGCCATTGGCCAAGACGATCGCCGGCGTGCCACTGACCCCGATCATCTGCCCCAGGGCGTATTGCTTGGCCACCGGGTTGTCGCACTGAGCCTCTGCAACGGGCTGGCGTGATTTGGCCAGCGTCATCGCTGCCTGCGGATCCTTGGCGCACCAGACACTGACCAGCTCCTTATAGGCCGGGCTCTGCAATCCCTGACGCGGGAAAGCCACGTAGCGCACCTCGACCCCCAGGCGATTGAGTTCCGGGACTTCGCTGTGCAGTTTCTGGCAATAACCGCAATCGGTATCGGTGAACACGGTGATATGGGTCTTGGCCTGCTCCGCCGCGAAGATCACCATTTCCTTGTGCGGAATGCCGTTGATCTCTTTGGCAATCTCTTTGGTTTCATGCTCTTCGGTCAGGTTGATCGCCTTGCCGTCCTTGATTTGGAACAGATAGCCCTGCATGAGGAACTGGCCATCGCCACTGGCATACAGCTGGCGGCCGCCCTTGAGCTGAATCTGATACAGACCGGGCATCTGACTCTCGGCAATCGCTTCGATAGGCAGGTCTGGCTGGATCGACTGCAAGCTTTTGCGGATCACCTGATCGGGGTCGGCGGCCAAGCTCAAGCTGCTGACAAAGCCGAGAGCCACGGCTGCGAAAATGCGGGTCACACGCATGCATACTCCTAACGAGCGTCGGACAAACAAAGGTTGCCACAGCCTACCATAGATGCCTGCAAAGGCAGACCACAGCAGGTCGGACGCCATTGCAGAACCTGTTCACACTCTCGCAAGCGCGGGGCAGGTATTTTTAACGCCACATGACCGATGCGCTGCAGATCATGAACAGGTTCTCAGCCCCGCGGGTGATGCTGGGCATGCAACTCTTGCAGACGAGCTCGAGCGATATGGGTATAGATCTGTGTGGTCGACAGATCGCTGTGCCCCAACAGCATCTGCACCACCCGCAGATCGGCACCATGATTGAGCAGATGGGTGGCAAACGCATGGCGCAAGGTGTGCGGCGACAGGCTCTTGGCGATACCGGCAACCCTGGCCTGCAGTTTGATCCGATACCAGAAGGTCTGCCGGGTCATCTGCTCGCCACGCAAGCTGGGAAACAGTACGTCACTGGGTTTGCCGCCCAGCAATAACGGCCGCGCCTCCTTGCTGTAGCGCTCGATCCACAGGATCGCTTCCTCACCCAGCGGCACCAGACGCTCCTTGCTGCCCTTGCCGAACACGCGCAACACGCCCTGACGCAGATTGACCTGCTCCAGGGTCAGACCGATCAACTCGCTGACCCGCAACCCACAGGCATAGAGCACCTCGAGCATGGCGCGATCGCGCAGACCGATCGGATCGTCCAGTTCCGGCGCCGCCAACAGCGCTTCGACATCCGTTTCCGAGAGGGATTTGGGCAGCGATCTGCCGAGCTGCGGCAAATCGACCTGCAGGGTCGGATCGGTGCCAATCACCCCTTCACGCAACAAAAACCGATAAAAACCGCGCAACCCCGAAATCAGCCGCGCCGTCGAGCGGGCCTTGTAACCCTCATTCAAGCGCCAGGCCAGATGATCGAGAATCAGCTCGCGACCGGCGCTGGCCAGCTCCAGATCGCGCGCCTGCAACCAACCATTGAACAACGCCAGATCGCTGCGATAAGCCGCCCGAGTGTGCACGGACAAACCTTTCTCCAGCCATAGGGCATCGAGAAAACGGTCAATCAGCGGATGATCGATAGCAGGCATCGACAGCACCTATTGGTTGGTGGCACCAGAGTGGCCGGTGCCAGTTTTCCACAGCACGACCAGTTGCGACCAGGGTTTGCGCTTACCCCATAAACGCAAAAAAGCAGCCCGAAGGCTGCTTTTTGTAAGGAAGCTGAGGCTTAGCCCAGTTTTTCCTTGATACGTGCTGCCTTACCGGACAGGTCACGCAGGTAGTACAGCTTGGCTTTGCGTACGTCACCGCGACGCTTGACGGCCAGGCTGTCGACCAGCGGGCTGTAGGTCTGGAAAGTACGCTCTACACCAACGCCGTTGGAGATCTTGCGAACAGTGAACGCACTGTTCAGACCACGGTTACGCTTGGCGATTACCACGCCTTCGAATGCCTGCAGACGCTGACGGTCGCCTTCCTTCACGCGCACCTGAACGATGATGGTGTCGCCCGGGGCGAAGGGAGGGACTACTTTGCCCATCTGCTCAGCTTCGATTTGCTGAATGATCTTGTTGGTCATGCTGCGCTCCTAAGACCAGCCGTCTGGCCGGTCATCGATACATTAACTATCGTCCCGCTGGCGGATGTATTCCTCCAGCAGCTTTTTCTCTTCTCCAGAAAGCGAGCGGCTATCCAGAAGATCGACACGGCGTTCCCAGGTCCGACCGAGGGACTGCTGCAAACGCCAGCGCCGGATGTGTTCGTGGTTGCCGCCAAGCAGCACCTCAGGAACACGTTTATCCGCATACACCTCCGGACGGGTGTAATGCGGGCAGTCGAGCAGGCCATCCGTAAAGGAATCCTCCTCGGCCGAACTTGCATGACCCAATGCACCAGGCAAAAGGCGCGTTACCGCATCGATCAGCACCATGGCCGGCAGCTCACCGCCAGACAGGACGTAATCCCCAATCGACCATTCTTCATCGACATGCGCTTCAATGAAACGCTCATCGACGCCTTCGTAGCGCCCGGCAATGAGGATCAACGCTTCCTCGTTCGCCAGTTCGCGTACGGCTGACTGCGTCAGCTGACGACCCTGCGGCGATAGGTAGATCACCTTCGCGTTTACACCTGCGGCCTGCCTGGCACTCTGCAAGGCATCCTCAAGCGGCTTGATCTTCATCACCATGCCCGGACCGCCACCGAAAGGCCGATCATCGACAGTGTGATGACGGTCTGCGGTGTAGCTCCGCGGGTTCCAACAGGTCAATTGCAGCAAGCCCTGTTTCACCGCACGGCTGGTGATGCCGTAATCGCTGATTGCGGTAAACATTTCCGGGAACAGCGTAATGACTTCAACGCGCAGATTTGGCATCAGGCTTAGAAGTCCGCATCCCAGTCGACCCGCATTTCGCCAGCACCAAGGTCAATCGACAACACGCATTGTTCCGTATAGGGCAACAGGCGTTCACGATCATCCAGGCTGTCGGTGCAGGGTTTGACCACAATCACATCGTTGGCGCCGGTCTCGAACAAATGGTCGATCTTGCCGAGCAACTGCCCCGCCTGATCGATAACCTTGAGACCTTCCAACTGATACCAGTAGAACTCGCCTTCGCTCAGATCAGGCAACTGGCTGCGCGGCACACAAATCTCGAAACCGGCAAAGGTACGCGCTACCTCGCGATCATCGAGACCCTTGAGCCTTGCCACCAGGACCTTGCCTTGCAGGCGTCCACTGGCCACTTCGACTTGCTTCACCTCGTTGTCACGCCTGAGCGTCCAGCGAGGGTAATCGAGCACGTTGGTCAAAGGGTCAGTAAAGGAAAACACCTTTACCTCGCCTTTTATGCCATGCACCGAGACTATCTTGCCAAGGACCACTAAGTCCTCGGCGGGAGCTGGCATCATGCTCATAAGGTTGCTTAGGCAGCAGCCTTGGCAGCTTCCTTGAGCAGCTGAGCAACACGCTCAGACGGCTGCGCGCCCTGACCAAGCCAGTAAGTGGCACGTTCCTGGTCGATGGACAGCTTGATTTCGGCACCCGAAGCAACCGGGTTGAAGAAACCGATACGCTCAACGAAACGACCATCGCGCGGGTTGCGGCTGTTGGTCACGGTGAGGTGGTAGAACGGGCGCTTTTTGGAGCCGCCACGGGCAAGACGGATGGTTACCATTGAACTTCTTTCCTGTAGTCGGTGCTGCAAACTAGAAAATGCATGCATAGGGCACTAGGCCCGAAAGGCCGCATATTCTAAGGATTATCACTACTTTTGCAAAGCCTTTTTCCGAAGACCGGAAAAGGCGCGACAAACTGCAAGCCTCAAGCTAACAAGCGGCAAACTCACCGCTCAGAGGCCGTGAAAATATCAAGCGCCGTCGCGAGGCTGTCTCCAGGCGCTCGCGACAGGCGTGCTACGCCAGCAGTGGGCGCCTGGAGGCGACCGCAGCAGGCGGGAGTTTTGCAGCCTTGCTACTCACGCTTACATCTTCGGCATACCGCCCGGCATCATACCGCCCATGCCACGCATCATCTTGGCCATACCGCCCTTGGCCGTGAATTTCTTCATCATCTTCTGCATCTGTTTGTGCTGCTTGATCAGGCGACCGATGTCCTGCACCTGAGTCCCGGAGCCCATGGCGATGCGGCGCTTGCGCGAACCGCTGATGATCTCGGGGTCACGGCGCTCGCCCGGGGTCATCGAATTGATGATGGCCTCCATCTGCTTGAACTGCTTCTCGGCCGCGCCCTGGGCATTGCCCATCTGCGCCAGGTTGACGCCGCCCATCTGCGGCATTTTGTCCATCAGGCCGCCAAGGCCACCCATGTTCTTCATCTGCTGCAGCTGGTCGCGGAAGTCTTCGAGATCGAAGCCCTTGCCCTTCTTCAGCTTCTTGGTCAGCTTGTCGGCTTTCTCGCGATCGAGGGTCTGCTCGGCCTGCTCGATCAGGCTGAGCACATCGCCCATGCCGAGGATGCGCGAGGCGATCCGCTCGGGGTGGAACGGCTCCAGTGCATCGCTCTTCTCGCCCATGCCGATGAACTTGATCGGCTTGCCGGTGATATGCCGCACCGACAAGGCCGCACCGCCACGCGCATCGCCATCGACCTTGGTCAACACCACACCGGTCAGCGGCAATGCATCACCGAAGGCCTTGGCGGTGTTGGCCGCATCCTGACCGGTCATCGCATCGACCACGAACAGGGTCTCGGCCGGCTTGATAGCGGCATGCAGCGCCTGGATTTCCGCCATCATTTCGGCATCGATGGCCAGACGACCGGCGGTATCGACGATCACCACATCGATGAATTTGAGCTTGGCTTCCTTGATCGCCGCCTCGGCAATCGCTACCGGCTTCTGGCTGATATCGGACGGGAAGAAGGTCACACCGATATCGGCAGCCAGGGTTTCCAGCTGTTTGATCGCCGCCGGACGGTAAACGTCGGCCGACACCACCAGCACGGTCTTCTTCTTGCGTTCCGTGAGGAAGCGCGCCAGCTTGCCGACCGTGGTGGTTTTACCCGCACCCTGCAGACCCGCCATCAGCACCACGGCCGGCGGCGTGACATTCAGCACCAGGTCTTCGTTGGCCGCCCCCATCAGCGCTTCCAGCTCGGCCCGCACGACCTTCACGAAGGCCTGACCCGGCGTCAGACTTTTCGACACCTCGGTACCGACCGCACGGTCCTTGACCTTATTGACGAAGTCCTTGACCACCGGCAACGCGACGTCAGCTTCGAGCAACGCCATGCGCACTTCGCGCAAGGTGTCCTTGATATTGTCTTCGGTCAGCCTGGCCTTGCCAGTGACATTGCGCAGCGTCTGCGAGAGACGGTCGGTAAGATTTTCGAACATGCACGTTCCTTTCGGGCCCGATAGAGCCGAGGGTGGGCTTGCAACAGACCGGCGATTATATCGGAGACTCCCAGCTACCGACACTGTCAGCGGTCTTTCGTGAAATACTCGTTGTATGCCACACTCAGCGCCTTTCGGGCTTGCCTAACAAGGATTTATGCACCCTCTGCTTCCCAGCCTCGCTGCTGCCAGCCTTTATGCCGGCGCCACCTTCTACCAGGGCCTGCGTCTCAGTCAGCGCAGCGCACCCGACAAACGCCTGCTGGCGCTACTCGGCGTGCTCGCCCTGCTCTTCCATGGTGGCAGCCTGTTTTTGCAGATGAGCCAGGCATCCGGCCTGTCACTCGACTTCTTCAATGCCGCCAGCCTGATCGCCTATGCCGTGATTGCACTGACCCTGCTCGCCTGCATGCGTATCCCGGTGGAAAACCTCCTCCTGCTGCTATTTCCGCTGGGCGGCCTGACAGTATTGCTGGCGCAGTTCATGCCGTCCGGCACCCTGCAGTCAATCAATGAAGCACCGGGTATCCTCGCTCACATCCTGCTGTCGATCATGGCCTACGGCATGCTGACCATCGCCGTGTTCCAGGCGCTGCTGCTATTGCTGCAGGATCATCAGCTCAAACACAAGCACCCGTCCGGGCTGATCAAGAACTTCCCGCCACTGCAAACCATGGAAAGCCTGCTGTTCGGCTTCCTCTGGGCCGGCTGGGTGCTGCTGTCACTGTCACTGCTGTCGGGCGCACTCTTCATCGACGACCTGCTGGCCCAGCACCTCGTACACAAGACCATCCTCTCCAGCTTCGCCTGGATTGTCTTCGCCGTACTGCTCTGGGGCCGGCACCAGCTTGGCTGGCGCGGGCACAAGGCGATCCGCTGGACCCTGGTCGGCTTCTGCCTGCTGATGCTGGCTTACTTCGGCAGCAAGCTGGTTCGCGAATTCATTCTGCATATCTAGGCCAATTTCCGTGGACAACGCTCACCCTGGCTTCCTGTTTGGTCTGCTGGTCTTCCTGCTGGCCTGCTCGGCGTTTTTCTCCAGTTCGGAAACCGGCATCCTCAGCCTCAATCGCTACCGCCTGCGCCATCGCGCCAAAGAAGGACACCGCGGCGCCAAGCGGGTCAGCGACCTGCTCAGTCGTCCGGACCGCCTGCTCGGCACCATCCTGATCGGCAACAACTTCGTCAACATCCTCGCCTCGGCCATCGCCACCGTGCTGGCCATTCAGCTCTGGGGCGAAGCCGGGATTGCGATCGCCACCATAGGCCTGACCCTGGCGCTGCTGATTTTCGGTGAAATCACCCCGAAAACCCTGGCCGCCCTGCACCCGGAAAAAGTCGCCTACCCGTTCAGCCTGCCGCTGCTGATACTGCTCAAACTGTTCTACCCGCTGGTCATCCTGCTCGGCTGGATCAGCAACGGCCTGCTCAGGCTGCTGGGAGTCGACCCGGCCAGTAAAAGCAACGACAGCCTGACCACCGAGGAGCTACGCAGCGTGGTGCGCGAGTCCGGCCATGAACTGCCGAAAAACCGCCAGAACATGCTGCTCGGCATCCTCGACCTGGAGAATGTCACGGTCGACGACATCATGATCCCGCGCAACGAAGTCACCGGCATCAACCTGGAAGACGACATCGAAACCATCATCAACCTGCTCACCACCACCACCCACACGCGACTGCCGGTGTTTCGCCACGACATCAACCAGATCGAGGGCATCGTGCACATGCGTCAGATCGCGCGCCTGATGAGCCACAATCAACTGACCAAGGAAGACTTGCTCGCCGCCTGCAACGAACCCTATTTCGTGCCGGAGAACACGCCGCTTTCGACTCAGCTGATCAATTTCCAGAAACAGAAACACCGGATAGGCATCGTCGTCGACGAGTACGGCGATGTGATCGGTATCGTGACCCTGGAAGACATCCTCGAAGAAATCGTCGGCGACTTCAGCAACCAGAGCACCCTGCGCAGCCCGGACATTCATCCGCAAGAAGATGGCACCCAGGTCATCGATGGCGCCGCGTACATTCGCGAAGTGAACAAGTCGCTTGGCTGGAACCTGCCGTGCGACGGCCCCAAGACCCTCAACGGCCTGATCACCGAAGCCCTGGAAAGCATCCCTGATAGCGCCGTATGCCTGAAAATAGGCCCTTACCGCCTGGAAATCCTGCAATCGTCGGAGAGCCGGGTGAAAAGCGTACGAGCATGGAAGACCAGCACCACTGAGCCGAGCGAAACACCAGCAGACCAGTGACCGGTGCGTTTAACGGGTTAACTCAAGTGCGGATTCCCGAGGTTCCCGCGACCAGTCCTAGCCCGCCATGGCCAGGAGCAGCAACGCAGTAGCTGGGTCTCAGCCGCCGGAATTGACTAATCGAACGGACTAAACAGGCCACTATCTGCCAGCTCCTCGGCCCAGACCCGATAACCGAGGCTCGATGGGTGGTAGCCGTCGAGCGCCAGGTAATCTGCGGAAAACGCCAGGCTCAGCGGATGATGCCCCACCCCGAGGCGCTCGGCGAGCCGGCGCAAGCAGGCATCCAGCAAGGCAGCCCGCATGCCGAGCAGATGCCGCAACAACCAGGGCAAGGCGCCGAAATGCTGCAACGGCGGCACGGCGCTGAATGCCACCCGGGTACCGCGCGCCACCAGGACTTCGGCCATGCTGCCGAGCGAGACGCGCCAGCGCCGTAGCGCAGTGAGATGGGTGGTGTCGTTGACGCCGAAGACCAACAGCGCCAGATCGAACGACTCGTCCAGCACCTGCGGCAACAACCGCTCACAGGCCTGCGCGGCGGTGATGCCATTCTCACCACAGGCACGCCAGGCCACCGGCCTGCCTTGCCGAGCGGCCAGCGCCTCGGCCAACTGCCCCACCAGCGCCGCCTGCAAACAGCTCACGCCAACACCCACCACCGTGGACTCACCCAGCACCAGCAAGCGCAATGGCTCACCCGCGAGGTCAGCACCAGCCAGCCCGCGCCGCGGCCCCTCGGCGGGCGGCAGCCTGAGCGCCCGCCTGCGCGTGCGCATGACCAGTGGCACCAGCACAGGCGACAGCACCAGCACAGTCAGCCACCAGGCATAGGCGCGCAGAGGGCTCACAACTCGGCGCTGACCGCCTGCGCCGCGCGCGTGGCCTTGGCCCGCGCCGTCTGCAGCGACTCATCGCGCGCCAAGGCCACCCCCATGCGCCGCTGACCGCTGACTTCGGGCTTGCCGAACAACCGCAGCGCCGTGTCCGGTTCGGCCAGCGCCGCACCGAGATTGGCGAAACTGACCTGCCGTGAATCGCCCTGCACCAGCACTACCGCCGAAGCGGAGGGGCCGAGCTGACGAATAAGCGGAATCGGCAGGCCGAGAATGGCCCGCGCATGCAGGGCAAACTCGGACAGATCCTGGGAAATCAGAGTGACCAGGCCAGTGTCATGGGGCCGCGGCGAAACTTCGCAGAACCAGACCTGGTCGCCCTTGACGAACAACTCGACACCAAACAGACCGCGACCGCCCAGCGAGTCCGTGACGGCCAGGGCAATGCGCTCGGCCTCGGCCTGGGCCTTCGCACTCATCGGCTGGGGCTGCCAGGACTCCTGATAGTCGCCCTTGACCTGACGATGACCGACCGGCGCACAGAAGCTGGTCCCGCCGGCATGCCGCACCGTCAGCAGGGCAATTTCGTAGTCGAAATCGATAAACCCCTCGACAATGACCCGCCCCTTGCCGGCACGACCACCCGCCTGGGCATACTCCCAGGCTGCCGGCAGGTCATCGATGGTTTTCAGCAGCGACTGGCCCTTGCCGGAGGAGCTCATGATCGGCTTGACCAGACAGGGAAAGCCGATCTGCTGCACCGCCGCCCGGCACGCATCGAGCGAGTCGGCGAACTGGTAAGGCGAAGTCGGCAGACCCAACTCTTCGGCCGCCAGGCGGCGAATGCCCTCGCGGTTCATGGTCAACTGCGCGGCACGCGCGCTGGGGATCACGGTAAAACCTTCGTTCTCCAGCTCGACCAGCGTCGCCGTGGCAATCGCCTCGATCTCGGGCACGATGTAATGCGGTTGCTCCAATTCGATCACCGCACGCAACGCCGCGCCATCGAGCATATCGAGCACATGGCTGCGGTGCGCCACCTGCATCGCCGGGGCATTGGCGTAGCGATCCACGGCGATCACCTCGACGCCGAGGCGTTGCAGCTCGATCACCACCTCCTTGCCCAACTCACCAGAGCCGCAAAGCAGGACACGGGTCGCACTCGGCGATAATGGGGTTCCGATACGGGGCATGGGGTTTCCTCAGGCTGATAAATACGGCGCAGCGTTACAGCAACACGCCTTGGGCTTTGGCGCGCTCATGGCACAACATCAGCACCTGACGACGCTCGGTATTGTCCATGCGCCCCCAGCGGGTGATTTCGGCAACGTTACGCTGGCAACCGATACAGATGTCGTCATCGTCCAGCGCACAGACCTGCACACAGGGCGAGGCAACGGGGCGCTCTTGCTCCATCAGTCGTCCTGCGGGGCCAGGTCGCGGGCGTAACGCTGGGCGTTGTGCACATAGTGCGCAGCGCTGGCTTCGAGCATGCTCTTCTGCGCCTCGCTCAGCTCGCGCACCACCTTGCCCGGCGAACCGACCACCAGCGAACCGTCGGGAATTTCCTTGCCTTCACCAATCAGGGTATTGGCGCCGATGATGCAGTACTTGCCGATTTTCGCGCCGTTGAGTACCACCGCATTGATGCCGATCAGACTGTAATCGCCGACCGTGCAACCATGCAGCATGGCGTTATGGCCGATGGTCACGCCCTTGCCGATCGTCAGCGGAGAGCCCATGTCGGTATGCATCACGGTGCCGTCCTGCACGTTACTCTGCTCGCCGATATGGATCAGCTCGTTGTCGCCACGCAACACCGCGCCAAACCAGACGCTGGCACCCTGCTCCAGCTTGACCTTGCCGACCAGCGTGGCGTTCGGCGCCACCCAGCTATCGGGATGGGCGTCGACACAGGACTGCCCCAGGCGATATTTCATTGGTTGACCCTCGTCTCGCGATTGATCTGCGCTTTCGCGCAATTAGCGCAGCGTGATGAAATGCTCAGGCGCCTGGTGCAGTTCGATGCCGGCGTCGTAAACCAGATTGACCAGCTCCACCAGCATGATCGCAGTAAGCCCCCATATCTTGTATTCGCCATAACGGTAACTCGGTACGTACCAACTCTGCCCGAGGTAGTCGATGCGGTGGGTCATCTCGCGCGGATCGCCGCGAAAGAACGCCAGGGGCACCGAGAACACCGAGGCAATCTCGTCATCGTTGGCCAGGTATTCGACGTAATCCGGCACCAGCCCGACATAGGGCGTGACCTGAATACCGTGACGCGAAACCAGGGTACTGAGCGGCCCGACCACCTCGACCAGTCCCGGTGCCAGGCCGATTTCCTCTTCGGCCTCACGCAGCGCGGTACGAATCAGATCGGCATCTTCCGGATCCCGTCGACCACCGGGGAAAGCCACCTCGCCGCCATGAGTGGACAGGCCACTGGCGCGCAAAGTCAGCACCACTTCCGGCTGGTCGCTGCGGGTAAGCGGAACCAGCACCGCCGCCTCGGGGAAGTTGTGGTCGGTCTCCAGAAGACGCGGGTTATAGTCACGCACGCGTTGGAGCAGTTCGTCCAGCATGGAGATTCTCAGTCTTTGTTCTTGCGCCGATGATTGCACGAAAGCCACCCGCGTCCCAAGTCCTGCAACGCTCACAACGATCATTCCGGCTGTCGATGTAGTGCCTGATCGCGCTTGCCGCCCAACACCATCACGCGCCAAGATATGGGCAGCAAAGAGGATTCGCCATGAAGTTCTGCAGCCAGTGCGGCAGCCCTGTCACCCTGAGGATTCCCGCGGGTGACAACCGCTTGCGCCATGTGTGCGAGCACTGCCACACCATTCATTACCAGAACCCGCGAATAGTCGCCGGCTGCCTGCCGGTGTGGGGCCAGCGCGTGTTGTTGTGCCGACGCGCCATCGAGCCGCGCCGCGGTTACTGGACCCTGCCGGCCGGTTTCATGGAAAACGGTGAAACCCTGGAGCAGGCCGCTGCGCGCGAAACCCATGAGGAAGCCTGCGCCCGAGTACGCGACCTGAACCTCTATACCCTGTTCGACCTGCCGCATATCAATCAGGTTTATCTGTTCTTCCGCGCCGAACTGGTCGACCTGAACTTTGCCGTCGGCGAAGAAAGCCTCGAAGTGCAGCTATTCGAGGAATCCCAGATCCCATGGTCAGAGCTGGCTTTCCCGACTGTCGGGCGTACCTTAGAATGCTACTTCGCGGACCGGCAGCAGCACGTTTACCCGGTACGCAACGAGCCGCTGGAAGCCTTGCGCGCGCACCACAAGAAAGTCCATTGATCCCTGGGATACCGTTCCGATGCGCTGGTTGTTCATTCTGCTCTGTTTGACCCTTACCGCTAATGCGTACGCTACTACCGCGCCCATGCCGGAGGCCCCACCGGTCGACAAGGTGCTGCTGGTCAAATCGGAACGCCAACTGCACCTGATCAGCCGCGGCGAAACACTCAAATCCTACCGGGTGTCCCTCGGCAAACAGGCCAACGGCGCTAAACGGCGCGAGGGCGACCTGCGCACACCGGAAGGCATCTATTGGATCGACTGGCGCAAAACCAGCGAAAAATACCAACTGTCCCTGCACATCTCCTACCCCAATGCCCGCGACCAGGCCCGCGCCCGCGAGCAAGGCGTTCCCCCCGGTGGCATGATCATGATTCACGGCACGCCGCTGGATGAGGAATATCCGGAGTGGTTCTTCCACACCCTGGACTGGACCGAAGGCTGCATCGCCCTGAAGAACGACGACATGCGCGAGATCTGGAACCTGGTCAAGGACGGTACCCTGATCGAAATAAGACCCTGACGACTGCAAGCCTGCACCACACCCGCCACCATCAAGCGTTTCTCTTGCAGCTTATGGCTTAAAACTGAATATCCGACAACCGCCAGACATCGAAAGCCGGCGTCTCATAGGGATGGCTCTGCTTCAGGGCCTTGACCGCATCATGGATCAGTTCGTCGGCCACCACCAACTCCACTTTCCACTCCACCACCAGCTCGACCTGACCGACCTGGCCGACAAACGCCTGACTGCCTTCCAGCGGGCGAAACTGCCCACGCCCCATCACCTGCCAGCAGCAGCTGTCGTAGCGACCAATGCGCCCGCCACCCGCGGCAAACACTGCTTCTTTCACCTCATCCAGGTGGGTTTCCGGGACATAAAAACACAACTTGTACATCAAAGGCTCCGCAGGCTGGGCAGATTGAGAACGACCGGACAATGACATCACGAGATAATGGCATTTTGCCTTAACCGGATACGTGGCGCCAACCACACACTTTGCGTATGACTGCCGAACCGCCTTGGCGTTCGATCGCGGCAATACACCTTTTGCCGCCAGCAGATCAGTCGCAAGCACCACTCCAGAAACGCCGCCACTTGGCTTTCAAACCAGGCACCCGTGGCTGGTGGCTGCCATCACAATAGGGCAAGCGCCGCGACTGGCCACAACGGCAGAGTAACAATAGTTGCGCGCGGACAGGCTCAAGCCGCAGCCCCGCCGGGCAGGCGCAAGGACAATCGGGAAGCGCGGACGAACGCCCGCAACGACAGAGCAACAAGGTATCGCCAGGCTTGACCTGGCGTACCTCGGGTAAAACAGGCACAGACTCATGGGCCATAAGCCTGCGCCCCTGGCATCAATCCACCCAGACCCGGGCGTTGCGGAACATGCGCAGCCAACCGGCATCTTCCTGCCACTCGTCCGGCTGCCAGGAGTTCTGCACGCCGCGGAATACCCGTTCCGGGTGCGGCATCATGATGGTCACCCGACCGTCGCGGCTGGTCAGGCCGGTAATCCCGCGCGGCGAACCGTTGGGGTTGGCCGGATAAGTCTCGGTGACCTTGCCGTGGTTATCGATAAAGCGCATGGCCACGCAACCGGACAGGTCGGCTTCGAGCAGGGCTTCCTCGCTCTCGAACTCGGCATGACCCTCGCCATGGGCGATGGCGATCGGCATGCGCGAGCCGGCCATGCCCTGGAGGAAGATCGAGGCCGACTCCTGCACCTGGACCATGGCCACCCGCGCCTCGAACTGCTCGGAACGGTTGCGCACGAAGTGCGGCCAGAACTCGCTGCCGGGGATCAATTCGTGCAGGTTGCTCATCATCTGGCAACCGTTGCACACGCCCAGGGCGAAGCTGTCCTTGCGTTCGAAGAACGCCTGGAAGCCATCACGGGCACGGCTGTTGAACAGGATCGATTTGGCCCAGCCCTCACCGGCGCCGAGCACGTCGCCATAGGAGAAGCCGCCGCAGGCGACCAGCCCCTTGAACTCGTCGAGGCTGACACGACCGGCGAGAATGTCGCTCATGTGCACGTCGATCGCACTGAAACCGGCACGGTCGAAGGCCGCAGCCATTTCCACCTGGCCGTTGACGCCCTGCTCGCGCAGCACCGCGATCTGCGGACGCAGGCCCTTCTTGATGTAGGGCGCGGCAATGTCCTGGTTGACGTCGAAAGCCAGCTTGACGCTCAGGCCCGGATTGTCTTCCTCGAGCAGCGCATCGAACTCCTGCTCGGCACACTGGGCGTTGTCGCGCAGGCGCTGGATCTGGTAGCTGGTCTCGCTCCACTGGCGCTGCAACAAGCGCCGCTGGCCGGCGAATACCGGCTGGCCGGCGAAGTTGATCCGCACCTCGCCATTGTTGACCGGCTGGCCGATCACGGCCACGCAATCGAGCCCCGCCGCACTGAACTGGGTCAGCACCTGCGGCGTAACGTCCTGGTGCACCTGGATCAGCGCACCCAGCTCTTCGTTGAACAGCACGGCAGCCAATTCGTCTGGGCTACCGGCCAGCGAGTCGAGCGACAGATCCAGACCGCAATGGCCGGCGAAGGCCATTTCCAGCGCGCTGACCAGCAGGCCGCCGTCGGAGCGGTCGTGGTAGGCCAGCAGGTGACCATCGGCATTCAGCCCCTGGATCACCGCGAAGAACGCCTTGAGGTCCTCGGCGTCGTCGACGTCGGGAGCCTGCCTGCCGATCTGCCCGTACACCTGGGCCAGAATCGAGGCACCCATGCGGTTCTGCCCGCGTCCGAGGTCGATCAGGATCAGGTCGGTTTCGCCCTTGTCCATGCGCAGTTGCGGCGTCAGGGTCTTGCGGATATCGCTGACCGGGGCAAAGCCGGTCACGATCAGCGACAGCGGCGAGGTCACACTCTTCTCCGCGCAGTCATCCTGCCAGCGGGTTTTCATCGACATCGAATCCTTGCCCACCGGGATGGTGATCCCCAGTTCCGGACACAGCTGCATGCCGACGGCTTTGACCGTGTCGTACAGGCGTGCGTCTTCGCCCGGGTGGCCAGCGGCGGCCATCCAGTTGGCGGACAGTTTGATGTCGGAAAGTTTCTCGATCCGGGCCGCGGCCAGGTTGGTCAGGGTCTCGCCAATGGCGATACGCCCCGAGGCGGCCGCATCCAGCAAGGCCAGCGGAGTGCGCTCGCCCATGGCCATGGCTTCGCCGGTATAGACGTCGAAGCTGGTGGCGGTGACCGCACAATCGGCCACCGGCACCTGCCACGGGCCGACCATCTGATCACGCGCGACCAGGCCGGTGATGGTGCGGTCGCCGATGGTGATCAGGAAGCTCTTGCTGGCCACCGCCGGGTGATGCAGCACACGGGTCAGGGCGTCGTCGATGGCCAGGCCGCTGGCATCGAAATCATCACCCAACTCGGCTTCGTGACTGGCCGAACGGTGCATGCGCGGCGCCTTGCCGAGCAGCACATTGAGCGGCATGTCCACCGGCTTGTTACCGAAATGGCTGTCGGCAACGGTCAGGTGCGGCTCTTCGGTAGCCTCGCCGACCACCGCGAACGGGCAACGCTCGCGCTCGCAGATCGCCTTGAAGCGCTCGAAGTCGGCGGCATCGACCGCCAGCACGTAGCGTTCCTGGGATTCATTGCTCCAGATCTCATGGGGCGCCATGCCCGGTTCGTCATTGGGCACATTGCGCAGCTCGAAACGCCCACCGCGATTGCCATCGTTGACCAGTTCGGGGAAGGCATTGGACAAGCCGCCGGCACCGACGTCATGGATAAAGCTGATCGGGTTCTGCTCGCCCAGCTGCCAGCAGCGGTCGATCACTTCCTGACAGCGTCGCTCCATTTCCGGGTTTTCGCGCTGCACCGAGGCGAAGTCCAGGTCGGCCGAGCTGGTGCCCGTGGCCATCGACGAGGCGGCGCCGCCGCCCAGACCGATCAACATGGCCGGACCACCGAGCACGATCAGCTTGGAGCCGATGGTGATTTCACCTTTCTGCACGTGATCGGCGCGGATGTTGCCCATGCCGCCCGCGAGCATGATCGGCTTGTGGTAGCCACGCACCTCGAAGCCGCGGGGGGTCTCGACCGCCTGCTCGAAGGTGCGGAAATAACCGGTCAGCGCCGGACGACCGAATTCATTGTTGAACGCCGCGCCGCCGAGCGGGCCTTCAAGCATGATGTCCAGTGCGGTGACGATGCGCTCCGGCTTGCCATAGGGCACTTCCCACGGCTGTGCGAAGCCCGGGATCTGCAGGTTGGATACGCTGAAACCGGTCAGCCCGGCCTTGGGCTTGGCGCCACGGCCGGTTGCGCCTTCGTCACGAATCTCGCCGCCGGAGCCAGTGGCCGCACCGGGGAAGGGTGCGATGGCGGTCGGGTGGTTGTGGGTTTCCACCTTCATCAGGATGTGCACCGGCTCCTGATGGGCGCCGTACTGACGGGTTTCGGCGTTCGGGTAGAAACGTCCGGCCGTATGACCGACGATCACCGCGGCATTGTCTTTATAGGCCGAGAGCACGCCTTCGCTGTGCAGCTCGTGGGTGTTCTTGATCATGCCGAACAGCGACTTTTCCTGGCTCTCGCCGTCGAGGTCCCAGCTGGCATTGAAGATCTTGTGCCGGCAATGCTCGGAGTTGGCCTGGGCGAACATCATCAATTCGATGTCGTGGGGATTGCGCCCCAGATCATTGAAACTGCTGACCAGGTAATCGATTTCGTCTTCGGCCAGGGCCAGGCCCAGCTCGACGTTGGCCTGCTCCAGGGCGGCGCGACCACCGCCGAGCACATCCACGGCGGTCAGCGGCTTGGGCTCGGCGTGACTGAACAGCGCCGCGGCGTCTTGCACATCGGTCAACACCAGCTGGGTCATGCGGTCATGCAGCAAGCCCGCGGCCAGTTGCAGCTCGGCTTCGCTCAACTCGCCGGCGACGTAGTAGGCGATGCCGCGCTCGATGCGCTGGATCTTCGCCAGGCCGCAGTTGCGCGCAATATCGCTGGCCTTGCTCGACCAGGGCGAGATGGTGCCGAAACGCGGAATGGTCAGCAGCAGGCGGCCGCTGGGCTCCTGCACCGGCACGCTCGGGCCGTACTTGAGCAGACGGGCCAGCACCTGCTCTTCATCGGCGCTGAGCACCCCGGTGACATCGGCAAAATGCGCGAACTCGGCATACAGCCCAGTCACAGCGGGTACCTTGCTGGTCAGTTGCTCGAGCAATTTACCGTGGCGGAAAGCAGAAAGGGCGGGAGCGCCGCGCAGGATCAACATCGGGGACAGCCTCTGGGAAGGGGGTGTACTTTGAGGCCGTGCATTCTAGCCTAAAGCGCTCGCCGCGGCACCCGTGGCGGCGTCAGAACTATCATCTGCACTGTCAAGATATGGCGAGCAACAAGCTTTGCGTATACTGCGCCAATGTTTGCTCAATCTGCGTTCCGCACACGCTGCGCCCACTGGCTGCTGGCGACCGGAATCCTCCTGCTGCTCGCCAGCTGCGCTGAAGAACCCAGCGCCCTCGAGCGCGTCAAGGCGGAGGGTGTACTGCGGGTGATCACCCGTAACAGCCCGGCCACCTATTTCCAGGATCGCAACGGCGAAACCGGCTTCGAGTACGAACTGGTCAAACGCTTTGCCGACGACCTGGGCCTGGAACTGCAAATCGAAACCGCCGACAACCTCGACGAACTGTTTGCCAGCCTCGGCAAGGAAAATGGTCCGGTGCTGGCTGCCGCCGGCCTGGTAGAAAGCGACGGACGGCAGCAGGTCGCCCGCTTCTCCCTGCCGTACCTGCAGGTCACCCCGCAAATCATCTACCGCAATGGCCAGCGCCGCCCCACTCGCCCGAACGATCTGCTCGGCAAGCGCATCCTGGTGCTCAAGGGCAGCAGCCATGCCGAGCAACTGGCCGAGCTGAAGGTCAAACTGCCTGAGCTGAACTACGAAGAGTCGGCAGAAGTGGAAGTGGTCGACCTGCTGCGCATGGTCGACGAGGGGCAAATCGACCTGACCCTGGTCGACTCCAACGAACTGGCGATGAACCAGGTGTACTTCCCCAATGTGCGGGTGGCTTTCGACCTCGGTGACTCGCAAAGCCTGGCCTGGGCCGTCGCCCCCGGCGAAGACAGCAGCCTGCTCGACGAGATCAACCGTTTTCTCGAGCGCGCCCAGCAGAACGGCAGTCTGCAACGCTTGAAGGAACGCTACTACGGCCACGTCGACGTACTGGGTTACGTCGGTGCCTACACCTTCGCCAAGCACCTGCAGCAACGCCTGCCCCGTTACGAGAAGGACTTCCGCCAGGCGGCGCAGACCAATCAGGTCGACTGGCGCCTGCTGGCCGCCATGGGCTATCAGGAATCACTCTGGCAACCGACCGCCACCTCGAAAACCGGGGTACGCGGCCTGATGATGCTGACCCTGCGCACTGCCCAGGCCATGGGCGTATCCAACCGCCTCGACCCCAAACAGAGCATCAAGGGCGGCGCCAAGTACATTGTCCACGTCAAGAATCAGCTGCCCAAGAGCATCGAGGAGCCGGATCGCACCTGGTTCGCCCTGGCCGCCTACAATGTCGGCGGCGGGCACCTGGAAGATGCGCGCAAGCTCACCGAAGCCGAGGGACTGAACCCGAACAAGTGGCTGGATGTGCAGAAGATACTGCCGCGTCTGGCGCAGAAACAGTGGTACAGCAAGACCCGCTACGGTTACGCCCGCGGTGGTGAGCCGGTGCACTTCGTGCGCAACATCCGTCGCTATTACGACATCCTCACCTGGGTCACCCAGCCGCAGCTGGAAGGCAGCCAGATGGCCGCCAGCAACCTGCACACGCCAGGGGTGAACAAGAAGCCACCACCGGAAGAACTGCCGCCGTTGTAGCGCGAGCAGACTCTCCCCGCTGGACCTGCCCGCAGGCTCTACCAGTCCGGTAGATGGCGCTGAGCGCAGCGATATCCATCACCGCGAATCGCATCGACTTGGTAGCCCGGATGCAATCCGGGGAGCGCTGCCCCCCATCCCCGGATTGCGCTTAGGCTAATTCGGGCTACAGGCTGGCTAGCCAAGGTGGAGAAAGCCTCTACCGCGTTGCGCGCCGCGCCCTGAAAAACTCGCTGAGCAGTGCACTGCACTCATCCGCCAACACCCCGCCCTCGATCGACACCCGATGATTGAGAAACGCCTGATTGAAGAACTCGCCACGACTCAGGGCCACGCCGGCCTTGGGTTCGGTGGCGCCATACACCACCCGCTGAATCCGCGCATGCACAATCAGCCCGGCGCACATGCTGCACGGCTCCAGGGTCACATACAGGGTGCTGCCCGGCAGACGGTAGTTGTCGACTGCCTGCGCCGCCGCACGGATCGCCACCATCTCGGCATGCGCGCTGGGGTCGTGGCTGGAGATCGGGCAATTGAAGCCGCGACCGATGACCGCGCCGTCCTGCACCAGCACGGCGCCGACCGGCACCTCGCCCAGAGCCGCCCCTTCGGCGGCCAGGGCCAGGGCCTCGCGCATGAAATGCGCGTCGCGGCTGCGGTCGATGATTTGTACTCTTTTCATAGTCTCGCCAAGTCAACCCTTGCCATGGTGCGCAGGACGCAGCCTACCGGAAAATTCACACCACCTCGATGGAGGCCATCAGGCCGGTTTCCATATGGTCGATCACATGGCAGTGGAACATCCATACCCCGGGATTATCGGCGACCAGCGCCACCCGCGCGCGCTCGTTCTTGCCCAGCAGGTAGGTGTCGGTGAAGTAGGGAATGATCTGCTTGCGGTTCGAGGCCAGCACCTTGAAGGTCATGCCGTGCAGGTGGATCGGGTGCTGATACTGGCTGAGGTTGCGCAGCTCGAAGACATAGCTCTTGCCCAGCTGCAGGCGGGCAATCGGCCGATCGGCGCAGGTCTTGTCATTGATATCCCAGGCCTGGCCATTGATCTGCCAGAAGCTGTGCGCCGCCCCCTGAGCCAGTCCCACGGAAACGGCCCCGGCCCATTCGAAGTTGAAGCTCAGGGTTTCGGCAGAAGCCAGATCCGGCTCGGCAATCGGGTTGGCCGGCAGTGCCGGCGGCCACTCACCCGCAACCTCGGCATTGGCCTGCGCGCGCAAGGTGGCGAGGCGGAATGGGCCGTTGCGCAGCGACATCTCTGCGCCAGCCTTCGGCACTTTCAGTCCCAGCTCGATGCGCATGCCTGGCCCCAGCCAGTACTCCTTGCCCAGCGGCCGCGGCTCGACCGGGTTGCCATCCAGCGCATAAATCCGCGCATCGCTATCCGGCAAATTGAGTCGATAGGTAAGGGTGTTATCCAGATTGATCAAGCGCAGGCGTACCACCTGCCCGGCGGGCAGCTCCAGGGTTGGCGCGTGCACGCCATTGACCGTACTCAGCCGCCCCGGCGTGCCGCCACGCGCCGCTTCGCGCGGCACGCTGAATTCGGTAAATGCGCCCTGCTCGTCGATATGCCAGCTTTTCAGGCTCAAGGTGCGCTCGTACCGGAAACCGCTCGGTTCACGCTCCTCGACAATCAGCGGCCCAACCAGGCCGCGGCCCAACTGCTCACCGCTGGCGGTATGCGGGTGATACCAGAAGCTGCCGGCATCGGGGGTGATGAAGTCGTAGTCGAAGTATTCGCCCGGCAGCACCGGCAGCTGCGACACATAGGGCACGCCGTCCATGGCCAGCGGCAGACGGATGCCGTGCCAGTGGATGGTGGTCGGCACCTCTAGCCGGTTGATAAAGCGCACGCGCAAACGCTCGCCCTGCCTGGCGCGAATCTCCAGGCCCGGCGCCTGGCCGCCGTAGGC
This sequence comes from Pseudomonas sp., assembly GCF_033723075.1. Lineage (GTDB taxonomy): Bacteria > Pseudomonadota > Gammaproteobacteria > Pseudomonadales > Pseudomonadaceae > Aquipseudomonas. Next base: position 495,593 of record NZ_JAWVXU010000001.1, read on the forward strand.
CCAGGCCGGGGTGAGATGGCCCGGCACCAGCTCGAGATCCAGCGGTGCGGCGATCAGCTCGTAGTCGTGGGTCGTCACGTTTTCCGGGCGACCCAGCCAGTAGCGCACGCCGCCAGCGCCAAGACCAACGACGCCAAGACCAGCCAGGCCGACCAGCATTTGTCTGCGGGTAAAGGACATAGGGATTCCCGTAGCCCGGATGCAATCCGGGAAGATATCAATCCGGACTTAAGCCGGACTACCAATTGCAATATCTTCTCATTTAAACAACGGGACTGACGACCCCGAAAAGCGGACAGGATGCCGCAGCGGAAACGACAAGGGCAGCTCAACGGCGTAAGGCAAATGCTGCAGCGTCCTCAGCACCGTGAACCTCAGCGTCAAGCAGGCGCTCATAGATCGTCATCGCACGAGTTTTTATCTCTATTGGTGAGCGCTGAAGTGCAATCACAAGCCCTATAAATTCGCCGTCGTACAACCCTCCAACGGTCCTTTCTGGCGATGTACGTGCAAGTTCAGTTGCAGCCTCTGCGATTTCAAGCACCAGCATCTCAAAGCCTGGATAAAGCAGCAGGTGCTGAAGCGAGCGTACAAACAGCAGCCCCATCGACTCTTTGAGCAGATCAATATTTACTGCAACAGAAGCCAGCAGGGCTCGCGTCATCTCGTCGGGAGGCAATCGCTCGCCACGATCGACAGCTGTAGATAGAGCATGAGCCTCGAATCCACTGACAATGCTGGCGACAGCAATGAGGTAGGCGTGCGAGCGGCTTCGGATATCGAGATCAGGTTCGCGCCATCCCGCTGCAGCCGCGAACAAAACGCCAACCCTGGCATAGATGTCACTCCCAGCCATCACAGCCTTGACGATCTCACCCATCTCATTACAGACATCTGAATCGTCAACAACCTGGCACGCAGCAGCAAACTCACCGCCGACCTGTCTAAGCTTCTGGTCGTTATGGCCGAGCCAAAAATTAACTATCTCCTGCTGAAGGCTCAAATGCATGCGAACACGTAGGCGCCACAACGACTGGACTACGGCAGCATCTTCAAACGCTGCAGGGAATTTTCGCCAAATCGCTTCAATCAGTTCGCTGACTCTGACAGCGTCCGCCCACCAAAGCTCATGCGACCGAAACATAAGGATCGCGCTCCAAACTTCCGGATCCTCAGGATGAGTAATGTGTAGTTCCAACTCCGCGAGCCAACCATCACAATCCACGCCGTCACGTTGGACATATCCTGCCGCGATCGCTGACAGCAGCGTGAAATTGCGCTGAGGGAGGATGTGCATACCGCCACCGCGGCCAAACAATATGGCCTCGGGGCGCTGATCCGGCTTCTCATTTCGTTCTCGATTGGATTTGTTCAGCTCCGAATGGCGTACTGCCTCTCCGGCCAACATATTTGGGTCACGCTGTAGCCAATTCCGAAGCAGTTCGATGTCACGGTCTTCAAGCCCTTTCATGCGCTTTGCGAGTTCCGCCATAGCACTGGCAGCATCGTGGCAGAAATCGCTCGAAGAGAAACCGCGGACATGAAGATCCCAAATCAACGCCTTAAGCGTCGGGGCGTTGACCGCTTCGATCACTGACAATTCCCGAATAGCTGCGCCCGCTGCCTGTTCGTGTCGACCGGGCTGGAACCGCTGAATGATGCGAAGCGCACGATCCGAGGACGATTTTGCGAACGAGGCAAAAGCCCGAGACAACTCAATGACACCGCCTTTCATCCAATCTTTCGGGTGACTGTGGTGGCCAGCATGATCGTGTACCTCGTCGAGCATGGTAAAGATCGCATCGTCACTGGCTTTCGCCATCTGATCGTGGCTCATGGGTGACCCAACGAGCTGCGCCATCGTCCGACCTCTGCGCGTTGTTTGGAGCTTGGGCTGATTGACCATCCACTCCTCAACCTGCCTACGACGACGTGCGGTCAAACTCTGCGCCGGTAGCTCGGCGAGCAAACGCAGTCGCCGCTCCTCGGACCAGCGCAGAAACTTTCTCCGCAGGGCAGGATCCCGCTCTTCCTGTAACTCCTCCTTCCAAGGCTCCCAGACCTCGATATAGTCGCGAATCCGCTCAATGTCAGCGAGAGAAAGGTAGGGCATAATCTGGGTGATCAGATTACTTGACGACCAGCCACAGATCATCTGGCCGACACCTCTTTCATCGTCGAACATGTCACTACCTAGATGAAGGTGCCGCTGATCGGCGAGGAGAAACGCGAGCGCACGCTCAGTAAAAAGCACCGGATTCGCCGCCAGGGTATCCGCAACCAGCGATTGAACCTCGTCAATTTCTACAGAAACAACAGTAGCAAGCAAGGTGCGCACTCCTACCGGATCAGAAACCGCTGCTTCTTCAAGCACACTCCGCAGAAGCAGCGTCAAATGCCCCTCGCCAGAGTCATATTTCCAATCGTAGGGAATAGATATCGATTGCGGATATCGATGCCCTGGCCGCCCATCGCCAACCTCTCGCGACGCCACCCCAACAAACCAAGGTAGGAGCCGTTCGGCACAGTAGAGCGGTGCAGCTGCCGCAATCTTTTCAACACCATAAACCTTGATGCCGTTGTGCCGATCCCCGGTCTGTGACTCAGCCCAAAATGAGATGAGATCCAAAGCGACGTGGGTATTACCGTTCTCATGCAAAGTCTTGGCGTAATGGGATATCGCCCAATCTGCCAACGCCGTTCGACTAAAGATCTTACGGACATGGGCGATTGCACGATCGGTCGCAATACCAGAACGCTCACAGAGACTAAACACGTCTCCGTCATGTGAAGCATCCGACCAATAGCGCTCGACCAAATCCATAACTTGGCTCGAGTCCTCAGCAACTTCTCGAACGAGAAGCATGGTCGCATTCCAGCGATGCTTTTCGTCCTGCAGAAGGAAAGGTAACAGCGGCAGTAACCCTAATCTCCAGCACGGCCATCTTATCGCTACCTGCCTAAATGCCCGATTCGCAAGTGCATGATCGTTACGCGCCATCCAATCGACCCAAGCAATTTCGCCTGCACTCGGGTCATCAGCACTCGCCAAATAATCCGCCACAAGATGACGCAAATGTCTGCGTGTCTTCGGGTTTGGCAGCAACAAGCGAATAGCCACCTCATAAGAAGCCACATCAACCCGGCGCATGTGCTCCAGACCGCGCAAGATTGTTCCCCGCGCAAACAACCCTTCCTGGCGACTCCAGGCGTAATCAGCCAGCCCTTCTCCGGTTCGGAGCGTCTTTGCCTGAAAATCATCGAGCCACGACTGATGGCTGAAGCCGATGCTGGCATCCTCGCGGATGACGATGCCAATCGACTCGGCCCAACGCAGCATCTCACTGTAGTCAGGGTCATAGTGAGCCGCCGGCCGCCAGAGGCTCTCATGCTGTGTCATGTCAGCTGCAAGCTGGCGCAAAAACGCCATACACGAAGCCCGCCCTACCCCTGCGGGTAGTTTCTTGTCGAGCCATCGATCAAGTAGGTTTGCTGCTGTCAGATCAGCAGGATTCAAGCCGGATTTGGCAAGATAAACGTATATACCGAGAGCAAAAGGTGTACGAAGAGTCTCTTTGAGACTATCCGGCACCACCGTTGCGTCGATACCGAGCTCACCGAGCAGTGCGGATATCCGCTCGAACGGAGGCAGGGATAGTAGTAACTCATCCGCATCAAGCAGCCTAAATCGAGCGTCGAACTTCGCCTCAAATGGTCGCGAGGAAACGATGACATGAATGGGGGGATTATTGCCCTCTTGACCCTTTGCCTCCTGCAGCCGAGACGCAAGGCGCAATAAGACCTGCATGCGTTGTGAACTCTGATCCATCACTTCACTGACAGCGTCAAGCTGATCGATGATCAGTACAACCGGGGCTTCAACCGCCAGCGAGAGAAGCTCCTGCTCGATATCACCTGACATACCAAGATCGCGAGCGAGATCGGCGAAATCCACAATATCTGGGCTAAGCATGTCGGCCTTTATCGCCAGCACAGTCTGGCCGCGAGCTTTGAGTACGCAGTAGATTTCAGCGAGAAGTGCTGACTTTCCAGTCCCTGCCCCTCCGATTACCAGTGTGGAGCCTGCAGGCTGCCGATTGATCCGCTGGATCAGTTCGTCAAACTCTGGTCGTTCTATATGCTGCCCCCAAATCATTTGGGGCCAGTCAGCCAGGCCACGTGACCCGCGGGTAATGTCGTCCTCAATATCAGCTCTGGTGTATATCTTTATGCTCTTTGAAACCAAGCCGACTGCAGCGAACTGAGCCTCAATCATGGCCCCCGCATCCTCCACAGCAACGACAAGTTGGACTTTGAAAAACCGCTGACGGACAGCAGGGATGCGCTCCAGTAACGCGTCGAGGTCGACTGGCCTAAGAAGCTCATATTTCAGGCTCTTCAGGGCCGTGCGGATGCCTGGCATGACAGCCTCGACCTGTAGTTCAGAGAATGCGTCATACCTCTTAATGACATCAGCAACTAAGCCGGGAAGCTCCGCTTCATTGGCATCAAACCAGGACTGCGGTGCCTCAAAAAAGCAGGTAGTTGTGCCGGCAGGATCCGACGCGAGGGCAAGCGTAAAACAGAAGTTGTTCTCGTCAGGCAGAAGCTCCGGCTCAAGTACAGCATTGAGGAGGAACTTGATCACCTCACGAACAGTATCGGGCAAGGTGAAACCGGACTTGACCCTCTTGCACTGAATAAGCCCTACCGGCTGCTCATCCTTCGTGAGCCAAACATCCCGCCCTTGATCAGCTCCTGTGACCATCAAACGAACATTGATATACCAAGCAGACGGAGGCTTACGCTCCTTGTAGATGCTGTGCAGAAGGAGTTCAAAATCAGCATCTGTTAGCGCAAGATAATTTGCCCTATCCGGCCCGACACGCCCCTCGTCCACAGCTTCGACTTGAGCATATGCAGCATTAATCTCATCATCTGTGAGGGCTTTCATTCAGGTCTTCCGTGTTTGACGATCTTCAGCTACCTACAGGTAGCTGCCACCAACGCAATGCGGCTTTTTCACCAACGTGAATAAGCCATTAGCGCAGGCATGAAAAAACCGGCCGAAGCCGGTTTTTTCATTCAACCCTGCAGGATCACTCCCACTCGATAGTCGCTGGCGGCTTGCTCGACACGTCGTAGGTGACGCGGGAGATGCCTTCGATCTCGTTGATGATGCGGTTGCTGACCTTCTCAAGCAGCTCGTAGGGCAGGTGCGCCCAGCGCGCGGTCATGAAGTCGATGGTTTCCACTGCGCGCAGGGCCACGACCCAGGCGTAACGGCGGCCGTCACCGACCACGCCGACCGACTTGACCGGCTGGAACACCACGAAGGCCTGACTGGTCTTGTGGTACCAGTCGAAGTTGCGCAGCTCTTCGATGAAGATGTGGTCGGCGCGGCGCAGGATATCCGCGTACTCCTTCTTCACTTCGCCGAGGATGCGCACGCCCAGGCCCGGGCCCGGGAACGGGTGGCGGTAGACCATGTCGTAGGGCAGGCCCAGTTCCAGGCCGATACGCCGCACTTCGTCCTTGAACAGTTCGCGCAATGGCTCGACCAGTTTGAGGTTCATTTCCTCGGGCAGGCCGCCGACGTTGTGGTGCGACTTGATCACGTGGGCCTTGCCGGTCTTGGCACCGGCCGACTCGATCACGTCCGGGTAGATGGTGCCCTGGGCGAGGAACTTGATGCTGTCCAGCTTGCTGGCTTGCGCATCGAATACATCGATAAAGGTACGACCGATGATCTTGCGCTTCTTCTCCGGGTCGGCTTCGCCGGCCAGATTACCGAGGAACTGCTCTTCGGCGTTGGCGCGGATCACCTTGACCCCCATGTTCTCGGCGAACATGGCCATGACCTGCTCGCCTTCATGCAAGCGCAACAGGCCGTTGTCGACGAACACGCAGGTCAGCTGATCGCCGATGGCCTTGTGCAGCAAAGCCGCGACCACCGAGGAGTCGACCCCGCCGGACAAACCCAGCAGGACATTGGCGCTGCCAACCTGGGCGCGCACACTGGCGATGGCGTCTTCAACGATATTGGACGCAGTCCATAACGCTTCGCAGCCGGCGATGTCCAGGACGAAACGCGAGAGGATGCGCCCGCCCTGCTTGGTGTGGGTCACTTCCGGGTGGAACTGCACGCCGTAGTAGCCGCGCTTGTCGTCGCACATGCCGGCGATCGGGCAACTCGGGGTGCTGGCGAGAATATGGAAACCTTCCGGCAGCTCGGTGACCTTGTCACCGTGGCTCATCCACACGTCCAGGCCGAACACGCCGTCGTCATCGATATGGTCTTCGATGCCGTCGAGCAGACGGGCCTTGCCGACCACGTCGACGCGGGCATAGCCGAACTCGCGCACATCCGAGCCCTGCACCTTGCCGCCGAGCTGCTCGGCCATGGTCTGCATGCCGTAGCAGATACCCAGTACCGGCACGCCGAGGTCGAACACCGCATGCGGTGCGCGCGGGCTATCGAGCTCGTGCACCGACTCCGGACCGCCGGCGAGAATAATCCCGCGCGGGGCGAAGGCGCGGATGTCTTCGTCGCTCATGTCGAAGGGGTGCAACTCGCAATACACGCCAATCTCGCGCACACGGCGGGCGATCAGTTGGGTGTACTGCGAACCGAAATCCAGGATCAGGATGCGGTGGGCGTGAATGTCAGGATGAGCCATGGCCGTCTCTCGTAGCGGAATTCACAAATGACACGGGGCTGAATCGAACAGCCCCGTGACTAGATATTTTTCAAAAATCGATTTGCCACGTCGCGAGCGCAGGGCCAGCTCGGCGGAGAGAGACGAGAAAGCGGAGTTTGCTGTAGCAAATGAGCATTTACTCACTCCATTCGCCCTTTCGGGCCGTCCTTCGGACGTTCACTGGCAAGCCAGTGTCAAGTTTCTCTCCAACAACGCTGGCACAAGCGCAGCAGCGGCAAATCGATTTTTCAGCCGACCCGGTAGTTCGGCGCCTCCTTGGTGATCTGCACATCGTGCACATGGGACTCGGCCATGCCGGCACCGGTGATGCGCACGAACTGCGGTTTGGTGCGCATTTCCTCAATGTTGGCGCAACCCGTGTAGCCCATGGAGGCGCGCAGGCCACCCATCAACTGATGGACGATGGCGCCCATGGAACCCTTGTAGGGCACGCGACCTTCGATGCCTTCGGGCACCAGCTTCTCGGCACCGGCGGAGGAGTCCTGAAAGTAACGATCCGAGGAGCCCTGGGCCTGGGACATGGCGCCCAGCGAACCCATGCCACGATATGCCTTGTAGGAACGCCCCTGGAACAACTCGACCTCGCCCGGCGCCTCTTCGGTACCGGCCAGCATCGAACCGATCATGACGCAGGAGGCACCCGCAACGACGGCCTTGGACAGGTCACCGGAGAAGCGGATACCACCATCGGCGATCAGCGGAACGCCGGTGCCTTCCAGCGCGGCGGCGACATTGGCCACGGCGGAAATCTGCGGCACACCCACCCCGGCGACGATGCGGGTGGTGCAGATCGAACCCGGGCCGATACCGACCTTGACCGCATCGGCGCCAGCCTCGACCAGGGCCCTGGCGGCATCGCCGGTGGCGATGTTGCCGCCGATCACCTGCACATCAGGGAAGTTCTGCTTGACCCAGCGCACACGGTCGATCACGCCTTTGGAGTGACCGTGGGCGGTGTCGACGATGATCACATCGACACCTGCCGCCGCCAGCGCGGCAACCCGGTCTTCGGTATCGGCACCGGTGCCGACCGCAGCGCCGACACGCAGACGACCCTGGTCGTCCTTGCTGGCCAACGGGTAGGCCTTGGCTTTCTCGATGTCGTTGACAGTCATCATGCCCCTGAGGCGGAACTGATCATCGACGATCAGCACGCGCTCGATGCGGTGCTTGTGCAGCAGCTTGCGCACCACCTGGGTGTCTTCGCCTTCCTTGACCGTGACCAGACGCTCTTTGGGCGTCATCACGTCGCGCACCTTGGCGCTCATGTTGGTCTCGAAACGCACGTCACGCGAGGTGACGATGCCGACCAGATCACCGTGGTGCAGCACCGGCACGCCGGAAATGTTGTTCTGCCGGGTCAGGTCGAACAGGTCACCCACAGTGGCATCGGCCTCGATGGTGATCGGGTCCTTGACCACGCCGGATTCGTAACGCTTGACCTTGCGCACCTCGAGCGCCTGCTGCTCGACGGTCATGTTCTTGTGGATGATACCGATGCCGCCTTCCTGAGCCATAGCAATCGCCAGACGGGCTTCAGTCACGGTATCCATGGCAGCAGAGAGCAACGGAATATTCAGTTCGATGCCACGGGTCAGGCGCGTTTTGAGGCTGACATCCTTCGGCAGAACTTCGGAATAACCTGGAATAAGTAGAACGTCGTCGAAGGTAAGAGCTTCTTGACTGATACGCAGCATGGCGGGGGCTCCCGGACGGGAAATTGGAAGCGCGCCATTATACCCAGCAGAGCTATCCCACTCAATGCAAAGAATGCCTTGCGTGCACAGGCATTTCAGCTCGCTATCCGTAAGAGGAACAATACGCATAGAATAATGATTCTCAAAAACATCCGCATTCGAGACACCAATGCCCTCCTCCCGCCAAAACCCCGCCTTATTCGGCCGAAAAACCGCCCTGTTTGTCCTCAGCCTCTTGCCCGCCGGCCAATCGCTGGCGGAACAGGCCGCGGCGCAATTGCAACTGCCCAGCCAGGAAATCGTCGCGCCTCGCACCAGCGAACAGGGCTACCAGGCGAGAACCGCCAGCACCGCCAGTAAATCTTCGGTGCCGCTCAGGGAGGAGGCCCAATCGGTGCAAGTGGTAACGCCCCAGACGATCGAGGACTACCAGGTTCGCTCGCTGGACGACGCCATGAAGTTCGTCAGCGGTATGACCCAGAGCAACACCCTGGCCGGCACCCAGGACGGGTTCGTCAAACGTGGCTTCGGCAATAACACCGACGGTTCGATTCTGCGCGATGGCGTGCGCAGCAATATGTCGCGCAACTTCGACGCCACCAGCGAGCGCGTCGAAGTGCTCAAGGGCCCGGCCTCGCTGCTCTACGGCGCCCTGGAACCGGGCGGACTGATCAATGTGATCAGCAGGAAACCCGAATACAGGAGCCACACCACAGTGGCGGGCGAACACACCAGTTTCGGCGGCGGCAACCTCTCGTTCGACAGCACCGGCCCGCTGGGCGACAACGGTTTCGCCTATCGACTGATCGCCGAGCGCCAACATGCAGACTACTGGCGCAACTACGGCAGCGACGAACATAGCCTGATCGCTCCGTCCTTGAGCTGGACCGGCGCCGACCTGCGGATCGACCTGAGCTACCAGTACAAGGAATTTTCCGCCCCGGTGGATCGCGGCACCGTGCTGATCGACAACCGCATAGCCGATACCAGGTACCACCAGCAGTTCGGCGAACCCTGGGCGAAGAGCAGCGGCATCGACCAGCTATTCAACGCGCGCATGGAATACCAGTTGAACCCGGACTGGAAAACCCGTTTGAGCTATAGCTGGAATCAGGAAAAATATGACTTCGCCGAAGCCATACCCACCGCCGGCCAGCCCAACCTCGCCACCACGGGCACCCTGCGCCGCCGCGCCAACGGCGCCGAATACGACAACGACGTGCAGTACCTGGCCTGGGACTGGCTCGGCAATACCCGCCTGTTCAGCCAGCGGCACGACCTGCTGGTGGGCATCGACAACGAGCGCGTCGACAACTTCCGTGGCGACACCTTGCGTGGCACCAGCAACAACGACAGCCTGAATATCTACAACCCGGTCTATGGCAGCCTTGCCGAACCCAGCCAACTGAGCACCACCCAGAGCGACCGCCGCGACGAGGTGCATTCCACCTCGCTCTATGCCAAGGACAACTGGCACCTGAACCAGCAGTGGATTCTGGTACTGGGCGGGCGCTATCAGCACTACGAGCAATTCCTCGACCAAGGCCGCGACAGCGACTACACGCGGGGACTGGACGACAATGGCGAGAAATTCCTGCCCTTTGCCGGCCTGGTCTATGCCCTCAACCAGCACGTCTCGCTCTACGCCAACTACAGCAAGTCCTTCAGGCCCAACCAGTCGGACAGCCTGGCCGACGCCGCAGCCTATAAGCCGGAGGAAGGCGTCAGCCGCGAAATCGGCGCGAAGATCGACTTCACGCCGAACCTCAGCGCCAACATCGCGCTCTTCGACATCGAGAAAAACAACGTAGTGGTGACCCTCAACGGTGAGGATCAGGCTGCCGGCACGGTTGGTTCACACGGTGTCGAAGTGGATTTCGGCGGGCGCATCGCCGAGCGCTGGAACATGATCGCCAGCTATGCCTACACCGACACGGAAATCCTCGACGACCCGGACAACCGGGGCAACCAGCTGGTCAATGCCGCTCGCCATATCGGCAGCCTCTACCTCACCCACGACCTCGCCATCCCCGCCCGGTTCGGCGCCTGGCGTGCCGGTGCCGGCGCCCGCTACGTGGGCAAACGTGCGGTGGATAACAGCAACCAGGCCTGGCTGGACAGCTACACCGTGGCCGACGCCTTCGTCTCCTGGGAAACCACGCAACTGCTCGGCGAGAAAACCAGGCTGCAACTCAACGCCAACAACCTGTTCGACAAACAGTACTACCCATCCAGCGGCGGCAGCCTGCGCATTGCCGTCGGCGAGCCACGCGAACTGCGCCTGTCGGCCAGCGTCGATTTCTAACCGCCCCCAGCACCACCTTGGCTCAAGGACGAGTCCCCTCAAAGATCGACGCGCACCAACGAAGCGGGATAGCCCAGACGCTCGGCGAATTCATCGAGAAAGCTCTGCTTGAAAACCGCCTCGGCCCAGTTGTTGAAGATGAAGCCCAGATTGGAAAAGCCGCAGGGCTGGAGAAACAGAAAGCCATTGATGTCGTCTTCGTGTCCGCATAGCGGGCAGACGAAGGTGTCGGTATGGCCGGGCATCCATTCCTCCAGGCGATCGAACAGTTCCACGCCAACTTCCTTACGGCATTGCGGACAACCGGCCTCCTCAAGGAAGTCGTGCAGCGGGGTAAAGATGCAGCGTTTGTAGACGATTTCCAGGCCATTGACCGGCTGACCGAAAGGTAATAACTGCGGCTGCTCGACCACCTGCCGGGCGCCCGGGGCAATGCCATAGGCCATCTTGTTGAACGTGCGACCGCAGGTGGTCTGCCGCTCGGCAACAATATCCTGCTGCACCAGCCAGCGCACAATCGCCCGCGCCCTGGCTTCATGCCCGGGGAAGCTGGAGATTTTCGGCACTATGATGGCTTGCTGTTCGCGCATGGCGCCCCCTCGAACTGACTGAAAGCCGCGCAGCTTAATGACCGTTGCCCAGCGGTCAAGGCAAATAGCCCTCATCCGCGCTACGCGACTCTCACCCTATGGTGGACCCGGCAAAGCCTTTATCATGCCGCACATGATCAAAGACCCGTTCCAACGCCTGAACCTCGACCGTGAAGTGCTCAGCGTCAGCCAGCTCAACAACCGCGCGCGCCTGCTGCTGGAGGATGTATTTTCCAGCATCTGGGTCGAGGGGGAAATTTCCAACCTGGCCAAGCCGGCTTCCGGGCATATCTACTTCACCCTTAAAGATAGTCAGGCCCAGGTGCGCTGCGCACTGTTCCGACAAAACGCCGCGCGGGTGCGTCAGGCGCTGCGCGACGGCCTGGCGGTCAAGGTGCGCGGCAAGGTCTCGCTGTTCGAAGGGCGCGGCGATTACCAGTTGATTCTCGACAGCGTCGAACCGGCCGGCGACGGCGCCCTGCGCCTGGCCTTCGAAGCCCTGAAGGAAAAACTCGGCGCCGAGGGCCTGTTCGCCACCGAACGCAAAGTCGCTCTGCCGGCCCACCCCAGGCGCATCGGCATCGTCAGTTCGCCGACCGGCGCGGTGATTCGCGACATCATCAGCGTGTTCCGCCGCCGCGCCCCGCAAGTCGCCCTGACCCTGATCCCCACCGCCGTGCAAGGCCGCGAGGCCAGCGGCCAGATCATCCGTGCCCTGCAACTGGCCGATCGCCAGGGCTTCGATGCGCTGATCCTGGCCCGCGGTGGTGGCTCCCTGGAAGACCTCTGGTGCTTCAACGAAGAAGCCGTGGCCCGCGCGGTGGCGGCCTGCCTCACGCCGATCGTCTGCGCCGTGGGCCACGAAACCGACGTGTCCATCTGCGATTTCGTCGCCGACGTACGCGCGCCAACCCCCTCGGCCGCCGCCGAACTGCTGGCCCCCGACGCCAGCGAGCTGGTGCAGCGCCTGCACAGCCTGCAGCGCCGCCTGGTCATGCGCATGCACAACCGCCTGGAGCGCGAACGCCTGCGCCTGGACGGCCTGACCCGGCGCCTGCGTCACCCCGGCGAACGCCTGCGCCAGCACGCCCAGCGCCTGGATGATCTGGAAATGCGTCTGGCGCGCGCCTTCGAACGCCAACTGAACACCCGCCGCGAGCGCCTGGCACGCCTGCAAACCCGCCTGACCGGCCAGCATCCCGAACGCATGTTGCAGCTGTTGCGCCAGCGCCTCGGCAGCCTCGCCGAACGCCTGCCCCGAGCCATGCGTGAAGGCCTGAAGCAACGCCGCCTGCTGCTGCAAAGCCAGGTGCAGACCCTGCAGGCGGTCAGCCCGCTGGCCACCCTCGGCCGCGGCTACAGCATCCTCCTCGACGAGCACGGCAGGGCCGTGCGCCGCGCCGCCGACACCCACACCGGCCAGCGCCTGAAAGCGCGGCTGGCCGAGGGCGAGCTGGATGTGCGGGTCGAGGACAACCATATACAACCGACGACCCTGTCGTTGCTGGATTAACCTGAATGCCGTATCACCGTTAACCGGTGGAACAGTTCCACGCCCCCCCTGGATAGCCCATGCGTTTAATTGTCTTGCTAGTCGCCCTCTGCCTCGCCCTGCCCGCTCACGCCGAAGGCTTTATCAGCCGCCTGCTGCACAAACCGGTGCCCGGCGGCGTCGCCGTGGTCGATCTCGGCGCCGGCACCACTGCACCCAGCGCCAGCTACCAGGGCAAACCGCTGCTGGTGATCCACGAGGACGGCCAGCGCTGGATCGCCATCGTCGGCCTGCCCCTGAGCAGCAAACCCGGCAGCCAGCAGATCCAGGTCAACGGCAGTCAGACCCTGAGTTTCCAGGTCGCCAGTAAGCACTATGTCGAGCAGCGCATCACCATCAAGAACCAGCAGCAGGTCAATCCCAACGCCGCCAACCTCAAGCGCATCCGGCGCGAGCTGGCCGAGCAGACCCGCGCCTACCAGCAGTTCAGCGCCCGCCAGCCGAGCAACCTGCTGTTCGACAAGCCGGTCAACGGCCCGCTGTCCAGCCCCTTCGGCCTGCGCCGCTTCTTCAATGGCGAGGAGCGCAATCCGCACTCGGGTCTGGACTTCGCCGCCAACCACGGCACCCCGATCAAAGCGCCCGCGGCCGGCAGGGTGATCCTCACCGGCGACTACTTCTTCAACGGCAAGACGGTGTTCGTCGACCACGGTCAGGGCCTGATCAGCATGTTCTGCCACCTGTCGGAGATCGGCGTGAAGGTCGGCGACGAACTGCCGCGCGGCGGCGTGCTCGGCAAGGTCGGCGCCACCGGCCGAGCCACCGGGCCGCATCTGCACTGGAACGTCAGCCTGAACGACGCGCGCATCGACCCGGCGATCTTTATCGGCGCGTTCAAGCCCTGAACCTGGCGGGAGGGCGATGCATGAGTGGGCATAGGCCTTAACCTGCCCGTCGTGTGCGCAGGCCGGGCCATGCCGGCGGGCGTCAGCGAATAAATGCCTTGCTCACTTCGCGGAACAGTTCACTGCCGGCCTGCTCCAGCCATTCGAAGGCCACCATTTCACGTGACACTATGCTGGCACCCGCCTGCTGCATGCGGGCCAGGGCCAGCGCCTTGTCCGAGGCCTTGCGCGAGCCGACCGCCTCCGCCACCACGAAGACCCGCCGGCCCGCGGCGAGCAGGTCGAGCACGGTCTGCAGCACGCAGACATGGGCTTCGCTGCCGCAGACCACAAACTGCGACCGCTCACCGCCAAGCCGGGTGAACAGCTCGCCTTCGCTGACCGCGGAAAAGTGCAGCTTCTCGATGATGGCCGCAGGTTGGTGGCCAGCGCGCAAGGCCGGGATCGTCTGCCCCAGACCCTTGCTGTACTGCTCGGTGAGCAGCACGGGCACGCCGATGCGCTGCGCCACCTGCTGCAGCCACAGGGCATTGTCGGCCAGCGCCTGGCAGTCATCGATGACCGGGAACAGGCGCGCCTGAATATCGATGATGAGCAGGGTCGACGTCTCGGCTTTGATTCGCATCAACAGTCCCTCTTCATTGGCAGGTCACGACAACCGCGCAGTCGGCTCAACGCCTTCTCCGACACAGGTTCAACTGGCCGTTGCCTTGAGCCTCGGCAGCTTTTCCAGCCGGTAGATATTGCCAACCAGATCAGCGCGTCCCGGCCCGACCCCAGCACCATATGCGGTTTATCGAGATACTGCCAAGCGTGGACATCGACGTACCACACCGACTTGACGGGTTCGCCCTGGTGGTAGCCCAGCGTGGCCAGGCGCTCTTCCCACCGCAACGACTCGTCGCGTAGCGGCTGCTGGCTGCAGGCGGCGAGCAGCAGCGCGCTCACCACAGGATGCCCAAGGTTTTCGGTTTGCACATGAGTCACCTCCCGGCTGACAGCAGGATCCGCCGGCCAAACGGCCTGCCAGACCCGAGCAGGCAATGACCCACATGCGCAAGAGCCGAGGTTATTGCAGCGCCCCCTGGCTATAAGTCCTTGAGAAATATCGCGTCGCTTGACCAACCAGTCGTTTGTTAAGGTACGCCCTGGCCTCGTTCCGCAACCTTCGCGCATAGAAACAGATTACGCCCGACTCTCGGCTCCAGAAATACACGGCAATCCACCGAAGCACATGAGGAGCGATATGAAGCAGCAACTCGCCATCACCCTGGAATGGCTTGAACGCTACCCCGAACTGCACACATTGATCAGCCTGGCCCTGTTGCTGCTCGCCGCCTGGCTTGGCAACTGGGTGGTCAAGCGCATTCTCGTGCGCGGCCTGTGCCGCCTGCTCGACGCCACGGCTCTGGGGCGTAATGCGCAGAACCTGGATAACGAGCTGATCAAGCGCCTGGCCAACATCGTCCCGGCACTGCTGATCAGCGCCGGCGTGGGCCTGATCCCCGACCTTCCGGAAAGCCTGGTCAGCGTGACACGCAACGTCTGCAGCGCCTTTATCGTGCTGACCGTTGCCCTGGCCCTGAGCATCCTCCTGGATATCGCCAACACCCTCTACCGACTGCGCAACGACGCTAACCTGCGGCCCATCAAGGGTTACCTGCAGGTGCTGAAGATCGGCCTGTTCGTCATCGCCGCAATCTTCATGGTCGCCACCCTGATCGACCGTTCACCGCTGATCCTGCTCTCCGGCCTCGGCGCCATGGCCGCGGTGCTGATGCTGATCTTCCAGGACACCCTGCTGTCCCTGGTGGCCAGCGTGCAGATCTCTTCCAGCGACATCATCCGGGTCGGCGACTGGATCGAGATGCCGCAACTGAATGCCGATGGCGACGTGATCGACATCGCCCTGCACACGGTCACGGTGCAGAACTGGGACAAGACCATCACCAGCATCCCGACCAAGCGCTTTATCAGCGACCCGTTCAAGAACTGGCGCGGCATGCAGGAGTGCGGTGGCCGGCGGATCATGCGCAGCCTGTACCTGGACCAGAGCAGCGTCGGCTTCCTCAACCCGGAGGAAATCGCCCGCCTGCAGCGCATCAGCCTGCTCAGGCAGTATCTCCAGCACAAGCACAGCGAGCTGCTCAGCTGGAACAGTGCCCTGGCCGAAGACGGCCAGGAGCCGGCCAATACCCGCCGCATCACCAATATCGGCACCTTCCGCGCCTATGTGGAGCAGTACCTGCGCCAGCATCCGCAGATCCACCAGGACATGACCCAACTGGTGCGCCAGCTCAGCCCGACGGCCGACGGACTGCCGCTGCAGCTGTATTGCTTCACCAACACCATCGCCTGGGCCAGCTACGAGAGCATCCAGTCGGATATCTTCGACCACCTGCTGGCGATCCTCCCCGAGTTCGGCCTGCGGGTGTTCCAGCACCCCAGCGGCGCCGACCTGCGTGCATGGCATGGCGGGGCACCGGCCTGATGTGTCGGTGTGATTGCGCTTCGCGGGCGAGCGCAGTCACCCCGCGCAATCAATGCAAATTCTGGCCCGCCACCACGCAATAAAAAACCATATCAGCAAGTTACACGCGCTATATCACCAATTTTTCAGCAATGCTTGCCAGCTTTATCCACCCTGGTTAGGGTTGACGCCATGAACGCTAACCACCGCCTCTTTCTGCTGCGCCAACACGCCAACCTCTGCCTGGTCGGCCAGCGACTGCGTGGCTGATTCCTTACGCCAACGCCCCGTCCCATTTCTCAGATTCAGCCCGGCCCGCCGCTTGCGACCATAGCTAAAAGGAACTTCAGATGAGCATGCTCAAAGACCCGTCCAGCAAATACCGCGCCTTCCCGGCCATCGACCTGCCCGACCGCACCTGGCCGTCGAAGACCATCACCGAGGTGCCGATCTGGTGCAGCTCGGACCTGCGCGACGGCAACCAGTCGCTGATCGAGCCGATGGACGCGGCGAAGAAGCTGCGCTTCTTCAAGACCCTGGTGCAGGTCGGCGTCAAGCAGATCGAAGTGGGCTTCCCCTCCGCCTCGCAGACCGACTTCGATTTCGTGCGCACCCTGATCGAAGACGGCCATATCCCCGATGACACCTGCATCCAGGTCCTGACCCAGGCCCGCGAAGACCTGATCAGCCGCACCTTCGAATCGCTCAAGGGCGCCAAGCAGGCCATCGTCCACGTCTACAATGCCACTGCGCCGAGCTTCCGCCGCATCGTCTTCAACCAGGACAAGGCCGGGGTAGTCGCTATCGCGGTGAATGCCGCGCGGATCATCAAGAACCTCGCCGAACAGCAGCCGCAGACCCGCTGGACCTTCCAGTACTCGCCGGAGATCTTCACCTCCACCGAGCTGGAGTTCGCCGTGGAAGTCTGCGATGCGGTGCTGGACGTGTGGCAACCGACCCCGGACAACAAGGCGATCCTCAACCTGCCGGCCACCGTGGAAGTGGCCACGCCGAATGTCTACGCCGACCAGATCGAGTGGTTCGGCCGTCATATCAGCCGCCGCGACAGCGTGCTGATCAGCCTGCACACCCACAACGACCGCGGCACCGGCGTGGCCGCCAGCGAGCTGGGCCTGATGGCCGGCGCCGACCGCGTCGAAGGCTGCCTGTTCGGCAACGGCGAGCGCACCGGCAACGTCGACCTGGTCAACTTGGCGCTGAACCTCTACACCCAGGGCATCCACCCCGGCCTGGACTTCTCCGACATCGACAACGTGCGCAAGGTGGTCGAGGAGTGCAACCAGCTGCCCGTGCACCCGCGCCACCCCTATGTCGGCGACCTGGTGCACACCGCGTTCTCCGGCTCGCACCAGGACGCGATCCGCAAGGGCTTCAGCCAGCAGGACCCGAACGGCATCTGGGAAGTGCCCTACCTGCCGATCGACCCGGCCGATATCGGCCGCAGCTACGAGGCGGTGATCCGGGTCAACAGCCAGTCGGGCAAGGGCGGCATCACCTACCTGCTGGAACAGGAATACGGCATCTGCCTGCCGCGGCGCATGCAGATCGAATTCAGCCAGGTGGTGCAGAAGGAAACCGACCGCCTCGGCCTGGAAATGAGCGCCGCTCAGATCCACCAGTTGCTCGACCGCGAATACCTGCAGGCCACCACGCCCTACGCGCTGAAAGGCCACCGCCTGCAGGAAGAGAACGGCACCAGCGCGGTGGACGTGGAAGTTGTCAGCGAAGGCGAAAGCCAGCACTGGCGCGGCATCGGCAAGGGCCCGCTGGAAGCCCTGGTCGCCGGCTTGCCGGTGACCGTGGAGATCATGGACTACAGCGAGCACGCCATCGGCGCCGGCACCTACGCCAAGGCCGCGGCCTATATCGAGCTGCGGGTCAACGGCGGCCGCGCCCTGCATGGCGTCGGCATCGACGAGAACCTGACCACGGCGAGCTTCCGCGCCCTGTTCAGCGCCCTGAACCGCGCCCTGGCCCAGGCCGAGGCGCAGGCGGCCTGACGCAGACCGCAACAGCAAAACGCCGGGCATTGCCCGGCGTTCTTTTTTATAGGGTGTAGACGTAGCCCGGATTGCATCCGGGCTACGTCAATACGAAAGGGTCGGCATCCCGATCAGCCGGGAAACGCTGGCGATAGGCGGCCAACTGCGCCGCCGACAGCAGCACCCGCAACACCCCGGGCGCGTCACCCGCCTGCAGCAGGCTGTCGCCTTGGAAATCCAGCACCTGGGAGTCGCCGCTGTAGGCATGGCCCTTGCCGTCCTGACCGATGCGGTTCACCGCCGCCACATAACAGAGGTTTTCGATCGCCCGTGCCGGCAGCAGGCGGTTCCAGTGCTGACGCCGCGCCGCCGGCCAGTTGGCGGTATACAGCAACAGGTCGGTGGAATGCGGGTCACGGCTCCAGACCGGGAAACGCAGGTCGTAGCAGATCAGCGGGCGGATGCGCCAGCCCTTCAGTTCCAGCAGCAGCTGCTCTTCACCCGCCGCGTAGTGCTTGTGTTCGCCGGCCATGCGAAACAGGTGGCGCTTGTCGTAATGCGCCAGGCTGCCATCCGGTCGCGCCCAGAGCAGACGGTTGCGGTATGAACCGTCGGCCGCCTGGATGATCAGGCTGCCGGTCACCACCGCATCGATGCGCTTGGCCTGCTCGCTCAACCACATGCTGGTCGGGCCGTTTTCCGGTTCGGCCAGAGCGGCCGAGTCCATGGAAAAGCCGGTGCTGAACATCTCCGGCAGCACCACCAGGTCGGCACCGCGGGCCTGCTCCAGCAGGGTTTCGAAGTGCGCGCGATTGGCCGCCGGATCCTGCCAGGCCAGCTCGCTCTGGATCAGCGCCAGTTCGAGGTCGGGTTTATCGTTCATCTGGACTCCACTGCAGCTCACCGTACAGGCGCTAATAAGTTCGCAGCTACACCGCGCATAGTTTTTCCGCCGCCTGCGCCAGGGTTTCCTCGCGCTTGGCGAAACACAAACGCACCAGGCGCAGATCCTTGGGCGGCTGCTGGTAAAACACCGACACCGGGATGGCCGCCACGCCATGCGCGCGGGTCAGCCATTCGGCCATGGCCAGGTCGTCCAAGTCTGGGCGAATCAATGAATAGTCGACCAACTGGAAGTAGCTGCCGGCGGCGCGGCTGAAACTGAAGCGCGAACCCGCCAACAGATCGCAGAACAAGTCGCGCTTGGCCTGGTAGAAGGCCGGCAGCTCTTCGACATGCTCGGGATGCTCGGCCATAAAGTCGGCCAGCGCCCACTGTAGCGGGGTGACGCCGCAGAAGCTGACGTACTGATGGACCTTGCGCAGCTCGGCGGAAAGCAAAGGCGGCGCCACCACGTAGCCGGTCTTCCAGCCAGTGACGTGGTAGGTCTTGCCGAACGAGCTGACCACGAAGGCGCGTTGGTACAGCTCCTCATGGGCCAGCACGCTGGCATGCCTGACCCCGTCGAACACCAGGTGTTCATAGACTTCGTCGCTGATCAGGTAGATATCGCGCTCGCGGATCAGCGCCGCCAAGCGGTCCAGCTCGGCCGCCGGGATCAGCGCGCCACTGGGATTGTGCGGGCTGTTGAGGATGATCAGCCGGGTCCTGTCGCTCAGGGCATCGCCCAGGCGTTGCCAATCGATGGCGAAGTCCGGTAGCGCCAGCGGCACATGCACGCAGCGGCCACCGGCCAGTTCGACCGAGGGTTCGTAGCTGTCGTAACAGGGGTCGAAGACGATGACCTCGTCGCCTGGCCGGATCAGCGCCTGGATCGCACAGAAGATCGCCTGAGTCGCCCCCGGGGTGATGGTCACTTCGCTGTCGGCATCGACCAAACAGCCGTAGCTGCGCGCGATCTTCGCCGCGACCTGTTCGCGCAACGCCGGCAGGCCGGTCATGGGCGCGTACTGGTTATGGCCGGCGGCAATGTGCCGGCCGACCGCCTCACGCAAGGCCTGCGGACCATCGAAGTCGGGAAACCCCTGGGACAGGTTGAGCGCGCCGGTTTCCACAGCCAGCTGCGACATGCGGGTGAAGATGGTGGTGCCCACGTTAGGCAGTTTGCTGATGATCATCGATGACGATATCCCTGGACCAAGCGCCGAGCATGAGCGCTACTGATGCGGCAGGATAGCCCAACCCCCAGAAAGGCAAAAGGCACCCGAAGGTGCCTCTATAGAGCGTTGCCCAGCAAGCCTAGCGCTTATCCTTGCGCTTCTTCTCGGCCTTCTTGTGGTGACTCATCAAGCGGCGCTTCTTGTTCACCTGACGATCGGTGAGGGTGTTCTTGTTGCCCTCGTAGGGGTTCTCGCCACCCTTGAACTCGATGCGGATCGGCGTACCGACCAGCTTGAGCACGCGCCTGTAGGTGTTTTCCAGGTAGCGCACATAGGACTTGGGTACCGCATCGACCTGGTTGCCGTGGATCACGATCAGCGGCGGGTTGGCGCCACCGAGGTGGGCGTAGCGCAACTTGATCCGGCGGTTGTTGACCATGGGCGGCGCGTGATCGCCGACCGCGTCTTCGAGAATCTGGGTCAGGCGGTTGGTCGGCCAGCGGGTGATGGCCGACTTGAACGATTCCTGTACCGATTTGTACAGGTGACCGACGCCGGTGCCGTGCAAGGCCGAGATGAAATGGATGTCGGCGAAGTCGACGAAGAACAACCGGCGTTGCAGCTCGGTCTTCACGTAGTCGCGCTCGCTGGGCTCCATGCCGTCCCACTTGTTCAGGGCGATGACCAGGGAGCGACCGCTTTCCAGGACGAAGCCGAGCAGGTTGAGGTCGTGGTCGACCACCCCTTCGCGGGCATCCATGACGAACACCACGACGTTGGAGTCCTGGATGGCCTGGAGGGTCTTGACCACCGAGAACTTTTCCACCGCCTCGAAGATCTTGCCGCGCCGGCGCACGCCGGCGGTATCGATCAGGGTGTACTTCTCGCCATCGCGCTCGAACGGAATATAGATGCTGTCGCGGGTGGTGCCGGCCTGGTCATAGACGATGACCCGGTCTTCACCGAGCATGCGGTTGACCAGGGTCGACTTGCCGACGTTGGGCCGGCCGATGATCGCCAGCTTGATCCCGTCCTTCTCGCTCGGGCCGGGAATGCGCTTGGCCTCCTGACCTTCGAGGACGATCTCTTCTTCCTCGCCCTCTGCCGGCTCGGTCTCATCCTTGGGGAAGGAGCCCAGCACGGCTTCGAGCATCTGGGTGATGCCGCGGCCGTGGGCGCCGGCAATCGCCAGGGACTCGCCCATGCCCATGGAGGCGAACTCGGCGCGCGCCAGGTCGGGGTCGATATTGTCGACCTTGTTGATCACCAGAAAGCTGTGCTTGTTGCGCTTGCGCAGGTGCTCGCCGATCATCTGATCCGAGGCCGACAAACCGGCACGGGCATCGACCATGAACAGCACGGCATCGGCTTCTTCGATGGCGTGCAGCGACTGCTCGGCCATCTTCGCGTCGATACCCTCTTCGTCACCGGAAATACCGCCGGTGTCGATGACGATATAGGTTCGCCCCTGCCACTTGGCCTCGCCGTATTGGCGATCTCGGGTCAGACCGGACAGGTCGCCGACAATCGCGTCGCGGCTTTTGGTCAAGCGGTTGAATAGGGTGGACTTGCCGACGTTCGGGCGGCCCACCAGGGCAATTACGGGAACCATTAGGCTCTCCACTTCGTTATTTCAGAAAATACAAAAGCCGCTGCAGGGGCAGCGGCCGGAATTCACAGGGCGAAACGGCCAGCTGCACAGCCTTGCCGTGCAGCATAACCAGGCCCGCTAGCAGTGGTTCACTTGACGGTCAGCGCGACCAGTTTGCCACCGTTACCGAATGCATACAGCCAGCCTCCGACCACCAGCGGACGAGCACGCAGACCATCGCTGTCGATGCGCTCGCGGCCGACGAAACGCCCATCTACCTGACTGATCAGGTGCAGGTAGCCTTCCAGGTCGCCGACGGCTATGTAGCTGGAGACCACTTCCGGCGCCGACAGTTGACGACGAGCCAGTGCATCGTTGCTCCACAACGCCGAGGAGGAACGTTCGTCGATGCCTTCTACCGTACCGTTGGCCAGGCTGACATAGACGTTGCCGAAGCCCTGGGCCACACCCACCGAACTGGAAGCTTCGCGTTGCCACAGCACTCGCCCGCTTTCCATATCCAGCGCAGCGACACGCCCCTGGAAGCTCACCACATACAGGTTGCCACCCGACAGCAGTACGCCGCCGTCGATGTCCACCACGCGCTCAAGCTCGGAGCGCCCTTGCGGAATCGCCACGCGCTGTTCCCAAACCGGAAGACCGCGCTGGGCATCGAGGGCAATCACCTTGCCACTGGACAGGCCGGCGATCGCCAGACGGTTGGTCAGCACCGGGCTGCTGGTGCCACGCAGGGTCAGGACTGCCGGGGTGCTTTCAAAGATCCAGCGCTGGCTGCCGGTGTCGGCATCCAGGGCAATCAGACGATCGTCCTGGGTCTGCACCAGCACGATATCGCCATTGATCGCCGGGGCTGCCAGCACTTCACTGGTCACCCGCGCGCGCCACTTCTCCTCACCGGAGCTGGCATCGAGGGCAACGATCTCGCCCTTCAGCGTGCCGACAACCACCAGGCCGTAACCGGCACCGACGGCACCCGAAACCGGCAGATCCAGGTCTTGCTTCCAGATCACCTTGCCGGTCATGCGTTCGAGCGCCATGACCAGACCTTCGACATCGGCCGCGTAGATGCTGTCACCGTCGA
This sequence comes from Pseudomonas sp., assembly GCF_033723075.1. Taxonomy (GTDB): domain Bacteria; phylum Pseudomonadota; class Gammaproteobacteria; order Pseudomonadales; family Pseudomonadaceae; genus Aquipseudomonas. Next base: position 518,530 of record NZ_JAWVXU010000001.1, read on the forward strand.
CAGCGGGCACCAACATGTTGAAGGTTTTGCCCTGACCTTCACCGATCGAGCGGCTCCACTCTTTCTGCAATACCACTTCTTCTTCGAAGTCAGGCAGATCGGCGGGCGGTAATTCCTTTTTACTGTTGCTGCTGCAACCCACAGCCAAAACGGCCAGGGCCAGCAGTGCGGCATTTTTCCAACGCATCACGTCACACATCCCCTTTGGCCAAATCGTCGAGCTTCATTTGCAAGCCACCCACAGCGGCCTCTTCGGCAAGCGCTGCCTTGGCTTTCACATAGGCGGCATAGGCGTCATCGCTGCGACCCAATTTCACCAACAGGTCGCCTCTGAGTTCTTCACGGCTGGCGAGATAGGCCTGATCGGCATCGCCCTCGAGCAGCTTGAGCGCCTCTTCATCCTTATCCTGCGCAGCCAGAACACGGGCCAGACGCTGGCGGGCCAACTCAGCCAGGGTGTCATCCACCGGCTTGTCGACAATCGCCTGCAACTCGGTCGCAGCGTCATCCAGCCTGCCGGACTCGACCGCTACCTTGGCGACGAACAGGCTGCCGTACTGGGCATAGTGACTGTCGGCAAAATCGCTCTTGAGCCTGCCGGCCAGTTCGGCGACCTTGGCCGGGTCAGGCTGGCCACTCGGGTTCAACGCGGTTTCCAGCAGTTGCTGATAAACCATCGAAGCGCCATGAGCCTGGTTGGCCTGGTACTTTTGCCAGCCCTGCCAGCCAAACACCACCACCAGCGCCAATACGCTACCGGTGAGCAATGGCTTGCCGTTGCGCTGCCACCAGTCCTTGATTACCGCCAGCTCTTCATCATCGGTACGCGAAACCACCCAGATACTCCTATTCGCTAAATCGCTTAACAGCCGTCAAGCCTGCAAGGCGCAGGTCGCCAAATGGTCGGCCAATGCCGCCCAGGCGATACTTTGTTGTTCACCCTGGCCCCGCAGCGGCTTGCAACCTACCACTTGCTGGGCCAGTTCGTCTTCACCCATGACCAAGGCGTAAAGCGCGCCGCTCTTGTCGGCCTTCTTCAATTGACTCTTGAAGCTGCCCGAGCCGGCATTGACCTGCAAGCGCAGACCCGGCAGCTGATCGCGCAGGCGTTCGGCCAGGGTCAAGGCCGCCAATTCCGCCGGCTCACCCAAAGCACACAGGTAGACATCGACCTGCCGGGCGATTGCTGCCGGCACTTTATCCAGGGTTTCGATCAGCAGCACCAGGCGCTCGATACCCATGGCGAAGCCCACACCCGGCGTCGGTTTGCCGCCCATTTGCTCGACCAGGCCATCGTAGCGACCACCGGCGCAGACAGTGCCCTGGGCACCGAGCTGGTCGGTGACCCACTCGAACACAGTCTTGCTGTAATAATCCAGGCCACGCACCAGTTTGGGGTTGATCACATAAGGAATGCCCGCCGCATCCAGCCGTGCCTTCAGGCCGTCGAAGTGCACCCGCGACTCGTCGTCCAGATAATCCGCCATCTTCGGCGCATCGGCCAGCAGCGCCTGGGTTTCAGGCGACTTGCTATCGAGCACCCGTAGCGGATTGCTGGTCATGCGCCGACGACTGTCTTCATCGAGCCGCTCGGCGTGGGTCGTGAGGTACTCGACCAGAGCCTCGCGGTAGACCGCGCGCGCTGCACTGGTGCCCAGGCTGTTCAGCTCCAGGGTGACCGCATCGCGAATACCGAGCAGGCCCCAGAGGCGCCAGGTCAAGATGATCAGTTCGGCGTCGATATCCGGACCATCGATATTGAAGACTTCGACACCGATCTGGTGGAACTGGCGGTAGCGTCCCTTCTGCGGACGCTCATGACGGAACATCGGCCCGATGTACCAGAGTTTCTGGGTTTGCCCGCCACCGGCCAGGCCATGCTCGAGCACGGCCCGCACGCAAGCGGCAGTGCCTTCCGGACGCAGGGTCAGGGAATCACCGTTGCGATCCTCGAAGGTGTACATCTCTTTTTCGACGATGTCGGTCACTTCACCGATCGAGCGCTTGAACAGCTCGGTGAACTCGACGATCGGCATGCGGATCTGCCGATAGCCATAGCCATCCAGCAGGCGCGCCACGCTGTCTTCGAAGTAACGCCAAAGCGGGGTCTGCTCGGGCAGGGTATCGTTCATGCCACGAATGGCTTGCAAGGACTTGCTCAATTCATTTCCTTAACAGTGTTAGCTGCGCACGATGACCGCGGCGTCAGCAGCGACCTTCTCGGCCGCCTTCTGGCGTATCAGCTTTTCCAGCTCATCCACCAGGTTGTCATTGCCCAGTTTCTGCGCCGGCTTGCCATCGATATAGATCAGGTTGCTCGGCGAGCCGCCAGTCAGACCGATGTCCGCTTCCTTGGCTTCGCCCGGGCCGTTGACCACACAGCCGATCACCGCGACATCCAGCGGCACCAGCAGGTCTTCCAGGCGGCCTTCCAGGTCGTTCATGGTCTTGACCACATCGAAGTTCTGTCGCGAACAGCTCGGGCAGGCGATAAAGTTGATGCCGCGCGAACGCAGACGCAACGATTTCAGGATATCGAAGCCAACCTTGATCTCTTCCACCGGGTCAGCGGCCAGGGAAATGCGGATGGTATCGCCAATCCCTTCGGCCAGCAGCATGCCCAGGCCCACAGCCGATTTCACCGTACCGGAGCGCAGGCCACCGGCCTCGGTGATGCCCAGGTGCAAGGGTTGCTCGATCTGCCTGGACAGCAGGCGATAGGCCTCCACTGCCATGAACACATCGGAAGCTTTGACGCTGACCTTGAAGTCCGGGAAATTCAAGCGATCCAGGTGTTCGACATGGCGCAGCGCCGACTCGACCAGGGCTTCTGGGGTCGGCTCGCCGTATTTCTTCTGCAGGTCTTTCTCCAGCGAGCCGGCGTTGACCCCGATGCGAATCGGAATACCGCGATCACGGGCGGCCTCGACCACTGCCTTGACCCGGTCTGCACGACCGATATTACCCGGATTGATACGCAGGCAATCGACACCCAGCTCGGCCACCCGCAAGGCGATCTGGTAATCGAAGTGGATATCCGCCACCAGCGGCAGACTGACCTGCTGCTTGATTCTGCCAAAGGCTTCGGCGGCGTCCATGTCCGGCACCGAAATACGCACGATATCGGCGCCGGCGTCTTGCAGGCGACGAACCTGGGCCACCGTTGCAGCCACATCATTGGTATCGGTGTTGGTCATGCTCTGCACGGCGATGGGCGCATCGCCACCCACCGGCACCGAGCCAACCCAGATCTTGCGCGTCAGGCGCCGTTTGATCGGTGAGTCACAATGCATCTTACTGCCCACCCAGCTTCATGCGCGCGGTTTCACCCGTAATATGAGGCGTCACATCGACCGCCTGACCGTTGTAGCTCACTTGCGCGCCCCGGGCAAAACCCAGACGCAGTTCCAGCGGCGCCTTGCCGGCCAGCTGCAATGTCTCGCCCTTGCGCTTAAGCTCGCTGAACAGCACCTTGCCACTGGCATCGGTCACTTGCGTCCAGCAGTCGGCGACAAAATTGATGCTGACCATGCCCTCGCCGGCAGCGGCGGCGGCGGCGAGAGTCTCGGAAGTACTGTCCGGCGCCGGGCTGGCGTCGGCAGTGTCAGTTGCGGGGGCCGGTTCGGCCTGAGCCACTTCGGCAGCGGGTTCAACCGTCGCAGCCGCAGCCCTCGCTGCCTGCTCGGCAGCGCTGTCCAGCTCTGCGCCCCCTGTCTCCGGGGTGGAGGCAGGCGTCAGTACCAGCTCGGCCGCCCCCTGGGCCGCCAGCACGGCCTGGTCCTCAGGCTCATCCAGAGGATGAATCTGCGTCGTACCATCGGCACTGTCTACTTCAACCTGCTCGATGCTGGTTACGGACGACTCATCCACATGCCGCAGGGTCTGCTCTTGCCACCAGTAAAAACCGACGCCAGCCAGCACCAGCAGCAAGGCAAAACTGACAAAGCGCAGGATGCTTTGCGAATAGCGCGCCGGCTCTTCGATATGGCCCAGGCTGTGCACATCGCTGCCCACGGCATCGCTGCCAGTGAACTGATCGAATTCCAGTACCAGACGACTCTGATCCATGCCCAGAAGCTTTGCATAAGCGCGCACATAGCCACGGGCAAAGGTATTGCCCGGTAATTTATCGAAGGTGCCGGCTTCGATCTGGCTCAGGCGCAACGGCGTGAGGTTGAGCTGGGCAGCTACTTCATCGACGGCCCAGCCCTTGCTCTCGCGGGCCTCGCGCAGTGACTCACCGGGATTGACGCGCTGGGTTGTTACAACTTCAGGATGCGCCGCTTTCATCATTGCTCCGACCGATATTGCTGATATTCCGGCGTACCGGGATAAAGACGTTTCAATTGCAGGCCCAGGCTGGCAGCCGTGTCACGGTCCTCGAAGATGGTTGCCAGACTCGCACCGAGCAACAGGCTACGCGCATTCTGCTCGGCCAACTGGCTGTAGCTATCGTAATAGCCGCGGGCCGGCACATATTGCATTTCCTCGTAGTGGATCACTGCCATCTCGAGTAGCGCCCGGGGCTGGCGGCTATTCAGGCGCAGTGAACGCTCGAAGTAAGCTTTCGCCTGCTCACGCTGATTGAGCTTGAGGGCAGTCAACCCGAGGTTCTCGAACACCCGCGAACGCTCGGGGTAAAGGGTATCCCGGGACGCTTGCTGATAATGCTCAAGCGCTTCCTGATAGCGCTCCCGCTCGAACAGGAAACCACCGTAGTTGTTCAACAGCCGGGCATCGTCGCTGCGTTGCGATAACGCCTTGCGGTAGTGCTCATCGGCCAGCTTGTACTCCATTTCACGCTGAAACACCAAAGCCAGTGCCGCATGCGCATCCGCGCTGGACGAGTCGAGCTCGAGGGCCTTTTTCAGCGGCACCTTGGCACGTTCGCCAGCACCTTGCTGCAGATAGCCAATCCCCAGCTGGATGTAGGCATCACGCGCACTCTCACGCCCCTTGTCAGTTCTCATCGGGTCGACATCACCAGTCGACACACAGCCGGCCAACAGGCTGGCGATTAACAAGAACAGCGCTGGGCGCAGGGTCATGGGTATCCTCTCTTCAAGTCTGATTGGCGGCGGAACTCGGCGTTTCGGCCTCGCTACTCAACTCACGCACGGCAATATAGCGTTCGCTACGGCGGGTACGATCCATCACCTGGCCGACCAACTGGCCGCAGGCAGCATCGATGTCTTCCCCGCGCGTGGTGCGCACGGTGACATTGTGCCCGGCTTTATGCAGCAGATCCTGGAAACGGCGGATTGCATTGTTGCTCGGCCGCTCGTAACCCGAATGAGGGAAGGGATTAAACGGGATTAAATTAATCTTGCAAGGCACATTTTCGAGAAGTGCGATCATCTCTTCAGCATGCCCAGGCTGATCGTTGATGTCCTTGAGCAAGGTGTACTCGATTGTAAGTACACGTTTCTCGCCGAGGCGCGATACATAACGCTGACACGCCGCCAGCAACATTGCCAGCGGATACTTCTTGTTGATCGGCACCAACTGGTTGCGCAACTCATCGTTCGGCGCGTGCAGCGACAGCGCCAGGGACACGTCGATGACTTCGCCGAGCTTGTCGATCATCGGCACCACGCCCGAGGTGGACAGGGTCACCTTGCGCTTGGAGATACCATAGCCAAGGTCGTCCATCATGATTTTCATGGCGGCGACCACGTTGTCGAAGTTCAGCAATGGCTCGCCCATGCCCATCATCACCACATTGGTGATGGCGCGATCGACCCTGGCCGGCACGCTACCGAACGACTTGTTGGCGATCCACACCTGACCGATCACTTCGGCGGCCGTCAGATCGCTATTGAAACCCTGCTTGCCCGTGGAGCAGAAACTGCAATCCAGTGCGCAACCCGCCTGCGACGACACACACAGGGTGCCGCGCGAACCTTGCGGGATATACACGGTTTCCACACAACTGCCTGACGCCACCCGCACCACCCACTTGCGCGTGCCATCAGTAGAGATATCTTCGCTGACCACTTCCGGGCCACGAATTTCAGCACAGGCCTTGAGTTTCTCGCGCAAGACCTTGCTGACGTTGCTCATGACATCGAAATCATCGACGCCAAAGTGGTGAATCCACTTCATCAACTGACCGGCACGGAAACGCTTTTCCCCGATGTCCTCGAAGAACTGTTCCATTTCTGCCTGGGTCAGACCCAGTAGATTGATTTTTCCGGTCGCTTCAGTCATGGCTTCACCCTCGCACGCGTCGCCTTAGCGAATGCGCGCACATACCTCGGTAGCGGAGAAGAAGTAGGCGATTTCACGAGCGGCGGACGCCTCGGAATCGGAACCATGCACCGCGTTCTCGTCGATGGACACGGCGAAATCGGCACGAATGGTGCCCGCAGCCGCTTCTTTCGGGTTGGTGGCGCCCATCAGCTCACGGTTCTTGGCGATGGCATCTTCACCTTCCAGCACCTGAACGATAACCGGACCCGAGACCATGAAAGCCACCAGATCCTTGAAGAAGCCGCGCTCACTGTGCTCGGCGTAGAAACCGCCAGCTTCGCGCTCGGACAGCTGCACCATTTTCGAGGCGACAATGCGCAGGCCGGCCTTTTCGAAACGGCTAACGATCTCGCCGATTACGTTCTTGGCAACAGCGTCGGGCTTGATGATGGAGAAAGTACGTTGAACAGCCATGTGTAACTCCAGAAACGGTGGGTAATACGAAAAATTAAACCCGCGAATTATACGCGGGTTCTGGTTAATTGCATAAGAGCAGGCGAACCGTATGCCTCAAGTAACCGCCAGAGCGCGGGACTCGCGACAGATGCCGGCTCGCTTGCAGCTTACTGCCGACCTCACTCGGCCTCTTCGATCCAGGCGGCCTGAATGGCCTCAAGCACTTTCTCGCCACCGCGCTGCGGATCGTCGGAAAATTCCGGCAAAGCCAGCACCCAGCGATGCAGATCGACGAAGTTGACCAAGCGAGGATCAACGTCAGGCTTGCTTTCCGCCAACTGGATCGCGATTTCCAGCACATCGGTCCATTTGAGGCTCATGACCAGCTCCTTTGCCGAATATTCAGTGCCCTTCTGACACTTGATTAATGGTGTACCTGGGGATTTCTACCACCAGATCCTGCTCATCCACCACGGCCTGACAAGACAGTCGCGAATTAGGCTCCAGGCCCCAGGCCTTGTCCAGCATATCGTCTTCCAGTTCATCGGATGCCTGCAGAGAAGCAAAACCCTCGCGAATCACCACATGACAGGTCGTGCAGGCGCAGGACTTCTCGCAGGCATGCTCGATGTCGATGCCATTGCGCAGGGCGACGTTGAGCACGGTTTCGCCCGGCTGCGCCTCGATCACCGCCCCTTCAGGGCAATGATCGGCGTTGGGCAGAAAAATCACCTGCGGCATGCTTATTCCTCGATTTCATTGAGACTACGGCCAGCCAATGCGGCTTTGACCGTGGCATCCAGGCGACGAGCGGCAAAGGCATCGGTCACCTGGGTCAAACGTTTGGTTTGCTGCTCGATGGCCAGGCCATCGCTACCCGCCATCAGCTCGCGCAACTGCTGGATCTGCGCCTCGATAGCCTGACGCTCATCGGCCTCCAGCAAACGCTCGCCATCGGCCTGCAAGGCGGCCTCTACCGCCTCCAGCAGACGCCGGGCATCCACCTGTTGCTCGCGCAACACACGGGCGACCTTGTCGTCACCGGCATTCTGGAACGAGTCCTGCAGCATGCGTGCGATTTCGCCATCGGTCAGCCCGTAGGACGGCTTGACCTGGATGCTCGCCTCGACACCCGAGGCCAGCTCGCGGGCCGCCACGCTAAGCAGGCCATCGGCATCGACCTGAAAGGTCACGCGGATCTTCGCCGCACCGGCGACCATCGGTGGAATGCCGCGCAACTCGAAGCGCGCCAGGGAACGACAATCGCTGATCAGCTCGCGCTCGCCTTGCAGCACATGAATCATCATGGCCGCCTGACCATCCTTATAGGTGGTGAAGTCCTGAGCACGCGCCACCGGAATGGTGGTATTGCGCGGGATGACCTTCTCCATCAGCCCACCCATGGTTTCCAGGCCAAGCGACAGCGGGATCACGTCCAGCAGCAACAGCTCTTCACCCTCACCACGCTTGTTACCCGCCAGGGCATCGGCCTGGATCGCGGCACCTATGGCCACCACCTCGTCCGGATCGATATCGGTCAAGGGCTCGCGGGCGAACATCTCGGCGACCGCCTGGCGCACCCGCGGCACGCGGGTCGAACCACCGACCATGACCACAGCTCCAACCTCTTCCAGCTCGATGCCGGCATCGCGCACGGCACGCCGACAGGCCTTGAGGCTGCGCGCCAGCATCGGCTCGATCAACGCCTCGAACTGTTCGCGACTCAACTGCCCCTGCCAGGCACCATGACTGAGCTGGGCCGTAGCGCAGGTGGTCAGGGCTTCCTTGGCTATGCAGGCGGCCTGAAGCAGACTGCGCTGCTCGCCCGGATCGAGGTCGGCAGACAAACCGGCCTGCTCTATCATCCAGCCAGCAATCGCATGATCGAAGTCATCGCCGCCCAGGGCACTGTCGCCACCGGTAGCCAAGACTTCGAACACGCCGCCGGTCAGACGCAGAATGGAGATGTCGAAAGTGCCGCCGCCCAGGTCATAAATCGCCACCAGGCCTTCGGCATGCTGATCCAGACCATAAGCCACGGCGGCCGCGGTCGGCTCGTTGAGCAGGCGCAGTACATTCAAACCGGCCAGGCGCGCAGCATCCTTGGTGGCCTGACGCTGGGAATCGTCGAAGTAGGCCGGCACCGTGATCACCGCACCAACCAGCTCGCCCCCCAGGGCAGCTTCGGCACGCTGGCGCAGCACCTTGAGGATATCGGCAGACACTTCGACCGGGCTTTTCGGACCCTGTACGGTCTCGATGAAGGGCATGTGCGACTCGCCCTCGACAAAGCGATAGGGCAACTGCTCGCCCAACTGCTTGACGTCAGCCAGGCCGCGACCCATCAGGCGCTTGACCGACAGCACGGTATTCAGTGGATCAGCGGAGGCGGCCAGCCTGGCGGCCTCGCCGACTTCGACACGATCGGCGTGGTAGCGCACCGCCGATGGCAGTATGACCTGCCCCGCGGCATCGGCGATCGGCTCGGACAGGCCACTGCGCACGGCAGCGACCAGCGAATTGGTGGTACCCAGATCAATGCCAACCGCCAACCGACGCTGGTGGGGCTGGGGGCTCTGTCCGGGCTCAGCGATCTGTAGTAAGGCCATGATTAATAAATGCTTATCTGTATATCAGGCGTGCCACGTAGGGCTGCGCGAGGGTTAATCGTCGAGGCGCTCTTCCAGCTGGCGAACCTCGTGGGAAAGCTTGTCGAGAAACTGCAGGCGACGCATCAGGCGCTCGGCCTCGGCGCGACGCTGTGGATCATCCCAACAAACGGCAAAGCGCTCGTTCAACTCATCCTGAGCAATCTTCAGGCGGCGCTTGAACGTCGCCACACCCGCCAAGTCGGCGCTGTCCTGCAGGTCTTCCAACTCTTCACGCAGCTGCATCTGCTGCAACAGGAAGTCCGGATCCTGCACCGTGACCTCCAGGGGCAATTCCGGCCCACTCAGCGCCAGCAGGTAACGCGCGCGCTTGGGTGCACTTTTCAGCGTGCTATAGGCCTCATTGAGGCTGGCGGAATGCTCCAGCGCCAAGCGTTGCTCACGCTCGGAGGCATCGGCAAAGCGATCCGGATGGACATTGCGCGCCAGCTCGCGATAACGCACGGCCAACTGCTCAAGATCCAGACGGAAGCTCGGCTTGAGATCGAACAGGGCAAAATGACAAGGACTACCCACTAGGGTCTGACTCTCAGATGTTGAAGCTTTCGCCGCAGCCACATTCGCCACGCACGTTAGGATTGTTGAACTTGAAACCTTCGTTCAAGCCTTCCTTGACGAAGTCCAGTTCGGTGCCATCGAGGTACACCAGGCTCTTGGGATCGATGATCACCTTGACCCCGTGAGTCTCGAACACCTGGTCTTCGCTAGCGGCCTCGTCGACAAACTCCAGCACATAAGCCAGGCCCGAGCAGCCGGTAGTGCGCACGGCCAGGCGGATGCCGTCGCCCTTACCGCGCCCTTCAAGCGAGCGCCGCACATGCTGAGCGGCAGCTTCGGTCATGCTGATAGCCATCGACAACCTCCTTAGAGCAAACCTTTTTTCTGCCGATAGTCACGCACGGCTGCCTTGATGGCGTCCTCGGCGAGTACCGAGCAGTGGATCTTCACCGGCGGCAACGCCAATTCTTCGGCGAGCTGGGTGTTCTTGATGGTTTCCGCCTCATCCAGGGTCTTGCCCTTCATCCACTCGGTGGCGAGGGAGCTGGAGGCAATCGCGGAACCGCAGCCATAGGTCTTGAACTTGGCGTCTTCGATGACACCCTGCTCGTTGACCTTGATCTGCAAGCGCATTACGTCACCGCAGGCAGGCGCGCCGACCATGCCGGTACCGACATCCGGGTCTTCGGCATTCATCTTGCCTACGTTGCGCGGATTTTCGTAATGGTCAATGACCTTTTCACTGTAAGCCATGCTGGTATTCCTCTCTCATCAGGGGCTGCTCAAGGGCAGCTTTAGTGTGCAGCCCACTCGACCTTGGACAGATCCACACCCTCTTTGAACATATCCCACAGCGGCGACAATTCGCGCAGCTTGGTGACCGCCTCGCGAACCTTCTGCGCGGCGTAATCGACTTCTTCTTCAGTGGTGAAACGACCGAAGGTAAAACGGATCGAACTGTGCGCCAGCTCGTCATTACGACCCAGGGCGCGCAACACGTAAGACGGCTCCAGCGAAGCCGAGGTACAGGCCGAACCCGAGGATACCGCCAGGTCCTTGAGCGCCATGATCAACGACTCGCCTTCGACATAGTTGAAGCTGAGGTTGAGGTTGTGCGGCACGCGCGAGGTCATGCTGCCGTTCACGTACAGCTCTTCCAGGCCATCGACTTGCTCGAAGAAGCGATCACTCAACGCCTTGATGCGCTGGTTTTCCTGGACCATTTCTTCCTTGGCAATGCGGAAGGCTTCGCCCATGCCGACGATCTGGTGAGTCGCCAGGGTGCCGGAGCGCATACCACGCTCATGGCCACCGCCATGGGTCTGGGCTTCCAGGCGCACACGCGGCTTGCGTCGTACGTAGAGCGCGCCGACACCCTTGGGACCATAGGTCTTGTGGGCCGAGAAGGACATCAGATCGACCTTGAGCTTGTCCAGATCGATTGCCACCTTGCCGGTGGACTGCGCCGCATCAACGTGGAACAGCACACCCCGCGAGCGGGTCAGCTCACCAATACCGGCGATGTCATTGACGGTGCCGATTTCGTTGTTCACGTGCATGATCGACACCAGAATGGTGTCCTCGCGCAGCGCCGCCTCGACCATGGCCGGCGTGATCAGCCCGTCTTCGCCCGGCTCGATATAGGTCACTTCGAAGCCTTCGCGCTCCAACTGGCGGGTGGTATCCAGCACCGCCTTGTGCTCGATCTTCGAGGTGACGATGTGCTTGCCCTTGCCACTGTAGAAGTGCGCAACGCCCTTGATTGCCAGGTTGTCCGACTCGGTGGCGCCTGAGGTCCAGACGATTTCGCGCGGGTCGGCATTGACCAGTTCGGCAACCTGACGACGACCGTTTTCAACCGCCTCCTCGGCCTTCCAGCCAAACACATGGGAGCGCGATGCCGGATTGCCGAAGTTGCCATCGACCAGCAAACACTCACTCATCTTTTGTGCCACACGCGGATCGACCGGAGTGGTGGCGGAATAATCGAGGTAAATCGGCAATTTCATTGATCTTCTCCTAATCAGGTTTCTGGCCACGCGGGCCGGCACCCTACGTTCAATCGACGGTGGATGCTTCTATCTTGTCCGGGTGCGGCATCCTGCCATTGCTGCGGCGCTGATCCTGGCACTGCGCGATTTCCTGCACTTCACGGCGCGTCACCAGATCAGCCAAACTGATGCCACTAAGGAACTCATGAATCTGCTGACTCAGGTCGCACCACAAATGATGGGTCAAGCAGGTATCGCCGCCATGGCAATCTCCCTGGCCCTGGCAGCGCGTGGCATCGACCGATTCGTTGACCGCATCGATCACTTCAGCCACCTGAATGCCCTGCATGTCGCGCGACAACTGATAACCACCGCCAGGACCACGCACACTGGAAACCAGATTGCCGCGGCGCAGCTTGGCAAATAGCTGTTCGAGGTATGACAGAGAGATGCCCTGACGCTCGGAAATATCGGCCAGGGACACCGGCCCATGCTGCGCATGTAGCGCCAGGTCGAGCATGGCGGTAACGGCGTATCGGCCTTTGGTGGTCAGTCGCATGAGGGGGTTACCACGGAGTCACGATTTGCGGCGAGTATGCAATACCCGAGTGTTTGGGTCAACTATAAGACCTAGGGTTTTACTCGGGATTAGCCAGCAGCGGAGGGCGCAGCATAGCAAACCGCTCGCCAGGACGCATCAAGCCGCCGGCTTGTCGTCCTGATCCTTGCACACCCCGACGAAGTCCTCGTCACGCAACGCTGGCAACTCCTTGGCGCGGTAGTCACTGCCCAGCTCGTTGAGCGCCTTGCACATGCCTTCCAGGCGCCCATCAACCGCCTGCAAGTGATCGAGCAACTGACCAATGGCGCGCGCTATCGGATCCGGCATGTCCTGACCGACACCATAGGCATCGAAGCCCAGTTTTTCCGCCATGGCCTGGCGCTTGGCCGCTTGCTCGTCATCCACCTTGACGATGATCCGCCCGGGAATGCCGACTGCAGTCGCCCCGGCCGGCACCTCCTTGGTCACCACCGCATTGGAGCCGATCTTGGCCCCCGCCCCCACCGTGAACGGCCCGAGCACCTTGGCACCCGCTCCGACCACCACACCATCTTCCAGTGTCGGATGGCGCTTGCCCTTGTTCCAACTGGTGCCACCCAGGGTCACGCCCTGATACAGGGTGACATCGTTACCGATCTCGGCCGTCTCGCCGATGACGATGCCCATGCCATGGTCGATAAAGAAGCGCCGACCGATCTTCGCCCCCGGATGGATCTCGATCCCGGTCAGCCAGCGCCCCAGATTGGAGACCACCCGCGCCAACCACTTCCAACCGGAGGTCCACAGCGCATGGGCCAGGCGATGCAGCCAGACCGCATGCAGGCCCGGGTAGCAGGTCACCACCTCGAGCGCATTGCGCGCCGCCGGATCGCGATGGAATACGCCCTGGATATCTTCCCGCATGCGCTCAAACATCAGTTTTCCCCTGCTTATGGTGCTCACCACGCGCCGCCTTGACAGTTTCCGTCAGAATGCCACGCAAGATATTCATTTCCAGCTTACTGATACCACTACGACCGTACAGGCGCCGCAAGCGGCTCATCAAGTGCCGCGGCTTGGCCGGATCGAGAAAACCAATCTCGACCAGGGCGAGTTGCAGGTGCGCATAAAAGGACTCCAGCTCATCCGTCGTCACCGGCTGGGAACTCTGAATCGCCGTGGTCTCCAGCTTGAGCACCTTGGTCGGTTTATTCTGCGCCGCCAACCAGGCCATGCGCACCTCATAGGCCAGCACCTGGACTGCCGCCGCCAGGTTCAGCGAACTGAAATCCGGATCGGACGGAATGTGCACATGGAAATGACAACGCTGCAGCTCCTCGTTGGTCAGACCAGCGTATTCACGACCGAACACCAAGGCTACTTCGCCCCCTTGCAGGGCCTGCTCGCACGCCGCCAGCCCGCACTCGCGCGGATCGAGCAATGGCCAGGGAATGCGCCGATCGCGCGCACTGGTACCCAGCACCAGACTGCAACCGACCAGCGCCTCCTCAAGCGTGCCTACCACCTGCGCAGCCTCAAGCACATCGGTCGCACCCGAAGCCCTGGCCACCGCATCGCCACTGGGAAAGTCCATCGGATCGACCAGCACCAGGCGCGACAGGCCCATGTTTTTCATGGCGCGCGCAGCACCGCCGATATTGCCGGGATGACTGGTATTAACCAGAACCACTCGAATATTTTGCAGCAACGCAAACGCTCACATGGGCAGCCAAGGGCAGCAAAGCTTACAGAACCACCCAAGGTAATGCCATGCAAGACACAGACGGCACTTCATCCACCCGCCTTTTCTGCTAATATGGCCGGCTTTCTTTAACGACCCAGGTGAATCGCCCATGCAGCCCATGCTGAATATCGCCCTGCGCGCAGCCCGTAGCGCCGGTGAAATGATTTTCCGCTCGATCGAACGCTTGGACGTCATCTCGGTCGACGAGAAAGATGCCAAGGATTACGTGACCGAAATCGATCGCTCCGCCGAGCAGTTGATCATCCAGGCACTGCGCAAGGCTTATCCGACCCACGGCTTCCTCGGCGAAGAAGGCGGCCTGATCGAAGGCAGCGGCGACGGTGCCGATTACCTGTGGATCATCGATCCGCTGGACGGCACCACCAACTTCATCCGCGGCGTGCCGCACTTCGCCGTCAGCCTGGCCTGCAAATACCGCGGCCGGCTGGAGCATGCGGTGATCATCGACCCGGTACGCCAGGAAGAATTCACCGCCAGCCGCGGCCGTGGCGCCGCCCTCAACGGGCGCCGCCTGCGCGTCAGCTCACGCAAGAGCCTGGAAGGCGCCCTGCTCGGCACCGGCTTCCCGTTCCGCGACAGCCAGCTCGACAACCTGGAAAACTATCTGGGCATGTTCCGCAACCTGGTCGGCCAGACGGCCGGCGTTCGTCGTGCAGGCGCCGCCAGCCTCGACCTGGCCTACGTGGCCGCAGGGCGTTTCGATGCCTTCTGGGAATTCGGCCTGTCCGAATGGGACATGGCAGCCGGCGCCCTGCTGATTCAGGAAGCAGGTGGCCTGGTCAGCGACTTCACCGGTGGCCACGAATTCCTCGAGAAAGGCCAGATCGTCGCCGGCAACACCAAGTGCTTCAAGGCAGTTCTGACGGCCATCCAGCCGCATCTCTCCGCCTCAATGAAACGCTGACTGCGCGATAAATTAAAAAACCGGCCAAGGGCCGGTTTTTTATTACCCAGAAAAAAGCGCCCCGCAGGGCGCCATTCCATCTGCAGGGTTACTCGGCCGTTTCGGCCAACACCAACTGCCCGTCCTTGGTCGGAATCCGGCTGCCTGGATCACTGGCCATGCGCACCCGACCTTCCTCACCATCCAGCTGATACTTGACGTCATAACCGACTACTTTCTCGCTGGTATCGGTCACGGTACGGCAGCGGTTTTCAGTGGTGGTATAGGTGGCGCCAGCCTGCATATTTTCCTGCACCTTGTTACCGGCGTAACCACCACCGACAGCACCGGCCACGGTGGCGATCTTCTTGCCAGAACCGCCACCTACCTGATTACCCAGCAAACCGCCGACCACCGCACCGATAGCCGTACCGGCAATCTGATGCTGGTCCTTTACCGGCTTCTGCCGGGTCACGGTAACGTCTTCACAGACCTCACGCGGGGTCTTGATCGTTTCCTTGACCGGCTGTACGGCCAGAACTTCCGCGTACTCGGGACCACTTACCAAGTTGTAAGTGGCGACCGCACCGCCTGCCGTCACACCGACAGCACCCAGCACAGCACCAACGAGCATTGATTTGTTCATGAGAACTCCTGATTTTCGCTTATTCGGCGCATGGCGCCTGATCTCCGAGCATCAGACCGGGGCGATGCGCAGCAAGTTCAATACTTGCGCACAGCGCCCACTCAGCCAGACTCAGAGGTTGTGAACATATCGAGTGCCGTCGCGAACGCCTTCAGGCGTTCGCGACGAGGCGCGCCAGGTGAAAGCGAGGACGTTTAGCGACGGCGCAGCAGGCGGAGTTATTTCACCGCCGCTCAGGGCCGCTCGTCGACCTCTTCGGCCGCCACCGGCGGAATCAGATCCTCGACAGTCAGACTCAGCCAAATCAGCGTCGCGTTGGAGATATAAATCGACGAATAGGTACCCACCAGCACGCCCACGAACAATGCGAACGCGAAGCCGAACAGGTTGTCGCCGCCAAAGACCAGCAGAGCACCCACCGCCAGCAGGGTCGAGATCGACGTAGCCAGGGTGCGCAGCAGGGTTTGCGTGGTGGAGATGTTGATATTCTCGATCAAGCTGGCCTTGCGCAGCACCCGGAAGTTTTCGCGCACCCGATCGAAGACCACGATGGTGTCGTTCAACGAATAACCGATGATCGCCAGCAGCGCCGCCAGCACCGTGAGATCGAAGGTGATCTGGAAGAATGACAGAATGCCCAGGGTGACGATGACGTCATGCACCAGGGAGACGAAGGCACCCACGGAAAACTTCCACTGAAAGCGGAAAGCCAGGTACAGCATGACCCCGCCCAGCGCCAGGAGCATGCCCAGACCACCCTGGTCACGCAATTCCTCTCCCACCTGCGGCCCGACGAACTCGACCTTCTTCACCTGAAGCCTGTCGCCCCCCTGCTGCAACACAGTGGCAACCTTATCGCCCAAATTCGCATCATCGCCCTGCATGCGCACCACTACTTCGGTAGTGGCGCCAAAGCTCTGCACCACGGCATCGCCATAGCCGGCGCCAGCCAGCTGCTGGCGAATTTTGCCGAGGTCTGCCGGCTGCTCATAGGCCAGCTCGATCTGCGTGCCGCCGGTAAAGTCCAGGCCGAAGTTGAGGCCTTTGATGACCAGACTGCCCAACGCGATAAAGGTCACGACCAGGGTGAGGACGAGCGCAATCTTGCGCACACCCATGAAGTTAATTACACGATTCATCTCAGCCCCTTAAATCCACAACTTCTTCAGGTCACGCCCGCCGAAGCTCAGGTTGACCATGGCTCGCGTCACCAGAATGGCGGTGAACATCGAGGTGAGAATGCCCAGCGACAGCGTCACCGCAAAGCCCTTGACCGGACCGGTACCCATGGCGAAGAGAATCCCACCTACCAACAACGTGGTCAGGTTGCCATCGACAATCGCCGAATAGGCGCGATCGAAGCCCTCATGAATGGCCCGCTGCACCGACATGCCATTGGCGATTTCCTCGCGAATCCGCGAGAAGATCAGCACGTTGGCATCCACTGCCATACCCATGGTCAGCACGATACCGGCGATACCCGGCAACGTCAGGGTGGCGCTCAGCAGCGACATCAGCGCCAGCAGCAGCACCATGTTGAAGCCCAGGGCAATGGTCGCCAGCACACCAAAGAAACGGTAGATCGCAATGATGAACAACGAGACGAACAACATGCCCCAGAGCGATGCATCGACACCCTTGGCGATGTTGTCAGCGCCCAGGCTCGGGCCGATGGTGCGCTCTTCGGCAAAGTACATTGGCGCCGCCAGGCCACCGGCACGCAGCAACAACGCCAGCTCGGTCGACTCGCCCGGACCATCGAGACCGGTAATACGGAACTGGCTGCCCAGCGGCGACTGAATGGTCGCCAGACTGATGATCTTCTTCTCTTCGACGAAGCTCTGGATGGCGACTTCCTGCTCGACGCCATCGACAACCTTGCGCAGGTAACGCACGGTCGGCTTCTGCTCGATGAAGATCACCGCCATGCTGCGCCCGACGTTGCTGCGCGTCGCCCGGTTCATCAGCTCGCCGCCATGGCCATCCAGACGGATATTGACCTGCGGACTGCCATTCTCGTCGAAGCTGGCCTGGGCATCGGTCACCTGATCGCCGGTGATGATCAGCTCACGCTCCAGCTGCGCGGGCGGACGCCCTTCTTCGCGGAACTCGAAGGCCTCGGTCGAGGCCCTTGAGGCATCGGAAGCGGCAGCCAGACGGAACTCGAGGTTGGCCGTCTTGCCCAGAATACGCTTGGCCTCGGCGGTGTCCTGCACACCCGGCAGCTCGACCACGATACGGTTGGCGCCCTGACGCTGGACCAGCGGTTCGGCCACGCCCAACTCGTTGACCCGGTTACGCACGGTGGTCAGGTTCTGCTTGATCGAATACTCGCGAATTTCCGCAAGCTTGGCCTGGGTCAGAGTCAGACGCAGCACCTGCAAATCGTTACGCTCGACCGCATTCAACTCGAAGTCGGAGAACTCCTTGCGAATCAGGCTCTCGGCCTTTTCCAGGGTCGCCTCGTCGACGAAACCCAACTGAATCGCACCGTTGAGCTCAGGCAGGCTGCGGTAGCGCACGCGTTCCTTGCGCAGCACGCTCTTGACTTCGCCCTCGTAGACCTTGCGCCGTGCATCCAGCGCCTTGTCCATATCCACTTCCAGCAGGAAGTGCACACCACCGGACAAGTCCAGACCCAGCTTCATCGGCCCCGCACCCAGGTTGCGCAACCAGTCGGGAGTGGTCTGCGCGAGGTTCAAGGCAACCACGAAGTCTTCGCTCAGCGCCCGACGCACGACATCCTTGGCTGGCAGTTGATCGGCCTGAGCAGTCAAACGGATCAGTCCGGCTCGGCCCTGCGCAGCAAGCTCCAGCGCCTTGACCTCGATACCAGCTTCGCTCAGCGCGCGACCGGCACGCTCCAGATCGGCCTGTTCGACCTGCATGGCAATATTGCTGCCACTGATCTGGATCGCCGGATCATCTGGATACAGGTTGGGCGCGGAATAAAGAAAGCCGATCGCCAGCACAGCCAGGATCAGCAGGTACTTCCAGAGGGGGAATTTGTTGAGCATGACGCCGCCCGTTATGAAGCGGGGCGCATTAAGCGCCCCGTCGAATGGTAAAAAGTCTGCTACTTAGATCGCTTTCAGCGTGCCCTTGGGCAGGGTCGCGGCGATGGCCACTTTCTGAATCTTCAGTTCGACGGTGTCGGACACTTCCAGCACCACGAAGTCATCGCTGACCTTGGCCACTTTGCCGGCGATACCGCCGCTGGTCACGACCTCGTCACCCTTCTGCAAGGTGCCGAGCAGGTTCTTGTGCTCTTTGGCACGCTTGGCCTGGGGGCGCCAGATCATCAGATAGAAGATGACCAGAAAGCCGACCAGAAACACCCACTCGAAACCAGAACCAGCCGGACCCGCCGGGGCGGCGGCATCGGCAAAAGCCGCAGGGATCAAAAAGCTCATGTAACACTCCTGTTGGAAACCATTTAATAACGTTGATTATCAGTCCAGCGGCGGGACCGGCAGGCCACGACGGGTATAGAAGGCATCGACAAAGGCCGCCAATGTACCCTGTTGGATAGCCTCGCGCAAACCAGCCATCAGCCGCTGATAGTGCCGTAAGTTGTGGATTGTATTCAGCATGCTGCCCAGCATTTCGCCACATTTATCCAAATGATGCAGATAGGCACGGGAGAAATGCTGGCAGGTGTAACAATCACAGGTCGCATCGAGTGGCGAGTCGTCATGTCGGTGCACCGCATTGCGAATCTTCAACACCCCGGTCTCGACGAACAGATGACCATTGCGCGCGTTGCGGGTCGGCATCACGCAGTCGAACATGTCCACCCCGCGGCGCACGCCCTCGACCAGATCCTCAGGCTTGCCGACCCCCATCAGATAGCGCGGCTTGTCCGCCGGCAGCAGGGCGGGCAGGTAATCCAGCACGCGGATCATCTCTTCCTTCGGCTCGCCGACCGACAGGCCGCCAATCGCCAGGCCGTCGAAATCCAACGCACTCAAACCTTCCAGCGAACGCACGCGCAGCTCTTCATGCATGCCACCCTGAACGATACCGAACAGCGCCGCCGTGCTGTCGCCATGCGCCTCCTTCGAGCGCTTGGCCCAGCGCAGCGACAGTTCCATGGAGCGCTTGGCCACATCGAATTCGGCCGGATAAGGCGTGCACTCGTCGAAGATCATCACGATGTCGGAACCCAGGTCGCGCTGCACCTGCATCGACTCTTCCGGCCCCATGAACACCTTGGCGCCATCCACCGGCGAGGCGAAATACACCCCCTCCTCCTTGATCTTGCGCATCGCCCCCAGGCTGAACACCTGGAAGCCACCGGAGTCGGTCAGGATCGGTCCCTGCCACTGCATGAAGTCGTGCAGATCACCGTGGCGCTTGATCACCTCGGTGCCCGGCCGCAGCCACAGGTGAAAGGTATTGCCGAGGATCATCTGTGCGCCGATCGCCTCGATGTCGCGCGGCAACATGCCCTTGACCGTGCCATAGGTACCCACCGGCATGAATGCCGGCGTCTCGACCACACCACGGGGGAAGGTCATGCGCCCACGCCGCGCCTTGCCATCGGTCGCCAGCAATTCGAAAGACATCCGGCAGGTGCGCGTCATACGTGATCCTCTGGCCCGCGCGGCGCGGGGTTGCGGGTGATGAACATGGCATCGCCATAACTGAAGAAGCGATAACCTTCGGCGACCGCACTTTTATAGGCCGCCATGGTTTCCGGGTAGCCGGCGAATGCCGAAACCAGCATCAACAAGGTCGATTCCGGCAAATGGAAATTGGTCACCAGGGCATCGACCACACGCAGCGGCCGGCCCGGGTAAATAAAGATATCGGTGTCGCCGCTGAACGCCTTGAGCACACCATCGCGTGCCGCACTTTCCAGCGAGCGCACGCTGGTAGTACCCACCGCGATCACCCGCCCACCACGGGCACGGCAGGCTGCAACGGCATCGACCACCTCCTGACCGACCTCCAGCCACTCGCGGTGCATGTGGTGATCTTCGATGCGCTCGACCCGTACCGGCTGAAAAGTACCGGCCCCGACGTGCAGGGTCACGAAGGCGCTCTCGACACCCCGCTCGGCAATGCTCGCCAGCAACGCCTGATCGAAATGCAGCCCCGCAGTCGGCGCCGCCACCGCACCGGCGCGCTTGGCATAGACGGTCTGATAACGCTCGCGATCGGCGGCATCGTCCGGGCGGTCTATATAAGGAGGCAACGGCATATGGCCGACCCGATCGAGCAGCGGCAAAACCTCTTCGGCAAAGCGCAACTCGAACAGCGCGTCATGCCGCGCCAGCATCTGCGCCTCACCACCGCCATCGAGCAAAATCGTCGAACCCGGCTTGGGCGACTTGCTCGAACGCACATGGGCCAAAACCCTATGACTGTCCAGCACCCGTTCGACCAACACCTCGAGCTTGCCGCCAGACGCCTTCTGCCCGAATAGCCGCGCAGGGATCACCCGGGTGTTGTTGAACACCATCAAGTCGCCGGGGCGCACATACTCCAGCAGATCACTGAACTGACGGTGCGCCAGCGCACCACTGGGCCCATCCAGCACCAGCAAGCGGCTGGCACGGCGCTCGGCGAGCGGATGGCGGGCAATAAGAGCGTCAGGCAGCTCGAAATCAAAGTCGGCAACGCGCATGTTTGGCAGGGGTCGTCTAGCAGGGCGGCAAAGCTTACCGGAAATAGTCCACTCTGGCCACGCAAGTGGATTGACCAAGACCAAAGGCATCCCTATACTTCGCCGCCATTGTGCCCCGGTGGCGGAACCGGTAGACGCGGCGGATTCAAAATCCGTTTTCGAAAGAAGTGGGAGTTCGAGTCTCCCCCGGGGCACCATATTTAGCGTCAAGAAGCACGAGAAACGCCCGAAGAGCCGGCCCTAGCGCCGGTTTTTTATTGCCTGCGGTTCCCCCCCCCTCCCGCCCTTAACGATCCCACGGAAAGATAAATGGATCGGTGAACAGATTGAGTTCGAGCTGATGATCCAGCCTCAGCGGAGGCGATTCAAGCAACAGTTTGCAGTGCATGCCCACTCACCGGCGCGCACTGCCAAAACACCGATTGCCGGCACACGAAAAGCAACCATATTACGCCTGAAACACAGGCCCGGCGGGGGTTGGCATTTGCCTTTGAGTTAGCGTAGAGTGCTTTCCACTGTGTTTGCATGGGTCGCCGTAAATCGTGGCCTGGTGCAGTAGATCGTCCGATCCGCTAGATCCCGTTCGACGTCGCATTACTCCTTGCAACCAGTCTCAGTCCTCTATCGATGGAGGCTGTCATTAACTCTAGGTTCAAGGATATAAGACATGTCGATTCGTCAGCAGGGTACCGTCAAGTGGTTTAACGACGAGAAAGGTTTTGGTTTCATCACGCCAGAAAGCGGTCCGGATCTATTCGTGCATTTCCGCGCGATCGAGGGCAGCGGTTTCAAGAGCCTGAAAGAAGGCCAGAAAGTCAGCTTCGTTGCTGTACAAGGTCAAAAAGGCATGCAGGCCGACCAGGTTCAAGTCCAGGAATAACCCTGCTGTTTTGAACAACCCCTGATGGCAACGTCGGGGGTTTTTTTATGCTCACGAACACCACGAATCACACCGCCAAGACCTAGCGCCTTATTGCATAGCGAGCCCACCATGCCCAAACACCTGCTGCGCCCGCAGGGTGATTTCCCCTCTGCCGGATTGATCCGCCGTCTGGCCGCCATGTTCTATGACTTTCTGCTATGCCTGGCCCTGCTGATCGTCGTGACCTTTGCCTACAAACTGATTCTGATGGGTTTCTACGGCGAAGCGCAGCTCAAGCAGCTCTCCGATGCCGGCGCACTGGATGGCGACCCGCTACTGTCCACCCTGCTGGTACTCAGCCTGTTTGGCTTCTTCAGCAAGTTCTGGACGCACAGCGGCCAGACACTGGGCATGCAGGTCTGGGGCATTCGCATCCAGAACGCCGACGGCACGGCCATCAGCCTATGGCAGGCATTGCTGCGCTTTCTGGTCGCCATAGCCTCCTGGCTGTGTCTGGGACTGGGGTTTTTCTGGGTGCTCTGGGACAAGGAGAAGCGCAGCTGGCATGACATCTACTCCGCCAGCCGCACCGTGCAACTGCCGAAGAATATTCACAAGGACAAGCCGTAGAAACGAAAAAGCCGGCTCAGCGCCGGCTTTTTTGTCGACTGCAGCAACTAGCCCGCGCGGCGCAACAGCCAGACACCGGCCAAGGCGCAAACCGCCGTTGGAATCAGTACGGCGAACAGTGGCGAGAAGCCGAATACCAGACTGGAAGGCCCGAGCAGGTCCTGGGCGATGCGAAACACGAAGCCCACAACCACACCGGTGAAGACCCGCTGGCCCAGGGTCACCGAGCGCAAGGGACCGAAGATGAAGGAGATCGCCAGCAACACCAGCGCCGCTGTCACTGCCGGCTGCAAGACCTTGCTCCAGAACGCCAGCCAATACTGACCGTTGTTCAAACCCTGCTCGGCCAGGTAATGGATATAGCGCCACAACCCTGTTACCGACAACGCTTCAGGCTCCAGCACCACGGTGCCTAGCAACTGGGGGTTCAATTCGACGTCCCAGCGTTCATTTGGCGTTTTTACCACCTCGGTGCTGCGCTCACGAAAATGCGTGGTCGCCACATTCTCCAGCTGCCAGTGATCGCCCTGATACTGTGCGCGCCGGGCAAAGCTGGAAGACAGCATATGGCGCTGATCATCGAAGCGGTAACGGGTTACACCAAACAAGACGCCGTTGGGCTGCACCGCATTGATGTGCACGAATTCATCGCCCTGGCGATGCCACAAGCCGCGCTTTGAACTCTGCGCCTCGCCACTGCCCTGAGCCATGGCGCGATCGGCCTGAGCCCGGTTTTCGCCCCAGGGCGCCAGGTACTCGCCGATCAGAATGCCTACCAGCATCAACACCAGCATCGGTTTCATCACCGCCCAGACGATACGCCCGATCGAAACCCCGGCGGCACGCATGATGGTCAGCTCGCTGTTGCTGGCCAGACTGCCCAGGCCGATCAAGCAGCCGATCAAGGCTGCCATCGGCAGCATCTCGTAGACGCGCCGCGGCAGGGTCAGGAAGACGTACCAGGCCGCATCCCGCAGGCCGTAACTACCCTCGACATCGCCCATCTCGTCGATAAAGGCAAACAGCAATGCCAAGCCAACAATGACCCCCAGCACCGTGAGAATCGCGAAAAATACCTGGGTGCCGATGTAGCGATCCAGTCTAAGCATGAGTCACCCCCGACCCGGCACGGCGACTCGCCCACTTCAGGCGCAAGGGTTCCCAATAGAGCAACACAAGACCAATCAACAGAAATACTCCATGCACCCACCACAGCCCTAAGGCCTGAGGGATTCGTCCTTTGTCCAGGGCGCTGCGCGCAGCGATCAGCAGCGCCAGGTACGCCATATACAAGAGGATTGCCGGCAGCAGCTTGAGAAAGCGGCCTTGCCGTGGATTGACCCGCGACAGCGGCACTGCCAGCAGGGTCACGATGAACACCAGCAACGGCAGCGACAGGCGCCACTGCAACTCGGACTGCAGGCGCGGATTGTCACTGCCGATCAGGTCGCGAGTCGGCACGGCTTCACGCTCACTGATCTCGCCACTGACCGATGGCTTGGGCAACAGCACGCCGTAGGTGTCGTACTGGATCGCCCGGTAGTCGGCCTGACCTGGATTGCCGTCGTAGCGGTAACCATTCTGCAGGATCAGATAGCGACTGCCATCGGCCTGGATCTCCTGGCGCCCGCTTTCCGCCACCAGCACGGTGATGCCGCGCTCCTTGTCGCCCTCACGGGAAAACCGCTTCTCGGAGATGAAGATGCCGGCCAACTCACCGCGATCCTCCGACAGCTCCTTGGTATAGGTCACCCGCGAACCGTCCTTCATGGCCTGGAACCGCCCGGGCACCAGGGTATCGAACTCGGTCAGGGCATCCTGCTCGTTGAAAATCTTCGCCACCTGCGCCACACCCTGCGGCGCCAGACCCATGCTCAACCAGGCCACCAACAGGGCGACCAGCAAGGCCGGTGCCAGACTGTAGACCAGCAAGCGCTGCTGACTCATGCCCGTGGCCGAGAGCACCGTCATCTCGCTGTCGAGATAGAGCCGGCCGTAGGCCATAAGGATGCCGAGGAACAACCCCAGCGGCAGGATCAGCTGCAGGAAGCCCGGCAGGCGAAAGGCCATGATCATGAACAACACGCCCGGATCCAGCAATCCCTGGGCCGCCTGCGCCAGGTACTTGATGAAACGGCCACTCATTATGATCACCAGCAGTACGGCACTCATCGCACTCAAGGTAACCAGCACTTCACGAGACAAATAACGGAACACGATCAAACCAGACACTCCAGGGTTGTCAGGCTCAGGCGGCTACGATCACACTAGCCGCACTGCTTGCCGGTTCGCACACAGACGAACCATCGGAAAAATAACCGGCATTATCCTGCAATAACGCCTCATTGTCTTGGGAACACCACGCCATGGAATTTATTGTCAAAAGCGCTCGTCCGGAAACCCTGAAAACCGCCACCCTGGTCATTGCCGTCGGCGAAGGCCTCAAGCTCGGTGAAACGGCGAAAGCAATTGATAACGCCAGCGCCGGGGCGATCAGCGCCCTGCTCAAGCGCGGCGACCTCGCCGGCAAACTTGGCCAGACCCTGCTCGCCCACAACCTGCCCAATCTCAAGGCCGAGCGCGTACTGCTGGTCGGCAGCGGCAAGGAGGCTGAACTGTCAGACCGCCAGCTGCGCAAAATGCTCACTGCAGTGTATGGGGTATTGAAAACCCTGGGCGGCAGCGATGCGGTGCTGGCCCTCGGCGAACTCCAGGTCAAAGGCCGCGACGCCTATGGCAAAGCCCGCCTGATCGTCGAAAGCCTGGCCGATGGCGGCTATCAGTTCGATCGATTCAAGAGCGAGAAGGCCGACGCCAAGGCCTTGAAGAAGCTGATCCTGCTCAGCGACAAGACCGAACAGGCCGAGGTCGAACGCGCGGCCAAGCATGCCCAGGCGATTGCCGGCGGCATGGCGTTCACCCGCGATCTCGGCAATCTGCCGCCGAACCTGTGCCACCCCAGCTACCTGGCCGAAGAGGCCAAGACCCTGGGCAAGACCTACAAGAACCTCAAGGTCGAGATTCTCGACGAGAAAAAGCTCAAGGAACTCGGCGCCGGCGCCTTCCTCGCCGTGGCCCAGGGCAGCGACCAGCCACCGCGGCTGATCGTGCTCAACTACCAGGGCAGCAAGAAAACCGAAAAACCCTTCGTCCTGGTCGGTAAGGGCATCACCTTCGATACCGGCGGCATCAGCATCAAACCGGCGTCCGGCATGGACGAGATGAAGTACGACATGTGCGGCGCCGCCAGCGTGTTCGGCACCCTCAAGGCCGTGCTCGAACTGCAGCTGCCGATCAACCTGGTGTGCCTGCTGGCCTGCGCCGAGAACATGCCCAGCGGCGGCGCCACCCGTCCCGGCGACATAGTCACCAGCATGAGCGGGCAGACCGTGGAGATCCTCAACACCGACGCCGAAGGCCGTCTGGTGCTGTGCGACGCCCTGACCTACGCCGAGCGTTTCAAGCCGCAGGCCGTGATCGATATCGCCACCCTCACCGGCGCCTGCATCGTCGCCCTGGGCGGCCACACCTCGGGCCTGATGGGCAACGACGACAACCTGGTGCAGCAGCTCCTCAAGGCCGGCCAGTCTGCCGACGACCGCGCCTGGCAGTTGCCGCTGTTCGACGAATACCAGGAACAGCTCGACAGCCCCTTCGCCGACATCGCCAACATCGGCGGGCCGAAAGCCGGCAGCATCACCGCGGGCTGCTTCCTCTCGCGCTTCGCCAAGAAGTACCACTGGGCGCATCTGGACATCGCCGGCACCGCCTGGATCAGCGGCGGCAAGGAAAAAGGCGCCACCGGCCGGCCAGTGCCGCTGCTGACCCAATACCTGCTGGATCGCAGCGACAAGACTGCCAGCTGACACGACATGCGGCAGGGCCTCGGCCCTTGCCTTCTTGTTGTAGGAGCGGGGACTCGGCGTCCCCCGCTCCTACTCAATCTGGAGACCGATAGTGCGCATCGAGTTTTACGTTCTCTCCTCCGCCGCCCCGGCAGACCGCCTGCGCGCCGCCTGCCAACTGGCGACGAAAGCCTGGCGGCATGGCTTGCCGGTGTTTCTGCGCGGTTGCGACAGCGCGCAATGCACTGCGCTCGACGAACTTCTCTGGCATTTCAAGGCCGAAGCCTTTGTGCCGCACAACTTGCATCAGGACGACCCGCAAGCGCCGGTGGTGATTGGCCTGGATGAGGAGCCGAACACCCGGCAAGGCGTGCTGATCAACCTGAACCCGAACCTTTCGCCCTGTGTCGAACACTTCAGCCGGGTGATCGAGATCGTCAACCAAGAACCCGATCTATTGACCGCCTGCCGGGAGAATTTCCGCAGTTACCGCCAGCGTGGCTATGATCCGAAACGAGTCGAACTTTAAGTTCTGCACCATGGACACACCAAAACCGCCGCAAAAACCCACCCACCTGCTGGACGACCTCGAGTCGATCCGCCAGCTGCTGGGCGAGGAAAACCTCGATCCGCCACTGCTGACCGACTCGATCGATCCGGACAGCATTCCCCTGCTCTCGGACATCGTCACCCCGCCGCCAGCAGCGATTCCGCCACCAGTCGCCGAACCCGTCCCGGCGCCCCAGGCTACGCCCCTGCGCAGCAGCATCCAGCAATCCCTCAACCGTGACCGCGAACTGAGCCGCCTGGACAGCGAACTGCGCGCCGCCGCCGAGCTGATTCTGCAGGATGTGATCGACGACTTCGTGCCGCAGATCGAAGCCGAACTCAAGCGTCGCCTGCAAGCCCGCCTGAGCCGCCTGCTGCCGCCACGCAAGTAATAATTCCCGTAGCCCGGATGCAATCCGGGAGCGATTTACCAGGCGCAGAAATCCCCGGATTGCATCCGGGCTACGGGTTGATCGGCCCCGCCAGTCCGCAACTCCCAGCCCGGCCTTACGCCCCGCGCACCTTCCCCGCTATACTTGTCGGCTTTTCCGATCAGCCGTCATAAGGGTCCCGCCGCGCATGGACAAGACCTACCAGCCGCACGCCATTGAAACCGCCCTGTACCAGAACTGGGAGGCGAACAACTATTTCGCCCCGCAGGGTGCGGGCCAGCCTTACACCATCATGATCCCGCCGCCGAACGTCACCGGCAGCCTGCACATGGGCCATGGTTTCAATAACTCGATCATGGATGCGCTGATCCGTTTCCGCCGCATGCAGGGCCGCAAAACCCTGTGGCAACCCGGTACCGACCACGCCGGCATCGCCACCCAGATGGTGGTCGAGCGCCAGCTGGCTGCCGAGGGCATTGGCCGGCATGACCTGGGCCGCGAGAAATTCCTCGAGAAAGTCTGGGAGTGGAAGGAGCAGTCCGGCGGCACCATCACCCGGCAGATCCGTCGCCTGGGCAGCTCGGTGGACTGGTCGCGCGAGCGCTTCACCATGGACGACGGCCTGTCGGAGGCCGTGAAAGAGGCCTTCGTGCGCCTGCACCAGGACGGCCTGATCTACCGCGGCAAGCGCCTGGTCAACTGGGACACCAAGTTCCATACCGCGATCTCCGACCTGGAAGTGGAAAACCACGACGAGAAAGGCAGCCTGTGGAACCTGCGCTACCCGCTGGCCGACGGCAACAAGACCGCCGACGGCAAGGACCATCTGATCGTCGCCACCACCCGCCCGGAAACCATGCTCGGCGACAGCGCGGTGGCGGTTAACCCCCACGACGAACGCTACCAGGCGCTGATTGGCACCTATGTTGAGCTGCCGCTGGTTGGCCGGCGTATCCCGATCATCGCCGACGACTATTGCGACCCCGAGTTCGGCACCGGCTGCGTGAAGATCACCCCGGCCCACGACTTCAACGACTACGCCGTCGGCAAGCGCAACAACCTGCCGATGATCAACGTCATGACCCAGGACGCCAACATCCGGGGCGTGGCAGAAGTATTCAATGCCGATGGCACCGAAAACACAGACATCGACGGCACCCTGCCGAGCGCCTACGCCGGATTGACCCGCGAGGCGGCCCGCAAACAGATCGTCGCCGACATGGAAGCCGAGGGCCTGGTCGAAAACATTGAGGATCACGTGCTCAGCGTTCCCCGGGGTGACCGCTCCGGCCTGATCATCGAGCCGATGCTCACCGATCAGTGGTTTGCCGATGCCAAGACCCTGGCCAAGCCGGCCATTGAAGCGGTAGAAGACGGCCGGATCCAGTTCGTGCCCAAACAGTACGAGAACA
>NZ_JAWVXU010000002.1:0-385492 GCF_033723075.1 Pseudomonas sp.
AGTGGTTGCGCACCGTAGGGTGCGCCGCGCGCACCGAATACCCTGATCATCCAGAGTCCGATCATGCACCCCGTCACCCTGGTGCGCACGGCGCCCCCTACGACGGTTGAGCGCAGCGATAGCCATCGCTGCCTGGCCCAAAACCAATCATCGCGCGCGGCCACCCACGACGCTGAATGGCTGCGGGTGCGATGGTGCGGGGTGGCGCTTTCCTCGTCGGGCCTATCTGCCGCCCTTGGCCGGTTTGCCGCCGAAGCTCGGCACCTTGCGCACGGCCTTGACCGCGGGGGCGGCGGGTTCGTCGCTTTCCAGCCAGCGGCCGAGGCTGCCGCCTTTGCCGCCGCCGACCACTTTCGGCTTCTTGGCTTTCTTCGGTTTCTTCACTACCTGGCCGCCGGGCAGGGTCTGCGGCACGCGGTGGTCGGGGATGAAACCCGGCTCGTCGATGCGTTGCAGCACCTGCTGGGTCAGGGTCTCGATGGCCGCCAGCAGCTCCACCTCGTCGGCGCAGACCAGCGACACCGCCTGGCCCGTGGCGCCGGCACGACCGGTGCGGCCGATGCGGTGCACGTAGTCTTCGGCGACGGTCGGCAGGTCGAAGTTGACCACCAGCGGCATGTCGTCGATGTCCAGGCCGCGGGCCGCCACGTCGGTGGCCACCAGCACCTTGACCTCGCCATCCTTGAAGCGTTGCAGGGCGCGCTGGCGGGTGGCCTGGGGCTTGTCGCCGTGAATCGCATCGGCGCTGATGCCGTGACGCTGCAGCTCGCCTTCCAGCTCGTCGACGCCCTTGCGGGTCTTGACGAACACCAGGGCCTGACTCCAGCGCTTGCTCTGGTACAGGTGCAGGAACAGCTCGCTTTTGCGCTTCTTGTCCACCGGCGTCAGCCACTGCTTGACCGACTTGGCCGCCGCGTTGCGCGGGCTGACCGAGATGCTCAGCGGGTCGTGCAGCATCTCGCTGGCCATGTCACGAATGGCTTCGGAGAAGGTTGCGGAGAACAGCAGGGTCTGGCGCTTCTTCGGCAGCGCGGCGAACACGTCCTGCAGCTCGCGGGCAAAACCCAGGTCGAGCATGCGGTCGGCCTCGTCCAGCACCAGCACCTGCAGCTGGTTGAACTTGACCGCGTTCTGCCGGTACAGGTCGAGCAGGCGTCCGGGGGTGGCGACCAACACGTCGAGGCCCTTGCGCAGCTTCATCATCTGCGGGTTGATGCTGACCCCGCCATACACCGCATAGCTGCGCAGTGGCAGGTTCTGGCCGTAGGTCAGAAAGCTCTGCTGCACCTGCTCGGCCAGTTCGCGGGTCGGCACCAGCACCAGGGCGCGCACCGAGTTGCTGGTCACCTGCGGGCCTTCCATCATCAGCCGTTGCAACAGCGGCAGGGCGAAGCCGGCGGTCTTGCCGGTGCCGGTCTGCGCCGCGGCCATCAGGTCTTGGCCCTTGAGGATCGGCGGGATGGCCTGGGCCTGCACCGGGGTGGGGGTGGCATAGCCGAGGCCGTCGAGGGTGCGCAGCAGGGGCTCGATCAGGCCGAGGGAAACGAAGCTCATGAGGGTAACCAGTACTGGGAGTCTAATAGGCGAATGCGCGCAGTTTACCCTGCCCGGGGCCGGTGATCGCGATTCTGTTGCACAGGGGCCGCGATTGGCTTATCACCCGGGGGACGGGTAGGGTAAGCGTCTATTATTCATGACTGAACGGAAATCGACGGACCATGCAGATGACATCGAGATACGGCTTCGGCGGGCGCGTGGCGACCTTGCTGGTCTTGGCTGCGCTGCTCAGCGGCTGCGGCATCAACAACATTCCCACCTACGACGAACAGGTCAAGGCCGCCTGGTCCCAGGTGGAGAACCAGTACCAGCGGCGTGCCGACCTGGTCCCCAACCTGGTGGAGACCGTCAAGGGCTTCGCCAAGCAGGAGCAGGAGACCCTGGTGGCGGTGATCGAGGCGCGCGCCAAGGCGACCTCCATCCAGGTCGATGCCAGCACCCTGGACCAACCGGAGAAGATGCGCCAGTTCCAGCAGGCCCAGGAACAACTGACCGGCGCCCTGAGTCGGTTGATGGCGGTTTCCGAGCGTTATCCTGACTTGAAGTCCAACCAGAACTTCCTGGCGTTGCAGTCCCAACTGGAAGGCACGGAAAACCGTATCGCCGTGGCCCGGCGCGACTTCATCACCTCGGTCGAGCGCTACAACACCGAGATCCGCACCTTTCCCGGGCGCATCTGGCATAGCCTGATGTACAGCGACATGCCGCTGCGCGAGAACTTCGAGGCGACCTCCCCGGATGCGGAAAAAGCGCCGGAAGTGAAATTCTGATGGCAGTCACGCTACGCCTGCCACTGTTCCTGCTGCTGTGCGCCTGTGCCTGGATGGCCCAGGCGCAACCCGAGTTCCCGCCGCTCAGCGGGCGGGTGGTCGATCAGGCCGAGCTGCTCGATGCGCAGACCGAAGCGCGCCTGAGCCAACTGCTGGCGGCGCACGAGCAGGCCAGCGGCGAGCAAGTGGTGGTGGTTACCCTGCCGAACCTGCAAGGCGTTGCCATCGAGGACTTCGGCTATCAGCTGGGCCGGCACTGGGGCATCGGCCAGAAGGGCGAGGACAACGGCGCATTGCTGCTGGTCGCCCGCGACGAACGCAAGCTGCGCATCGAGGTCGGTTACGGCCTCGAGGGACGCCTGACCGATGCGCAATCCTCGGTGATCATCAACCAGGTCATCACCCCGGCCTTCAAGGCCGGCGATTACGCCAAGGGCATCAGCGACGGCGTGGCGGCGATCATCCAGGTGCTCGGCGGCGAGCCACTGGCCGCCAGCCCGCCGCCCGAGGAAAAAAAGGCCAAGGCGATCCCCTTCTTCGTCCTGCTGCTGATCGTCATCGGCATGCTCGGTGGCGGACGCGGTGGCCGGCGTGGCCTGTTGCTCGGTGGGCTGTTGGCTGCCGGGCTGGGCCGCGGCGGTTCGGGCGGCGGTTTCGGCGGCGGTGGCGGATTTGGCGGTGGCGGCGGTGGTTTCGGTGGCGGCGGCGCTTCCGGCGGCTGGTAATTCAATTCAACGAGTAGACAGACCCCATGGCTTTACTGAATGAAAGCGAACAGCGCCAGGTCGCCGAGGCGATCAACGCGGTCGAGCGCGAGACCGATGCCGAACTGGTCACCGTGCTGGCGGCCCAGGCGGACGACTACACCTATATCCCGCTGCTCTGGGCCAGCCTGGTGGCGCTGCTGCTGCCCGGCGCGCTGAATTACTTTTTCGCCTGGCTGAGCGCCCAGGAGCTGCTGCTGGTGCAGTGGCTGACCTTCGCCGGCGTCAGCCTGCTGTTGCGCATCCCCGCGCTGACCAGCCGCCTGATCCCCCGGGCCGTGCGTCACTGGCGCGCCTCCAACCTGGCGCGGCGGCAGTTTCTCGAGCACAACCTGCACCACACCACCGGGGCGACCGGCATGCTGATCTTCGTCTCGGAGGCCGAGCACTATGTGGAAATCCTGGTCGACCGCGGCATTTCCAGCCGACTGCCCGACGCGACCTGGCAGGCCATAGTCGCGGACTTCACCCAGCGGGTGAAACAGGGCCAGACCCTGGAAGGCTTTCTCGGTTGCATCCAGGCCTGCGGCGAGCAGCTCAAGCAGCACGTGCCGGCCACCCACGAACGCAACGAACTGCCCAACCACCTGGTGATCCTGCCCTGAGGAGGGTGACCGCAGCATCCTGGAAGTCGTAGCCCGTTAAATATTGAACCAGATCGCCAGCTTGTAGGAGCGGCCGGGCGGCGTTCCGCTTCAGCCGCGAACCCTTCGAAGCACAGCACCGTTTCGCGGCTAAAGCCCACCGCTGCTAAATAAGCTGTCTTGGTGGGCTGAAGCCCACCCTACTTTTACTTGGCCTGCTCCAGCGGCTCAAGCTGCTTCCATAGCGCCTCGGCCTCTTCGGTCAGGCTGGCATAACCGCGGATGTCGCCGTTGCGTTGGGCATTCATCGCGTCTTCGAGCTTGGCACTGTATTGCTTGCGCAGTTTTTTGACGGGGTCGCTTTTGAACAAACCGAACATCGGGCATGCCTCGAGTGGAGGCGTTGGCGCGATAGCCAACGCTGCATCCACTCTATCGTCCGCCAGACCGGCACTCGACGGGCAATGTGTTACAAGCCAAGAAAGCAGCGGCTGGCCGGCTAGAAACCACGCAAACGCTGCAGCGCCTGGGCCATCTTGGCCGCGGGCACCTTCTGCAGGCTGCAGAGCAGCTCGTGGGAAACCCCGGCAAGGCCATGGCGCTCGCGCAACAGCGCGGCCATGAAGCAGGTCAGGTTGGCCGCCATCTCCGCATCGGCCAGCGCACGGTGGGCCTGGCCGGTGTCCGGCAGTTGTGCCCAACGGTTGAGGGTGCCGAGCTTGTGGTTGGGCGCCATCGGCAACAGGCGCCGCGCCAGCAGCAAGGAACAGGCGAACGGCTGCACCCGTTTACGCCGGATCAGCGCCAATTCGGCATCCCAGAACTTCTGGTCGAAGGAGGCGTTGTGCGCCAGCAAGGGGATGTCGCCGACGAAATCCGCCACCTCGTTCATCACCTGCGCCGCCGGCGGGGCGTTGCGCAGCATGCTGTTGCTGATTCCGGTGAGCTGCTCGATAAAGGGCGGCACCCAGGCGCCGCTGTTCATCAGGCTCTGGTAGCGCGCCACTATCTGCCCGCCTTCGACGATGACCACGCCGATCTCGGTGGCGCGCGCCTGCTGCGCCGGCGACATGCCGGTGGTTTCAAAATCGAGGACGGCTATCGGGGCTTCGAGCATTTATCGGTTTCTCAACGACTGATTACTTAACGGCCAGGAGGCTGGCCTGTGTAGGACGCGTGGGGCCGCCTAGACCGTGCGCACCACTGACAATCGGGTGTCAGGTGCGCACGGCGCACCCTACGAGCCGATGTCAGCGAAACAATAATTCCGAGACAGCACACCAGCTTCTCAGCAACGACTAGCTGCGCAACAACAGCGTGCCTTCGATCGGCACATAGCGACTGGCCGCACGGACCAGCGATTGCGCCGTCAGCCCCGGCACGCCGTAGGCCACGGCCTCGACCCCATAGCTGCTGCGGATCTTCTCCAGCAGCAGATCGAAGTCGCCATCGCCGGACGCCAACACCACCTCGTCGACCCGCGGCGCGGTGTCCATGATGTCGATGGTGATGCCCACGTCCCAGTCGCCCTTGGCCGAGCCGTCGCTACGCTGGATATAGGGCTTGAGCTTCACGGTAAAACCGAGGTTGCGCAGGATCTGCTGGAACTGCTGCTGCTTGGCGTCGCCACGGTCGATGGCATAGGCGTAGGCCTCGACTATCTGCCCGTGCTGGCTGATGTCGGCCCACAGGGCGGCGTAGTCGAAGTGGCAGCCATAGGCCTGGCGCACGGTGTAATAGAGGTTCTGTACATCGGCGAATACGGCGATTTTCTTCACCGGTAATCCTCTTTGGGGTAACAAACGCCGGCCAGTATGCCAGATCCGCCGGGCACGCTTGTCCGCATGCACAACCAGAACGCCCTGCCGTGGCCTTTGCATGCCGCGATCGGCTAGAGTGGCGCCCTGCTCACTCGACCGCGACCCCTGCCCATGAATGCGTTTCACGTCCTGCGCGATGCCTGGTTTTTCTTCAGCCACAACCTGCCGGCGATCGCCCGCCTGTGCTTGCCCCTGGTGGTACTCGAAGCGGTGGTGCAGCAGGTCGTCAGCGCCCGGGTCGGGGGCGAAGCGGCGGCAGCCTACGGCATTCTGGTCGGTCTGTTGTTCTATCCGTTGTACACCGCGGCGCTGATCCTGTTCCTCGATGCGCGCAGCCGGGGCGAGGCGCCGGTCAACCGCGACCTGCTCGCCGCCAGCCTGCGCCTGTGGCCAGGCTTTGCCCTGCTGGCGGGCCTGAGCACCCTGGCGATCATGCTCGGCGCCTCGCTGTTCGTGCTGCCGGGCCTGTGGATCATGATCAAGCTGGCATTCGCCGAGTACCTGCTGGTGCTGCGTGGACTGAGCCCGATAAAAGCCCTGCATGAGAGTTTCGAGCTGACCAGCGGTTATTTCTGGCAGATTCTCACCTGCGTGCTGTGCGTCATGCTGCCGCTGTGGCTGCTGTCCTGGGCCAGCCAGCCGGCCGAGGGCGCGCAACCGGACGTGCTGCTCAGCCTGCTGCTCGACAGCGCCAACGGCTTTCTCCAGCTGTTCGCCACTGTGGTGCTGTTTCGCCTGTTCATGCTGCGCGCTACGTTGCCGGCAGAGGAATAAATTCGAGCTAGGCTGTTAGGGGTCAATTTTCAAGGAGCCTCCCATGGCCGACGCCAACCCCAGCAGCCTGTCGCATGTATCGCTCGGCACCAACCAGTTCGACCAGGCCGTGGCCTTTTACGATCAGGTGCTGCCGACCCTGGGCTGCAAACGCATTCTCGCCCACCCCGGGGCGGTGGCCTACGGCCGCCAATACCCGGAGTTCTGGGTGCAGACACCAGTCGATGGTCAGCCGGCGACTGTCGGCAACGGCACTCACTTCGGCTTTGTCGCGCCGGACAAGGCCGCCGTGCATGCCTTCTACCAGGCCGCCCTGGACGCCGGCGCGGTCGGCGAAGGTGAACCCGGTCCGCGCGCCGAATACGGCGAACCCTATTACGGCTGCTTTGTCCGCGACCTCGACGGGCACAAGATCGAAGCGACCTACTGGGACCTGGAACAGGTCTATGAGCTGTATATCGCGCCGATCGAAGACTGAGAGGCCCGCCAACTGCGGCAGTCTGCAGGCGGCCCCAAACCTGGAGCAACCCGCGATCCGTAGGGTGTCACTCGCCGCAGGCAGTGCACCGTGGTTCGGCGGCGCGGCACAAAAGCTGGCGGGTTGTCGCTTCGCTCCGAAGCCGCCCTACCCGCAGGCAGTGCACCATTGACTCACCGGCGCGGCGCAAAGCTGGCGGGCTGTCGCTTCGCTCCGATCGGAACGCCGCCCGGACCGCCCTACGGTTCGCTCAACAATGTGGTGCAGCGTGGATCACCGCTACGACACACAATCCGGCCACGTCACCCTGGATAGGTTCACGATCGCGGCTCAAGCACGCCCGCTGCGTTGCGGCTTCATGCCGGACAGGCGCGGCAGCAGCACCCGCTCGAACAGACGCGGGAAGAAGCGCGCCAGAATGCGCGCGCGCCAGTCGACGTTGGACAGGATCAACAGCCGCTTGCGCTTGAGCGCCGCCCGATAGATGGCTTCGGCGACGTCCTGCGGCGAGGCGACCTTGCCCATTGCCAGTGGCGGCTGTGGGGCCACCGAACCGTCACCGACCAGGGCGTTCTTGCGCAGATCGGTGGCGGTAAAGCCGGGGCAGACCAGCATCACACCGACCCCGCTGTCCTTCAGTTCGTAGCGCAGGGTTTCGAACAGGCCATGCAGGGCATGTTTGCTGGCGTTGTAGGCGCTGCGGTAAAGCAACGGGGAGAAACCGGACAACGAACTGAGCACGATGATCTGCCCAGCGCGGGCAGTCAGGCTGGGTAGCGCCGCCTTGGTGCAATGCAGGGCGCCGAAGTAGTTGACCGCCATGACCCGCTGGAATACCGCCAATTCGGTGTCGGCGAAGCTGCTGCGGTGGGTGATGCCGGCATTGTTGACCAGCACGTCGATCCCGCCGAAGCGCTCGATGGCCAGGGCCACGGCACGCTGCACCGCCTCGGCATCGGCGACGTCGCAGACCAGCCCCAGCGCCTCGGCGTTGTGATGGTCGGCCAGGTGTTGCACCAGACTGTCCAGCGCCTGCTGCTGCAGATCCAGAATCACCAGGCGAGCGCCGGCCTGAGCCAGGCGCACGGCCAGAGCGCGACCGATACCGGCGCAGCCACCGGTGATCAGCACCACCTTGCGATCGAATACTTTATTGGCGAAGACCTTGCGGTACATGGTTTGCCCCCGGCTGTGCTGCTGGTACTACAGCTTGTTATGGCTACCGTCGCAACAGGGCGGCGTCTGGGTATGCTTGCAACCGCAAAAATACAGGGTGTCGCTCTGTTCGGCATGATATTTCAGCGGCGTGATACCCGTACCCTTATGGCTGCCATCGCAAAACGGCTGGCTGGCGCTACGCCCGCAACGGCACCAGAAATAGTCGTTTCCAGCCTGCACCTCGACCGCAAAGGGGCCTCGTTGGGCAATCAGCGGCTCGGTCATGCTAACTCCTCCTTTCACCATACCAATTCATACCAGCAAAGTCGGCGACACACAGCCTCATCTGCCTGTTGCCCACCCGCCTCCTGGATTTTTTCAGCATAGCCCACGCACTCCTTGCCTCCTGCGCTGCCCGTTTCGGAAGGGTGCGGTCCGATAGGCTGCCAGCCTTGCGATTGGCGATAATTTTTCGGGGTTCGGGTTCCCGCTGCCAGCAACGCTCGACTAGGCTGACAGCAGATGGCGCTGGACAATCGCTGCCGCGCATCGTCATGCTCGCACATGTGATTGTTTTATAACGACAAGACGGCCAAGCGCCGCAGCCCTGATCAATGCCCAGAATCCTCTGTCTCGCCCTTTTCGCGGCCCTCTGGGGCAGCGCGAGTCCGGCTCACAGCGCCAGCGACGGCCCGGCTTCGCCGATTCAGGTCGGCTTTTACGAGTTCCCACCCTATTCCTACAGCGACAGCCAGGGCCGCCCGCAAGGCGCGATCCTGCACCTGACCAAGCGGCTGCTGGAGCACGCCGGCTACCAGGCC
This sequence comes from Pseudomonas sp., assembly GCF_033723075.1. Classification (GTDB taxonomy): domain Bacteria; phylum Pseudomonadota; class Gammaproteobacteria; order Pseudomonadales; family Pseudomonadaceae; genus Aquipseudomonas. The sequence goes on from NZ_JAWVXU010000002.1 coordinate 8,727, forward strand.
GAGTTGCGTTCCTACCCGAGCGCGCGCCTGTACAACGGCCTGCGCGATGGCAGTGTGCACGTCTGGCCCGGCGCGCCCGGCAAAACGGAGCTGAGCGGACATACCCTGGAAACCCGCGCGCAGCTGGGGGGAATCGTCCTCAACCTGTATTTTCGCCGCGACACCCTGCTGCCGCGCATTCCCGAAGACCTGCAAGGCCGCGGAATCATCATGATCAATGGCTACAGCTATTGGCCGCAGACCAATGCACTGCTCAACGATCCGCTCCTGGCGATCCGCCAACACCGCACCACCAGTCACGGCGCCGCCCTGGAAATGCTCCAGCGCCGCCGCGCCGACTTCCTGCTGGACTACCAGCTCCCTGTGGAGCAGTCCCGACGGCGCCTGGGCATGAGCGAGCTGCCCTATGTTCAGTTGCAACGCGTGCCCTTGAAGCTGATCGTCTCGCGCCACGCCCCCGACGCCGAAGTCCTGCGCGATGCACTGGAGCGGGCCTATGAGCGCTTGCAGGCCGCCGGCGAGGACCTGAGCCTGGATTGAGACCCTCGCTATCGACCTGCCGCTTTTGTCGGCGCGGCCGGGCGGCGTTTCTCTTCAGCCGCGAAGCTCTTGCTGTGCCCGCGCCGCCGCCGAGGCGATGTCTGACTTATTTGCGCGGTTTGGCCCGTGCGGTGGGCTCGGCGATCAGTGGGTCGTCCGGCCAGTAGTGCTTGGGATAGCGGCCCTTGAGGTCCTTCTTCACCTCGGCGTAGGTGCTGCGCCAGAAGTTGCCCAGGTCCTGGGTCACCTGCACCGGCCGCCGCGCCGGCGACAGCAGGTGCAGCTTGACCACTTGCCGGCCGCCGGCGATGCGCGGCGTCTCGGCCAGGCCGAACAGCTCCTGCAGACGCACCGCCAACACCGGCGGCTGCTCGCTGTAATCCAGGCCGATGCGCGAACCTGACGGCACCTGCAGACTGCGCGGCGCCAGTTCCTCGAGGCGCTGCGGCAGCGGCCAGGGCAACAGGTTCTTCAACAGACCGGACAGATCCAGATTGGCGAAATGGCTGAGGCGCTTGACCTTGCCCAGGTAGGGTTGCAGCCAGCCTTCCAGGCTGGCGAGCAGCGCCGCGTCGCTGACATCCGGCCACTCGCTGACGCCCTTGGCGGCCAGATCCAGCGCACGCAGCAGGGCCACGCGCGCCTGCCACTGACGCAGCTCCGGGGTCCAGGGCAGCAGTTTCAGGCCCTTGCGCCGCACCAGGCCGAGCAAGGCGCGGCTGCGCGCGGCTTCATCCAGGCCGGTCAACGGCTCGCGCTCGAGCACCAACTCGCCGACCTTGCGCTGGCGTTCGGCGCGCAGCACGCCTTCGCGTTCGTCCCAGTCCAGCTCCTCGTGCACGCTGACCTGCTCGGCCAGCACCGTCTCGAACAACTGCGGATCGAGGTCGGCGGCCAGGTAGATGCGTTCCTCGCGCTGGCCCTGGCGGCTGCCGAGGTCGGCCAGCACCAGCCATTCATGCTTCATCAGCGCATCGGCCTCGGCGAACAGCGCCGCACGACCGTTGGCCAGGCGGTATTCGGCGCCGCCCGCGCGGCGCTGTTGGGCCACCCGGTCGGGGTAGGCGAACGCCAGCAGGGCGCCGAGCCAGCGCGGATGTTCGGGGTCGGTAACCGGAGTGCTTACTGGGGTGCGCTTGAGATAGCCCTGGAACTGCCGGGCCAACTGCCGGGCCCGCTGCACCCCGCCCTGGCTGCCACGGGCGGCCTTGCTCGCGCCGCCGAGCAAGGCAATGCGGCTGTGCAAATCGGCGCCCGCGCCTCTCAGAATGTCACGTTCGCCGAGCAAGGCGGCCAGGTCGCAGGCCAGCGCCCCCAGGCCCAACGCCTGGCCACGCAGCAGCAGGTGGGCGATGCGCGGGTGCGCCGGCAATTCGGCCATGGCCTGACCGTGGGCCGTCAGCCCCCCGCGCTGATCCAGCGCGCCGAGCCGGGTCAGCAGATCCGTGGCCTGGGCATAGGCCGCGGCCGGTGGCGGGTCGAGCCAGGCCAACTCGGCCGGGGTCACGCCCCAGCGCGCCAGTTGCAGAGCCAGACCGGCCAGGTCGGCCTGGAGGATTTCCGCCGTGGCATAGGCCCCGAGCTGCTCGTGCTGGTGTTGCGACCACAGGCGATAACAACTGCCCGGCTGCAGGCGCCCGGCACGACCGGCGCGCTGGGTGGCGCTGGCACGGGAAACCCGCTGGGTATCCAGGCGCGTCATGCCGCTGCCCGGATCGAAGCGCGGCACCCGCGCCAGGCCGGCGTCCACCACCACGCGCACGCCGTCGATGGTCAGGCTGGTCTCGGCGATATTGGTCGCCAAGACCACCTTGCGCTTGCCGGCGGGCGCCGGTTCGATGGCCGAGCGCTGGGCGCTCAGGTCCAGCTCGCCATGCAGCGGGCACAGCAGGATCTCGCTGCGTCCGGCCAGGGCCTCGGTCAACTGCTCGTTGACCCGGCGGATCTCCGCCTGCCCTGGGAGAAATACCAGCAGGCTGCCCGGTTCGTCGGCCAGGGCCTGCAACACCGTCTGCACCACCCTGGGCTCGAGCCACTCGCCGACCTGATAGGGCGCGCCCCAGCGCAGCTCCACCGGGAACATGCGCCCCTCGCTGCGCAGTACCGGCGCATCGTCGAGCAGCGCGGCCAGTTTCTCGCCTTCCAGGGTCGCCGACATCAGCAGCACCTTGAGCGCCGGTTCGCCCGAGTCCTCGCCGCGAAACATGCTGCGGCCGTTGAGGCACAGGGCCAGAGCCAGGTCGGCATCCAGGCTGCGCTCGTGGAATTCGTCGAAGATCACCAGGCCGACCCCTTCCAGCGCCGGGTCGTCCTGCAAACGGCGGGCGAGAATGCCCTCGGTGACCACCTCGATGCGGGTGCGCGGGCCGACCTTGCTGTCCAGGCGGATGCGGTAGCCGACGGTCTCGCCGACCGCCTCGCCCAGCTCGCTGGCCAGGCGTTCGGCGGCGGCACGCGCGGCCAGACGGCGCGGTTCGAGCATGATGATGCGTTGCCCGGCCAGCCAGGGTTCGTCCAGCAGCGCCAGCGGCACACGGGTGGTCTTGCCGGCGCCGGGCGGGGCCTCCAGCACCGCCTCGTGACGGTCGGCCAGGGCTTGGCGCAGCGCGGGTAACAGGACGTCGATAGGCAAGGAATTCATGAAGGCTCCAATCTGGCCGGCGATTATAGCGGCGAACCGCCGCCCGCCTCTGCAGGTCTTAACCTGACCACATCAATGCGCAGCAGTTTTGCCACAGCCGGCTTGCTATAGTTGCGCCACTTTTGTCTGGAGGTATGCCATGCGCACCCAATACCGCGTTATCGGCGGTGCTCTCGCCGTCACCCTGTTCACCCAATTGAGCGCCTGCGGCACCCTGTTCTTCCCCGATCGGCGCGGCCAGATCGAAGGCCGGATAGACCCGGTGGTGGCGGCGCTGAATGCCGTCGGCATCCTGTTTTACGTGATCCCCGGCCTGATCGCCTTCGGCATCGACTTCGCCACCGGCGCCATCTACCTGCCGAACGGGCAAAGCGCCCAGGTCGATCCGCAAGAATTGCACAAGGCTGTGGATGCCGAGGGCAAGATCGACCACGCCCGCCTCAAGGTCCTGATCGAGCAGCACACCGGCCACAGCCTGCCGCTCGACGACCCGCGGCTGATCCACAGCAGCGCCAGCGCCGAACAACTGGCGGCCTACGGTCTGCGTCCGGCCGCCTGAGCCTGACCCACCACGCCCCCGGCCTGGCCCTCCCGGTCAGGCCTGATAGCGAGAGCAAGATCCTGTGACCATACTTCCGCAGCATGCCCGCCTGATGCGCCAGGCCACCTTCGCGGCGCTGGCCGTGGCCTTGACCCTGGCCCTGGCCAAAGCCATCGCCTGGTGGTTGAGCGGCTCGGTCAGCTTGCTGGCCGGCCTCACCGACTCGCTGCTGGATGGCGCCGCCTCCCTGCTCAATCTGATCGCCGTGCACTACGCCTTGCGCCCGGCAGACGAAGACCATCGCTACGGACACGGCAAGGCCGAGGCCCTGGCCGGGCTTGGCCAGGCGCTGTTTATCGGCGTCAGTGCGGTGGTGGTCGCCGCGCATGGCGTGGATCGCCTGCTCAACCCGCAGCCGCTCGGCGCTGCAACCCTGGGCGTGGCGGTGATGCTGCTGTCGCTGGCGCTGACCGCCGCCTTGCTGCTGTTCCAGCGCCATGTGGTGCGCCAGACCGGCTCCACCGCGATCCGCGCCGACTCGCTGCACTACCGCTCCGACCTGCTGCTCAACGCCAGCATCCTGCTCGCGCTGCTGCTGGCCAGCTTCGGCTGGCCGCAACTGGATGCGCTGTTCGGCATCGGCATTGCCTTCTTCATCCTCTGGAGCGCCCTGAGCATCGCCCGCGAGGCATCGGCCGTGCTGATGGACAAGGAGCTGGCGCCGGAGCTCAGCGAACGCATGCACCTGCTGGCCTGCGGCATACCCGGCGTGCTTGGCGTGCATGACCTGCGCACGCGCATGTCCGGCACCCACTGGTTCGTCCAGCTGCACGTGGAGTTGCCTGGAGAACTGAGCCTGATGCAGGCCCATGAACTGTGCGAGCAGGTGGAATACGCGATTCGCGCCGAATTCTCCCGCGCCGAAGTGCTGGTGCATGCCGATCCACTCGAGCCGACCACCCCTTGATGAGCGTCGCGGTTGCGGCAAGACGTCCGTCTGTTGCGCGCCCCGGCTGCCCCTGCGCTACGGTGCTGGATAGCGTCACAACCGTGAAACGACCACCTGGCTGACGGCCAAGCGCTCCGCGAAACGCATTTCACGCATAGGCTGAGAGGGCGTATCAGCCTTGTGGACCCGGCCCCATGAAGAAGCCCAGCCTCGAGACGCTTTACCGCGAGCATCAGCCCGACGCCATCGAAAAGCACCTGAACAGCAAGAACAAGCCGCAAACCATCTCCGATGCCGTACTCGGCGCAATAGACGGTTGCGTCACCACCTTTGTCATCGTCGCCGGCGCCGTCGAGGCCTGATTTTCGGCCTCGGTCGCGCTGATCATGGGCTTCGCCAACCTGTTTGCCGATGGTTTCAGCATGGCCGTCAGCAACTACGAAGCGATCAAGGCCCAACGCGAGTTCCGCGAACAGGTCCGGCGCATGGAAGAGGAATACATCGACCGGGTGCCCGCCGGTGAGCTCGAAAAAATCCGCCAGGTGTTCTACCGCAAGGGCTTCAGCGGCGCCATTCTCGAGGAGATCGTCACCACCATCAGCCAGGATCGCCAGCTCTGGGTTGAAACCATGCGCATCGAAGAACACGGTCTGCAGAGCGTCGAGCTGGATCCCGCGCGCTCGGCCGCCGTGACCTTTACCACCTTCCTGATCGCCGGCGCCATCCCGCTGTTGCCGCTGTTTTTCACCAGCCTGGGCATCCAGCGCCAGTTCTTCCTGAGCACGGCCCTGGCCGCAGCAGCGTTCTTTTCCATCGGCATGTTGAAGAGCCTGGTATTTGCCAAGCCCGTTCTGCGCGCCGGTTTTGGCACCCTGCTCACCGGCGGTACGGCGGCCTCCCTGGCGTACCTGACCGGCTATCTGCTGCGTTACGTGTTCGGCATCGAATGATGCGATGCCTGAACATCGCCCAGAAAAAAGGGAGACCTGGCGGTCTCCCTTTTTTCTTGCCTGGGGCAAGTGTCCGCTACTGGCAATTCTGTTGCCGCTTTCGTCGCCCGCCTGGTTGGGCAGTGCGGACCCGGGTGCCGTGACGACCTGGTTAGGCCGGCGGCGCCGGTTCGCCTGATTGGACGAGCCGGGTGGACATGTCGTCCGGGCCGTGAAACTGAGGTAAAGATTACAGATACAGGCGCAGCAAAAGATTGCGAACACTGCTGATTATCTTGCCACTTGCGCAATTTTTAACTAACAGCGCATGATTATCAGCATTCAAATAATCAAAGCGCACCAAACATGACCAGACTCGACCGCTACGACCTGAACATTCTCGCCGAACTGCAGCGCGACGCCACCCTGTCCAACCAGGATCTGGCCGAGCGCATTGGCCTGTCGCCCTCGCCCTGTTCGCGGCGGGTCAAACAACTGGAGGACGACGGCTACATCCTCGGCCAGGTCGCCCTGCTGGATCGCAAGAAGCTCGGCCTGACCCTCACCGCCTATGTCCTGATCGGCATGGACAAACACACCCCCGAGCGTTTCGAGCACTTTCAGGAGATGATCCGTCAATGCCCGGAGGTGCTGGAATGCAGCCTGGTCACCGGCATGGATGCCGACTACCAGCTCAAGGTGGTGGTGCCGGACATGGACCATTACCAACAATTCCTGCTCGGCACCCTGACCCGCATCGAGGGCGTCTCCAGCGTGCGCTCGAGCTTCGTCCTGCAACAGATCCTCTCCAGCACCCAGCTGCCGCTGCAGCACCTGCGCCACTGACCGGCACTTACCGACGGTCGCTGACAAACCAGGCCGCACGGGTATAATCGCCGGCGTTTAGCTGTGCCTTGTGCGGCCCGCCATAAAGAGCCTTGCGCTCAGACAATAACAATCGCCCTGCCCACCTCCTGCCCGTTCTGGCGGCACAGCCTCGTTTTGCCAAAGAGGTCACGATGGATCCGCAAGTATTCGAAGAGTTGATGATGACCGTGCTGGTCGGCGGCCTGGTGCTGTTCATGGCGTTCATCGTCTGGGACCTGGCGAAGAAGTCCAAGGCCGGACGCTTCGGCACCATGATCCTGTTCCTCGCCCTGGGCCTGGGCGTGCTCGGTTTTGTCATCAAGACCGTGGTGATCGCCGGGATGGAAGGCATCTGAGCGGTCGCTGAAAACGGCCCGCGCCGAGGTCGCCCTACTGCCGTGAGCAATCCACGATCCGTAGGGTGTCACTCGCCGCAGGCAGTGCACCATTGATAATCGGTGCGGCAAAAGGCTGGCGGGTTGTCGCTTCGCTCCGAAGCCGCCCTACCCGCAGGCACTTCACATGGATGATCGGCGCGACATAAAAGCTGGCGGGTTGTCGCTGCGCTCCGAAGCCGCCCTACCCTCCCGGGTCACCTTACGAACGGATCGTCTCGAAAAAAACACGCCCTACAAGCGCGCCTCGACCTCTTTCCATTCGCCGGGTTGCAGGCCGTCCAGGCTCCAGGGGCCGATGCGCACGCGCACCAGACGCAGGGTCGGCAGGCCCACCGCCGCGGTCATGCGCCTGACCTGACGGTTGCGCCCTTCGCGGATCACCAGCTCCAGCCAGGCGGTCGGCACGCTCTTGCGAAAACGCACCGGCGGGTTGCGCGGCCATAACGGTGGCTCATCCAGCACGCGCGCCTCGGCCGGCAGGGTCGGCCCGTCGTTCAGCTCGACGCCCGCGCGCAGGCGCTGCAGCTGCTCGGACGTCGGCGCGCCTTCCACCTGCACCCAATAGGTTTTCGCCAGTTTGTGCTTGGGATCGGCGATGCGCGCCTGCAGGCCACCGTCATTGGTCAGCAGCAGCAAGCCCTCGCTGTCGCGATCCAGGCGCCCGGCCGGATAGACCCCGGGCACCGCGACGAAGTCCTTGAGGGTGGCGCGGCCCTGCTCATCGTTGAACTGGGTCAGGACATCGAAGGGCTTGTTCAGCAGCAGCAAGCGCGGCTCGGCTGGCGGCGCCTTGGCCACCCGGCGGATGGCGGGCTTGCCGGCGGAGCGCGAGGGCGTGGCGGAACGGGGCGGGCGCGGCATGCAGGCTCCGGGAACAGAAAACGGGGTGGCCAGTGTAACCGAGGCCACCCTTGGGCCATCAACCGGACTTATGGGCGACGCCTTTGCGTGCACGGGCGGCTATGCTGGCAAGGCTCTGCTTTCCATGACCGAGGGAACCCGCATGAACGCCTCCGATTCCATACTCGACAGCTTCACCGGCTGGGCCGCCAAGGCGCCCGGTGCGCCCCTCGAACCGCACAGCTATGACCCTGGCCCGCTGGGCAGCGAGGAGGTCGAGGTGGCGGTCGAGTACTGCGGCATCTGCCATTCCGACCAGTCGATGATCGACAACGAATGGGGCAACGCCCGCTATCCGTTCATCCCCGGCCACGAAGTGGTCGGCCGCATCGTGCGTCTCGGCGAGCAGGTGCGCGGCCTCGAACTCGGCCAGCGGGTCGGTATCGGCTGGTACAAGGGCAGCTGCATGCACTGCCACTCCTGCATGGAAGGCGCGCACCAGCTCTGCGGTTCGGTAAAGCCGACCATCGTCGGCAGCAACGGCGGTTTCGCCGACCGCCTGCGCAGCCACTGGGCCTGGGCCGTGCCGCTGCCGGAGGGACTCGACCCGAGCCTGGTCGGCCCGCTGTTCTGTGCCGGCTCGACAGTGTTCAGCCCGCTGCTGGAGTTCAACGTCAAACCCACCGACAAGGTCGGCGTGGTCGGCATCGGCGGCCTGGGTCATTTGGCCCTGGGCTTTCTCAACGCCTGGGGTTGCGAGGTCACCGCCTTCACCTCGTCGCTGAACAAGCAGGAAGAGGCCAAGCGCCTGGGCGCGCACAAGGTCGTCGCCTCGACCGACAGCGCGGCGCTCAAGGCGATTGCCGGCAGCCTGGATTTCCTCCTGGTCACCGCCAGCGCCGACCTCGACTGGAACGCGCTGATCGGCACCCTCGGTGGCAAGGGCCGCCTGCACTTCGTCGGCATAGTGCCGAGCGCCATCCCGGTGCATGTGTTCAACCTGATCCCGCGCCAGCGCAGCCTGTCCGGCTCACCGGTGGGCTCACCCGCGAACATGGCGACCATGCTGGAATTCTGCGCCCGTCACCAGATCCTGCCGCAGGTCGAGCTCTTCCCCATGAGCAGGGTCAACGACGCCATCGCCCACCTGCGTGCAGGCAAGGCGCGCTACCGGGTGGTGCTGGACGCCAGCAAGTAAGTAACCCCTGAATGAAAAAGCCCGAGGCTCGCACCTCGGGCTTTTTCATTCAGGCGACCTTGGCTGTTAGCGGAACGGCGGCTCGTCGAAGCTGCGCAGCTTGCGCGAGTGCAGCGAGTTGAGCTGGCTGCGCAGCAGGTCGAGGGCGGTGATGCCGATGTGCAGATGCTGGGTCACCGCCCGCTCGTAGAAGGCGCCGGCGGCGCCGGGCAGCTTGATCTCGCTGTGCAGCGGCTTGTCCGACACGCACAACAGGGTGCCGTAGGGCACCCGCAGGCGATAACCCTGGGCGGCGATGGTGCCGCTTTCCATGTCCACCGCCACGGCGCGCGCCAGGTTGATCAGCGGCCGCTCTTGGGCCCAGCGCAACTCCCAGTTGCGATCGTCGTAGGTCAACACGGTGCCGGTGCGCAAACGCCGCTTGAGGGCGTCGCCACGCTCGCCGGTGACTTGCGCGGCGGCCTCCTGCAAGGCCATCTGCACTTCGGCCAGGGCCGGCAGGGGAATGTTGGGCGGCAGCACCCGGTCGAGAATCCCGTCGCGGCGCATATAGGCGTGGGCCAGCACGTAATCGCCGATGGTCTGCGATTGGCGCAATCCGCCGCAGTGGCCGATCATCAACCAGCAGTGCGGACGCAGCACGGCCAGGTGGTCGGTGATGTTCTTCGCGTTGGACGGGCCGACACCAATGTTCACCAGGGTGATGCCGTCGCCAGGACTGGCGCCCTGCAGGTGGTAGGCCGGCATCTGGTAGCGGTGCCAGACCACGGTCTCGATGATCGCCTGCATCTCGCCCTCGGCCATGCCGCGCTCGATCACCACGTTGCCCGGCAGCACCATGCGCACGAAACGCGAATCCGCCTGCAGCACATCCAGGCCATGGCGAATGAACTGGTCGACGTAGCGGTGATAGTTGGTCAGCAGGATCCAGGGCTGCACATGACGCCAATCGCTGCCGGTGTAATGCACCAGGCGGCGCAGGGAAAAATCCACCCGGGCGGCGTCGAACAGGGCCAGCGGCAATTGCTCCGCGCCCTCCCAGTCGTACAGGCCATCGGCTGTGCCGTCGTTGGCGGCGGACAGATCGGTGCTGGGGAACACCCGCGCCAGTTCGGCGGCGGTAATCCCCGAGCCGGCCAGCTCATCGCCATGCTCGACCACATAGGGATAGGGAATATTCTGCTGGCTGACGCCCACCTCGACACACACGGTAAAGTCATGCATCAGCGGCTGCAGTTGCTCCAGCAGGTAATTGCGGAAAGCCTCGGGGTGGGTGACGGTGATGCTGTAGGTGCCGGGCACCTGGACCTTGGCATAGGCACGCACAGTCGCGGGCGCCTCGCCCTGGCACAAATAAGTCAGACGCAGTTCCGGGTAGTGGAACTGACGCAGTTGTTCGGCGTCCGGCTTGATGCCTTCCTTGACATAGCGCTTGAGCGCCCGACTCAGGGCAGCGGTGGCCTGCAGATGCAGGGCGGCCAGGCGATCCACGGCCTCTTCGGCAGTAGTGGCGACAACGAAGTCTTCTGAACTGGGGGTCACGGCAGATATTCCTGGCTGAATACACGCGCCTATCTTGCCCTGATCGCCGCGCCTTGGCATAGCGCGACGTGGCTACTCCGGCAGTCACCTGAGATCCGCCGGCAACGGCTGCGCGGTCAAGGACCCGACCCGCCGGGTGCCGGGGTTGCCAAGCGGGTAAAAATCCGGCAGCGAACCCAGGCTGCCGGGCAAACGCAGCAACTGATTGCGCTCCCCCCGCAACTACGAAGTTGGACTGGCCTGTCGTAGCCGGTGCCTGTAAGTGCCGGCCTGGCCTGCACCAGAACCAATGGCGGCCCGGTCGATGCGTGGTGGTTGTTACAACGTTCGTCGCCCTCAGGCAGTTCACGAACGGCCGACCGCGTGCCAGCTTGACGATCGCTTGAACCTCTGCGGGAAAACACATCAACCCGTCATAGAGATCGCTGCCGGGCGATCGCCTCCAGACCGGCCTTCAGTACCGCCAGGCTGGGTGCTGCAGTCAGGCTCAGGCGCAAGGCATGGGGGGCGTTGGGGCCGACCGCGAAGACCTCCGCCGCTGCCGCTTCGACGCCCGCAGCGCGGCAACACCTCAGCAGATCCTCGTCGGCGCGTGCCTGCAACCATCGATGCGGCGCAGCGGATGACAGCGTCGCGCCGAGCAGTTTCTGCGCCAGCCGCCAGCGCCGGGCCACCTGCACACGCTGCCAGCTCAGGCGGCGCGCAGCCGTGCCGTCCTCAAGCCATTCGCAGCCAATCTGCAGGCACAGCGGTGACAGCGCCCAGCTGGTCGCCTGGGCCTCGGGGTCGATGCGCGACAGCCATTGCTCAGGCCCGGCGATAAAGCCCAGGCGCAAGCCCGGCGCGACCGTCTTCGACAGGCTGCTGATCAGTAGAGTGCGTTCTGGCAACACCGACGCCAGTGGCGGCTCATCGCCGAGCGCGCCATAGACGTCGTCCTCGATGATCAGCACCTCGTGCCGACGCGCCACCGCCGCTATCGCTTCGCGGCGCCGCGCATCCATGCTCACGCCGCTAGGGTTTTGCATGCAAGGCGTCAAGATCGCCACACGCGCCGAAGTGGCGCGGACCATGCGGTCGAAATCGTCCGGCAGGATACCGTGCTCATCCATCGCCACCCCGTGCAACGGTAGCCGCAATTGACGACCGGCCGCCTTGATCCCCGGCGAGGTCAGGCTCTCCACCAGCACCGGCTCACCGGGTTCGCACAATCCGAGCAGCGCAGCGAACACGCCCTGCTGGGCACCGGCACAGAGCAGAACCTGCCGCGGTGGCAGTTCCACCGCGCGGCCGCACAGCCAGTTGCTCAGCGCCAGCTGACCGCGCTGCAAGCTGCGCGCCGAGGGATAGCCTTGCAGCCTGGCCAGCCCACCCGTTGCGCACAACGCCTGCATGCTGCGCTGCAGGTCGTGGTCGTCGGGGTCGATGACCGGCAGATTGGTCGACAGATCGATCAGCTGCGGGTGCGCCTCGGGCAGCTTCAAGCGGAACAGGCTGGCCTCGCGGCTGCTGGCCAGCACATAGGTACCGCGCCCTACCTCGCCGCTGACGAGATGTCGCCGTGCCGCTTCGCGGTAGGCCTGCATGGTCGTGCTGGGGTTGAGACCGAGCGCCCAGGCCAGTCGCCGCTGCGGTGGCAGGCAATCGCCCGGCTTCAGCTCACCCCGTGAAATGGCCGAGGCGATGGCATCGACCAGGGCCAGGTAGCGCGGCTGATTATTGGATTGGAGTTCGGGTAACCACATTGTCTGCCATGCAATATAACTATTTACCCATACAATGCGCGCGCCCTAGGATCTTGGTCAAACCTCGCCAAGGAGCTTTCGATGTTCGACCTCGATGCATTGCGCCAAGCCGCCGACCTTATCCACCAGAGCGTGCCGCCGACACCTCAGCATCCGTGGCCGCTGCTGGCCAAGCGGCTGGGCTGCGAGGTCTGGGTCAAGCACGAAAATCACACGCCGGCCGGCGCCTTCAAGGTGCGCGGCGGCGTGCTCTATGTGAACGAGCTGCTCAAGCGCGAACCAAAGGTGCCGGGGCTGGTGACCGCGACCCGCGGCAATCACGGGCTCAGCCTGGCGATGGCGGCACGCCAGGCAGGCTTGCGCCTGCAGGTGCTGGTTCCCGAGGGCAACTCCACGGAAAAGAATGCTGCCATGCGGGCGTGCGGCGCCGAAGTGAGCGAATTCGGCCGCGACTTCGACACGGCTCGGCAGAAGGCAGCGCAATTCGCCGAGGCGAACGGCTGGCATTTCGTCCCATCCCTGCACCCGGACCTGATTCGTGGCGTTGCCACCTATGCGTTGGAACTGCTCGAAGCGGTGCCCGATCTGCGCCGGGTCTATGTGCCGATCGGTCTTGGCTCGGGGATCTGCGGGATGATCCGCACCCGCGATTTGCTGGGCCTGGAGACGGAGATCATCGGCGTGGTGTCCAGCGCGGCCGATGCCTATGCCTCGAGCTTCGAACAGGGTCGCATCGTCTGCACCGAAACAGCCGACACCTTCGCCGACGGCATGGCCTGCCGAATCCCGGCGCCCGAGGCACTGGAAATCATCCGTGCAGGTGCGGCGCGTATCGTGCGGGTCGACGACGACGCCATCCGCCGGGCCATTGTTGCCCTGCACGAAGACACCCACAACCTCGCCGAGGGCGCTGGGGCCGCCGCGCTGGCAGCGGCCATGCAGGAACGCGAGCGCAATCGCGGCGAACGCATCGCGGTGGTGCTCAGCGGGGCCAATATCGACCGTAGCCTGCTCGCCAGCATTCTTGTCGAACCCACCGGTGCCGCCTGATCGGCGCCACAGCTGACTACTCGATGAAGGGCGTGCTGCGCGCCACCAGCGCGGCGACATCGATGCCGCGTGGCAGGGTGCCGTAGACCCGTCCGCCAGCGCCAAGGCGGCTGGCGATAAAGGCGTCGCTTACCGTGGCGTTGCCGGCTTCCAGCAGCAGCTTGGCCTGCAGCGCCAGGGCCACGTCTTCGGTCAGTTGGCGGGCGCGGTACTGGATGTCGGCGCTGTCGCTGAAATCCGCCTGGAGTTTGTCGATATGCTTTTTCAGCCGGGCATCGCCATGGCCGTCGCCCAGCTCAGCGAACAGCGCATCGAGCACGCCCGGCTCCTTGGACAGCGCGCGCAGCACGTCGAGGCACTGCACGTTGCCGGAGCCTTCCCAGGTCGAATTGACCGGTGCCTCGCGGTACAGGCGCGGCAGGATGCTGTCTTCGACGTAGCCGGCGCCGCCCATGCATTCGGCGGCCTCGTTGATCATGGCCGGCGCACGCTTGCAGATCCAGTACTTGCCGACCGCAATGACCAGGCGGGCGAGCTTGTCTTCCTGCGGGTCTGCGGCCTGGTCCAGGGCCTTGCCCATACGCAGGGTCAGGGCCAGGGCGGCTTCGCTTTCCAGGGCCAGGTCGGCCAGGACGTTCTGCATCAGCGGTTGTTCGTTGAGCACGCGGCCGCCGACCTGGCGGTAGGCGCAGTGATGGGAGGCCTGGGTCAGGGCCTGACGCATCAGGGCACTGGAGCCGACCATGCAATCGAAGCGGGTCAGCGCGACCATTTCGATGATGGTCGGCACGCCGCGCCCCTCCTCGCCGACCATCCAGGCCAGGGCACCGCGGTACTCGACTTCGCTGGAGGCATTCGAGCAGTTGCCCAGCTTGTTCTTCAGGCGCTGGATATACAGCTCGTTGCGCGTGCCGTCCGGGCGATGGCGCGGCAACAGGAAGCAGGTCAGGCCCTTGTCGGTATAGGCCAGGGTCAGGAAGGCGTCGCACATGGGCGCCGAGCAGAACCACTTGTGGCCGACCAGCTCATAGGCCTGGCCGGGCCCGCCAGCGCCGACCGGATAGGCGCGGGTGGTGTTGGCGCGCACGTCGGTGCCGCCCTGTTTCTCGGTCATGGCCATGCCGATGGTGGCACCGCTCTTCTGTTCGATCGGCAGGTTGCGCGGGTCGTACCGGGTGGAGAGGATCTTCGGCAGCCAGATTTCGGCGATATCCGGCTGCAGCTTCAACGCCGGTACGCTGGCGTAGGTCATGGTCAGCGGACAACCACTGCCGGCTTCGGCCTGGCTGTGCAGGTAGCTCATCGCCGCACGGGCGACCTGGGCGCCGGGTCGCGGATCGGTCCAGGGCATGGATGGGATGCCGTGCTCGATCGCCGCGGCCATCAGCTGGTGATAGGCCGGGTGGTACTCGACCAGATCGATGCGCTGGCCATAGCGATCATGGCTCTTGAACTGCGGCTTGTTCTCGTTGGCGAGAAAGCCCGCGGCCATCAGCTCGCCACCGGCCAGGGCGCCATAGGCGTCGATGCGCGCCTCGGCCCAGTCGCCGCCGAAGCGCTTGTTCCACTCCTGCAAGGGCAGGTCGGCGCGGTAGAGGTTGGCGCCGTCCAGCGGCGGCACCTGGTTGAACACTTCATGGGTTTCGGCATGCTGACTGGCATTCATGACTGCGGCTCCTTTTCGGGCAGCGGGGCGCCAACGGCGCGTAGACAGAAGGTGACCAGGCCCTGGCTGACTTCACTCAGGCTCGGGGCGGGATAACCCGCTTCGCGGGCGGCGCGGGCGGGGGGTGACAAGGGTCCGACCAGGGCTTCGGCGATAGCGCCGACCAGGCAGGCGGCGGTCAGGCCGAGATGGGTGACGCGGAACACGCCGGCGGCGTTGCCTTCCTCGAGCAGCTCGCCGAACGACTCGGCATAGGCCTCGCGGTAGAGCAGCCGCTGCTCGTCGACCTGCGGCTCGACCGGTTCGGCGATCAAGGCGAAGGCCAGGCGCCGGCTGTGCCAGGCCCGCGCGGCGAACTGCTGCAAGCCGGCGGCCAGACGCTCGGCCGGTGGGCCCGGAGCGCGCAGGGTCTGCAGCAGCGCCTCGAGTTCGCACTGACTGGCAATCGCGAAGACTTCGGCGGCCAATTCGCCCTTGTTGTGAAAATGGCGGTACAGACTGCCGGTGGCGATGCCCACGTCCTCGGCCAGCGCCTGCATGGTCAAGGCGGCGAAACCGCCATCGGCAACACGCGCCAGGGCGCCGGCAAGGATCCGCTGGCGCAGTGCCTGATCGCGGTCGATACGCAGGGCGCTGGTGCGATAAGCCATGATCTGAATCCTGATTCATTAATTGCATTCAGTGAATCATGCTTCAGAGTTTGCGCAAAGGGGCATTTCGGCCAAGAGAGAGGGCTGGGACAGAGGCTAGGAGGCTGTCTCAGAATTATTGTTTCGATGGCACCGACTCGTAGGGTGCGCCGTGCGCACCCCTGACAACCGGGTGCCTGGGCGCACCCTGTACAGGCCAGCTGCAGCCGCTTGAACAATGATTATTGCGAGACAGCACACTAGGAGGCGCGGCACAGCACCCAGTCGTGCAACAGGCCGCGCAAGGCCTCGAACTTCACCGGTTTGGCCAGGTAATCGCTCATGCCGGCAGCCAGACAGCGCTCGCGGTCGCCGCTGTGGCTGTGGGCGGTGATCGCCAGCACCGGCAGCTCGGCGCAGCCCGGCAAGGTGCGCAGCGCCCGGCAGGTGGCGAAACCGTCCATCACCGGCATCTGGCAATCCATGAGGACCGCATCGACCGATTCGCCACGCAGCACCTCGAGGGCCTCGGCACCGTTGTCGGCGGTACGCACCTGGTAACCCAGCTTGAGCAGCATGCCGCGGGTCACCAGCTGGTTGATCGCGTTGTCCTCGACCACCAGCACCGTGCACTGCCCGGGACTGCGCGCGACCACGGCCTGCGCCCGCGACACAGGCGCAGGCTGCGCGGCCAGCGGATGCGGCAGGGCCAGCGGCACCTGCAGCTGGAAACGGCTGCCCTGGCCAGGCTGCGACTCATGGCCGAGGGTGCCGCCCTGCAGGTCGACCAACTGCCGACAGATTGCCAGACCGATACCCAGGCCGCCGTATTCACGGGTCATGGAGCCGTCCAGCTGATGGAAGCGCTGATACAGCGACGTCTCCTGCGGCACACTGAACCCCACACCGGTGTCGATCACCTCGATGCTCAGCGGCAGGCTATCGGACACCGTGCCGGCGCGCCTGACCCGCAGGCGGATTTCGCCCTGGGTGGTGAACTTGATGGCGTTGTCGAGCAGATAGCCGAGGCTCTGCGCCAGCTTGCCGGCATCGCCCTCGAGGGTATCGGGCAGGCTTTCGTCCAGTTCCAGGACGAAGCGCAGGCCCTTGTCCTCGGCACGCGCTTTGTGCTGCGCGCGCAAGCTGTCGAGCAGCCCGCGCAGGCTGAACGGTTCGCGCCGCGGGTAGAGCTTGCCGGCCTGCAACTCGCTGAGGGCGAGGATGTCGTTGACCATGCGCATCATGTCCCGCGCCGAGTTGGCGGCGGTCTTCTGGTACTGCGCCACTTCGGCATCCAGATCGGTCATCTGCATCAATTCCAGCGAACCGATCACCCCGTTCATCGGCGTGCGCAGTTCGTGGGTGACGGTGGCGAGGAATTCGTCCTTGAGTCGGTTGCTGTTGGCCAGTTCCTGGTTCAGCGCCTCCAGCTTGCGCCCGGCATCCTGGAGAATCCGCGTGCGCTCCTCCTTCATCGCGTTGATCCGGTCGGCCAGAGCCAGCGACAGCAAGCCGACCTCCAGGGCCGAACCGATCTGGCTGGCGTACATGGTCAGGAACACATTGGGCAGGTAGCCGAGCACCATCAGGCTGTTGATCGCGCCGCCGAGCAGGAAGGTACTCCAGGCGATGATGAAGTAGCGCGCCACGCGCATGCCGCGCAGCCAGGCCAGGACCCCGGCGACGAAGACCACCACGGTGAACAGCAGCGCCAGGTAGGTAGCCAGGCGCAACGACAGGGCATAGCTGACGGTCAGCGCCAGGACCATCACCCCGGCACCGCTGACCATCAGCAGCAGCAGCGTGCGGTCGACCCAGGGGCTGTGCTCGGCGGTATGCAGAAAGCTGCGCGCGAACTGGCAGCCGAACAGCGCCGCCGAACCGATCAGAAAGGGCGTCGCAGCATTCGCCCACCAGGGGTTGTCAGGCCAGAAATACTCGATGCCGGCGCCGTTGACCGACACCTGATAAAGGCCGAATGAGGCGATATAGAGGATGTAATAGAGGTAGCTGGCATCCCTGACGCTGAGGAAGATAAACAGGTTGTAGATCAGCATCACCAACAGCACGCCATAGATGATGCCGAGCACATAGATACGCGCGGGCTGCTCTTCCAGGTAGGCATTGGGCGCCCACAGGCTCAGCGGTGCCTGGATCGAGCCCTGGCTCTGCAGGCGCAGATAGACACGCTGCGGCTGGTGCGGCTGCAGGTCGAGTTCGAACAGGTAATTATGGTGCTTGATCTGCCGGCTGGCGAAAGGCAATCCGTCGCCGGTACGCTGGGCCAGCTGGAACCTGCCCTGGGCGTCCGCCAGGTACAGGTCCAGCAGATCCAGCGGCGGATAGGCCAGTTCCAGCAACCAGGGCTGCGGCCCGCCCAGCCCGTCCGCCCGCTGCGGCCGATATTCCAGATCCAGGCGCAGCCAGAATACCGAACGCGAATAGCCGGCGTTCAGCACCGGTTTGTCATGCTGGCGAAAGCTCGCCTGCAGCGCCGACGAGGTGACTTCGTCGATAGTCGCATCACCGCGCACATCCTCGAACACATGCATGGCCTGGCCAAGCGGCAGCTCGCGGGTATGCTCATCGAAGACCACGGCAGAGGCGCATAGCGGCCAGACTGCCAACAGAAAAATCAGGAGGTAGCGCATGCGGACCCACGAAGGCGAAGTCGGGCAAAGTCGGGATGCGCCGGAGAGCCCTTCTCTCCTGACTGACGCCGCCTCGCCTACCCGGTTATTTGAGTGGCCGTCACTCTAGCACAGGCTTTGCGGGGGGAAACGGCGGCTGGCGCAAACAGCGCGGGCACACATGCAGGGCCCTGGAATCGGCCCCAAAGGCCAACGACAATACAGCCAGCGAACGCCTTGAAAAATCCCCTGCACGATCAGAATCCCCAACTGCGAGCGGCATGGCTCGACTCGATCGCCGCGCCCACCCGCGCGGTTCAATCGGGGCCGTTTAATGCTAAGCTCGCGCACCATGAAAACGCCTACTTCCCGCCCCGTAGTGCTCTGCCTGTCCGGCCACGACCCAAGTGGTGGTGCCGGCCTGCAAGCCGATATCGAAGCCCTGCTCGCGCAAGGCTGCCACGCCGCCCCGACGGTCACCGCACTGACCGTGCAGGACACGGTGAACGTCAGCGATTTCCGCGTGCTCGACCGCGACTGGGTGCTGGCCCAGGCCAATGCGGTGATCGCCGACCTGCCGATCGCAGCAGTCAAGCTGGGCATGCTCGGCTCGGTGGAAATGGTCGAGACCGTGCTGCAGATCATGCAGCAATTGCCGGGCATCCCCCTGGTCTGCGACCCGGTCTTGCGTGCCGGCGGTGGTGGCGCCCTGGGCAAGGATGAAGTCGGCTATGCCATGCGCAAGCGCCTGTTTGCCGTATCCACCATCGCCACGCCGAACCTGCCGGAAGCACGCATCCTCGCCGAACTGCCGGACGGCACGGCCGATCAGTGCGCGGAGAAGCTGCTGCCCTATATCCAGCATTTGCTGATCACCGGCGGCCATGGCGATGAACATCAGGTGCACAATCGCCTGTATTGCCGCGACGGCAGCCGTCACACCTTTACCTGTCAGCGCCTGCCGGGCAGCTACCACGGCTCCGGCTGCACCCTGGCCAGCGCCCTGGCCGGCCGCCTGGCCCTCGGTCAGGAGCTGGTCAGCGCCGTGCAGTTCGCCCTCGATTACACCTGGCGCACCCTGCGCGACGCCGAGCAACCCGGCCATGGCCAGTACATCCCGCGCCGCCTGCCGCTGGATGCTTATTAATAGAAAGCAGCTGATGGAGCGCTTCCGATGAAACTGCGTGGCCTGTATGCCATCACCGACAGCGAATTGCTCAAGGGCAAGCTGCTGCCCTACGTCGAGGCCGCCCTCAAGGGCGGCGCGACGCTGCTGCAATACCGCGACAAGTCGACCGACGACGCCCGCCGCCTGCGTCAGGCCGAAGCCCTGCGCGAGCTGTGCACTCGCTACGGCGCCGGACTGATCATCAACGACGACGCCGAACTGGCTGCACGCCTCGGCGTCGGCCTGCACCTGGGCCAAGGCGACGGCTCGCTGTCCGCCGCCCGCGCCCTGCTCGGGCGCCAGGCGATCATCGGCGGCACCTGCCACGCCCAGATCGAGCTGGCCGAAGCCGCCGCCAAGGAGGGCGCCAGCTATGTCGCCTTCGGTCGCTTCTTCGACTCCAACACCAAGCCCGGCGCCCCCTGTGCCACGCTCGAGCTGCTGGATGAGGCGAAAAGCCGCATCGGCCTGCCGATCGTCGCCATCGGCGGCGTGACCCTGGACAATGCCGCCCAGCTGATTGCCCGAGGCGCCAGCATGGTGGCAGTGATCCACGCCCTGTTCGCCGCCGACTCGGCCGCCGAAGTCGAGCGCCGCGCCCGCGCCTTCAGCGCCCTGTTCGCCACCCCTTAACCGATTTGCGGGGCGGCCCGATTCGCCCCGACTCGCTATTTGAGAGGCCCTGCCATGTCCCGCTCCGAAATCCTCTTCGCCCACGCCCAGAAGCACATCCCCGGCGGCGTCAACTCGCCGGTGCGCGCCTTCAAGAGCGTCGGCGGCACGCCGCTGTTCTTCAAGCATGCGGCCGGCGCCTATGTCACCGATGAGGATGACAAGCGCTACGTGGACTACGTCGGTTCCTGGGGCCCGATGATTCTCGGCCACAGCCACCCGGACGTGCTCGATGCGGTGCGCCGCCAGCTGGAACATGGCCTGTCCTACGGCGCACCGACTGCCATGGAAACCGAGATGGCCGACCTGGTCTGCGCTTTGGTGCCGTCCATGGACATGGTGCGCATGGTCAGCTCCGGCACCGAAGCGACCATGAGCGCGATCCGCCTGGCGCGCGGCTTCACCGGCCGCGACAGCATCATCAAGTTCGAAGGCTGCTACCACGGCCATTCCGACAGCTTGTTAGTCAAGGCCGGCTCGGGCCTGCTGACCCAGGGCGTGCCGAGCTCGGCCGGGGTGCCGGCGGCCTTCGCCAAACACACCCTGACCCTGCCGTTCAACGACATCGACGCGGTCGCGCAGATGCTCGGTGAAGTCGGCAACGAAGTGGCCTGCATCATCGTCGAGCCGGTGGCCGGCAACATGAACTGCGTACCGCCGGCGCCGGGCTTTCTCCAGGGCCTGCGCGAACAATGCGACAAGCATGGCGTGGTGCTGATCTTCGACGAAGTGATGACCGGCTTTCGCGTCGCCCTCGGCGGTGCCCAGGCGCATTACGGCGTGACCCCGGACCTGACCACCTTCGGCAAGATCATCGGCGGCGGCATGCCGGTCGGCTGCTTCGGCGGCAAGCGCGAGATCATGCACTGCATCGCCCCGCTCGGCCCGGTCTACCAGGCCGGCACCCTGTCCGGCAACCCGCTGGCCATGGCCGCCGGCCTGACCACCCTGAAGCTGATCAGCCGCCCGGGCTTCCATGCCGAGCTGAGCGACTACACCGCATGCATGCTGCAGGGCCTGCAGGATCGCGCCGATGCCGCCGGCATCCCCTTCGTCACCACCCAGGCCGGCGGCATGTTCGGCCTGTACTTCAGCGGTGCCGACGACATCGTCACCTTTGACGACGTGATGAGCAGCGATGCCGAGCGCTTCAAGCGCTTCTTCCACCTGATGCTGGATGGCGGCGTCTATCTGGCCCCGAGCGCCTTCGAAGCCGGCTTCACCTCCATCGCCCACGGCCAGACGGAGCTTGCGATCACCCTGGACGCGGCCGAGCGCGCCTTCGCCGAGCTGAAAAAAAGCTGATGCAGTACAGCACTGTCCTGTCCGGCGGCATGCTGGCACTGGCCTGCCTGGCCTGCGCCGTCGCCATCGGCAAGGCGCGCAAGCACTACGGCGAGGCCGATCAACCGGCACTGTTCTGCGCCCTGCTCGGCTTTCTCTTGGCGGCTGCGGCGGCGGTTGCCGCCGTCGGCGACCCGAGCTGGCAGGCCGGCCACCTGTGGCTGAGCCAGGCCAGCAGTTTTCTCGGCCTGCCGCTACTCGGCGTAGCCGCGCTGACCCTTGGCCGCGGCTGGGCCTGGAGCCGGCCGAACTGGGGACGCGTGGTGCTGGGGCTGTGCGCCTTCTTCGAGCTGTTCCGGCAAATGAACCTGCTGGAGGACTACCGCCTGCTGCTCAACCTGGCGAGCCTGCTGCTGATTGTCTATGCCGGCGCTATCCAGTGGCCGCGGCGCACACCGGCATACGCCGCGACGGTCATTGTCGGCCTGTTCTTGCTGGCCACACTGGCGATCGGCAGCGAGGGCCTTATCGGTCCGTTGCGCCGCATCGACCTGCTGCATG
This sequence comes from Pseudomonas sp., assembly GCF_033723075.1. Lineage (GTDB taxonomy): Bacteria > Pseudomonadota > Gammaproteobacteria > Pseudomonadales > Pseudomonadaceae > Aquipseudomonas. Next base: position 30,577 of record NZ_JAWVXU010000002.1, read on the forward strand.
CCGTGCTGACACTGGCCTACCCGCTGCTGGCCTGGCTGCTACTGAGCCTGCCGGGCCATGCAGCTGATGGCAGCATTCGAGAAAACCCCGTAAAGACTTTGTAAGAACGCCACTGCTTATTTCATAATGCCAAGGCCGACGCACCTTGTCGGCCGGGCTCGACCCCGCACCGCTTCCCGAGGTACACGGATTTCCATGAACTGCACCGGCCGCACCCTATCTCTGGGCTGCCTGCTGCTTCTTCTGCCGCTGCTGGCGTTCGCAGGCGGCAACACCCTGCTGATCCCCGCAACCGGCAGTTGCTCGCTGAACACCTCGCCCGAAGACCTGCCCGACGCGCTGGCCGCCTGCCAGCAAGCGGCGCAGAACGGTGACCCGCAAGCCGGGTATGAACTGGGCGAATTCTTTTACGACGGCAAGCGCGCGCCGCGCGACCTGGCGCAAGCGCTGAACTGGTTCGAGCAGGCTTCGCTGCAGGGTCATGCCCAGGCGCAATATCGCCTGGGCATGATGTTCTTCCGCGGCGAAGGTGTGCCGGCGAACAATGTGCAGGCTTTTATCGTACTGAAGATGGCCGCGGTGAACGGCTCGGATGAAGCCATGGACAGTGCCGACCTGGTTTCTGAGCGCATGCAGCGCGAGGAACTGGAACTCGCCGGCCAGGTACTCGGCGAGATATTCCGCAACTACCTGCTGGAGCTGCAGGCGGCCGACGGCCAATCGCCATTCGCGCCGCTGCCGTAGCGGCCGGAGGCAGGAGTCGCAAGGCTTCGAGAGCTGCAGGACGGGTTGAGCGCAGCGAACCCATGCTGCCTGAGATGGATATTGCTTCGCTCAACCTGCCCGGCCCACCCCATCCTACCCAGCTCAGAGTTTGCAGCTTGCCGCCAAGCTATTTATCCGGCATCGGCATGGGGAACGGCATGACATTGCCGCCACCCTTGGCCTCGCTGATCTTCGGCGTGCCCAGGCGTTCGACTTCGTCGATGCGAATGATCGCGTGCATGGGCAAAAAGCTGCGCACCACGCCGTCGAACTGGGCCTTGAGTTTCTCTTCGCTGGGATCGACCACCACCTGGGTCCGCTCACCGAAGACAAACTCCTCCACCTCCAGGAAGCCCCACAGATCGCTCTGAAAGATCTGCTTGGCATACATTTCGTACACCTGGCCCTGGTTGAGGAAAATCACCTTATAGATGGGTTCGCGCTTGCTCATGGATGGAAGTCTAGACTGGAGGGGAAAAAGAGGGCGCAAATCATAGCACAGCCACCGGCCAGGCAATGCCAGCTGCCTGTCAAACTTAACGCTGCCCTGCTACGGACGGCTAAGTCCGACAGGCGGCTAGGAACCCAGCCGTTCGGCCACTATAATGTGCGGTTCTTCGAATCACCCTTTTGAGCGCGCATGACCAAGAAGCTTTATATCGAAACCCACGGCTGCCAGATGAACGAGTACGACAGCTCGCGTATGGTCGACCTGCTGGGCGAACATCAAGCCCTGGAAGTCACCGCACGCGCTGAAGATGCCGACGTGATCCTGCTCAACACCTGCTCGATTCGCGAAAGAGCCCAGGACAAGGTGTTCTCCCAGCTTGGCCGCTGGCGCGAACTGAAGCTGGCCAACCCGGAACTGGTGATCGGCGTCGGCGGCTGCGTGGCCAGCCAGGAAGGGGCGGCAATCCGCGACCGGGCGCCCTATGTCGACGTCGTCTTCGGCCCGCAGACCCTGCACCGCCTGCCGGAAATGATCGCCGCCGTGCGCAGCACCAAGCTGCCGCAGGTGGACATTTCCTTCCCCGAGATCGAGAAATTCGACCGCCTGCCCGAACCACGGGTCGACGGCCCCAGCGCTTATGTCTCGGTGATGGAAGGCTGCAGCAAGTACTGCACCTTCTGCGTAGTGCCCTATACCCGTGGCGAGGAAGTCAGCCGCCCACTGGCCGACGTCCTCGCCGAAGTGCTGCACCTGGCTGAAAACGGCGTGCGCGAAGTCACCCTGCTCGGCCAGAACGTCAACGGCTACCGCGGCGACACCCCAGACGGCCAGCTCGCCGACTTTGCCGAATTGCTCTACGCCGTGGCCGCCATCGACGGCATCGACCGTATCCGCTACACCACCAGCCACCCGCTGGAATTCTCCGATGCGCTGATCCAGGCTCATGCCGAGATCCCCGAACTGGTGAAATACCTGCATCTGCCGGTGCAGTCGGGCTCCGATCGCATTCTCGCAGCCATGAAGCGCAACCACACCGCACTCGAGTACAAGTCGCGCATCCGCAAACTGCGCGCGGCGGTGCCGGACATCCTGATCAGCACGGACTTCATCATCGGCTTCCCTGGCGAAACCGAGAAAGACTTCGAGCAGACCATGAAACTGATCGAGGACGTCGGCTTCGATTTCTCCTATTCCTTCGTCTACAGCGCGCGCCCCGGCACCCCGGCGGCGGACCTGAGCGACGACACCCCGGAAGAACTGAAGAAGCAGCGCCTGGCGATCCTGCAGCAGCGCATCAGCCAGCAAGGCGCCGAAAACAGCCGGCGCATGGTCGGTACGGTTCAGCGCATCCTGGTCAGCGATTACTCGAAGAAGGATCCCGGCATGCTCCAGGGCCGCACCGAGAGCAACCGGGTGGTCAACTTCCGCACCGACAACCCGCGCCTGATCGGTCAGTTCGTCGACGTGCATATCGACGACGCCCTGCCCAACTCGCTACGCGGCAGCCTGCTCGGCGAATGAACCGCCCCGCCATGCACGGGGTACGCCGCGTGCAGCCCGGGCGGAGCAGTGCCAATTTCAGGCGCAATCCGAACCCACAGCAAGCGATGCTAAAGTTGCAGCAGTCCGAGCTTTCCCGCGCGCACTGCTAGCGGTATTCTTCGTTTCACTACCCAGCCGACTGGCGGCCATCAAACGACCTTGAACGCACCCATAGAACCACATCGCTTTATCCTCGAGCCCTTTGAAGCTCGCCGCTTTGCCAGTCTCTGCGGGCAATTCGACGAGCACCTGCGCCTGATCGAACAGCGCCTGGCCATCGAGATCCGCAACCGCGGCAACCAGTTCGAGCTGATCGGCGCGCCGGAACAGACCAACTCCGCCGAACAACTGTTGCGCCGCCTCTACCGCGAAACCAAGGGCACGGAGCTGTCACCGGACATGGTGCACCTGTTCCTGCAGGAGTCCGGTATCGAGGAACTGGCCAACCCCAGCGCCGAACCCGGCATCGCCCTGCGCACCCGCAAGGGCATGGTTCGTCCGCGCGGGGTCAACCAGCAGCGCTACGTCAAAGCCATTCTCGAGCACGACATCAACTTCGGCGTCGGCCCGGCCGGCACCGGCAAGACCTACCTGGCGGTGGCCTGCGCGGTGGACGCCCTGGAGCGCGAGCAGATTCGCCGCATCCTGCTGGTGCGTCCGGCAGTCGAGGCCGGCGAGAAGCTCGGCTTCCTGCCCGGCGACCTGTCACAGAAGATCGACCCCTACCTGCGCCCGCTGTACGACGCGCTCTACGAAATGCTCGGCTTCGAGCAGGTGGCCAAGCTGATCGAGAAGCAGGTGATCGAGGTCGCACCGCTGGCCTATATGCGCGGGCGCACCCTGAACAACAGCTTCATCATCCTCGACGAGAGCCAGAACACCACCCTGGAACAGATGAAGATGTTCCTCACCCGCATCGGCTTCGGCTCCACCGCGATAATCACCGGCGACATCACCCAGGTCGACCTGCCGCGCGGCACCAAGAGCGGCCTGACCCACGTCATCGACGTGCTGCGTGACGTGCCGGGCATCAGCTTCACCCACTTCAAGCCCAAGGACGTGGTGCGCCACCCCCTGGTCCAGCGCATCGTCGAGGCCTACGAACGTTACGACGATCGGGTTCACGGCAAGCTGATCGACGAGCCGGACAACAACAATGCTTGAACTGGATCTGCAGGTCGCCACCCTGGCTGCCGATTTACCCAGCGAGGCGCAGTTTCGCAGCTGGTGCGAAACCGCCCTGCGCCAGCGCACGGCCGATTCCGAGCTGACCATCCGCCTGGTCGACGAAGCCGAAGGTCTCGAACTCAACCACACCTACCGCCAGCGCGACTACGCCACCAACGTGCTGTCCTTCCCCGCCGACGTCCCGGACGGAATGCTGGATATCCCCCTGCTCGGCGACCTGGTGATCTGTGTGCCGGTGGTCGAGCGCGAGGCGCTCGAGCAGGAAAAATCCACGCAGGCGCACTGGGCACACCTGGTCATCCACGGCTGCCTGCACCTGCTCGGCTACGATCACATCGACGACGCCGAAGCCGAAGAAATGGAAGCACTGGAACGCACACTGCTCGCCGAGCTGGGTCATCCAGACCCCTATGCCGACGACAAATAGCAAATAATTGCCCATCAGCAAGGATCCCGAGTAACCCCCATGAGCGAAGACCGATCGAGCAACGAGCCGAAGTCCTGGTTGAACAAACTGACCCAGGCTTTTGCTCATGAGCCGAAAAACCGCCAGGAACTGCTGGAAGTACTGCGTGAAGCGCACCAGAACAAGCTGCTCGACAGCGAAGCGCTGGCCATCGTCGAAGGCGCCATCCAGGTGGCCGACCTGCAGGTCCGTGACATCATGGTCCCGCGCTCGCAGATGATCAGCATCAAGGCCAACCAGACGCCCAAAGAATTCCTGCCCTCGATCATCGAAGCCGCCCACTCGCGCTATCCGGTGGTGGGCGAAAGCCTGGATGACGTGATCGGCATTCTGCTGGCCAAGGATCTGCTGCCGCTGGTACTGCTGGACGAGCAGCCGAACTTCAACATCAAGGACGTGCTGCGCCCGGCGACCTTCGTCCCCGAGTCCAAGCGCCTCAACGTGCTGCTGCGCGAGTTCCGCGCCAACCACAACCATATGGCCGTGGTGATCGACGAATATGGCGGCGTGGCCGGCCTGGTGACCATCGAAGACGTGCTCGAGCAGATCGTCGGCGACATCGAGGACGAGCACGATGTCGAGGAAGACAGCTACGTCAAACCGCTACCCAGCGGTGATTTCCTGGTCAAGGCACTGACCCCGATCGACAGTTTCAACGAGTCCTTCGACACCCAGTTCTCCGACGACGAGTTCGATACTGTCGGCGGCCTGGTGATGAGCGCCTTCGGCCACCTGCCCAAACGCAATGAAGTGACCGAGATCGGCGAATTCCGCTTCCGCGTACTCAACGCCGACAGCCGCCGCATCCACCTGCTGCGCCTGACTCCGCTGGTGCGCTAAGGCGCCAGCGGTGCTTTGGCAGATACAAGGATGGGTTAGTCGCGCCGCGGCGTAACCCATCAATGCCCCCGACACACCTTCCCCCCTTCCGCATTCCGCTCTACCCTTGCGCCACCTCCAATCCAAGGATCTGCATTCAATGCACTGGATAACTCGTTCCGGCTGGCCGGGCAACCTGATCGCCCTGGCGGCTGGCGCCATCACCCCGCTGGCGCTGGCACCGTTCGACCTGTGGCCACTGGCACTGCTCTCGATTGCCCTGTTTTATCTCGGTCTGCGCGACTTGAACCCACGCCAGGCAGCGTGGCGCGGTTGGTACTACGGTTTCGGCCTGTTCGCCGCCGGCACCAGCTGGGTCTACGTCAGCATCCACGACTACGGTGCCGCCTCGCCGGCCCTGGCGGCCTTTCTGACCCTCGGCTTCGTCGCCGGCCTGGGCCTGTTGCTGGCCCTGGCCGCCTGGCTGTGGGCGCGCTGGCTGCGCCGCAGCGAAGCACCGCTGGCAGACGCCCTGGCCTTCGCCGCCCTGTGGCTGACCCAGGAAGCCTTCCGTAGCTGGTTCCTCACCGGCTTTCCCTGGCTCTACGCCGGCTACAGCCAGCTCGACGGCCCATTGGCCGGACTCGCGCCCGTCGGCGGGGTATGGTTGCTGTCTTTCGTCCTGGCCTTGAGCGCAGCTCTGCTGGTCAACCTGGTGCAGCTGCGCGCGCGCAAGGCCTTTCTCGCCACAGCCATAGTACTGCTGGCCGCCCCCTGGGTTGCCGGCCTCGCCCTCAAGGGCCACGCCTGGACCACGCCTGCCGGCGAACCGCTCAAGGTCGCGGCCATGCAGGGCAATATCGAACAGAACCTGAAGTGGGATCCGGCCCAGCTCAACGCCCAGCTGGCGCTGTACCGCGACCTGAGCTTCAGCGCCGAACCGACCGACCTGATCATCTGGCCGGAGACTGCCGTGCCGGTGCTCAAGGCGCAGGCCGCAGGCTACCTCCAGGCCATGGATCGCTTCGCCAGCGAACGCCAGGCCGCACTGATCACCGGCGTACCGATCCGCCAGGCCAACGAGCGTGGCGAGCCGCGCTACTACAATGCCGTCAGCGTGTTCGGCCAGGGCGAAGGCGACTACCTCAAGCAGAAACTGGTGCCCTTCGGCGAGTACGTGCCTCTGCAGGAGGTGCTGCGCGGGCTGATCGCCTTCTTCAACCTGCCGATGTCGGACTTTGCCCGCGGCTCGGCCGAGCAGCCGCTGCTGCAGGCCAAGGGCTACAAGATCGCCACCTTCATCTGCTACGAAGTGGTCTACCCGGAGTTCGCCGCGGGGCTCGCCGCACAGAGCGAACTGCTGCTGACGGTGAGCAATGACGCCTGGTTCGGCCGCTCGATCGGCCCGCTGCAGCACTTGCAGATGGCCCAGATGCGCGCCCTCGAAGCCGGTCGCTGGATGATCCGCGCGACCAACAACGGCATGACCGTGCTGATCGACCCCTTCGGCCGGATCACCGAGCAACTGCCGCAGTTCGAACAAGGCGTGCTCTATGGCGAGGTGGTGCCCATGCAACAGTTGACACCTTATTTGTACTGGCGCGGCTGGCCGCTGCTGATCCTCTGCACCCTGCTGCTCGCCTGGGCGCTGCTGGCCGGACGCATGGCCAGGACGCTGTAGGGGACAGTTGCAAGCTTGATCGCCCCCATGCTCCGCGTCATTGCACGCTCCCCCTGACGCGGAGCGTCACAGGCCGTGCTCCCTGGGAGCAATCAAAAGGCTATGTCCCCATTGTGTGTTGGATTAGGTCGACACCGTAGGAGCGGCCCATGGCCACGACAGCTGTTTCGCGGGCATGGCCCGCTCCTACGATGCGCCCGCCCCATTGTATGCAACACCTGACGGGCACATAGCCAAGCAAAAGCATCGCGGGCATGGGCCAGGGGCCCCCGCTGCTCCTACGGCCGGCCGTAGACCAGCGGATAGATCAACAAGCCCAGCGCCTCGTTGAGCAACAGGCTGCTCTGCCACAACGCCTTGCTTTCCGGCAGCCAGCCGCCCGCCGGGCGGCCGTTGGCTACGCCGAGAAACCCAACCGGCGCCGCCAGCACCTCAAACCCCGCCTGCTCGAAACACCAGCGCGCCCTCGGCATATGCCAGGCCTGGGTGACCAGCAACACACGCCTGACCCCGTCCTTGTGCAACAGTTCGGCGCTGCGGGTCGCGTTCTCCCAGGTCGTGCGACTCGCCTCTTCCTGCCAGCGCACCGCCACGCCGAAGTCGCGCCTCAACACCTGCGCCGCCAGCGCGGCCTCACTGGGCGGCTGACCATAATGCAGGCCGCCACTGGTCGCCAGCGGCACGCCCGAGGCCTTGGCCAGGCGCGCGGCATAGCGCAAGCGCTGCATGGCCATCGAGCTGGGCTGATCGCCGTCCCAGGCCGGATCACCCTGCTCGCGTCCGCCTCCAAGCACGACAACCGCCTCCACCTGCTGCGCCAGATCGGTCCAGCGGGCCTCGGCCAGCGCCGGCTCAGACTCCAGCAGGCGCGCCGACCACTCCACCACGACCGGCAGGCTCATCAACCACAACCCGCCGATCGCCAGACCGAAACAGGCGGCGGCCACGCGTGGAAAACGCTTGCGCAACCACCAGGCAACAAGCAGCGCGAGCAGCAGCACGCCCGGCGGCATCAGCAGTTGTTTAAGCATGTAGCGAATAGGCATTGGACACCTCTCAGGTGCCCAGCAGCCTAACGGGGATCGCGTGCCCGGAACAGCTGCGAGCCACACGAAAGACAGGCGTGCACATCCTGTCCCGGCCGCCAACTGGCAACCACGCCGCAGAGCGCGCAGCACAGTTGCACACGGCGCCTGACCAGCGGCTTCACTTTGCCGAGTGGCTTGACCGCCGGTTTCAGCGGCACACGGCTGGCCTTGGCTGCGCGCACGGGCCAGCGCTCGATCACCGCCAACTCCTCGGCAGCGGCATGCCAACCACGCAACCAATTCAGGTCATGATCCAGATAGGCACGAATCAACTCCAATTCGGCTGCGGTCAGGTCGCGCAACTCCAACTCATCCGGCACTTTGGTAGACAGGCGAGCCATATTATCGGCTTCATCCAGCGCCACTGACAGGCGCTGCAACAACCGCTCATACAGACCAGCCGACGCCTCTGTGCGTCGCAATTCAGCCATCCAGTCACCTCATGCTGGCCCCGATCATCGAACTTCTATAACAAGCTTAGCGGCAGGCCTTGAACCAGCCCGACGCCGCGACAAACGGCGATGCGCCGGCCTTGGCGCCTGCCGTGCAGTGCAATCAGGGTTTCCCTCAGTTGCGAGGGGTCATGTATGCTACGGCGTTTCCCGAAAGCCCCTTTCCTTAGCGCCAGTAGCCATGCACGAACAGTATCAGCCACGTGAAATCGAAGCCGCCGCGCAATCCCACTGGGACTCGCAAAAATCCTTTGTAGTGAGCGAACAGCCAGGCAAGGAAACCTTCTATTGCCTGTCGATGTTCCCCTACCCCAGTGGCAAGTTGCACATGGGCCATGTGCGCAACTACACCATTGGTGACGTGATCGCCCGCTACCAGCGCATGCTCGGCAAGAACGTGCTGCAGCCGATGGGCTGGGACGCGTTCGGCATGCCGGCAGAAAACGCCGCGATGAAGAACAAGGTCGCGCCCGCCAAGTGGACCTACGAAAACATCGAGTACATGAAGACCCAGCTAAAAAGCCTGGGTCTGGCGGTCGACTGGTCGCGCGAAGTGACCACCTGCAAGCCGGACTACTACCGCTGGGAACAATGGCTGTTCACCCGCCTGTTCGAGAAAGGTGTGATCTACCGCAAGAACGGCACGGTCAACTGGGACCCGGTGGATCAGACCGTACTGGCCAACGAGCAGGTCATTGACGGCCGCGGCTGGCGCTCCGGCGCGGTCATCGAAAAACGCGAAATCCCCATGTACTACTTCAAGATCACCGCCTACGCGGAAGAGCTCTTGAGCAGCCTGGACGATCTGGATGGCTGGCCGGAACAGGTCAAGACCATGCAGCGCAACTGGATCGGCAAATCCCGCGGCATGGAAGTCAGCTTCCCCTATGACGTCGCCAGCATCGGCGAGAGCGGCGCGCTGAAGGTCTTCACCACCCGCCCCGACACCCTGATGGGCGCGACCTACGTCGCGGTGGCCGCCGAACACCACCTGGCGACGCTTGCCGCGCAGAACAACGCGCAATTGCAAGCCTTTATCCACGAGTGCAAAAGTGGCAGCGTGGCCGAAGCCGACATCGCCACCCAGGAAAAGAAAGGCCTGCCCACCGGCCTGTTCGTCGAGCATCCGCTCACCGGCGAAAAGCTGCCGGTCTGGGTCGCCAACTACGTATTGATCCATTACGGCGACGGCGCGGTCATGGCCGTTCCAGCCCACGACGAACGCGATTTCGAATTCGCCCACAAGTACGACCTGCCAATCAAGCCGGTGATCCGCACCAGTGCCGGCGATGAAACCCCAGCGCCCTGGCAGGACGCCTATGGCGAGCACGGCAGCCTGATCAACTCCGGCGATTTCGACGACCTGGATTTCCCGGGTGCCTTCGACGCCATCGAAGTCGCCCTGCAGAAGAAGAATCTCGGTCAATCGCGCACCCAGTTCCGCCTGCGCGACTGGGGTATCAGCCGGCAGCGCTACTGGGGCTGCCCGATCCCGATCATTCATTGCGACAGCTGCGGCGACGTGCCGGTGCCGGAAGACCAGTTGCCGGTAGTGCTGCCCGAAGACGTAGTACCGGACGGCGCCGGTTCGCCACTGGCGCGCATGCCGAACTTCTACCAATGCAGCTGCCCGAAATGCGGCGCAGCGGCCAAGCGCGAAACCGACACCATGGACACCTTCGTCGAATCGTCCTGGTACTTCGCCCGCTACGCCTCGCCGCAGTACAGCAAGGGCATGGTCGACCCGGCCGCCGCCGACCACTGGCTGCCGGTGGATCAGTACATCGGCGGTATCGAACACGCGATTCTGCACCTGCTCTACGCACGCTTCTTCCACAAGCTGATGCGTGACGAAGGCCTGCTCAACTCCGACGAACCGTTCAAGAACCTGCTGACCCAGGGCATGGTCATTGCCGACACCTATTACCGCACCCTGGATAATGGCGGCAAGGACTGGTTCAACCCGGCCGACGTGGAAATCGAGCGCGATGCCAAGGGCAAGGTCATCGCCGCCAAGCTGAAAAGCGACGGCATGCCGGTGGAAATCGGCGGCACCGAGAAGATGGCCAAGTCGAAGAACAACGGCGTCGACCCGCAGGCGATGATCGATGCCTACGGCGCCGACACCTGCCGGCTGTTCATGATGTTCGCCTCGCCACCGGACATGAGCCTGGAATGGTCGGACTCCGGCGTCGAGGGCGGCAGCCGCTTCCTGCGTCGCGTCTGGCGCCTGGCCCAGGCCCATGTCAGCCAGGGCTTGCCCGGCGTGCTGGACAAGACAAGCCTGAGCGATAGCCAGAAAGACGTACGCCGCGCCATTCACCTGGCGATCAAACAGGCCAGCGTCGATATCGGCCAGCACCACAAATTCAACACCGCCATCGCCCAGGTGATGACCCTGATGAACGTGCTGGAAAAGGCCGCCCAAGAGACCGCCCAGGATCGCGCCCTGCTCCAGGAAGGCCTGGAAAGCGTGGCCTTGCTGCTGGCCCCGATCACCCCGCACATCAGCCACCAACTGTGGCTGGAACTCGGCCATCAGGGCGCGATCATCGACGCCCAGTGGCCGGCAGTGGATGAGTCGGCGCTGGTACAGGACAGCCTGCAGCTGGTGATCCAGGTCAACGGCAAGTTGCGCGGTCATATCGAGATGCCCGCTTCGGCTACTCGCGAGGAAGTCGAAGCAGCGGCGCGGGCCAACGAAAACGTAGTGCGCTTCACCGAAGGCCTGAGCATCCGTAAAGTGATTGTGGTGCCGGGCAAGCTGGTCAACATAGTCGCCAACTAAAATAGTCGCCAACTGACAAAACTCGACGCGACCGCAAAGCGGCGCGTCGAGAGGTTCGCCAAGGGGATAGCAAAGATGATGAAACGGAATCTGTTGGTAATCGGCCTCGCTGCGCTGCTCGGCGCCTGCGGCTTCCAGCTGCGCGGCACCGGTGACGTCGAGTTCGCCCTCAAGGAACTCGATGTCAGCGCACGCAACGCCTATGGCGACACGGTCAAGCAGGTGCGTGAGGTGCTGCAGGACAACGGTGTGCGCGTCCACCCTGGCGCGGCCTATCACCTGGTGCTGAGCGACGAGCAGGAAAACAAGCGCGCCGCCAGCTATACCAGCTCCACGCGCACTGCCGAATACGAGCTGACCATGACCCTCGATTACGAGATCCGCGGCGCCCAGAATCTGCTGCTGACCAGTAACCAGCTGGAAGCGCAGAACTTCTATGCCCAGGACGGCAACAACCTGGTCGGTTCCGATCAGGAAGCAGTGCAACTGCGCAGCGAAATGCGCCGCGAGCTGGTGCAACAACTGGTCCAGCGCCTGCAACAGGTCACCCCGACCCAGCTCGACCAGCTGCAACAGAGCGCCGAAGCCAAGGCCAAAGCCGAAGCCGAGGCACTGGAAGCCGCGCGTCAGCGTGAAGCCGCGCAACCGCAGCAGTCGCCCGTGCAACTGCCGACCTCCGGCCAGTAGAACTGACGGGGCCGCGGCCCCGCCGGTTAGCGCCTGATGAAACTCAACCCCGCACAACTCGGCAAACACCTCCAGGGCAAGCTGGCGGCGGTGTATGTGGTCAGTGGCGACGAACCGTTGCTGTGCCAGGAAGCCTGCGACGCGATCCGCGCCGCCACCCGCGAGCAGGCGTTCAGCGAACGCCAGGTGTTCAACGCCGATGCGGGCTTCGACTGGGGCAATCTGCTGCAGGCCGGCGCCAGCATGTCGCTGTTCGCCGACAAGCGCCTGCTGGAACTGCGAATGTCGTCCGCCAAGCCCGGCGACAAGGGGGCGACGGCGCTGCTCGAATACCTGGCCCGCCCGCCGGAAGACACCGTGCTGCTGATCAGCCTGCCGAAACTCGATGGCAGCGCACAGAAGACCAAGTGGGCCAAGGCCCTGATCGACGGGCCACAGTGTCAGTTCCTGCAGATCTGGCCGGTGGATGCCCACCAGCTGCCGCAATGGATTCGCCAACGCCTGGCCCAGGCCGGCCTGAGCGCCAGCCAGGAAGCGCTCGAGATGATCGCCGTGCGAGTGGAAGGCAACCTGCTCGCCGCCGCCCAGGAAATCGAGAAACTCAAGCTGCTCGCCGACGGTGGGCAGATCGAGGTCAGCACCGTGCACGCTGCGGTTGCCGACAGCGCCCGCTTCGACGTGTTCGGCCTGATCGATGCGGCCCTCAATGGCGAAGCCGCCCATGCCCTGCGCATACTCGAAGGGTTGCGCGGCGAAGGGGTCGAGCCGCCGGTGATTCTCTGGGCCCTGGCCCGCGAAATCCGCCTGCTCGCCACCATCGCCCAGCAATACGGCCAGGGTATGCCACTGGACAAGGCCTTCAGCTCGGCGCGCCCGCCGGTCTGGGACAAGCGCCGCCCACTGGTCAGCAAAGCCCTGCAACGCCACTCCGCCGCACGCTGGGCCGCGCTGCTGCAGGATGCCCAGCGCATCGACGCGCAGATCAAGGGCCAGGCCGTCGGCGACCCCTGGAACGGCTTGAGCCTGCTGACCCTGAGCCTGTGCGGACAACGCCTGAGCCTGCCCAGCGATCCCGGACCGTAACCCCGCCCACGACTGCAACTGGGGATACGGGAAAGGATTGCGCTAATTTTTATCCAGCGACCTGGCGATCGGCTTGTTCGTCCAGCGCCCCCTGCGACCTCCCGGCTGCCAGCTGGACATTTTTTAACCAACGGATCATTATTCACGCACCCGCGCGTCGCGCGGCCGCCAATGAGGATCCAGCATGGCCAAAAACCGCAAACAGAGGCCGAACAAGGCCAAATCCCTGATCGCCCAGCCGCTGTTCCGCTGTCGTCAGGAAAAACCCGGCAAAGGCAAAGGCAGCTACCGCCGCGAAGCCTCCCAGCAAAACTGGGAGGCTTCTGTCCTTCTGGTCGCCTGAAACCCCGCTGTGGCCCGCCTGGAAGCCCAACCATGCTAAGGTAGCGGCCTGCAAAAAAACGCCTTGAGACCACCATGCCCAACCTGCTACTTCGCAGCCTGAGCCACATCGCCTCGGCCTGCCTCCTTCTACTCCTGACGGCTTGTGCCGAAGCGCCCGCGCAATCGCTGGCCACTGTAGCCGACAGCCCGAGCAGCACCTCGAACAAGCAGCCCGAGCCGGCGGCGGCTGCCGCAAAACTCAGCTTCGCCGACTGGCGTGCCCTGCTGCGCAGCGATGCGATTGCCGCCGGCATCGACCCCGCGCTGTTCGATCGTGCCTTCGCCGGCGTCAGCCCCAACCCCGACGTACTGGTCGCCGACAGCAGCCAACCGGAGTTTACCCGTCCGGTATGGGAATACCTGGATGGCGCTGTCTCTCCTCTGCGCGTCGCCCGCGGCCAAAGCCTGTTGCTGCAGCACGGCAATACCCTCGCTCGCATCGAAACACGTTACGGCGTTGACCGCGAAACCCTGGTGGCGATCTGGGGCCTGGAGAGCAATTTCGGCAGCAATATCGGCAATCACAAGGTGATCCGCTCGCTCGCCACCCTGGCCTATGAAGGCCGCCGCCAGGTGTTCTGGCGCAGTCAACTGCTCGCCGTGCTGCAGATTCTCCAGCATGGCGATATCACTCCGGAACGCCTGGTCGGCTCCTGGGCCGGCGCCATGGGCCAGACCCAGTTCATGCCCACCACCTACAACGAGCATGCCGTGGACTTCGACGGCGATGGCCGCCGCGACCTCTGGACTTCCTCGGCCGACGCCCTGGCCTCGGCCGCCCATTACCTGCAGGCCTCCGGCTGGCAGAAAGGCCAACCCTGGGGCTATGAGGTGCGCCTGCCGCAAGCCTTCGACTACAGTCTGTCCGACCCGGAAGCGCGCCGCAGCCTGGCCGAGTGGACAGCACTGGGGGTCCAACCGCTCAATCCGCCAGCCCAGCACGTGGCTGCCGAAACCACTGCGACCCTGCTGCTGCCGGCCGGTCATCGCGGCCCGGCCTTTCTGCTGCTGAGCAATTTCCGCAGCATCCTCAAATACAACAACTCGACCTCCTACGCCCTGGCTATCGGCCTGCTGTCCGACAGCCTGCGCGGGGGCGATGGCGTGCGTGCCGCCTGGCCCCGCGAGGAGCGCCAACTGGGCCGCAGCGAGCGCATCGAGCTGCAGGAATTGCTGGCCCAGAACGGCCTGGAACCAGGACCTGCCGACGGGATCATTGGCGCCAATACGCGCAAGGCCGTGCGCGCCTTCCAGCTGCGCCAGGGCTGGCCGGCCGACGGCTACCCCACCCAGGAACTGCTGGTACGCCTGCGCAATCACCGCTGAGCCCAGTCGCAGGTTGTGAACATATCGAGCGCCGCAGCGGGCGCTTGGAGGCGCTCGCAGCGGGCGGGAGCGTTCTCGCCGCCTCTCAGGGTTGCCGGGGCTCGCCGCGCAGATAGGCCAGCCAATAGACCCCGGCGACCAGCAGCGTGCCGCCGACCACGTTGCCCAGGGTCACCGCCAGCAGGTTTCGGCCAATGCCACTGAACGACATCAGCCCCTCGCCGTCCAGGATCAGGCCGTAGGGCAGAAAGAACCAGTTGGCAATCGAGTGCTCGAAGCCGATGGTGACGAAGGCACTGATGGGCAACAGAATGGCCAATATCTTGTCGCTGACGCTGCGCCCACCCATCGCCAACCAGACCGCCAGGCACACCAGGACATTGCTGAGAATGCCCCGGGAAAAGGCTTCGAGCAGCGACAGATCGGCCTTGCTCCGCGCGATGTGCAAGGCCGTCTCGCCGACCGCGCCGCCACCCATGCCCGCTATATCGGCCCAGAGCACCAGCAGCAGCGTCCCCAGGCAACCGATCACATTGCCCAGGTAGGCCAGACACCAGTTGCGCAACAGCGCGCGACTGCCGATCAGCCGGCTGGCCCAGGCCATCGCCAGGAGGTTGTTACCGGTGAACAGCTCCGCCCCGCCGACCACCACCAACACCAGACCGAGGCAGAATCCCAGGCCACCGAGCAGGCGAGTGACGCCGAAACCGAGCTGGCTATCGGTGACGATCACGGTAAACAGCAGCGCGCCCAGGGAGATGAAGGCACCGGCCAACACCGCCAGCAGCAACAGCGTCAACACATCCGCCTGCGCCTTGGCCACGCCCATTTGCTCCACGCGCCGGGCGATCTGCCGCGGCTGGTAGGCATCGAGGAACAGCTGTTCTTTCGCCATCGCCTTCTCCCGACCCACCCGGGCCTCGAAATCCGCGCTCGTCGCGCCACCGGAAAGGCTGCTGGACTTGCGCAACATGCCGCCATGCCCAGTGCGCACCAGCAGAGGAGTCCAGCGCCCTGGCACCGAGGCCAGGGGGGCAGAATCGGCCATGGCCACCTTCCACCTTGCCGACCGCCGCCTTGCGCCACTTCAGATTCTGGACCAGCCAGGGCATTTCGCCAGGCGCAGGTCGAGGCTCGTCACGCAAACGAGGGACAGGCCATCACCGGAGTCACTATCATCCAGCGGCGCCGGACCGGTCGTGCGGCTGCAGCTCTACCGCCTGAATCCGCCACCCAGCCCCGGGCGAACAGTCGAACACCCGTCAATGGATGGCCGTCAGCCTGGACAAATACCTTCTGTGATAAACTGCGCGGCGGCCACAAGCCGCCTCGTCCACGGAGCCTCTAGCGGAGCCCAGATTGCCGATGTCCGATACCTCCCCGCCTAAAAACGTCGCCAGCGGCGAAAAATTCCGCACCACTCAGGGCACTACCGCGATCAAGGACGGGCAGAAGCGCCGCGCCTCAAGCGAACCCCAGGTATTCGAACCCAAGCCCAAGTGGCTGCGGGTCAAGGCGCCCGGCGGCAGCCGCTTCGAAGCGGTCAAGCGCAATGTCGGCGAACACCGCCTGAGCACCGTGTGCCAGGAATCCCACTGCCCGAACATGGGCGAGTGCTGGTCCAACGGCACCGCCACCATCATGCTGATGGGTTCGGTATGCACCCGCGCCTGCCGCTTCTGCGCGGTGGATACAGGCAACCCCAACGGCTGGCTGGATCAGGAAGAGCCACAGAACACCGCCAAGTCGGTGGAGCTGATGGCGCTGCGCTATATCGTGCTGACCTCGGTGGACCGCGACGATCTGGACGACGGCGGCGCAAGCCACTACGCCGCCTGTGTGCGCGCGATCAAGGAGCGTACCCCACAGGTGGTGGTAGAGGCCCTGACCCCGGATTTCGACGGTGACCTGCAAGCCATCGAACGCGTGGTGGATTCCGGCCTGGAGGTCTTTGCGCAGAACGTCGAGACGGTCAAGCGCCTGACCCATGAAGTACGCGACCCTCGCGCCGGCTACGAGAAGACCCTGCGCGCGCTCGAGCACGCCAAGCGCCATCGCCCGCAGATGCTGACCAAGACCAGCCTGATGCTGGGCCTGGGCGAGACCGACGAGGAAGTTCTAGAAACCATGGATGACCTGCGTGCCATCGGCGTGGACATCCTCACCCTCGGCCAGTACCTGCAGCCCACGCGCAATCACCTGGCGGTCAAGCGCTGGGTCAGCCCGGAAGAGTTCAATCGTTTCCGCGACCTCGGCCTGCAGAAGGGCTTTATGGAAGTCGCCGCCGGCCCGCTGGTACGCTCCAGCTACCGCGCCGACAAGGTGTTCGAGAAGAACAACCTGGGCCTGGCCGCCCCGGTGCCAGTGCCGGGCCAGCAACTCGACAGCAGCCTGATTCCGACCCTCAATCTGAACTGATCGGGCCGCACAACGCCTGACGCCCGGCTTTGCCTGGGTCAGGCGTTGGTTTATCCACAATCAGGCCATTGAGAATGGCTATGCCCCCATCCTCTGTTGCGCTCAGGCATCGGCGCCCAGGTGTAGGGGGCTGGCTTCATAGGGTGCGCCGCGCGCACCAACACCAACACCGGTGCCGCCACAGACGCCTGGTGCGCACAGCGCACCCTACCGATTGCGGCCGCTGCAAGCAGTGTCATGCTTCCCCGGGCGCTACACCCTGAGTACGGTGGAGAAGCCAAGGCTTAGCAGTCTATTGCGCCCTTCAGGGTCTGCTGCTGCGCGTAGTCGAGGTGCTTGACCAGCTGCTCGCGCAGCCGCGCACTGACCTCGGATATGTCTACCGGCCCCGCCACCTGATCGACCAGCTGGGTCATGGCCATGCCGGCGTAACCGCAGGGGTTGATGCGCTGGAACGGCTGCAAATCCATGTCCACGTTCAAGGCCAGGCCATGAAAGGAGCGGCCATTGCGGATACGCAGCCCCAGAGAGGCTATCTTCGCCCCATCCACGTACACCCCGGGCGCATCCGGCTTGGCATTGGCGCTGACGCCGTAACTGGCGAGCAGGTCAATCAGGCTGCGCTCGATGCGGTTGACCAGCTCACGCACGCCGATGCCGCTCCGGCGCACATCCAGCAGCAGGTAAGCCACCAGTTGGCCGGGGCCGTGGTAGGTCACCTGGCCGCCGCGATCGACCTGCACCACCGGGATATCGCCAGGCAGCAACAGGTGTTCGGCCTTGCCGGCCTGGCCCTGGGTAAACACCGGCGGATGCTGCAATAGCCAGATTTCATCCGCCGTTGCGGCATCACGCTCATTGGTGAAGCACTGCATGGCCTGCCAGGTCGGCTCGTAGTCGACCAAGCCGAGCTCGCGAAAGCCGAGCGGCAGGCTCATCAGAGCACCATGTGCACGATACCGGTCGCGCGCAGGGCGCTATTGATATCGCGCAACTGGTCTTCACCGGTTGCCTCGATGTGCAACTGCACAGTGGTGTACTTGCCATTACTGCTCTGGCGCTCGGCCAGGGTACTGAGATCGACCTTGGCATATTTGCTGAGGATTTCGATCACCATGTCCTTGTAAGTGGCACCACTGTCGCCAACCACCTTGATCGGGTAGTCGGCGCAGGGAAATTCGATTTTGTGCGATTTGACGTCAGCTTGACTCATGGCAGTAACGGCCTCGTAAGCCGTGGCAACAACGCCCCGGCGGTTCGCCAGGGGACGTGCTGGTCACGATATCAGTTGAACAAGCCGAAGAAGAAAAGACGAATGCTATCCCACAGACGCCGGAACAGGCCGCCTTCCTCGACGGTTTCCAGGGCCACCAGATCGGCGCTGTGCACCACCTCGTCACCCAGCTTGACTTCGACCTTGCCGATCACATCACCTTGCTGGATCGGTGCAATCAGTTGCGGATTGAGGGTCATACCGGCTTGCAGCTTGTCCAGTTGGCCTTTCGCCATGGTCAGGGTCAGGTCACTGGCCAGGCCAGCCTTGAGCTGTCGAGTGGCGCCTTTCCAGACCTGGGTCTGAGCCAACTCGACACCTTTCTGATAGAAGGTGCGGGTCTCGAAGAAGCGGAAACCATAGGTCAGCAGCTTCTGCGTCTCGGCGGCACGGGCCTGTTCACTGGAGGTGCCGAAGACCACGGCGATCAGGCGCATGCCGTCGCGCACCGCGGAGGACACCAGACAATAGCCGGCTTCTTCGGTATGCCCGGTCTTCAGGCCGTCGACGGTCTTGTCGCGCCACAGCAGCAGGTTGCGGTTGGGCTGCTTGATGCCGTTCCAGAGGAATTCCTTCTGCGCATAGATGGCGTAGTGCTGCGGATCTTCGTAGATGATCGCCCGCGCCAGCCTGGCCATGTCCTTGGCCGAAGAGTAATGCTCCGGGTCCGGCCAGCCGGTGGCGTTGCGAAACTGGCTGTTGCTCATGCCCAGGCGCTCGGCAGTGGCGTTCATCATGTCGGCGAAGGCCTCTTCGCTGCCGGCGATGTGCTCGGCAATCGCCACGCTGGCGTCATTGCCGGACTGGATGATGACGCCGTGCAGCAGGTCATCGACCGAGACTTCCTTGCCGACCTCGATGAACATCTTCGAGCCGCCCATACGCCAGGCCCTCTCGCTGATGCGCACCATGTCGCCTTCCTTGATCTGGCCGCGGTTGATGTCCAGGGTCGCCAGGTAGGCAGTCATCATCTTGGTCAGGCTGGCCGGCGGCAGACGCTCGTCGGCATTGTGCTCGATAAGGACATTGCCGCTGACGGCATCCATCAGCACATAGGATTTGGCGGCCAGTTGCGGCGGCGCCGGAATCACCATCTGGCTGGCCCAGGCGGCGGGCGCAACGAGCAGCAGGAGTGAGAAGAAAACGCGTTGGGCAAAGCTGGTGATATTCATCCGTCTCTCTAGGTAGCTAATGGTCGTACAGGCCCGAAAGGGCACATGGGGTGACGCTGGCAGCCGAACCCGGCTGCGGCTGCATACTTAGTCCGGGAACGGACCGATAAGTGCCGGCTCAATCCGCCTTGACCAGCCTCGGCTGACCGAGGTTGGCCAGGCGCACGCTGAGTTGCAATTGCTCAGCCTCGCCCTGGCTGCTCACCGGCCCCAGACGCACGCGATGGAGAATCTGCTGGTTGTGCACCACTGAACTGATGAACACCGGGGCAGCCACCGTATCGCTCAACTTGGCCTTGAGCAACTCCGCAGCGTCCGGGTTGGCGAAGGCGCCCACCTGGAGATACAGGCCAGAGGCTGCGTCTGAAGCGTTTTTTTTTGCGTCTATCTGCACCGGCAGTACGGCCGCAGCATGCTGCTGGGCGGGTGGCGAGTACTTTTCGAGCGGCTGAGCAACCGGCTGAACAACAGTCTTGACCTGGGCCGATTGCGCGGCCAGCACCAGTGGTACCGGTTGCCCTCGTTGGGCCCACCACTCATGGGGATCGATACCCTCGACCTTGACCCGCGCCGTACCGCTCTCGGCATAGCCGAGTTTCTTCGCGGCGGCAAAGGACAGATCGATGATCCGGTCCGAATAGAACGGGCCGCGGTCGTTGACCCGCAGAATCGCACTCTTGCCGTTTTCCAGGTTGGTCACCCGCACGTAGCTGGGTAGCGGCAGGGTCTTGTGCGCGGCGGTCATCCCGTACAGGTCGTAGGTTTCGCCGTTGGCGGTGGCCTGACCGTGGAACTTGGTGCCGTACCAGGACGCCGGACCTGTCGCCTGATAGCGACGCGCGTCGGGAATCGGGTAGTACTGCTTGCCGAACACCACATAGGGGCTGGCCTTGACCCGGCCATAATGCGGCATGGGGACGGCATCCGGGATCAGCGAAACATCGACATCCCACCAGGGCGCGCCGTCCTTGTGTGGGCGACTGAAGTCGCCAGGACCACTGATAGCCGCGCTCGGCTTGACCGGCGCCACCGGCTGCGGTGCCCGGGTGGACGTGCAACTCGCCAACAAGAGCGCGAGAGCAGAGTAGGCAGCAAACCTGAACGGCAATCCCGACATTAATTGGCCCCTCGTGCGTCGACCAGCGATTCGGCCAACTGATTGACCGCCATGGCGTACATCACGCTGCGGTTATAGCGGGTGATGACGAAGAAGTTCGGCAGCCCCAGCCAGTACTCGTCGCCCTCGGCACCTTCGAGACGGAAAGCGGTGACCGGCATTTCGCCGTCCAGCTCATCGCTGCTGGTCCAGCCGAGGCGGCGCAACTCGTCGACGTTCATCTGCGGATCGAGGCCCGCGCTCAGGCCCTGTTCGACCTGTTCGCCGGCGACCGTAGCGACGCTGACTACCGGCTCGCCGGGCAGCCAGCCGTGGCGCTTGAAGTAGCTGGCCACACTGCCGATGGCATCCACCGGATTGGTCCAGATATTGATATGGCCGTCGCCGTCGAAGTCCACCGCGTAGGCGCGGAAACTGCTCGGCATGAATTGCGGCAAGCCCATGGCCCCGGCGTAGGACCCCTTGAGAGTCATCGGATCGACCTGTTCCTCACGCGAGAGCATGAGGAATTCGCGCAACTCCTTGCGAAAGAAGGGCGCGCGCGGCGGGTAATCGAAGGCCAGGGTCGAGAGTGCATCCATCACCCTGAAGCTGCCGGTGTTGCCACCGTAAAAGGTTTCAACGCCGATGATTGCCACTATCACCTGTGCCGGCACGCCGTATTCGGCCTCGGCGCGCGCCAGGGTCGCGGCATGCTCACGCCAGAAATCCACGCCACGGGCGATGCGCGAGTCGGTAATGAAGATCGGCCGATATTCCTTCCAGGGTTTGACCTTCTCCGCCGGGCGCGAAATGGCGTCGAGAATCGACTGCTTGCGCTGCACTGCGGCGAACAGGCGCCCTAGTTGCTCCGAGGCAAAACCATAATCACGGTTCATCTCGGCGATGAACTCGCCGACCTGCGGCGAATCCTGGTAATCGGCGGCAAGCGCCGGCTGAACCACAGCGAAGGCGGCGGCCAGACCGAGCCAATGTGTTTGCCGTGCAGCCCAGCCACGCAATATATGCATTGAATTCATAACCCCAATTTAAGCCTGTGCAATCCACTTACGGTGCGTGTGAATCGACATCAAAATGCCAAACCCTGCCAGCAGGGTAATCAGCGAAGTACCGCCATAGCTGATGAACGGCAGCGGTACCCCCACCACCGGCAGCAACCCGCTGACCATACCGATATTGACGAACACATAGACGAAGAAGGTCATGGTCAGCGCGCCGGCCAGAAGCTTACCGAACAGCGTCTGCGCTTGCACGGTAATCACCAAACCTCGCGCGATCAACAGCAGGTAGACCAGCAGCAACAAACAAACGCCGACCAGGCCGAATTCCTCGGCGAGCACGGCAATGATGAAGTCGGTGTGGCTTTCCGGCAAGAAGTCCAGGTGCGACTGGGTGCCGAGCAGCCAGCCCTTGCCGAAGACTCCGCCCGAGCCGATCGCCGCCTTCGACTGGATGATGTTCCAGCCGCTGCCCAGCGGATCGCTCTCGGGATTGAGAAAGGTCAGCACCCGCTGTTTCTGGTACTCACGCAGAACGAAGAACCACATGGCCACGGCGACCGGCACCAGCGCCGCCAGCGCACCGATGATCCAGCGCCACTGCAGGCCGGCGATGAACAACACGAACACCCCCGAAACGATCACCAGCATCGAGGTACCCAGGTCCGGCTGCAGCAAAATCAGCACGAACGGCAGCAACGTCAGCGCCAGGCTGATCGCGATGTGCTTCAAGCTCGGCGGCAGGCTGCGCTTGGCCAGGTACCAGGCGATGGTCGCCGGCATGATGATCTTCATGAACTCCGAGGGCTGGAAACGGATCACCCCGGGAATGTTGATCCAGCGGGTCGCGCCCATGGCGTTGTGGCCCATGACGTCCACCACCACCAGCAGGCCGACGCCCGCCACATAAGCCAGAGGCACCCAGCGCGCCATGAAGCGCGGTTCCAGCTGGGCGATGATGAACATGCCCACCAGGCCGATGCCAAAGGAGCTGGCCTGCTTGATCAGCAGGTCGACGTTCTTGCCGCTGGCCGAATAGAGAATGAACAGGCTGCCGACCGCCAGGATCAGCAACAGCAGCAGCAGAATGCCGTCGACATGCACGCGTTGCAGCAGGCTGGCGCGGCGACGCAGCACGTCCTCGCTGGACAGCACGCGATCGAAGTTACCGCTCATCGCTGGCTGACCTCTGCGCTCACCGGCGTAACGTACTCGGCCTTGAGCTCGCCGCTATCGTCGAGCAGCCAGGCATCCATCACCTGCTTGACCACCGGCGCGGCCACACCCGAGCCGGACTCGCCATTTTCCACCATCACCGCCACGGCGATCTGCGGGTTGTCCGCCGGGGCGAATGCGACGAACAGGGCGTGGTCGCGATGGCGCTCGCGGATCTTCTCGCGGTCGTACCTTTCGCCCTGCCTGATCGCCACCACCTGCGCCGTGCCGCTCTTGCCGGCAATGCGATAGACCGAAGCGTCGCCGACCTTGCGCGCGGTGCCGCGCGGACCATGCATCACCTGCTCCATGCCGAACCGCGCCGAATCCCAGCTTTGCGGATCACGCAACTGGATATCCGGTAGCGGCTCGCTGTCGACCGGCGGCAAACCCTCGACGGTCTTGGCCAGGTGCGGACGAATCCACTTGCCACGGGTGGCCATCAGTGCAGTGGCCTGGGCCAACTGCAGCGGCGTGGTCTGCATATAGCCCTGACCGATGCCGAGGATCAGGGTTTCTCCCGGGTACCAGGGCTGCCGGTAGCGCGACCGCTTCCACTCGCGCGATGGCATCAGCCCGGCAGTTTCCTCGAACATGTCCAGCGACACCCGCTGGCCCAGGCCGAAACGGGTCATGTAGTCGTGCATGCGATCGATGCCCATCTTGTGCGCCAAATCGTAAAAATAGGTGTCATTGGAGCGCATGATCGCCATCTCCAGGCTCACCCAACCGTCGCCACTGCGGTTCCAGTTGCGGTACTTGTGGCTGTGATTGGGCAACTGATAGAAGCCCGGATCGAACACCCGTGAAGTGGGGGTGATCACGCCGGCATCCAGGGCAGCTACGGCCATCATCGGCTTGATGGTCGAACCCGGCGGGTAGAGGCCACGCAGGACCCGGTTGAACAGCGGCTGGTCGATCGAGTCGCGCAGCTCGGCATAGGCCTTGAAGCTGATGCCGGTGACGAACGGGTTGGGGTCGAAGCTCGGCTGACTGACCATCGCCAGCACCTCGCCGGTCGCCGGCTGGATCGCCACTATGGCGCCGCGGCGTCCACCCAGCGCGGCTTCGGCGGCTTCCTGCAGGCGCACATCGATGGTCAGCATGACATCCTTGCCCGGCAACGGATCGATGCGCTTGAGCACCCGCAGCACCCGGCCGCGGGCGTTGGTTTCGACCTCTTCGTAGCCGACCTCGCCGTGCAACTGCGCTTCGTAGAAGCGCTCGATCCCGGTCTTGCCGATATGGTGCGTACCGCTGTACGCCACCGGGTCGAGCTCCTTCAGTTCTTTCTCGTTGATCCGCCCGACATAGCCCACCGAATGGGCGAAGTGTTCGCGCTGGGGATAATACCGCACCAGCTGCGCCGCCACCTCGACCCCGGGCAGGCGGAACTGATTGACCGCGATGGTGGCTATCTGCTCCTCGCTCAGCTCGAACAACACCGGCACCGGCTCGAATGGCCGCCGGCCCTGGCGCACGCGCTTCTCGAACAGCTCCCGCTCATCGCTGCTCAGCCCCAGCACCTCGACGATCACATCCAGCACCTGGGCCCAGTCGCCGGCCCGTTCACGGGTCAGGGTCAGACTGAAACTCGGCCGGTTGTCGGCGACCAGCACCCCGTTGCGGTCGAAGATCAGCCCACGGGTCGGCGGAATCGGCTGCACGTGAACCCGGTTGTTTTCCGAGAGGGTCGAGTGGTGTTCGTACTGCACCACCTGCAGGTAATACATGCGCGCGACCAGGGCCGCGGTCAGCAGCAGAAACACCAGGGCACCGACCAGGGCACGCTTGCGAATCAGGCGCGCATCTTTTTCGTGGTCCTTGAGGCGAATCGGCTGCGGCATCTATGACTGCTGATTAGTGGTGGAAAATCGGGTGGGAAATCATTTGTGGTACGGGTGGCCGGACAATACGGTCCAGGCCCGATACAGCTGCTCGCCAAGCACAATCCGCACCAGCGGGTGCGGCAGGGTCAAGGGCGACAGCGACCAGCGCTGTTCGCTGCGCGCCTGTACTTCCGGCGCCAGACCTTCGGGGCCACCGACCATGAGGTTGACGGTACGCGCATCCAGGCGCCACTTGTCCAGCTCGACCGCCAACTGCTCGGTGCTCCACGGCCGCCCTTCGACTTCCAGGGTGACGATGCGTTCCCCAGGCGCAACCTTGGCCAGCATGGCGTCGCCTTCCTGGCGCATCATCCGCGCCACGTCGGCGTTCTTGCCGCGGGTGGTCAAGGGAATCTCGACCAGCTCCAGGGCCAGTTCCGCCGGCATGCGCTTGGCGTATTCCTGCCAACCGTCCTCGACCCAGCGCGGCATCTTCGAGCCGACGGCAATCAGTTTGATCCGCACGCTGCTGCGTCCTTACTCTTGTTCCGGCTCGGGGCTGAACTGCGCACGGCTCTGTTCGGCACCCTGCCACAGGCGCTCGAGGTCGTAGAACTGACGGGCGGTGGGCAGCATCACGTGGACGACGATATCGCCCAGGTCGAGCAGCGCCCATTCGCCGGTGTCCAACCCTTCGCTGCCGAGCGGACGCACACCCTGCTCCTTGACCTTCTCCAGCACGTTGTCGACCAGCGACTTGACGTGACGACTGGAGGTACCGCTGGCGATCACCATGTAGTCGGTGATGCTGGTCTTGTCGCGCACATCGATGGTGGTGATGTCTTGCGCCTTGATGTCTTCCAGGGCAGCGATGGCCAGTTTGACCAGGTCTTCGCTGAGCATTTTTTGCGTCTTCATAAGTAACTCGTTTGCCTTGTGTTCAGTTCGACGCACGGTAGAGTCCGTGCGCATGGATATAGCTGAGTACCGCATCGGGTACCAGAAAACGTACCGACTTGCCGCTCGCCAACAGCGTGCGGATCTGCGTGGCGGACACCGCCAGGGGCGTCTGCCAGATAAAGGAAATCTGTCCGCTAGGCCCCTCCATGGCCAGCGGGTCGCTGATGCTGCGGGCTGCCAGCAGGTTGCGCAAGGTTTCCGGCGCTTCGCTGTCGGCATCCGGACGCTGCAACACCAGGATATGGCAGTGCTCCAGCAACTCGCTCCAGCGATGCCAGGTGGGTAGCCCGCAAAAGGCATCCCAGCCAATGAGCAGGAACAACTGGTCGTCGGCCGCCAGCTCGGCGCGCAACGACTCCAGGGTGTCGATGCTGTACGACGGCTTGTCACGCTTGAGCTCGCGGTCGTCGACACACAGCGGCGACAAGCCGGCCACCGCCAGTTCGACCATGGCCAGGCGATCCTGCGCCGAAACCTGCGGCGCCTCGCGGTGCGGCGGCCGCGCGCTGGGGATCAGGCGCAACTGGTCGAGGACCATGAATTCCGCCACTTCCAGGGCACTGCGCAGGTGGCCGATATGCACCGGATCGAAGGTGCCGCCGAATATGCCGATGCGTTTAGGCATTCTGCCCGCGCAGTTGACCGTCGCCGATCACCACATACTTCTCGCAGGTCAGGCCTTCCAGGCCCACCGGGCCGCGGGCGTGCAACTTGTCGGTGGAAATGCCGATCTCCGCGCCCAGGCCGTACTCGAAGCCGTCGGCGAAGCAGGTGGGTGCATTGAGCATTACCGAACTGGAGTCGACCTCGGCGAGGAAACGCCGGGCGCGGCCCTGGTGTTCGGTGACGATGGCGTCGGTGTGGTGCGAGCCGTAGCGATTGATGTGTTCGATGGCCTGATCCAGGCCGTCGACCACCCGGATCGACAGGATCGGCGCCAGATACTCTGTGCTCCAGTCCTCTTCCGTCGCCGCTTTGGCCTGGATCAGCGCGCAGGTGCGCTGGCAGCCGCGCAGTTCGACGCCCTTCTCGACGAACATCAACTCCATGGCCGGCAGAAATGCCGCCGCCACGGCCTGATCGACCAACAGGGTTTCCATCGCACCGCAGATGCCGTAGCGGTAGGTCTTGGCATTGAAGGCGATGGCCTGGGCCTTGGGCAACTCGGCCAGGGCGTCGACATACACATGGCAGATGCCGTCCAGATGCTTGATCACCGGCACCCGCGCGTCGCGGCTGACCCGCTCGATCAGGCTCTTGCCGCCGCGCGGCACTATCACGTCGACGAACTCGGGCATGCTGATCAGCGCACCGACGGCGGCGCGGTCGGTGGTTTCCACCACCTGCACGGCGGCGGCCGGCAGATCGGCTGCGGCCAGGCCACGCTGGATACAGGCGGCGATGGCACGGTTGGAATGAATGGCTTCCGAGCCGCCACGCAGGATAGTGGCGTTGCCGGATTTCAGGCACAGGCTGGCGGCGTCGATGGTCACGTTGGGCCGCGACTCGTAGATGATGCCGATCACGCCGAGCGGTACGCGCATCTTGCCGACCTGAATACCCGACGGACGGTAGCTCATGTCGCGAATTGCGCCGACCGGGTCGGCCAGCCCCGCGACTTGGCGCAGGCCTTCGATCATACCGTCGATCCGCGCTGGGGTCAGCGCCAGACGGTCCAGCAGTGCCGATTCCAGGCCATTGGCCCGGCCGGCGGCCAGGTCCAGCTCGTTGGCGCTGGCCAGTTCGGTGCGCGCGGCACCCAGGGCCTCGGCAGTGGCCTGCAGGGCACGATTCTTCTGCGCGGTGCTGGCGCTGGCGACCACGCGCGAGGCGGCGCGGGCCGCACGGCCCAGGCGGGTCATATAGTCGAGTACGGACTCGGTCATGGTCTCGGTAGCCTGGCAATAACTAAAGCGGCTGATTATAGCGGTGCCACCGCCCCACGCACAGCGGCGCCGGGCGGATAGTGGACAAGCAGTAGCAATGATCTGCCGGCCAAGGCAGGTTCAGACATCGATACGGCTCTTGTTGCTATCATCGCGAGCCACCTGAGGCCTGCCTTCAACCAGTGAACTCACATGTCTGACGAACCCTCCCGAAGCCTGCCCTGGGCACATGCCCGTCCCCTGACCGACAGTTTCTTCGACCGCGATGCGCGCCTGCTCGCCCGCGAACTGCTCGGCAAGGTGATTCGCTACCGTGACGGCGAACGCTGGCTGAGTGCACGGATCATTGAGACCGAAGCCTATTACCTGGACGAGAAAGGCAGCCACGCCTCGCTCGGCTATACGGAAAAACGCAAGGCACTGTTCCAGGGCGGCGGACACATCTACATGTATTACGCCCGCGGCGGCGACTCGTTGAACTTCAGCGCCCAGGGCCCGGGCAACGCGGTGCTGATCAAATCGGCCTACCCCTGGCTCGACGCGTACTCGGATTCTGCCAGCCTGGCGCAGATGCAGGCCAACAACCCGGATGCCCAGGGCCGGCCGCGACCATTCGAACGCCTGTGTGGCGGACAGACCCTGCTGTGCAAGGCACTGGGCCTGAAAGTGCCGGACTGGGATGCCCGGCGTTTCGACCCGCAGCGCCTGTTCGTCGAGGATCTCGGCGAGCGTCCGCTGCAGATCGTGCAGACATCGCGCCTGGGTATTCCCGCCGGGCGCGACGAACATCTGCCTTACCGCTTCGTCGACGCCGCCTTTGCCCGCCATTGCACCCGCAACCCACTGCGGCGCGGCCAGGTCGAAGGTCGCGACTTTTATCTACTCGGCCCCACGGATGCACATCGATGAGCCAGTGGCTCGACAGCTTGACCCTCTGGCTCACGGCCAGCCCCGAGTGGCTCGGCCTGGCGATTTTCCTGATTGCCTTTCTCGAGTGCCTGGCGATTGCCGGGATCCTGGTGCCAGGCACCATCTTGCTGTTCGCCGTCGCCGTGCTCGCCGGACACGGTGCCCTGACGCTCAGTCAAACCCTGGCCCTGGCCTACTGCGGCGGACTGCTCGGCGACCTGCTGTCCTATGCCACCGGTCGCTACTTTCACCAGGACATCCGCCGTCTGCCGGGGCTGCGCCACCACCCGGAATGGCTGGCGGGGGCGGAAATCTACGTTCAGCGCTACGGCATCGCCAGCCTGCTGGTGGGCCGCTTTATCGGCCCGCTGCGGCCGATGCTGCCGATGATTGCCGGCATGCTCAACATGCCGTTCGGGCGTTTTGTGCTGGTCAGCCTGCTCGCCTCGGCCGGCTGGGTGCTCGCCTACCTGCTGCCGGGCTGGGCGACTGGTGCGGCATTGCGCCTGCCACTGCCCGCAGGTTTCTGGCCCGAAGCCGCGGTACTTGCCGCCGGCCTGGCCGCCTTGCTGCTGCTCAGCGTGCATGACAGCCTGGGCGAACGCCGTCGCGCCAGCTGGATCACCGCCGGCTTGAGCCTGTTGCTGTTGTTCGGTGTGTTTATCGGTTGGCCGCGCCTCGACCAGCTCGACCACGGCCTGCTCGCCCTGGTGCAGGAACAGCGCAGCGCCAGCCTCGACACCCTGATGGTGCTGATCACCCGTCTCGGCGACTTCCACAGCCAACTGGCCGTTGCCGCACTGCTCTGCCTGTTACTGCTGCTGACTCGGCAGTGGCGGGCGCTGTTGTTCGGCGGCGGCACCCTGCTCACTACCGCCCTGGCCAACGGCGCACTGAAGGCCCTGTTCGCCCGCCATCGCCCGGATGTATTGCTCGAACCCTTGAACAGCTTCAGCCTGCCCAGCGGGCACAGTTCGGCGGCGTTCGCTTTCTTTTTGGCCCTCGGCGTACTCGCTGGCCGCGGCCAGCCTGCGCGCCTGCGCCTGGCCTGGCTGTTGCTGGCCAGTTTCCCGGCCATGGCCATTGCCCTGTCGCGGGTGTACCTGGGCGTGCATTGGCCGAGCGATATCATCGCCGGTGCCCTGCTGGCAGGAGGCCTGTGCGCACTCAGCCTGAGCCTGACGCAATGGTCCACGCCACTGCCGGCGTTACCCGCCAAGGTCTGGTGGTTGATCCTGCCGGCGTGCCTGGGGTTACTCGGGGCCATTGCCACCTGGCAACTGTCGGAGGGCGTGCTGCTCTATCGCTATTGAGATGCCGTGAAAAAACTCTCGCCCACTACGCTCGATATTTTCACGACATCCGAGGCGCGCCACTCTCGCCCTGCAGTTGGTCGAGCCAGGTTTGTAGTTGACTCAGGCGCGCCTGCGGGGTGTCGAGTTCGAGCAACTGGAGTTTCTGCTCGAGCGCCAATGGCAACAGGTAGGCCAGTTGATTGGCCAGGGCCGCTTGATCGCTGACCCCGTCAGTCATGCCCAATGCGGCGATCAGCGGGTGCTCGGCCAGGGCCTCGAGCAACGCGACGAGATCCGCATGTTCAAGTCCCAGAGGTTGCTCCGCCGCCTCCTCCAGCCAGTCGACCTCGGCGACGGTCAGTCGATCCGGCAACACCTGGGCGCGGCGAACCTTGAAGCGGCGGCCACCTTCGACCCGAATTCCCAGCAAGCCATTGGGCCGCCGCTGAAAGTCGCAGATCCGCGCCTCACAACCAATCGCCGAGAACTGGCCGGCGGCCTCGCCGACTTCCTGCCCCTCGAGGAGGCACACCACGCCGAAGCCCTCGTCCTGCTTCATGCAGCGGCTGATCATGTCCAGGTAGCGCGCCTCGAAAATCTGCAAATCGAGCAGGCAACCCGGAAACAACACGGTATTGAGCGGAAACAGGGATAGGTTCATGGGGTTGCCTCTCAAACCAGGAAGATGATCGCCAGCGGCAGCAGTACTGCAGTAAGCATGCCCATCAGGCTCATCGCCAGCGCGGCGAACGCGCCGCATTCTTCGCTTTCCTGCATGGCTCGTGCGGTGCCGACCGCATGCGCGGTCATGCCCAGGGCCATGCCGATTGCCGCGTGATGGCGCACACCGCACCAGCGCAACAGCGACGGCCCGAGCATCGCTCCGACCACCCCGGTGAT
Organism: Pseudomonas sp.; assembly: GCF_033723075.1. Taxonomy (GTDB): domain Bacteria; phylum Pseudomonadota; class Gammaproteobacteria; order Pseudomonadales; family Pseudomonadaceae; genus Aquipseudomonas. The sequence goes on from NZ_JAWVXU010000002.1 coordinate 61,269, forward strand.
CATCACGAACACCGCGGCCAACGCGGCAATACCACCGATCTGGCTGGCCACCAGCATGGCGATCGGCGAGGTCACCGACTTCGGTGCCATGCTCATCAACATCAGCGAGTCGGCACCGAAGCCCCAGGCCAACGCCACGCCCAACACCGTAGCCACTACCCCGCCGATCAGCAAGGTCAGTACGGTCGGCCAGAGTAACTGGCGGATCCGTCGCAGGTTGAGGAACAACGGCACCGCCAGGGCCACAGTGGTCGGGCCGAGGAACAGGGTCAGGGCTTCGGCGCTGACCCGGTACTCGGCGAAACTCAGGCCGCACAGCAACAGCACGCCGATAACGATCGCCGTCGACACCAGCACCGGCTGCAGGAACATCCAGCGGGTTTTCTCGTACGCGGCAATCGCCAACTGGAATGCGCCCAGGGTGATCCCTATGCCGAACAAGGGGTGGTGGATGATCGCCTGCCAGGCACCGTACCAGTCGAGACTCATGCATCCTCCCGGCGACGCTGCTGGCGCTCGATCAGCTTCTGCATCATCCAGCCGGCAAATACCACCGACAGCGCCAGCGACAGCACCAAGGCACCGACCACCGCCCAGAAGTCCGCGGCAATCGCATCGGCATAGGCCATCACCCCGACCGCTGGCGGCACCAGCAACAGTGGTAGGTACTTGAGCAGGCTGCTGGCGGCAACGTGCAAGGGCTCGTTAACCTCGCCATGCACCAGCAGGAACAGCAATAGCAACAGCATGCCGATGATCGGCCCCGGCAACATCGGTAGTAACAGGACGTTGAGTCCGGTGCCGAGCAATTGGCACAGCACCAGCCAGGACAAGCCGCGTAACAACATGGGGTGAATCTCCGAGTGAAGTGACGAGCAGCATCGCGGCGCTACAACCGACCAGCAGTTCCCGCAAAAGCGTAGCGCCCGGACCTCAGTCCACGGCGCACCGCGGCCATTATAGGCTGGCAAAGCACCCGGCGAAAAAGACCGGGCGAGAACGTAGCGGGCAAAGGTTAGGCAAGGCAAAAACAGGTGAGAAACGCAGCGAAGCGGAGTAACAGCCAACGGCTGGCCCGCAGGGCGAGCACAGCGGGTAAAGCGAAGTGTACGAGTTGTACATGAGCATGACTCGCTGCGCTCGCCCCTATGGGGCCGCGCTAAAGCGCGTTAGCCGCAAGCTGCTTGTCGAACCTGTTTTTAACGCCGCCTAACCGAGCGCAGTAGTTCTCACGCGGTCTGTATAACCCGCTATTCAGCAAGGCATTGCAGGCTTGACCCGGTGCATGGCGCATGATGATCTAGGGCCTCAGCGGTTCGACTCGAACAACAACCCCCCGCTTCCTCAAGGAGGAACTATGCCGTCAGTACCCGTAGCAGAACTCAACAACTATGTAGGCAAGGAACTGGGACGCTCCGCCTGGCTGACCGTCGATCAGCAACGCATCAATCAATTCGCCGAATGCACCGGCGACCATCAGTTCATCCACGTCGACCCGGTAAAAGCCAAGCAGACTCCCTTCGGCGGCACCATCGCCCACGGCTTCCTGTCGTTATCGCTGATGCCGATGCTGATGGAAGACATCATGATCATGCCCGAGGGCCTGAAAATGGCCGTCAACTATGGCCTGGACAGCCTGCGCTTCATCCAGCCGGTCAAAGTCGACTCCAAGGTGCGCCTGGTGGTGACCCTGACCGACGCCACCGAAAAAAATCCCGGCCAGTGGCTGCTCAAGGCCCGCGCGGTATTGGAAATCGAAGGCCAGGATAAACCGGCCTATGTGGCCGAACCCCTGACCCTCTGCTTCGTCTGATCTGCGTCGGCATAACCGGCGTTCACTCAACCGAGCGAACGCCGGCTATGCATCGGCTCTGTGCGGCGCGGCAGCGCGGAGCCCATGGTTTACGGCATACTTCCGGCAACACCCGGATCTGGATGCTTGCCATGCGCCACCTCGCCCACCTCGCCCACCTGGCTCCCCTGAGCCTCGCCCTGCTGCTTGCCGCCTGCGGCGACGGCGAACCCCTGTTACCCGCGGACGCGACCCTGCCCGACGGCGCGCGCTATCGCGGCGAGGTGGTCGACGGTTTGCTGCAAGGCCCCGGCCGCCTGGATTACCGCGACGGCAGCCGGTTCGTCGGCTCCTTCAAGGATGGCCAGCGGCATGGCCCCGGTGAATGGCACGGCGCGGATGGCGAGCACTATATTGGAGAGTTCGCGCAAGGCGCCTTTCATGGCCGGGGCACGCTGCACTACCGTGACGGCAGCAGCTACCAGGGCGGTTTCGCCGCGGGTCGGTTTGCCGGCGAAGGTACGCTCAAGCAGGACGGCCTGGTTTATCGCGGCGCATTCAAAGACGATCTGTTCCATGGCCTGGGCACCCTCGAACGCGCCGATGGCAGCAGCTTTCACGGCCAGTTCAGCAAAGGCTTGCCGAATGGTCAGGGCGTCAATAACGACGAGCATGGCAACCAGTTCAGCGGCGAGTTCGCCAAGGGCCTATTGAAAGGCTCCGGCAGTTTCAAGAGCAGCGATGGTGACCTCTACAGCGGCGCGTTCCGTGACAACCAGTTCCACGGCAAAGGCCGCTACCAGACCGCTGCCGGCGATGTCTGGAGCGGACAGTTCGCCGGGGGCGCGCTAAACGGCCCGGGCGAGTTTCAGGGCGCCGAGGGCGAGCGCTACCTCGGCGAATTCCGCGACTGGAGCTACCACGGCCAAGGCCGCCTGCACCTGGCCGATGGCAGCCTCTACGAGGGCCGCTTCGAGCATGGCGAGTACGCCGGTAACGGCACCCTGACCCTCGCCAAGGGCAACCAGCAGAGCGGCACCTGGCAACGTGGCCGACGCCTGCGCGACGAACAGGGGCGCATGCTGCCCGACCCATTGGAGCTCGGCCTGCTGGCGCAGGGCCGCCTGCTCGACCAGGCCATCGCCGACCTGCCCGCCTCCACCCCCGCCATCGAACTGTACGCCCTGACCCTGGCAGGCGACGGCAAGCAGAGCGTGTTCATGCGCGAAGCCGATTACGTCGCCGATCTGCTCGGCGAACGCTTCGCCGCCCATGGCCGCATCAGCCTGACCAATCACCGCGAGCAGATCAGCCAGCGCCCGCTGGCCACCCGCGAAAGCCTGCGCCGCGCGCTGCAGGCACTGGCCGAACGCAGCGGGGCGGAGGACCTGATCTTCATCTACCTGACCAGCCACGGCTCGCGCCAGCACGAGCTGAATCTCGACCAGCCGCGCCTGCAGCTCGACGACCTGCCGGCCAGCGAACTGGCCGTGCTGCTGCAACCGCTGCGTGAGCGGCACAAGGTGGTGGTGATCTCGGCCTGCTACTCCGGCGGTTTCATTCCCCTGCTGCAAGACGACAAGACCCTGGTGATGACCGCCGCGCGGGCCGACCGGGTGTCCTTCGGCTGCTCGGAGGAGAACGACTTCACCTACTTCGGCCGCGCCCTGTTCGCCGAAGCCCTCAACCAGACCGATGACCTGCAGCGCGCCTTCGAGCTGGCCAAAGCAACAGTCGCCGAACGCGAGCAAGCCGATGGCTTCGAGGCCTCCGAGCCGCAAATCTGGCCAGCCAAGGCGGTCCTGCAACACTGGCGCGCCCTGCGCGAGCAGCAAGCCAGCCGAGCGTTGAACACCGCCAGCGGCGACCAGACCGTCACCCGCCCCGCTCCACCTATCGAGCAAAGTATCGAGCGCAGCACGCAGTAGTTTTTCAATGGCCTGTTAAGCTGATGGATATCAGCGGAGACCCCACGACCATGTATTTGACGCCCCAGCACATCCTCCTCGCGGGTGCCACCGGCCTGACCGGTGAACACCTGCTGGATCGCCTGCTCAACGAACCTACGGTCGCGCGCGTGCTGGCGCCGAGCCGCCGGCCACTGGCCGAGCACCCGCACCTGGAAAACCCGGTGGGTGAACTGCGCGATCTGTTGCCGCAGCTCAACGGCCCCATCGACACGGCCTTCTGCTGCCTGGGCACCACGATCAAGCAAGCCGGCTCGCAGGAGGCCTTTCGCGCCGTCGATCATGACCTGGTCGTGGCCTTCGCCCAGCGTGCCCGCGAGCTCGGGGCGCGTCACCTGCTGGTGGTCAGCGCCCTTGGCGCCGACGCCCAGTCCACGGTGTTCTATAACCGGGTCAAGGGTGAAATGGAGCAAGCGCTGCAAGCCCAGGGCTGGCCGCAGCTGACCCTGGTACGGCCCTCCCTGCTGCTCGGCCCGCGCAACGAGTTCCGCCTCGGCGAACGCCTGGCCGCGCCGCTGGTGCGCTGGTTGCCGGGCAAATACCACGGCATCGAAGCCACCGTCCTGGCCCGCGCCCTCTGGCGCCTGGCCCTGGAAGAAGACCGCGGCCTGCGCGTCATCGAGTCCGACCGGCTGCGCCGCCTCGGCCGTTGATCCCCTTACCCCCCTATCGAGCCAACCCATGAGCACAACCCACAGCAGCCTGATCGAAGCCCTCGAAGCCGCCGACATGCTGGAAATCGACGACCTCTACGCCTGGCAATTCAATCTGGACAAGGAGCTGCTGGCCCAGGTCAGCGCCGGCTCGGCCAGCGCCGACAGCAAGGATCAGCCACTGCTGAGCATCGACTGCGCAGACGGCAGCGCTCGCCGCCACTGGCAGTTCTCCCTGGCCACGGTGAGGGCGGCGCGCTTCGATGCCGAGACGGACAGCTGGCTCCTCACCGATGGCAGCACGGAGCACCGGATCAAATGCTTCGCGGCGATCAGCGGCGACAACCTCGACAGCGACGACGAAGCCAGCGACGACTGACTCTCCGGCGGAGCGCGCCATGCACCTGTATGACCGCTACATCCTGCCGCACCTGATCGAGTTCGCCTGCGGCATGGGCGAGGTGATGCAGGCCCGCGCGCAGATCGTCCCGCTGGCCCGGGGCCGGGTGCTGGAAATCGGCATCGGCAGCGGGCTGAATCTGCCGTTCTACGACGCCGCGCAAGTCAGCGCGATCGTCGGCGTCGACCCCTCGGCCGAGATGCAACGCCTGGCCCGAGCCCGCGCCGCGCGCAGCGTCATACCGGTGCAGATGATCGCCCTGGAGCTGGGCCAGATCCAGGCCGCCGACGCCAGCTTCGACAGCATCGTCTGTACCTTTACCCTGTGCACCATCCCGGACGCCGTGGCCGCATTGAAGGAGATGCGCCGGGTACTGAAACCCGGCGGCCGCCTGCTGTTCTGCGAACACGGTCTGGCCCCGGATGCTCCCGTGGTGCGCTGGCAGAACCGTCTCACGCCCTACTGGAAGCCCCTGGCCGGCGGCTGCCACCTCAATCGCGACATCCCGGCGCTGATCGGGGCAGGCGGGTTCAGCATCGAGCAGCTGCAGGCGGGCTATCTGAAAGGCCCCAGACCGATGACCTTCGTCTATAGCGGCTGGGCTCACTAGGCTTGACGCAGCCATGATGGCCTTCTGCCGCAAGCAATAGCGCCGTATGCTGTCTATGGTTGCTGGATAAGTTCATTGGATTGATAGCGGTTAGCGCATGAAGCCACCCTCGACACGCCCCTTCACCATCCGCTACGCCCGCCTGGGTGGCTTACTGGCACTGTGCCTGCTCTGCGCCGCGCCGGCCTGGGCACAACCGCGCGAGGTGCGGGTGGGCGTCTACGCCAACGAGCCGAAAATCCTGCTGGGCCAGAACGGGCAAATCTCCGGCATCCTCGGCGAGTTGCTGGGGGAAATCGCCCGCCAGGAGAACTGGCGCCTGATCCCGGTGCCCTGCGATTGGCAGGCCTGCCTGGAGCTGGCAAAAGAGGGCACGATAGACCTGCTGCCGGATGTGGCCTTCAGCGCAGAGCGCGCCCTGCAGCTGGACTTTCACCAGCAGCCCTCGCTGTATAGCTGGTCGCAGCTGTACAGCCGCAAGGAGGTCGACCTGCAATCGGTCCTCGACCTCGAGGATCGGCGCATCGCCGTGCTGGCCGGCTCCATCCAGCAGAACTACCTGCAAACGCTGCTCGACAGCTTTGGCCTGCACGCCCGGCTGATTCCCGTACAAAACCTGGCCGAGGGCTTCGAACTGGTGGCCAACCGGCAGGCCGATGCAGCGGTGGCCAACCAGCGCTTCGGCGACTACCAGGCGCCAGACTACCGGCTGCGCAGCACGCCGATCATGTTCCAGCCCGCGCAGCTGTTCTATGGCACCCGCAAGGGCGCCAACGCCGACCTGCTGGCCGGCATCGACCGGTATTTGCGCGAGTGGCAAGACTCCCCCTCATCCTATTACTACCAGACCCTGCAGCGCTGGGGCGGCGAACGACCACGGCTGCTGGTGCCGACCGCCGCCTGGTGGGGCCTGGCCATCCTGGCCGGCCTGCTGCTGACGGCGCTCGGTGGCGCCCTGCTGCTGCGCCGCCAGGTCGCCGAGAAGACCCGCCACCTGAAGGCCAGCGAGCGGCGCCTGAACACCATCCTCGACAGCGTCGAGGCCTATATCTACATCAAGGATCCCGAGCTGCGTTACCAGTACGCCAACCGCAAGGTCTGCGAGCTGTTCGGCCTGCCGCTGGCGCAGGTGGTGGGGCAGACCGACGAACGCTTCTTCGACGCCGCCACCGCGGCCAACCTGCGTGACAACGATCGCCGCGTGCTGCTCGGCGAGCGAGTGGATACCGAGGAAATCAACCGCAGCCCGGACGGCACCCTCGAACAGACCTACCTCTCGGTGAAGCTGCCGCTACGCCACCCTGACGGCAGCATCTATGCCCTGTGCGGCATCTCCACCGACATCAGCGAGCACAAGAAGAACCTCGAACAGATCCATCGTCTGGCCTTCTACGACCTGCTCACCGGCCTGCCCAACCGCCGCCTGCTGCTCGACCGCCTGCAGCATGCCCTGGCGCAACGCGGCCGCAACCAGCTGGACGGCGCCCTGCTGTTCATCGATCTGGACAACTTCAAGGATCTCAACGATACCCTCGGCCACGATATGGGCGACCAACTGCTGCAACAGGTGGCCCAGCGCCTGAGCAGCCATGTCCGAGAAGAAGACACCCTGGCCCGCCTCGGCGGTGACGAGTTCGTGCTCATGCTCGAAGGGCTGCACCTGCAGCACCCCGAGGCCATCGCCCAAATCGAAACGGTGGCAACCAAGCTGATCCAGGTTCTGGCCGAACCCTATGTGCTGCAGGGACGCAGCCACACCAGCACCGCCAGCATCGGCATCGCCCTGTTTTCCGAGGCCCGGGGCACGGTGGATGAACTGCTCAAGCGCGCCGACCTGGCCATGTACCAGGCCAAGGCCGCCGGACGCAACACCCTGAGGTTCTTCAACCCCGAGATGCAGGCCGAAGTCAGCGCCCGCGCCACCCTGGAAAACGACCTGCGCCAGAGCCTGGGCGCACGTCAGTTCGTCCTCCACTACCAGCCGCAGGTCAACGCGCAGGGCCAACTGCTCGGTGCCGAAGCCCTGGTCCGCTGGCAACACCCCAGCCGCGGCCTGGTAGCCCCTGGCGAATTCATTTCGCTGGCGGAAAGTACCGGCCTGATCCTGCCGCTGGGGCGCTGGATTCTTTACAGCGCCTGCCAGCAACTGGTGACCTGGGCTGCAGACCCCAAGCGCGGGCAACTGACCATGGCGGTCAACGTCAGCGCGCGGCAGTTCCACCACCGCGATTTCGTCGACGACGCGCTCGCTGTGCTCGATGAAACCGGGGCCAACCCCCAGCGCCTGGAGCTGGAACTGACCGAGAGCCACCTGGTGCAGGACGTGGAGACCATGATCATCAAGATGGGCCTGCTCAAGGCCCGTGGCGTGCGCTTTGCGCTGGACGACTTCGGTACCGGCTATTCGTCGCTCAGCTACCTCAAGCGCCTGCCGCTGAACCAGCTGAAGATCGACCGTTCCTTCGTCCGCGACCTACTCAGCGACCCCAACGATGCGGCCATCGTGCGCACCATAGTCGCCCTGGGCGTCAGCCTGGACCTGGAAGTGATCGCCGAAGGCGTGGAAACCCTGGCCCAGCGCGACGCCTTGCTGCGCCTGGGCTGCCAGCGATTCCAGGGCTATCTGTTCGGCAAACCGGAACCGGCGCAAAAGCTCGAACAGTGGCCCATACCGGCCGGCGCCAGCAGCGCCTGAGCCGTCGTATCAGGCCAATGGCTGACACCACTCAAGCCTCAGACGCAGCTCTGAGCCGCAACAGATCGGACGCGGCAAAATCCGCCACGGCCATGGGTCGGCTAAAAAAATAGCCCTGGTAATGCAAACAGCCATTGTTCAGCAGGCTGTCGCGTTGCGCCTGGGTTTCCACACCTTCGGCGATCACCTCCAGCTTGAGGCTCTGCGCCAGGGCGATAATCGCGCGCACGATGGCCAGACTGCTGGAATTGCCCGGCAACTCACGAATGAACGACTGATCGATCTTCAACTGATCCAGCGGCAACTGCTGCAGGTAGGCCATGGACGAATAACCCGTGCCGAAGTCATCGATGGAGAATCGAATGCCCATGTCTTTTAGCATCTGCATGCGCACTATGGCTTCGTCCATGTCCGTCAGCAGCAATGATTCGGTCAGCTCCAGCTTGAGGCGCTGGGGGTTGGCGCCGCTACGTTGCAGGGTCTGTTGCAGCGCCTCGACAAAGTTCGCCTGATAGAGCAGACGCGCGCTGAGATTCACCGACAGGCTCAAGCCGGCGCTGTGCGACTGCTGCGCCCACTGCGCGAGCAGCTCGCAGGCGGCGCCGAGCACTTGCATATCCAGGGTTTCGATCAGCCCGCAGCGTTCGGCGATGGTTATGAAGGCGCCAGGCCCGAGCAAACCGCGTTGCGGATGCTGCCAGCGCACCAGCGCCTCGGCACCGTTCAGGCGCCCCAGTTGATCCAGCTGCGGTTGCAGATACAGCAGGAACTCGCCGCTCTGCAGCCCCCGGCGCATATCCGCTTCCAGCTGCAGGCGGGCGCTGACCGCCTCCTGCATCTGCGGGTCGTAAAAACTCAGGGCGTTCTTGCCCGCGGCCTTGGCCGTGTACATCGACAGGTCGGCACGCTGCATCAGTTCATCCACCGAATGCTGCTCGTCATTGAACAGCACCACGCCAAGGCTGGCACTGCTGAACAGGCTGTGCCCGCCGGCCAGGTAGGGTTGGCGCAGGGCATCAAGCACCTTGGTGCCCAGGTGCTCGACCTGGGAGGCGGCTTCCTCGGCATGGCTCTCCAGCCCTTCGAGCATGAGGACGAACTCGTCACCACCCAGACGGGCCACGGTATCGCGCTCACGCAGGTTATGGCGCAAGCGCTCGGCAACCTGGCACAGCAGCTCGTCACCAATCTGATGACCATGCAGATCGTTGACATTCTTGAAGTTGTCGAGATCGAGGAACACCAGCGCGGCATGCTGGCCATTGCGCCGACTCAACGCCCGCGCCTGTTGCAGGCGGTCGCGCAGCAGACGGCGATTGGGCAGGCCGGTGAGGGCATCGTAGAACGCCAGGTGCTTGATCTTCTCCTCGGCGGACTTGCGCTCGCTGATATCGGTCAACGACGCCACGTAGTTGCTGACCCGCCCGCGCTCATCGCGCACCGCACTGATGGCCAGCCACTCGGGAAAGACTTCGCCACTCTTGCGCCGGTTCCAGATCTCCCCTTCCCAGATGCCCGTCTCGATCAGGGTCTCCCACATGGCCTGATAGAACTCCGGGCCCTGGCGCCCGGAGCTGAGCATCTGGGTGGTCTGGCCGATGGCGTCGGCAGCGCTGTAGCCGCTGATCTGGCTGAAGGCGCGATTGACCTTGAGGATCCGCGTACTGGCATCGGTGATCAGCATGCCCTGCTGGGATTCGAAGGCAATCGCGGCGATCCGCCGATCCAGCTCTAAATTGACCCGATCGGTAATATCACGGGCAATGACCACCACTGCCCGCTTGCCCTGCAGCAGCGTATCCAGGCGCCTGGCGCGCCCCTCGAACAGCCGGTGGCCGGAGGGCGTGCGCATGCCGTATTCCAGGGTTTGCGGGCTGTCGCTGGCCAGGGTGCGGGCAATGAAGGCCATGAAGCGCTCCACCTGACCCACCGACAGCACATCGGCCAGGCGTTTGCCGACCAGGCCCTCACCGCCGCCATAGAGCAGCTGCGGATCGGGAGCCATGACTTCCAGGTAGCGCCCCTCCTCGTCCAGCACCAGGGTCAGGTCCGGGCTGGCCTCGCTGATCGCCCGCAGGCGCGCCTCGCTCTCACGCAGGGCCTGGCGATCGCTGGCCTGCTGATAGATATCCTGCAACAGCAGCCCCAACAGCAGGGTGGCCGGCGTCAATACCAGAAAAATCGGCACGGCCACCTGCTGCAACGCCTGACTGAAATCCTGGGCGGGCAACAGGCTCAGGCTCAGCACCAGCAACAGATGCACCAGCGCACCGAACAACAGCAGCTGCCAGACGCCGATGCGCAGCCAGTTGCGCTGGCAGGCTGCCCGATAGGCCAGGCCCAGCAGCACCGGCATGACGATATTGAACAGGCCCGGAATGACCCCCACGCCACCCAGCCAGAGCCGATAGACGCCGGCCATCAGCCCGGCGACGACCGCCACCAGCGGGCCGCCGAACAGGCCGGCCATACTCAGTACCACGCTGCGCGGATCGAAGATCAGCCCCTCAAGGAGGGTGAGCGGAGCCAACATGCCGACCACGCAGATAGCCCCGAACAGGCCACCGGCAAGCAGCTGGCGCAACAGTTGCCGCTGGACATGCCGCATATTCAGGGCATGCAGCCAGCACAACGCGATCAGCAGAGCCGCGCTTTCGATAAATTTCAGAATCATGGAACAACTCTACGGGGTTACCAACACTGGCAGGTAGCGAGGCAGGGGCCAGCAAAAGCGCATGATAGCAATTTACCAGCGCCCAGCTCAGACCGTAGATCGGTCAACTGCTGCTAGCTGGATGACTCGCGCAGCTGCAGGGCATCCACCAGGCCGGCGGCGATGGCCATGCCGACCAGATCGGCGAGGGTCTCGGCCTGCATGCGCTTCATCACCCGCGAGCGGTAGAGGTCGACGGTCTTGACGCTGATCGCCAGCTGTTCGGCCACTTGCCGATTGGTGTAACCGCACACCAGCGGCAGCAACACATCGCGCTCACGCGGGGTGAGGCTGTCGAGGCGCGCCTGCACCGCCTGCAGGCGCTGATCCGGCGCCGGGATCGCCGACGGCCGACTCAGCGCCTGCTGCACGCTGTCGAGCAGCAACTGCTCGTTGTAGGGCTTCTCGATAAAGTCCACCGCGCCGGCGCGAAAGGCGCGCACCACGATCGGCACATCGGCATGGCCACTGACGAAGATAATCGGCATGTCGATGCCGCGCTCGCGCAGGGCTTCCTGCACATTCAAGCCGCCCATGCCGGGCATGCGCACATCCAGCAGCACACAGCCGCGGGTCTCGGCCGCGCAGGCCTCGAGAAACGCCCGGCCGCTGGTAAAGGGCAAGGCCTTGAGCCCCACCGATTCCAGCAGCCAGACGGTGGAATCGAGCATGCCCTGGTCATCATCGACCACATACACCTGTTGTTGCTGTTGCGCGCTCATGCCCCGCTCCTTCTGTTGTTATGCATTGACCCGGCCCCTCCCACACAAAGCCTCTCAGGCCTCGACGTCCTCACCACGCCCCAATGGCAGGCGACATTCCAGGCAGAGTCCGCCGGCCTCCCCTGGGCGGGCCTCCAGGGCGCCACCGAAGCCTTCGATAATGCTGCGGCTCATCGACAGCCCCAGGCCCAGACCTTCCGCCTTGCTGGTGTAGAACGGGGTGAAGATGTGCTCCAGCTGCGCCGCCGCCACGCCCGGGCCCTGGTCACTGACCCAGACGCACAGCTGGCCGCCCCGCTCGCCGGCGCTCAGTTCGATGCGCGAGGGCTGGCCCGGATGGGCTTCGCGGTTGGCGTCGATGGCGTTGCGCAGCAGGTTGAGCAGCACCTGCTCGAGCAGCACCCGGTCGGCATACACCGGCGGCAGATTATCCGCCAGTTGTTCGACGATATTCACCTGCCAGTTGCTCGCCTCCCACTGACACAGACGCATCGCCTCGCGGGCCACCTGGGCGATGTCCAGAGCCTGGGTGCGCCGCTGGCCCTTGCGCAGGAAGGCGCGCAGCCGTTTGATCACTTCGGCGGCGTGGTTGGCGTGTTCGGTGATGCGCTCCAGGCCCTGGGCGACCTTGTCTGCCGCCTGCGGGTTAGTGCCCAGGGCCTTGAGGTAGCGCTGGCTGGCGCTGGCGTAGTTGACCACCGCCGCCAGCGGCTGGTTGATCTCGTGGGCGATCCCCGAGGCCAGCTCGCCGAGGGTAACCAGCCGCGCGGTGTGCGCCAGTTCGTCCTGGTGGTGGCGCTGCTGGGCTTCGCGCAATTCGCGCTCGGTCATGTCCCGGGCCACCAGCGAATAGTAGTGCTCGCCGCCACTGCCGCGGTGGGCCAGCAGCACCAGTGAAACAAGCAAGGGCGCGCGCTGCCCCAGCGGCAGCAGGCGCACCTCGGCACTCCACACGCCACGGCTATCGGCGGCGACCCAACCCCGGGCCTGCAATTGCTGCAAATCGTCTTCGGCGAGCAGCGCGTCCAGCTCCGGCAGCGGCTGGTCCGGGGCGATATTCAGGGCATGCCGGGCCGACGGATTGAGGTAGGTCAGGCGTCCGGCCGGGTCGATGAACAGCACCAGGTCGGTGTTGGCCTCAACCACTTCGGCCAATCGCCGCTTGTTCTCCTCGGCCTGCACCCGCGCGGTGATGTCGCGCGACACGCTGACCACTTCCACCACCGCACCGGTGTAGGTTTCGCGGATCGCCCGGCTGGCGGTCTCGAACCACAGGTAGTGGCCGTCGCGATGGGCAATGCGGAAGGTCATGGTGTGATAGCCATCCTGCTCCAGCGCTTCACGGGTGCTACGCACCAGCTGGGCCTGATCCTGACGATGGAACAGCGCCTGCACCAGGGTGCCGCGCAACTCTTCGGGCCAGTAGCCGAGCAGGGTCCAGCTGGCCGGCGAGGCGTCGAGAAAACGCCCGTCGGGGGTGTGCCGGGAAATCAGGTCGGTGGTGTTTTCGGTGATCAGGCGATACAGCCGGCTGGCCTTGGCCGCCTCGCGTTCGGCGCGAACCTGGGCGGTGGCCAAGCGACAACGGGCCAGCACCCGTTGCTCGAGCGGATCGGGCACGAACAGCCAGATCAGAATCTGCCCGTCGACCTGCGCCTCGACCTCCTCGATCGCCCGATCCTGCTGCAGGCAGGCGCGCACCAGCTGCGCCGCGTTGACCGGCAGAAATTCGGCTACCGCCGGCAACGGCCGCTCGCCGAGCAGCTCGAGCATGGCCGCATTCAATTGCAGCGGCTGCGCCTGCGCATCCAGCAGCAGACTCGGCTGCGGATCGGCACCGAGCAAGGCAGTGCCGCGCACCTGCGCGGGCAGGCAGGCCAGCAGGGCCAGCAGCAGCTCGTGGATAAAGCCGAGCCAATCGAGGCTGACGCCCTCCTGCAGTTCGATCAGCAGCAAGCCGGGGCGCCCCTCGTCCAGCTCCAGGGCCAGCACCTGGCCATGACTGAGGGCGGCGCGGCGCACCCGTCCGGCCAGCCAGCAGGGCAACCCGCGCAACTCGGCCAGGTCCAGCCGCGGCTGCTGCGCCAGCGCCTCGAACAACAGCTGATCGCTGGCCTGCAAGGGATCGCCAAAACCCGGCGGCAGGTGCGGGGCGCTGCCTTCATGGCTGTAGATACCGGTGCCTGGCTGCCAGCCGAGAAAGAACGCCTGACGCACTTCGGGACAGGCGTGCAAGGTGCGGCGCAAGGCATCGGCGCGCACCGCCAGGGGTAGTGCCTCGCGCTGCAACGCCAGCCAGCTGTGCAACTGCACACGGATTTCACTCATCGAATCTGCTTCCTCGCAGCCCGCTGCCCGCAGGCGTGTGTTGACCAGCCGCGAGCATCGGGGCAACGCGCGCGGAATGCAAAGCGACCAAGGCCTATACCCGATCAAAGCATCTAGCAAACATACTATAGAACTATGGTTTAACTTCCATATTTTACTAGGTGAATATATAAATACCCTCCAGTTGCAACATCAAAGCGTCTGTTCGCCCGTCGAGCAGGCACTACAAGAGCAAACAATCTGCCATGGGTACCCGCATGTCGATCTACGAACAGGGCCTTGCGCCTGCTGCCGTCAACCACATCGCCCTCTCCCCGCTGAGCTTTCTCGAGCGCACCGCGAGCGTGTACCCGCACTACCCGGCGGTGATCCATGGTTCGATTCGCCGCGACTGGGCCGAGACCTACGCCCGCTGCCGGCGCCTGGCGTCGGCCCTGGCCGGCCGCGGCATCGGCCAGGGTGACACGGTGGCGCTGATGCTGCCCAATACCCCGGCGATGCTCGAAGCGCATTTCGGCGTGCCGATGATCGGCGCGGTGCTCAACCCGCTCAACGTGCGCCTGGACGCCGAGGCCATCGCCTTCATGCTGCAGCACGGCGAAGCCAAGGTGCTGATCACCGACCGCGAGTTCCATGAAGTGATCCACGCCGCCGTCGGCATGCTCGATCACCCGCCGCTGGTGATCGACGTCGACGACCCGGAATACGGCGAAGGCCAGGCGGTCAGCGACCTCGACTACGAGGCCCTGCTGGCCGAAGGCGATCCGCACTTCGCCTGGCAATGGCCGACGGACGAATGGCAGGCAATCAGCCTCAACTACACCTCCGGTACCACCGGCAACCCCAAGGGCGTGGTCTACCACCACCGCGGCGCCTACCTCAACTCCCTGGGCAACCAGATGACCTGGGCCATGGGCCACCACCCGGTGTACCTCTGGACCCTGCCGATGTTCCACTGCAACGGCTGGTGCTACCCCTGGACCATCACCGCCCTGGCCGGCGCGCATGTGTTCCTCCGCCGCGTCGACCCGCAGAAAATCCTGTACCTGATCCGTGAGCACAAGGTCAGCCACCTGTGCGGCGCGCCCATCGTGCTCAATGCCCTGGTCAACATGCCCGAGTCGGCCAAGGCGGCCATCGAGCACCCGGTCAATGCCATGGTGGCCGGCGCGGCGCCGCCGGCCAAGGTGATTGGCGCGGTCGAGGAGATGGGCATCAAGGTCACCCACGTCTACGGCCTGACCGAGGTCTACGGCCCGGTCACCGTGTGCGCCTGGCATGCCGAATGGGATGCGCTGCCGCTGGAAAAGCGGGCACAGATCAAGTCGCGCCAGGGCGTGCGCTACCCGACCCTGGAAGGGCTGATGGTCGGCGATCCGAAAACCCTGGAGCCGACCCCGCGCGATGGCGAGACCATCGGCGAGATCTTCATGCGCGGCAACACCGTGATGAAGGGCTACCTGAAGAACCCCAGCGCCACCGCCGAGGCCTTCGAGGGCGGCTGGTTCCACACCGGCGACCTGGCCGTGTGTCACCCCGATGGCTACGTGGAAATCAAGGATCGCCTGAAAGACATCATCATCTCCGGCGGCGAGAACATCTCCACCATCGAGGTGGAAGCCGTGCTCTACCGCCACCCGGCCGTGCTGGAAGCGGCCGTGGTCGCCCGCCCGAATGAGAAGTGGGGCGAGACGCCCTGCGCCTTCATCACCCTCAAGGTCGACCAGCAGGGCACCCGCGAGGCCGACATCATCGGCTTCTGCCGCGAACACCTGGCCGGTTTCAAGGTACCGCGAAGCGTGGTCTTCACCCAGTTGCCAAAGACCAGCACCGGCAAGATCCAGAAGTTCGTCCTGCGCGACATGGCCAAGGCGCTCTGATCCCGCATCCGGGCTACGAACCCAAGACACCGTTTGCACAACAACAATAACCGGCCCAGGTGGCCGACGGAGAACCCTCATGCAAGTCTTCAAGCGCCGCGACGGCGAAGAACAACCCTACTGGCCGCTCGGCCCATTCAAGGTGCGCCTGCCGTTTATCCACTACCGCTGGGAAACCGCCGAGATGCTCCAGGCGCTGATCATGTTCGTGGTCAGCCTGGCGATGATTCCGCTGCTGGAGAAATACCTCGGCCTGCCCTACGACGTGGCCCTGGCCTATGTGGTGGTGTGCGGCATCGGCTTCATGCTGCCGGCGCTGCTCGGGGTGCCCTTCGTGCCCGGCTGGATCACCCCGGGCATCCCGGTGGTGCTGCTGTTTCTGGGTAACTTCAAGCCCGGCCCGGAAGCGATCCAGGCGCTGTTCGCCCTGCAGTTTCTGGTGTTCGTGATCTTCCTGGTGCTCGGCGTCACCCGTCTGGGCAGCACCCTGGTCAAGATCATTCCCAACTCGATGAAAGGCGGCATCATCATCGGCGCCGGCATCGCCGCGCTGATGGGCGAAATCTCCAGCGGCGGGCGCCTGGCCAACACGCCGATCTCCCTGGTGCTGGGCAGCCTGATCTGCCTCTACCTGATGTTCTCGGTGTCGTTCAAGGGCCTCACCGAGCGCGTGCCCTTCGCCCGCAAGATCGTCAACTACGGCATGGTGCCGGGCATGTTGATCGCCATCTTCATCGGCATCGCCGTCGGCGAATACAAGATGCCCGACGTGCGCTTCGGCATCACCGCACCGGCCTTCGCCGAGATGTGGAACTACCTGCCGTTCAACGTCGGTTTCCCCGGCCTGGACGTGTTCCTCCTGGCCGTGCCCACCGCGGTGATCGCCTACATCATTGCCTTCGGCGACATCATCGTCGGCCAGTCGCTGATGCAGCGCGCCGATGAACTGCGCACCGATGAAGTGATCGAGAACAACATCGACCGCGTGCACCTGGTGACCGCCCTGCGCAACGCCCTGCACGCCTTCTTCGCCCCCTACCCGGGCCTGGCCGGACCATTGTGGACCGCCGTGGCGGCGACCATGGCCGAGCGCTACAAGTACGGGCGCAAGGCAATGGACTCGATCTACAGCGGCGCCGGCACCTTCTGGATCACCGGTTTCATCGCCCTGTTCGCCCTGCCGCTGGTGAGCTTCTTCCAGCCGGTACTGCCGATCGCCCTGTCCCTGACCCTGATTCTCACCGGCTATATTTGTCTGATGGTCGGCTTCGAACAGCTCAACAACAACACCGAACGCGGCGTCGCCGGCACCATGGGCGTGGTCCTGGCCGTCTACGGCGCGGGCTGGGGCCTGGCCGCCGGTGCCGCGCTGTACATCCTGGTCGAGCGCACCCACCTGCTCAGGTTCGCCTCGAGCAAGGACAAGACCAGCGGCGCCCCTGAGGTCGACTGACGCGCTATAACCCTATTCACCCGCCGCAGGCTCGCCTGCGGCACTCTGCTTTGAGGTGCCCCATGCCCGACTACAACGCGCCCCTGCGCGACCTGCGTTTCGTCCTCCACGAAGTCTTCGACGCCCCCACCCTGTGGGCACGTCTGCCGGCCCTGAGCGAGACCGTGGATGCCGCCACCGCCGACGCCATTCTCGAAGAGGCGGCCAAGGTTACCAGCAGCCTGATCGCCCCGCTCAACCGCAGCGGCGACGAAGAAGGCGCACAGTGGGTCGCCGGCGAGGTGCACACCCCGGCCGGCTTCAAGCAGGCGTACGCCACCTATATCGAAGGCGGCTGGGTCGGCCTGGCCGGTAACCCGGCCTACGGCGGCATGGGCATGCCCAAGATGCTCGCGGTGCAATTCGAGGAGATGCTCTACGCCGCCGGTTCCAGCTTCGCCCTCTATTCGGCGCTGAGTTCCGGCGCCTGTCTGGCGATAGACGCGCATGCCAGTGAAGCATTGAAGACCACCTATTTGCCGCCCATGTATGAAGGCCGCTGGGCCGGTTCCATGTGCCTGACCGAAGCCCATGCCGGCACCGACCTGGGCCTGATCCGCACCAGGGCCGAACCCCAGGCCGACGGCAGCTACAGCATCAGCGGCAGCAAGATCTTCATCACCGGCGGCGAGCAGGACCTGACCGAGAACATCATCCACCTGGTGCTGGCCAAGCTGCCGGGCGCGCCGGCCGGGCCCAAAGGCATCTCGCTGTTTCTGGTGCCGAAAGTCATGGTCAATGGCGACGGCAGCCTGGGCCCACGCAACGCGGTGAGCTGCGGCTCGATCGAACACAAGATGGGCATCAAGGCCTCCAGCACCTGCGTGATCAACTTCGACGGCGCCAACGGCTACCTGATCGGCGAAGCCAACAAGGGCCTGGCGGCTATGTTCACCATGATGAACTACGAGCGCCTGTCGATCGGCATCCAGGGCATCGGTTGCGCCGAAGCCTCCTACCAGGCCGCCGCCGCTTACGCCCGCGACCGCCTGCAGAGCCGCGCCGCCACCGGCAAGGTCGCGCCGGACAAGGCCGCCGACCCAATCATCGTGCATGCCGACGTACGCCGCATGCTGCTCAGCATGAAAGCCATGACCGAGGGCGGCCGCGCGTTTGCCTGCTACGTCGGCCAGCAACTGGACCTGGCGAAGTTCTCCGCCGATGCCGAGGAACGCCAGCAGGCCGACGCCCTGGTCGCCCTGCTCACCCCGCTGGCCAAGGCCTTCTTCACCGACATCGGCCTGGAAAGCTGCGTACACGGCCAGCAAGTATTCGGCGGCCACGGCTACATCCGCGAGTGGGGCCAGGAGCAACTGGTGCGCGACGTACGCATCGCGCAGATCTACGAAGGTACCAACGGCATCCAGGCCCTCGACCTGCTCGGACGCAAGGTGGTGGCCAACGGCGGTGCCGGGCTGCGCCAGTTCGCGGCCGAAGTCCGCCACTTCGCCCACCAGCACGAAACGCCCTACGGCAGCGAGCTGGTCACCGCCCTGGAACGCCTGGAAGCGGTCAGCGGCTGGCTGCTGGACCAGGCCAAGACGGATGCCAATGCAGTCGGCGCCGCCTCGGTGGAGTACCTGCACCTGTTCGGCTACGTCGCCTACGCCTACATGTGGGCGCGCATGGCGGCGGTGGCCGAGGCCAGGCGCGCCGAGGACCCCGCCTTCTACGGCGGCAAGTTGGCCACCGCGGCCTTCTACTTCGCCCGCCTGCTACCGCGCACCCTGAGCCTGGAAGCCAGCATTCGCGCCGGTAGCGCGCCGCTGTATGAGCTGGACGCCGAGCAGTTCTAAGCGGCGCAGCAATAGTTGAGCGTTTGCGCGGCGTCCCCAAGGCGTCGCGCTTTTTTATTCGAGCCGTAGGGTACGTGGGGCCGCCGAGGCCGTGCGCACCAGACAATACCGCCAGGCGCGCAACGCGCCGCCTGCGAGGAAATCTTATGCGTGAAGTCGTCATAGTCGCCGCCACCCGCACCGCCGTTGGCAGCTTCCAGGGTTCGCTGAGCCGCATCCCGGCGCCAGAGCTGGGCGCCGCGGTGATCCGCCGCCTGCTCGCCGACAGCGGCCTGCCCGCCGAGCAACTCGACGAGGTAATCCTCGGCCAGGTACTGACCGCGGGTGCCGGGCAGAATCCGGCGCGCCAGGCGGTGCTCATGGCCGGTCTGCCGCACAGGGTGCCGGCCATGACCCTGAACAAGGTCTGCGGCTCCGGCCTCAAGGCCGTGATCCTCGCCGCCCAGGCGATCCGCTGCGGCGATGCCGAGGCGATCATCGCCGGCGGCCAGGAAAACATGAGCCTGTCGCCCTACGTCATGGAGCAGGCGCGCAACGGCCTGCGCATGGGCCACGGGCGGTTGCTCGACAGCATGATCCACGACGGCCTGTGGGATGCGTCCAACGACTACCACATGGGCATCACCGCGGAAAATCTGGTCGCGCAATACGGCATCACTCGCGAAGAGCAGGATGCCTTCGCCGCCCGCTCGCAGCAGCGCGCTTGCGCTGCCATTGAGGCGGGGCGCTTCGCCGCGGAAATCACCCCGATCGAAATCCCCCAGCGCCATGCCGACAGCCTGCGGTTCCAGGTGGATGAACAGCCCCGCGCCGGCACCAGCCTCGACTCGCTGGGCAAACTGCGGCCGGCCTTCAAGGCTGACGGCAGCGTCACCGCCGGCAACTCCTCGACCCTCAACGATGGCGCGGCCGCCGTGCTGCTGATGAGCGCCGAGAAAGCCGCCGCCCTCGGCCTGCCGGTACTGGCGCGGATCAAGGCCCACGCCAGCGCCGGGGTCGACCCGTCGATCATGGGCATCGGCCCGGTGTTCGCCACGCGCAAGGCCCTGGAAAAAGCCGGCTGGAGCCTCGACCAGCTCGACCTGATCGAGGCCAACGAAGCCTTCGCCGCCCAGGCCATTGCCGTCGGCCGCGAACTCGACTGGGACAGCGCCAAGGTCAACGTCAACGGCGGCGCCATCGCCCTCGGCCATCCCCTGGGTGCCTCCGGTTGTCGTATCCTCGTCAGCCTGATTCACGAGATGGTTCGCCGCGACGCGCACAAGGGCCTGGCCACCCTGTGCATCGGCGGCGGTCAGGGCGTGGCCCTGGCCATCGAGCGCTGAGGCACTGGGTGCGTCGGATGTGCCCCACCCACCGAAGGTGGCATGGTGGATATGCAACGCGCCCACCATCCTAGGCCCTGACAGCCACCGCGCTCGCCGAATCGCCATGCGCACGACGGGCAACAGCAACGAACACGGGTGCGCAGGCCGCACCCCACGGAAACTTTATGCGCACCCTGACCACCCTCACCGGCAACAGCCAGAAACTCGACGGCGGCGCCATGTTCGGCAACGCACCCAAGGCCCTCTGGCAGCGCTGGATGACGCCCGATGAGCAGAACCGCATCGACCTCGGCTGCCGCGCCCTGCTGGTGCAGGAAGAGGAGCGCAATATCCTGGTGGAGACCGGTATCGGCGCCTTCTTCAGCCCCGAACTGAAAGACCGTTTCGGCGTCCAGGAAGAGCGCCACGTGCTGCTCGATAGCCTGGCCGAACTGGGCCTGAGTGATGCCGACATCGACATCGTGGTGCTCACCCACCTGCACTTCGACCACGCCGGCGGCCTGCTCGCCGCCTGGGCAAAAGATCAACCGGCGCGCCTGCTGTTCCCCAATGCACGCTACGTCACCGGCCAGCGCCAGTGGCAACGCGCCTGCCAGCCCCACGCCCGCGACCGCGCCTCGTATATCCCGGAACTCCTGGCCCTGCTGGAAAGCAGCGGCCGCCTGACATTGCTGGAGGAGACCGAACAGTGCCAACTGCTCGGCCCAAACTGGCGCCTGCACTGGAGCGACGGCCACACCCCGGGACTGCTGCTGCCCGAAGTGGCCATGCCCGGCGGCCCGGTGCTGTTCCCCAGCGACCTGATCCCCGGCGCACCCTGGGTGCACCTGCCGATCACCATGGGCTACGACCGCTTTCCCGAAGGCCTGATCGAGGAGAAAACGACACTCCTGGCCGACCTGTTCGAGCGCGGCGGCCGTCTGCTGTTCACCCATGATCCGCAGATCGCCATGGGCAAGGTGGTGCGTGATGAAAAGGGTCGTTACGGCCTTGCGGATGCCCAGGCCGCCGTGTGCAAGCTGGCCGAATAGCAGTCAGAGCTTGTGAAAAAATCGAGCGCCGTAGCGAGAGCGTCTCCAGGCGTTCACGTAACGCAACGCCGTAGCGGGGGTTTGGAGGCGTTCGCAGAGGCGGTCGCAGTAGGCGAGAGTTTTTTCACAAGCTCTCAGTGACTTGGTGCGCGCGGCGCACCCTACACAGCCGCCGCGCCTTTGTAGGGTGCGCCACGTGCACCGCCCCCGTTAAAGCCCGCCGCTGACGCCCAGGCTCACGCCCAATTCGGTCGCCAGCGAGAAAGGCAGCAACAGGGTGTCCAGCAGGGCACTGGCGGGCAGGTCGAGGCCGGGGTAGCTGGGCGCCTCGGCACCGAAACGCTGCTGGGCGCAGCAGCCGTTGTTCAGCGCATACAGATCCAGGCGGGTGCCGGCGTAGATCACCGGCGCGCCCGGCTTGGCCGCATCCAGGGTGCGCACCGTGGCGCAACCGCTGCTCATCAGGATGAGCAGCAGGCAGCCCGTACGCACGACTCGGTTACTCACCCGACACCTGATGATGTTCGCCCCAACGCGGCAGCATGTCCTGGGGCACGCCCAGGCAATTGAGGATGCGCGCCACGACGAAGTCGATCAGGTCGTCGATGGTCTGCGGCTGGTGATAGAAACCCGGCGCTGCCGGCAGGATCACCGCCCCCATGTTCGACAGCTTGAGCATGTTCTCCAGATGGATACTGGAGAACGGCGCCTCGCGCGGCACCAGGATCAACTGACGCCGTTCCTTGAGCACCACATCGGCGGCGCGCTCGATCAGGTTGTTGCAGGCACCCGTGGCAATCGCCGACAGGGTGCCGGTGCTGCAGGGCACCACCACCATCGCCGAGGGCGCGCCCGAGCCGGAGGCCACCGGAGCCATCCAGTCTTCCTTGCCATAGACGCGAATCTGCCCAGGCGCAGCGCCGGTGTACTCATTGAGAAATGCCTGCATGGCCTGGGGCTTGGCGGGCAGGGTCACGTCCGTTTCGGTGGCCAGCACCAGTTGCGCGGCCTTTGAAATCAGAAAATGCACCTCGCGCTCTTCCTGCACCAGGCAGTCGAGCAGGCGCAGGCCGTACTGGGCGCCGGAGGCGCCGGTCATGGCCAACGTAATACGTTCGGGTCCAGACATTTACCCCTCCAGGGCCGCGGCCAGCTTGCCGTGCAAGCCGCCGAAACCGCCGTTGCTCATCACCACCACCTGGGTGCCCGGCGTGGCTTCGGCCTTGACCCCGGCAATGATCGCCTCCAAAGAATCGCAGACCCGGGTCGGCACCGTGGAGGTGGCGACAGTCGCCGCCAGGTCCCAGCCGAGGTTGGCCGGGGCGTACCAGTACACCGAATCGGCCTGCACCACGGACTCCGGCAGGCCATCGCGATGGGCGCCGAGTTTCATTGAATTGGAACGCGGCTCGACGATGGCGATCAGCTTGGCGCTGCCGATGCGTTTGCGCAGGCCGTCGAGGGTGGTGGCGATGGCGGTCGGATGGTGGGCGAAGTCGTCGAAGATGGTCACGCCATTGACTTCGGCGACCTTCTCCATGCGCCGCTTGGCGTTGATGAAACTGCACAGCGCGGCGATGCCAAGTTCCGGCACCACGCCGACATGCCGCGCCGCTGCCAAGACCGCCAGGGCATTGGCCACGTTGTGCTGGCCAGTCAGTTGCCAGTCCACCATGCCGGCGGTTTTGCCGGCGAAGCTCACCTCGAAACGCGAACCATCGGCGCTGAGCAGGCGTGCCTGCCACTGGCCGCCTTCGCCGGTGGTTTGCACCGGCGTCCAGCAGCCCATCTCGATCACCCGCTGCAGCGCCACGTCGGCAGCCGGGTGGATGATCAGGCCATCGCCGGGAATGGTCCGCACCAGATGATGGAACTGCCGCTCGATGGCTGCCAGATCCGGGAAGATGTCCGCGTGATCGAACTCCAGATTATTCAGGATCGCGGTGCGCGGGCGGTAGTGAACGAACTTGCTGCGCTTGTCGAAGAAGGCGCTGTCGTACTCGTCGGCCTCGACCACAAAAAACGGCGTGCCGCCCAGCCGCGCGGAGATGTCGAAATTCTGCGGCACTCCGCCGATCAGGAAGCCCGGGCTCATGCCGGCGTGTTCCAGCACCCAGGCCAGCATACTGGCGCTGCTGGTCTTGCCATGGGTGCCGGCCACCGCCAGCACCCAACGGCCCTGCAGCACATGGTCGGCCAGCCACTGCGGGCCGCTGACATAGGGCAGGCCCTGGTTCAGCACGTACTCCACCGCCGGGTTGCCGCGCGACAGGGCGTTGCCGATCACCACCAGATCCGGCGCCGGATCGAGCTGGGCGGCGGCGTAGCCCTGGGTCAACTCGATGCCCTGGGCCTCCAGCTGGGTGCTCATCGGCGGGTAGACATTGGCGTCGGAGCCGGTGACCCGATGGCCGAGTTCCTTGGCCAGCACGGCCAGCGACCCCATGAAGGTGCCGCAGATGCCGAGAATATGGATATGCATGAAAAACCTCGAAAGACCAATAGACTGAGGCCACCGGGAAGGCTATCCCAACCACGGGCTGCGGGCATTTTGGCACTCCTGGGAGTGACCTCAGCCGCGACTGCAGCCGCTCCCACGACAAGCGCATCCGGGCCCGGAAACTCGCCGCAGATTAGCACAGTGGCCCCTGGCACGGCCTGCACCTCAACCGCCGCTGTTCGACCGCATCCTCGCGAGAAAAGTCGCGATGATCCGCCACCGGCACCGCAGGAGCGGACCATGCCCGCGAAGCTGCCGTCAGGCCGCGCGTCACCCGCGCGCAACGCCGGCAGTTCCAGCGCGCCACCAGCAGACCAGGAACCTGCCGATCCGCTACGCCATCAACCCGCGGGGGAGTGCTCCAGAACACCTCGGCCCTCAACCGAACCGCCTGCGCGACACCTGCAGCACCGGGCAGCCCGGGCGTTGGCACAGCTGTTGCTCGCTACCCCATACTGCCCACGGCCGCACAAGATGCGCTGTGCAGGCCGGCCTGCCGGCATGGCGCGGCTACGGCCAGCGCCGCCCGCCGGGCACTGCGCACTTATTCGGGGCAATTCGTACCGCCCTGCCCAGTGCAGGGCGCTCGGGGCCGGCCTGCCCTGCCCGGCAACCAACAACCTTGGACAAGGATGGAGACGCGGAATGCCTGGTTTTCGACATAGCATCGGCGGTGAAACCTACCGTTTTGACAGCCTCAAGGACGTCATGGCCAAGGCCAGCCCGGCACGTTCCGGCGATTATCTGGCCGAGGTCGCCGCCAGCAGTGACGCCGAACGAGTCGCCGCGCAGATGGCCCTGGCGGATATCCCGCTCAGGCATTTTCTCGACGAGGCGCTGATTCCCTACGAGGCCGACGAAGTCACCCGGCTGATCATCGACAGCCATGACCGCGAAGCCTTCGCCGCGGTCAGCCACCTGACGGTCGGCGGCCTGCGCGACTGGCTGCTCGGCGACGCGGCCGACGAAAGCTCGCTGCGCGCCCTGGCCCCGGGCCTGACCCCGGAAATGGCCGCTGCCGTGTCGAAGCTGATGCGCGTACAGGATCTGGTCCTGGTGGCGCAGAAGATCCGCGTGGTCACCCGCTTTCGCAACACCCTCGGCCTGCGCGGGCGCCTGTCCACCCGCCTGCAGCCGAACCACCCGACCGACGAGCCATCCGGCATCGCCGCGAGCATCCTCGACGGCCTGCTCTACGGCAACGGCGACGCCATGCTCGGGATCAACCCGGCCACCGACAGCACCGCCGGCATTTGCGAACTATTGAAGATGCTCGATGCGATCATCCAGCGCTACGAAATCCCCACCCAGGCCTGCGTGCTGACCCATGTCACCACCTCGATCGAGGCGATCGAGCGCGGCGTGCCGCTGGATCTGGTGTTTCAGTCGATTGCCGGCACCGAGGCGGCCAACGCCAGCTTCGGCATCGACCTGAAGATCCTCCAGGAAGGCTACGAGGCGGGGCTTTCGCTCAAACGCGGCAGCCTGGGCGACAACCTGATGTACTTCGAAACCGGCCAGGGCAGCGCGCTGTCGGCCAACGCCCACCACGGCCTCGATCAGCAGACCTGCGAAACCCGCGCCTACGCGGTGGCCCGGCATTTCAAGCCGTTCCTGGTCAATACCGTGGTCGGCTTTATCGGCCCCGAGTACCTCTACAACGGCAAGCAGATCATCCGCGCCGGCCTGGAGGATCACTTCTGCGGCAAGCTGCTCGGCCTGCCGATGGGTTGCGACATCTGTTACACCAACCATGCCGAGGCCGACCAGGACGACATGGACACCCTGCTCACGCTGCTGGGCGTGGCCGGCATCAATTTCATCATGGGCATCCCCGGATCCGACGACGTGATGCTCAACTACCAGAGCACCTCGTTTCACGACGCGCTCTATGCGCGACAAACCCTGGGGCTAAAACCCGCGCCCGAGTTCGAAGCCTGGCTGCAACGCATGGGCATATTCAGCCAGGCCGACGGCCGTGTGCGTTTCGGCAAAGAGCTGCCGCCGGCATTTCGCCAGGCCTTGGCGCAATTGGGTTAATGAGGATTGGGCGAGGACAACTGAGATGTGCATGATCGAGCAGGACAACAATCCTCCAGCATTAGACGCCGATGCCAACGCCAAACCCTGGCAGGCGCTGCGCCGGCTGACCCCGGCGCGCATCGGCCTGGGCCGCAGCGGTACCAGCCTGCCGACCGAGGCCTTGCTGGATTTCCAGTACGCCCACGCCCAGGCCCGCGATGCCGTGCACCTGGCCTTCGACCACCAGGGTCTCGGCGCCGGCCTGGCCGAGCGCGGGCGTGCCAGCCTGCTGCTGCACAGTGCCGCGGCGGATCGGCATACCTACCTGCAACGCCCGGATCTGGGCCGGCGCCTGGATCCGGCCTCGGTGCAACGCCTGCGCGACCATGCCCAGGCGCATCCCGGCGGTGTCGATCTGGCGGTGGTGGTGGCCGACGGCCTCTCGGCACTCGCGGTGCATCGGCATAGCCTGCCGTTTCTCTCGCGCATGGAAGAGCTGGCGCGCCTGGAAGGCTGGTCGCTGTCGCCAGTGGTGCTGGTGGAACAGGCGCGGGTGGCGGTGGCCGACGAGGTCGGCGAACTGCTCGGCGCACGCATGGTGGTAATCCTGATCGGCGAGCGCCCCGGCCTGAGCTCGCCGGACAGCCTCGGCCTGTACTTCACCTACGCCCCCAGGGTCGGCCTCACCGACGCCTACCGCAACTGCATCTCCAATGTGCGCCGGGAGGGGCTGAGCTACGGCATGGCCGCCCACCGCCTGCTCTACCTGATGCGCGAGGCCTGCCACCGCCAACTTTCCGGGGTCAACCTGAAAGACGAGGCCGAGTTGCACGCCCTCGAGTCGGATCCTCAGCCTCCAGCGGCAAGCAACTTCCTGCTGGCGGAGCCGCCTGGCTGACACCACCAGCGCACCGAAAGCCTGCACCTGGGCACCGCGCGAAGAAAAATAAAATCAAACGCTTGCTTGGATTGCGCTTTCCAAAAGCTTTAGGCAGCATCCGGTCATCCATGGCATAGCTTCTGCGTTGCCAACCCAGCCCATCACTAATGCCGAGGCCCGCCATGCGCATAGTCCAAGCCACCCTGGAGCACCTGGACCTGCTGACTCCGCTGTTCGTCGAGTACCGTGAGTTCTATGGCGAACTGCCTTTCCCGGACTCTTCGCGCAAGTTCCTGGAAACCCGCCTGCGCCGCAAGGAGTCGACGATCTACCTGGCCCTGGCCGACGATGAGGACAAGCTGCTCGGTTTCTGCCAGCTCTACCCCAGCTATTCGTCGCTTGCGCTCAAACGCGTATGGATCCTCAACGACATCTATGTCGCCAAGGACGCCCGCCGGCAACTGGTCGCCGACCGCCTGCTGCAAACCGCCAAGAAAATGGCCAAGGAAACCAACGCCGTGCGCATGCGCGTTGCCACCAGCCGGGATAACGAGGTGGCGCAGAAGGTCTATGAATCGATCGGTTTCGTCGAAGACGAGCAGTTCAAGAACTACGTGCTGCCCATCAACGGCGATTGACCGGGTAAAAAGCCAGCCCGGCTGCCGGGTCGGCAGCCGGGTTGAGAGGCGGTGAAAAAACTCTCGCCTACTGTGGCCGTCCGCCTACCCCTGCAGGCTAAGCCACAAGCCAACCACGAGCTGAACCACCAAGGCGCCGAGCAACGCCAGCCGCCAGGGCTGTGCACGCAGGTTGACCCGAACCGGGACCGGTGGATGCGCCAGGGGCTGCTGCAACGCCTGGCGAAACTCCGACAAGGCCTCGAACCGCGCGGCCGGCTGGGGCGCCAAGGCCCGCGCCAGTACGCCGTCCCAACCGGCCGGCAAGTGGGTGGTGAAGCTGGCCAGCGGCACATAACGGCTCAGCGACCCACCTTCCGGGCACGCGATTTCCGGCCATTGGCCACAGATCAACCAATAGGCCAGGGCCGCCAGGGCGAACTGATCGGCGCGCCCATCCACCCGCCGCTCGCCGCGCAACTCCGGCGCCAGCGGGATCGCCTCGGCGGGCAGCTGCTGACGGGGCACGCCCGGCAATAGCGCGGCATGTTCCGGCAACAGCAACAGACGCCCGCCCGCGCTGATCAGGATATTCCGCGGGCTCAGCCACAGCCCCTGCATGCCCCGGCGCTGCAGGGCGCGCACGGCCGCAATCGCCTGATCGAGCAAGGCCAGCAGGGTAGCCCCATCCACAGGCCCATGGGCCGCGGCCCAGTCGACCAGGCTGCGCAGCCCCGGTGCAGGCGGCTCGAACAGCATGAAGGCATGCTGGCGTGGCCGGTGCGACGACAACACCCGCGGCAAGCTGGCGACCGGACTGCGCCGCAAGGCCCATTCACGCTGCCAGAACACCTCGTCGGCGGCCTGCTCGGCGAGCCACAGCAAGGCTTCGCGGGCGCTTTCGTCGCGCGCTCGGAACAACCGACCGGGTGGGCCGAACGGGCACTCGCCGAGCAGCGTCCAGCCATCCACCTGCATGCCGGTCACGGCCTCGGCCAGCGCCGGCCACTGCTCCCGCGGCGCAGCCGGCGCCAGGCTTGCGGCCGCTCCCGGCAGCAGCAGCGCCGCCGCGCCGGGCGCCTTGAGCAAGGGCGCCAGCAGCGCCGGCAGGCTCGCCACGGCAAGCGTCTGGCAGTTGGCGCGAAAGGCGTCCAGATCGGCCACGCCGAGCAATGGCTGCGGCGCCAGCAACAGTGCCTCGCCCTCACTCAGCGGCAGGCTGTGCTGCACCAGCGCCAGCTCGGCCTGCATGCCCAACTGCATGTCCTCACGCCCCGGCAGACACTGCAGGCTGCCGCCCTTGTGGCGCAGCAGCCCCACCGCACCGGCCTGCAGGAACTGCGCATTGTCACCCTGCAGCAACAGCAACCCGGCATCCAGACGCGGCACACTGCGCCCCGTCCGCAGGCTGCGGAACAGCTGCTGATTGAGCGCCGCCAGCACCTGCCGCGCCGCCTGCGCCTCGCTCCAGCCCGCGGGCGTACAGCGATAGTCGGCAAACAGCGCATCCAGATAACCCTGCAGCTGCTGCACCACATCGGGGCAGTCGCGCGCCCACAACAAGGCCACCAGCAACAGCGGTGGTCGTCCCTGGCGACCCGCCAGCCACATCGCCCGCGCCCGTGCCGCCTGGGTTGGCAGGTCGATGCCGCCGCCCAGCAGCAGGCTGACGGCAGGATGGTCCATGCGTTCTATCGACATCGGTAGCCCTCCTGGACAGTTCTGCCAGGACCGTTGCAGCCTTTATGCCGATTCGCCGCAGCTTGCCGCATTCACAGCCGCCGCTTATGGTGAGCAGCCGTGCATCCCGAGCCCGTCCCCATGTGGTCGTTCCGCGCCTGGCGCCGCCGGCGCATTCTTGCCCGCCAGCCAATCACCCCGCCAACCTGGGCCGAGGTGCGTCGGCGCCTGCCGCTGCTCGATGGCCTCAGCGACAGCGAAGAGCAGCGCCTGCGCGAACGCGCCGTGCTGTTCCTCCACAACAAGCACCTGAGCGCTCTGCCCGGCGTCGAACTGGACGCCATCGACCGCCTGACCCTGGCGGCGCAGGCCGAGCTGCCGCTGCTGCACCTGGCCGAACTCGACTGGTACCAGGGCTTCCACGAGATCGTGCTGTACCCCGACGACTTCGTCAGCCCGCAACGCCATCGCGACGCCAGCGGCGTGGTCCACGAATGGGATGCCGCGCACAGCGGCGAAGCCTGGCAGCAGGGCCCGGTGATCCTCGCCTGGCCCGGGGTCCAGGCCAGTGGCGGCTGGGACGGCTACAACCTGGTGATTCACGAACTGGCACACAAGCTGGACATGCTCAATGGCGACGCCAACGGCCTGCCGCCCTTGCACCGCAGCATGCGCATCAGCGACTGGGCCAGCACCATGCAAAGCGCCTACGACGCCATGAATGCCCGGCTCGACGCTGATCCGCATGCCGATAGCGTCATCGACGCCTACGCCGCGGAAAACCCGGCGGAATTCTTCGCGGTAACCAGCGAGTACTTCTTCAGCGCCCCGGACCTGCTGGTCGAGGCCTTCCCCGCGGTCTATGCGCAGCTCGCGCTGTTCTACCGCCAGGACCCGCTGACGCGCCTGCAGCGCCTGCAGGCGACGCATCCTGACTATCGAGCTACATCCAAAGACAGCCAGCACACGACCAATGGCTAGGCACCCCGGCATAGCAACGGCCGGGGAATACGCCTATAATCGCGCCACTTTTTTAGCCCATCCCCCGGGAGTCACTCCATGAGCTACAGCAAGATTCCAGCCGGTCTCGACCTGCCGAACGACATCTACGTCGCCATCGAAATCCCGGCCAACCACGCGCCGATCAAGTATGAAATCGACAAGGACAGCGATTGCCTGTTCGTCGATCGTTTCATGGCCACGCCGATGTTCTACCCGGCCAACTATGGCTACATCCCCAACACCCTGGCCGACGACGGCGACGCCCTCGACGTGCTGGTCGTGACCCCGTATCCAGTAGCCCCCGGCGCGGTGATCCGCGCGCGTCCGGTTGGCGTGCTGCACATGACCGACGAAGCCGGCGGCGATGCCAAGCTGATCGCCGTGCCCCACGACAAGCTCAGCCAGCTGTATGTGGACGTAAAGGAATACACCGACCTGCCAGCCCTGCTGCTCGAGCAGATCAAGCACTTCTTCGAGAACTACAAGGATCTCGAGAAAGGCAAGTGGGTCAAGGTAGAAGGCTGGGGCAACGCCGACGCAGCCCGCGCCGAAATCATCAAGGCAGTGGCGGCTTACCAAAAATAAGCCGACACCACCCCCTGAAACCGGCCACAAGCCGGTTTTTTTATGCCTGCAGTTCGCGCTTGGCTGGCCCGGTGGTCAGGCCTTACTCTGCACGCTTTTGCCGTGAGCACGGTCCATGCCCTATTCAGACATCCTCCTGCTGGTGCTTGCCGGTTTCGCCGCTGGCGGCATGAATGCCCTGGCCGGTGGTGGCACCTTCTTCTCCTTCCCTGCCCTGCTCGCGGCCGGTCTGCCGCCGGTGACGGCCAACGCCACCAATGCCGTGGCACTGTGGCCGGCCAGCCTGGCCGGGGCCTGGGCGGCGCGGGCCTCGTTGCGCCCGCTCGGCCGCTATCTGCTGCCGCTGCTGTTGGCCGGTTTATGCGGTGGTTTGCTCGGCGGCCTGCTGCTGCTGGCCGGCGGCGATGATGTGTTCGCCAATCTGATCCCCTGGCTGCTGCTCGCGGCCACCGTACTGTTCACCGCCAGCCCCTGGCTCAGTCGCTGGCTGGCAGCGCGCCGCGCCGAAGCCGCGCAACCGCCGCACGGCAAACTGTCGCTCGCCGCGCATATCAGCGTGTCGATCTACGGCGGCTACTTCGGTGCCGGCATGGGCATCCTGCAGCTGGCGGCATTTTCCATCGAAGGCCACCCGCTGGGCCGCGCCAATGCCCTGAAGAATCTGATCTCGGCGGTGATCTACAGCGTCGCCAGCATCACCTTTATCGTCGCCGGGCGGGTCAGCTGGTACGAGCTGGCAGTCCTGCTGGTCGGCGCGACAATCGGCGGCTATGCCGGCGGCGCCCTGGGCCAGCGCTTGCCGCCGGCGCTGCTGCGCGCGTTGGTCATCCTGGTGGGCGCCAGCATGACCCTCTATTATTTCTGGGTGACCTATTTCGCCGGATGAGGGCAGGGCGGGATTTTCTCGCAGTCAGCCTGCCCCTGTGCGACTTCCGTCGATTTGCCCGCACGGCGCGGCTCTGCTAGTGTCGCGCCGGTTACAACGCCTGCCCGAACCCCCGCCAGAGAATGCCCGCCATGGCCCGTAAAAAAGCCGCGCTCGACTTCGAGCACTCCCTCACCGACTTGCAGAACCTGGTCGAGCGCCTGGAAAACGGCGAGCTGTCGCTGGAGGACTCGCTGACCGCCTTCGAGCAGGGCGTCCGCCTGACCCGCGACTGCCAGGCAGCCCTGGCTCAGGCCGAGCAGAAAGTGCAAATCCTCATGGAGCGCGACGGCGAGCTGGAGGAAGCCCCCTTCGACGCGGATCGACAAGCATGATCGCGACCTACCAGGCGCACTGCCAGCGGCGTGTCGATGCGGCGCTGGAAAGCCTGTTCGAGGCGCCCCCTGACGAATTGCAGCGGCTCTACCAAGCCATGCGTTACAGCGTGATCAACGGTGGCAAGCGGGTGCGCCCGTTGCTGGTTTACGCCGCCTGCGAAGCCCTCGGTGGCGAGCCGGAACAGGCCGATGGCGCGGCCTGCGCGGTCGAGCTGATCCACGCCTACTCGCTGGTGCACGACGATTTGCCGGCGATGGACGACGACGACCTGCGCCGTGGTCAGCCCACCACCCACAAGGCTTTCGACGAAGCCTTGGCTATCCTCGCCGGTGATGGTCTGCAGAGCCTGGCCTTCGAAGTGCTCGCCGATGCTCACTGCAACCCGCATGGCGCCGAGCTGCGCCTGGCGATGATTGCCAGCCTGGCCCGCGCCGCCGGCCCCGCCGGGATGGTCGGCGGCCAGGCCATCGACCTCGGATCGGTCGGCCACAAGCTCGATCAGGCAGCCCTTGAAATCATGCACCGGCACAAGACCGGCGCCCTGATCGAAGCCAGCGTGCGCCTCGGCGCCCTGGCCAGCGCCCGCGCCGACGACCGTACGCTGCAAGCCCTGCACCGCTATGCCCGGGCCATCGGCCTGGCGTTCCAGGTGCAGGACGACATCCTCGACGTGGAAAGCGACACCGCCACCCTGGGCAAGACCCAAGGCAAGGATCAGGCTCACGACAAGCCGACCTACCCGGCGCTGCTCGGCCTCGACGCCGCCAAGGCCTACGCCCTGGAGCTGCGCGATCAGGCGCTGCACGCCCTGCGCCCCTTCGACCACGCCGCCGAACCGCTGCGCGAGCTGGCCCGCTATATCGTCGAACGCCAGCACTAGCAGACCGTCGGGTCAAACGCTCTTGTAGCCCGGATGAAATCCGGGGGAACTCCAGTGTCGAGCAACCGCTCCCGGATTGCCTTGGGCTACGGTTTTCGGGCGTGACGTAGGAACGGCCCATGGCCGCGATAGGGCATGCCTGCAAAAAGCATCGCGGGCATGGCAACTAGGCGCCCTCCCCGCTCCGACACAGCGGTCACCCGATCAAAACCGCTGCCGCGCCAGCTCCAGCAACTGCCCGCGCAGCCATTGACTGCCCGGCTCATTCTCGGCCTGCTGCGACCAGTACAGATTGAGCGTCACCGGCGGCAGTTCCAGGGGCATCGCCAGCAGGCGGTTGTCCAGCCCGGCATTGATCAGCTCGGCATAGCGCCGCGGCATGGTCAGCAGCCAGTCGTTGTGTGCCAGCAGCAGCGCCGCAGTCAGGTAATGCTGGCAGCGCTGGCGCACCTGGCGAACCAGGCCGAGATGACCGAGGGCCAGATCTTCCACGCAGATCCCGCGGCGCCGCGAGGTGACCGCCACATGCTCGGCGGCCAAGTAGCGCTCGGCGCTCAGCTCGCCCGCGAAGGCCGGGCCGGCAACCACGCACAGCGGCTCCTGCAGCAATAGCTGCTGGCGCAGTTCGGCATCGGTGGGGCGGGCGATCTCGATGGCCAGATCGACCCGACCGCTCGCCAGCTCACGCCGCAACTCGGCCCAGTGCAGGCTGCCGCTGCGCACTTCCACCTGCGGCGCCAGGTGTCGCAGATGGTCGAGCAGCGCCGGCAGCACCAGAGGCTCCATCTGTTCCGGCATGTTCAGGGTAAAGTTGCGCCTGTCGCAGCGCGGGTCGAACAGCCGCCCGCGGGTCACGCTGTGGCGCAGGCCGCTCAGCGCATCCTGGATGCCCGGCGCCAACTGCTCGGCCAGGGGCGTCGGTGCCACCCCGCGCCCCGCGCGGACGAACAGCGGATCGCCCAGTTGCTCGCGCAAGCGCGCCAGGGCGTGGCTGACTGCCGACTGGCTGAGGTGCAGCAGCAGCGCCGCACGGGTCAGGTTACGCTCGCGATAGACCACCTCGAACACGCGGAACAGGTTGAGGTCGAGGCGCTCCAAGGTTGGCCATTCATGCGCTTGATTCATGATTATTTCCGCATTATCCGAATCACTCCGAGCCTAGCAGTGCCAGGCTTGGAGCGAACCATGCATAGCATTCATGGATGGCGATGCATAAGCATCAGTTCTGCTCCCTGCCCCGACCGCCTAAGCTGCCCGCAGAGCCAAACGACAGGGGCACAACAGATGACCGAAGACCTCTACCTGCAACAGCTGCATGCATTGCAGACCGCCGCCTGGCCGGCTGGCACCCCGCGCGAGCCGTCTTACCCGCACGGCCAGCAGCCGCTATCCGAGTACCTGCGCGCCTGGGCCCGCCTGCAGCCCGAGGCGCCGGCCCTGGACTTCTACGGCCTGTCCCTGAGCTATGCCGAACTGGATCGCCTGCCCGATCGCTGCGCCGCGCTGCTGGTGGAGCTGGGGGTCGCGCCGGGGGATAGGGTCGCGCTGTTCATGCCCAACTGTCCGCAACTGCATATCGCCTTCTACGCCATCCTCAAGTGCGGTGCGGTCTATGCGCCGGTCAGCCCGCTGAGCAAGGCGCTGGAGCTGAGCTACCAGCTCAAGGACAGCGGCGCGCGGGTCATTCTCTGTTTCGACCAACTATTGCCGCTGGTACGCGCGGTGCGCGAGGACTGCCAGCTTGCCCAGGTGCTGGCGACCAGCCTGTCCGAGCTGTGCCCGGCCGAGCCGAGCATCCCGGTGCCGGAGCTGCTGCTGGCGGCGAAGATCACGGGAGACGACTTCATCGACTTCTACCCGGCGCTGACGGCCTGCAAGGCGCCAACGCCGACGCACCGCCCACAACTGGACGACATCGCCGCGCTCAACTACACCGGCGGCACCACCGGTCTGCCCAAGGGCTGCGTGCATAGCCACGGCGACATGCTCTACACCTGCGCCAGCTTCCTCGCGGTGGCCTTGCAACTGCGCCCGGACAGTGTGCTGCTGAACTTCCTCCCGGAATTCTGGATCGCCGGGGAGAACGCCGGCCTGCTGTTCCCGGTATTCAGCGGCTGCCAGCTGGTGCTGCTGGCGCGCTGGGACGCCCCGGCCTTCATGGCGGCGGTCGAGCACTACCGGGTCAGCCACTGCGGCCTGCTGGTGGACAACGCCGCCGAGGTGCTGGAACACCCACGGGTCGGCGACTTCGATTTCAGTTCGCTGCAGCAGACCGGCAGCATCTCCTTTATCAAGAAGCTCACCCCCGACTACCGTGCGCGCTGGCGCGCGCTGACCGGCACCAGCCTGTTCGAGTTCAGCTTCGGCATGACCGAGAGCCACACCTGCGACACCTTCACCGCCGGCCTGCAGGACGACGACTTCGACCTCAGGAGCGCGCCGACCTTCGTCGGCCTGCCGGTGCCGGGCACCCAGTTCAAGGTCTGTGACTTCGCCAGCGGCGAACTGCTGCCGCTCGGTCAGGAGGGCGAGCTGTGCCTGCGCAGCCCGTCGCTGCTCAAGGGTTACTGGAATCGCCCGGAGGAATCCGCCGCCGCGCTGCGCGACGGCTGGCTGCACAGCGGCGACCTCGGTCAGATCAGCGAACAGGGCTTTATCCGCTACCTCGGCCGGCGCAAGGAGATGCTCAAGGTCAACGGCATGAGCGTATTCCCCAGCGAACTGGAGGCCCTGCTCGGCCAGCACCCGGCGATCCTCGCCAGCGCCGTGCTCGGCTGTAGCGACGAACACAGCGGCCAGCGCCCGGTGGCCTTCGTGGTGCTCAAACCCGGCAGCGGCGCCAGCGCGGACAGTCTGCAGGCCTGGTGCCGCGAGGCCATGGCGGTCTACAAGGTGCCACAGATCCGCCTGCTCGACAGCCTGCCGCTGACCGCCACCGGCAAGGTGAAGAAGAACGAACTGGAAGCTCTGCTCTAGTCCCCCAATCAATCCAACCGGTGCGCACGGCGCACCCTACGGAGCCGCCATGCCCTTTGCCGCCCTGCTGATCGCCAACCGCGGCGAGATCGCCATCCGTATCGCCCGCGCCGCCGCAGAGCTGGGCATTCGCTCGGTGGCGGTGTACGCCGAGGACGACGCCGCCTCCCTGCATGTGCGCAAGGCCGACAGCGCGGTCGCCCTCGCGGGGCGCGGGGTGGCGGCCTATCTGGCCATGGACCAGCTGATCGCCATCGCCCGGGAACAGGGTTGCGCGGCGATCCATCCCGGTTACGGTTTTCTCGCCGAGAACGCCGAGTTCGCCCGCCGCTGTCAGGCCGCCGGCCTGTGCTTTATCGGCCCCAGCGCCGAGGTGCTGGAACTGTTCGGCGACAAGGCCGCCGCGCGCGCGCTGGCCGAACGCTGCGACGTGCCCTTGGTGCGCGGGCTCAATCACGCGGTCAGCCTGGCCGAGGCCCATGATTTTCTGCGCAGCCTGGGCGACGGCGGCGCGGTGATGCTCAAGGCCCTGGCCGGCGGCGGCGGTCGCGGCATGCGCCCGGTGTTTGCGGCCGCCGAGCTGGACCAGGCCTTCGCCCGCTGTCAGTCGGAAGCCCGGGCGGCCTTCGGCAGTGACTCGCTCTATATCGAGCAGTTGGTGGGCGATGCCCGGCATATCGAGATCCAGGTGCTGGGCGACCATACGGGCGCGGTCAGCCACCTGTGGGAACGCGATTGCAGCCTGCAGCGGCGCCAGCAGAAGCTGGTGGAGATCGCCCCCAGTCCGGATCTGCCGGCCGCCACCCGCGCGCGGATGATCGCCGCGGCGCTCAAGCTGGCCGGCGCGGCGCGTTATCAGGGCCTGGGCACCTTCGAGTTCCTGCTGGATAACCAGCAGCCCGAGCGCTTCTACTTTATGGAGGCCAACCCGCGCATCCAGGTCGAGCACACGGTCACCGAGCAGGTCACCGGCATCGACCTGCTGCAGACCCAGCTCAGGCTGGCTGCCGGGCACAGCCTGGAGCAACTGCATCTGCTGCCGCCGTCGCCGATCCATGGCTGCGCCGTGCAACTGCGGATCAACCTGGAAAGCATGAACGCCGACGGCGGTACCCGTCCGGCCAGCGGCACCCTGACGGCCTACGAGCCGCCCAGCGGCCCCGGCCTGCGCGTTGACGGCTACGGCTACGCCGGCTACCCGGTCAGCCCCGCTTATGACTCTCTGCTGGCCAAACTGATCGCCCACGCGCCGGACTACCCGAGCGCCCTGCGCCGCGCCTACCGCGCACTCTGCGAGTTCCGCCTGGAGGGTGTGGCGAGCAACCTGCACCTGCTGCAGAACCTGCTGCGTCTACCTGAAGTCGCCGCCAATCGGGTCAGCACGCGCTTCGTCGAAAGCCGGCTGGAGCAATTGCTGGCGCCCCAGCAGCAGGCCCATCCCCACCTGTTCTTTGCCGGCAGCCCGGCGGCTGCCGGTGCGGCGCAGCAGGCGCTCGATGCGCCGCCCGGCTGCCTGCCCTTGCACGCGCCGAGCAGCGGCGTGCTGGTGTGCCTGGAGGTGGCCGCAGGCGATGCCGTGGCGGTCGGCCAGAGCATCGCCGTGCTGGAGGCGATGAAGATGGAGTTCGTGGTCAGGGCCAGTCACAGCGGAATCGTCCGCGCCCTCGCCGTGCAGCCCGGCAGCGTGGTCGGCGAAGGCCAGCCGCTGCTGTTTATCGAACCGGCCGAGGTCGACGGCGATCAGGCCCGGAGCGAGCAAAGCCTGGATCTCGAACACATTCGCGCGGACTTGGCCGAAGTGCTCGAACGCCACGCCATTACCCGCGACGAACGCCGCCCGCAGGCCGTGGCCAAGCGGCGCAAGACCGGCCAACGGACGGTGCGCGAGAACCTCGCCGAGCTGCTCGATGACGGCAGCTTCAGTGAATACGGCGCCCTGGCCCTGGCCGCCCAGCGCCGCCGTCGTTCGCTGGAGGAGCTGATCGAACAGAGCCCGGCCGACGGCCTGGTGGCCGGCATCGGCACGGTCAACGCCGACTTGTTCGGCAGCCAGGCCGCGCGCTGCATGACCATCGCCTACGACTACACGGTGTTCGCCGGCACCCAGGGGGTGATGAACCACAAGAAGACCGACCGCATGCTCGGCCTAGCCGAACAGTGGCGCCTGCCCCTGGTGCTGTTCGCCGAGGGCGGTGGCGGCCGACCCGGCGACAGCGATTTCGTCGGCGTCGCCGGGCTCGACTGCCACACCTTTGTCGGCATGGCCAAATTGTCCGGGCTGGTGCCGCTGGTCGGGGTGGTCTCCGGCCGCTGCTTTGCCGGCAATGGGGCGCTGCTCGGCTGCTGCGATGTGATTATCGCCACGGAGAACGCGACCATCGGCATGGCCGGCCCGGCGATGATCGAAGGCGGCGGCCTGGGCAGTTTCAAGCCGGAAGAAGTCGGCCCGGTCAGCGTGCAGGGGCCTAATGGGGTCATCGACGTGCAAGTGGCCGACGAGACCGAGGCGGTGCGGGTGGCCAAGCAGTACCTGAGCTACTTCCAGGGACCGCTGGCCGACTGGCAGTGCGCCGACCAGCGCGAGCTGCGCCACTTGATCCCGGAAAACCGCCTGCGCGTCTACGACATCCGCCAGGTGATCGCCACCCTGGCCGACAGCGGCTCGGTGCTGGAGCTGCGTCGGCAGTTCGCCCCCGGCCTGATCACCGCCCTGGTGCGCATCGAAGGCCGGCCCTTCGGCCTGCTCGCCAACAACCCCGCGCACCTGGGCGGCGCCATCGATGCCGTGGCGGGCGACAAGGCCGCGCGCTTCATGCAGCTGTGCGATGCCTTCGACATCCCCATGCTGTCGCTGTGCGACACCCCCGGCTTCATGGTTGGCCCCGAGGCGGAGAAACAGGCCACGGTGCGCCATGTGTCACGCATGTTCGTCGCCGCCGCCAGCCTGACGGTGCCCTTCTTCACCGTGGTCTTGCGCAAGGGCTACGGCCTCGGCGCCCAGGCCATGGCCGCCGGCAGCTTCCACTCGCCGCTGTTCACCATTGCCTGGCCCAGCGGAGAGTTCGGCGCCATGGGCCTGGAGGGCGCGGTGCGCCTGGGCTTCGCCAAGGAACTGGCGGCCGTCGAGGAGCCCGGCGCCCGCCAGCAGCTGTTCGACAAACTGGTGGCCAAGGCCTACCAGAGCGGCAAGGGCATCAACATGGCCAGCTTTCTCGAGATCGATGCGGTGATCGATCCCCTGGAAACCCGCGCCTGGCTGCTGCGCGGGCTGAATGCCACGCCCGGGCCTGCGCCGCGCGACGGCAAGAAGCACCCTGTCGATACCTGGTAGCGCGCCCAGCGCAGCGCAAACCGCTCTCCCGGCCTCAGCGGCCGCCTGCCCTGCAAGGCGGCTAACCGGATCAGGCGCACATGAGCAGAGCGTCATCACGGCTCGAGGCCAACGCCGCTGGTCGCTCGGCCGGATCAGTTGCTGCGGATTTTCTCGACGATGGCGGTGGTCGAACTGTTTGCCACCAGCCCCAGCACCCGCACCTCACCACCGTAGGCGCTGACGATGTCGGCGCCGACCACCTGATCGATGCCGTAGTCGCCACCCTTGACCAGCACGTCCGGCTTGACCTCGCGCAGCAGGTTCTCCGGGGTGTCTTCGCTGAAGCTCACCACCCAATCCACCGCGCCGAGGCCGGCGAGCACGGCCATGCGCCGATCCACCGAATTGATCGGTCGACCCGGGCCTTTCAGGCGACTGACCGAGGCGTCGTCGTTGACCGCCAGCACCAGGCGATCCCCCTGGGCCCGGGCCTGCTCCAGGTAGGCCACATGGCCGGCGTGGAGGATGTCGAAACAGCCGTTGGTGAAGACGATCTTCTCGCCATGGGCGCGGGCGTCCTCGATGGCCAGCAACAGCTGATCCGGGCTCAGCACCCCACGTTCGGAACCTGCTTCGCGCTGGATCGCCCGACGCAGTTCCGGTGCACTGATGGCGGCGGTACCCAGCTTGCCGACCACGATACCGGCGGCCAGGTTGGCCAAGGCCACGGCCTGGGGCAATTCCTCGCCGGCGGCCAGGGAGGCCGCCAGGGTCGAGATCACCGTATCGCCGGCACCGGTGACGTCGAACACTTCACGGGCGCGGGCCGGCAGGTGCAGCGCCGGATGATCGGGGCGCAGCAGGGTCATGCCGTGCTCGCCGCGGGTAATCAGCAGCGCGCCCAACTCCAGCTCGCGCATCATGCGTGCGCCCTTGGCCACCAGTTCGGCCTCGTCGACGCAATGGCCGACGATGGTCTCGAACTCGTTGAGGTTCGGCGTGATCAGGCTGACGCCGCGGTAGATCGAGAAATCCTTGCCCTTGGGATCGGCCAGCACCGCAATGCCCTTGGCCAGCGCCGCCTGGATCAGCACCTGATGATTCTGCAGCGCGCCCTTGCCGTAGTCCGACAGCACCAGCACCTTGACCCCGGCGAGCAACGCCTCGACCTCGACCGCCAAGGCCGCGGCATCGGTATTGAAGGGCTGCTCGAAGTCCATGCGCAGCAGTTGCTGATGTCGGCTCATGACTCGCAGCTTGACGATGGTCGGTTGGCCGACGATCCGCTGGAAATGGGTCTTGACCCCCACCGCCTGCAGGCTGTCGCTCAGGCTGGCGGCCGCCTCGTCGTCGCCGGTCACGCCAACCAGCAGCGCCGGTGCACCCAGCGCGGCAATGTTCAGCGCCACGTTGGCCGCACCGCCCGGGCGGTCTTCGATCTGCTCGACCTTGACCACCGGCACCGGCGCCTCCGGCGAAATCCGCGAGGTGCCGCCATGCCAGTAGCGGTCGAGCATGACATCGCCCACCACCAGGACAGGGGCTTGGTCGAAACGGGGCATGGACAACTTCATGTGAACTCCGGTGGCCTCAAGTGGCGGGCGCGTAGTTTATCAGGCGATATCCAATGGCGCGCTTTCATCCAGTCCCAGCGCATGCAGGCGCGCATAGAAACCGTTCTGTTCGAGCAGACTGGCATGGGTGCCACGCTCGACGATCCGCCCCTGGTCCATGACCAGAATCAGGTCGGCTTTCTCGATGGTCGACAGGCGATGGGCGATGACCAGCGTGGTCCGCCCCTTCATGACCCGATCCAGGGCGGCCTGAATATGCCGCTCGGATTCGGTATCGAGGGCCGACGTCGCCTCATCCAGCACCAGAATCGGTGCGTCCTTGAGCAGCGCCCGGGCAATCGCCAGACGCTGACGCTGACCGCCGGAGAGCAGCACGCCATTCTCGCCGACTTCGGTATCCAGCCCCTGCGGCAGCTTGTCGATGAATTCCTTGGCGTAGGCCGCCTCGACCGCCTGTTCGATAGCCTCACGCGGCGCATCGGCCAGGTCGCCGTAAGCGATGTTATTGGCCACGCTGTCGTTGAACAGGGTGACCTGCTGAGTCACCAGGGCGATATGGCGGCGCAGGTTACGCAAGGTGTAGCTTTCGACATCCACCCCATCGAGCAGAATCTGCCCGGTCTCATGGTGATAGAAACGCGGAATCAGGCTGGCCAGGGTCGACTTGCCGCTGCCGGAGCGCCCGACCAGGGCGATCATCTGCCCGGGTTCGGCGCTGAAGCAGATATCGTTGAGCACCGGCTTCTCGGCACCAGGGTACTGGAAGCTCAGATTGCGCACCTCCAGACGACCACTGACCCGCTCGAGCTCGACCGTGCCGCGGTCGACCTCGGGGGCTTCATCGAGCTGCTCGAAGATGCTGTCGGCGGCAGCCAGGCCTTTCTGAATAGTCGCACTGACCTCGGAGAGCTGGCGGATCGGCTTGGGCAGCAGACCGGCAGCGGTGATATAGGCCACCAACTCGCCGACCGACGCATCGCCGCGCATGTAAAGCACCAGATACATCAGCACCGCCATGGCGCTGAAAATCACCAACTGCAGCATCGGCGTATAGACCGCCTGGGTCCGCGTCATCTTCAGTGACTTGTTCATATTGTCGGCGCTGGAGCGATGAAAACGCTGCTGCTCGTAGGTTTCACCGCCAAAACTGCGCACCACCCGATAGCCCTGAATGGTTTCGGAGGCGACATGGGTGACATCACCCATCGCCTCCTGGATCTTCTTGCTTTGCTTGCGAAATTTCTTGCTTGCCGACCCCACCATCAGACCAATCACCGGCAGTATGCTGAGCAGCACCAGGGTCAATTTCCAATTGATGTAGAGCAGATAACCGAACAGAAATACGACCGTCAGTCCCTCGCGAATCACCACCTTGATCGCATCGGTCGCGGCGCCGGTGACCATGGTCACGTTATAGGTGATGCGCGAGATCAGATGACCGGAGTTGTGACTGTCGAAATAGCGATTGGGCAGGGTCAGTAGATTGTCGAACAAGCTGCAGCGCAGATCGTGCACCACTCCACGCGCCACCTTGGCCAGGTAATAGTTGCCCAGAAATGAGCCTATGCCCTGATAGAGAGCAATGAGTACAATCAGCAACGGCACGCCGTAGATCATCGGCACCCCGAGCAAGGTAGCGTGCTCAGGGTTCTGCAAACCGTCCAGGAACAGCTTGAGCATATGCGCCAGCATCGGCTGACTTGAGGCAAACAGCAGAAAACCGATGATGCTAACGGCGAAAGCGCCCCAATAGGGGACGACATACTTCAGCAATCGCAGGTAGACCTTCAAACTGGATTGCTGTGCGGAGTTGGCCATTAGGCGAGCCTCGTACGACTGGCTAGAGAGACAAGATGCGGATTGTAACAGCGCAGGAACTGGAAAGTTGGCTGACCAGCGGCAAGGTACTGGAAAAGGATGCACGCGGCCCCAAGGTGGTCGCGCTGGACAACGGGCTGTTTCTGAAGATATTCCATACCCGTCAGTATCCATGGCTGGCGCGCTTGCAACCGGCCGCCAAGCGATTCGAGCGCAATGCGCATCTGCTAAAGCAACTGGGTATTGCCAGCCCCTCAATCGAGGAAACGTTCTGGCTGGATCCCGGCCGCGGCCTGAGCGGATGCATATACAGCCCCTTGCCGGGTATCGCACTGGAGCAGGTCTATAGCGATTGCCCACAGCGCTTCAACGAACTACTGCCGCGCCTGGCAGAGTTCATCAAGCATCTGCATGGCAAAAGGGTCTACTTTCGCTCCCTGCACCTCGGTAACATCCTTCTGCTACCCGATGAGCGCTTCGGGCTAATCGACTTCCTGGACATGAAACGCAACCTACTGCCTTTGAATGCATGGCAGATTCAGCGAAATTTCAAGCATCTCGAAAACTATCTGGGCCGCAAAAAGCTGGAGGGCTTTCCCCTGCGAGAGCTTTTGAAACTCTACGAAGAACAGCACTGATAGCCACGGCGTTACTGCGCCCTTGCACCACACAGTTTTATCCGCCGACCATGTGACATGCCTGCCCGGCTGATTTCCAGCTTGCGCGAAATACGTAGCGTCTTGCATGCGTAGGGAGGTAAAAATCAGCCCTGCCATTGAGTCAGCTTTCGCCAAACGGCTCCCAGCCTGTAGGCATACAGCCCAGCTATTGCGGCTAGACGCTCCGGCAGCTTGCGCAATGCGTGCCAGGCATTACTGAGCGGACTCTTGCCCCTGCGCTTGCGCCAGCTCCCGGCATACAGATGCCTGGCCAACGGTCGAATCGTGCCTGGAGCCTGGCCACGAGCATCTGACAACCGGCCGATGGCCAATACCTGTTCGGTACCGCGCCGCTCATCTTCACCTGAACCGGAAAAGCCCTGTGCGAGCAGCAGGCGACTTACCTCGTTAACATTTACCAGCTCCGACAAACCCGCCTCATTGAAAGGAGTGCGTTCATA
This sequence comes from Pseudomonas sp., assembly GCF_033723075.1. Classification (GTDB taxonomy): domain Bacteria; phylum Pseudomonadota; class Gammaproteobacteria; order Pseudomonadales; family Pseudomonadaceae; genus Aquipseudomonas. The sequence continues at coordinate 104,907 of NZ_JAWVXU010000002.1, forward strand.
GTACTCAAGCATCAGCGATGGCAACCAATGCTCAGCCGTAACCCCAATAATCGAAGTTGCAAAACGCTGCCTGTCCTCCAGCCCTATAAACAGGTCAAGATCGAGCAGCGCATCGAAGCGTCCACACACCTCGACGTCGACATCCAAATAAATACCGCCATGCGCCTGCAATATGGACATACGGGCGTAGTCGGAGACGAATGCGTAAAGCCCGGCCGCATAGGCCGCTGACGTAAAGGGGTGGTGCGCAGGATCGAAGTTGGACTCATCCCAACGCACTATTTCATAGTCAGGCAAGTGGTAGGCCCATGAAGCCAGACAACGCCTGGCTTGCAGGGGCAGCGGCCGCCCGCCGAACCAGCAGTAGTGGATTTTCCGCGCGATCATTGAACGACTCCTGTTGGACTGAATAGGCAACCCTGATCCCCCTTCAGGGGTGCAACTGGCCCCAGGCCATGGTCACGCCGCATGTCATCAAGCCACTCGTATAGCTGTGAAACGCGAGCCTCCAGGACTAACCCACTGGATAATTGCCCTTCCTGAACGGCCCGATGGCTCAGATCTCGAGCCAGGCGCCCAAGGGCTGACTTCACCGGCCAACCAGGAGGGGTAACAGTGCTCCACTTACCTTTTCCCAAGCCACCTCTGGCCAATCCGGCCTTCAATCCAGCCCCAGATGCTTCAGCGCGGACTTGTCGGACAGATAATGCGAGGGATCATAGAAGCCCTGAAGCGTGGCAATCTCCAGCGGCAAGTCGACGCCTCGCTCCAGTAGAACCACTTATCCGGCTCCGGCACCGAGAACCAGAATCCGCGTCATATCTTGGTACCGACGCCCAGCAAGGCTAAATCCTCCCATGGAAGACCGCTAAGTAGCTGACTCCACATCCAGGCATTGAGCTCATTCCCGACATTAACGCTACCGATCGGATAAACCACCTTCACAGAGAGTCTTCTTCAAGATACGTCCCCACTGGCTTCCGCGCACTCCCAGCCAATCCAGCCGTCATCGCCAGACAAATGAAAAGAGGTAACCAGACGACAAACCATTCTTCCCTGGGCTTAACCCAGGGGCCAATTCCATCGGTGAACAGCGCAATGGCGCTGAATCCATACAGGACGCACAAGGCAAGGCCATTGGCGGAGTCGCGCCACGCCAGAACCCTCAGAAACACTGCTAGTTGCAGGCTCAACCAGAGTGCGAGCCCTATAGCGCCGAACCGTATGGCGATGTGCAGATACAGGTTATGCGCATGCTCAAAGAATGTTTTCAGCTCGGCGACCGGCAGCCGGTAGTCTGCGCCAACGCCCAACCCCAGCCACGGATGGTTGAGGAACTGCTGATAACCGGCCTGGAGAAGCTGTGGACGATAGGACAAGCCACCACGCAGCAAGACCTCCGGCATGAGCCACACAGCCAGAGCTGCAACCGATATCCCGCAGCACAGCAGCAACAGGGTGCGTCGGCACGGCCTGCACACACAAGCGAAAGCAAGGGCACCCACAAAGGCGAGCAAAGGCCCTTTGCTCTTGGACATCAACAGGAAAACCACGATCCCCAGGCACGCAACCAACCACATCCAGGTGCGCATGCGGGCTGGAAGATACTCGCGCAGAAACAGCAGTAGCAGGCCCAAGGCGCCAATGACCTGGGAAGCCAGTATCGTATGATCCAGGTGCCCAAGCGCCACAACCCGATCGCCCAAGGGTCTCGCGTGCCAGCCATAGAAGCTGATCAAGGCAGCCCATGACAGCAGGCCAGTCAGCAGAGCGGACAGTGCTACAAGACGCCAAAGCAAGCGGCTATCGAATGATGCCAGGGCAACCCAGGCATTGGCTGCAAGGAATACGTACAGTATGACCTTGAGGCGCCCTGCGTCCCCCCCCCAGAACACCGATAGCGCAGTCCAGCTGGCGAACAACATCAGTAGCGCCAAGAGAGGCCGATCCCAATTTCGGCGAACCTCCGGCACTATCAACAGCGCCAACAGCCCCGGCAGCCAGGCAAAGGCAATCAGCCCCTGATGATAGAGCTTGTTGGTGGGAAGCACCTGCATCCCCAGCAGCAGCCAGCATAGGCCGATACCAAGCCACACACGGAAAATGGCTCGTGCATCGAGTACAGCCCAACACCCCTGTGTCAGATCAAGCGGTCGTTTCAATTGAAAAGCTCTCCATAGCGCAATTTGGCCAGCCAACGACGAAGACGCTGGCGCGTCTTGAGCTTGGGCTTGCGCTCGACCTGCTCGATATCGCTCATGTCCAATAGGCGCTGGCGAGCCAGCATGGGCTCGACCATAAAGGCCCGCACACTGGGCAACAACTGTTCGGAGTAATACCAGTCGAGAGGCAACCCGGAAGCCGGGGCCTCGGCAAGAATGCGCTCATAAAGGCTGGCACTGACCACATAGGCATGGGCTAGGCGTACCCGATCGACCGCACGGAGATTGCTCGAGACCCGCCTGCGCAGGCTGCCCTTCTTCAGGGTGCCGCCCAGATACAGCAGGTCCCATTTCTGATCGTCCAGTTGAGCGGCAACGCGGCGCAAAACCACCTTTGTGTAACTCTCGAATTCGCAGTCGTCTTCCAGAATCAGCACCGAAGCCTTGCCGCACTCGCGGGCCCGACTGATCACCGCCAGATGGCTGTGCATGCAGGCCCAGGTAGCCTGCAGCTTGTGCTCGAAGGTCGGCCCAGGCCCGTCCACCCGCAGGAGAAAGTCACCCAGCGCCTGTGGAGGTGGATTATCGGCCAGATCCCCAATGCCGATCGCGCAAAAGCGTTCCGCCTCCAGCCCGGCGGACTGGAGGTTGTCCTGCATGCACGCCCAGCGATCCGGCCGACTGTCCAGATTGATCACATAGGCACAATCGGCAATGCGCCTGATCGGCTCCGGAGTAGTGGCTTTCAACTTGTCGTTATCCATTAGCATTTATATATCCACAGTCCCGACCAGTGACTGACTTTCGATCACCTCGCCGGCCAGCAGTCGCTCCAGCAGCTCCAGGGTTCGTTCGAGACCGGCCACCCCCTGAGCGAGGTGATAGTCGGCAAAACGCCTCGCAGCTTCACAATTTTGCACATACTCTGCCTCGATTTGCCGGCCACGCCGCTCCATTCCCTCGGGCGAATCCACGCAGCCTCCAAAGTATTGCTCCTGGGCGAAAATATCGGCCTGCCCGCTGGCATTGGCGTAGATCACCGGGCGCCCCGCCAGCGCCGCCTCAATCACCGCATTGGACATGATATTGACCACCAGCGAAGCGCGCCCGAGCGCCTCGGCCAGACTGCACTCGCGGGGCAGGACCTCAAGGTTGGAAAGTTCCGCGACAGCCTGCCGCCAGAAAGGCACCTGGCTGCGCGGGTGGGCCTTAACCAGCACCCGGTACTCGGGGTGGCCGGTCGCCCAGTCGCGCAGTAGAGCGTAGGTACGCTGGTAACCGGCTTCCTTCTCCTTGTCCGGACCGACGCCCAGGACCAGCATCACCCGCTGAGCAGGTTCGGCCAGAGGCTGGTCATAAGATCGGTCGATCATATGCGAGCCAGCGAGGACCGCCTGGGAATCGCCGAAACGAAGCGATCGCGCCTGCAGCGCCTGCAGTGAGCTCTGGCCGAACAGGAAATAGTAGTCATAGTCATTCATCCCCAGCCGCCTCGATGCCTCCAATGTGGTCGCATGGGCGAGGTGTACCAGCAGGCTGCCGCGTGAATTGAGGGCCAAGCGCAGGAAAGGCGAATACAGGCTGCCATTGCGATCGTTGAGCAGCACCTTTGGTCGATATCGCGACACCAGCCACTCGGCATGAGCGGCATAGCCGAAATAGCGCAGCGGAACGGCCGCGGGGGGGCGGGCCAGCAGACGCTGGCGGAGGATGATCCCGACCTCCTGCAGTGCAGTTTCCACCAGGCTGTGACCGCGCTGGGCAAGCGCCTCGATCAGCAGCTTCTTGCGCCGCAGTTTGATCACCTTGGGCGCAGACTGCAGCAGCAGGAAGTCACAGGATTGCGCGTCGATGTGCATTGCCAGGCGCAGGCGGGCGCCCAGGCCGAAACAGAGGTCGACAAGCGCCTCGCGGACAAAGCGCAGAGTGCTGCCGAGGCGACCGTGCCGTTCGCGCAGCAGCAGCCAGCGGTAGCGATCCAGCTGCCGGGCCTTCACCTGCCAGGGTGTTTCAACTTTCACTGTGGTTGGTACCGAATGCATGGAAACCCTGGGCATCGACCCGCCAGCACTGTGAGGCCGCCAACGCCTTCAACCCTTCATCTGGCTGACGGGGGAGAGCCTTCCATTCGTTGTTTTTCCAGCCCAGAAAATGCAGGTAGGGGAAGGTCATCTGCCCATCCTTGGCGTTATGCAGAACGCCCTTATGCCACACCCAAAACGAAGGAAACTCTCGCGTACCGTCTGTCCAGCATCGCGACGAGTTAGGTGTGCTGAACGCTTCCCTGAACTCGGCAACCCGCCGCCAGGGATTGAGCAACCCGACCAGTTTGAACAACGGCCTGGGGAAGTTTTTGCGCCACAGGAACAGCCGGGTAAAGCCGCCCTCGTCCAGCGCATGATTTCTCTGATCCTCAAGCCGCTGTTGGAAGTCACGAATTTTCCAGAACAGCTCACGCAATGGTTTTTCGTTGCGCAGCAAACACAGATGGCCCGATACGCGGCGTTCGTGAGTGGAAAAGAACTTCAAGCGATGTAGTTTCTCCGCGGTGAAATAGGCCCGTAAGTCGCCATAGATCAGGTCGAGATCACTGAACCCCCAGTAGTCATACCCCTTAATCTCGGCCTCATGGATGAATCCCAGGGCAGGCTTGAGGTCGCAGAGCTTGTAGGGGTTTGCCGGGGCGAACAGAAACCCCAGTCGCGAAGAGACAAAACGGCAGTAGTCCTCAAAGCCGATACGCTGCTGCCGGACATTATCCGGCAGATCATCAAGCTCCGCGCAATCACCGATCAACAGCCAGTCGATATCCGGGTTGCACCGACAGCTTTCGATGAAAAAAGGCATCCAGAACGGCCACTGACCGAAATAAGGGATCAGCAAGATGATGCTCGGTGGGTTACGCACAGCTAAAGTCCTCGGCATAAGTCCCAGAAACGGGATCTGACGGCTTCATCGGCGAAGGATTCACGCAATCGCAGCAACGCTGGCTGCACCTGTGCTTCGGCCTTGGCAAGCGCCTGCAACTCGCCAGCAAGCGCCGCGGCATCGCCCCACGGAAACAACTGCCCGACCCCCTCCACCACTTCCCGCCCACCGCCACAATCGCTGCAGACCAGCGGCACGCCCGCGGCCATGGCCTCCAGCAACACCATGCCGAAGGGCTCGTGGTCGGAACTCAGGACGAAGGCATCGAAAGCCTTGAAATAACGCCGAGCATTTGGCACCTGGCCGAGAAAACGCACCGACGCGGCCACGCCCAGCTCAGCGGCCAGCGCCTTCAATTCAGCCTCCAGGCGGCCGCTGCCCATGATCGCCAGTAGGCTGCCGGCCGGCAACTGCGGCAAGGCGCGGGCGAAACCGCGGATCAGGGTGGCCTGGTCCTTGTCCGGGTGCAGGCGACCGACATTGCCGACGACCCAGGCGTCCTGCGGCAGTTCGAGGGTTTCACGGGCTGTCTCGCGACTAACCTGTTCGGCCTGTACCGCCTCGACATCGATGCGGTTGTACAGGGTTTCGATGCGTTCGGGCGCCCAGTCAGGCAGGTGGCCGCGCATCTCGTCGCGCACGGCGTTGGATACACCGAGCAGCAACAGGCGCGGCCTGAAGCGGTTGATAAACAGGCGACGCGAGAAGCGGCTGTATACGCCAAAGGCATGGTGCACGCCGATCACCGGCAGCTTGCAGGCGAGCAAACTGATGTAGATCGGTTTGAAACGGTGGGCGATGCAGAATTTGAAATCGCGGCCCGCGACGATTCGCCTGATATCGCGGATCGCTTTCAGCTTGAGGCCGCGAACCTCGCGGCTCGAGTAGTCGAGAAAGATCACTTCGTCGGAGGCCGAGCCAGCCTCCACCTCGGCACTGGGCGCGCCGGTCAGGTAGACCGTCGTCACCTTGTATTCAGTGCCGGCGAACAGCACAGCATATTGCCGGGCGCAGTCGAGGAAAGGCCCGTCATAGCCGTGACAGAGTTGCAGGACGCGCGGCTCAGGCCTGCTCATGCCAGTCCATGCCGTCCTTCACCACCAGAATATCTTCCATGATCAGGTACTGCAGATCGGAGCCGTAGAACATGTTCAGCGCGTCGGTGGGCGAGCAGATCATCGGTTCGCCGCGGCGGTTCAGTGAGGTGTTCAGCGACACGCCGTTGCCGGTGAGTTTTTCCAGTTCGAGCATCATGTCGTAGTAGCGCGGGTTGTATTCGCGCTTGAGCACCTGGGCGCGCGAGGTGCCGTCTTCGTGGACCACTTCGCTGACGCGGGTCTTCCATTCCTCGTTGACTTCGAAGGTGAAGGTCATGAACGGCGATGGATGATCGACCTTGAGCATCTGCGGACCGACGGTGTCGAGCATCGACGGGCAGAAGGGCCGCCAGCGCTCGCGGAATTTGATCTGTTCGTTGATCCGGTTGGCCACCCCGGGGATGCTCGGGCAACCGACGATCGAGCGGCCGCCGAGGGCACGCGGGCCGAACTCCATGCGCCCCTGGAACCAGGCCACCGGGTTGCCCGCGACCATGATCTCGGCGATGCGCTGCGGCATATTGTCGATCTGTTTGTATACCGGCTTGCTCGGGTGCTTGGCGCAGGCGGCGATCACGTCTTCGTTGGAGAAGGACGGGCCGAGGTAAACGTGCTCCATCTTCTCCACCGGCACGCCGCGGGCATGCGACACAAAGGCGGCCGCGCCGACCGCGGTGCCGGCGTCGCCGGAAGCCGGCTGGACGAACAGTTCCTTGACCTCGTCGCGGGCGATGATCTTCTGGTTCAGCTTGACGTTCAGCGCGCAGCCGCCGGCGAAGGCGATCTTGCCGGTTTCCTTGAGGATGTCGCCGAGGTAGTAATCCATCATCTGCAGCGCCAGCTTCTCGAACAGCGCCTGCATGCTGGCGGCATAGTGGATATAGGGGTCGTCGGCGATATCGCCGACCCGCTTGGGCCCCAGCCACTCGATCAGCTTGGGCGAGAAGTAGAAACCCTTGCCCTTCTCTTTATAGCGGCGCAAGCCGATGACGTTGGCGTACTCGGTGTTGATGATCAGTTCGCCGTTCTCGAACTTGGCCAGGCGGGAGAAATCGTACTTGCTGGCGTCGCCGTAGGGCGCCATGCCCATGACCTTGAATTCGCCGTCGAGCATCTCGAAACCAAGGAATTCGGTGATCGCGCCGTACAGACCGCCAAGGGAATCCGGATCGAAGAATTCCTTGATCTTGTGGATCTTGCCGTTCTCGCCGTAGCCGAAGAAGGTGGTGGCGTACTCGCCCTTGCCATCGATGCCGAGGATCGCGGTCTTCTCCTTGAAGCCGGAGCAGTGGTAGGCGCTGGACGCGTGGGCCAAGTGGTGCTCGACCGGCTCGATCTTGATCTTCTTCGGGTCGAAGCCGAGTTGTTCCAGGCACCAGACGATCTTGTTGCGGTAGCGCTTGTAGCGGCGATTGCCCATCAGGATCGCGTCCAGGGCGCGATCCGGGGCGTACCAGTAGCGCTTGGCATACTTCCAGCGCGCCTCGCCGAACAGGCTGATGGGGGCGAAGGGAATCGCCACCACGTCGACGTCGCTCGGCTTGATCCCGGCCTGTTCCAGGCAGAACTTGGCCGATTCGTAGGGCATGCGGTTCTTCGCGTGCTTGTCGCGCACGAAGCGCTCTTCTTCGGCGGCCGCGATCAACTTGCCGTCGATATACAGGGCGGCGGAAGGATCGTGACTGAGAGCGCCGGACAGGCCAAGAATCGTCAGTGCCACAGGTGAAAGCCTCTATTCAGGGCAGGTGCCGGGCACCTGCGGTAAACGTTCGTCGAGCAACTGGAACAGCCTTGAATCGGCCGGCCAGTTGCGCAGAAAGCGGGCGCGGTCGCGGGCATAGGCCCGGGCGAAACTGTGCGCACTCAGGTGTTGCTGCATGGCATCCAGGTCGATCAGAACCCAGCGCCCGTCCTGCCAGAGCAGGTTGCTGCCCTTGAAATCGCCATGACTGATGCGCTCGCGCAGCAGGGCCGCGAACAGCAGATCCAGCGCCTGGAGCTCGGCCTCGGGCGGCGAAGCGGCCTCCCCCGGCGCGTCCAGGCAGGGCTTGAAGCGCGCGATTATATCCTCACCTGCAGCGTATTCGGTAATCAGATAGGCCCGCCGCCGCAGCCACAGGGTGCGCAGCTCCAGCAGGGCCAAGGGCTTGGGCGTGGCGATGCCGAGAAAGTCCAGGCGATTGCCCTCCACCCAGCTGTGCCAGGCGCGGCTGGGTCGCCAGAAACGCTTGAGCCAATGGGCGAAGCCCTTGATGTTGTAGCGTTTGACCACCAGCTGGCGGCCGGCCTGCTCGACCAGCGCCACCGTGGAGGTGCCACCGAGCTTGAGCGCTTGGCCGGCGGCGATGACCGCATCCGGATCGGTCAGCAATGGCGCCAAGCGGCTCTCATCCTGGCGCCGCACCACCCGCAGGATCGACGCACCGCGACGCGCGCTGAACAGGCTGCAGTCGCGGCCGATCTTGCGCAGGTAGTCGCGCAGGCGCCAGCGGCGAACCTTGCCAATCTCCTTGAGCAAGGCCTCCACCGGCAGCGCATGCTCGCCGTTGGCCAGCAGGTAATGCACCAGCAGCTCTTCGATAAACGACTCCAGCTCGACCGGCAGCTGGGCGAAGAATACCCCGAGATTTTCCAGCACCTTGTCCCGCGACAGCGGCTGGCCAGGCGTTTCGCCGCGTACGCCGCCGCCATCGATCACCTGCAGTTGACCGTCATGCCGCAGCAGGTTGTCCAGGTGCAGGTCGGCTTGCCACAGGCCCTGGCCGTGCAGCCGGGCCACCAGCGCCAGGGCCTCGGCGAGCACGGTCTGCTGGTCAGCGGACAGCAACGGCTGCCCCTCGACCGCACGCCAGGCATCCCCCAGGCTCTCGGCGTTATCGAGGTACTCGAACAGCAGCCAGCCGCCCTCGCCTTCGCGCAGGCCATCGGCCAGCAGCAGCGGCGTCGGCAGGCCCTGCCCGGCGAGCAGGCGAGCGCCGTCCAGTTCACGCTGGAAGGCGCGTGCCGCTTTGCCGCCCACCAGCAGCTTGGCCAGCACCCTGCGCCCACGCCATTCGGCCACGCCGACATAGCGCTGCCCGGGCAGCACGCGCAGCAGCTGCTCCAGCACCAGGGTGGCGGGGCCGGCAGCGTCCGCCAGCTCGACAGGCAGTGGCAACTGCGGGCTGCGCCCGGCCCGAGTCAAGTCGCGGAGCGTCATCGGCGCGCCGTCCTGCTTCATCGACTTCATCGACGCGCCTCCTTATCCCGCCGGCGGCTGCCGAGGCGTTGCCACCAATGTTCGACATCGGCGGCCGCACCCAGATAAGCGCTCAGCAACTGGCGCACCTCGCTTTCGCTCCAGAGGCTGGCTCGGCGCAGCAGCGGCTCCAGATCCTTGATCCGGTCACGCTCACCGAACAGCAGCGGCCGGGTCTTTTCCAGGTCGATCAATTGCGCGCTGAACGCGTCGGCATCCCGCCTGAGGAAAATATGTTTGGGGTAGAAGCAGCCATGCATCTGCCCGGCGTCGTGCAGGCGCCGCGCCAGTGCGCCGCAACTGCGCAGAATGCCCGCGCGCTCGCTCTCGGCGCGCTGCTGCCAACCCTCCAGCAGCGCCTCCAGGTCCTGCCAGCCATCCAGGGCGCGGGTCAGCAGAATCGCCCGGCGCTCGCCGGCCACCCGCCGCTGGGCGAAAAACGCCGCCTGCAACGCCGGAATCCCCAGGCGCTGGTAACGCTGGATATTGCGAAACTCGCGGGCAAAGGTCGGCTCCCCCAACGGACAGGTCAGCCGACGGGTCAGGTGATTGCTCTGGCGCTTGAGGTAGAACGCGGCCTCGCCCAAGTCCAGGCGATAGACACTGCTCCAGCCGCCGCGCTCGGTGTTCGGTTCGTCCACCGCCTCCAGCTTGAGCGCCCAGAGCGCGTCATAGTTGGCCAGGCCGTGGCGTTCGAGCAGCGCACGATCCTGCTCGGCGATAAAATCCTTCATTCGCGGCCCTCGAAATAGCGGACGATCTGCCGCACACGGCGCTTGTCCGCCGCATTCAGGCGCTGCCGACCGCGGTACTGCAGATAGAAACGCAGGCGCTGGGTGCGCGACAACTTGTACTTGGCCACCTTGTCCAGGCAGGCCAGGTCCTTGACGATGCGATAGCGCAACAACGGCCCCCACCAGAAGGCGCCGGTCGGACAGTCGATGAGAAACAGCTCGGACTGATCGTTGACCAGCAGGTTGCGCCACTTCAGGTCGTTATGGGTGAAGTGATGGTCATGCAGGGTTCGGGTCGCCGCGGCCAGCTGCTGGCTGATCCGCGCCACCCAGTTACGGTCGCGCAGGCAGGCCGCATCGCGCTGCGCCAACTGCGCCAGGTCCTCGGTGGCAACCAGCTCGCGGGTAATCAGGGCGCCGCGAACGAAGGCGCCGGCCTTGCGCTCCAGCCCGTAGGCGACGATGGGCGCCGTGGCGATGCCCCACTTGGCAAAATACTTGAGGTTCTGCCACTCGGCCTTGACCCGCGGCCGCCCGATAAAGCGGCGCAAGCCTTTGCCGGCACCGTGATAGCGTTTGACGTAGTAGCGCACGCCCTCGTACTCGACGCGCAACACCTCGGACAACGGGTCGCGGGTGATGCACTCGCCTTGCAGGGCGAACACCGCATCCAGATCGGTAAACGCCGCCGCCGCCCGCGGTGACACCTCATCGCTCAGCCGCCACTCACTCATGACTGGCACCCGGCGCATATTTGCGCGCATAGCGGGCCAGCAGCTTGTCCGCCTTGCGCTGCAACCAGGCCAGCAGCGGCGCCTCGTCGCGCAGGGTCTGGCGTAGCGACTGCGGGCCCTTCAACTCGGCAAAATAACTGCGCAGAAAGCGCAGCTTGTCGCACCGGGTCAGGCCGATATTCAGGGCCGAGAAATACAGCCCCGCCAAGTCCTTGTTGCGCCAGCGCAGCGGCAAGCTGGCGTGGATCTGCGCGCGATGCAGGTCGATCAGCGACAGGCGCAAATCGCTCGCACTGACCGGCTTGTCGGTGTGCAGCAGGAAGTGGCAGATATAGCAGTCGCGATGATTGACCCCGGCGCGGTGCATGCGGCCGGTCATCTTCGCCACTTCGGCAATCAGCGCGCGCTTGAGCGCGGGCGCGGGCGGGTTCTGCAGCCAGTCGAGGCTGAAGTCCTCCAGGCTGACGGTGGGCGCCAGCTCCTCGGTGACGATAAAGGAATGCTGCTGCGCCGGATTGCTGCCGCGCTCGCCATAGGCCACCGCGGTCATGGTCGCCACGCCGACTTCCTGCAGGCGCTGGATCGCCCGCCACTCCTGCCCCGCGCCGAGCACCGGCCACTTGGCGGTCAGCAGGTTCTTGGCGATCTCGCCCCAGCCGACGCCGCGATGGATCTTGACGAAATAGCCACGCCCGGCCACTTCGGTGCGCAGGGTGCGCCGCCCCTCCAGCTCGCGGTAGACCTGGCCCTGCAAGGCCTCCACTTCGGCAAAGGCATCCTTGCCGGCCCACAGGGTCTTGAAGGGTTCGGCGAGGATCAGGCGCATGTTTGCCACCCTTGCTGGCGGGTGCCTACATCCGTAGGGTGCGCCATGCGCACCAGTGAAGCGGCGATGCCAGCCTTGTGGTGCGCACGGCGCACCCTACACAAGAAGTTCATGGACGCTCCGCCAGGATCACATCGGCCGCCTTCTGCGGCATGGAATAGAGGTCGGCACAGTCGGCATAGGCCAGGCCGTTACGCCCCCAGAAGGCGCGGCGCCGATCGTCGGCGAGCATGTCGGCCAGGCTGTGATTGAGCCGTTGCTGGTCGAAGGGACTCGGCAGTACCCGCCCGGCATCCGCGTCGCGGATGTAATGGGCGTAACCGCAGACATCGGTGACCAGTACCGGCAGGCCGGCGACCAGCGCTTCGAGCAGCACGGTGCCGGTGTTTTCGTTGTAGGCGGGATGGATCAGCAGGTCGGCACCAAGCAGGAAGCGCGGAATATCGCTACGGCCCTTGAGGATCTGCACCTGTTCGGCAATCCCCAGCGCCTTGGCCTGCAGCTGAAAGCTACGCGGGTCGTCCTGACCGATGGCGATCAGTCGGGTGCGTTGGCGCAACTCGCGCGGCAGGGCGGCGACGGCTTTCAGGCTGCGATCCAGGCCCTTGGTCTTGAACCCGGAACCGATCTGCACCAGCAACAACTGGTCATCCGCCAGGCCGAATTCGCGACGGAACTCGGCGCGAATCTCGCCGGCATTGGCCGGCGCACGGCGATCCTGGGTGATGCCCGGTGGCAGCAGGTGAAAGCGCTGCCGCGGGGTGTGGTAATGCTTGACGAACAGCGGCTGCTGCACCTCGGAGATCATCAGGATTTCGGTCCTCGACTCGGGGGCGAACACCGCCCGCTCGTAGTAGGCGAAATGCTTGTAACGCCCCCATTTGCGGTAGATCGCGTTGCGCAGGGTCTGCGCCTTGTCCTCGAAGCACCCGTCGGCGGCGTAATACACATCCAGCCCCGGCATCTTGTTGAAGCCGATCACCCGGTCGACCGGACGCCTGGCCAGGTCGGACTCGACCCAGGCCGTGAGTTTCTCGTTGCGCTTGTGGTTGAACAGCGCCTTGACCGGCACCACCACTACCTCGAACCCCTCGGGCACGTCGCCTTCCCAGATCGGCGTATACACGCGAATCGCATGACCGCGCTGCTGGCACTCCAGGGCGATGCGCAGGAAATCGCGCTGCAGACCGCCGTAGGGGAAATACTTGTAGAGGATAAAAGCCAGTTGCATCAGGTGTGCCCTTCAATCGCGTAGCCCGAATACAACCCGGGAAAAATACTCGGTACCCGCATCAGACGGCTTCCTCGGCCAGCAGCAACGCCTGCAACTCGCTGACCACCCGTTCCGGCAAGAGCGTCTCGAAACAGGGTTTGTGGCGGTCGCCCGAACCGGCACCCGGACCCGTGGCGCACAAGTGGACCTGGGAACGGCCATAGGCCCCCACCCGTCCCGGCAAGGTTGGCCCGTAGAGCGAGATGGTCGGCACATCCAGGGCCGCGGCCAGATGACCGAGGCCGGTGTCGACCGCCACGCAGGCGCTGGCACCGGCGATCACCTTGGCCACGCCGGCCAGGTTCAATCTGGGCAGCAACGCGGCATTGTCCAGGCCGGCGACAATGCGCTCGGCGCGCGCCTGCTCGACCTCGTTACCCCACGGCAGGCGCACCGCCCAGCCGAGCGCGTTCATGCGTTCGGCCAGTTCGCGCCAGCAGGCTTCCGGCCAGTGCTTGCTCGGCCAGGTGGTGCCGTGCAGGAACAGCAGATACGGCTGCTCCACCGCACCGGCCAGGCGCGCACGATTCAGCCCATAGTCGCCGATGCCCGCCGGCAGCGGATAGCCCAGCGCCTGGGCGAACAACTGGCGCACCCGCTCCAGCGCGTGCTGCTCGCGCGGCACGCTGTAACGGCGGTCGTAGAAGCGGCTGGCGATCGGCTCGCGCGCGGAGTCCGGCCCCAGGCCGGCCACCGGCGCCTTGACGTAACGGGTCAACCAGGCACTCTTCAGCAGGCCCTGGGCATCGATCACCAGGTCGTAACGGGTTTCCCCCAGGCGCGCCTTGAAGCGGCGCCACTCGCCGTTCTTCAGGGTCTGCCAGAGGTGCTTGCGCCAACGCCGCAGCGCCAGCGGGATTACCTGGGCGACGGCCGGGTGCCAGGCGGGAATCTCGGCGAAGCCCTCCTCCACCACCCAGTCGAACTGGATACCGGGAATCGCCCGCGCCGCGTCGGTGAGGGCCGGCAGAGTGTGGATAACATCGCCGAGCGAGGACGTCTTGATCAACAGAACCCGCACTATTGGACCTCAACCGGCTCGATCGGATCGGCTACCAGGCGATCCAGCGCCTGCAGCACCGGCCGCGGTGGCAACTCGCGCAGGCAGTTGTAGTGGCCGTAGCGACAGGTGCGGTCGAAGCAGGGGCTGCACTCGATACCCAGGCGGACGACCTCCACCTGCTCGGCCAGCGGCGGGGTGAACTGCGGCGACGTCGAGCCGTAGACCGCCACCAGTGGACGATTGAGCGCGGCGGCCACATGCATCAGGCCCGAGTCGTTGGAGACCACGGCGCCCGCGCAGGACAGCAGATCGATGGCCTCGGCCAGGCTGGTTTCACCGGCCAGATTGACCGCTTCTTCACGCAGTCCGGGAATCAGCCGCAGGCGGATTTCTTCACCCACCGGATGATCGTTCTTCGAGCCGAACAACCAGACCTGCCAGCCGGTACGGATCTTCGCCTCGGCGACCTGGGCGTAATGCTCGCTCGGCCAGCGCTTGGCCTCGCCGAACTCGGCCCCGGGACAGAGCGCCAGCACCGGTCGATCCAGGCTCAGGCCGAACTTGGCCAGCGCCGCCGCGCGACTGCCTTGGTCGATGTGCAGGGACGGCCGCGGATAAGGTTTCGGCAAATCAACGCCAGGTTCGAATGCCAGCGCCATGAAGCGTTCGATCATCAGCGGGTAACGGTCTTTATCCAGCACGCGCACATCGTTGAGCAGGCCGTAGCGCATCTCGCCCTTCCAGCCGGTGCGCTTGGCGATCCCGGCGAAGAACGGCACCAGCGCCGATTTCAGCGAATTGGGCAGCAGGATGGCCTGATCGTACTGGCCCGCCAGGGATTTGCCGATCTTGCGCCGGGTCGCCAGCTGCAACACGCCATGGCCGAGCGGAAAGCTCAGGGCCTGGCGCACTTCGGGCATGCGCTCGAGAATCGGCCGGCTCCACTCGGGCGCCAGCACATCGATCTCGCAGTCGGGGTGACGCTGTTTCAGGCACTGAAACAGCGTCTGCGCCATCACCATGTCACCGACCCAGCTGGGCCCAACGATCAGTATTTTCATGCTTATTCCAGAAACGACCGGGGAGGCTCGCGCCTCCCGGACAGATTCAACACTCAACTATCAGCCTCAACAGGCGATGGGTATCGCTGCGCTCAACCTGCGCGGCCCGACCTACGCGGCCCGACCCATCCGACGAAGCGTCCGGTGTGAGGGTTACTTCACCAACGTGCGCCATTCGGCGTGGCCGCTGGTCTTGCCGGCCACCAGGTCGAAATAGGCTTTTTGCAGCTTCTCGGTCACCGGACCACGGCGGCCGGCGCCGATCTGGCGGTCATCGACTTCCCGGATCGGCGTCACTTCGGCGGCGGTGCCGGTGAAGAAGGCCTCGTCGGCGATGTACACCTCGTCGCGGGTGATGCGCTTCTCGACCACCTGAATGCCGTGTTCGGCGGCCAGGGTCAGGATGGTGTTGCGGGTGATGCCGTTGAGGCAGGAGGTGACTTCCGGGGTGTAGATCACGCCGTTACGCACCAGGAAGATGTTCTCGCCCGAGCCTTCGGCCACGTAGCCCTCGGTATCCAGCAGCATGGCCTCGTCGGCGCCGCCGGAGATGGCTTCCTGCAGGGCCAGCATCGAGTTGATGTAGTTGCCGTTGGCCTTGGCCCGGGTCATCGAGATGTTGACGTGATGACGGGTGAAGGAGCTGGTGCGCACCTTGATGCCGATCTGCAGGGCCTCATCGCCCATGTAGGCACCCCAGTTCCAGGCGGCAACGATGACATGCACCTTCAGGCCAGTGGCGCGCAGGCCCATGGCTTCCGATCCGTAGAACACCATGGGGCGGATATAGGCGCTCTCCAGGTTGTTCTCGCGCACCGCGGCACGGGTCGCCTGGTTGATCTCGTCTTTGGAGAAGGGAATCTTCATGCCCATGATATGGGCCGAATCGAACAGCCGGTCGGTATGCGCCTGCAGGCGGAAGATTGCCGTGCCGTCCGGGGTATCGTAGGCGCGCACGCCTTCGAACACGCCCATGCCGTAGTGCAGGGTGTGGGTCAGCACATGGGTGGTCGCGTCACGCCACGGCACCAGCTTGCCGTCATACCAAATCACGCCATCACGATCGGCCATCGACATAGTTGCCTGCTCCTCAAATTCGATTCGTACTTAGTCGCCGGGGCGCCGCGCGCCGGCCAGTCTATATAGCATTCAATTCAGCCCCAGCTCCCGCCAAATGCGCAGCACACTGCGTCTTTGCTCCTGGAACTGGTCGCCGCGCACCACCCCGGGCTGCTTTTGCAATGCCTGGCGATGGGCCGCCGCGCGGTAGGCCTTGTAGGCTTCCTGCAACAGGCCTGCACTCTCGGCGGCCAGCAAGCCAAGGTGCTCCAGCCCTTCCAGAATGCGGATGTTATCGGTGAACTCCAACAGCTCGGGATATTGTCGCGACCAAGCCAAGGCCGCGTATTGCACCATAAATTCAATATCGACGATACCACCGGCATCCTGCTTGAGATCGAAGCAGACCGCGGCCTCGAAGGCATTGGCCGCGGTGCCGGCAGCCGTGGCCCGGGTACCGAGGTTGTCGCGCATCTTCGCGCGCATCTCGCTGACCTCGGCGCGCAGCCGGTCGAGATCACGCTCGCGACCGAGCACCGCCGCGCGCACCGCCTCGAACGCCTTGCCGACCCGCGGGCAACCGACCAACACCCGGGCGCGCACCAGGGCCTGGTGCTCCCAGGTCCAGGCTTCGTTTTCCTGATAGCGCTGGAAGGCGCCCAGCGAGCTGACCAGCAGACCCGCCACCCCCGAGGGGCGCAAGCGCATGTCGACCTCATAGAGTTGGCCGGAGTTGGTCTGGGTGGTCAGCAGGTGGATGATGCGCTGCCCCAGGCGATTGAAGAACTGCGCGCCGTCGATCGGCTTGGCGCCATTGGTCTCGGCCTGGGGATCGCCATCGTGGATAAACACCAGATCCAGGTCCGAGCCATGGCCCAGCTCGATGCCGCCGACCTTGCCGTAACCGACGATGATGAAGTCCGGGTCGCAGGGGCTGCCATCGGCACGCTGCGGCACCCCGTATTTACTGGTGGTATGCCGCCAGGCCAGGGCCAGCACCTGATCGAGGATCGCCTCGGCCAGCCAGGTCAGGTAGTCGCTGACTTTCATCAGCGGCAGGCTGCCGGCGATTTCCGACGCAGCCACACGCAAGCGGTGCGCCAGTTTGAAGTGGCGCAGTGCCTCCATCTGTTGCTCGAGGTCATCTTCGGGAATGCGCATCAGCCGCTCACGCAGCTCGGCGGCCAGTTCCGGCGCCAGCGGCGGCTTGAACAGACGCCCCTCGTTGAGCAATTCGTCGAGCAACAAGGGAAAGCGGGTGATCTGCTCGGCAATCCACGGACTGGCGGCGCAGAGGGTCAGCAGGCGCTGCAAGGCGCCGGGATTCTCCGTCAACAGCACCAGGTAGGCCGAGCGCCGCGCCACCGCCTCGATCAGCGGCAGAACCCGCTCCAGGACCAGATCGGGGTTATCGTGCTCCACCGCCTGCGCCAGCAGCCTGGGCATGAAGGCATCCAGGCGCTCACGACCAAGACGCTGCATGGCTCGCACCTGATTGCCATTGCGCAAGCCGGCCAGGCGCTGCCACGCGGACTGGGGTTCGCTGAACCCGGCTTCGGCCAGCTGACGACAGGCCGCGGCTTCGTCCTGCACATCGTCCCACAGCGGCAGCCACTCACCGCCGACCACTTCATCGTCGGCGGTTTCGGCGTCCTCATCGGGGTCGGCGATCACCTGACGGAAATGCCAGTCGATCCGACCACGCCAGTGCATCAGTTGCTCGTGGAACGCCTGCCAGTTGTCAAAGCCCATGATAAAGGCCACCCGCTCACGATCCTGATCATCAGCCGGGAGCATCTGCGTCTGCCGATCATCGATGGCCTGCAGGGCATGCTCGGTATAACGCAGGAAGGCATAGCCATCACGCAGCTCGTCAGTCACCGCCGACGGCAGATAGCCTTGGTCACGCAGGGTGTTGAGCACCGCAAACAGCGAACGCTGCTGCAGGCTCAGATCGCGCCCACCATGAATCAGCTGAAAGGCCTGGGCGATAAACTCCACCTCGCGAATGCCGCCGGCACCCAGCTTGATGTTCTCGGCCATGCCCTTGCGCCGCACTTCCTGCTGGATCAGCTGCTTCATGGTGCGCAACGCTTCGATCGCGGAGAAGTCCAGGTAGCGCCGATAGACGAAGGGTCGCAGCATCTCCAGCAACTGCGCGCCGGCCACCGGGTCACCGCCGACCACCCGCGCCTTGATCATCGCGTAGCGCTCCCAGTCGCGACCCTGATCCTGGTAGTACTGTTCCAGCGCATTGAAGCTGAACACCAGCGAACCCGAGGAGCCATAGGGGCGCAGGCGCATGTCGGTGCGGAAGACGAAGCCGTCGACGGTGATCACGTCCAGCGCCTTGATCAGGCGCTGACCGAGGCGAATGAAGAACTCCTGATTGTCCAGCGGACGCTTGACCCCTTCGGTCTCGCCGCCCTCCGGGTAGCCGAAGATCAGGTCGATGTCCGAAGACAGATTCAGTTCAAAGGCGCCCAGCTTGCCCATGCCGAGCACCACCAGGTGCTGGGCCTGCCCGCTACGCCGGCCGATGGGCGTGCCGAACTGGGTGCAATGCCGGGGATAGAGCCAGTGATAGGCCAGATCGATGCAAGCATCGGCCAGCTCCGAGAGATCGCGACAGGTTTCGACCAGGTCGGCCTGGCGACTGATGTCGCGCCAGATGATGCGCACCTGCTGGCGATTGCGGAATCGCCGCAGGCGCCGGCCCAGCTCGTCTTCATCGGCGCAATCGAGTAACGCGGCCGCCAGCTGTCCACGTAGCTCGCCAGCCTGCAGCGCGCGCTCCAACTCGCCGGAGGCGGCCAGATCCAGAAGCATCTGCGGGTCGCGCCGGGCTTGCTCGACGACGAAATCGCTGACCGCCGCCACGCGCCGGAGCACCTCGCGGCGCGCACTCGGCCAGGCGGCAAGCTCGGCCGCGGCAGCCGAGCATTCGGCGAAAGCCGCCTTTAGGGACTGTTCGGCACGCTGGGCCAGGGGAGCAAGAGTGGCGGGTAAAGAAGCCAACGCGGGCAGGCTCATGGTCTATCCTTTTTGGCGAACTGCAAGTGACACGCACAAAGCCGGAAACCCTCTCACTTGACGCGATGCGCGCAACAAACAGACAAATAAATTGTAGTTTTGCTACGAAAGATTGTATCCAAAGGGCTGAAATCGCCGTCGATATGTAGTAAAACTACACAGAGCCGGCCCTATCCCCGGTATATCCAAGAATTCACGTGCCCGCCCACAAAGCCGGTCACGAATCCTGGCCTCCGATTCTGGAAGCCTTTCCGCCCTGGAGCAAGCCATGCAAGACCTCGATCCCGTCGAAACCCAGGAATGGCTGGACGCCCTTGAGTCTGTTCTCGACAAGGAAGGCGAAGACCGCGCGCATTACCTGATGACCCGTCTCGGCGAACTGGCCACCCGTAGTGGTTCCCAGTTGCCCTATGCGATCACCACGCCGTACCGCAACACCATCCCGGTAACCCACGAAGCACGCATGCCTGGCGACCTGTTCATGGAACGCCGCATTCGCTCGCTGGTACGCTGGAACGCCCTGGCCATGGTGATGCGCACCAACCTGAAAGATCCGGATCTGGGCGGCCACATCTCCAGCTTCGCGTCGTCCGCGACCCTCTATGACATTGGCTTCAACTACTTCTTCCAGGCCCCGACCGACGAGCACGGCGGCGACCTGATCTTCTTCCAGGGTCATGCCTCGCCGGGCGTCTACGCCCGCGCCTTCATGGAAGGCCGGATCAGCGAAGAGCAGCTCGACAACTTCCGCCAGGAAGTCGATGGCAAGGGTCTGTCGTCCTATCCGCACCCCTGGCTGATGCCGGACTTCTGGCAGTTCCCCACAGTGTCCATGGGCCTGGGGCCGATCCAGGCGATCTACCAGGCACGCTTCATGAAGTACCTGGAAGACCGCGGCTACATCCCGGCCGGCAAGCAGAAGGTCTGGTGCTTCCTCGGCGACGGCGAGTGCGACGAGCCGGAATCCCTCGGCGCCATCTCCCTGGCCGGCCGCGAGAAGCTGGACAACCTGATCTTCGTCATCAACTGCAACCTGCAGCGCCTCGACGGCCCGGTACGCGGCAACGGCAAGATCATCCAGGAACTCGAAGGCGTGTTCCGCGGCGCCCAGTGGAACGTCAACAAGGTGGTCTGGGGTCGTTTCTGGGATCCGCTGCTGGCCAAGGACACCGACGGCATCCTGCAACGCCGGATGGATGAAGTGATTGACGGCGAGTATCAGAACTACAAGGCCAAAGACGGCGCCTTCGTCCGCGAGCATTTCTTCAACACGCCCGAACTCAAGGCGATGGTCGAAGACCTCTCCGACGACGAGATCTGGAAGCTCAACCGTGGCGGCCACGACCCGTACAAGGTCTATGCGGCCTACCATGACGCGGTCAACCACAAAGAACAGCCGACCGTGATCCTGGCCAAGACCATCAAGGGTTACGGCACCGGCGCGGGCGAAGCGAAGAACACCGCGCACAACACCAAGAAGGTCGACGTCGCCAGCCTCAAGCAGTTCCGCGACCGCTTCGACATCCCGGTCCAGGACGACGAACTGGAGAACCTGCCGTTCTTCAAGCCGAAACCCGGCAGCGCCGAATACAAGTACCTGCACGAGCGCCGCGCCGCCCTCGGTGGTTTCGTACCGCAGCGCCGCGCCAACAGTTTCAGCATCCCGACCCCGCCCCTGGATACCCTCAAGGCCATCCTCGACGGTTCCGGCGATCGTGAAATCTCCACCACCATGGCCTTTGTGCGGGTCCTCGCCCAGCTGCTCAAGGACAAGGAACTCGGCCAGCGCATCGTGCCGATCATCCCGGACGAGGCGCGCACCTTCGGCATGGAAGGCATGTTCCGCCAGCTCGGCATCTATTCCTCGGTCGGCCAGCTGTATGAGCCGGTGGACAAGGATCAGGTGATGTTCTACCGCGAGGACAAGAAGGGTCAGATCCTCGAGGAAGGCATCAACGAAGCCGGCGCCATGAGCTCCTTCATCGCCGCGGGCACCAGCTACAGCTGTCACAACCAGCCGATGCTGCCGTTCTATATCTTCTATTCGATGTTCGGTTTCCAGCGTATCGGCGACCTGGCCTGGGCGGCCGGCGACAGCCGCACCCGCGGCTTCCTGATCGGCGGCACCGCCGGGCGCACCACGCTCAACGGCGAAGGCCTGCAGCACGAAGACGGTCACAGCCACATCATGGCCTCGACCATCCCCAACTGCCGCACGTTCGACCCGACCTACGGCTACGAGCTGGCGGTGATCATCCGCGAAGGCACGCGGCAGATGATCGAAGAGCAGCAGAACGTCTTCTACTACATCACCGTGATGAACGAGGCGTATCAGCAGCCGGCCATGCCTGCAGGTGTCGAGGCAGGCATCGTCAAGGGCATGTACCTGCTCGAAGAGGACAAGAAGGAAGCCGCCCATCACGTGCAGCTGCTCGGCTCCGGCACCATCCTGCGCGAAGTGCGCGAGGCGGCGAAAATCCTCCGTGAAGAGTTCAACGTCGGCGCCGATGTGTGGAGCGTCACCAGCTTCAACGAACTGCGTCGCGATGGCCTGGCCGTGGAGCGCAACAACCGCCTGCATCCCGAGCAGAAGCCCAAGCTGTCGTATGTCGAGCAGTGCCTGACCGGCCGCCAAGGCCCGGTCATTGCCAGCACCGACTACATGAAGCTGTTCGCCGACCAGATCCGCCAGTGGGTCCCGAGCAAGGAATACAAGGTGCTGGGCACCGACGGTTTCGGCCGTAGCGACAGCCGCAAGAAGCTGCGTCACTTCTTCGAAGTGGATCGCAACTGGGTGGTCCTGGCCGCCCTCGAAGCCCTCGCCGACCGCGGTGATATCGAACCTAAAGTGGTGGCCGAGGCCATCGCCAAGTTCGGCATCAACCCGGAAAAACTCAACCCACTGGACTGTTAAGGAGACGCACTGTGAGCGAACTAATCCGCGTACCCGATATCGGCAGTGGTGAAGGCGAAGTCATCGAGCTGTTCGTCAAGGTCGGCGATCGCATCGAAGCCGAACAGAGCCTGCTGACCCTCGAGTCGGACAAGGCCAGCATGGAAATCCCGGCACCGAAAGCCGGGGTGATCAAGAGCCTGAAAGTCAAACTGGGCGACCGCCTGAAAGAAGGCGACGAGCTGCTCGAGCTGGAAGTCGAAGGCGCCAGCGCAGCCGCTCCGGCTCCGGCGGCAGCAGCGGCAGCACCTGCCGAAGCGCCCAAGGCTGCGGCGCCAGCAGCGGCACCAGCAGCGGCGGCTGAATCGTCCGTGCAGGACATCCATGTACCTGACATCGGTTCGGCCGGCAAAGCCAAGGTCATCGAAGTACTGGTCAAGGCCGGCGACAGGGTCGAAGCCGAGCAGTCGCTGATCACCCTGGAATCGGACAAGGCCAGCATGGAAATCCCCTCGCCGGTTGCCGGCGTGGTGGAAAGTGTCGTGGTCCAGCTGGACGCCGAAGTCGGCACCGGCGACCTGATCCTCAAGCTGAAAGTGGCCGGGGAAGCGGCTGCTCCAGCTGCGACCCAGGCACCGGCTGCAGCTCCAGCGCAACCGGCCGAGGGACACAAAACCCCTGCCGGCGCCGACCCTGCAGTCATCGCCGAGGTCAACGCCATCGCCAAGCTGTCGGCAGCAGCCGCCAGTGCGGCAGCCGCGCCTGCAGTTGCTCGCGGCGACAAGGTGCATGCCGGCCCGGCCGTGCGCCAGCTGGCCCGCGACTTCGGCGTGGAACTGTCGGGCGTACCTGGCAGCGGCCCGAAAGGCCGGATTCTCAAGGAAGATGTGCAGGTGCACGTCAAGGCGATGCTGCAGAAGGCCAAGGAGGCACCCGCTGGCGCCACTGGCGGCGCCGGCATTCCGCCGATCCCGGTGGTGGACTTCAGCAAGTTCGGTGAAATCGAAGAAGTGGCCATGACCCGCCTGATGCAGATCGGCGCCGCCAACCTGCACCGCAGCTGGCTCAATGTGCCGCATGTGACCCAGTTCGACTCGGCCGACATCACCGAACTGGAAGCCTTCCGCGTCGCGCAGAAAGCCGTGGCCGAGAAAGCCGGGGTCAAGCTCACCGTGCTGCCGCTGCTGCTCAAGGCCTGCGCCTTCCTGCTCAAGGAACTGCCGGACTTCAACAGCTCGCTGGCACCAAGCGGCAAGGCGATCATCCGCAAGAAATACGTGAACATCGGCTTCGCCGTGGACACCCCGGAGGGTCTGCTGGTCCCGGTAATCAAGAACGTCGACCAGAAGAGCCTGCTGCAACTTGCGGCTGAGGCAGCCGCCCTGGCGGAAAAAGCGCGGAGCAAGAAACTCGCCGCCGACGACATGCAAGGTGCCTGCTTCACCATCTCCAGCCTCGGCCATATCGGCGGTACCGGCTTCACGCCGATCGTCAACGCGCCGGAAGTGGCGATCCTCGGCGTCAGCAAGGCGACCATCCAGCCGGTCTGGGACGGCAAGGCCTTCCAGCCCAAGCTGATGCTGCCGCTGTCGCTGTCCTACGACCACCGGGTGATCAATGGCGCTGCTGCCGCACGCTTTACCAAGCGCCTCGGCGATGTGCTGGCAGATATCCGCACCATGCTGCTGTAACCCCAAGCTTCAATTTTCGAGCACGCCACGCTCGTCCCTCAACCCCGCCCTGTTTGGCGGGGTTTTTTTTGGGTGCTGTACCCGTTACGGGTTGTACGCCAAGGCAGGGGGGCCGGGGAGTTTAGTCAGCTAAATGACCCTGTTTCTCACCGAGCGCAACGCCGCAGCGGGCGTTTAGAGGCGGTCGCAGTAGGCGAGAGTTTTTACAGCCTCTCACTCGCACGCGTAGCCCTGCATATCCAGGGCTTCCTGCAGATGATCCGCAAGAAAAGGATGGGCGATCAGGTACTCGGCGGTGCTTGGATTCCAGTCGTCCTGCGCCTGCTCGAGCAATTCCGACCAGTCCTCCAGCGTGCCGTCGCCACGCCCCAGCCAGAGCAATGCCACGACCTGTTGCTGCTGATCAGGTTCCAGGTCATCGATAATCGACTTGAACTCGAGGAATACCTCGTCATCCGCATGGTCGGCGAGTACCTGCATCGCCCAGTCGTCGCTGGGACTGGTCGGCTGTTCGGGAATGACCACCGCCTCTTTGGCATGAAACACCCGGGCGAGGGCTATCAGTCGGCAAACAGTATCGGGATTGACGTCCAGCATCGGTGCGCCCCCTTCTCTTCAGCGCTGTCAGCGGTTCACCTAAAGCATCGTCCTGGCCGATGGATTTTTCCAGCCCTGGCGCCCCCGCGGCGCCAGGCGGTACAGCGCCTGCAACGCTCAGAGGTTGTGAAAATATCGAGCGCCGTCGCGAGACCATCTCCAGGCCTTCGCAGCGCAACGTCGGCAGCGGGCGCCTGGAGGCGGTCGCAGCAGGCGGGAGTTTTTCACAAGCTATCAGTCCTTCTGCACCTTGCGGATCAGAAAGCTCAGCGCCTTGGCCAGTTCGGCCGCACCCTGGTGATCGCGCACGATGGTCAGCAGCGGGCTGCCATCGACGGGGTTGTACAGCACGCAGCTGATGCCGCTGGAGGGGCAGTCGTAACGGATAAACGGGTCGACGCCGAACAGCGCAAGGCGCTGGTTGCGCACGGCCATGTCGCTGCCTTGGCCACGGATCTCCTCGCGCAGTATCAGTTCGCCGGGCGCGCCAAGGCGCAACTGGTAGAGCAGGTCCTGAGGTTGCGCCTGGCCCACCTGATAGCCGGCACGCAGGGCGTAGGTGGTCAGCAGCGCGTTGCTGTGCAAGAGCAGGGCCTGGCGCTCGTCCTGACTCAGGTACAGACGCTTCAAGCCGGCCAGATAACCGGCCTGTTCGGCACTGCTCAGCCCCGCTGCCGGTTCGCTGGCCAAGGCCTGCGGTGCAACCAGGCAGCCAAGCAAACACACGGTATGAATTAGTTTTCTTGTCAGTCGCAAATGCATGATGCACCCTTACTCGACGCTATAGTGAAGTGGGCTCAACCCTCGCCTCAGCCAGCATACTGGAAGCCAGCCGCTTGATGAAAAGCCATACCGATGCCGTGAGCCGGTTAGCATCCGAGGTTGTGACACAGTTACCAGTGCCGTCGAGGCTCGGCATGCTGCGCTTCGAACGTTTGAACGAAGCCAGTTGGGCGCTGCTGTTTCTCGACCCGGCCTGCGAACGCCAGTTCGGCATCCCCGCCAGCGAACTCTGCGCACTGATCGATGCCCCCTATGCTTGCCTGATGGAGCCTGAAGCTCGCCATCGGTTGCATGACAGCATTCAGCTGCAACTGGCGCGGCAAGCGCATTATCGGGTGAATTACACCCTGCATACCGCGCACGGCCCCGTCGGCCTGGTGGAAATGGGCGAACCGTTCAAGCAACACGGCCGTCAACTGCTGCGCGGCTACCTGATAGTCACCGCTGAAAGCAGCGCCCCCGGCCAGCCCGCGTCGGGCAGCGAGGATCTGCAGCGACAGCAGCGCTCGCGTGCCCAGCAAAGCCTGATAGTACGCCTGGCGCGCCAGCGCTACACCACCAGCGATCCGCTGCGCGAAGCCGCCGAACTGATCACTCGCACAGCCTGCAGTGTCTATAACGTAGCGCGGGCGAGCATCTGGAATCTGAAAGGTGCCAGTCTTGAGCCCGTGGCCCTGTTTTGCCGCGATGTCGACTGCCATGAACGCGCCATGCCGATCGAAATCGACGCGTTCCCCGCCTACCTGCAAGCACTGCAAGGTGGCCGGGCGATCGACGCCCATGACGCCTCTCTCGACCCACGCACCCGTGAGATGTCTGCGAGCTACCTGCAACCAATGGGCATCGAGGCCATGCTCGATGCCAGTATCCGGGTCGACGGAGAAGTGGTCGGCGTGCTGTGCCTGGAACACACAGACTCTCGGCGTGTCTGGCAGGACGACGAAGTCGCCTTTGCCGGCGAACTGGCCGATCAGTACGCACAAGTGCTGAGCAATCAGCAACGGCGCAGCGCCACCAGTGAACTGCATCTGTTCAAGCGCGCGGTTGAGCAAAGCGCCAGCGCCTTTATCCTGATCGACCGCGACGGTCTGGTGGAATACGTCAACCCGAGCTTTACCGCCATCACCCTGTACAGCTCCTCCGAGGTACAAGGCCGCCGCCTGTCCGAACTGCCGGCCCTGGAAAACCTCGGCGAGCTGCTCTTCGATGCGCCCACCAGCCTCAGCGAACACAACAGCTGGCAAGGCGAATTCAAGAGCCGGCGCAAGAACCTCGATCCCTACTGGGGACAATTGTCGATCTCCAAGGTGCATGCCGACGACGGCACCCTGACCCACTACATCGGCATCTACGAAGACGTCACCGAAACCAAACAGGCCCAGCAACGCATCGAGCGCCTGGCCTACAGCGACAGCCTCACCGGCCTGGGTAACCGCTACGCCTTTATCCGCGCCCTGGAACACCGCTTTGCCAGCGATGACGGCAAACCGTTCAGCCTGCTGCTGGTGGACATTGACAATTTCAAGCGGATCAACGACAGCCTCGGCCACCAGACCGGCGACAAGCTGCTTATCAGTCTGGCCAGGCGCCTGCGCAACAGCCTCACGCCGAGCGGTATCCTCGCGCGCTTCGCCAGCAACGAATTCGCTATCCTGCTGGAAACCGCCGACCTGGCTGGCGCCCAACAGTTGGCCCACCAGGTGCTGCACACCCTGGACAAGCCACTGTTCGTCGACAACCAATTGATCAGCGTCACCGGCTCGGTGGGCGTGGCCAGCACGCCAGAGCACGGAGCCGACCCACACACCCTGATGAAGCATGCCGGCCTGGCGTTGCACAAGGCCAAGGCCAACGGCAAGCACCAGTTGCAGGTCTTCACCGAGGTACTGAACGCCGAGGCCGACTACAAACTGTTCGTCGAAAACAACCTGCGCCGCGCGCTGACCCAGAACGAGCTGGACGTGTTCTATCAACCCAAACTGTGCCTGAAGACTGGCCAGCTGCTCGGCATGGAGGCGCTGCTGCGCTGGCACCATCCTGAGAAAGGCATGATCCAGCCGGACCAGTTCATCGGCGTGGCCGAGGAAACCGGGCTGATCATCCCCATCGGCAAATGGGTGGTGCGCCAGGCCTGCCACATGAGCAAGCAGTTGACCGCCGCCGGCCTCGGCAACCTGCAGGTGGCGATCAACCTGTCGCCCAAGCAGTTCTCCGATCCCGACCTGGTTGGCTCGATCGCCGCGATCCTGCATGAGGAGCAGCTGCCTCCCGCCTTGCTGGAGCTGGAATTGACCGAAAGCCTGCTGCTGGAGGCCACCGACGACACCCGCCATCAACTCAGCCGCTTGAAAAGCCTGGGCCTGACCCTGGCGATGGACGATTTCGGCACCGGCTATTCGTCGCTCAGCTACCTGAAGAAATTCCCCATCGACGTGATCAAGATCGACCGCAGCTTCATCAAGGACATCCCGGAAAACCAGGACGACATGGAGATCACCTCGGCAGTGATCGCCATGGCGCATAAACTGAAACTCAAGGTAGTCGCCGAAGGCATCGAAACCGCCGCGCAACTGAGCTTTCTGCGTCGCCAGCACTGTGACATCGGCCAGGGCTACCTGTTCGACCGGCCGATCGCAGGAAGCGAGCTGATCGCCAGACTGCAGCGCTACCCCTGCCGTTAGACGATCCTGACCACGACCTGTAACGCCGCGCCATGCACGCGGTCTACCCATATACCCGCTTATGTCGAGGAAATCGCTCATGGTTCTGCGTTCGCAAATTCTTGCCCACCAACTCGAACTGCCCAGCGCCGAGCAGGCACTGCCCGGCCGTGATACGCCGCTGCCCGTGCCGGAGACCCATTACGTCAATGGCCACCCCCTGCAGGCGCCCTTCCCGGCAGGCATGCAGCAGGCGGTGTTCGCCCTTGGCTGTTTCTGGGGTGCCGAGCGACGTTTCTGGCAGCAACCGGGGGTGTGGACCACCGCCGTCGGCTACGCCGGCGGCCATACGCCCAACCCGACCTACGAGGAAGCCTGCTCCGGCCTGACCGGTCACACCGAAGCGGTGCTGGTGGTATTCGACCCGCAACAGATCAGTTACGAGGCGCTGCTGAAAGTCTTCTGGGAAGCGCACAACCCGACCCAGGGCATGCGCCAGGGCAACGACGTCGGCAGCCAGTACCGCTCGGCGATCTACTGCTATGGTGCCGAGCAGCTGGCCGCCGCCAAAGCCAGCCAGGCACAGTTTCAAGCCGAGCTGGAACAGGCCGGCTTCGGCCCCATCACCACCGAAATCGCCGAAGCCCCGCCCTTCTACTATGCCGAGGCCTACCACCAGCAATACCTGGCGAAGAATCCCGGTGGCTATTGTGGCCTGGGCGGTACAGGGGTGTGTTTGCCGGCATGACGGCGGGTCATTGCAGCGGAGAAAAACTGCTGGCCTGGGCCATTTGCCACATGCGTGAGTAGAACTCGCCAGACACCTCGCCACTGAGCAGCTGGCCCGGCGCAAGGAACACGTGCAGCTGCGAATACAGCTTGATCTCACTGGCCGACATGCGCCGCACCAGATGCTTGGCCTCCAGCTGCTCGGGATGCTCAAGACCTGCAGCCGCGAGCATCTCGGCCAGGCCCTTGAGGGTATTGCGATGAAAACTGCGCACCCGCTCGGCCTTGTCCGGCACCACCAGGGCGCGCTGGCGCAACGGATCCTGGGTGGCCACGCCGGTCGGGCATTTGTTGGTGTGGCACGCCTGGCTCTGGAGGCAGCCGATGGCAAACATGAAACCACGCGCCGAGTTGGCCCAGTCGGCCCCTATCGCCAGCACGCTGGCGATGTCAAAAGCGCTGACGATCTTGCCGCTGGCACCGATCTTGATCTGCTCGCGCAAGCCGATACCGACCAGGGTGTTATGCACGAACAACAGCCCTTCACGTAGCGGTACGCCGATATGGTCGGTGAACTCCAGCGGTGCGGCGCCCGTGCCGCCCTCCTTGCCGTCCACCACGATGAAGTCCGGCAGAATCCCGGTTTCCAGCATGGCCTTGGCGATGCCCATGAATTCCCAGGGATGCCCCAGGCAGAACTTGAACCCCACCGGTTTACCGGCTGACAACTCACGCAATTGGGCAATGAACCGCAGCAGTTCGATCGGCGTGGCAAAGGCACTGTGCCGCGCCGGCGAAATGCAATCCTGGCCCATTGGCACACCGCGGGTCAGGGCAATTTCAGCGCTGACCTTGTGCTTGGGCAGAATGCCGCCATGCCCCGGCTTGGCGCCCTGGGACAGCTTGATCTCGATCATTTTCACCTGCGGATTTGCCGCCTGCTCGGCAAAGCGCTGCGGATCGAAACTGCCATCCTCATGGCGACAGCCGAAGTAACCGCTACCCAACTCCCACACCAGATCGCCAGCGTGCTCGCGGTGATAGGGGCTGATGCTGCCCTCGCCGGTGTCGTGATAGAAACCGCCCAGCCTGGCGCCCTGATTCAATGCACGAATAGCGTTGGCACTGAGCGAGCCAAAGCTCATCGCCGAAATATTGAACAGCGACGCCGAATACGGCTGGGTACATTGCGGCCCGCCGATGCTCACCCGGAACGTCTCGGGGTCGACATGCAGGGCCGGCAGCATGGAATGGCCGATAAACTCGAAGCCACTCTGGTAAACATCGGCCAGGGTACCGAATGCCTTGTCTGCACTCTGGTTTTTGGCCCGCGCATACACCAGCGAACGCTGTGCACGGGAGAACGGCAATTGATCGCCGTCAGCCTCCAGCAGGTACTGGCGGATTTCTGGACGGATCGCCTCGACCAGGTAGCGGATATTGCCGAGAACCGGGTAGTTACGCCGCACCGCCTGGCGCGTCTGCAGCAGGTCATTGAGGCCTATCGCACTCAGCAAGGCGATTATCGATGCCAGCCCCCACAGCCACTCATGCGAGCCGACAAAAGGCAGGCTGCCCAAGGTGAACAACACGCAGAACGCAAAGAAGGCATAGCGGTTCAACAGCGACAAACTCATATCAACTCCTGGCAAAGAGGCTGGCACTTGACGCCGGATGCAGCATGTTCGCCCAAATGGCTTAAGCCGCTTTTTCCTCGATCAGCCAATCCATGCGCCAGCCGGCCTGGCTTTGCCCGAGCAAGGTGGTCAACCAGGGCAGGACCTGCTTGAGTTCGTCCTCCAGGCCCCAGGGCGGGTTGCTGATCACCAGGCCGGAACCGTTCAGGCGTTGTGCGTCGTCGGCGGGGTGCACATAGAGCTCGATGCGCAGCAGCTTGGGTGCGTTGCTCTTTTCCAGGTCGCGGTAGAAGCGCCTGAGTTGGCCCAGCTCCTTGATCGGGTACCAGATCGCCACCACCGCCTGGCGCATCCGGCCGATGGCTTCGTTCAACGCTTGCACGCAGCGTTCCGGTTCATCGGTCTGCTCGAAAGGCGGGTCGATCAGCAGCAGCACGCGTTTCTCGCGGGTCGGCAGCAAGGCACGCGACACGTGCCAGCCTTCGCCCAGGTGCACGGCGACGCGGCGGTCACCGGCCATGTTTTCCTTGAGCAGGCGACCGTCTTCCGGGTGTTTCTCGTTGAGGTGCAGGCGATCCTGTTCACGCGTCAGCAGGCGCGCCAGTTCCGGCGAGCCGGGGTAATGGCGCAGCACGCCATCGGGGTTCATGGCGCGGATCACTTCCAGGTAATCGAGCAGTTGATCCGGTACATCCTCGGCCTGCCACAAGCGCGCGATGCCCTGTAGCCATTCGCCGGTGCGGCTGGCCTGATCACCCTTCAGGTCGTACAGGCCAACGCCGGCGTGGCTGTCGAGGTAGGCGAACGGCGCCTCCTTGCGCGACAGCAGGGCAATCAGACGGCTCAACACATAGTGTTTCAGTACATCGGCGTGGTTGCCGGCATGGAAGGCGTGACGGTAGTTCATGGGCGGGCTCCTGTGGCCGCACAGTTTACCTGCTTCATGCGGTCTGTAATGGGTCGTCTGCACGTGTAGCTCGACACAATACCTCCAGCAACCGCTGCAGGGCAGGTGGCACCGCAACGTCACGGCTCCGCACCAGCATGGTTGGGGCATCGGCCAGGACCGGATCAATCGCATGCCAGGCCACCAGACGCGCACGCGGGTGTGCCTGCAATAGGCTGCGCGGTAACAGGCCAATGCCCATACCACCGGCAATGCCAGCCAAAATCGCATCAATCGAACCGTAACTTTGCCGCGCCGCCACATGCAGTGCCTGCTGCTCGCACCAGCGCTCCAAACGCGCACGGTAATGACAGCCATTGGGAAAACCGAGCAGAGTGACAGGTACCTGCCCCAGCAGCGCAGGTGACAACCCAACCGGCAGTACCAATACCAATTCCTCAGGCCATAACAGCTCGCTGATCAGACGCGGGTGCTGATAGGGACCACCGATAAGCGCAGCATTCATCCGCCCGGCCAGCACCTCCTCGATCAGATCGGCACTGGTGCCTGTGATCAGTGTCAGGTTGACTCGCGGCGCCTCCTGGTGAAACGCAGCCAGCACTTCAGGCAGTCGCACCGCGGCCGTTGTTTCCATAGAGCCCAGACATACGTCACCAGCCCAGAGATCCGATTGCACGCTGGCCCAGGCCTGACGACACACCTGTTCCAGGTTCTCGGCGTGTGGCAGTAATCGCTTGCCCGCCTCAGTCAGATGCAGGCGCTGCGCCTGACGCTGGAACAGTTCAACATCCAGCTGTTCTTCCAACTGGCGCAAGCGCGCAGACACATTCGACGGCACACAGTGCAACTGCTGAGCGGCAGCAGTCAGCGAGCCGGTTCGACTGACCGCCAGGAAGTGGCGCAACAGGTGTGGATTGAGTCGTTCCCAAGGCGCCATAGACCACCCTCATAATCACCAAAAGTGAAAAACACTCATTATTTTTCACTAACAGTAAAAAATGATAGCCGTTACCGTGGCGACATCCCAGCAGGAGGCACGCGATGCTCCCGGTTTCCAATCGTCAAACGTTGCAAGCATTGCTTGCCGGCAGCGGCGCACTGATCGTGGTGCACACTCTCGGGCGCTTCGCCTTTACGCCGCTCTTACCGCACCTGCTCGGCGATCAGTTGTTCTCGCTGCATCAGGCCGCACAGCTGGCCACCTGGAACTACATCGGTTACCTCTGCGGTGCACTGCTGGCGCTGGCACTGTATAAACCCGCGCGCCTGCGCATTGCGCTGCCCAGCGCCTTGCTAATCAACGCGCTGCTGACCTTGAGCCAGGGTTTCACCAGCGACTATCAGGCCCTGTTAACGCTGCGCCTGGCCAATGGCATCAGCAACGGCCTGGTGTTCGTCCTGGCACCGGCGCTGCTGCTCGAATGGCTGGCTGAACGCCAGCGCGCGCATCTCAGCGGGCTGATCTACCTGGGTTTCGCAGCCGGCCTGCTGCTGGTCGGTTGGCTGGCCGATCTACCGGCAGCCTGGCTCAGCGGTGCGGAGCGCTGGTGGCCGGTTGCCGCGATTGCCCTGCCCCTGGCCATTGTTAGCGCCTGGCAACTCCAGCACCTGCATCTACAAACCCACCACAAGAGCAGCCACCGGCCAGCCTCGAGCCCGCTGTTTGATCGCAACAGCACCCCGCTGTTTCTCGCCTACGCCGGCGCAGGCCTTGGCTACATTCTGCCCATGACATTTCTACCGACACTGGCCCAGGCCCAACTAACCAGCGGTCACACGCTGGCCAGCGGTGTATGGAACTGGACGGCATTGGCCTGCATGGTCTCAATTCCGCTGTGGAACGCCCTGGGCAGCCACCTCGGTGATCGCCGCGCTCTGCTCTGGTCCTACCTGCTACAGGCAATCGGCTGTGCGGCGCCATTGTTCATGCCCGGCACCATCGGTTTACTACTCTGCGCTGTGCTGGTCGGCGGTGCGTTCATGGGCAGTGTTCTGCTAACCCAGCGACTGGCGCGCACCCTGCAGCCACACCAGGGCATACGCCTGTCTGCCGCGCTGATCGCCCTGTATGGCGGCGCGCAACTGACCGGGCCCTGGCTCGCAGGTCTGTGGCTGGAGCACGGAGGCAGCCTGGAGCAAAGCTTCGCCTTCGGCACACTGGCCATTCTCTGGTCACTGGTCTGGAGCTGGTTTATCCCCACACATTCGACTCGCCACACGGGAGCATAAACAGATGAACCTCAATTCCCTGCTGAATATCGACCTTCCCCTGATTCAGGCACCGATGGCCGGCGTGCAGCTGCACGGTTTGGCCGCGGCCGTATCGAATGCCGGCGGCCTCGGTTCGCTGCCCTGCGCCCTGCTCGACGCCGCCGGGTTGCGCGCAGAGCTGACGGCGCTGACGGCAAAGACCAGCAAGCCCTACAACCTCAACTTCTTCTGCCACACCCCGGCGCAAGCCGATGCGCAGCGGGAAGCGGCCTGGCGCGAGGCACTGGCGCCTTACTATGCCGAGCTTGGCCTGGACCCGACCGGCATCGCTGCCGGCCCCGGCCGTCAGCCGTTCAGTGGCGAAATGGCAGACCTGCTGGAAGAGTTCCGGCCGCCGGTGGTCAGCTTTCACTTCGGCCTGCCCAGCGCGGAACTACTGGCCAGGGTCAAAGCCTGTGGCGCAAGGATCCTCAGTTCGGCGACCACGATCGAGGAAGCGCTCTGGCTCGAAGCCCATGGTGCTGATGCAATCATCGCCCAGGGCCTGGAAGCCGGCGGCCATCGCGGCATGTTTCTTGGCGATGAGTTAAGCAGCCAGCTCGGCAGCTTCGCCCTGCTGCCGCAGATCGTACAGGCCGTGCAGGTGCCGGTAATCGCCGCGGGCGGCATTGCCGATGCCCAGGGCGTGCGCGCGGCCATGGCCCTGGGCGCGGCCGGGGTGCAGATCGGCACGGCTTACCTCTGTTGCCCGGAAGCGACCACCAGCGCCATCCACCGCGCCGCATTGCACAGTCCGGCCGCACGGCATACCGCCCTGACCAACCTGTTCAGCGGCCGCCCGGCGCGGGGGATCGTCAACCGGCTGATGCGTGAACTGGGCCCGATCAGCCCTGCGGCACCAGCCTTCCCCCTGGCTACTGCCGCCATCGCCCCCTTGCGCACCAAGGCGGAAAGCCAGGGCAGCGGCGACTTCTCACCACTCTGGGCCGGGCAGAATGCCAGCGGTTGCAAGAGCATCGGTGCAGCCGAACTGACCCGCGAGCTGGCCAGGGGCTTTGCCCCGTAGCCCGGATCAAGCACGGCACGCGCAGCAATCCGCGAGGCGCTCCCGGATTGCGCCACGGCTTATCCGGGCTATCCCCACCCCGGGCCGCACCCTGCCCAACGGCCCGTTATCACGCTTGCTGATAGTGCTGGGAGCCAGGTCTGGGCCTGCTTAGACTCGGCGCATACTAACCGGAGGTTTACCCATGTCCGAGTCCCTGCTCAGTTCCCGCAACCTGGCCTTCGAACTTTACGAAGTGCTCGATGCCGAAGCCCTGATCCAGCGCGAGCGCTTCGCCGATCACAGCCGCGAGACCTTCGATGCGGCCATCGACACCGCGCGCAGCATCGCCGAAAAGCTGTTCGCCCCGCATAACCGCAAGAGCGACGAACACGAACCCGAGTACGTGGACGGCGCCGCGGTGCTGATCCCCGAGGTCAAGCCGGCAGTGGATGCTTTCCTCGAGGCTGGCTTCCTCAATGCCACAAGAGACTTCGAAACTGGCGGCATGCAGTTGCCCAACCTGCTGTCCCAGGCCTGCTTTGCCCACTTCCAGTCGGCCAATGCGGCAACCACCTCCTACCCGTTCCTGACCATGGGCGCGGCCAACCTGATCGAGACCTTCGGCAGCGAGGAGCATAAGCAGCGCTTTTTGCAGCCGATGATCGACGGGCGTTTCTTCGGCACCATGGCGTTGACCGAGCCCCACGCGGGCTCCTCGCTGTCGGATCTGCGCACCCGCGCCGAACCGGCGGGCGACGGCACTTACCGGCTCAAGGGCAACAAGATCTTCATCTCCGGCGGCGACCACCCGTTGAGCGAGAACATCGTGCATATGGTGCTGGCCAAGCTGCCGGACGCGCCGCCCGGGGTGAAGGGCATCTCGCTGTTTATCGTGCCCAAGTTCCTGGTCAACGACGACGGTTCGCTGGGCAAGCGCAACGATGTGGTGCTGGCCGGCTTGTTCCACAAGATGGGCTGGCGCGGCACCACCTCCACCGCATTGAACTTTGGCGACAACGGCGACTGCGTCGGTTACCTGGTAGGCAAGCCGCACCATGGCCTTGCCTATATGTTCCAGATGATGAACGAGGCGCGTATCGGCGTCGGCATGGGCGCGGTGATGCTCGGCTACGCCGGCTACCTGTACTCGCTCGATTACGCCCGCCAGCGCCCGCAAGGCCGCCAGCCGGACGGCAAGGACCCGACCAGCCCCCAGGTGTCGATCATCGAGCACGCCGATGTGCGGCGCATGCTGCTGACCCAGAAGGCTTATGTCGAAGGCGCCTTCGACCTCGGCCTGTACGCCGCGCGCTTGTTCGACGATACCCAGACCCTGGAAACCGCAGAGCAGCGGCGCACCGCCCTGGAACTGCTGGATCTGCTGACCCCGATCGTCAAGTCCTGGCCTTCGGAGTTCTGCCTCAAGGCCAACGAACTGGCGATCCAGATCCTCGGCGGCCACGGCTATACCCGCGACTACCCGGTGGAGCAGTACTATCGCGACAACCGCCTCAACCCGATCCACGAGGGCACCCACGGCATCCAGTCCCTCGACCTGCTCGGGCGCAAGGTGTCGATGAACGGCGGTGCGGCGCTCAAGCAACTGGTCAGGCTGATCCAGGACAGCTGCCAGCAGGCCAGCGAATACCAGTCGCTGAATGCCCTGCGCCAACCGCTGGAGCAGCTGCTGGCGCGCCTGTCGACGGTGACCCTGGCGCTGCTGGGCGACCTGCAGAGCGGCAAGGTCAACCAGGGCCTGGCCAACTCGGCGCTGTACCTGAACGTCTTCGGTCATATGGTCATCGGCTGGCGCTGGTTGGAACAGGCGATCAAGGCCGAACAGGGGCTGGCGGCCGGCAACCCGGCGGATGTCGACTTCTATCAGGGCAAGCTGCAGGCCGCGCGTTACTTCCTGACCTGGGAAGTGCCGAGCTGCCATCACCACCTGACGATTCTCGAGGCCCGTGACGACACCTGCCTGGGCATGCAGGACGCCTGGTTCTAGAACGGCCAGGGTGAATCACACAACGCCTCGCTTTCGCGAGGCGTTTTTTTTGACAGGCGGGCAAGGGCAACGGTTAGAATCCATGGCACGCACCATGCATATCGGTGCACTCGCCTTTCGACCCGGAGTACCTTCTTGGACGCCAGCACCATCAATAATCTGTTCTTGATCGGTGCATTGCTGGTGGCCTTGAGCATCCTGGTCAGCGCCTTCGGTTCGCGCTTCGGCATTCCCATCCTGGTGATCTTTCTCGCCGTCGGCATGCTCGCCGGCACCGATGGGCCGGGCGGCATCCTCTTCGACAATTACCCGCTGGCCTACCTGGTGGGCAACCTGGCCCTGGCGATCATTCTGCTCGATGGCGGCATGCGCACCCGCGTCTCCAGCTTCCGCGTGGCCCTCTGGCCCTCCTTGTCGCTGGCCACGGTGGGGGTGCTGGTCACCGCCGGGCTGACCGGCATGGCCGCCGCCTGGCTGTTCAAACTGAGCTGGATGGAAGGCTTGCTGATCGGCGCCATCGTCGGTTCCACCGATGCCGCCGCGGTATTCAGCCTGCTCGGCGGACGTGGCCTCAACGAACGGGTCAGCGCCACCCTGGAAATCGAGTCCGGCAGTAACGACCCCATGGCGGTATTCCTCACCGTCACCCTGATCGCCATGCTTGCCAGCGGCCAGGATGGCTTGAGCTGGTCGCCACTCCTGCAATTGCTCCAGCAGTTCGGCATAGGCGCACTGTTTGGCCTGGGCGGTGGATGGCTGCTGCTGAATCTGGTCAACCGCATGGAATTGGCCAACGGCCTCTATCCCTTGCTGGTGGTCAGCGGCGGACTGATCATCTTCGCCATCACCAATACCGCGGGCGGCAGCGGCATTCTGGCCATCTACCTGTGTGGCCTGCTGTTGGGCTACAAGCCGATCCGCTCGCGTCACGGCATCCTGCACATGCTCGACGGCCTGGCCTGGCTGGCGCAGATCGGCATGTTTCTGGTGCTCGGCCTGCTGGTCACGCCCCATGAACTGCTGCCGATCGCCCTGCCGGCATTGGGCCTGGCCCTGTGGATGATCCTGTTCGCCCGGCCGCTGTCGATTTTCCTCGGCCTGCTGCCATTCAAGGGCTTCCATGACCGCGAACGCGCCTTTATCGCCTGGGTCGGCTTGCGTGGCGCGGTGCCGATCATCCTCGCGGTGTTCCCTCTGATGGCCGGTCTGGCGAATGCCCAGCTGTTTTTCAACGTGGCCTTCTTCATCGTGCTGGTCTCCCTCCTGCTGCAGGGCACCAGCCTGCCCTGGGCGGCCAAACTGTTGCGCGTCACCGTACCGCCGGAGCCGGTTCCGGTGTCGCGCGCCGGTCTGGACGTACACCCGACCAGCCAGTGGGAGCTGTTCATCTACCGCCTGGGCGCGGAGAAATGGTGCATAGGCGCCGCCCTGCGCGAGCTGAAGATGCCCGCAGGCACACGTATCGCCGCGCTGTTCCGCGGCAAGGAACTGCTCCACCCCTCCGGCAGCACCCGGCTCGAGGCCGGCGACCTGCTCTGTGTGGTTGGCCACGAACACGACCTGCCGGCCCTGGGCAAACTGTTCAGCCAGGCCCCCAAACGTGGCCAGGACCTGCGTTTCTTCGGCGACTTCGTTCTCGAAGGCGATGCCCAGCTCAGCGCCGTTGCCGCGCTCTATGGCCTGAAGCTGGACGGCATCAACAGCCAGCAGAGCCTGGGGCGCTTCATTGCCCATGAAATAGGCGGTGAACCGGTGATTGGCGACCAGGTCGAATGGCAGGGCCTGACCTGGACGGTGGCGGCGATGGAAGGGAACAAGATCCGTAAAGTCGGCGTCAAATTCCCCGAAGGCAGTCGTCCAGGACCCGGCCTGTTTCTCTGACTGCTTGCGCAAACCTCCTGCATCAAGCCTTTCAGCAGCCTGTTAAACTCAGCATCTTTTCGAGCCGCCCGATTGTGACCATGGCCTCTATACGTACCTATCTAGCCGTATTTCTGCTCGGGCTTTGCCTGAGTACGTCCTTGAGCCACGCGGCCGAGTCGCCGCAACGCACTGACGTGCAGCGCAACCTGGAGAGTCTGGCCGAGCGCAAGCTGCCGGAAGCCGAACAATCGGCCCTCAAGCAGACCCTTGAGAAAACCCTCGAGCTGCTCAATCAGCAGGCCGACAGCGAAAAGCGCCTGGACGATCTCAAGCAGCAGCTCGAGCAGGCGCCGCGATTGATCAGTGAAGCGCAGCGCGACCTGACCCGTCTCAAGGCCAGTAAACCCACCGCGGTCACCCAGCGTTATGCCGATACGGCGGTGCCGCAGCTGGAGCAATTGCTCAGCGAGCACAACGCTCAGCTGAACGACTGGCAGAGGCAGATCATCGATGCCAACAGCCTGATCATCACCGCGCAGACCCGCCCCGAACGTGCGCAGACGGAAATCAGCAACAACCAGACACGTATTCAGGAGATCAACAACGCCCTGAAAAATGGCAAGGAATCCGGTAAATCACTGACTGCCGAGCGGCGCGATCTGCTCAACGCCGAAGTCGCCGCACTCAATGCGCAGACCCTGTTGCGCCGCAAGGAACTGGAGGGCAACAGCCTGCTGCAGGACCTGGGCAACAGCCAGCGCGACCTGCTCGATGAACGCATCAAGCGCCTGGAGCAGGAACTGCTCGACCTGCAATCGCTGGTCAACCAGAAACGCCGGGCACTGTCCGAGAAAACCGTCGCAGAACAATCGCTCGAGGCGGAGAAAGCTGGCTCGGACAAGCTCCTGACCAGCGTCAGCACACGCAACCTCAAGCTCTCCGATTACCTGCTGCGCGCCACCGAACGCCTCAATCAGCTGACCCAGCAGAACCTGCAGACCCGCCAGCAACTGGATGCCCTCAACCAGAGCGACCAGGCCCTGGATGAGCAGATCGACGTGCTGCAAGGCAGCCTGCTGCTGTCGAAGATTCTCTACCAGCAAAAGCAGGCCTTGCCCAAACTGACCCTGGACAACGGCCTGGCCAATGAAATCGCCGACATTCGCCTCTACCAGTTCGAGCTGAACCAGCAGCGCGAGCTGCTCAGCAACCCCAACACCTATGTCGAACAGCTGCTTGCCAAGCAACCACCCGAGAACGTCACCGAGGAATTGCGCGCGACCCTGCTTGAGCTGATTGACACGCGCCGCGGCCTGCTGGAGCGCCTCAATCGCGAGCTCAATGCGCTGCTCAACGAATCGATCACCCTGCAGCTCAACCAGAAGCAGCTGCAGAGCAGCGCCCGTACCCTGCGTGCGACCCTGGATGAGCAGATGTTCTGGATCCCCAGCAACAAGCCACTGGATTTCGACTGGTTCGCCAGCGTGCCGCGCCTGCTGGAACGCCAGATTGCCGACCTGCCATGGGGTTCCAACCTGCGCGAGCTGGGTTTCGGCCTGATCGAGCGCCCGCTGTTGTTTCTGCCGTTGCTGCTGCTGATCGGCCTGCTGCTGTGGAAACGCAGCTACCTGTACCGCAAGCTCAATGAATTGCACCATGACATCGGCCACTTCAAGCGTGACAGTCAGCTGCATACGCCCCTGGCCATTCTCCTCAACCTGCTGCTGGCGCTGCCCGGCACCCTGTTCCTGGCCCTGTGCGGCTTCGCCCTGCAGATGGATGCGCGCGGCCAGAACGTCAACCTCGGCGCGGCCCTGTTCGAGATGGCCCAGGCCTGGCTGGTGTTCTATACCCTCTACCGGGTCCTCTCACCGGGAGGGGTGGCCGAGCTGCATTTCCGCTGGCCGCGCACACAGGTCAACTTCCTCCACCGGCAGATTCGCCGTCTCGGTCTGGTGGTCATCGCCCTGGCCGGCGTGGTCGCCGTGGCCGAGCACCAGCCCGCCAGCCTGGCCGACGATGTCATCGGTATCGCCGTGGTGCTGAGCTGTTACGGCCTGATGGCCTGGCTGCTGCACCAGCTGCTGCTGAGTGGCCCGGCACGCGAGCATGCCTCGGCGTTCCGCATACTCATCGGCCTACTGTTCAGCCTGCTGCCGCTGGCGCTGATCGTCGCGGTCGCCTTCGGCTACTACTACACCGCGCTGAAACTCAGCGACCGACTGATCGACACCCTCTACCTGCTGGTCATCTGGCTGTTCGTCGAAGCCGCCTTCGTTCGGGGCCTCGGCGTCGCCGCCAGACGCCTGGCCTACCAGCGCGCCACCGCCAAGCGCCAGGCCCAACAAGCCGCCGAGGGCGAAAGCGGCGACGTCGTGATCGAAGAACCGACCCTGGACATCGAGCAGGTCAACCAGCAGTCGCTACGGCTGATTCGCCTGGCCCTGCTCGGCGTTTTTCTTGCCGGACTGTACTGGGTCTGGGCCGACCTGATCTCGGTGTTCTCCTACCTGGACAACATCAGCCTCTACGAATACAGCAGCGGCAGCGGCGAAGCCGCCAGCCTGGTGCCGATCAGCCTCAGCGA
Organism: Pseudomonas sp.; assembly: GCF_033723075.1. GTDB lineage: Bacteria > Pseudomonadota > Gammaproteobacteria > Pseudomonadales > Pseudomonadaceae > Aquipseudomonas. The sequence goes on from NZ_JAWVXU010000002.1 coordinate 145,666, forward strand.
CGTACTCGGCGCACTGATCATCGTCGCCATCACCGTGGCCCTGGCGCGCAACCTGCCAGGCCTGCTGGAAGTGCTGGTGCTGTCACGGCTGAGCCTGGCGCAAGGCAGCGCCTACGCCACCACCACCCTGCTGTCCTATGCGATCGTCTCCATCGGTTTCGTCATCACCCTGTCGACCCTGGGGGTCAGCTGGGACAAGCTGCAGTGGCTGGTCGCGGCGCTCTCGGTCGGCCTCGGTTTCGGCTTGCAGGAAATTTTCGCCAACTTCATCTCCGGCCTGATCATCCTGTTCGAACGCCCGGTGCGCATCGGCGACGTGGTGACCATCGGCAATCTGTCGGGTACGGTGAGCAAGATCCGCATCCGCGCCACCACCATCACCGATTTCGACCGCAAGGAAATCATCGTACCGAACAAGACCTTCGTCACCGACCAGTTGGTCAACTGGTCGCTCAACGATACGATCACCCGGGTGATCATCAAGATCGGTGTGGCTTACGAGACCGACCTGGAGCTGGCGCGCAAGCTGATGCTGCAGGCGGCCATGGAAAATACACGGGTGCTGCGCGATCCCGAGCCGCTGCTGTTTTTCCTGACCATCAGCGCCAGCACCTTCGACTACGAACTGCGCTTCCATGTGCGCGAACTGGCCGACCGCAACGCCTCCACCGATGAAATCCTCACCCGGATCGCCCTGAGCTTCCGCGAACACAACGTCGAGATGGCCTTCAACCAGGTCGAGGTGACGGTGAAGAACCTGCAGGGCCAGGAGCTCAACCTGGGCAGCGGCGAGACCACGCTCGTCGCGCCGGCCAAGTCCTTCTCTACCGTTAAAGCCGAACCCGACCAGGATCCGATCACCCCGACGACGCCTGCGCTCGATCCCCCGTAAACCTCTCCCCTTGCCAGGGGTCTACAGTTCGAGCAACGCGCGGATACCCCTCGCCGACCACCCGGCGACCGAGCCCCAGGCTCGGCCGCCCCGCCCGCAGGAGTCTCACCTTGAAGTCGCTCACCGACCTGACCTTTGACAATCGCTTCGCCCGTCTCGGCGATGCCTTTTCCACCCATGTGCTGCCCGAGCCGATTGCCGAGCCGCGCCTGGTGGTGGTCAGCCAGGCGGCCATGGCCCTGCTCGACCTCGACCCGACCGAGGCCGAAACCGAGGTGTTCGCCCAGCTGTTCGCCGGACACACGCTGTGGAGCGAGGCCGAGCCGCGGGCCATGGTCTACTCCGGGCACCAGTTCGGCAGCTACAACCCGCGCCTGGGCGATGGCCGCGGCCTGCTGCTGGGCGAGGTAGTCAACGACGCCGGCGAATACTGGGACCTGCACCTCAAGGGCGCCGGGCAGACGCCCTATTCGCGCATGGGCGATGGCCGCGCCGTGCTGCGCAGCTCGATCCGCGAGTTCCTCGCCAGCGAACACCTGCACGCCCTCGGCATTCCCAGCTCGCGGGCGCTGTGCGTGACCGCCTCGAGCACCCCGGTATGGCGCGAGAAGCAGGAAAGCGCGGCCATGATTCTGCGTCTGGCGCAGAGCCATGTGCGCTTCGGTCACTTCGAGTACTTCTATTACACCCGCCAGCACGACCTGCTGAAACAACTCGGCGAGCACGTGCTGAGCTGCCACTTCCCCGCCTGCCTGGCCCAACCCGAACCCTACCTGGCCATGTTCCGCGAGGTGGTCGAACGCAACGCCGAGCTGATCGCCCACTGGCAGGCCTATGGTTTCTGTCACGGGGTGATGAACAGCGACAACATGTCGATCCTCGGCATCACCTTCGACTACGGCCCCTACGCCTTTCTCGACGACTTCGACGCCAACCACATCTGCAACCACTCCGACGACACGGGGCGCTACAGCTTCAGCAACCAGGTGCCGATCGCCCAGTGGAACCTCGCCGCCCTCGGCCAGGCGCTGACCCCACTGGTCGAGGTCGATGCCCTGCGCGAGACCCTGAGCCTGTTCCTGCCGCTGTACCAGGCCCACTACCTCGACCTGATGCGCCGCCGCCTGGGCCTGCTCAGCAGCGACGCCGGCGACGACGCATTGGTCCAGCGCCTGCTGCAACTGATGCAGAGCAGCGCAGTGGACTACACGAATTTCTTCCGCGAGCTGGGCAACAGTACGGCCGAGCAGGCCCTCGCCCGCCTGCGCGACGACTTCACCGACCTCGGCGGTTTCGATGCCTGGGCCAGCGAATACCGGATCCGCAGCGAACAGGACGGTGGAACCCAGGCAGAACGAAGCGCGCGCATGCACGCGGTCAACCCCAAGTACATCCTGCGCAATTACCTCGCCCAGCAAGTCATCGACGCCGCCGAACAGGGCGACTATGGCCCCGTGCGCGAACTGCATGCCGTGCTCAGCCGGCCGTTCGACGAACAACCTGGCTTCGAGCGCTACGCCCAGCGCCCGCCGGAATGGGGCAAACACCTGGAAATCAGCTGCTCGTCGTAGGCGAGGCCAGACATATGCATAGAGTGGATGATGCCTTTTCATCCCCCTCCCCCGTTCAACGGTGAATGGATGAAGCCTCTCCCGCCCGACGAGTGGCTTACCCTGCCCTTATCGGTTAAATCGAAAAAGCATATAAACCTTCTCAAACATTCTTAGACTCTCTAAGCAGCAAGCCTTATCTTCAGCGCCTCGCGTGGCCGCCCTCGAGCGCGCCCGCTGCCTCACACGAGATTCGCACGCTAAGGACGTTCATGTTCTGGGACTCGCTACCCCTGCCCTTGCTGTTTGTCGGCGCCTTGCTGATCTGGGTGCTGTACGCCTTCGTCCGCGAGAAATGGAGCCCGGACATAGTCGCGGCGATTGCCGTGGCGACGCTACTGGTCACGCAACTGCTGACCCCCGGCGAAGTGCTCAGCGTGCTGTCCAACTCGGCGCCGGTGACCATCGCCTGCATGTTCGTGCTCTCCGCAGCCCTGGAGCGCACCGGCTGCATCGACGCGCTGGGCAACTGGCTGGGCGACCTGGTCGGCACCAGCCCGATCCGCGTACTCACCGGCCTGACGATCACCGCCCTGGTGATTTCCGCCTGCCTGAACAACACCCCGGTGGTGGCCATTCTGACTCCGGTGGCCATCTCCCTGGCCCGCCGTGCCGGCACCCTGCCGTCGAAGCTGCTGATCCCGCTGTCCTACGCCACCATCCTCGGCGGCACCCTGACCATGATCGGCACCTCGACCAACATCCTGGTCGACGGCGTCGCGCGCAAGGCCGGCCTGGCGCCCTTCGGCATCTTCGAGATCACCGGCGCCGGGCTGATCCTGGCCACGGTCGGCATGCTCTATCTGCTGACCATCGGCCGCCACCTGCTGCCCGAACGCGAAACCCTGTCCAAGCAGTTGCGTCCCGACCTCGATCGCACCTTCATGACCGAGCTGCTGGTGCCCCATGGTTCACCGGTGATCGGCAAGACCCTGGCCGAAGCCAACCTCAACGGCGGCAGCGGCCTGCAGGTGCTCAAACTGTTCCGCGAAGAGCAGGAGCTGACCGAACCGGATCACGCCACCCTGCTGGCCAGCGGCGACCGCCTGGTGCTGCACGGCCAGGTGAAGAACGTGGTCGAGCTGCGCGAAAGCGGCCACCTGACCTTCAACCGCGGCGACGCCTTCGAGACCATCAGCAGCCACGACGTGGTGCTGGCCGAGGCCATAGTCGGGCGCAATTCGCGCTACAGCCACCGGCCAATGCGCGACCTCGACCTCACCGCGCGCTACGGCATCGCCGTGCTCGCCGTACACCGTCAGGACGAGAACATCCAGGGCAACCTCGACGACTTCGAGCTGCAGTTCGGCGACGTGATGCTGGTCGAGGGTACCCCGGCGCAGATCAAGCGTTTCGCCGACAACGGCGAACTGATCAGCCTCAACGCCGTGCAGGAGCGCGCCTTCCGCCGCGACAAGGCGCCGATTGCGATCATTGCCACCCTGGCGGTGATGGTCCTGGCCGCCTTCGGCGTGATGGCCATCGAGGGGCTGGCGATCATCGGTGCGGTGACCGTGCTGGCGACCCGCTGCCTGGACGTGGAAGACGCCTACAAGGCGGTGGACTGGAAGATCCTCAGCCTGATCTTCGGCATGCTGGCGATCAGCATCGCCATGGACAAGGTCGGCCTGGTCAGTCTGATGGTAGGAAACGTCATGGGCCTGATGCCCTGGGCCGGGCCGCTGCTGATGCTGTCGTTCATCTACCTGTTCACCTCGATCCTCACCGAGATGCTGTCCAACAACGCGGTGGCGGTGCTGGTCACCCCCATCGCCATCGGCCTGGCCCAGCACCTGGGCGTCGACCCGCGGGCCTTCGTGGTCGCGGTGATGTTCGCCGCCAGCGCCAGTTTCGCCACGCCCATCGGCTACCAGACCAACACCTTCGTCTACAACGCCGGCGGTTACCGCTTCACCGACTTCATTAAGGTCGGCATCCCGCTCAACCTGCTGTTGTGGGTGGTGGCCAGTTTCGTGATTCCCTGGTTCTGGCCGCTGACGCCGGTGTGACTTGATAAGCGATGGCGGCGGCTCCATCTACTGGACATAACCACCGGAGCCCCATCATGAGCGACCCCTTGCTGATTCCCTGCCCCCAGTGCAACGGTCTCAACCGCATTCCCGCCGAGCGCCTGGACGACAACCCGCGCTGCGGGCGCTGCAAGCATGAGGTCGTGCCGGGCACGCCGATCGAATTGACCCAGGCCAACTTTGCCAGCCAGCTCAAGGGCGATTTGCCGCTGCTGGTGGATGTCTGGGCCGACTGGTGCGGGCCCTGCAAAGCCTTCGCGCCGACCTTCACCCAGGCCGCCAACCAACTGCAGGGGCGCTGCCGCCTGGGCAAGCTGGACAGCGAGGCCAACCCACAACTGTCCACCCAGCTGGGCATCCGCTCGATCCCCAGCCTGATCCTGTTCAAGGGCGGCCGCGAAGTGGCTCGCCAGAGTGGCGCCCTGCCACTGCCGCAATTGCTTGCCTGGCTGCATGGTCAAGGGCTATGAGCGCTTGTAAAAAACGTTTGCCTACTGCGCTCGATATTTTTACAGCCTCTGACGCTTGGCCTTGCCTAAGGTCAAAAGAACGGCTATTGCTTGATGGATAATAAATCGCCGACATCCATCGGCCGGAGATTTGCCCCATGTTTACCCATATCCTCATTGCCCATGACTTGCGCGACACGGCCGACATGGCCCTGTGCCGCGCCACCCAGTTGGCACAGCAGCACAATGCCAAGCTGACGATACTGCACGTCCTCGACCCCACCCAGAGCAGCCAGGCGCACGAAAAGGCCCATCAGGCCCTAGATCGCAGCCTGACCCGATATGCCCCGCCGGGCAGTGAACTGCAACTGATCAGCGGCAAACCTTCCGAGGTGGTGCTGCAGCAAGTAGACGAGCTCGGTTGCGACCTGTTGGTACTGGGTGCCCATCATCAGCGCCACGATTTCTTCTCCGGTACCAGCCTGGATCGTATCGCCAGAAACTGCAGCGTGCCGTTGCTGCTGGTGGCACGCAGCGAGTTCCAGCCCTACCAGCGCGCGCTTGCCGCCATCGACTTCTCCCTCTGCGCCTGCAGCGCTCTGGAGCAGGCCTATCGCCTGCTGCCGGAAACCGCCGAACTGCATGCACTGCACGTGTTCGCGCCGGACAAGGGCACACCCAAACAGATCGAGGAGCAACTGCACATCCAGTGCGCCTTGATCGATCAACTGCTTGAGGACGAAGCGCAGACCCTGCCCGCCACGGGTCCGACCCTGACCCATTCGGTGCGGCAAGGCGGTATCCTGCGCAGCCTGCAGGAACAGCTGAAAACCCGCAGCAGCGAGCTGCTGGTGCTCGGCAGCCACGGCCGCAGCGCCTTGTCCCAGGCATTGCTCGGTAGCCTGGCGCAGCATTTCCTGCACAAGGCGCCCTGCGACATTTTTGTCGTACGCCGCTAAACAGCCATCACCCGGGCAAAACGACAAAGGCGCCACTGGCGCCTTTGTCGTTTTGCCCGGCCCCGACTAATCGCTGGCGTTGAGCAAGTCATGCAGCTCGACGAACTGCTGGGTCAACTTGTGCCGTGCATCCAGATAGATCAACGGCATACAAGCCTGGTGCGACTCACGCATGCGCACCGAACTCATCAGGTTCACCGGCAGCACCGGCAAGCCTTCGGCGATCAGCTCATCGAGCAGCTGCTGCGGCAAGGTCGCACGGGGCTGGAACTGGTTGACCACGATGCCCTCGACCTCCAGCCTTTCGTTGTGATCTTCCTTGAGCTCTTCGATTTCCTGCAGCAGCCCATACAGGGCCTGGCGCGAGAAACTGTCGCAGTCGAAGGGGATCAACACACGATCAGCGGCGATCAACGCGGAAACCGTGTAGAAATTCAACGCTGGCGGCGTATCCAGGTAGATCCGTTCGTAATCCCCATCAAGCTCATCGAGCAGTTTGCGCAACTTGTTGATCTTGTGTTTCGACTCCAGCTTGGGCTGCAGATCGGCCAGTTCAGCGGTCGCCGTGACCACATGCAGGTTGTCGAACGGCGTCTCGTAGATGTCGACCCGGCCCTTCTTGGCAAAAGGGCCACTGGTCAGGCTGAGTTTGAAGAATTCGGCGATGCCCATGGGGATCTCATCACCCGTCAGGCCGGTAAGGTAGTGGGTGGAATTGGCCTGGGAATCCAGATCGACCAACAGCGTGCGATACCCCTGTGAGGCGCTTACGGCCGCCAGGTTGCAGGCAATGCTGGACTTGCCCACCCCGCCTTTCTGATTGAACACCACACGCCGCATGACAAACCTCCCTGATTCCGTTGACCCTGGATTCTATGCAAAGCGCATGACAAGGGCGAGGTCGGCGTCTGAAATCGCCCACCCATCCATCAGAAGCGTCCGGTCAAAGTTTGCGCAGAATGCCTGCGCCCTAGATAATGCGGGCACTTCGCCATGGCGCCGCCGACAACTCAAGCTGTCGCGCGCAACCGCCGCAGTTGACAAGAACGCCCACCAGGGCCGGGAAACGCTTCGTGTGATGCATTTCAGGATCGAGCAATGGCGTGCCTGGGCCCCAGGCCTGGAGAGCGTTGATGACTGGCGCGCCTGGTGCAAGGCGCCTGTGTGCCTGGTTGACGGCCAGCAGCAACCGGACGTCAGCTTCCTCCCGGCCATGCAACGTCGACGCCTCAGCCGCCTGGCGCGGATGTTGTTTCAGGTTGCCTGGCCGCTGGCCGACGCTTACCCGGCCTTACCCCTGATATTCGCCTCGCGCCACGGCGAAACGCCGCGCACCCTGGCCATTCTCAGCGACCTGGCGCGCGATGAACCCCTGTCGCCGACCCAGTTCAGCCTGTCGGTGCACAACGCCATCATCGGTCAATGGTCGATCCTGCGTGGCGACACCAGCGAAATGACCGCAATGGCTGCGGCCGGCGATGGCCTCGAGCACGCCATGCTGGAAGCCGCCATGCTGCTCGGCGAGGGCGCTCCGGCAGTGCTGCTGGTGATCGCCGAGGAAGCACCGCCAGCGTTGTATGCGCCCTATATCGACGACGTGCCTTTTCCCTACGCCGTTGCCCTGCTGCTGACGCCCGGCGACGACTGGCAGCTGACACTGTGCACCGGTGAAGACCAACAAGCCGCATGGCCACACCCCATCAGCCTGCTGCGCGCGCTCTGCAGCGGACAGCCGACCCTCGTGCATCACTGGAAAAACCATCAATGGACCTGGTCACACAACAAGGCCTGAGCCCCTACAGTGCGCCCCTCTGGTGGCGTCTGATCGCCACCGCGCTGAGCTTCGCCCTGTTCGGCGTGGGCGGCGTGCTGCTGCGCGTGCTGGTTTTCCCCCTGCTGGGGCTGTTGCCGGACGACGCCGAGACTCGCCGACGCCGCGCCCGCGGCGTGATCAGCTGGGTATTCCGCGCCTTCGTCCAGTTCATGTTCCGCAGCGGGGTGCTGACCTACGAGGTGGAAGGCGCCGAACGCCTGGGCCGGCCGGGCCAGTTGGTGCTCGCCAACCACCCGTCGCTCATCGACGTGGTGGTGCTGATCGCCTTCATCCGCGACGCCAACTGCGTGGTCAAGCAGAGCCTGTGGGACAATCCCTGCATGCGCGGGCCGATTCGGGCCGCCCAGTACATCAGCAACAGCGGCAGCATGGACATGCTCGACGAGGCCGCCAACGCCTTGCACGGCGGCCAGACCCTGGTGATCTTCCCCGAAGGCACACGCACCAGCCCGGGGCAGTCGCCCGAATTCCACCGGGGGGCGGCCGCCATCGCGCTGCGCGGCGCGCGCATCGTCACTCCCGTGGTGATCAGCGTGACCCCGACCACCTTGACCAAGGCCGAGCCCTGGTACCGTATTCCATCGCAGCGCTTTCACTTCCATCTGCGGGTGGGCGAGGATATCGACCCGCAATTGTTCCGTGCACAGGGATCGGCGCCCATCGCCTCGCGTAAACTCAACGAATTCTTGCATCGTCACTTCATTAAGGAGCTCGCCGTAGATGAGCGATTTACAGCTGGAAATCAAACACCTGATCATTGAGGCCCTCGGCCTGGAAGACATGGTAGCCGCCGACATCGGCACCGATCTGCCACTGTTCGGCGAAGGCCTGGGGCTGGACTCGGTGGACGCCCTGGAGCTGGGTCTGGCGATCCAGAAGCGTTTCGCCATCAAGATCGACGCCGAAGCCAAGGACACCCGTGAGCACTTCGCCAGCGTGGCCAGCCTCGCGGCTTTCGTTGCCGCACGACAAACGGCCTGAGGACTCAGCACATGCAAACCCGTGATGAAATCTTCGCCACCCTGCGCGACGCCATGGTCGAACTGTTCGAGCTGGATGCCGAACGCGTGACCCTGACGGCCGACCTCTACCAGGATCTGGAGATCGACAGCATCGATGCCGTCGATTTGATCGATCACATCAAGCGCCAGACCGGCAAGAAGATCGCCGCCGAGGAGTTCAAGTCGGTGCGCAGCGTGAGCGATGTGGTCGAAGCCGTGTACCGCCTGGTCAACCCGGACAACTGATGGCCGGACAGTTAATGAAGAGTCGCCCATGACTCGCCTGCTCGGCCTGCTGTTGGTCGCGGCTGGCCTGGCCTATCCCTTCGCGGTGTATTACGGCATGGAACACCTCTCGCCCCGGGTCTTCGCCGCCCTCCTGGGCGGGCTCTGGCTGGCGCGCCTGCTGCTGGGCAAACAGGACGCGGGCGGGCGCTGGATGGCCACCGCGGGGTTGGCGTTCTGCCTGCTGCTGGGCCTGGCCGGCGAGCCGGTGCTGTTGCGCTGGTATCCGGTGCTGATCAACCTGCTGCTGCTCGGCCTGTTTGCCCTCAGCCTGAAAGTCGGCCCACCGCTGGTGGAACGGCTGGCGCGCCTGCGCGAGCCGGAGTTACCCGAGGTGGCGGTGCATTACACCCGCCAGGTGACCAAGGTCTGGGCGCTGTTCTTTCTCGGCAACGGCCTGATCACCGTCGCCCTGACCCTGTGGGCGCCGCTGTCCTGGTGGACCCTCTACACCGGACTGATTTCCTACGGCCTGATCGGCCTGCTGTTCGCCGGCGAATGGCTGGTGCGCCAGCGCGTAAGGCGGCTGGCATGAGCTGGATAGGCCTCGATTGCTTGCTGCTCCACCCGGACCCCAGCCGCTACGTCACCCCGGACCTCGACCACGCCGAGCTGTGCCGCCGCGCATTGCACTTGGGCGGGCAGTTGCGCGCCCAGGAGGTACAGCGCGTCGCGCTCTATCTGGAAGACGCCGCCGACCTGGCAATCGCCCTGCTCGGCGCCTGGCTGGCCGGGGTCCATGTGCTGCTGCCGGCCGATGCCCAGACGCAGACACGCCTACAGCTGGCGAGCCGGATCGACCTCTGGCTGGATGCGCTTGACGCCGTCGATCGTGCAGGAACCGCCGAGCCCCTGCAGGCCCGCGCCCTGGATCTCGACCAGTGCCGATTGACCCTGTGCACCTCCGGCTCCAGCGGCGCGGCCAAGCCGATCGACAAGAGCCTGCGCCAACTGAGCAACGAAGTCGAAGCGCTGGAGCGGCTATGGGGCGAGAGCCTGGGCGACGCGGTGATAGTCGCCAGCGTGGCCGCCCAGCATATCTATGGCCTGTTGTTCCGCGTGCTCTGGCCGCTGTGTGCCGGCCGCGCCTTCCTGCGCCGCGCGCAACCCTTCCCCGAGGACATGCAGCGCACCAGCCTGGAGCAGCCCGCGTTCGCCTGGGTCGCCAGCCCGGCCTTGTTGAAGCGCATGGGCGACAACCTCGACTGGACCGCCCTGCAGCCGTTGCGTCAGCTGTTCTCCTCCGGTGGCGCCCTGCCGGTCGAGGCCGCGCAGCTGTTGCACGCCCAGCTCGGTCAGTGGCCAACGGAAATCTACGGCAGCTCGGAAACCGGTGGCATCGCCTGGCGCCAGGGCGATACGCCCTGGCAGCCGTTCGCCGGCGTCGAGCTGGGGGTCAACGCCGCGGGTGCGCTCAGGCTGACCTCGCCCTACCTGCCAGCTGGTCACTGCGAGCAGACCGCCGATGCCGTCGAACTCCAGGCCGATGGCCGTTTCGTCCTGCGCGGACGCCTGGACCGCATCGTCAAACTGGAAGAAAAGCGCATCTCCCTGCCCATGCTGGAGCAGGCCCTGATGGCCCATCACTGGGTCAGCGATGCGCGCCTCGGCGTGCTTCAGCAGGGCCGTGCCTTCCTTGGCGCCCTGCTGGCCTTGAGTCCGGCCGGCGTGCATGCGCTGCGCAACCAGGGCCGGCGCAGCGTCACCGATACCCTGCGCCGGCATCTGGCCGGGCACTGCGAAGCCATCGCCCTGCCGCGGCGCTGGCGCCTGCTCAATCAGTTGCCCTACAGCAGCCAGGGCAAGCTGGCCCAGACCACGGTCGAGGCCCTGCTCGCCGCGCCGCGCCCGACCCAGGTCGAGCCGCTGAGCGCCGTGCAGCGGGATGGCGAATGGCTGCTTGAACTAGAGGTGCCGCTGGACCTGGCCCACTTCAGCGGCCACTTCCCGCAGACCCCGGTGCTGCCGGGCGTGGTGCAGATCGACTGGGCCCAGCAGCTGGCACGGCAACTGATCGAACAACTGCCGCCGCGCTTCGTCGGCATGGAAGTGCTGAAATTCCAGCAACTGGTGCGCCCCGGCGATCCCCTGCAGCTGTCGCTGCGCTTCGACGCCAGCCGCGGCAAGCTCTACTTCAGCTTCCGCAACGGCGACAAGGTCTGCTCGTCCGGGCGCATCCTGCTGGGGCCGGCGCAATGAGATGCTCCCGTAGGTTGGCGTTGAGCGCAGCGATACCCAACAAAACCACCCTGGCTATCGCTGCGCTCACCCCATCCGACCTAGGCGCTGCCCATGCATAAGCCCTGCGCGGTGATCCCGGTGTACAACCATGAGCACGCCCTACCGGCGGTGGTGAGCGCCTTGCGCGGTGCCGGACTGCCCTGCGTGCTGATCGACGATGCCTCCAACCCGTCCTGCGCCGCGACCATCGAGCGTCTGGCCACGCAGGTGGACGTCTACCTGCTGCGCCTGCCCGTCAACCAGGGCAAGGGCGGCGCGGTGATGGCCGGCCTGCGTGAAGCCGCGCGACTGGGCTTCAGCCACGCCCTGCAGGTGGACGCCGACGGCCAGCACGATCTCAGCGGACTCGATGCCTTCCTCGCCGCCTCGCGGGCCGAACCGCAGACGCTGATCTGCGGCTACCCGCAGTACGATGCCAGCGTGCCGAAGGGCCGCCTCTACGCCCGCTACCTGACCCATGTCTGGGTGTGGATCAACTGCCTGTCGCTGAGCATTCGCGACTCGATGTGCGGCTTTCGTATCTACCCGCTGCCGGCCACCCTGGCGCTGCTCGACGCGGTGGCCATCGGCCGGCGCATGGACTTCGACACCGAGATTCTGGTGCGCCTGTTCTGGCGCGAGCAGCCAATGCGCTGGCTGCCGGTGCGCGTGCACTACCCGGCCGACGGCCTCTCGCACTTTCGCCTGTGGCACGACAACGCGCTGATCTCGAAGATGCACGCCAAATTGTTCTGCGGCATGCTCCTGCGCGCCCCGCAGCTGCTCTGGCGCCGGTGGCGCGCATGAGTCGGCCGCGCAACAGCAAGCATTGGGCCGCACAGCAAGAGCGCGGCAGCTTCGTCCTGATGAAATTCATCGCCCTGGCCGTACGCCTGCTCGGTCGCCGCGCGCTCAGCCCGCTGCTCTACCTGATCGTGCTGTACTTCTTCCTGCTCGGCGGCCAGGCCCGGCGCAGCATCTGGCGCTACCAGCGCAACCTGGCCCGCTGGAGCGGGCGCGCCGAACTGCAGCCCAGCCGCCGGTCGGTATTCCGTCAATTCATGGCCTTCGCCGACTCCCTGCTGGACAAGCTGGACGTCTGGAACGACAAGCTGGGCGTGCAGGACATCGATCTGATCGATCGCCACGACCTGCACGGTCTGATGCAGGGCGCACGCGGCCAGATGCTGATCGGCGCGCACCTGGGCAACCTGGAAGTGTGCCGGGCGCTGGCCGAACTGAACAACAAGGTCCAGATGAACGTGCTGGTGCACACCAGGCATGCCGAGCAGTTCAACCGCCTGCTCAATGAAGCCGGTGCCAGCAACCTGCGCCTGATTCAGGTCAGCGAACTGGACCCGGCGATCATGCTGCAACTGTCCGAGCGTCTGGAACGCGGCGAGTGGCTGGCGATCGCCGGCGACCGCGTGCCGCTGCATGGCGCCCGTAGCGTCACGGTGGATTTTCTCGGCCAACCCGCCGCCTTCCCCCAGGGGCCCTGGCTGCTGGCCGGTTTGCTGCGCTGCCCGCTCAACCTGATGAGTTGCCTGAAGATCGACGGCCGCTACCAAGTGCTGCTCGAACCCCTGGCCGACCGCGTACAGTGGAAGCGCGGCGAACGCGACGCGGTGATCCGCAGCTGGGTCCAGGGCTATGCACAGCGCCTCGGCCAACTCTGCCTGGATGCACCGCACCAATGGTTCAACTTCTACCCGTTCTGGAAGCAAGATGACGACATACCTGGCTGAACCCGTGGTGTTCGGCGAACAACCGCTGAGTATCGAGCAGATCAACGCCCTGTCCCAACGCCGCGCCCAGGCGTTGCTGCAGGACGATGCGGCCTACCGCGAGATGATCGACAAAGGCCCGCGCTTCCTCGATACCCTGCTGGCCAAGGAGGGTGTGATCTACGGCGTCACTACCGGCTACGGCGACTCCTGCGTGGTGGCCGTGCCGCTGCACCAGGTCGAGGCGCTGCCGCGTCACCTCTACACCTTTCACGGCTGCGGCCTGGGCCAGTTGCTCGACGAAGCGAGCACCCGGGCGGTGCTGGCCGTGCGCCTGCAGTCGCTGTGCCAGGGGGTTTCCGGGGTACGCATGGAACTGCTGGAGCGCCTGCGCGCCTTTCTCGAACATGACGTGCTGCCGCTGATCCCGGAAGAAGGCTCGGTCGGCGCCAGCGGCGACCTGACCCCGCTGTCCTATGTCGCCGCCACCCTGTCCGGCGAGCGCGAGGTGCTGTATCGCGGCGAGCAACGCAGCGCCGCCGAGGTGCATGCCGAACTGGGCTGGACGCCGCTGACCCTGCGGCCCAAGGAAGCGCTGGCGCTGATGAACGGCACTGCGGTGATGACCGCCCTGGCCTGCCTGGCATTTTCCCGCGCCGAGTACCTGCTCAAGCTGGCCACGCGAATCACCGCGCTCAACGTGGTGGCGCTGGAAGGCAACCCGGAGCACTTCGACGAGCGCCTGTTCGCCGCCAAGCCGCACCCGGGGCAGATGCAGGTCGCCGCCTGGCTGCGCCAGGACCTGGCGATCGACGCGCCGACCGCGCCGCTGCACCGCCTGCAGGACCGCTACTCGCTGCGCTGCGCGCCGCATGTGCTCGGGGTGATGGCCGACAGCCTGGGCCTGCTCCGGCAATTCATCGAAACCGAACTGAACAGCGCCAACGACAACCCGCTGATCGACGCCGAAGCCGAGCGCGTGCTGCATGGCGGGCACTTCTACGGCGGGCATATCGCCTTCGCCATGGACAGCCTGAAGAACCTGGTCGGCAACGTCGCCGATCTGCTCGACCGCCAGCTCGCCCTGCTGGTGGACAGTCGCTACAACCACGGCCTGCCGAGCAACTTGTCCGGTGCACCGGCGGCCAGCGCGATGATCAACCACGGCTTCAAGGCGGTGCAGATCGGCGCCAGCGCCTGGACCGCCGAAGCCCTGAAAAACACCATGCCGGCCAGCGTGTTCTCGCGCTCCACCGAGTGCCACAACCAGGACAAGGTGAGCATGGGCACCATCGCCGCGCGCGACGCCCTGCGCAGCCTCGAGCTGACCGAACAGGTCGCCGCCGCCACCCTGCTGGCGGCCAACCAGGGCGTCTGGCTGCGTCTGCGCAACGGCAAGAACGACGTCCCCACCCCTGTGGCGGCCATGCATGAACAACTCAGTGCGGATTTTGCGCCGGTGATCGAAGACCGTGCCCTGGAAGGCGAACTGCGCCTGTGCCTGACCCGTATCCGCGACCAGCATTGGAGGCTATATGCCTGAGTCTGCCCTGGTGCGCACGGCGCACCCTACGGCCAGCACCGCATACCGCGTAGGCTGCGCCGCGCGCACCACCCGCCAAGGAGCCGTCCATGCGTAGCCAAGGCGTGCTGCAGGCCGAGATCGAGATGGTCGTGCCCTTCTTCGACGTCGACTCGATGGACGTGGTCTGGCACGGCCACTACGTCAAATATTTCGAGGTGGCGCGCTGCGCCCTGCTCGACAGGCTCGGCCACAACTACACGCAGATGCGCGCGGCGGGCTATGCCTGGCCGATCATCGACCTGCAGCTGCGCTATATCCGTGGCGCCCGGTTCGGCCAGACGATCGTCGTGCGCGCCGACCTGATCGAATGGGAGAACCGCCTGAAGATCCACTACCTGATCTGCGACGCCGAGACCGGCGAACGCATGACCCGCGGCAGCAGCGTGCAGGTGGCGGTGGAAATGACCAGCCGCGAAATGCAACTGGCCTCGCCCCGGGTGCTGGTCGACGCGGTAGAGAAGGCGCTCGCATGAGTCGCTGCACACTACGGGCGTTCGTCACCCTGCTCCTGTTGACCTGCCCGCTGCTGGTCCAGGCCTTCGACCTCGACCAACTCGGCGCCCAACTGGCCAAACCGGCCGTGGTGCGTGGCCCGTTTATCCAGGAGAAACACCTGCGCGCCCTGCCGCAGCCGCTGACCAGCCGTGGCCAGTTCGTCCTGTCCCGCGAACATGGCCTGCTCTGGCAGTTGCACAGCCCGCTGCAGCAGGACTACCGCATCGGCGACCAGGGGATTGCCCGGCGCACGCCCCAGGGCTGGCAGCAGCAACCCGGGCAGGACATCGCCGCGCAGCAGAGTCGGCTGTTCCTCGCCGTGCTCAGGGGCGACCATGCCGGCCTGGCCGACGACTTCGAGCTGCAGCTGAGCGGCGACGCCGAGGCCTGGCAGCTCAGCCTGACGCCGCGCTCGCGGCTGCTGCAACAGATCTTCAGCGCCATCCACATCCAGGGTGGCGCACTGGTCGAGCGGATCGAACTGGCGGAAACCCAGGGTGACAGCACCCTGCTGCGCCTGCCGCAGAGCCAGGTCGACGATAGCTTGAGCGAAGCGGAGCGCCTCGCCCTTGCGCCTTGACCGTCGCTCGACTCGACGGTTCCTGCCGCGCCTGTGCCTGGCCCTGCTGCTGGCGCTGCTGGCACTGAGCGCCTGGCAGTGGCGCGCCGGCCCACCGTTGCAGGCGAGCATGCTCGCCCTGCTGCCGCAAGGCGCGGGCGATGACCTGGTGCAGCAGGCCGAACGGCGCATGCAGGAACCGCTGAATCGCGAACTGCTGATCCTGGTCGGCCATGCCGAGCGCGAGCAGGCGATAGTTCTGGTGCAGCGCATCGCTCGACAATGGGCCGAGGCGGAGCGCTTCGAGCAGGTGCAGTGGAGCCTGCAGGCCGATCTCGCCACGCTGCGCCAACAGTTGCTCGCCAGCCGCCTGAGCCTGCTGCCCAGCGCAGACCGGCAACTGCTGATCGAGCAGCCCGAGGATTTTATCCAGCAACGCGCCGCCCAGCTGTTCGACACCTTCGCCAGCGTCAGCCTGCTGCCCATCGATCAGGACTGGCTGGGCCTCGGCGCCCGCGCGCAACAGGCACTCAACCCGCACCCGCGGATCCAGACCGATCTGGGCAGCGGCGCGCTGCTGGTCGAAGATCAGGGCCTGACCTGGGCACTGCTGCGCGCGCGCATCCAGGGCGACTCATTCGACCTGCAGGCAGCGCCGGCGGTCGCCAGCGAGGTGGCCAAGGCGCGCGCCCTGGTCGATGCCGAGGGCGGTCACCTGCTCGCCGCCAGCGGCCTGCTCTACGCCGCCGCCGGCCAGGCCCAGGCGAGCCGAGAAATCACCTGGATCGGCGGCACCGCGACCCTCGGCATCCTCCTGCTGTTGCTGCTGAGCTATCGCCGCACGCGTGTGCTGGTCAGCCTGCTGCCCATCGGCGTGGCGCTGCTCGCCGGCTGCGCCGCCTGCGTGCTGGTGTTCGGCCAGATCAATGCGCTGACCCTGGTGCTCGGCGCCAGCCTGATCGGCGTGGCCGCCGACTACCCGCAGCACTATCTGAGCAAGAGCTGGAGCACCTTGCCCGGCCAGGCCAACTGGCACAGCTGGAGTGCCTTGGCCGCGACCCTGCCCGGCCTCAGCCTGAGCCTGGGCACCAACCTGATCGGCTACCTGGCGCTGGCCTTCACCCCGTTCCCGGCGCTGACCCAGATCGCCGTGTTCTCCGCCGCCGGTCTGATCGCTGCCTACCTCTGCGCGGTGTGCCTGCTGCCGGCCTGGCTCGCCGGCCTGCAGCTAAGCCCCGCGCCGCGCCTGCTGCGCTTCAGCGAAACCCTGCTGAGCCTGCGTGCCCGCCTGCTCGCCCGCATCGGCAACCGCAAACTGCTCGGTTTGCTCCTGCTGTTCTGCGCCGCCGGCCTGCTGCAACTGCAGACGCAGAACGATCTGCGCCAGTGGCTGGGCGCCGAGCCGCAGCTGCTCGACGAGGCCCAGCGGATCGCCGAGCTGACCGGGCAGCAGCCCACCAGCCAGTTCTTCCTGGTGCGCGCCAGCGACGAGCAACAGCTGCTGCAGCGCCAGGCCGCGTTGAGCGAACGCCTGGAGCGGGCCGTGGCCGACGGCCAGCTGCGCGGCTACCGCGCCCTCAGCCAGCTGGTCGCCCCGGCCGACTCGCAGCACGCACTGCGCCAGGCGCTGAAAGGCCTGCCGCAGCACTGGCAGGCGCTGCTGGCGGCCGGCATTCCCGAGGCCGCCCTGCAGGCGGAACTGGCGCTGCTGCTAAACAGCGAACAACCGCACCTCGAACAGGCCCTCGCCGGCCCGCTCGGCGAGGCCTGGCGCCCGCTCTGGCTCGGCCACAGCGATGCCGGCGTGGCCGGACTGGTCAGCCTGCAAGGCCTGAGCGATACCAGCGTGCTGCACAGCGTCGGCGCGGGGCTCGACGGCGTGCAACTGGTGGATCGCCTCGGCGAGCTGAACGGCCTGTTCAGCGCCACCCAGTTGAGCGCGGCGCAGCTCAAATTGATGTCCATTGCGGCGATCCTGCTGTTGCTGTGCCTGCCGTTCGGCCTCGGCGGCGCCCTGCGCATCGTCTGCCTGCCGTTGCTGGCCGCCCTGGCGGCACTGGCCTGCCTTGGCTGGCTGGGGCAACCGCTGACCCTGTTCAGCCTGTTCGGCCTGCTGTTGATCACCGCCATCGGTGTCGACTACGCGATCCTGATGCGCGAGAACATCGGCGGCCCGGCGGTGAGCCTGCTCGGCACCCTGCTCGCGGCCCTGACCAGCTGGCTGTCGTTCGGCCTGTTGCTGCTCAGCCAGACCCCGGTCATCGCCAATTTCGGCCTGGCCATCAGCCTCGGCCTGTTCTTCTGCTTCCTGCTGTCGCCCTGGGTTACCCCGAGCCACCTCCCGCTCACCGCCAATAACGAGGCACCAAGCTCCGTATGAATTCTCTCGAAGTCGAAAAACGCCAGGTCGTGGTGATCGGAGCCGGCCCCTCGGGCGCCATCGCCAGTGCCCTGCTCAAGCGCAACGGCCATGATGTGCTGGTCCTGGAGCGCCAGCGCTTTCCGCGCTTCTCGATCGGCGAGAGCCTGCTGTCGCACTGCCTGGACTTCGTCGAGGAGGCCGGGATGCTCGAGGCGGTGCAGGCCGCTGGCTTCCAGACCAAGCATGGCGCGGCCTTCGCCTGGGGCGAGCGTTACAGCGACTTCGACTTCCGCGACGGCTTCACCCAGGGTATGGGCTCGACCTACCAAGTTCTGCGCGCCGACTTCGACACGCTGCTGGCCAATCAGGCCGAGCAGCAGGGCGTGGAAATCCGTTACGAGGAAGAAATAGTCGCGGTCGATTTCAGCGGTGCCTGCCCGCGCCTGGCGGTACGCCGGCTGGGTGATGGCCACGAATACCAGGTGGAATGCGCCTTCGTCCTCGATGGCAGCGGTTACGGCCGCGTGCTGCCACGCCTGCTCGACCTCGACACGCCCTCGACCTTCCCGGTGCGCCAGGCCGTGTTCACCCATGTCGAGGATCGCAGCGCCGGCAGCGGCTTCGACCGCGAGAAGATCCTCATCACCACCCACCCCGCCATGCAGGATGTGTGGTTCTGGACCATTCCCTTCAGCAACGGCCGCTGCTCGGTCGGCGTGGTCGCCGCTGCCACGCGCTACGCCGGCCGACCGCAGGATCTGGACGCCTGTCTCAAGCAGTTCGTCGCGGAAACCCCGAGCCTGCAGCGCGTGCTGGCGAACGCCGTCTGGGATACCCCTGCGCGCGCCCTCGGCGGTTACTCGGCCAACGTCAAACGCCTGCACGGGCCGGGTTTCGCCCTGCTCGGCAACGCGGCGGAATTCCTCGACCCGGTGTTCTCCTCCGGGGTGACCATCGCCATGCGCTCCGCGAGCATGGCCGCCGGCGTGCTGCACCGTCAGTTGTGCGGCGAGGCGGTGGACTGGGAAAATGACTTCGCCATCCCGCTCAAGCGCGGCATCGACACCTTCCGGGTCTACGTCGAGGGCTGGTACGACGGTTCCTTCCAGGACGTGATCCATTACCAGAACGCCGCGCCGGACATCCGCCGGATGATCAGCTCGATCCTCGCCGGCTATGCCTGGGACGAGCGCAATCCCTATGTCGCCGAACCGGCTCGGCGCCTGCGCGCGCTGGCCGAATTCTGCGCCCCCGCCCATGCCGTCTGACCCCCCATACTGTCTGAAGAAGGAAGCTCGATGAGCCGCGCCGCCGCCACCTATGTCGAAGAAACCCGTTTCGGTTTCTGGTTCCTGCAGAGCCGCGTCTGGCAGCAGCACGTGCTGCGTGTGGCGATCGACGACCTCAAGCGCCTGATCGATACGCCGCTGCCCAGCGCCGCGGTGCTGCTGGATGCCGGTTGCGGCCAGGGCAAGTCCTTCAGCCTGCTGCAGGCAGCGTTCGCGCCGGCGCAACTGATCGGCCTGGACGCCGACCCGCACAGCCTCGAGTGCTCGCGCAGCGAGGCCGAGCGCCAGGGTCTGCCCGTGCGCCTGCTCGCCAGCGACTGCGCGGCGATCCAGCTGGGCGATGCCAGCGTCGACATCCTCTTCTGCCACCAGACCTTCCACCACCTGGTCGAGCAGGAGCGAGCCCTCGCCGAATTCTGGCGCGTACTCAAGCCCGGCGGCCTGCTGCTGTTCGCCGAGTCGACCAAGTTCTATATCGATACCTGGGTGATCCGCTGGCTGTTCCGCCATCCGATGCAGGTGCAGAAAAGCGCCGGACAATACCTCGACATGCTGCGCGGCCAGGGCTTCGAATTTGCCGAGGGCAACGTCTCCTACCCCTACCTGTGGTGGAGCCGCGCCAAGGACTTCGGCCTGCTCCAACGCTGGGGCCTGCGCCAGCCCAAACCACTTGGCCAGCGTGACGAAACCCTGGTCAACCTGGTGGCGCGCAAGCCGCTGGAGCGCCCCCAGCCATGAGCCGTCTGTTGCTCCTCGGCATTTGCCTGTTGCTGAGCGCCTGCGCGGCGCGCACACCGCTGCCTTCGAATCCGCCCGAACTCACTGCGCTGCTGCCGGCGACCCTGCAGATCCGCCGCGAGCAGGCCGGCGAGGAGCAGTTCTGGTGGCTGGTGGTGGTGCAGGCCGAGGCCTCCACCCTGCGCTGGTCGCTGTTCGATCCGCTCGGCGTGCCCCTGGCGCGCCAGCTGTTGCAGGATGGCGCCTGGCGGGCCGACGGCCTGCTGCCGCCCAACGGCGAAGCACGCGAGCTGTTCGCCGCCGTGCTGTTCGCCCTGACCCCGGCCGATGCCCTGCCCGCCAGCTATGCGCCCACCACCTGGCAATTGCTCGCCGATGGTCAGCGCCGGCTTACCCCCGACTGGCGAATCCGCTACCGTGCGCCCCTGGATTTCACCCTGAACCACGCGCAAGACCTGAACTATCGGGTCAACGTGCTCTCCGACCAGGAGATTCCCTGATGCTCGGCTACCTCAACGCCCTCGGTCTGATCTGCGCCCTCGGCCAGGGCAAGCAGGCCGTCGCCGATGCCCTGTTCAGCGGCGACGCCAGCGGCATGCGCGCGCAGGACGACTGGGTCAGCGGCCGCAGCCTGACGGTCGGCGCAGTGACTGCCGAGCTGCCGCCGATGCCGGACGGCATGCAGACCTCGCTCAGCCGCAACAATCAGCTTCTGCTGGCCGCCGCGCTGCAGATCGAGGCGCAGATCCGCGCCGCCATCGCCCAGTACGGTGGCGCACGGGTCGGCGTGGTGCTCGGCACCAGCACCTCGGGCATTCACGAAGCCAGCCAGGACATTGCCCGCTTCCTGAACGACGGCGCGCTGCCGGCGGACTACCGCTACGCCCAACAGGAAATCGCCGCCCCCGCCATCTTTCTCGCCGAGTGGCTCGGCCTGAGCGGCCCGGCCTACTGCCTGTCCACCGCCTGTACCTCCAGCGCCCGCGCCCTGCTCAGCGCCCAGCGCCTGCTGCAGCAAGGCGTCTGCGATGCCGTGCTGTGCGGCGGGGTCGACAGCCTGTGCCGCCTGACCCTGAACGGTTTCACCGCGCTGGAAGCGGTGGCTGCCGAACGCTGCAATCCGTTCTCGCTGAATCGCCGGGGCATCAATATCGGCGAAGCGGCGGCGTTGTTCGTCATGACCCGAACGCCACTGCCGCACACAACGACAGCCGCTAGCGAGCGGCCGATCGCCCTGCTCGGCGGCGGCGCCAGCTCGGATGCCTACCACATCTCCGCGCCCGAACCCCAGGGCCTCGGCGCCCAGCAGGCGATGCGCAAAGCCCTGGCCGCCGCCGGCGTAGCCGCCGAGGAGATCGACTACCTGAACCTGCACGGCACCGCCACCCGGCACAACGATGCGATGGAAAGCCTGGCAGTGCAGGCCCTGTTTCCCCAAGGCGTGCCCTGCTCCTCGACCAAGCCGCTGAGCGGCCATACCCTGGGCGCCGCCGGGGCGCTGGAGGCGGCATTCTGCTGGCTGACCCTGAGCGCCTACAACCGCGACCAGCGCCTGCCGCCCCACCTGTGGGACGGCCAGGCCGATCCGCAACTGCCGCGCCTGCAGCTGGTCGACGTGCGTGCCGCGGGCGCCAGCCGCCCGCAGCGACTGATGAGCAACTCGTTCGCCTTTGGCGGCAGCAACCTGTCGCTGATTCTCGGAGCCCTGCCATGAGGTTGTGGCCGATCGCCGAACTGCTGCCGCATGCCGGCGACATGATCCTGCTCGACGAAGTGCTGCACTTCAGCGAAGAGGATGTGCAAACCCGTCTGTGCGTGCGCCCCGGCGGCCTGTTCAATCAAGCCGACGGCAGCCTGCCGGCCTGGGTCGGCATCGAGCTGATGGCGCAGAGCGTGGCCGCCTACGCCGGTTGCCAGGCGCGCCAGGCCGGCATGCCGGTGGCGCTGGGCTTTCTCCTCGGCACGCGCAATTTCCAATGCAATGTCGAGCGCTTCCCCGCCGGCAGCGAACTGCAGATCCAGGCGCAGCGCTCGCTGCAGGACGACAACGGCATGGGCGTGTTCGAATGCCACCTGCGCGGTCCCGGCATCCATGCCGAAGCCCGCCTCAACGTCTTCTGCCCACCGCAAGCGGCCAGCTACCTGCAAGAACAACCCGAGGAGTGCACGCCATGACTGACCCGATTCTGGTTAGCGGCTCCAGCCGCGCTCATATCGCCCGCGCCAACGCGGCAAGTCGCCTGGCACATTTACGAGAGACCGCACATGACTGACCCGATTCTGGTCACCGGCTCCAGCCGTGGCATCGGCCGGGCCATCGCCCTGCGCCTGGCTCGGGCCGGCTTCGACATTGTCCTGCACTGCCGCGCGCGCCGCGATGAGGCCGAGGCGGTGCAAGCGCAGATCCAGGCGCTAGGCCGTCAGGCGCGTATCCTGCAATTCGACGTCGCCGAGCGTGCAGCCTGCCGGGAAATCCTTGAAGCGGATGTGGCGCAGCACGGCGCCTATTACGGCGTGGTATGCAACGCCGGGCTGACCCGCGACGGCGCCTTTCCGGCGCTGAGCGAGGACGACTGGGATCAGGTGCTGCGCACCAACCTCGACGGTTTCTACAATGTCCTGCACCCGCTGTGCATGCCGATGATCCGCCGGCGCCAGCCGGGCCGCATCGTCTGCATCACCTCGGTGTCCGGGCTGATCGGCAACCGCGGCCAGGTCAACTACAGCGCGTCCAAGGCCGGGGTGATCGGCGCGGCCAAGGCACTGGCCATCGAACTGGGCAAGCGCAAGATCACGGTGAACTGCGTGGCGCCGGGGCTGATCGACACCGAAATGCTCGACGAGCAGGTGCCAGTCGAGGAAATCCTCAAGATGATTCCGGCGGCGCGCATGGGTACCCCGGAAGAAGTGGCCGGGGCGGTGAATTTTCTGATGTCCGAGGAGGCGGCCTACATTACCCGTCAGGTCCTCTCGGTAAACGGTGGGTTGTGTTGATGAAACGAGTCGTAGTCACCGGCATGGCCGGCATTACCTCCCTGGGCAATGACTGGGCGAGCATCGAGGCGAACTTGCGGGCCGGCAAGAGCGGCATCCGCTATATGCACGAGTGGGATCGCTTCACGGAACTGAATACCCGCCTCGGCGGGCCAATCGATGACTTCGCGGTGCCCAAGCACTGGACCCGCAGACAGCTGCGCAGCATGGGCCGGGTAGCCAAGCTGGCGGTACTGGCCGCCGAACGGGCACTGGACGATGCCGGCCTGCTCGGCGACGAGTCGATCAGCGATGGGCGCATGGGCGTGGCCTGCGGCTCCTCCACCGGCAGCACCGAGGAGATCAAGGCCTTCGGCAACATGCTGCTCAACTCGGTGGCCGATGGCCTCAACGCCAACTCCTATATCCGCATGATGCCGCACACCACGGCGGCCAATATCAGCATCTTCTTCGGCCTCAAGGGCCGCCTGATCCCCACCTCCAGCGCCTGCACCAGCGGCAGCCAGGGCATCGGCTACGCCTACGAGGCGATCAAGTTCGGCCGCCTGCCGCTGATGCTCGCCGGCGGCGCCGAGGAACTCTGCCCGACCGAAGCCATGGTGTTCGACGCGCTCTACGCCACCAGCCTGAAGAACGACACCCCGCAGAGCTCACCACGGCCCTATGACAGCGCTCGTGACGGCCTGGTGATCGGCGAAGGCGCCGGCATGCTGGTGCTGGAAGAGCTGGAGCACGCCCTGGCCCGTGGCGCCCGCATCCATGCCGAGATCGTCGGCTTCGGCTGCAACTCCGACGGCCAGCACGCCACCAAGCCGGAATTGCTGACCATGCGCGGCGCCATGCAGCTGGCCCTGGACGATGCCGGCCTGGAACCAGCGGCGATCGGCTACGTCAACGGCCACGGCACCGCCACCGAGCAGGGCGACGTCGCCGAATCCCTGGCCACCAGCGGCCTGTTCGGCGCACAGATGCCGATCAGCTCGCAGAAGAGTTTCCTCGGCCACACCCTGGGCGCCTGCGGTGCGCTGGAATCCTGGTTCAGTATCGAGATGATGAACTCGGACAGCTACGTGCACACCCTCAACCTCGACGAGATCGACCCGGCCTGCGGCGAGCTGGACTACCTGCGCGGCGAGTTCCGCCAGATGAGCAACCAATATGTGATGAACAACAACTTCGCCTTCGGCGGGGTCAACACCTCGTTGATCTTCCGCCGCTGGAGCTGAGCGCTGGCCGCAATAGCCAGCCCCGGCAGTTAACTTGTTGCGCAACCTACCAGCAGTCCCCAGTAAAGCCTCATAACAAGGAGCAACCCATGAACGCCAAACCCTGGATCCTCGCCGTAGCCTGCCTGAGCCTGTTCCCAGCCGTCAGCCAGGCCCGGGACACCGCCCACTTCCTGCCGTTCGAAACCGTCGTCCAGGAAGCGCTGAATGCCGGGCGCCTGGATGGCAGCGTGACGTTCTACCTGGCCGGCACCAAGCCGGCGGGCAAGGTCAGCATTCTCAAGTCCGGGGTCACCACCAGTCAGAAGACCAACGCCTTCAACAAGAGCGACGAAGCCGCCTGCCGCTGGGTTCTGCAATCGGCCCTGATCCGCCTGCAGAATGCGGCCAAGGCGGCCGGCGCCAATGCCGTGGTGGATCTCGCCAGCAACTACAAGAACATCGAATACAAGGACAGCCAGAAGTACGAATGCCACGCCGGCGCGATCATGGCCGGGGTCGCCCTCAAGGGCAACCTGGCCAAGGTCCAGTAGCACTTCGCCTGCGGCGTCCACCACGGCAGTTACGCGCGGCGCCGAAGCCCCTATCATCGAGGTATTACCGCCGCGTTCTGCGTAGCGGCCGATATAAGGCCTTGTAGTCCCGTGCTGAGTATCTATCCAGCCACCATAACCCTCGGTGCCGCCCTGCTCACGCTTGGTCTAAGCGCCTGCGGCACCCTGTCGAAACAACAGATAGATACCCCGGACAGCCTCCGGCAGGAGGGCGCCAACCCCGGCGACCTGCGCGCCCAGGTGGATGCCCTGGCCCAGCCGCTGATCGACCGCAAGCGTACGCCCGGCATCGTGATCGGGGTGCTGAGCGCCGATGGTCGCAAGCAGGTGTTCGGCTATGGCGTCAGCGACTTCCTCAGCGGCACTCGCCCGGACGGCGAGACCCTGTTCGCCGTGGGTTCGCTGAGCAAGGGCCTGGTCGGCAACCTCACCGCCATGCTGGTACAGGACGGCCTGCTTGGTTGGGATGACGACCTCGAACAGCTGCTGCCCGTAGGCACGCCACTGAGCGAGGACGCCCGCGCCATCACCCTGCTGCAACTGGCCACCCACAGCGCCGGCCTGCCGCGCCAGCCGATGACCCCGCGTACCCTCGGCTATTTCATCGAATACCTGTTCACCGGCAACAGCTTCTACCGGCATTTCGACCAAGCCTATCTGCTCGACTACCTGGCCGATTTCAGCAAGCCCAGGCAGGTTGCGCCGCAGTATTCGAATATCGGTTACGCCCTGCTCAGCCACGTGCTGGAGCTGCGCAGCGGCAAGAACATCGATGAGCTGGCCGCCGAACGCATCCTCGACCCGCTGCAGCTGAGCAACACCAGCTACCAGCCGCAACAACTGGCCGGCTATGCCGAACGCGCCCGCGGGCATGCCGGCGACCAGCCGAAGTTCGTCCGCCGCGGCCGCCCGGTTCCCGACTGGCAGTTCAGCGACATCCTGCACGGCTCCGCGGCGCTCTATTCCAACGCCGACGATCTGCTCGACTATGCCGCCGCGCATCTGCACGGCAGTGGCGATGCACAGCGCGATGCGGCCTTGCGCGACAGCCTGCGGGTGCGCCTCGAGCGACCCAGGGAAGCACCGGCGATCGCCTGGATGGTCGATACCATCCACGGCCAGCGGCTCACCTATCAGGTCGGCCTGGTGGCGGGCTATTCGAGCTACCTGGGCCTGGACACCCGCCACAAGACCGCCGTGGTGGTGCTGCAGAACAGCTTCAACTGGAGCAACGGCATCGGCCACCGCCTGCTGCTGCGCATGGCCCATAACCTGGATCGGCAGCGGGAGCTGGCGAGCGTGCCAACGCCCTGATGAGTAGCTAAGGCCTGTCCGCCATAGGGCCGTCGGCAGGCGCCGTAGACCCTATGTTGATCTGCTAGGCCCGCTTTTTAGCCCGGGAATGCCTTACCAGACGCAGGACCGCTCCACCACCTAACGGTGATAGGCCGCCGACAGCTCGTGCACCGCCTCGAGGAAGGCGCCGGCATGGGCCGGATCGACTTCCGGGGTGATGCCGTGGCCGAGGTTGAATACATGACCCGAACCCTGGCCGTAGCTGGCGAGGATCCGCGCCACCTCGGCGCGGATGGCGGCGGGCTGGGCGTAGAGCACGGTGGGATCCATATTGCCTTGCAGGGCCACCTGGCCACCGACACGACGGCGGGCTTCGCCGATATCACAGCTCCAGTCCAGACCCAGTGCGTCGGCGCCGGTAGCGGCCATGGACTCCAGCCACAGGCCGCCGTTCTTGGTGAACAGGATCACCGGTACCTTGCGCCCGTCATGCTCGCGGATCAGGCCGTCGACGATTTTCTGCATATAGGCCAGGGAGAACTCCTGATAGGCCGCCGACGACAGGTTGCCGCCCCAGGTATCGAAAATCTGCACCGCCTGGGCGCCGGCAAGAATCTGGCCGTTAAGGTAACTGATGACCGACTGGGTCAGCTTGTCGAGCAGCGCGTGCATGGCCTGGGGGTTGTCGTAGAGCATGGCTTTGGACTTGCGGAAGTCCTTCGACGAGCCGCCTTCGACCATATAGGTGGCCAGGGTCCAGGGGCTGCCGGAGAAGCCGATCAGCGGCACGCGGCCGTTCAGCTCGCGGCGGATGGTGCGCACGGCGTCCATCACATAACCCAGGTCTTGCTCCGGGTCGGGAATCGGCAGGGCATCGACATCGGCGGCGCTGCTGATGACTTTCTTGAAACGCGGGCCTTCGCCGGTCTCGAAATACAACCCCTGACCCATGGCATGGGGGATGGTCAGGATGTCGGAGAAGAGAATGGCCGCGTCCAGCTGCGGGTAGCGATCCAGCGGCTGCAGGGTGACTTCACAGGCGAACTCGGGGTTCATCATCAGCTTCATGAAGTCACCGGCCTTGGCCCGGCTGGCGCGGTACTCCGGCAGATAACGGCCGGCCTGGCGCATCATCCACACCGGGGTAACGTCGACGGGCTGCTTGAGCAGGGCACGCAGGAAACGGTCGTTCTTCAGGGCAGTCATAACAATTCCCGAGACATGAGAAGGCAGTAGAAAAGTGCGGGCATTTTCGCAGACCGCAAAACAAAAGGCACGGCGGGTGCCGTGCCTTTTGTCCAGTGCGACGATTTGCCTCGGTCGCAGGGTGTGCGGGGGCGCCTAGATCGCGCGCACCGTGCCTGGCAAGGTGGTGCGTGCGGCCCAGGTGGTCCCGCACACCCTGCCGATCAGACGCCCAGGTAGTCGAGGATGCCTTCGGCGGCGTTGCGCCCCTCGAAGATCGCCGTCACCACCAGGTCGGAACCACGCACCATGTCGCCACCGGCGAAGATCTTCGGGTTGCTGGTCTGGTGCTTGAACTGCGACTGTTCCGGGGCAATCACTCGCCCCTGGCTGTCGGTCTGAATGGTGAACTGCTCGAACCAGGGCGCCGGGCTTGGGCGGAAGCCGAAGGCGATCAGCACGGCATCGGCCGGGATGATTTCCTCGGAACCGGGGATCGGCTCGGGACTGCGGCGACCGCGGGCATCCGGCTCGCCGAGACGGGTCTCGACCACCTTGACGCCTTCAACCTTGTCTTCGCCGACGATGGCGATGGGCTGGCGATTGAAGAGGAATTTAACCCCCTCTTCCTTGGCGTTCTTCACTTCCTTGCGCGAGCCCGGCATGTTTTCTTCATCGCGGCGATAAGCGCAGGTCACGCTCTTGGCGCCCTGGCGGATCGCGGTACGGTTGCAGTCCATGGCGGTATCGCCGCCGCCGAGCACGACGATGCGCTTGCCCTTGGTATCGATAAAGTCTTGCGCGTCTTTCTCGAAACCGAGGTTGCGGTTGACGTTGGCGATCAGGAAGTCCAGGGCGTCATACACGCCGGGCAGGTCTTCACCGGGGAAGCCGCCCTTCATGTAGGTGTAGGTACCCATGCCCATGAACACCGCATCGTACTCATCCAGCAACTGCTGCATGGTCACGTCCTTGCCGATCTCGGTGTTCAGGCGGAACTCGATGCCCATGCCGGTGAAAACGTCACGGCGATGGCTCAGCACGGTCTTTTCCAGCTTGAACTCGGGAATACCGAAGGTCAGCAGGCCGCCGATTTCCGGGTTCTTGTCGAACACCACCGGGGTCACGCCGCTGCGCACCAGCACATCGGCACAGCCCAGGCCAGCCGGGCCGGCACCGATCACGGCGACGCGCTTGCCGGTCGAGACGACCCGCGACATATCGGGACGCCAGCCCATGGCGAACGCGGTGTCGGTGATGTACTTCTCCACCGAGCCGATGGTCACGGCGCCGAAGCCGTCATTGAGGGTGCAGGCGCCCTCGCACAGACGATCCTGCGGACAGACGCGGCCGCAGACTTCCGGCAATGTATTGGTCTGGTGCGACAACTCGGCGGCGGCGAGGATGTTGCCCTCGGACACCAGCTTCAACCAGTTGGGAATGTAGTTGTGCACCGGGCACTTCCACTCGCAATAGGGGTTGCCACAACCCAGGCAGCGGTGCGCCTGGTCACAGGCCTGGGCCGGTTTGAAGTTGTCGTAGATCTCGACGAATTCTTTCTTGCGCTGACGCAACAGCTTCTTCTTCGGGTCTTTGCGCCCGACATCGATGAACTGGAAGTCGTTATTCAGACGTTCAGTCATAGCAAAACCTCTTAGCAGCAGCCCGAAGCTCTAAGCTTCAAGCTGCAAGACGATCACGGTAGCAGGCGGGCCTCGCCCCACTCGGGGCTTGAGGCCTGCCGCTTGCAGCTCTGTTCTATTGCGGGTTGGCGCGGGTACTGGAGAGCAGCGACTTCAGGCTCGCAGCCTTGGGTTTGACCAGCCAGAACTTGCGCAGGTAGTCATCCAGGTTCTCCAGCAGATGGGCGCCCCACTCGCTGGCGGTCTCCTGCACATACTCGGCGAGCACGCGCTGCAGATGGCTGCGATAGGCCTCCATGGCCTCGTTGTTGATCCGCTGGATCTCCACCAGTTCGTGGTTGACCTTGTCGTAGAAGCTGTTGTCCAGGTCGAGCACATAGGCAAAGCCGCCGGTCATGCCGGAACCGAAGTTGTAACCGGTCTTGCCCAGTACACAGACGAAACCGCCGGTCATGTACTCGCAGCAATGGTCGCCGGTGCCTTCCACCACGGTGTGGGCGCCGGAGTTGCGCACGGCGAACCGCTCGCCCGCGGTGCCGGCGGCGAACAGCTTGCCGCCGGTGGCGCCGTACAGACAGGTGTTGCCGATGATGGCGCTGTCCTGGGTCTTGAACGCGCTACCCTGCGGCGGCACTATCACCAGTTTGCCGGCGGTCATGCCCTTGCCGACGTAGTCGTTGGCATCGCCTTGCAGGTACAGGTTCAGGCCACCGGCGTTCCACACGCCGAAACTCTGGCCCGCAGTGCCTTTGAAACGGAAGGTGATCGGCGCCTTGATCATGCCCTTGTTGCCATGCACCCGGGCGATTTCGCCGGAGACGCGGGCACCGATGGAACGGTCGCAGTTGCAGATATCCAGATCGAACTCGGCGCCGCTGGCGGCATCGATCGCCGGCTTGGCCAGTTCGACCATCTTCTCGGCCAGCAGGCCCTGATCGAACGGCGGATTCCTGTCGACCAGACAGAACTGCGGTTTGTCGGCCGCGATCTGGTCGCTGCCGAGCAACGGGCTCAGGTCCAGATGATTCTGCTTGGCGGTCTCGCCCGGCAGGATCTCCAGCAGGTCGGTACGACCGATCAGCTCTTCCAGGCTGTGTACGCCAAGCTTGGCCAGCCACTCGCGGGTCTCTTCGGCGACATAGGTGAAGAAGTTCATCACCATCTCGACGGTGCCGATGAAGTGGTCCTTGCGCAACTTGTCGTTCTGCGTGGCGACGCCGGTGGCGCAGTTGTTCAGGTGACAGATACGCAGGTACTTGCAACCCAGGGCGATCATCGGCGCGGTGCCGAAGCCGAAGCTCTCGGCGCCGAGGATGGCCGCCTTGACCACGTCCAGGCCGGTCTTCAGGCCGCCGTCGGTCTGCACCCGCACCTTGCCGCGCAGGTCGTTACCGCGCAGGGTCTGGTGGGTTTCCGCCAGGCCCAGTTCCCAAGGCGCGCCGGCGTACCTGATCGAACTCAGCGGCGAGGCGCCGGTGCCGCCATCGTAGCCGGAGATGGTGATCAGGTCGGCATAGGCCTTGGCCACACCGGCGGCGATGGTGCCGACGCCGGCTTCCGCTACCAGCTTGACCGAGACCAGTGCGGCAGGGTTGACCTGCTTGAGATCATAGATCAGTTGCGCAAGGTCTTCGATGGAATAGATGTCGTGGTGCGGTGGCGGCGAAATCAGGGTCACGCCCGGTACGGCGTAACGCAGCCGTGCGATCAGACCGTTGACCTTGCCGCCGGGCAGCTGACCGCCCTCGCCGGGCTTGGCGCCCTGGGCGACCTTGATCTGCAGCACTTCGGCGTTGACCAGGTATTCCGGGGTCACACCGAATCGACCGGTGGCCACCTGCTTGATCTTCGAGCTGCGCACGGTGCCGTAACGGGCCGGGTCTTCGCCGCCCTCACCGGAGTTGGAGCGCGCACCCAGGCGGTTCATCGCCTCGGCAATGGCTTCGTGAGCCTCGGGCGACAGCGCGCCAAGGGAAATACCGGCGGAGTCGAAGCGCTTGAAGATGCTTTCCAGCGGCTCGACCTGGTCGAGACTCAGCGGTTGCTCGGCCAGTTTCAGCTGCAGCAGATCACGCAGCATCGACACCGGACGGGTGTCGACCAGGGCACTGTATTCCTTGTATTTCTCATAGCTGCCCTGCTGCACCGCGACTTGCAGGGTGCTGACCACGTCCGGGTTGTAGGCATGGTATTCGCCGCCATAGACGAACTTGAGCAGGCCGCCCTGCTGGATCGACTTGCGGTTGTTCCAGGCCTCTGCCGCGAGCAGCTTCTGCTCGGCTTCGAGATCGACGAAGCGTGCACCCTTGATCCGGCTGGCTACGCCACGGAAACACAGCTCGGTGACTTCATCGGCCAGACCGACCGCCTCGAACAGCTGCGCGCCGCGGTAGGAGGCCACGGTGGAGATGCCCATCTTCGACAGGATCTTCAGCAGGCCCTTGGAGATGCCCTTGCGGTAGTACTTGAACACTTCGTAGAGATCGCCGAGCACTTCGCCGGTGCGGATCAGGTCGCCCAGCACTTCGTAGGCCAGGAACGGATAGATCGCCGAGGCGCCGAAACCGAGCAGCACCGCATAGTGGTGCGGGTCACGGGCGGTGGCGGTCTCTACCAGGATGTTGCAATCGCAACGCAGGCCCTTCTCGGTCAGGCGATGATGCACGGCACCGGTCACCAGCGCGGCATGGGCCGGCAGTTTGCCGGGGCCGATGTGGCGATCGCTCAGCACCAGCAACACCTTGCCGGCGCGCACCGCTTCCTCGGCCTGGTCGGCCATATTGCGCACGGCCGCTTCGAGCCCGAGCGACTCGTCGTAGTTCATGTCGATCAGCTGACGCTCGAAACCCGGGCGTTCCAGGGTCATCAGGCTGCGCCATTTGGCCGGGGAAATGACCGGCGAGCTGAGGATCACGCGGGTGGCGTGCTCTGGCGATTCCTGGAAGATGTTGCGCTCGGCACCGAGGCAGATCTCCAGGGACATGACGATGGCTTCACGCAGCGGATCGATCGGCGGATTGGTGACCTGGGCGAACTGCTGGCGGAAATAGTCGTATGGCGAACGCACGCGCTGGCTCAATACGGCCATGGGCGTGTCGTCACCCATGGAACCGACAGCTTCCTGCCCCTGCTCGGCCAGCGGGCGCAGCACCTGGTCACGTTCCTCGAAGGTGACCTGGTACATCTTCATGTACTGCTTGAGCTGGTCGACGTCATAGAACGCCGAACCATGGTCGTTGTCTTCCATGGTCGCCTGGATACGCAGGGCGTTCTTGCGCAGCCACTGCTTGTACGGGTGACGCGACTTCAGGCGGCTGTCGATATCGTCGGTGCTCAGCACCTGACCGGTTTCGGTGTCCACGGCGAGGATCTGCCCCGGACCGACACGACCCTTGGCGATCACATCTTCCGGCTGGTAATCCCATACGCCGATTTCCGAGGCGAGGGTGATGTAGCCATTGCTGGTGGTGACCCAGCGCGCCGGGCGCAGACCGTTGCGGTCGAGCAGGCAGACGGCATAGCGACCGTCGGTCAGCACCACGCCGGCCGGACCGTCCCAGGGCTCCATGTGCATGGAGTTGTATTCGTAGAACGCGCGCAGGTCGGCGTCCATGGTCTCGACGTTCTGCCAGGCGGGCGGAATGATCATGCGCACGCCGCGGAACAGGTCGATGCCGCCGGTGACCATCAGCTCGAGCATATTGTCCATGCTTGACGAGTCGGAACCGACGCGATTGACCAACGGACCCAGCTCATCCAGATCGGGCATCAGCTCGTTGGCGAACTTGGTGCGCCGCGCCTGGGCCCAGTTGCGGTTGCCGGTGATGGTATTGATCTCGCCGTTATGGGCGAGGAAGCGGAACGGCTGCGCCAGCGGCCACTTCGGCAGGGTGTTGGTGGAGAAACGCTGATGGAACACGCAGATCGCGGTCTGCAGCCGCTCGTCACCCAGGTCCGGGTAGAACTGCTGCAAGTCGGCCGGCATCATCAGGCCTTTATAGATGATGGTCTTGTGCGAGAAGCTGCAGATGTAATGGTCGACATCGGCCGCGTTGGCCACCGACGAGCGACGGCGGGCACCGAACAGCTTGATCGCGAATGTCTGATCGGACAGGCCTTCGCCACCGATGAACACCTGCTCGATCAGCGGCAAACGATCGAGCGCCAGACGGCCGAGCACGCTGGTGTCGATCGGCACCTGGCGCCAGCCGACCAGAGTCAGGCCGGCAGCCAGAATTTCGCGGTTCATGTTCTCGCGTGCGGCTTCGGCTTTTACCGGATCCTGATTGAAGAACACCATGCCCACGGCGTACTGCTTGGGCAGCTCGACCGCGAAGTGCTGCTGCGCCACCGCGCGCAAGAAGGCATCGGGCTTCTGAATCAACAGACCACAGCCATCCCCCGTCTTGCCGTCGGCGTTGATTCCGCCGCGGTGGGTCATGCATGTCAGCGCTTCAATAGCGGTCTGCAGCAGGTGATGGCTCGCCTCGCCCTGCATGTGGGCGATCAGGCCGAAGCCGCAGTTATCCTTGAACTCATCAGGACGGTACAAACCTGCTTTCATAGGGACTCTCACCAGGCTGCCTCTAAACGAGACAAATTGCTTTCTAATTCAAATACTTACCGTGCGCGCATGGCATAGCACCAGCTTTGCGCAGGCAAAACGGAGGTCATTGTACATACCCACCAAGGCCGTCACAAATCGGCGTGACGACCTGCCGCAAGCTTATGTCGCGAAAACGAAGGAATCGACCGGACAGTCATGCTACCGACCAGCAGGTCACCAGGTACAGGACAACCCGCACCTGGCGCGCGGCCAGCCGGATAGCACCCACTAGCGGACCTGGCCGATCTCGTGCTTGATACTGGCAAACGTCCGCGGCCAGGGCTTACCCGCCCGCACCTTGTCCGGCAAGCTGCCCAGGGCGGCCTGCGCCGCCTCACGCGTGGCGAAACTACCATAGGTCACGACATACAGCGGCTGACCTTGATGCTGCTTCTTGAAATAGTGGTACTGCGCACCGTGCTCACGCACAAACGCCTGAGCACTATCCTCTGCGCGCGCACCGAGTATTTGCAGGGTGTAGCGCGAACCTGCCTGAGCAGCGTACCAGGCATCGACCGCCACAGCCTTCGCCGGTGCTGCAGCGACCGCTGGCGGCTTCGGCGCAGGCGCCACCACAGGCACGGACTGAACGACCGGCGCGACAGGAACAGGTGCAGGCGCCACCGGCACGGCAGGCGAAGCCGGGGCTGCCGAAGCAACCCGCTCATCCACCAGCACACCGACAGAGCTCGAACCGGCAGCATCCGCGATATCCGCCTCCTCGACCCCGCCCAAGCCAGCAGCTTGAGCCAAAGGCTCGCGCATAACCGGCTGAACCTCGCCAACCAGAGGCAGTGGGACGGGCTGATTGCCACCCTCGAACTGTATTGCCGGGGCTCCTGCGTCAGCAGGCTCCGGAACAGGAGCATCAACAACAGGCTGTTCGATCTGACCGAGCGGCAACTGTGTCGCCACCGGCACAGGCGCCTCGCCATCCGGGCGCCCCTGCATCAGCCAGGCCGCCAATACCCCAAGCCCAACCACCGCCAATGCCAGCAGATGCTTGCGCGGCAGGTTGAATGCAAAGCCTGCACCTTTGACGGCACCACGCTGCACCCGCATGGCCTCGACCAGGGTGTCACGGGCAACCTGATTGATTGCCCCGGGCCAACCCGCGGCCTGCTCATGAATGGCAGTGACCTGCTCATCCGTTAACAAGTCGAGGCCCCGCCCGGCACCCTCCAATCGCTGCGCCAGGTACTCACGCGTTTCATCTTCGCTGTAAGGCTGCAATTCGATGGCATGGAAGCACTCCTCACCGTCGGCCAGCAACTCAAGGCGCGCAATCAACTCCGGCTCGGCGAACAGAAATACATGCGGGCGCCCTTCACTGCTCCCCGCCGCCAGGGCCAGCAGACTGGCCAGCGCCGCGTCGCTCAACTGCTCGGCATCGTCGACCAGCACGTAGACGTCCTGGCCAGTCAAGGCCAACTGACCAACCTGCGCCAAAATCGCCTGTGGCTCCGACTGCTGCACCTGCAAGCCCTGAGCTACCTGACGCAGAATACCTGCCGCATCGGCTGCGCCCAGGGCGGACACAACCACACTGTGCACAGTTTGCTTATTGGTGCTGGCCACCAGCGCCTGACGCAGCAGGGTCTTGCCGCTCCCCAGAGGACCGCAGACCAGCAACAGCAACTGGCTGTATCGGGCAAGGTGATGCAACTGCCCCAACACCGGCTTGCGCTGGGCCGGAAAAAACTTGAAGCCCGGCACCCGCGCCGCAAAGGGATCGTGGCTGAATTGGTAGTGATCGAGAAAAGCCTCGTCGGCATGCAAACTGGTCATGGGACACTCATTAATGTTCAAGCTGATCCACCAGCGCCGCGTAATCTACGCTCAGCGTGGCATTCAAAATTTCGCGAGGGAACTCACCCGTCACCACCGCCTCGCCGATATGACGTAACAACACCAGGCGCAGCTGACCATCGAGCACCTTCTTGTCGACCGCCATATGCGCCAAAAAATGCTCCGGCGTCATGCCTTTCGGCGGTACCACGGGCAAGCCTGCTGCCTGAAACAGACGAATGCCCCGATTGCGTTCGGCCTGCGAAATCCAGCCCAGCTGCTGCGACATCTCCAGCGCCATCACGGTTCCCGCCGCGACCGCCTCGCCGTGCAACCAGACACCATAACCCTGCTGCGTCTCGATGGCATGACCGAAAGTGTGCCCCAGATTGAGCGTGGCCCGCAGCCCCGCCTCCCGCTCATCGGCCCCGGCAATCCGCGCCTTGGCTGCACAGGAGCGTTCGATCGCAGCAGTCAGCGCCTCTTGATCGAGCGCCCGCAATGCAGGCATGTGCTGTTCCAGCCAGGAGAGAAAAGGCTCGTCACAGATCAAGCCATATTTGATCACCTCGGCCAGCCCCGCCGACAGCTCGCGCGGCGGCAACGTAGTCAGGCTGATCGTATCGATCAAGACGGCTTGCGGTTGATAGAACGCCCCCACCATATTTTTCCCGAGCGGGTGGTTGATGCCGGTCTTGCCCCCCACCGAGGAATCGACCTGGGACAATAGGGTGGTCGGAACCTGGATGAAATTGACCCCCCGCTGATAACAGGCCGCAGCGAAGCCGGCCATATCACCGACAACCCCACCACCCAGCGCAACCACAGTCGTATGCCGGTCATGTCGCGCGCCGAGCAGGCCATCGAAGATCTGCTGCAAGGTTTCCCAGGTTTTGAACGCCTCGCCATCCGGCAAGACAATCGCGGTCACCGCGTAACCGGCAAGTGCAGCCTTGAGTGCATCCAGGTAGAGCGGTGCGACCGTTTCATTGGTGACGATGGCCACCTGGCGACCAATGATATGCGGCGCCAGCAAATCCGTGCGACGCAATAGATCGGCACCAATATAAATGGGATAGCTGCGCTCACCGAGATCGACCTGAAGAGTTTGCATGGAGCCCCCGACGTCAAAAGGGCTCTAGGATAGCGCAGTTCGGCCGGCGCTTTAACGGGGAGAAAGCTCTTCGAGACACTCAAGTATTTCTTGCACAACCAAACGCGGCGGACGCTCATCGGTTTGCACGATGACATCGGCAATTTCGCGATACAACGGATCGCGAATCGCCAGCAGCTCAGCGAGCACCTTGCCCGGGTCGGCAGCGCGCAACAGAGGACGATTACGGTCACGTGAAGTGCGATCGAGCTGCTGCTCGACCGAGGCGTACAGATACACCACTCGACCGCCACGCCGCAGCGCTGCACGGTTGTCAGGATGCAGCACCGCACCACCGCCAGTGGCGAGCACCAGACCGTCCAGCTCGCAGAGCTCGGCAATCACCGCCCGTTCGCGCTCGCGAAAGCCCTGCTCACCCTCGACATCGAAAATCCACGGAATATCGGCACCACTACGCTGCTCGATCTCCTTGTCGGAGTCTTTGAACAGCAGCCGCAACTCTTTGGCAAGCAAACGCCCGATGGTGCTTTTACCAGCGCCCATCGGGCCAACAAGGATAACATTCTGCATATATTTCAACGACTTACCGCTACAGCCTGAGTATTCATAATGCGCGGCGTGAGGAAAATCAATAGTTCAGACTTGCTATCCTTGACAAGATCACGCCTGAACAGAGCACCCAAGTACGGAATATCACCAAGGAACGGAACCTTGTCTACCGACTTGCTCTGGGTGTTGGAAAACACGCCACCTATGACAATAGTCTCACCGTCAGCAACCAAAACTTTGGCATTCACCTCATTTTTATTAATCGCAGGAACCCCACCACTCGCAGCCGCATTAGAGAAATCAGGTGCATCCTTTGTAACCTTGACCTCCATGATAATGCGATTATCCGGCGTAATCTGCGGTGTCACCTCCAACGACAGAGCTGCCTCCTTGAAAGAGGTGCTCGTAGCGCCACTTGAACTCGCTTCTTGATAGGGAACCTCTGAGCCCTTCAATATTTTTGCGGTTTCTTTATCCGAGGTCACCACTTTGGGTTGAGAAATAACCTCACCGTTACCGGTTTTCTCCATAGCGGACAATTCAAGATCAAGGATGGTGTTATTGGTGATAAACCCGAGGTTTAGACCCACATTCCGACCGGTAGCGCCCAGATCCACAAAAGTCCCTGCGTCAATCTCAAGCGGGTCAGAATTTTTGACCAGGCTATTCGTTCCGCCGGCGATAAAATTGTTATCGCCGAGACTCACCCCACGCCACTCGACGCCCAGTGACTTGTCGAAGTCGACATTGGCCTCAACGATCCGCGCCTCAACCATCACCTGACGGACAGGAATATCGAGCTGCGAGACAATCCGCCGCAACTCATCCAGGCGGTCCTGCGTCTGGTAGGCAATGATACTGTTGGTTCTGTCGTCTACCGTGATCGAGCCGCGGTCATCGACAGAGCCCTCTGCGCTGGTGACTGACTGGAACAACTTGGCCATATCGGTGGCCTTGGCATAATTCACCTGAATAAGTTCGCGACGCAGCGGTGCCAATTCCGCGATCTGCTTCTGCGACTCGAGCTCCTGGCGCTCACGCGCGGCAATTTCATCGGCCGGCGCCACCAACAGCACATTGCCCACCATGCGTTTGTCCAGGCCTTTGGTTTTCAGGACCAGATCCAGCGCCTGATCCCAGGGCACATTCTGCAAGCGCAAGGTGATGTTGCCCCGTACCGTGTCACTGGCCACCAGGTTCAGGTCGGTGAAATCGGCGATCAACTGCAACACCGAACGAACATCGATGTCCTGGAAATTCAAGGACAACTTTTCACCCGTGTAGGCAAAACGCTCGTTTTTGCGCGTCTCGACTTCATCCTGGGTCAACGGCTTGACGCTGAGAGTAAGTTTGTTATCGGCTTGATACGCCAGATAATCATAGGACCCTGTCGGCTCAATCACGATACTCGCCTTGTCAGCCGACCCCGTCGCACTGACGAACTGTACCGGCGTAGCAAAATCCTTGACGTCCAGGCGGACCCGCAACGCCTCAGGCAATTGAGTCTTGGCGAAGTCCAGACGAATCTTGCCGCCCTGTTCTTGAATGTCAGGGCTTACCGAAGCATCCGACAGGGTAATCACAACATTACCCTCGCCTTGCTCGCCCCGCTGGAAATCGATATTGCTAATGGCCTTGCCTTGTGCTGCGTAGCTCTTCACTGGCACAGCAGTACTGACAGCCGCCGCGGCAGCCACCGGCCGAGCTGACGCCGAACTGGATGCCCCCTCGCCAATCACGACATACAGGTTGTTGCCATCGACCCGCGTATTGTAGGGCGCCAAGCTGGTCAGGTTGATGATCAGCCGAGTTCGGTCCTTGGCTTCGACCACTGTGACACTGCGCGCATTACCCACGCCCAACTCTCGGTTCTTTGCACCCAACTGGCTGGAAACGCCCGGAAAGTCCAGGGCAATACGTGCTGGCTGCTCGATCGTATAGCCGCGCGGAGCAAGCACCGGTTCATCAAACGTCAACTTCAACTCGACACGGTCGCCTGGCAACGCAGAAACATCGAGCGCCTGCAAGTCAGCGGCCAACAATGCCGGCGATAGCAGCAGCGCTAATAGAGAGATACCTAGATGCGATAAGGAGCTATTCATTCTCGGGTTCCGTTGGGCAGACCGGTTATTTTTTTTCATGATCATTCAAGAGCGCTCCTTGAGGGAGAGGCTACGCGGCCGTTCGAGCCAGCCGCCTTCACCGTCTGGAACGATCTCGACCACTTCGATTTTTGCTTCATCTATCGCCAGGATGCGGCCGTAATTTCGACCTAAATAATCCCCCACCTTGACGCGATGAACCCCGCCGGCTCCATTCACCAAAGCAAACACATCGTTTGCATTGGCAAGCGTGCCGACCATCTCGAAGACCTCTATGTTGAAACCCTCAAGGAACTGCTTAACCCGCGCTTCATCCGGCTTAACTTCCTGCGAGCCTTTTTGACGACGCACCATGTCAATCTTGATCGGCGGCTGGAATGGGCTGCGCAGGGAAGAAGCTCCATAGGTGAATGCTTCGTAGGGTTGAAACTTTGGCAACGGCTCAATAGCGCCTTTCGGCTTGGCGCGAACCTCGTCCATAAATGACTGCAGATCAGAAAAGTCGCCACCCGAGCCGCAACCTTGCAAAACCGAGAATAAACAGATAGACACAGTCAAACGAAGAATCTTCATTTATCCATCCCT
Organism: Pseudomonas sp.; assembly: GCF_033723075.1. Lineage (GTDB taxonomy): Bacteria > Pseudomonadota > Gammaproteobacteria > Pseudomonadales > Pseudomonadaceae > Aquipseudomonas. The sequence goes on from NZ_JAWVXU010000002.1 coordinate 185,343, forward strand.
TTATCGTTATAACGGTATGTCTTCGCCATAACATTCATGCGAATGACAGAAGCGCTCTCCGTGCTAACCGGTTTAGTCTCGAAGTCATGCAGCGTCACAATTCGCGGAAGACTGGCAACACCACTGACAAAGGTCGCCAAGTCATGATAATTACCGACCACAACCACCTGAATGGGCAGCTCTATATAAAATGGCTGTGTCACTTCGGGAAGCAACTTGATCTCTTCGAACTCAAGACCGCTGCCCAGCCCGGTACGGGTAATGTCCTCCAACAGACCTGGCACCTCGGTATCGCTCGGCAGTTGACGCAAGAGAGTACCAAAGGAAACTTCCATCTCCTGCATCTGTTCCTTATACGCTTCCAGATTTGCCGCCTGGAAAGCCTTGCTGGAAAACTGCTGCTTGAGGGTTTGTTCTTCTCCCTGCGAGCGCTCCAGACTGGCTTGCAAATCCTTCAGATGAAAGTTATAGCCAAGCGCCAGCATCACCACGAAAAACAGAACAAAAACAACGCCCTTGATGACGGCCGGCCATGAGCCAATGTTATTAAGATCAAGATTACTAAGTTCGATCTTGCGCAAGTTCTCGATGGATTCAGCCAGGCTCATTTCTTATCACCTTCTATCGGCTCAACGCCAGGCTGCGTTTGCTTAACCGTCAACTGAAACACATTTGCCTGATCCAAAGCACCTGCGGTGGTGGCTTTGACTTGCGTCAAGTTAGGCGCATCCAGCCAATCGGATGCGTCCAGATTACGCATCAAATTCGACACTCTATTGTTGGACTCGGCGGCCCCAACTATCGCAATATTCTTGCCCGTCATTTTGACGCTATTGAAATACACACCATCCGGCAGGGTTCGCACCAACTGGTCGAATACGCGACCAATAATCGGCCTATTGCCCTGCAGGTCCTGAATAATCTTCATGCGTTCCAGCAACTGTTGGCGCCGGGTTTTCAGTTCGCTGATTTCCTTGATCCGCGCATCCAGTACGGCAATTTCTTTACGCACGAACTGGTTGCGCGCGTTTTGCTGCTCGATTGCCCCATTCAGATACTGGTCCCCTAGGAACACCGCACCGGCCGCGACCACCAAGACACCCGCGAGCGTCACCAGAAAGCGCTGCTTGCGCTCCTCGCGTAACTGCTCGCGCCATGGAAGAAGGTTAATCCGCGCCATTAATCGAAACTCCTCATCGCCAGACCACAGGCAATCATCAATGCCGGAGCATCACTGGCCAAGGCCCCCGCATTGACCCTGCTACTCAGTGCCATGTCCGCAAAGGGATTGGCAACCAGGGTTTGTGTGCCGATTTTCTGCTGAATCAGTCGATCGAGGTCGGGAATGGAGGCCGTGCCGCCAGCCAGGAGGATGTAATCGACATCATTGAACTGGCCTGCAGCAAAGAAAAATTGCAGGGAGCGCGAAACCTGTTGCACAACCGCTTCCTTGAACGGTTGCAATACTTCGCTGTCGTAGTCATCAGGGAGGCCTCCCTGTTTTTTCGCAAGACCAGCCTCCTCCACGGACAGGCCGTAACGCCGCTGAATTTCCTCGGTGAGCTGCTTGCCACCAAAAAGCTGCTCGCGCGTGTAGATAGTCCGGCCGTTGTGCAGCACGCTGAGCGTGGTCATGGTGGCACCGATATCGACCACCGCCACCGTCAGCTCGTCCTGCCCGCTGCCCAGTTGCTCCGTGAGCAAGCCATAAGCACGCTCCAGGGCATAGGCTTCGACATCGACCACCTTGGCGACCAGCCCGGCCAAAGCCAGGGCGGCTTCGCGAACCTCTACGTTTTCCTTGCGGCAGGCTGCCAGCAGCACCTCGACCCGTTCGGGGTTGCGCGGCGAAGCACCTTGCACCTCGAAGTCGATCGCCACTTCCTCAAGCGGATAAGGAATGTACTGATCGGCTTCGATCTTCAGCTGATTCTCGAGGTCATCATCGGAAAGCCCGGCTTCCATCTCGATGGTCTTGGTGATCACCGCGGAACCAGCGACAGCGACAGCGACGGATTTCACACCGGTCTTGGCTTTGGCCAGCACGCGCGCAAGCGCCTGGCCGACCCCCTCAAGTTCGGCAATGTTTTTCTCGACCACCGCATTTGGCGGGAGCGGCTCGACAGCGTAAGCCTCTACCTTGTAGCGGCTTCCTGAGCGACTCAATTCGAGGAGCTTGACGGAGGTCGAACTGATATCGATCCCCAGCAGCGTATTCGCGTTCTTATTGAAGAGCCCTAGCACGACCGATTTCCTATTGGCATCCGCGACTTACGGACTATTTATGTTTTTTCACATTAAATAACAGTCTTGACAGAAGCGCAAATGGATCCCCGGGAAAAAAAACGCTTATAATGTGATCAGTTTTTCCCTTTTAGCATTGTCTTCCGCTTAACTCATTCTTTTATCTGGAAATCCAAAAATCTTGATGCGTTTGCTGAAGTTTATCTGTTGGTCTGGTGTCGCCACTTTTTGTGCGCTGTTACTCAGTCTGAGTGGCGCCTTTCTCTATCTCAGCCCCAGCCTGCCATCCGTCGAGTCGTTGCGCAGCATCCAGTTGCAGATCCCTCTACGGGTATACAGCAGCGATGCCAAGCTGATCGCGGAATTTGGCGAAATGCGCCGCTCGCCGATCAAATTCGATGACATCCCCCCCGACTTCATCGGCGCCCTGCTAGCCGCTGAAGACGACAACTTTGCGAACCATTATGGCGTCGACCTTACCAGCTTGATGCGCGCTGCCACGCAAATATTGAAAAGCGGACACATCCAGACTGGCGGCAGCACCATCACCATGCAGGTGGCGAAGAATTTCTTCCTGAGCAGCGAGAGAAGCTTCTCGCGCAAGATCAATGAGATCCTCCTGGCACTGCAGATCGAACGCGAGTTGAGCAAGGATGAAATCCTCGAGCTCTATGTCAACAAGATCTACCTCGGCCACCGCGCTTACGGAATCGAAGCCGCCGCCCAAGTTTATTACGGCAAATCGATCAATGAGCTCAGCCTAGCCCAACTGGCGATGATTGCAGGCCTGCCGAAAGCGCCGTCACGCTTCAACCCGCTGACCAACCCCACCCGCGCCAAAGAACGCCGCGACTGGATCCTCGGACGCATGCATATGCTCGGCCGGATCGACCAGCAGCGCTATGAAGCCGCCCTGGCCGAGCCTGGCGACGCCAGCCACCACGCTCCCGCCCCCGAAGTCACCGCCCCCTATATAGCGGAAATGGTCCGTGCAGAAATGGTCGGCCGCTACGGCAGCGAGGCCTACACCGAGGGTTTCAACGTCACCACCACCGTCCCGAGCGACCTGCAAAACGCAGCCAACACCGCCGTTCGCGAAGGCTTGATCACCTATGATCAGCGTCATGGCTATCGCGGCCCGATACGCCGCCTGCCCGACATGGACAAACAAGCCTGGCTGAGCGAGCTGGCCAAGCAAAGTTCGCTGGGCGGCCTTGAGCCGGCGATCGTCAGTCAAATCGAAAAAAGCGGCATCCTCGTGTTGTTGCGCAGCGGCGTGGAAGAAGCGATCGCCTGGGACAGCATGAAATGGGCGCGGCCTTTCCTCAATACCAACAGTCTCGGCCCCCGCCCGAAGCAGCCAGGCGATGTCGCCCAGGTTGGCGATCTGATTCGCGTGCAACGCCAGAACGATGGCAGCTTGCGCTTCGTCCAGCTACCACAGGCGCAGAGCGCGCTGGTCTCACTGGACCCACACAACGGCGCAATCCGCGCGCTGGTCGGCGGTTTCTCATTCGAACAAAGCAACTACAACCGCGCCGCACAAGCCAAGCGCCAACCGGGTTCCAGCTTCAAACCCTTCGTCTATAGCGCCGCACTGGATCGTGGCTACACGGCCGCGAGCCTGGTGAACGATGCGCCGATCGTGTTCGTCGACGAATACCTCGACCAGGGCTGGCGACCGAAAAACGACAACAACACCTTCCTGGGTCCGATCCGCCTGCGCGAGGCCCTGTATAAATCACGCAACCTGGTGTCGATTCGCCTGCTGCAAGCCATCGGCATCGACTACGCCCTGGACTACGTCAGCCGCTTCGGCTTCGACAAACAGGACCTGCCGCGCAACCTGTCCCTGGCACTCGGCACCGCCAACCTGACGCCGCTGGAAGTGGCCGGCGGCTGGGCCGTGTTCGCCAACGGCGGGTACAAAACCCAGCCCTACCTGATCGAGCGCATCGACAGTCGCTACGGCGAACCGCTGTTTATCGCCAACCCGGCTAGCACCCCGCGGGCCATCAGCGCCTCAACCGCCGATGAAACCGATGCAGCAACCGTCACCAACAGCCGCGAAACCGCCCCCGAGCAGATGCTTGCCAGCGAGCCTGTTGCTGCCGAACGAATCATCGACGAACGCACCGCCTATATCATGACCAGCATGCTGCAGGACGTTATCAAGCGCGGTACCGGGCGCAGAGCCATGGCCCTGGGGCGCAATGACCTGGCCGGGAAAACCGGCACCACCAACGAGTCCAAGGACAGCTGGTTCTCCGGCTACAACGCCGATTACGTGACCACCGTCTGGGCCGGCTTCGACCAACCGGAAAGCCTGGGCAAGCATGAGTATGGCGGCACCGTCGCCCTGCCGATCTGGATGAGCTACATGGCCAGCGCCCTCGAAGACAGCCCCAGTCACGCCCCCGCGGAACCCAAAGGCCTGCTGACCCTGCGCATCGATCCCTATAGTGGTCGCGCTGCCGTGCCCGGCACCGCCGATGCTTACTTCGAGTTGTTCAAGAGCGAAGACTCGCCACCGCCCATGAGTGAACTGGACCCAGGCCTCCGCGCGCCGGGCAGCCCACTACCCGCCGACGAGTCGGCGCCGATCGATTTATTTTAAAGAGGCAGCGGCAAACGACAAGCGGCCGAATTAGGCGTCTTCTTTGGCTTCTGGCTCAAAACCGTACAAAAGGCGCTTGCCCCATGGGCTATCCGTCTTCTGCAGGAGTGGATTTATCCGCGCAATTCGCGGCTGAAACTGCTCCTGCGAGAAGCCCTCGTGCCTAAAGTGTTATTGCCACGCACCCATAAAAAAACCCGCCGAAGCGGGTTTTTTTATGGGGCCGGCTTAGCCGTTGAACACATCATCTACCGACGCCAGCGGATAGTGTTTCGGGTAAGGCAGAGTCGCCACACCGCTTTCGATGGCGGCCTTGGCCACGGCATCGCAGACCACGGTGATCAAGCGTGGATCCATCGGCTTGGGAATGATGTACTCACGACCGAACGAAAGCGCAATGCCACCGTAGGCATCGCAGACTTCCTGCGACACCGGCAGCTTGGCCAGGTCGCGCAGGGCCAGGGCCGCGGCGATCTTCATTTCTTCGTTGATGCGAGTGGCGCGAACGTCCAGAGCACCACGGAAGATGAACGGGAAGCCCAGCACGTTGTTGACCTGGTTCGGGTAATCCGAACGACCGGTGGCCATGATCACGTCATTGCGTGCGGCATGGGCCAGTTCCGGAGCGATTTCCGGATCCGGGTTGGAGCAAGCGAACACGATCGGATTGGCCGCCATGCGCTTGAGGTCTTCAGCCTGAAGCAGATTGGCGCCGGACAGACCGACGAACACATCGGCACCCTCGAGCGCCTCGGACAGCGTGCGCTTGTCGGTTTCGGTGGCGAATATCGCCTTGTACTGGTTCAGATCGTCACGACCGGCGTGGATCACACCCTTACGGTCGATCATGTAGATATTTTCGACCTTGGCCCCCATGCTCACCAGCAGCTTCATGCAGGATGTCGCCGCAGCACCAGCGCCCAGGCAGACGATCTTCGCCTGCTCGAGGGTCTTGCCGGCGATTTCCAGGGCGTTGAGCATGCCGGCGGCGGTAACGATGGCAGTACCGTGCTGGTCATCGTGAAAAACCGGAATGTCGCACTGCTCGATCAGCGCGCGCTCGATCTCGAAGCACTCTGGTGCCTTGATGTCTTCCAGATTGATGCCACCGAAGGTGATGGAAATGCGCTTGACCGTGTCGATGAAGGCTTGCGGGCTTTCGGCGTCGACTTCGATGTCGAACACGTCGATACCGGCGAAGCGCTTGAACAGCACGCCCTTGCCTTCCATAACCGGCTTGGAAGCCAACGGACCGAGATTGCCCAGACCCAGGATCGCGGTACCGTCGGAAATCACCGCGACCAGATTGCCCTTACCGGTATAACGGTAAGCCAATTCAGGGTCACGGGCGATTTCACGCACGGGCTCGGCAACACCCGGGCTGTAGGCCAGTGCCAGGTCACGAGCAGTGGCAGTGGGCTTGGTCAGCTCGACACTCAGCTTACCCGGACGGGGTTTGGCGTGATATTCGAGAGCGGCAGTTTTCAGATCAGACATAGGGGCATTTCCGCTTTTTTGGCTGTTGAACAGGCAGGCGGCCGAGGATACGCAAGTTGTATACATCTGCACAAGACCGTTAAGTCTTGCCCGGATGCACGTGACTAACGCACGACCTTGAGCCAGCTGCCAGGGGCCGGCTCACCTGCGGGATAGAGATTATTGAGCAGGCGCAAGGTCGCCTGGGCATCGCCCGGCAACTTGCTTTGCCGGGCCAGCGCCGCCATGCCCTGCCCGCTTCGCGCCTTGACCAGATGCAGTCGCAGAGGCTCTGCCAGGCGCCGCTCGGCCGCGGTAAGCGGACGCAAACTCTTGATCACCTTGAGAAAACTTTCATCGTGGGCGTCTAGCGACGTGCGCCCGCGTACCGCCGCAACAAACAGGTAAGCCCGCTGCCCGCGCAACAGCACTGCGACGCGCTTGGCGGCAGTACCGGGAATAATGGCGCTGTAGCCCGACAACCCGGCCTGGCGCCATTCGCTCTCAGCCTGCAGACGCTGCCCGCCGACGCGCTGGCGCAGCAGTTGAGCGGCAGAGAGGCGCTGCGGATTGGCCTGCTGGGTCATGGCGATAAAGGCTTGCTGATCGGCACTGTGACCGATCAGCGCATCCGGCCGATTGACCATGCTCCAACCTTGCGGGAACTCCAGGGTCAGGTCCAGCCCGGCATGGTAGAAGTGCCGCCCCCGGCGCACACCGCTGGCGGCGGAATCGCCAAATGGCAGCCCATTCAGATGTTTGATAAAGGTCTCGCGATTGATTTCCTGCTGCCCGGTCGCCAGCGCCCGCGCCGGCCCCAGAACCTGCTGCAGACGCCGATCATTATCCGGATGGCTATCGAATACGCCGTGATAGCCGCCCGCCGGCTGCGCCTGGCCACGCTTGGCCGCCTGTTCACGAGCGAAGTCTTCCTGATTCTTCAGCACCTTGACCACTTCGATCATCGCCTGTGGGTCATAGCCGCTGCGCGCCAGATACTGGGCCCCCAGACCATCGGCCTCCAGCTCCATGTCGCGACCGTAACCACGCACGAAGGCGCTACCGAGGACGTTGGTCAGGTCGGCCGCCGCACCGACCCCGGTACCGATGGCCACCACTTGGCCGAGAATACTCCAGGCACTCGACTGACTTTGCTGCTGCACGCCGTGTCGCGCGGTGACATGGCCAACCTCGTGACCCAGCACCGCGGCCAGCTCGGCTTCCGAATTAAGGTAGGCAAGTAGCCCGCGATGAATATAGATATAGCCGCCCGGCAGGGCGAAGGCGTTGATATCCGGGCTGTCGACCACGGTGAATTGGTAATTGAGCTGATTACGATGACTGTACCTGGCCACTCGCTCGCCGACCTGCTGGACATACGCCTGCAGTTTCTCGTCGGCATAGCGCGGGTATTGCTTGAGGATTTCCTGACTGTAGCGCTGGCCGAGCTCCAGCTCCTGTCGCTCACTCATCATCACGAAATTACTGCGCCCGGTGACGGGGTTGACCGCACAACCGGTCAGCTGCCCGAGTATCAGCAGCCCTACCGCCCAATAACGCAGGCTCATGGCAGCACCTCCAGCATCGACTCGTGGGTCACGGGTAACATCCAGCGTGCCTGCCCCGGTTTTACCCCTGCACGGCGGGAACGGTCAATCACCCAGCCCCGGACTTCGACCCGGCGCCCAGCCAAGCGGTGCAACCGACGCATATCGAAGCCGTGCAACGCCTGCGGCGGCACACGCAGGACCAACGAATCCCCCAGCTCCAGCCAAACCCCACCACGATTGCGCTCGACCCGCTCGACCCGGCCCTCGACCAAGGCAAAACCGCCACGCCTCAGCTGCGCGGGCGCCTGTACCGGCGAGCGCCGCCAGAGGCCGACGCGCGACTGCCGCGCCAGCCGCTCGGCCGCCTGCTGGCACTCGACCAGCGCCACATTGGGCACAATCACCACCAGATAGCCCAGCCCTTCGGCCAACAGCTGCGCTTCGAGGTTACGTCCCTTGCCGTCGTAGGCATGGGCCAGGGTGCGCCCGTAGTGATCCTTCGCCTCACGGCCAGGCTGCAAGCCGACATGCCCGTCATTGGCCGCCACCAACTCGCTCAAGCGCCGGCGTGCGGCCTCGGCGAAGGGTTCGGCGCTGCGCCCCTCACGCCCGAGTTCGGGGCTGTTCAGACCGATCAACCGCACACTGCGGCCATCTTGCAGGCGCAAGGTGTCGCCATCGACGACCCGCTGGACCTTGACGCTCGGCAATTGGCCGGGCGCCGGACACAACGCCTGGACGGATGCCAGGTAAAACACGGACATAAAAAAGGCGCCCACCAGGGACGCCTTTTTCAGTAGCGCGGAAACGCCCATCAGGGCACCCGTCGCTGCGCGCAAACTTACTGCTTGGCGCCAAACATGCCGAAACGCTGCTTGAAGCGATCGACGCGGCCGCCGGTATCCAGCATTTTCTGCTTGCCGGTGTAGAACGGGTGGCATTCGTTGCACACGTCCAGGCTCAGCGGCTTGGCCAGGGTGGAGCGAGTTTCGATTACGTTGCCGCAGCTGCAGGTCGCGGTAAGGGCTTCGTAGTTCGGATGGATATCGGCTTTCATGGTGTATTCCTCGGGGCTGACGTGCCGCCACCCGACACTATTGTCTGAGTACCGCACGCAATTAGGCCGGCGATGATACCAGAGCGCCGCCACGACGCAAGCCACAGCAACGCCGGCCGTCGCCAGGCCACGTGCTAAGATCGCGCCCTTCTGCCTGGAGCCCACCGCGTGCCCGACGCCATTCTGCGCATTGCTCTGCCCTCGCCGCTGCGCCGCCTGTTCGACTACCGTGCACCGCCCGGTGTACCGCGCAGCGCCCTGCAGCCGGGCGCACGACTGCGCGTGCCCTTTGGCCGGCGCGAGCTGATCGGCATTCTGATCGAGGTGACGGATCACAGCGAGGTTCCCGCAGGCAAGCTCAAACCTGCCCTGCAACTGCTCGATGCCCAGTCACCGCTGCCGCCGGCGCTGTTCAAACTGTGCCTGTGGACGGCGCAGTATTACCAGCACAGCCTGGGCGACACCCTCAGTTGGGCGCTGCCGGTATTGCTGCGCCAGGGCGAGCCGGCGGAAGTTCGCCAGGAGCGTTTCTGGCACCTGGCCGAAGGCGCCCAACTGGATGACCCGCGCCTGGCCCGTGCACCGCGGCAGCGCGAGGCCCTGCGAACCATCGCCCAACACCCCCACGGCGTCGCTCATCAGCTGCTTGGCCAGTTGCAACTGAACAAGGAAAGCCTGGGACTGCTGCGCGAGAAGGGCCTGGTGCGCATCGAGATACGCCGACATGCCGCCAGCGAACGCCACCTCAACTGGCTGGCGGAACCGGAACTGCCCCTGAACCCGGAGCAGCGCGCGGCAACCGAAGCCATTCGCAGCGGCTTCGGCCATTTCAATGCCTTCCTGCTCGCCGGGGTGACCGGCAGCGGCAAGACCGAGGTCTACCTGCAGCTGATCCGCGAGACCCTGGAAGCCGGCAAGCAGGCCCTGGTCCTGATCCCCGAGATCAACCTCGGCCCGCAGACGCTGGCGCGTTTCGAACGGCGCTTCAACGCGCGGATCGCCCTGCTGCATTCCGGGGTCAACGACCGCGAGCGCCTGGATGCCTGGCTGGCCGCCCGTGACGGCGAGGCCGACATCATCATCGGCACTCGCTCGGCGCTGTTCACCCCGATGCAGCGCCCCGGGCTGATCATCATCGATGAAGAGCATGACGCCTCCTACAAGCAGCAGGAGGGCCTGCGCTACCACGCCCGCGACCTGGCCGTGGTGCGGGCGCACCAGGAAAACATTCCGATCCTGCTCGGCTCGGCCACGCCCTCCATGGAAAGTCTGCACAACGCCCGCAGCGGTCGTTACGCCATGCTGCACCTGCACCAGCGCGCCGGTGGCGCCCAGCAACCGCGCTTCTTGCGCCTGGACGTGAAGAGCCGGCCACTCGACTCCGGCATCTCCGCACCCATGCAGCAAGCCATCGCCCAGACCCTGGCAGCCGGCCAGCAGGTACTGGTGTTTCTCAACCGTCGCGGTTTCGCCCCGACCCTGCTCTGTCACGACTGCGGCTGGCTGTCGGAATGCCCGCGGTGCGACGCGCGAATGACCGTGCACCAGCGCTCCGGCGAGTTGCGCTGCCACCACTGCGGACATGTCGAGCGGCAGCCGAGCAACTGCCCGACATGCAACAACGTCGACCTGCGCCCAGTCGGCGCCGGCACCGAGCGCGCCGAAGAGCGTCTGGGCATTCTCTTCCCACAGGTTCCGGTATTGCGCGTGGACCGCGACAGCACCTCGCGCAAGGAGGCCATGACCACCCTGTACAACACCGTGCAGCGCGGTGAGCCGTGCATTCTGGTCGGCACCCAGATGCTCGCCAAGGGCCACCACTTCCCCCGCGTGACCCTGGTGGCGATTCTCGATGCCGACGGCGGGCTGTTTTCCGCCGACTTTCGCGCCAGCGAGCGCATGGCCCAGCTGATCGTCCAGGTCGCCGGTCGCGCAGGCCGTGCCGAGGAACCGGGCAAGGTGATCATCCAGAGCCATCTGGCCGACCATCCGTTGTTGGTACAACTGACCGAACAGGGTTACTTCGCCTTCGCCGAACAGGCCCTCAGTGAACGCCGCAGCGCCGGCCTGCCACCGTTCTGCCACCTGGCCCTGCTGCGCGCCGAAGCGCACAAACCGGGACAGGCCGAAGGTTTTCTCGACGAGGCCTGCAGCGAAGCCGAACTGTTGGTGAACGAACTCAAGCTAAGCGGCATCGAACTGCTCGGCCCGGTACCGGCACCAATGGAACGCCGCGCCGGCCGTTACCGCGCCCAACTGCTGGTGCAAGCCAACGCCCGCGCGCCGCTGCACCGTCTGCTCAGCACCTGGATGCTGGCACTGGAGCAGATGCCCGGTGGGCGCGCGGTGCGCTGGTCACTGGATGTCGACCCGATCGATTTGTTCTAGGAAAACAGCTGAAAACTGATAACGAATCAGCATGAGCGTTCGAGCAACCAACGCACGCTTTTACTTGCCGCTTATGACGTGCCGCTTGAAGCTGCGCCCTCCGGGCGCCGATAATGCCTGATTTTCCACCAGCGCCTTCGCGCGCCGCCGCCGACAACGGCCGACCGAGCAGACCATGAAAGACAGCATTCGCCACCTGATCCAGCAAGCCCTGACCCGCCTGACAACCGAAGGCGTGTTGCCCGAGGGCCTGAGCCCGGCGATCCAGGTGGAGAACACCAAGGACAAGAGCCATGGTGATTTCGCCAGCAATATCGCCCTGATGTTGGCCAAGCCGGCCGGCTTGAAGCCGCGCGACCTGGCCGAGAAGCTGATCGCCGCGCTGCCCGGCGATGAACGGATCAGCAAGGTCGAGATCGCCGGCCCCGGCTTCCTCAACTTCTACCAGAACAGCCAGGCCCTGGCCGGTCGCCTCGACGCCCTGCTGGACGATAGCCGACTCGGCGTGCGCAAGGCCGGCAAACCGCAGACCGTGGTGGTCGACCTGTCCTCGCCGAACCTGGCCAAGGAAATGCACGTCGGCCACCTGCGCTCGACCATCATTGGCGACGCCGTGGCGCGGGTGCTGGAGTTTCTCGGCGACCGGGTGATCCGGCAGAACCACGTCGGCGACTGGGGCACCCAGTTCGGCATGCTGCTGGCCTTTATGGAAGCCAACCCGGCCGCCGCCGAGAGCGAGCTGGCCGATCTGGAAGGCTTCTACCGCGCGGCGAAGAAGTGCTTCGACGACTCACCCGAGTTCGCCGAACGCGCCCGTGAACTGGTGGTCCAGCTGCAAGCCGGCGAAGCCGAGTGCCTGCGCCTGTGGCACCGCTTCAACGAGATTTCCCTGTCGCACTGCCAGCAGGCCTATGATCGCCTGGGCGTCAAACTGACCCCGGCCGACGTCAAGGGCGAAAGTGCCTACAACGCCGAACTGCCAGGCATCATCGACGCCCTGCGCGACAAGGGCCTGCTCAGCGAAAGCAATGGCGCCCAGTGCGTGTTCCTGGACGAGTTCAAGAACGCCGAAGGCAACCCGCTGCCGGTGATCGTGCAGAAGGCCGGCGGCGGCTACCTCTACGCGACCACCGACCTGGCCGCCATGCGTTACCGCAGCCAGGTGCTCAAGGCCGATCGCGCGCTGTATTTCGTCGACCAGCGCCAGGCCCTGCACTTCCAGATGGCCTTCGAAGTGGCGCGCCGCGCCGGCTTCGTCCACCCGGGCATGCAGCTCGAGCACATGGGCTTCGGCACCATGAACGGTGCCGACGGCCGCCCGTTCAAGACCCGCGACGGCGGCACGGTCAAACTGATCGACCTGCTCGACGAGGCCGAAGAACGCGCCTACAGCCTGGTCAAGGGCAAGAACCCGGAGCTGGCTGAAAGCGAGCTGCGCAGCATCGCCCACGCCGTCGGCATCGGCGCAGTGAAGTACGCCGACCTGTCCAAGCACCGCACCAGCGACTACAGCTTCAACTTCGAGCAGATGCTCAGCTTCGAGGGCAACACCGCCCCATACCTGCTGTACGCCTACACCCGGGTGGCCAGCGTGTTCCGCAAACTGGGCAACAGCAGCATCGAGGGGCAGATCGCCCTCGAGGCCGAACAGGAGTTGGCTCTGGCCGGCAAACTGGCGCAATTCGGCGAAGTGCTGAATAACGTCGCCGACAAAGGCGTACCGCACCTGCTCTGTGCCTATCTGTACGATGTGGCCGGGTTGTTCTCCAGCTTCTACGAACATTGCCCGATTCTCAGCGCCGAGGACCAGGCAAGCCAGCAGAGCCGCCTGCGCCTGGCCGCACTGACCGGCCGCACGCTCAAGCAGGGCCTTGAGCTGCTCGGCCTGGAAACCCTGGAGCGCATGTAAGTGGCCGCGCGCAAGAAGCCCCCAGCCAAACGCGGCGCCAGCCGCTACAAGGCACCGGCGAAGAAACCCGTACCAGGCTGGATCTGGCTGGCCTGCGGCCTGGTCGTCGGCGTGTTCGTCATGTTGCTGATGAACCTGCAGCCAGGTGGCGATGCGGTCAAACGCAACAAGGCCGAGACCGCGCGCGCCAGCAGCCAGGCAAAGCAAAAATCTGCCACGCAGGCGCAGCAGCCGAGCAAGCCCAAGTACGACTTCTACACCCTGCTGCCCGAGTCGGAAGTCATAGTGCCGCCGGACGCCCTACCGCCGCCTGCGCCCGCACAACCAGCGGTGACGCCGGAACAAGCGGCGAAAATCGACGCCGCGCGCGCTCTGGCCGCACTCAACGGCGAAACACCACCGCCCGCACCACCCGTTACCCCGCCTGCCCCTATGGCCCAGGCGCCACTCAGCACCCAGTTTTTCCTCCAGGCCGGCTCCTTCCGGCGCAAGGACGATGCGGAAAGCGTGCGTGCGCAGATCACCCTGCTCGGCCAGGATGTGCGCGTGGAGTCCGGCAGGGTACGTGAGGAGACCTGGTACCGCGTGCTGGTCGGCCCCTTCGCCGACCGCGAGCAACTCGCGGTCTCGCAGAAAACCCTGTCCACCAACGGCTTCAGCAATCTGCTTCTGCAGCAACGGCAGAGCCGCTGAGGCTCACCTCGACCGGCCCGCCAGGAGCCGGCCGAGGCCGTGCCTAAGGGCCGGTGAAAATATCGAGCGTCGCCGCGAGCGTTTTTCACAAGCGCTCAGCGCGCATGCCCTGTATCGGCAATCTGCTGTTACAGCCGCGAGCATGCCGTTTGGTCGAGAATCATCGGCCTTCGGTTGAAAAGTAGCGCGCGCCCCCCCATTTGAATCTGCATTGGGCATTTTCGCCCCGCTGCGTGGAGACTCCCCCTTGACCACCATCGTTTCAGTACGCCGCCACGGCAAAGTCGTCATGGGCGGCGACGGCCAGGTTTCCCTCGGCAACACCGTGATGAAAGGCAATGCGAAAAAGGTTCGTCGCCTCTATCACGGCCAGGTATTGGCCGGTTTTGCCGGCGCCACCGCGGATGCCTTCACCCTGTTCGAACGCTTCGAAGGCAAACTGGAAAAACACCAGGGCCACCTGGTGCGCGCCGCCGTCGAACTGGCCAAGGACTGGCGCACCGACCGTTCGCTGAGCCGCCTGGAAGCCATGCTCGCGGTGGCCAACAAAGACGCCTCGCTGATCATCACCGGCAATGGCGACGTGGTGGAGCCGGAGCACGGCCTGATCGCCATGGGCTCCGGCGGCGGTTTCGCCCAGGCGGCGGCCATGGCCTTGCTGGAGAACACCGAGCAGATGTCGGCCCACGAAATCGCGGAAAAGGCGTTGAACATTGCCGCGTCCATCTGTGTCTTTACCAATCAGAATCTGACCATTGAGGAACTGGACTCGGCCATCTGAGCCGACTTCCGTTCGGAGCCGCCTGTTATGTCCATGACGCCCCGCGAGATCGTGCACGAACTCAACCGCCACATCATCGGCCAGGACGACGCCAAGCGTGCCGTGGCCATCGCCCTGCGCAACCGCTGGCGGCGCATGCAGCTACCGCTGGAGTTGCGCGCTGAAGTGACGCCAAAGAACATCCTGATGATCGGCCCGACCGGTGTCGGCAAGACCGAAATCGCCCGACGCCTGGCCAAACTGGCCGGCGCCCCCTTCATCAAGGTCGAAGCGACCAAGTTCACCGAAGTCGGCTACGTTGGTCGCGATGTCGAGTCGATCATTCGTGACCTGGCCGATGCCGCGGTAAAAATGCTCCGCGAGCAGGAAATCGTCAAAGTCCGCCACCGCGCCGAAGACGCCGCCGAAGAACGCATCCTCGATGCACTGCTGCCACCACCGCGTGCCGGCTTCAATGAAGATCCGGCACCGAGCGGCGACTCCAATACCCGCCAACTGTTCCGCAAGCGCCTGCGCGAAGGTCAGCTGGATGACAAGGACATTGACATCGAGGTGGCCGACAGTCCGGCCGGCATCGAGATCATGACCCCGCCGGGCATGGAAGAGATGACCAGTCAGTTGCAAAACCTGTTCTCCAACATGGGCAAGGGCAAGAAGAAGAGCCGCACACTCAAGGTCAAGGAAGCGCTGAAGCTGGTGCGCGACGAAGAAGCCGCGCGCCTGGTCAACGAGGAAGAGCTGAAAGCCCGCGCCCTCGAGGCCGTGGAACAGAACGGCATCGTCTTCATCGACGAGATCGACAAGGTCGCCAAGCGTGGCAATGTCGGCGGCGCCGACGTCTCCCGCGAAGGCGTGCAGCGCGACCTGCTGCCGCTGATCGAAGGCTGCACAGTCAACACCAAACTGGGCATGGTCAAGACCGACCACATCCTGTTCATCGCCTCCGGCGCTTTCCACCTGAGCAAGCCCAGCGACCTGGTGCCGGAACTGCAGGGCCGCCTGCCGATCCGCGTCGAACTCAAAGCACTGTCGCCGGAAGACTTCGAGCGCATCCTCACCGAACCGCATGCCTCGCTGACCGAACAGTACATTGCCCTGCTCAACACCGAGGGTCTGAAAATCGAGTTCGCCGCAGACGGCATCAAGCGTCTCGCCGAGATCGCCTGGCAGGTCAACGAGAAGACCGAGAATATCGGCGCACGCCGCCTGCATACCCTGCTCGAGCGTCTGCTCGAAGAGGTGTCGTTCAGCGCCGGCGACCTGGCGGCCCAGCATGACGAGAAGCCGATCCGCATCGACGCCGACTACGTCAATGGCCACCTCGGCG
The DNA here is from genome assembly GCF_033723075.1 of Pseudomonas sp. Classification (GTDB taxonomy): domain Bacteria; phylum Pseudomonadota; class Gammaproteobacteria; order Pseudomonadales; family Pseudomonadaceae; genus Aquipseudomonas. Next base: position 201,385 of record NZ_JAWVXU010000002.1, read on the forward strand.
AACTGGCCCAGGACGAAGACCTCTCGCGCTATATTCTTTAACTCAACAGCCAACCTGTAGGCGCCCGCTTGCCGGATCACCGCAAGCGGGCGCCTACAACAGCGGGGCATCAATGATGCACATTCCCAGCGCAGTCAAACTGCACAAGGCATCGCGAACCCTGGAGCTGCAGTACGGCAGCGACAGCTACAGCCTGACCGCCGAGTTCCTCCGCGTGCACTCGCCCTCGGCGGAAGTGCAAGGCCATGGCAAGCCGATCCTGCAGACCGGTAAGCTGCACGTCACCCTGAGCGGCGTCGAGCCGGCCGGCAATTACGCCCTGAAACTCTGTTTCGACGATGGCCACGACAGCGGGCTGTTCAGCTGGGATTACCTGTATGAACTGGCCACTCATAAGGATCGTTTATGGGCCGACTACCTGGCCGCGCTCGCCGCTGCCGGAAAATCCCGCGACCCCGACGAATTCGTGGTCAAGCTGATGCTCTAGGTCAGCCGGCGAGCCAGAGCCTCTCCAGCAGTTCCAGCCGCCTGCAACGGGCGGTCGGCCCCACACTCAAGCCCGTCCCTCGCCGAGGTTAGAGCGCACTTTCTAATCTATCTCGGCATACTCACCACGCATTTGCCCGTATCGCGGCAAGCTTGCGCAAATCAACAAACTCGGGTAACCAAGGAACTGGCAGGTTCCCTGCATTTGGCCAGGCCAGGTGCATAGATTGAGAAGCGGATCAGTTCCGCCCCCGGTAACCCGAGCAATACCCGGCCCTCGTCCCGTGTCGCCTTGCCCAGCAACACGCCGGTATTCGTCTCAGGACAATGGAGCGTCGTAGATGTCTGAAAAAAGCAATGATGATCTGAAACGCCAAGCTTCAGAGAACACTCTCGGCCTGAACCCGATCGTCGGCATCCAGAGCAAGGACCTGCTGACGTCGGCACGCACGGTGCTCACCCAGGCCATCCGGCAACCGTTTCACAGCGCCAAACACGTCGCTCATTTCGCCGTGGAGCTGAAGAACGTCCTGCTTGGCACGTCCGAGCTGCAGCCCGAGAGTGGCGACCGCCGTTTCGCCGACCCGGCCTGGAGCCAGAATCCGCTGTACAAGCGCTATCTACAAACCTACCTGGCCTGGCGCAGGGAACTGCATGACTGGGTCGAGCACAGCAATCTGTCGGAGCAGGACGCCAGCCGCGGCCACTTCGTTATCAACCTGATGATCGACGCCATGGCGCCGAGCAATAGCATGGCCAACCCGGCTGCGGTCAAGCGTTTCTTCGAGACCGGCGGCAAGAGCCTGCTCGATGGCCTGTCGCACCTGGCCAAGGACATTGTCAATAACGGCGGCATGCCCAGCCAGGTCGACATGAAGGCCTTCGAGGTCGGCAAGACCCTGGCGACCACCGAAGGCGCAGTAGTGTTCCGCAATCAAGTGCTGGAGCTGATCCAGTACAGTCCGATCACCGAACAGGTGCACGAGCGCCCGTTGCTGGTGGTGCCACCGCAGATCAACAAGTTCTATGTGTTCGACCTGTCGCCAGAGAAGAGCCTGGCGCGCTTCCTGCTGCGTAGCGGCGTGCAGACCTTCGTGGTCAGTTGGCGCAACCCGACCAAGGCACACCGCGCGTGGGGCCTGTCGAGCTATATCGAAGCGCTCAAGGAAGCCATCGATGCGGTCATCGCGATCACCGGCAGCAAAGACATCAACATGCTCGGTGCCTGCTCCGGCGGCATGACCACCGCCTCGCTGCTCGGCCACTATGCGGCGCTTGGCGAGCACAAGGTTCATGCCCTGACCCTGCTGGTCAGCGTGCTGGACAACAAACTGGACACCCAGGTCGCGCTGTTCGCCGATGAGAACACCTTGGAGATGGCCAAGCGCCGCTCCTACCAGGCCGGCGTCATCGAGGGCAGCGACATGGCCAAGGTGTTCGCCTGGATGCGCCCCAACGACCTGATCTGGAACTACTGGGTCAACAACTACCTGCTCGGCAACGAACCGCCGGTGTTCGACATCCTCCACTGGAACAACGACACCACCCGCCTGCCGGCAGCGCTGCACGGCGAGTTCATCGACATGTTCAAGACCAACCCGTTGATCCGTCCCGGCGCGCTGGAAGTCTGCGGCACGCCGATTGACCTCAAACAGGTCACCTGCGACGTCTTTTGCCTCGCTGGCACCACCGATCACATCACCCCCTGGGAGGCGTGCTACAGGTCGATACACCTGTTCGGCGGTAAATGCGAGTTCGTCCTGTCCAGCAGCGGGCATATCCAGAGCATCCTCAACCCGCCGGGCAATCCCAAGTCGCGCTACATGACCAACACGGAAATGCCCTTCGAGCCGAAAGACTGGCAGGCAAGTGCAACCAAACACACCGACTCCTGGTGGCTGCACTGGCAGAAGTGGCTGACCGAGCGCTCCGGCCCCAGCAAAAAAGCGCCAACCAAACTGGGCAACAAACAGTTCCCGCCTGGCGAGCCAGCACCTGGAACCTACGTACACGAACGTTGATCGACTGCGCCCTGCGCACCACTGCCCGCGGCACCTGGAAGTGCCGTTCGCCCAACCGGCACATCCGCCAAGCAGGCGACCAGGTTTGTTCTGGGAGTGACCGGGACGGTCTCACCCAGTGTTTTCACTCATAGGGCTTGCGCGCATGTCGTTACCATTTATATTCCGCACCATTGACCTGGATGGTCAAACCATCCGTACCGCCGTTCGTCCCGGTAGTGGAAAGATGGCGCCGCTGCTGATTTTCAATGGTATCGGCGCCAACCTGGAACTGGTCATGCCCTTCGTTCGAGCGCTCGACAGCGATCTCGAAGTGATCGCCTTCGATGTGCCCGGAGTCGGTGGTTCCTCGACTCCCAGCACCCCGTTCCGCTTCCCTGGACTGGCCAAACTGGCAGCACGCATGCTCGATTACCTGGACTACGGCCAGGTCAATGTGATCGGCGTATCCTGGGGCGGCGCCCTGGCACAACAGTTCGCCCATGACTACCCGGAACGCTGCAAGAAGCTGGTGCTGGCGGCCACCTCGGCCGGCGCGGTGATGGTGCCGGGCAAGCCCAAAGTGCTCTGGCGCATGGCCAGCCCGCGGCGCTATGTGCAGCCGTCCTATGGCGTGCAGATCGCTCCGGACATCTATGGTGGCGCCTTCCGCCGCGACCCCAAGCTGGCCCTGGCACATGCCAGCAAGGTGCGCTCGGGCGGCAAGATGGGCTACTACTGGCAGCTTTTCGCCGGCCTTGGCTGGACCAGCATCCACTGGCTGCACAAAATCCGCCAACCGACCCTGGTGCTGGCCGGCGACGACGACCCGTTGATCCCGCTGATCAACATGCGCCTGCTGGCCTGGCGTATTCCGAATTCCGATCTGCATGTAATCGACGATGGCCACCTGTTCCTGGTGACCCGCGCCGGCGTAGTGGCGCCGCTGATCATGAAGTTCCTCGCCGAAGAACGCCAACCGGCAGTGATGCACCCTCAGCCCGTACCTGCTCGCCAGAACTGACCCACACCGAGAGGCTATGAAAAATGCTCGCCTAACGGACGCCCGCGGCATGATTGCACTACGCGAAAAGCGGAGGGGGTATTCCGCGAAAGACTCGAGTCGCTGCTGGCGTTATGCAACGCCCGGGCCCGATCTCGCGGCAGCAGCCGGAATTTTCACGATCGCAGAGCAGCAGGCAAATAACCCTCGCCCATCGAGCCCAATAGGTTCACGCTCACAGAGCCGAGAGGGGCACGCACGATGCAGGGCCTCCCCATCTTGGTGCGGAGCCGAGGGTTCTGGCGCTTGGTTGCCACGCCGTCACATGCCTGGAAACAGGTTGGGCTAGTCTAGACGGCGAACCCGCAGCCTCTTGGTACAAGCCTTGCTGTACTGCTCCCTGATCACGGATAGTTTTGGAGTGTCGCCCAATGCGCAAACAACCTTCGACACGCAACCTTCCGGCTCCGGCCGGCTCGATGAACGCCCAGAGCGCGGTCGCTGGTCTACGAGCCAGAGACATGTTGTCCACCCTACGCAGCCTGGCCTTGCAGGGCTTGCGTCAGCCGGTTCACAGCGCCCGTCACGCACTGGCCCTGGGCGGACAGTTGGGGCGCGTCCTGCTCGGCGACACGCCGCACAAGGTCAACCCGAAGGATGCGCGCTTTGCCGATCCGACCTGGCAACTCAATCCGTTTTACCGGCGCAGCCTGCAGGCCTATCTGGCCTGGCAGCATCAGCTGGACAACTGGATAGAGGAAAGCGACATGAGCGCCGACGATCGCACCCGTGCGCGCTTCGTCGTCAGCATCCTCGGCGATGCCCTGTCCCCCACCAACACCCTGCTCAACCCATTGGCACTCAAGGAACTGTTCAACAGTGGCGGCAGCAGCGTAATCAAAGGTATGGGCCACCTGCTCGACGACCTGCTGCACAACGACGGCCTGCCCAGCCAGGTCAACAAGCATGCCTTCGAAGTCGGCCGCAGCCTGGCCGCCACGCCCGGTGCGGTGGTGTTCCGCAATGAACTGCTGGAGCTGATCCAGTACAAGCCGATGAGCGAGAAGCAGTACGCGCGACCGCTGCTGATCGTGCCGCCGCAGATCAACAAGTACTACATCTTCGACCTGTCGCCCGACAAGAGCTTCGTCCAGTACGCCCTGAAGAACGGCCTTCAGGTGTTCGTGGTGAGCTGGCGCAACCCGGACGCACGTCATCGCGAGTGGGGCCTGTCGAGCTATGTGCAGGCGGTCGAGGAGGCCATCGATGTCTGTCGGGCGATCACCACCAGCAAGGACGTCAACTTGCTCGGCGCCTGCGCTGGCGGCCTGACTATCGCCGCCTTGCAGGGGCACCTGCAAGCCAAGCGGCAGCTGCGCAAAGTCGCCAGCGCCACCTATCTGGTCAGCCTGCTGGACAGCCAACTGGACAGCCCGGCCATGCTCTTCGCCGATGAAAAAACCCTGGAAGCGGCCAAGCGCCGCTCCTACCAGCAAGGCGTACTGGACGGTCGCGACATGGCCAGGGTGTTCGCCTGGATGCGCCCCAACGACCTGATCTGGAACTACTGGATCAACAACTACCTGCTCGGCAAGCAGCCGCCGGCCTTCGACATTCTCTACTGGAATAATGACAGTACCCGCCTGCCCGCCGCCCTGCATGGCGACCTGATCGACTTCTTCCAACACAATCCGCTGATCCGTGCCGGCGGCCTGGAAATCTGCGGCACTCCGGTCGACCTGCGCAAGGTCACGGTCGACAGCTTCAACGTCGCCGGCATCAACGACCACATCACCCCCTGGGACGCGGTGTACCGCTCGAGCCTGCTGATCGGCGGCGACAAGCGCTTCATCCTGTCCAACAGCGGGCACATCCAGAGCATCCTCAATCCGCCGGGCAACCCCAAGGCCAACTACCTCGAGAGCGGCAAGCTCAGCGGCGACCCGCGCGCCTGGTACCATGACGCCCAGAAGCACGATGGTAGCTGGTGGCCACAGTGGCTGAACTGGATCCAGGAGCACGCCGGCGAGCAACGCAAGACGCTGATGACCCTGGGCAACGCGCACTACCCGGCGATGGAGGCGGCGCCCGGCACCTACGTGCATGTGCGCTAGTCGCACACGCTACCGAGCACTGGCCGAAGCCACCTTCGGCCGGTTATCTTCCAGCCTCCCCTGTCAGCACAAGAAGACCGGATGAAAACCCGCGATCGTATCCTCGAATGCGCGCTGATGCTGTTCAACCAGCAAGGCGAACCGAACGTCTCCATCCTGGAAATCGCCAATGAACTGGGGATCAGTCCGGGCAATCTGTACTACCACTTCCATGGCAAGGAACCGCTGATTCTCGGCCTGTTCGAGCGTTTCCAGGCGGAACTGGCGCCACTGCTCAACCCGCCCGATGACGTACGCCTGGATGTCGAGGACTACTGGCTGTTCCTGCACCTGATCGTGGAGCGCCTGGCGCACTACCGCTTCCTGTTCCAGGATCTGTCCAACCTGGCCGGGCGCCTGCCAAAGCTGGCCCGCGGTATCCGTAACTGGCTGAACGCATTGAAACGCACCCTGGCATCGCTACTGGCGCGACTGAAGGCGGAAAACCAGCTGGTCAGCGATACCCAATCCCTCGGCCAACTGGTCGAGCAGATCACCCTGACGCTGCTGTTCTCCCTCGACTATCAGCGCATCATCGGCCGCGAAGGCGAAAGCCGTCTGGTGGTCTATCAGGTGATGATGCTGGTGGCCCCGCACCTGATCAGCGAATCACGCTTCGCTGCCGAGCATTTGGCGCAACGCTACCTGGAGACCTGAGCGAAATACCGCCTGATCGCGACGCAGAAACGCAAACGCCCGGCCAAGGGCCGGGCGTTTGCGTTTACGACAGCGGGCCTTTAGGACTGGCTGGTCGGTGTTACTGAAGCGACTACAGGCGTCGGAGCAGGCGCAGGTGTTGCCGCCGGCTCAGCTGCAACTGGTGCAGCAGCTGGCTTGACCGCAGGTTTAGCAGCGCTTTTCACTGCCGGTCTGGCCACTGGCTTTGCAGCAGCCTTGGCGGCCGGTTTAGCGGCAGGTTTAGCGACTGCCTTGGCCGCAGGTTTGGCGGCGGCTTTAGCGGCCGGCTTGGCAGCAGCTTTGGCCGCAGGTTTTGCAGCAGCTTTGACCACAGGTTTGGCGGCGGCTTTTGCTGCCGGTTTGGCGGCTGGCTTGACCGATTTGACCGAAACACCGGTCAGCTGCTCGATCTGCTTGGTCAGGCTGTCGACCTTGGCGTTGAGCGCCTTCACTTCATTGCGGCTCGGTACGCCGAGACGCGAAATGGCGTTGTTCAGACGCTTGTCGAACGCTTCTTCCAATTCGCCCCACTTGCCGATCGCCCGGTCCTTGACCTCGTCGACCCTGGACTTGGTGCTGCCCACTTTCGACTCGACCGTGGACTTCACCACATCGACTTGCTTCTCGACTTCGCTCTTGGCCAGTTTCTCGGCTTTTTCGCCATCTTTGACCAGTGTATCGAACAGCTTGGTGCCGTCCTTGCTGACCTTGGAGTATGCCCCCAGGCCTGCCAACCAGATCTGACGCGAGTATTTTTCAACTTCGCCGATCCAGGAACTGGTCTGCTTTTCGGTTTTCTTTTTGACGGCCATGCTGTTCTCCTTATTTGGTACGCGCGACTTGCTCGAGCAACGCGCTCAACTCATCAAGCTTAGCAGAGAGCGCAGTAACGTCCTGCCTCGACGGGATGCCGATACGGTTGAGCGCACTGGCCACGCGGGCGTCGAACGCCTTCTCGATTTTATCGAGCTGCACTTCGACTTTACCTTTGACGCTGTTGACGTTGCCGGTCACGTTGTTCTTGACCTGGTCGATCTGGCTGTTGGCCGCCTCGACCTGCTCGCTGACCAGCTTCTTGCCTTGCTCTTCGACGCCTTCGCCGCTCTTGACCAGCTCCTTGAAATACTCGAAGCCTTCCTGCCCGGCCTTGGCATAGGCACCCAGGCCAGCCAGCCAGATCTTGCGGGCATAGCCTTTGACATCGGTCAGCACGGTGGCTTTATCTTCGACTTCAATTTTCTTCACGGCAACTTTCGACATGGTGCACCTCACGCGCAGTGGTTTGAGGAAACGCCCACGGAATGCAGGCTTGAGTGCACGGTAGCGAGGAAAATTAGAAACCACATACTAGTCTCAAAAAAACCAGCCGAGCCTCCGCGGTTGCGCAACGACAGCTCACTAGTACGCGAGCGTTTTCACAGCCTTCTCAGGCCTTTAGGCTCTTATCCAGCACCTCTTCGATTTCCCGCTTGATGCTGCCGCTCATGGCAGACAGCAGCAGGCCGAGGTTGAGTTGCACGCGCACCCGATCCTCGCCGACCTCGATACGTCCATCGGCACCGCTGCGCTTGAACTCCAGGGTGTCGCCGTTCCAGCTGTAGCGCACGGCGTACTCGCGGGCCAGGCGCTCAGCCAATTGCTCGGCTTTTTCCCGGGCGACCTCGCGACCGAGCGAATGGGGGCGTTGCACATCAATTCTGGCCATGGCGTTTCTCCCAAGCAGACCAACTGCGACCTTAAGTCGCGCGACTATAGCAATAAGCTGCAGCCGCCAGCTGCAAGAGCAGCCAGGCATTTCGCTTTGGCGGCACTTGCAGCTTGGCCCTTGCAGCTCAGCGCGGCCTTTTCGGTTTAGAATGACCGCCACTTTGATTCAGCCTCTCTATATTCAGGTAAGGGCGAGATGAACGACCCGCGCAAGCACAACGACAGCGAACCCACCACGCACTTTGGTTTCCAGGATGTACCGGAAAGCCAGAAGGCGGAAAAAGTCGCCGAAGTGTTTCATTCGGTGGCCGCCAAATACGACCTGATGAACGACCTGCTCTCGGGCGGCATGCATCGACTGTGGAAGCGCTTCACCATCGAGCTGTCCGGCGTACGCCCGGGTAATCGGGTGCTGGATATCGCCGGCGGTACCGGCGACCTGGCGCGCAAGTTCGCCAGTCTGGTCGGCCCCACCGGCGAAGTGGTGCTGGCCGACATCAACGAGTCGATGCTCAAGGTCGGTCGCGACCGCCTGCTCGACCGCGGCGTGGCCGGCAACGTGCGGTTCGTCCAGGCCGATGCCGAGAAGCTGCCATTCCCGGACAACCATTTCGATTGCGTGACCATCGCCTTCGGCCTGCGCAACGTCACCCATAAAGAGGACGCCATCCGCTCCATGCTGCGCGTGCTCAAACCCGGCGGCCGCCTGCTGGTGCTGGAATTCTCCAAGCCGTCGAGCAGCCTGCTGTCGAAGGTCTACGACAGCTACTCGTTCAACTTCATGCCGCTGATGGGCAAGCTGATCACCAACGATGCCGAGAGCTACCGCTACCTGGCCGAGTCGATCCGCATGCACCCGGACCAGGACACCCTCAAGGCCATGATGGTCGAGGCCGGCTTCGAGCGCGTCACCTACCACAACATGACCGGCGGCATCGTCGCCCTGCACCGCGGCATCAAACCCTGATGCTCAGCACCGCCCTGCTGGCCGGCGTCGAGCTCGGCCTCAACCGGGTACTGGCCCTGGACAGCACGGCACTGCCACGCCTGGCGCGTTTGAGCGGCCGGGTGATCGCGCTGGACTGCACGGCACCGGCGCTGCAGCTGTTTATCCTGCCCAGTGGCGAAGGCCTGCAACTGGCCGGGCAATGGGCCGGCGCGGCCGATTGCCGCCTGCGTGCCCCCGCCACAAGCCTGCTGCGCCTGGCCACCGGCCAGGACAAGACGGCGGTGCTGCACAGCCCGCAAGTCGAACTGGACGGCGACAGCGCCGTCCTCCTGGAACTGGCCGGCATCCTCCAGGACCTGGAGCTGGATTGGGAGTACGAACTGTCACGCTGGCTCGGCCCGCTCGCCAGCCAACTACTCGGCAAGCATATCCGCAGCCGGGCCAACTGGACCGGCCAGACCCTCGACAGCCTGCGCCTCAATCTGGCCGATTACCTCAGTGAAGAATCGCGTAGTCTGGTCGGCCAACGCGAAGCCGATGCCCGCTTCGCCGAACTGGATCGACTCAAACTCGACCTCGACCGTCTCGATGCCCGCATCGAGCGCCTCATCCAACCGCATAAGCACACCGCATGAAGCTGCTCGCCGTTCGTCGTCTGCTGCGTATTCAACGCGTGGTCATCCGCTACCAGCTGGATGACCTGCTGTTCGCCCAACCCCTGCCGCTCTGGCTGCGCGCTCTGCGCTATGCCCTGCCGTGGCGCTGGCTGCCGCGCAAGGCCCTGCACTTGTCGCGCGGCGCCCGCCTGCGCCTGGCCCTGGAAGAACTGGGGCCGATCTTCATCAAATTCGGTCAATTGCTCTCCACCCGCCGCGATCTGCTGCCGATGGATATCGCCGATGAACTGGCCAAGCTGCAGGATCAGGTGCCGCCGTTCGACCCGGAGCACTCGCGGGCGCTGATCGAAGCACAACTCGGCGCCAAGGTCGGCGACATATTCGCCCGCTTCGACGCCCAGCCGCTGGCCTCCGCCTCGGTCGCGCAGGTGCATGGCGCGCAACTGAAAAGCGGTGAGGAAGTGGTGGTCAAGGTGATCCGCCCCGGCCTCGAACCGGTGATCCGTCAGGACCTGGCCTGGTTGTTCCTGCTGGCCAAACTGGCCGAGAAGGCCTCCGCCGATGCTCGCCGCCTGCGCCCGGTGGAAGTGGTCGGCGACTATGAGAAAACCATCTACGACGAACTCGATCTGCTGCGCGAGGCGGCCAACGCCAGCCAGTTGCGGCGCAACTTCGAGGGCTCGCCGCTGCTCTACGTGCCCCAGGTCTACTGGGAGCTGTGCCGACCGAAAGTGCTGGTGATGGAGCGTATCTACGGAATCCAGGTCACCGATCTGGCGACCCTCGCCGACCAGCGCACCGACATGAAGCTGCTGGCCGAGCGCGGCGTGGAGATATTCTTCACCCAGGTGTTCCGTGACAGCTTCTTCCATGCCGACATGCACCCCGGCAATATCTTCGTCAGCACCCGCACGCCGTGGAACCCGCAGTACATCGCGATCGACTGCGGCATCATCGGCAGCCTCACCGGGGAGGACCAGGACTACTTGGCGCGCAACCTTCTGGCCTTCTTCAAGCGCGATTACCGCCGGGTGGCGCAGTTGCACATCGACTCCGGCTGGGTGCCGGCCGACACCAAGGTCAACGATTTCGAGGCGGCCATCCGTACCGTCTGCGAGCCGATCTTCGAGCGACCGCTGAAGGATATTTCCTTCGGCCAGTTGCTCCTGCGCCTGTTCCAGACCGCGCGGCGCTTCAACATGGAAGTGCAGCCGCAGCTGGTGCTGTTGCAGAAAACCCTGCTGAATATCGAAGGCCTGGGCCGCCAGCTCTACCCGGATCTGGACCTGTGGACGACCGCCCAGCCTTTCCTAGAACGCTGGATGCGCGAACGGGTCAGCCCCCTGCATCTGCTGCGCAATCTGCAGCAGCAGGCCGAACAGGTGCCGCACCTGTCGCAGATGGCCCGCGACACCCTGGAACGCCTCAATCAGCAGCCGCCCGCGGCAAGCAACGGCGAGCCCGCCAACCCGCACCAGTGGCCCGGGCGCTTGCTCGGCGCCCTGTTGATCGGCGGCGCGGCCAGCCAAGGGCTGGCTCTCAGTCTGCTGGTCTGGCCCAGTTGGGCCATGCTCGCCGGCGGTCTTTATCTGGTGCTGCGCCGATAGCCACACCGCAGCCACGCTGGCACACTAGAACCCTATCCCACAGGCCCGTGACGGGCGGAAGCAGCGATGACCGACTGGCTCGACGAAATCAACTGGAACAGCGACGGCCTGGTGCCGGCAATTGCCCAGGATCACCATACCGGCCGCGTGCTGATGATGGCCTGGATGAACCGCGAAGCCCTGGCCCTGACCGCCGCCGAACAGCGCGCCATCTACTGGTCGCGCTCGCGCGGCAAGCTGTGGCGCAAGGGCGAGGAGTCCGGCCACGTACAGAAGCTGCATGAACTGCGCCTCGACTGCGACGCCGATGTAATCATCCTCAAGGTCGAGCAATTGGGCGGCATCGCCTGCCATACCGGCCGGCAAAGCTGCTTCTATCGGGTGCTCGACAACGGCGCCTGGAAAACCGTCGATGCCGTGCTCAAAGACCCGCATGCCATCTACGCCAAAGGACACAGCCATGACTGACACCCTGAGCCGCCTGGCCGAGGTCCTGGAAGCGCGCAAAGGCGCCGCGCCCGACAGCTCCTACGTCGCCAGCCTGTACGACAAGGGCCTGAACAAGATTCTGGAAAAAGTCGGCGAAGAATCGGTGGAAACCATTCTCGCCGCCAAGGACGCGGCCGTCAGCGGCGACTGCAGCGAGCTGATCTACGAAACCGCCGACCTGTGGTTCCACAGCCTGATCATGCTCGCCGCCCTCGGCCAGCATCCGCAGGCGGTGCTGGACGAACTGGATCGCCGCTTCGGCCTGTCCGGGCACGCGGAAAAAGCCGCACGTCCGCAATCCTGACCAGCTACTTATCAACAACCAGCTACTGAGGAGTACACATCATGGGTTTCGGTGGCATTAGCATTTGGCAACTGGTGATCATTCTGCTGATCGTGGTCATGCTGTTCGGCACCAAGCGCCTGAAAGGCCTGGGTTCCGACCTCGGCGATGCGATCAAGGGCTTTAAAAAATCGATGGGCAACGAAGACGGCGACAAACCGTCTGTGGAAGAGCCCAAGGGCCAGACCATCGATGCCCAGGCGCGCAAGGTCGAAGAACCGACGAAGAAAGACTGAGCCATGTTCGACATAGGCTTTACCGAGCTGCTATTGATTGGCGTGGTCGCCCTGGTGGTGCTCGGCCCCGAGCGCCTGCCCGGCGCCGTGCGCACCGCCGGCCTGTGGATCGGCCGGATCAAGCGCAGCTTCAGCGCGATCAAGGCCGAAGTCGAGCGTGAAATCGGCGCCGACGAAATCCGCAGACAACTGCATAACGAGCAGATTCTCGAGCTTGAGCGCGACATGAAGGCCATGAAGCAGACCCTTGATGCGCCCCTCAGCAGTATTACCGAGTCAAACCCGGCCAGTGACGCCCCCCCTACGGCCGCCCCAGACGACAGCACCCGCCAGGATAAAAGCCCGCAACCATGAGCCGACCAACGGACGGCGACCAGGAAATGCCCCTGGTATCGCACCTGACTGAACTGCGCACGCGCCTGCTGCGTATCGTGGGCGCCGTGCTACTGCTGTTTGCCGGGCTGTTCTACTTTTCCCAGGAGATCTACGCGCTGGTCGCTGCGCCTCTGCGGGCTTATCTGCCGGAAGGCGCAACGATGATCGCCACGGGCGTCGCCTCGCCCTTCCTGGCGCCGTTCAAGCTCACCATGATGGTCGCCCTGTTTCTGTCGATGCCGATCATCCTGCATCAGGTCTGGGGCTTTATCGCACCGGGCCTGTACAAGCACGAGAAGCGCATCGCCATCCCCCTGCTGATTTCCAGCATCCTGTTGTTCTACGCCGGCATGGCCTTCGCCTATTTCGTGGTGTTCCCGATCATGTTCGGCTTCTTCGCCAGCGTGACCCCGGAAGGCGTGGCGATGATGACCGACATCGGCCAGTACCTGGATTTCGTCCTCACCCTGTTCTTCGCCTTCGGCGTGGCCTTCGAGATTCCGGTGGCGACCTTCCTGCTGATCTGGGTCGGCATCGTCGACGTCGCCGCCCTGCGCAAAGGCCGGCCCTATGTGATCGTCGGCTGCTTCGCCGTCGGCATGGTGCTGACACCGCCGGACGTGTTCTCGCAGACCCTGCTGGCGGTGCCCATGTGGCTGCTGTTCGAGGCGGGCCTGCTCTGCGGCAGCCTGGTCAAACGCCGTGACCAACACGAAGCCGAAGCCGCCGAGCAGGAACACGACGACCAACCGCCTGCCGCTCAGCCGTGAACCTGCTGCTACTGGAAGACGGCGACTTCGTTGCCGCAGACCGTGTGCTGCTCAGCGGCCGCCGCCTCAAGCACCTGCATGAGGTGCACCGCGCTGCAGTCGGTGACAGCCTGCGGGTCGGGCGCCTCGATGGCTTGATGGGTGCCGGCCAGTTGCTGCGCCTGGATGCCGAGCAAGCCGAACTCTCGATCGAGCTCGACCAGAGTGCCCCGGGAAAACTGCCGATCACCCTGCTGCTGGCCCTGCCACGACCGAAGATGCTGCGCCGCATACTGCAGACGATCAGCGCCATGGGCGTGCCCAGGGTGGTGCTGTTGAACAGCTACCGGGTCGAGAAAAGCTTCTGGCAGACGCCCTTTCTCGAGCCGGCGGCGATTCGCGAACAATTGATTCTCGGCCTGGAGCAGGCCCGCGACACGGTGCTGCCGGAAATCATCATCGAGAAGCGCTTCAAGCCCTTCGTCGAGGACCGCCTGCCGGCGCTGGCTGCCGGCAGCCTCGGTCTGATCGGCCATCCCGGCGCCTACCCGCCCTGCCCGCGGGCGGTGGATCGAGCCGTGACCCTGGCCATAGGCCCGGAAGGCGGCTGGATTCCCTACGAAGTCGAGAAGCTGCAGGAGGCCGGCATGCAGCCGGTACAACTCGGCGAGCGCATCCTGCGCGTGGAGACGGCGGTTACCGCCCTGCTGGCGCGTTTGTTCTAGTGGCGTGCCGCACCTGAAACTGCGGGAGTGCCTGCGAAACGGCGATCTCCGGAACATCGATCGCACGCATGGCGTGCTCCTACGGTTCGGCGTGTAGATCCTATGTTTATGCACAAACCTCGCAGGACGTAGAACTCGTAGGAGCGGCAGGGGCGCCTAGCCCATGCCCTCGATGCTTTTTGCCGTCCCGTAGCCCGGATTGCATCCGGCCTACGGGTTTTCCTCCGCTCGCCGGGCGTGCCAATGCACCGGCAGCAACTGTCCCTTGAACGCCGGCGCCTCCTCCAGCGAGACATCGCCTGGCAGCAGCGCCTCGCCGCATTCCGAGCAGACCAGCACGCCGTGCATCGACTGGCCACAGTGACTGTGCCGATGACGAATCGGCGCGCCTTCGACGCCGCTCATATGGCGGTCGCCCCAGTTGACCAGGGCCAGTACGGCGGGGTACAGGTCGCGCCCCTTGTCGGTCAGGCGGTAGTCCTCGCGCAGGGGGCGCTGTTGATAGGCGACCTTGTCCAGCACCCCGGCTTCGACCAGTTTCTTCAGGCGCTCGGCCAGCACATGGCGGGTCACGCCCAGGCGTTTTTCGAACTCATCGAAACGCCGGATACCGAGAAAGCATTCACGCAGCACCAGCAGGGTCCAGCGATCGCCGACCACCGACAGGGTGCGGGCCAGGGAGCAGGGTTGTTGCTCGAGTTCTTCCCAACGCATTGCACAGTCTCCAGCCAGCGATATCTCACCATAGCTTGACAGGTTCCAAAATGGAACCGACTATCGAGCAAGGTTCCAAAACAGAACTAACGGAGAGCCGCAATGACTGAACGCAAAGCAATCCTGGTTATGGGTGCCGGCGACGCAACTGGCGGCGCCATCGCCAAACGCTTCGCCCGCGAGGGCTATGTCGCCTGCGTGGCCCGCCGCCATGCGGACAAACTGGCGCCACTGGTCGCTGCCATCGAGGCTGAGGGCGGCGCGGCGCGGGCCTTCGGCTGCGATGCCCGGGTCGAAGCCGAGGTGCTCGAACTGTTCGCCAGCATCGAGCGCGAGGTCGGCCCGCTGGAGGCGGTGGTGTTCAATATCGGCGCCAATGTGCAGTTTTCCATCACCGAGACCACCGAGCGGGTCTATCGCAAGGTCTGGGAGATGGCCGCCCTGGCCGGTTTCCTCACCGGCCGCGAGGCGGCGAACGTCATGCTGCCACGCGGGCGCGGCAGCATCATCTTCACTGGCGCCACCGCCTCCCTGCGCGGACGGGCCAACTTTTCCGCCTTCGCCAGCGCCAAGTTCGCCTTGCGCGCCCTGGCCCAGAGCATGGCCCGCGAGCTGGGCCCGCAGGGCATCCATGTCGCCCACCCGATCATCGACGGCGCCATCGACACCGCCTTTATCCGCGAGAGCTTTCCCGAGCTGTATCAGCGCAAGGAACAGGACGGCATCCTCAACCCCGAGCACATCGCCGAAACCTACTGGCAGATCCATTGCCAGCCACGCGACTGCTGGGTGCATGAACTGGATCTGCGCCCCTGGACGGAAACCTTCTGAGCCCCGGCCATGTCATCTCGTAGCCCATGCAATCCGGGAACACTCGATGACGTCACGACTGCTCCCCGGATTGCATCCGGGCTACGGACCTGGCTCTAGCTCGCGAGATCGTAAACAGGCTCTAACCGTCGCACGCTCGCCCAATAACAAAACCTCCCAGAGGTGCATCCAATGAGCAAAACCGTTGAGTTCTTCTTCGATTTCGGCAGTCCGACCAGCTACCTGGCCTGGACCCAGTTACCGCGCATCGCCAGCGAAGCCGGAGCGCAGATCGTCTGGCGGCCGATGCTGCTCGGTGGCGTGTTCAAGGCCAGCGGCAACCGGTCGCCGATCGGCATCCCGGCCAAGGGCCGCTACATGCTGCAGGACCTCGCCCGCTTCGCCAGACGCTATGGCGTGCCACTGGCGTTCAACCCGCACTTCCCGATCAATACCCTGCACCTGATGCGTGGCGCCGTCGGCTACCTCGGCTCGGAACGCTTCCAGCCCTATGCACAGGCGATCTTCGAAGCACTCTGGGTGCAACAGCAGGACCTCGGCAACCCCGAGGTGGTCGCCGCAGTACTGAACGCCGCCGGCCTGGATGCCGCCGAGTTCGAACAGCAGGTCAGCGACGAGGCGGTCAAGCAGCAACTCAAGGACAACACCGAGGAGGCGCTCCAGCGTGGCGTGTTCGGCGCCCCGACGTTCTTCGTCGGCAGCGAAATGTTCTTCGGCCAGGACCGCCTCGACTTCGTCGCCGAGGCCCTCGCGCAGCCGGGCTGAACCCCTGCCTTGTCTCAACCACCCTGCAGGCCATTGGCGAACATCCGGGTCACTCGCTCACTGAGTTCGGCGGCACTCAAACCACCCTGCACGGCCTCGCTCAACTGCCGATCCAGGAGCAGCTGGGCGAGGCCGTGCACCAGGCTCCAGGCCGCCAGGGTCGCCACCTCGGGCTCGCGCGCTGGCGCCGTCTCGTGCACCGCCCGGGCCAGGCGCTGGTACAACGCCAGCGCCGCCTGCTGCAGCTGCGGATAACGTGCCTTGTCCAGACCGGCGCCGAACATCAGGGCAAAGCGCCCCGGCTGCTCCAGAGCGAAATACACATAGCACTGGCCGAGCGCGGCCAAACCACCGGTCTCGGCGTCCATCCGCCTGCCCAGCTCGCGAAAGCCGTCCTCCGCCAGGGCGGCCAGCAGACTGTCGCGGTCGGCAAAGTGGCGATAGGGCGCGTTATGCGACACCCCGGCGCGACGGGCCACCTCGCGCAGACTGATGAGCGCCACACCGCCTTCGTCGAGCAACTGGGCCGCCGCCGCCAGCAACGCCGGCTTCAGCTCGCCATGGTGATAGGGCTGGGATTGCTTGCATGTTGACACCGACAACATCTCCTTTTATGTTGGCAACGTCAACATTATGCCGACGACCCGCACCCCGCGCCAGTCGACCCGCCACGGGAGGTCTACCATGCTGTTTATCGCCCTGCTGCTTCTTCTCACCCTGCTCGCGCTGCTGGCCGACCGCGCCGGCATGCAGGGCCTGTCCGACTGGCCGGCACGGATGCGCCTGGCCATGGCCGTCGCCCTGCTGCTGGTCGGAAGCGACCACCTGCTCACCCCGCAACGCTACCTGGCGATGATGCCGGACTTGCTGCCCTATCACCTGGAACTGGTGCTGTTTACCGGGCTGTGCGAGCTGGCCGGCGCCATCGGCCTGCTGCTGCCGCGCTGGCGGCGTTGGGCGGCGCTGGCCCTGGCGCTGTATTTCGTCTGCGTGTTCCCGGCCAATATCAAGAACGCCCTCGATGGCCTGGACGTCGAGGGTCTGCCGGCGGCGACCTGGTACTACTGGCTGCGCCTGCCGATGCAACCGCTGATCATTCTCTGGGCTCTGTATGCCGGCGAACTGATCGGGCGCCGGCACATGGCAACGGAGGCCGGGGGAAGACAATGCAAGGCCGGCTGAGCCAACGGATGAACTGGCCAGCCCTTGGCGTGGCACTATGGTCCGAGGTTGTGAAAATATCGAGCGCAGTAGGCGGGAGTTTTTTCACCACCTCTCACCCCTGGAGCCAACGACCATGCGCCCCCTGACCCTCGATCTGCCGCACCTCGAACAGGCCCTGCTCAGCCAGGACGCTGGCGAGCAGTACCTGGACCTGGCAACCGGCAGCGTGCTGCGTGTCGCCCCTGGTGCGCCCGCACCGGGCAGCGAGGAGAAATACGACGTTCAGCCTGATCGCTACCTGGCCATAGAACCCCTGGACCTGGACGACCTGCTGGCCATGCGCGAAGCCTTTCTATTCGGCCTGCACGACCCACACGCACATACCCTGCTGCGCCATGCCCTGAGCGGACGCAGGCCCTTGCGCACATTCGACTATGAGCTGGAAAAGTTGCCGCAGCTACAGCCCGCCTGGCAGGCCTATCAGGCCCGACAGGCACGTGAACTGGCCATCGAGTGGCTACAGGCCAATGGCCTCGAGGGCGCAGACTAGAGTCGTGCCACGCCGACGCTTGCGCTTTTCATAGGCGCCAGCTTGCTGAGATACGGCGCTATGCGATGCCTTTTAATCCGCCTATCCGCTGATCGCCGGGACGCCGGACCGCAGCAAGCTGGCTCCTACAATGCTCCTGCATCCCATGCTTCACGGACATATGCTTGCGCCTCAGATGCTCAACCAGCCACGCTCCAGTGCATATTTCACCAGTCCGGCCGGGGTATCGACGCCCAGTTTGCGCCGAATGCTCAGCCTATGAGTTTCGACGGTGCGCACGCTGATATCGAGCATGCGCGCGATGGCCTTGTTGCTCAGGCCCTGCACGAGCATCTGCAACACCTCACGCTCACGCGGGGTCAGCTCGTCGTCAGCGGCCGGCGGCGAGCTCACGGTTTTTTCCAGCAGGTCGGCACTGTAGTAGGTACCGCCAGCGGCAATCGCATCGATGGCGGCGACTATTTCCCATGAGGCGGCATCCTTCAGCACATAGCCGCGGGCGCCGGCACGGATCGAGCTGGTCACGTATTCGGCGTGGTCGTACATGCTCAGAATCAGGATCTGCATGCCGGGGTACTGACGACAGAGGATCTCGGTCAGCTGCAAGCCGGTCATGTCTTTCATGCCGATGTCGACCAGCAGCAGGTCGGGGCGAACCTGGTCGACCAGGGTCAGCGCCTCGGCGCCGCTGCTGGCCTCGCCCACCACCTCCAGCTGCGGCATGGCCGTCAACAGCGCACGCAGGCCGTCACGCACCAGCTCATGGTCATCGACCAGGGCCACGCGGATAGGTTGACGATCTTGGGATATGTTGGACATGGCTCAACCCGGTAGCGGCAGACTCACCATAAGCTCGGTGCGGCCTGGCGTGGAAGATAAGGTAAAACGGCCGCCAAGGTGCTCGACCCGCTCGCGCATGTTGCGCAGGCCGATGCCGCTACTGCGCGCCTGTTCGATCCGTGCAATGTCGAAGCCGATGCCATCATCGCGCACCCTCAGCTGCACCGTCGAGCCATCCTGCCCCAGCGCGATACTGACCCGGCGGGCCTGGGAGTGACGCGCGATATTGGCCAGGGCCTCCTGCACGATGCGAAACAAGGCCACCGACTCGCCATCGGGCAGTCGTACCATGTCCAGGCTCTGCTGGTATTCAACCAGCAGCCCGCTGCGCTGCTCGAACTCGACCGCCAGCTGATCGATGGCCGCTGGCAGGCCGAAGCTGTCCAGCAGCGAGGGCCGCAGATCATGGGAGATGCGCCGCACCTCGGCGATCGCCCCGCCGAGGCGCGCCAGCCCGCCGCGCAGCGTCTCCAGCGCCTGGCTGCGCCCGCTTTCCAGTTCGTGACAGGCCAGTTCGAGGCGGAACTTGACCGACACCAGCAACTGGCTGATGCCGTCGTGCAGCTCACGCGAAACCCGCGAACGCTCCTCCTCCTGGGAACTGACGATGCGTTGCGCCAACAGCTTCAGCTTGCGGTCGGCCAGGCGCTGCTCGCTGAAGTTGAGCGTCAGCCCGCCGGCCGATACCAGCAGCACCGCCACCAGCGCCACGCCGGCCAGCGCCCACATGGTGCTGCGGATGTTCTCCGCCACCTTGGCCCGCGCCTGCTGGGTGGCCAGCTCGACATCATCGAGATACAGGCCGGTGCCGATCATCCAGTCCCAACGCTCGAGCATCACCACATAGGCGAGCTTTTCGGTCATCTGGCCGGAGGAGGGTTTCTCCCATTGATAGCGCTGGAAGCCGTCGCCGCTGCGCGCGCTGAGCAACAGCGCCTGGATCGCCTGCACCCAATGCGGGTTGCTCATGCTCACCAGGTCACGGCCGATCAATTCCGGCTGGCGCGGGTGCATCAGGTTGCGTCCCTTGCCGTCGTAGACAAAGAAATAGCCATCGCTGCCATAGTCGAGGCCGAGCAGTATGTTCAGCACCTGCTGCTGAGTGACGGCGTCGTCGCGACCGCTGGCGTACAAAGGGGCGACAGCGCTCAAGCCCAGCTCGACGTAGTTCTGCAGCTCGGTCTTCTTGCTGGCGATGATGCTGGTTTCGATCAGCAACTCCTGCTGCTCGCCCAGGCGCTTGGCATGCGACAGCACCAGTGCGCCGATCACGGCAATGGCCAGCAGCAGCGGCAGAATGGCGAGGGCGACGATCTTTTGTTTGAGCTGCATGGGGACCGTTGGTGGCGAAGCGGCTGGCGGACAGAAGCCGGGATTCTAGCAAAGCGGGCCTGACTCTCACTTGCCAGCTCGTCCGGGTTTTTCGATCCCGGCACGCCCGGCGCTTCAGACTTCGAGCAGAAAGGTCACCGGGCCGTCGTTGACCAGATGCACCTGCATATCGGCACCGAAGCGGCCGCTGGCGACCGGCGCATGCTTGCTCCGCGCCAGCTCGACCAGCAGGTCGAACAGCGCGGCACCCAGGGCCGGAGGCGCCGCTGTGGAAAAACTCGGGCGCAGACCGTTGCGGGTGTCGGCCGCCAGGGTGAACTGCGAGACCAGCAGCAGGCCGCCGCCGACATCGCCGAGCGACAGATTCATCTTGCCGTCGGTGTCGCTGAACACCCGGTAGTTGAGCAGCTTGTGCAGCAGTTTGGCGACGCTGGCCGGATCGTCCTGCGGCTCGACGGCGACCAGGGCCAGCAGGCCCTGATCGATGGCGCCGACGACCTCGCCGGCCACTTCCACCCGCGCGCCACTGACCCGCTGGATCAGCGCCTTCATGCTTCGTCGGGCGACAGGTCGAGCAGGCGGCGGGCGATCTGGTTGGCCGCACGCACCAGGGCGTCGGTGATGCCGACTTCGGAGGCGGCGTGGCCGGCGTCGCGGATGATCTGCAGTTCGCTGTTGGGCCAGGCCTGGTGCAGTTCCCAGGCGTTGTCCAGGGGGCAGATCACGTCATAGCGGCCATGCACGATCACCCCGGGCAGGTGGGCGATTTTCGCCATGTCGCGGAGCAACTGATCGGCCTCGAGGAAGGCGTTGTTGACGAAGTAGTGGCACTCGATCCGGGCAATCGACAGGGCCCGGTGCGAATCATTGAAACGCTCGACCACCTGCGGGTTCGGTCGCAGCGTGGCGGTGCGCCCTTCCCAGGCCGACCAGGCCTTGGCCGCATGCATCTGGGCGATCTGGTCGGAGCCGGTCAGGCGCTTGTAGTAGGCCTGCATCAACTCGCCGCGCTCCACGGGCGGGATCGGCGCCAGGTAGTCCTGCCAGTAGTCGGGGAACAGGCGGCTGGCGCCTTCCTGGTAGAACCAGTGGAACTCTTGCGGGCGGCACAGGAAGATGCCGCGCAGGATCAGCGCGTGCACCCGCTCGGGGTGGCGCTGGGCATAGGCCAGCGCCAGGGTCGAGCCCCAGGAACCACCGAACAGCACCCACTTGTCGATGCCTAGGTGCTCGCGAATGCGCTCCAGGTCGGCGACCAGGTCCCAGGTGGTGTTGTTCTCCAGGCTTGCATGGGGCGTCGAGCGCCCGCAGCCACGCTGATCGAAGGTGACGATACGGTACAGATTCGGATCGAAGAAGCGCCGGCTCAGGGCGTCGCAACCCGCGCCCGGACCACCATGGATGAACACCACCGGCAGACCCTCCGGCGTACCGCTCTCGTCCACATAGAGTACGTGCGGTGCCTCTACCGCCAGCTCGTGGCGGGCGTAGGGTTTGATCTCCGGATACAAAGTCTGCATGGTGCACTCCTGGATGTATACGTAGGGTACGGCGCCAACTCGTGTGCGCAAGTTTGCTGTCACTACCGTTTCCCGCTCTGCCTCGCATCATAACCATGTAAAAGGAATTCAGCATGTCAGCTCGGCGATTTGCCTTACTTTTAGTGATGCCTTTCATCCTGCTGACGGGTTGCGGCGCCAAGGATGACCCGCAGGCGAGCCTGGAAGCGGCGGTGCAGCAGCTGCAGGACAACCTGGAAGCGAAAGACACCGGCGCCGTCCTCGAGCAACTGCACCCGCAGTTCTCCGCCCAGCAGGAGTTCGACCGCGACTGGGCCAGGCGCACCATGGCCCTGCTGTTTCTACGGCACAAGCACGTCAGGGTGATCGCCCTCAGCAAGAATAGCCGCCTCGACCCGACTTACAGCGAGAAAGGCCACAGCCAGGCGCAAGTCGCCCTGACCGGTGCCGAAGGCCTGATCCCCGACAGCGCGCGGCACTATGGGGTCAAGCTGGAGTGGTGGCGCGAAGGCGAGCAATGGCAACTGGCGCGGTTGCATTGGGAGTGACGCCAGCCGCGCACAGTTGCATGGGTGAAGGTGATCCGGCTGGCATGAAGCCGCAGAACGCGAGCTTTTGCCAGCCAGGTCTGGCGCTTACCAATCCCAGTTGAGGGACAGGTTCACGCCATGTTGACGGTCGTCGGTGCCGCGGAACTGATAGGCCGCGCGCAGCTGCAGCTCCTCGGCCAAGGCATGACTGATGCCCAGCCCGGCGAGGGTCTGGCCGCTGGCCGGCGTATGCCCCTGCAGCTCGAAGCTGTTGCCGGCTACCGAACTTAGGCCCATGCGCAGATCGCGGCGATCGTCCTCGAACTCCAGCTCGCGGGCGATCTCGGCAAACACCTGGGTCGCTGGCGCCAGCTGGTAGTTGGCCTGCAGGCCCAGCCCCAGCCGCGTGCTGTCGCGCTCTTGATCGGCGAAGTTCAGCGCAGTGGCACTGGCACCATCCTCGCGATAACCGTCCACATCGACCCTGGCATAGTCGGCGCTGATGAACGGGCTGACCCGCCAGCCCGTGTCGGCATTGGCCAGGTCATAGCCCAGGCGCCCGGACAGGGCCCAGAGCTGGCCGTCGCTGTCGCCTTTCTCGCTGCGCTGGGCGATGCCCAGGGCGAACTGCCGATTGAGGTCGCTGTAGTCCAGATGACCGAGGCTGAGGCTGGCGTCCGCCCACAGGCGACCCTGCTGATACTGGGCGAAGGCGCTGAGCAGGTAGCTGCGCAGGTCGTACTCGGAGTCGGCCTCACCCACTTCGAGGGTCTGTTCCTGCAGGCCCAGGGCCAGGCCCAGGCGCCACTGTTCGCTCAGCCGGTAGCTGCTGCCCAGATTCACGCCAAGGCCATCGCTGTCGCCGCTGGCCACCGCGTCGCCGCGCTCGAACTCCTGGCGCTGACCACTGGCGCCGACGAAGCTGCGCCACTGGCCGACGGCTTGCCAGGCACCACGGTCGGCCTGCCATTCGCTGCGCAGCTGTTGCTGGTGGCCGTTGAGGCTGGCCATGGCCATTTCCGGCAGCAGGGACACTTCCCAGGGCGCGCCGAGAATCGAATAGATGTAATCGGCGCTGATCTGTTGCACCGCGGCGGTGGGGTGTACGCCGTCGTTGAACATCAAGCGGTCGGGGTTTGGCGTGAGCCCGCCGATACCCCAGGTCGGGTCGGCCAGGCAGCTATCGCCACTGAAACAGACATCGGTCTGGCTCACCAGCGGGTCGAAACCGTAGGTCGCCAGATCGCCCTGCACCTCGCCGAGCAGGCCGCGGAAGTTGAGACGGATGACATTGCCACCGAGGGCCGCAAGCTGGTTACCCAGCTCGGCGTTGAGCAGGCCCGAGGCGTTCGACCAGGCGGCGCGAAAGCCCGAGACGAAGCCGGCCGGAGTCAGGCCGACGTCCGGCAGGTCGGAGACGATGATGGTGCGCGCGCCGGCCTGCTGCAGGGCGGCCACACCCGCCACCAGATCGGCGGCCGCTGCTGCGGCGCTGGCCTGATCGGTGACCACGAACTGCAGCACATCGTTGCCACCGCCGTTGATATAGAACAAGGCATTGGGATCGACTCGCGGCATATCCAGCAAATAACCGTTACGGGTACGAATGGTGCCGCCACCGGCATTCACCACCGAACCATTGACCGCCGTAATCGAATTCAATATCTGATCGGTGCGGTAGCCACCCACCGCATAGTTAGTGCCATCGGCATTGCCAGTTAGTATCTGCGGCAGAATGGGTGTCGAGGGCAATGCCTGCAGGCCGAGCAACGACGCCAGGCGCTGGGTGGCAACGGCATCGAAGTACTCGGTGTTATTGCCAAGGTAAGTGGGGCCGGTGCGGTTGGTGAAGCGCAACCCACCAGTCGGATTGCCGCCCAACAGCGGGCTGCCGATGTCGGGAAACTGCCCGCTGTCGCTCAGCGAATCGCCGAAGATGACCAGCTGCGAGTAAGGCATGGCCTGCGCGGCGGCTGGTAGGCTCGCCAGCAGGACGGCAGCGGTCAGGGTTTTCAGGGTCGGGCTCATGAATGCTCCTTCTTATTAGTATTGCCAGAGGGCAAGCATAGAAGAGTATCCAGCCCGGCCGAGCGAGACAGCCACCCATATGGGTGAGGCAAGTCCCTCCCCGATCGCAATCGACGCAACGCCACCTCAGCCAGTTAGCGCCCGTAGCGTTCGCGGCCCCAGTTCAGCATCGCCTGCAGCAGGTCGCGAAGCACCTCCTGGGTCGGCTCGGCGAGGTCTTCGCGGTAGTCGAAGGGCACCTGTTCCTCCATGTAGGTGCACTGCGCCAGCTCCAGCTGGACGGCATGCACATGCGCCTGCGGCTCGCCGTAATGGCGGGTGATGTGGCCTCCCTTGAAGCGGCCATTGAGCACATGGCTGTAGTCCCGGGCAGCGGCGCAGACCGCCAGCAGCCGCTCGCTCAGCTGCGGGTCGCAACTGGCGCCGGCATTGGTGCCCAGGTTGAAGTCCGGCAACAGGCCGTCGAACAGGTGCGGCACGCAGGAGCGGATCGAATGCGCATCGAACAGCAGCGCATAACCGAACTCGGCCTTGATCCGCGCCAGCTCGGCCGCCAGGGTCTGGTGGTAGGGTCTCCAGATATCGGCAAGATAGCGCGCCCGTTCCGCGCTGGACGGCTCGAGTCCTGCGCGGTACAGCGGTTCGCCGGTGAACAGGATCGTCGGGAACAGCCCGGTGGTGGCACTGGAATAGAGTGGCGCGTCATCTTCCGGGCGGTTGAGGTCGATGACATAGCGCGAGTAGCACGCCGCCAGGGTACTGGCGCCCAAGTCCTCGGCGAAGTCATAGAGCAGCGGGATATGCCAGTCGGTATCCGGGCGCTCCAGCGCCTCCTCGACCAGCCCGGCCTCGACGGCGGGCGTCAGCAGAATGCCGGGATGCGGCATGCTGATCAGCAGCGGTGTGCTGCCACGGCGGAAGCTCAATACGTTATCCATGGTCGACCTCCTGTGCATGGCGAATCACCCGCTTGGGCAAATCGCCGCCCAACCAATAGGCCAGTTCCGCCGGTCGCCGGATCTGCCAGGCGACGAAGTCAGCGACCTTGCCCACTTCCAGGCTACCGCGACTGGCCGCCAGACCCAAGGCCTTGGCGGCATTCAGGGTGACCCCGGCCAGAGCTTCCTCGGGGGTCAGGCGGAACGAGGTGCAGGCCATATTGAGCATCAGGCGCAACGACAACGCCGGCGAGGTGCCGGGATTGAGGTCGCTGGCCACCGCCATGGCCACGCCGTGCCGACGCAGCAGCTCGATCGGCGGCAAGCGGGTTTCGCGCAGCAGGTAGAAGGCCCCGGGCAGCAGCACCGCGACGCTTCCGGCCGCCGCCATGGCGATGACATCCTCCTCGGTCATGTACTCCAGATGATCGGCCGACAGCGCCTGGTAGCGCGCCGCCAGGCTGGAACCGTGCAGTGAAGACAGCTGTTCGGCATGCAGCTTGACCGGCAAACCCAGCGCCTGCGCGGCGACGAACACCCGCTCGACCTGGGCCGGGGAGAAGCCCAGGTGCTCGCAGAAGGCATCCACCGCATCCACCAGCCCTTCGGCTGCCAGCTCCGGCAGGATCTCGCGGCAGACCAGCTCGATATAGGCATCGGCGCGGCCCACATACTCCGGCGGCACGGCATGGGCGGCCAGGCAGGTGGCGCGTACGGTCAGCGGCAGCATGTCGCCGAGACCGCGGATCACCCGCAGCATCTTGCGCTCGCTGGCCAAGTCCAGGCCGTAGCCGGACTTCACCTCCAGCGTAGTGACGCCCTCGCGCAGCAACTGCCGCGCCCGCCGCAGCGCGCCGCTCAGCAACTCGCCCTCGCTGGCCTCACGGGTGGCGCGCACGGTGCTGGCGATGCCGCCGCCGTTTGCTGCGATCTCGGCATAGCTGACGCCCTCAAGGCGCAGCTCGAACTCGCCACTGCGGTCGCCGCCGAACACCAGGTGGGTGTGGCAATCGATCAAGCCGGGGGTGAGCCAGGCACCCTCGAGGTCATGCCGCTCGGCGTAGTCGCCAGCGGGCAGCTCGGCTCGCGGGCCGATCCAGGCGATGTGCGCGCCCTCGGTGACCAGCGCGGCGTCCTCGATGATCGAGTAACGCCCGCCGGCCATGGTGGCGGCATGACAGTTGAACCAGAGAGACTGCATAACAGGTGTTCCTCCTCGCGGCGCCACGGGTACAGGTTCTGCCAATGGCCGGCAATCCGCCAAACCGGGCCGAGTCGATCAGGATGCCGCTTACACCAGCATGGCCGCCGCCCAGCCAAAGGCAATCGACGGCAGGTTGAGATGCACGAAACTCGGCGCCGAGGTGGCGGCCGCAGCGCCTGTACGACTGAGAGTTTGTGAAAAAGCTCTCAGCTCTGCGACGGCAGCAACTGCGCGGGCAGCAATTCGTTCAGGCAACGGGACTCCAACAGTTCGCTGGCCGCCTCGATATCCGGGGCGAAGAAGCGGTCCTGCTCATAGTGGGCAACCCGCTCGCGCAGAGCGGCGCGGGCCTGTTCCAGTTTCGCCGAGGTCTTGCGCCCTTCGCGAAAGTCCAGACCCTGGCAGGCGCCGAGCCACTCGACGGCGAGGATGCCGCGCACGTTGTCGGCCATCTCCCACAGGCGCTTGCCGGCGGCCGGGGCCATGGACACATGGTCTTCCTGGTTGGCCGAGGTCGGCAGGCTGTCGACGCTGTGCGGATGGGCCAGCGCCTTGTTCTCGCTGGCCAACGCGGCGGCGGTGACCTGGGCGATCATGAAGCCGGAGTTGACCCCGCCATTGGCCACCAGGAACGGCGGCAATTGGGACATGTGCTTGTCCATCATCAGCGAGATGCGCCGCTCGGAGAGCGCGCCGATTTCGGCGATGGCCAGGGCCAGGTTGTCGGCGGCCATGGCCACCGGCTCGGCGTGGAAGTTGCCGCCGGAGATCACGTCGCCCTCGGCGGCGAACACCAGCGGGTTATCCGATACCGCGTTGGCCTCGACCCGCAGCACCTCGGCGACATGGCGGATCTGGGTCAGGCAGGCGCCCATCACCTGGGGCTGGCAACGCAGGGAATAGGGATCCTGCACCTTGTCGCACTTTTCATGGGAGCGGGAAATCTCGCTGCCGGGCGTGAGCAGGTCGCGATAGGCGGCCGCCGCATCGATCTGCCCGCGCTGGCCACGGGCCGCGTGGATGCGCGCATCGAAGGGCGCCCGCGAACCGAGCATGGCCTCGACGCTGAGGCTGCCGCAGACCAGCGCCGCGGCGAACAGATCCTCGGCCGCGAACAGGCCGCGCAGGGCATAGGCGGTGGAAACCTGGGTGCCGTTGAGCAGCGCCAGGCCTTCCTTGGCCGCCAGGGTCAGCGGCTCGAGACCGGCGACCGCCAGCGCCTCGCGAGCCGGCAGCCACTCGCCGCGATAGCGCGCCTTGCCCTCGCCGAGCAGCACCAGCGACATGTGCGCCAGCGGCGCCAGGTCGCCGGAGGCGCCGACCGAACCCTTGAGCGGGATATGCGGGTAGACCTCGGCGTTGAGCAGGGCGAGCAGCGCATCGATCACCCTACGGCGGATGCCGGAGAAACCGCGGGCCAGGCTGTTGACCTTGAGCAGCATGATCAGGCGCACCAGGCCATCGTCGAGCGGTTGGCCGACGCCGGCGGCATGCGACAGCACCAGCGAGCGCTGCAGGTTTTCCAGATCCTCACTGGCAATGCGGGTCGAAGCCAGCAAACCGAAACCGGTGTTGATACCGTAGGCGGTGCGGTTCTCGGCGAGGATCTGCTCGACGCAGGCGACGCTGGCCTCGATGGCCGCAGCGGCGCTCTCATCCAGGCTGACGCTCACTGCGCCCTGATGGACCTGGCGCAGTTGGGCCAGGCTCAGTTGGCCGGGCAGAATGTTCAGGGTGCTCATGTTCAGGCTCCTTTAACCGGGGTGATCATCGGCAGGTTGAGGCCCTGCTCGTGGGCACAGTCGATGGCGATCTGATAACCGGCATCAGCGTGACGCATCACCCCAGTGGCCGGATCGTTGTTCAGTACATTGGCGATGCGCACGGCGGCTTCATCGCTACCGTCGCAGACCACGACCATGCCGGAGTGCTGGGAGAAGCCCATGCCCACCCCGCCACCGTGGTGCAGCGAGACCCAAGTGGCGCCACTGGCGGTATTCAGCAGGGCGTTGAGCAGCGGCCAGTCGGACACGGCATCGGAGCCGTCCTGCATGGCTTCGGTTTCGCGATTGGGGCTGGCCACCGAGCCGGAGTCGAGGTGATCGCGGCCGATCACCACCGGTGCGGACAGCTCACCACTGCGCACCATCTCGTTGAACGCCAGGCCGAGCTTGGCACGCTGGCCCAGGCCGACCCAGCAGATCCGCGCCGGCAGGCCCTGGAAGGCGATGCGCTCGCGGGCCATGTCCAGCCAGTTGTGCAGATGGGCGTCATCCGGAATCAGCTCTTTGACCTTGGCGTCGGTCTTGTAGATGTCCTGCGGATCACCGGACAGCGCGGCCCAGCGGAACGGACCGATGCCGCGGCAGAACAGCGGACGGATATAGGCCGGGACGAAACCGGGGAAGTCGAAGGCATGGCTCACGCCCTCCTCCAGCGCCATCTGGCGGATGTTGTTGCCGTAGTCGAAGGTCGGCACGCCGACCTTCTGAAAATCGAGCATGGCTTGCACATGTACGGCCATGGATTGCTTGGCCGCCTTGACCACCGCCGCCGGCTCGCTCTGCGCGCGCTCGCGGTACTGCTCCCAGCTCCAGCCGATCGGCAGGTAGCCGTTGAGCGGGTCGTGGGCGCTGGTCTGGTCGGTGACCATATCCGGGCGTACGCCACGGCGCACCAGCTCGGGGAGGATCTCGGCGGCGTTGCCACAGAGAGCGATGGAGATCGCCTTGCCCTCGGCGCAGTACTTGTCGAGGCGCGCCAGGGCGTCGTCCAGATTCGCTGCCTGCTCGTCGACGTAGCGGGTCTTCAGGCGGAAGTCGATGCGGCTCTGCTGGCATTCGATGTTCAGCGAGCAGGCACCGGCCAGGGTCGCCGCCAGCGGCTGCGCGCCGCCCATGCCGCCGAGGCCGGCGGTCAGTACCCAGCGACCCTTGAGGCTGCCGGCGTAATGCTGACGGCCGGCCTCGACGAAGGTTTCATAGGTGCCCTGGACGATGCCCTGGCTGCCGATGTAGATCCAGCTGCCGGCGGTCATCTGGCCGTACATGGCCAGGCCCTTGGCGTCCAGTTCGTTGAAGTGCTCCCAGGTCGCCCAGTGCGGCACGAGATTGGAGTTGGCGATCAGCACCCGCGGCGCGTTGCTGTGGGTCCTGAACACACCGACAGGCTTGCCGGATTGCACCAGCAGGGTTTCGTCGTCATTCAGGTTGGTCAGGCACTCGACGATCTTGTCGTAGCACTCCCAATTGCGCGCGGCGCGGCCGATACCGCCATACACCACCAGCTCCTTGGGGTTCTCGGCCACGTCCGGATCGAGGTTGTTCATCAGCATGCGCAACGGCGCCTCGGTCAGCCAGCTCTTGGCGGTCAGCTGATTGCCGCGCGGAGCGCGGATTTCGATATCACGGAAACGGGTCGAGTTGCTCACAAGAAATCCTCCAGGGAAAGATCGCCGTCAGCCTGGCTATTTTTGCGCGTTACGGCTGGGCATGCGCAGATCTAAACATGTATATACAGGTAAGATCAAGCAAGAATATCGCCGCCCCGCCAACAGTACCGAGCGGCCACCCCAGACACCGCACCACCGTCAAGCCCACTGCACCCGACAAGGATAGCTCCGGCGCCGGAGCTGCAGCGGCCGCACGGCCTGGGTGAGGGGTTTAGCGCGGAGTCAACTCGATCAGGCAGCAGTGGTCGGCAACCCCGCCCTGCAGCTGCAGCCCGGCCAGGCTGGCGTCCTGCTCGATGCGTAGGCAGTCGTAACGTCCCAGGCATGCAGCACTGCCATCATCGAGGCGCACTTCGAGCGCCTGCGCGGCGCTGAACACCAGCTTGACAGTCGCCGCACTGAACACCCGCAGCGGCTGTTCCGGGGCCAGCCACTGCAGGCGTGCCGCATAACGCTGCGGTGCATAGATCAGATTGAAATCGCGAATGGCCGCGCCGAGCAGGCGGCACTCCACCCGACTGTCGCCGCCAAAGGCGAAGGGATCGAACGGCAACAAGGGCCGCGAGAGTACGCCGTCGACCCGCAACTGCATGCCATCGCCTTCCAGCACGCTGATGATGCGCTGGTAGCCCGTGAATGCGGAGAAGCCGCCCGACTCGCCGATATCGGCGATCGACAGGCGCCAGCCGAAGCCTTCCAGGCCTTCACCCTGATCACGGGCGATTTCCAGGGTGCTGCCCGCGCCGTTCTTCCACGGCATGCGCCGATAGTCGGCCGCGCGCAGGACCTGCATCCGGCTCATGAGCTGAAACGCCCCTCCAGGCGATGACGCGAGCCCGGATGCACCAGGCGCGCCGAGGTCACCGCCTGCGGTCCCGACCAGGTGCGCCGGCGAATCAGCAGGCAGGGTTCGCCGCGCTCGATCTGCAACAGCCGACATTCCTCGGCTTCGGCGAGAATCGCCTCGACCACATGCTCGCCCTCGGTCAGCGGCGCGACCCGCGACAGGTAGGCATAGGGGGTCAGCCGGGTGAAGTCCTGCTTGAGGTAGTCCGGCGCCACCTCCGCATTGACGTAGCGATCTTCCAGCTGCACCGGCACCTCGTTTTCGTAATGCACGATCAGCGAATGGAAGACCTTCTGGCCTTCGCGCAGGTCCAGCGCCATGGCCCGCTCCGGACTGGCCAACTCCTCGCCCAGGCGAATCAGCTTGCTCTGATGACGATGGCCACGGGCGGCGATCTCGTCGGCAATGTTGTTAACCGCGAACAGCGCCGAACGCCCCTTGGGCTCGGCAACGAAGGTGCCTACCCCCTGCATGCGCAGCAGCAGGCCGTCATTGGTCAGCTCGCGCAGGGCACGGTTGATGGTCATGCGGCTGAAACCCAGCTGTTCCACCAGCTCGCTTTCCGAGGGCACCCGATGGTGCGCCGGCCAGGCGCCGCACTGGATCTGCTGGACGATCATCTGCTTGACCTGGGCATACAGCGGCGCCGGTGCTTCACTGAGCTGACCGGCAAGCGCGGATGGCTTCGAGAATGCTTTTGTCACGTGTTTCTCCTTTGTCGCCTGACCGGCAGTTTACCCGCGCCACAAACACCTGTATATGTATATACAAATAAACACCAGCAGTTGGATACGCATTATGCCCGCATTCTTCGCACCCCGCGCCCTGCTCGCTCACGGCTGGGCGCACAACGTCCGCCTGGAGGTTGGCGCCTCCGGCAGCCTGGAAAGCATCACCGTCGACGGCTCGGACGCCGGCGCCGAGCGCCTGCGCGGCCCGCTGCTGCCGGGCATGCCCAACCTGCATTCGCACTCCTTCCAGCGCGCCATGGCCGGCCTCGCCGAAGTGGCCGGCAACCCCAACGACAGCTTCTGGACCTGGCGCGAGCTGATGTATCGCCTGGTCGGCCAGCTCAACCCCGAGCAGATCGGGGTGATCGCCCGCCAGCTGTATATCGAGATGCTCAAGGCCGGCTACACCTCGGTCGCCGAATTCCACTACGTGCACCATGACCCGCAGGGTCAGCCCTATGCCGACCCGGCCGAACTGGCCCTGCGCATCAGCCAGGCGGCCCTGGATGCCGGCATCGGCCTGACCCTGCTGCCGGTGCTCTACAGCCACTCCGGCTTCGGCGGCCAGGCCGCGAATGACGGGCAGCGGCGCTTTATCCACAGCAGCGACAGCTACCTGGCCCTGCAACAGCGCCTGCAGCCGCTGCTCGAACAGCACCCGGCACAGCGCCTGGGCCTGTGTTTTCATTCGCTGCGCGCGGTCACCCCTGAGCAGATCGAGACGGTGCTGGCCGCGCACAACAGCGACAGCCCGATCCATATCCATATCGCCGAACAGCAGCAGGAAGTCGACGACTGCCTGGCCTGGAGCGGTCGCCGCCCCCTGCAATGGCTGTATGAACTGGCGCCGGTGGACCAGCGCTGGTGCCTGGTGCACGCCACCCATACGCAGGCCGACGAAGTCAGCCTGATGGCGCGCAGCGGCGCCGTGGTCGGGCTATGCCCGAGCACCGAGGCCAACCTCGGCGACGGTATCTTCCCGGCAGTGGATTTCCTCGCCCAGGGCGGGCGCCTGGGCATCGGCTCGGACAGCCATGTCTCGGTCAACATGACCGAAGAACTGCGCTGGCTGGAATACGGCCAACGCCTGCGCGACCAGCGCCGCAACCGCCTCTCTCGCAGCGATCAGCCGCTGATCGGTCGTAGCCTGTACGACGCGGCCCTGGCCGGTGGCGCCCAGGCGCTCGGTCAGCCGGTGGGCGTGCTGGCGGTCGGCAAGCGTGCCGACTGGCTGGTGCTGGATGGCGATGACCCCTATCTCGCCACCGCCAGCGACGACGCCCTGCTGGGCCGCTGGCTGTTCGCCGGCGGCGAACGGCAGATCCGCGACGTCATGGTCAGCGGTCGCTGGGTGATCCGCGACGGCCAGCATGCCGGCGAAGTGGCAAGCGCCCTGGCCTTCGCCCAGGTACTGCGCGAACTGCTTGGTTAACGCCGCCAGCCCTATGGATGGCAGGCCAGCACCGCATAGCGCTCCAGACCCGGAAAAATGCCGCTGTCCTGATTAAGGGAAAGCGGCATTTTTCTCAAGTGCGCAGCATCGCCCCTCGCGGGCGTGATTCAGGGCTGCGGTAACTGGTCGTCTGGTGTGCGCCAGATCAGCGCATCGGTGTCGTAGTCTTGTCCGCGCGCGACTTCCAGCAACTTGTCGCGCATGGCCGGCGCCACGTGCGGGGTACGCGCCAGCAACCACAGGTAGTCGCGGTTCGGGTGGCCAACCAGCGCAGTCTGGTAGTCGTCATCCAGATAAAGCACCCAATACTCGCCCTTGGCGACGCCCGGCAGCAGATTGCTGAACCAGTTATCGAAACGCACCCACAGCTTGTCGGTCTCACCCGCCACCTGCGGCACCGCCTGCCCCCTGGCCTCCTGCCATCCGCCCTCGAGGGTGCGACAACGATTGGTCACAGCAATACTGCCGTCGTCCAGCAGGTCATAACGCGCCTCGGATTGCGCGCAGTTACGCTGAAAGAACATCGGCAATCGCGCCAACTCGTACCAGGTGCCCTGATAACGCTGCAGATCGACCGTCTCGACAGTTTTCGGTGGCACCACTCCGGTCCCGGAGTTGGCGCAGCCAGCCAGCACCGCAACGACCAACAGCCCCGCGAATACGCGCATCAGCCACTCCTTATTGCAGACCCTTGCCCGAGAACATCACCACCTTGTCGCCAGCGTACTGCACGCTGATAAAACTCTTCTCGTCACCCCAGGTGCAGCTGGTGAGGCCCAGGGCACCCGCGCACTCGCCAGGGGCACCAAGCAACTGCTCGACCTCCGGCTTGGTCATCCCGGACTTGAGCTTGGAATAATTGTCCTGATTGACCTTGCTGCAAGCAGCCAGCAACACACAACACAACAGCACGGCGATATAGCGCAACGACATGGCGCAGGCTCCAGAATTTAAAGTGGGACAAGCTTGGCACAGCGCCGCAGCAGCTGCCCGATTGGATGTCAGAAGCGCGAGCCGGGTTCCTGCAGAAAGGCCAGTTCTTCCGGGGTCGAGGGCCGACCCAGCACGGCGTTGCGATGGGGAAAACGCGCAAACCGGGCAATCACCTGGCGATGCCGCTCGGCGTAATCCAGATAATTGGCAAACAAAGGTTTTTCGCTATCCGCGGCGACGGACAACAGCCGGGTGAAGCGGCGTACCGCTTCGTCCTGCAGGAAAAGATCCTCGGCGTGCTCCAGTACCAGGTAAACGAACACCCGCTGCAGCGGCGTCAACGCCTCTTCCAACTCGTCGTCCAGCCCGGCGAGCACCAGTTGCCGGGCCAGGCCGTCACCGGCGAAAGCCTGCGGGCTGTCGCGAAAAATCATCCGAGGCAACTGGTCCAGCAGCAGGATCAGTGCCAGCCAGCCCTGCGGCGAGTCGGCCCAGTCGGCCAGCTCGCCGGCCAGCGCCTGCTCCACAAGTCCGGCAAAGCGCTCACGCGCATCAACGTCCTGGCTGTCCTGCTTGCCGAACCACAGCGCGGAACGCGCCGCCGCCACCTCGGCGGCCGTCGTCCCGCTACCAAACCACCAGTCGAGCAACGGCTGCCAAGGATTACTCATGGATCACTCCTGGTGGTAGGCGGTCACGCGCTCGACTTCTTCCTTGGAGCCAAGGAATACCGGCACACGCTGGTGCAGGGAAGTCGGCTGAATATCGAGAATGCGCTGGCTGCCATTGGTCGCAGCACCACCCGCCTGCTCGATGATGAAGGACATCGGATTGGCTTCGTACATCAAGCGCAGCTTGCCGGGCATCGAAGGATCACGACTATCGCGCGGGTACATGAACACGCCACCACGGGTGAGGATGCGGTGCACGTCGGCAACCATGGAGGCGATCCAGCGCATGTTGTAGTTCTTTTCCAGCGGCCCGCTTTCACCGGCCAGCAACTCGTTGACATAACGCTGCACCGGTGCTTCCCAATGACGCTGGTTGGATATGTTGACGGCGAATTCCTGGGTGGTTTCCGGCACCTTGATGTCATCGTGGGTCAGCACGAAGCTGCCCAGCTCGCGATCCAGGGTGAAGCCTTTGACGCCGTTGCCCAGGGTCAGCAGCAGCATGGTCTGCGGGCCATAGATTGCATAACCGGCGCAGACTTGCTCGGTGCCTGGCTGGAGAAAGGCTTCTTCGCCAAGATCGCCGGTGGCGCCGTTGCGATCGGGGCAACGCAGGACCGAGAAGATGGTGCCGACCGACACATTGACATCGATGTTGGACGAACCGTCCAGCGGGTCGAACACCAGCAGGTAAGCGCCTTTCGGATAGCGCCCGGGAATCTGGTAGGCCTTGTCCATTTCCTCGGACGCCATGCCGGCCAGGTGACCGCCCCACTCGTTGGCCTCGAGGAGAATCTCGTTGGACATCACGTCGAGCTTCTTCTGCACTTCGCCCTGCACGTTCTCGGTGCCCATGCTGCCGAGCACATCGTCCAGCGCGCCCTTGGATACCGCATGGCTGATCGCCTTGCAGGCCCGCGCGACCACTTCGATAAGGAAGCGCAGATCGGCGGGGGTGTTATGGCTGCGGGTCTGTTCGATCAGATAGCGGCTCAGGGTAATGCGGGACATGGATGGCTCCGAGAAGGAAAGAAATCGTGTGCAGTTTAACTCTATACGGGAGGCAGCGCCTCCAGGCAGAGATGGATGGAGCGCATACCCGGCATTCGGCACGGTTTAAGCCTGCGAGCATACTTGCACGCGGTTACGTCCCGCCCGTTTGGCCTCGTAAAGTGCGACATCGGCGGCATGCAGGAGTTCATCCAGCGCGCCGCCTTGTGCGGGCCACAGCACCAGGCCAGCCGACAAGGTTACCGTGCGTTCACCGCTGCGGGTAGGCAGCGGGCTGGCGGCCAGACCCTGACAAATCGACTCCAGGCGCTTGTGCGCCTCCTGCACATCGACACCCGGCAGGATCAGCAAGAACTCCTCGCCGCCAATCCGAAACACCGCATCCGAGGCGCGCAGATTATCCAGCAAGTGTTGCGCCACGCCCTTGAGCACGTCGTCACCGGCCAGATGACCGTATTCGTCGTTGAGTTGCTTGAAATGATCGAGATCGATCAGGGCCAGCGCCACCGACGTCCGCTCACGCTCCGCGCGGGCCAGTTCGCGACTGAAAAACTCGTCGAGGTAGCGGCGGTTGTACAAGCCGGTCAGCGGATCGCGCAGTGCCTGCTCTTGCAACTGTTCATGCAGGCTGGAGATGGTGCGCAGCCGATCCTCGCTGATGGCCAGCGCCTCGGCCAGTTTCAGCTCGCCGAGATGACGCTGGGTGACATCGCGCAGGTAGAGCATATGGCCGAGCACGATGGCGCCATGGTGAGTCACACGCTTAATTACCCGAATGCGCACTTCGAAGTAGCGCGCCGAGCTGGCAAGAGAGAGCAATTGATCCTGACCAGCAGGATCCTGGCGCCGCATCACTCCCCGCAAGTCCCTGCCGAACACCGGCCAATCGCCCAGCTTGCAGCCCTGCCAACCTTTGCTCAAGCCGGCCAGCTTGAGCGCCTCCGGGTTAGCCTCGATCACCCGCGACTGCGGATCGACCACCAGCACCGGGTCGAGCAAGGCTTCCAGCAGCAGATGACGCGCCACCGGCAACAGATCGAACAGGCGCACACCGACGATCAGCCAGGCAAATGCCACCAGGGTAAAGGCAAAACTGAAGGGCGTCGGATCGAAGCCGAAAACGGTCCAGCCAAAGCCGATATAGCCGATGTTGGCCGCCCAGGGCACGGCAGTTAGCAGCACAAAGGCCAGATAATGTCGACGGTAGACGCCAATACTGAAGACCGCCGCACGGATCACCACAGCCATGCTGAAGGCCATGAACAGATAAAGGTAGGCTGCGGCCGCATAGAACAGCGGGCCATGCTGGTAACGCACGGGAGAGCCCGGCTCGGCCGAAAGCGCGGCCGTCCCCTCGCCATAGAACCAGCCATGCCAGGGATTGCTCAGGGCCACCAGCCAGATCGCCACGGGCACCACCGCCAGGCCCAGCGTGTGGCGCAGCGGCAAAGGCTGACGCACGCTATTGACGTACTGCCAAAGGAAGATCGACCAGAAGGCCGGCACCGAGAGGATGCCCGGCCAAGCCATGCTCGCCCAGAACACCTTGCACTCGGCCGACTGCGCGGCCATTTCCAAGGCGGCGGCGAGCATCCACCAGAGGCTGGCCGCATGCAGCAGGACAAAACTCTCGCGTCCCGGAAAATAGCGCTGATGCTTGACCCAGCGCGCCAACAGCAGCACACCAATGCACACCAGGCAGGTGAGCACCACCGGCACACTCGGCGCCCAGCCCGAACCTGTACAAACGCTCACGGCCACACCTGCGGGGCATGAGCACGGAGCAACGGCAGGAAAACCTCATTCAGCAAAGGGGGAGCACGGCGAAGTGACATGCGCGAACGGCCATCCTGACCTGAGACGTTGATAAAAGCCGCAGCACACTGCCGGCAGCGCCAAAGATACTGCAGATCGCCCTGTTTTTCTGAGGGATTTATTCAACCTGATCGCTGGATCGCCTGAGAAACCAGCACGACTGCCAGATTCGACACCAGCAATGCGTGCGCAAAGAAAACCGACCAGCCGGCAGATGTTGGTTCACAAATTCGCCAACGCCGCTATCATCGCCCGCTGCCCAGCCAATACGCACCCATAGCCCCATGAAGAACAACCTGATCGCCGCCGCCGAAATCGACCGCCTGGACACCTGGGCCAAATACACCAGCGACATGTGCCACAGCTGCAATTCCAGCTGCTGCACGCTGCCGGTCGAGGTGCGCATCGGCGACCTGATCCGCATCGGCGTGGTCGACGACTTCGAGCGCGACGAACCACCGAAGAATATCGCCAAACGCCTGCAGAAAGAGGGCATCGTCGAGCGCTTCAATCAGAAGTCGGGGATCTTCACCCTGATCCGCATGAGCAACAACGACTGCCTGTACCTGGATCGCAAGACGCGCCTGTGCACCATCTACGACAAGCGCCCGGACACCTGCCGCAACCATCCCAAGATCGGCCCACGGCCCGGCTACTGTGCGTACATACCAAAAGCGCTGAGCTGAACCACGATCCTGCACAAGCCCCCACCAACCAGGCTGACGGTGGTTTTTACGTCAGGGTGCCGCAGGCCTGGCGCGCAGCAGGCTCCAGGCCATCAGCACCAGCAGGCCGACCCCGGCGAGCAACACGGCCCAGAGCCCCAGGCGCTGCCAGTCCCGGTCTGGCGCCTGCTCGGCGCCTGCCGCCACTTCTAACAAAGGCGTCGCGATCGCGGTCGCCACGCCCAGGTCAGCCAGGCGCTGGTCGTCGTAACCGGGAATCAGGGTACTCAGCGGCAGGCTCGCCGCACTGCCAGCCGCCTTGCCGATGGCCAGCACATAGGGCGGCGTGCTGCGGGCGAGGAACACCACCTGGGTCGCGCGGATGCCGACCCGGATGCTCGGCGCGGCACTGCCCAGGCCGCCGCCGCGCTCATCCACCTGCACGCGCAACTGCTGCACCGGCGCGCCATACAACTCCAGCTCATCCTGCAGCACCTCCTGGCCATCCTGCGGCAGACGGTAGAGCAGGCCGCGCGCCAGCGGCTGCCACTGCACTTGACCCTCACGCCGGCCCGTGACGCTCACCGGCGCCAGGGTGTTGGCCTCGGCCAGTTCGACCCGCACGCGCTGCAACGGCAGCGCCAGGGGCAGGTCCCAGCGGTACTCGCCGGCCTTGGCGCTGCTCGGCGACAAATCCGCCGACCAACTCAGCGGTGCCGGCCTGTCGCTGCCGGCACTCAGCAGCCGCGCGGACAACAGCTGCGGAGCCTGCCGGGGACTGCTCCAGAGCAGACGCAGGTAGCGCGCGGACTGGCCCGGCAGGCGGACTTCACGCTGATCGATGCGCTCATCGGCAAATGACAGTCGGGCAATCTGCCCATCGCCCCAGGCGCGCCAGTGCTGCAGGTCGTCGCTGGCCTCGATGCTGAAGCGCTGGAAGCCCTCGTGCTCGGCACGCCAATCGAGAATCAGTTTGTGCAGCGGCGCCTTGATGGCACTGGTGTCGAGCAGCCAGCCGCGCAGCACCTCTGCATCGGCACGCGCCCCGTCATCCCCGAGCACCTCGACCAGGGTGCCGCCGGTGCTGCGCTGCACCCGCACGCTGGGGCTCTGCTCGGCATGCAGCGGGCCACGCAGGGGAAACCATTTCACCGCGCTGTCCTGCTGCGTCTCGCGCTGGCGGGCACTGCCCAGGCTCAGGGCATAGGCCTGCGCCTCGCCGGCGCCGTTGAACACCCGCAGGTCACGCAGGTCGGCGTGACGTGCGGCCATATGCAGGGCCATCGGCAGTTCAAGGCGATACCAGGGGCCTTCCCCGCTCAGGCTCAGCGGCACCTGGACGGCGTAGTCGCTGGCGCGTTCCTGCCCCACTGCCAGAGGGGCGAGCAGGGCCAGCAACGCCAGGCCCCAGCCACGCACAGCGATCAACCTGCTCATACCTGCACCTGCTCCGCTGCGGGCGCCGACTGCCGGGGCGGCAGCGGCGCGAAATAGCCGACGATCAACAGCAACACACCCACCGCGATAAAGGAGACGATGCGCTCCAGGCCGCCCTGATTGCCCAGCTCGACGAAGAACAGTTTGGCCACCACCACGCCGATCAGGGCCGCACCGACCAGCCACAGCTCGCGCCGCGCGCGCAGGTGGCCGACGATCATCAGCGGCAGGGCGATCAGGGTCCAGACGATCGACAGCCCCGCCTGCACCAGCATCGACTCGAGCAGCGCCTGCAGCTGGTAGGGCACGCCGCCCCAATGGTGACACGCGCGCAGCACCGCCGCCGTCAGCAGGGCAAACAGCGAAATACCGGCCAGCAGCTGGGCCAGTTGGCCCCGCGCCACAGCGGCCAGGCCGAGTTGCGCCAAGGCGCTGCGCAGCCAGTGGAACACCGCGACCAGGCTGATCAGCAAACCCAGCTCCAGCGGATTGAGCAGAGGCAGATAAGGCAGCGGCTCGGCGGCACCATCGCTGGCGATATTGGCCAGCCAGAACCAGGCCAGCATCAGCAGCGCCAGCGGCGCAGCCGCCAACAGGCGGTACTCGCGCGGATACGCACTTATCGGCCACGGCCACTGGCGCGGTGTCGCCATCAGCAGCAGGTACAGGCTCGGCAGCAGTGCCCAGCCCAGCCAGCGCCAGGCGTTGTAGTGCTGCGCCAGCAGATAGAGCAGGTAGCGCAGCTCCAGGGCCAGCACCCCGAGGATCAGCCAGCAGCCCAGCACATGGGCGGCACTCAGCGCGCCGGCCGGCAGCAGACCGTTCAGGCACCGCAGCGCCAGCAGATGCACGAGCAACAGCGCGCCCCAGCCGAGCCAACCGAAGTCCGCCAGCGGGTGATACTCGAGGTGCCAGGCGGACAGCAGGATCAGCGCCGCCACCGGCACCAGCAGCGTGCACAGCAGCGCCATGGCCCGCCACTGCACCCGCACAGCAACCAGCAGCCACAGCGCCACACTCAGGGCCGCGTCCAGCAGCAACAGCGGCGCCTGCAGCGCAGGCGCGGCAAACCGCAGGATTTCGCCGGTCAGGCTCAGCGCCCACCAGCCAGCGCCCCAGACCAGCAGCAGCTGCGACAAGCGCTGCAGGCTCAAAGCCGGCAGCGCAGTGGCCTGCTCAAGGCGCGCCACCTGCTGCAGGCGCCAGGCACCGACCAGGGCGGCGATGGCCAGCACCGCCGGGGTCCAGAACCCGGCATGGCCCAGCGGGCGCAGGCCTTCGCCGCCGAGCGGGGCGAACAGCAGCGGACTGACGACCAGGAACGACAGACCGCCGAACCCCTGCAGCAACAGGCCGAAGACGAAACCGGCGCGCTGCTGCAACTGCAGGCTGAGCCAGACGATCAACAGGCCGCTGCCGCCCCAGACCGCGCTGGCGCTCTGCCAGGGCAACACGAACAGCACCGCCAGATTGATAAACAGCAGGCCGACCAGCAAGACCGCCGACAGCCCGCGCATCAGCCGTCTATCGCTGCTGACCTGGCGATCGCGCGCCGCCAGTAGCATGCCGCCGATCAGCGCCAGGCCGATCAGCGAGGCCGTCAGCAAGCCGCGCCAGCCGGTGGCAAAGGCGCCACTGCCGATGCCCGAGGCCGCATCCAGTTGCAGCAGGAACAGCGCACCGCCGAGCAACTGCACGGCAAAGGCACTGAACAGGAAAGTCCGCGACTGCAGGCGCAGACCGATGAACAAGGTGGCCAGGCCGGCCAGGGCCCAGCTGATCGCCGTGGCCTCGGCGTTGAAACACAACGGCGCCAGCAGGTAGAGAAACGCCAGGCCGGCGCAGGCCAACAGCGGCAAGCCGCGCCGCTCCCAGGCCGAGGCCTGCTCGTCGCCCGCCTGACGCAGCCTGTAGAAGCTGAACAGCAAGGCCGCGCCGAGCATCAGCGCACCCAGGGGCGGGCCGGCCAGCAGGCTGTCCTGCCCCGGACTCAATTCGCCAAGAAACGCCAGCGCCGCGCCCGCCTGCAACAGCAGGGCGAAGGCGCGGGCCAGGCTGCGCCGCTGACGCAACCCCAGCCAGAAGATGCCGGCGCCCTCCACCGCCCAGGCGGCCGAGGTCCAGCGCGCATCCAGGCCCAGGGGAATCGCCAGGCTGGCGAACACCACCCCCAGCGCCAGGCAGGTTTCCACCAGCAGCAGGGCGCGGTCTTCCGTGCGCCTGACCAGCAGCAGCGCCAGGCCCATATAGAACAAGCCCAGCGCCAGCGCGCTGAAGGCGGCGGCGAACTCGAGATGCCGCACCAGCGCAAACTGCAGGCCGAAACCCACCAGCGGCGGACCGAACAGCACGGAGGCGTCGACATAATCGC
Organism: Pseudomonas sp.; assembly: GCF_033723075.1. Taxonomy (GTDB): domain Bacteria; phylum Pseudomonadota; class Gammaproteobacteria; order Pseudomonadales; family Pseudomonadaceae; genus Aquipseudomonas. Next base: position 243,303 of record NZ_JAWVXU010000002.1, read on the forward strand.
CCTGGCGCGCCGCCCAGCGCAGCAAGGCCTCGCGCTCCTGCGGCGCCGCCCCGGCCTCGCCCAGCTTGCGCCGGGCGAACAACAGACCGATGGCCACGTACATCAGGAAGAACAGCAGCAGGAACGGCTCGGTGCTCCCGAGCAGCTCCGGAGTGTAGGAACGCAGGCCCCAGGCGAAGCCGATGCCGAAGGTGCCGACGAAGCCGATCAGGTTGAGCAGGCGCCAGGTCTTGAACCAGGCGATGGCCAGGATGGCGCTGTTGAGCAGGACGAAATAGGAAAACAGCGCGACATGGTTGCCGCTGCCGCTCGAGGTCAGGATGGGCGCGGCGAAGCCACCGAGCGCGGCCGCGGCCGCCAGCCCCAGGGCATTCTGCGTCACCGCCAGAATCGCCGAGCAGAGGGTCACGATCAGCAGCAGGGTGAACGCCTGCGCCGGCGCGAGCAGCGGATGCAGGCGCATGGCGGCGAAGATCGTCAGGTACAGCACGGCGATGCCTGCGCCTTGCAGCATCAGGCCGTAGTTCGGGTTGCGCAGGCGCAACCACCAGCCCAGGCCGAGCAAGGCGATGGCGCTGGCCGCAACCCCGGCATAACGCAGCTGCACCGGCACCACCATGCCTTCGGTGGCGTAGCGCAAGAGAAAGGCCAGGCCGAGGAACAGCAGCAGCACGCCGATGCGCAGCACGGTATTGCCACCGAACAGCCAGCCGCGGGCCCCGGCGATGGCGCGTTCGATCGGCGAAGGTTCGCGCGGCTTGGCCGGCTGGCGCGCAGCGGGCGCGGCATGCGGCTGGTCCGCCGCCCGGGTCCAGGCGTCGCTACTGCCCGACGACGGCGCAGGCTCGGCCTCGGCTTGCGCAAGAACCTCCGGCGGCAGTTCCCAGGTCAGTTGCGCCTCGGCTGCAGGCTCGGCGACGACGGGCGCCATCTCGGCCGCCGAGAGCGGCGACTCATCCGTCGCCGCAGACGGCGCCTCGACCTTGAGCAGTCGCTCATGAATGGCCTGGGTGCCCTGTTCGAAGCGCTCGGCGAAACTTTTCAGCTGTGTCGCCAACTCGGCGTTCTGTGCTTGCAGCCCCCTGAGCTTGAGCGCCTGGGCCATACCCAGGCCGACCAAGCCAGCCAACAGCGCGCCAGTCAGCGACTCCGCGACCAGAGCCCCCAGCACCAGCCCGACCAGCATGAAGATCCATTGCATGCAGTGCGTTCCCGATCAGATAAACCAACAGCCTGTGCACCCAGGCAATGTCAGGTGGCGGCAGTATAGAAGCCAGCCCGATGCTTACCCAGAGAGACGCCTGCATAACGCATCACAGGCACAGAAAATATTCAGAGGCGGTGAAAGCATGACCAGCCGATGGATGGCGACAACGAGGGGGCGCCCAGCTGCCGCCGCCAGCCGACATTCGCCCCGCACTCGACGACCGCCAATATCAGACACAACCACCAGGCTAGAGCGCTCACAGAACCTGGAGGCAGCTGCTGCTGCGGTCATGGCAAGGCCATCAGCCACGTGACCAAAGCAAATTAGACATTTTTTTGACGAAATAAGAGCCAAAACCCTTATATCGAATAATTCTTGCCAAGTTATTGACTATCCCTGGTGCGCTGATAGCTTAAGACCCTGTTGAAGACGCACTATTGGCGTTTCGCCAGCAACTGCATTCAGCAAAAAATAACCATAAAAGACCACCTCCTCGCAACGAGACGGCTGCCCTCGCTTTGCTGCCGGACATACTCGTTGTAGAGGTAAAACGTCCCTGCGTGGACCGACAAGAAGCCGTTGGTAGACCTTAGCTGCACTCAGTGCAGTTGCCCGCTTCATGTTCTTCGCCGCTTTGGTTGTGGCGAACCTTGACTACTGCCCTCACTGATTTTCAACTGGCGCACGTCAGCTGGCTTCGTGCGCCCGAAAGTTGATCACCATAAGGGGATGGAGCAATGCGCATCAGCATCTTTGGTTTGGGTTATGTCGGCGCGGTCTGTGCCGGCTGCCTGTCGGCACGCGGGCATGAAGTAATCGGCGTAGACATCTCGCCGAGCAAAATCGATCTGATCAACCAGGGTAGATCGCCGATCGTCGAACCGGGTCTTGAAGCGCTACTGGAAGCGGGCGTCAAGGCCGGTACGCTGAGTGGCAGCACCGACGTCCAGGCCGCAGTGCGCAGCACCGAACTGTCGCTGCTGTGCGTCGGCACACCAAGCAAGCGCAACGGCGACCTGGCCCTGCACTTCATCGAATCGGTCTGTGCGCAAGTGGGCACCGCACTGCGGGAGAAGTCTGCCTGGCACACCGTGGTCGTGCGCAGCACGGTGCTGCCGGGAACAGTCAGGACCGTCGTCATCCCCATTCTTGAAGAGTGCTCGGGCAAGCGTGCCGGCATCGATTTCGGCGTGGCGGTGAATCCCGAGTTCCTCCGCGAAAGCACCGCCATCGAGGACTACAACTACCCACCGATGACGGTAATCGGCGAACTGGATCAGCGCTCCGGCGACTTGCTGCAAGGGCTCTACCAGGAGCTGGACGCGCCCATCGTGCGCAAAAGCATCGATGTCGCCGAGCTGATCAAGTACACCTGCAACGTCTGGCACGCCACCAAGGTGACCTTCGCCAACGAGATCGGCAACATCGCCAAGGCGGCCGGGGTCGACGGCCGCGAAGTGATGGGCGTGATCTGCCAGGATCACAAGCTCAACCTGTCCAAGTACTACATGAGGCCCGGCTTCGCCTTCGGTGGCTCCTGCCTACCGAAAGACGTGCGCGCGCTGAACTACCGTGCCGGCCAGCTCGACGTCGAGGTGCCGCTGATCGGTTCGCTGATGCGCAGCAACAGCGCGCAGGTGCAGCACGCCTTCGACATCATCGCCAGCTACGACAAGCGCAAGGTCGCCCTGCTCGGCCTGAGTTTCAAGGCCGGCACCGACGACCTGCGCGAAAGCCCGTTGGTGGAGCTGGCCGAGATGCTCATCGGCAAGGGCTACGAACTGAATATCTACGACAGCAACGTCGAATATGCCCGCGTCCATGGCGCCAACAAGGACTACATCGAATCGAAAATCCCCCATGTGTCGTCCCTGCTCGACAGTGATTTCGAGCGGGTCGTCGAGCGCTCCGACGTCATCGTCCTGGGCAACGCCGACGAGCGCTTTCGCGCGCTCGCCCGGCAGGTGCCGGATGGCAAACAGGTCGTCGACCTGGTCGGTTTCATGGCGCATCCCAGCCGTGACGGTAGCGAAGGCATCTGCTGGTAGACGAGCTGTAGCCAACCCTGCGAATTCCCTGTGTAGGCCGCCGCGGCCAGCACCTTTGAGGAGAACGACCATGATTCCAGTGATACTGTCGGGCGGCAGTGGCTCGCGCCTCTGGCCCTTGTCACGCAAGCTGTACCCCAAGCAGTTCCTCGCCCTGACCGGTGCGCAGAGCCTGTTCCAGCAGACCCTGCTGCGGGTCGCCGGCGAGGGCATGGCCGCCCCCATCGTGGTGTGCAACGAGGAGCACCGCTTCATCGTCGGTGAGCAGCTCGCCCGCATCGGTGGTACCGCCCAGGCGGTGCTGCTCGAGCCGTTCGGCCGCAACACCGCCCCGGCAATCGCCATCGCCGCCCTGAAACTGCTCGCCGAGGGCCGCGACGAACTGCTGCTGGTGCTGCCCGCCGATCATGTCCTGGAGGATCAGCCGGCCCTGCAGCGCGCCCTGGAATTGGCCCGCGCCGCTGCCGAACAGGGCGAGCTGGTGCTGTTCGGCGTGCCGGCGAGCAAGCCGGAAACCGGCTACGGCTACATCAAGAGCCATCCCGGGCAGGGAGACCTGCCACCCGGGGTGCTGGCGGTCGAACGCTTCGTCGAGAAGCCGTGCCAGGCCAAGGCCAGCGAATTCGTCGCCAGTGGCGACTACTTCTGGAACAGCGGCATGTTCATGTTCCGTTGCAGCCGCTACCTGGAAGAGCTGAAATCTCACGAGCCGGACATCTACGACACCTGCCTGCTGGCCCTGGAGCGCAGCCACAACGACCTGGAGTTCGTGCGCATCGACCCGGCCACCTTCGCCTGCTGCCCGGACAACTCGATCGACTACGCGGTCATGGAGCGCACCACACGCGCCTGCGTGGTACCGCTGCAGGCGGGCTGGAGCGATGTCGGCTGCTGGTCCTCGCTGTGGGATGTACAGGACAAGGACGAGCACGGCAATGCCCTCAAGGGCGACGTGCTGCTGCAGGATTGCCACAACTGCCTGGTGCATGGCACCGACAAGCTGGTCACCCTGATCGGCCTGGACGATCTGGTGGTGGTGGCGACCAAGGATGCCTTGATGATCGTCCCCCGCGAGCGCACCCAGGAGGTCAAGCAGCTGGTCAACAACCTCACCGCCCAGGACCGCCAGGAAACGCAGAACCACAGTCAGGTCTACCGCCCCTGGGGGGCCTACGACTCGGTCGATATCGGCTCGCGTTTCCAGGTCAAGCACATCTCGGTCAAGCCCGGCGCGCAGCTCTCGCTGCAGATGCACCACCACCGCGCCGAGCACTGGATAGTGGTGTCCGGCACCGCGCAGGTGACCTGCGACGACCAGAGCTTCCTGCTCACGGAAAACCAGTCGACCTATATCCCCATCGCCTCGGTGCACCGCCTGGCCAACCCGGGAAAAATCCCCCTGGAGATCATCGAAGTGCAGTCCGGCAGCTACCTCGGCGAAGACGATATCCAGCGGCTGGAGGATGTCTACGGCCGCAGCGCCAGCCAGCGCGAGGGCGAACAATTGCTCAAGCGCTGACAGCAACACCAGGCGAGCCAGAAGCGCCGCACGACGGCGCCAGCCTCCCGCTGCGGGAGGCCTCGACCACGCAGCACCTTTGACTGACTGCCCCCATGCACAATCGATCGGCCTTCGGGTCGAGGGGTATGGCTATGCACGCGCAACCGAACAGCTCGAGCAACCCGCGGTCCCGGCGCACGGCGTGCCAGTCTCGCCGCAGCGGCCAGCATCCAGTCGTATCCAGCAGCGGAGCACGCTGACGCCATGGCTAAAGCTAACTCGCGACTGCACGAGGTCTGCAGCCAGCTGCTCGGCTGGAGCCTGCTGCTCGCCAGCCTGATGCTGTTGGCCGACCTGCTCGACCCCGGGCTGTTCGATCCGCAGCACAAGAACTTCATCTTCCTGATCGGCGCCCTCGGCACCTGGCGCTATGGCAACGCCCTCACCCACTACCTGCGCGGCATGTATTTCCTGCACTGGCGCTTCCCGGCCATGCGCAAGGCGGTGGAGCACATGGGTCCGGCGGCGCTGCCCTCGCAGTTCTATATGGTGGTCACCAGCTTCCGCATTCCCGCGCAGACCACCTTCAAGGTCTATCAGTCGGTATTCCAGGAAATCCAGCGCCTGCCGGTACCCTGCACGGTGATCGCCTCGATCGTCGAAAAGGGCGACGAGGACTTGATCAAGCAGATCATGCGCCGCGAGGTGCGTGAACGCCCCGACATCAAGCTGGTGATCGTCCGTGCCCGCGGCACCGGCAAGCGCGACGGTCTGGCCCACGCCTTCCGTGCCCTATCGCGGCGGATGCCGGGCAACGACGCGGTGGTCGGCGTGGTCGACGGTGACACCATGCTGCTGCCCCACTGCGTGGAGAACGCGGTGAACTTCTTCGCCTACCTACCCAGTGTCGGCGGCATCACCACCAACGAATTCTGCCAGGTCGAAGGCGGCAAGCTGATGCGCGAATGGCACGCACTGCGCTTCGCTCAACGCCATATCAATATGTGCTCCATGGCGCTGTCGCGGCGTGTGCTGACCATGACCGGGCGGCTGTCGTTCTTCCGTGCCAGCGTGGTCACCGATCCGCATTTCATCAAGGACGTCGAAGCCGACTTCCTTCAGCACTGGCGGCTCGGACGCTTCCAGTTCCTCACCGGCGACGACAAGTCCTCCTGGTTCAGCCTGATGCGCGCCGGCTGGGACACCTTCTACGTGCCCGACAGCAACACCCTCACCGTCGAGCACCCGCCAGACAGCAACTTCCTGCGGGCCACCCGCCAGCTGATGTTCCGCTGGTACGGCAATTCGCTGCGGCAGAACTTTCGCGCCACCCGCCTGCTGGGTGTGCGCCAACTGGGGCTGTTCACCATGTATGTGCTCTATGACCAACGCGTGTCGATGTGGACCAGCCTGCTCGGCCTGACCGCCTCCCTGATAGCGGCGCTGCTGTTCGGCATCCAGTTCCTGCTGGTCTATCTGTTCTGGGTGCTGCTGACCCGCAGCCTGGTGAGCCTGCTGTTTGTCTTCGCCGGGCACCCGGTCGATCCGCTGTACCCGCTGGTGCTCTATTACAACCAAATCGTCGGCTCACTGATGAAGGTCTACGCGCTGTTCCACATGGACCAGCAGAGCTGGACCCGACAGAAGACCACGCTCGAGCGCAGCCCCCTGGGCTTCGACCTGGCCCTCAATCGCTGGTCCTCGAAAACCATGCTGGCCTCCTCCGTCGCCCTGTTCTTCGGTGCCGTGGCCATGTTGCTGACCCTTTCCCAATCCTGATCCGAGGCGGATGCCCATGAGTAGCGCCATTTTCCCCCCAGCAGCAAGCGTGGTCCATGAAGCGATCGACGAGCGCCAATATGTGCGCACCAAGATGTCCGCCCAGGTTGCTCTGGGCAGCGGCGATGATCGTATCGAGTGCCGGATCGAAGATATTTCCCTCGGCGGCCTCAGCCTGCGCGGCGCACCGCAGTTGGTCATCGGCAGCCTGCACAGCGCCTCGATTCAGCTCGACCTGCACCAGGTGAAGCTGAGAATAGATACGCGGATCAAGGTGACCTCAGGTTCCGGCGAGCTGATCGGCGCCCAGTTCGTCGACCTCGACGGGCAGAAGCGCGACATCCTGCGCTACCTCATCAGTGCCTACATGTCCGGCGAGATGGTCGATGTCAACGGCCTGTTCAACGTCATGCAGCGGGAAAACCACATCAAGCAGCGCAAGCAAAAACTCGCCACCGCGCGCAGCCTGCGTGAGCGCCTGCAGGCCCTGGCCGGCAGTGCCCTGTACCTGCTCGCCGGGCTGGCCATCGCCGGCCTGTTGGGGTTCAAGACCTACCTGTTGTTCTTCCGGGTGGCGGCCACCCAGGCCCTGGTCAGTGCCGACGCCCATGTGATCAGCATGCCGGAGAACGGCTATGTGAAATTCCTCGTCCCCGCCGGCACCCAGCGGGTCATGGCCGGCCAACCGATCGCCACGGTGTCCACCCAGCTCGCCACCAGTTTCACCACCCCGGCCGACCTCAAGGCTCTGGCCGACATCAGCCAGACCGACCTGCAGGCCCTGCTCGGCCGCTCACTGATCGAAACCACCATCGCCAGCCCATGCGACTGCTTGCTGTACCTGCCCAAGGCGATGGTCGATGGCTACGGCTACAAGTTCGCCGAGCTGGCACACCTGATTCCGCTCGGCGACAACAGCCTGTTCGTCAAGGCCAGCTTCCCCTTCGACAAACTCAAAGACCTGCGCGACATCGCCTCGATCGAGCTGCAGGTGTTCGGCGTCGACGGCAAGCTAAGCGGCCAGGTGATTGGCTCGGCGCTCGACCCGCTGACCCAGCAATTGCTGCTGCAGATCCGCCCCGATCAGCCACTGCCACTGGCGGCCTACCAGAAGCCGGTGGCGGTCGACCTGTTCAAGGGCCTGCCCCTGCTCTCCGGGTTCCCCGGTTACTGAACCGTTACAGGAGACGCGTATGCTCAACTGCCATATTCCATCCTGTCTGCTGCTGGTTGCACTGGCGGCTTCGGCCCAGGCCGCCAGCCTGCAGCAGATCCAGTATCGCCTGCACCAGGATCCGCAGGCCGAGGTCGAGGCCGACCTGCGCCTGCTCGCCGAGCGCGGCGACCGTGCCTCGATGCGCCTGCTGGCCGATGTGCTGGCCGGCTCCACCGATCGCAACCAACAGCAGGAGGCCATCGCCCTCTACCAGGCGGCCTTCGCCGACGGCCGCGGCCAGCTCGATGCCCTGGTCGGCCTGGCCAACTTCAGCGAACGCCTGCCCAACGGCCATGAGGCCCAGCGCGCCTTCTTCAGCCAGGCCGTGCAACGCTTCGCTGCGACCCGGGATCCGAACAGCGTCAGGACCAGCCTCGACCTGTTCCTGGCCTACCCCGAACTGTACCCGCCGGCCCAGGTGCGCGAGCTGATCAGCCTGCATCAGCGCGCCTGCCTCGATACCTGCGCCAGCCCGCTGTACCGCGCGCGCCTGGCCGAACAACAGGGCCAGCGCGCGCTGGCGGACAACCTCTACCTGAGCGCCCTGCGCAGCGAAGCGCGGGCAGTGGAGCGCTATTACCAATTTCTCGGCGAGGAGCAGGACGAGCTGTTCCCGGCCAGGGTGAGCAGCCTGCTGGCGCAGATCGACAGCCTGCCGGTGGCCGTGGTACTGGCCATCGGCAGCCTGCTCAGCGGCCTTCCCCGCGAACACGACCCGCAGGTCATGCAGTGGCTGGACAACGCCATCGCCCGCCAGGCCGACCAGGCCCTGGTGTCCAAAGCCAGCTACATGATGTCGGCGCCGAATAACTACAGCGCCGAAGAGGTGTTCGCCCTGATCGACCAGGTCGAACTGACCCGCCCGCAGGAAGGCCGTGCCCTGCGCGCCTCGGCCTATCTGGTGCGTAGCTGGAGCAGCCTCGACCCGTTCAAGGCTCAGGCAATCATTCAGGCCCTGCTCGCCGAGGGTTACCAGAACGCCTACCTCAACCTCGGCGAGCTCTACAGCATGGGCGGCCTGGATCAGGTGGATCAGGCCAAGGCCATCGCCAGCTACCGCATCCTCGCCGCCCGTGGCGTGCCCTCGGCCTTCTACCGCATCGCCTCCATCTACGGCGGCGGCAAGGGCATCTGCAACGACAAGGTCAAGGCCTATGCCTACGCCAAGATCGCCGTCGACGGCGGCGAGCTGAGCGCCCGCAAATACCTCAAGGAACTGGCGCAGCAGATCAGCCAGGAGCAGCTCGAGCAGGCCCTGCAGGCGCGCAACGGGATCATCAGTGACATCGAGGCGTCGCTATGACGCGCCCGAGCCCCTGGCAGCGCCGGGTTCCCTGGCTGCTGGTCCTGCTAGCCAGCCAGGCCGCGGCCACGGATCAGGAAGGTGCGGTCAGCGAACCCGCCAGCCTGCCCACGCCCACGATGGCCGCCGCCATGCCGAGCGCCGTCGAGCTGAATCACAAGGTCACTGTGCAGGGTGGCTACGGCCCGGAAAATTCGCAGCTGGGCAACGACGGCAAGGGCTTCTATGGCCTGCGCTACGAGCCCTCGCTGAGCTGGCGCTCGAGCGAGCCGCAGTGGCCGAAATGGCAGGCCTTCGGCCGCGCCTGGCTCAACTACAACAGCGCCAGCCAGGCCAGCACCGGCTTGCAGCAGGAGAACAGCCAGCAGATCGAATACTTCAGCGCCGAGCTGCGCGAGTTCTACCTGCGCCGCAACCTGCTCGGCGACGACCCGCGCTTCTCTCTCAGCCTCGGCCGCCAGCGTTACTCCGACCACTTTGGCATCTGGTGGGACGACAGCCTGGAGTCGCTGCGCCTGAACTTCGACGACACCTTCGCCCGCGGCTTCGTCGCCGTCGGGCAAAAGCTGCATAGCTACAACAGCGACAGCCAGGCGCTGGACGCCAGCGAGCGCGATATCGCCTACGCCATGGGCGAATACGCCCTGCGCTGGAGCGGCGAGAACTGGGCGGGACTGCGCCTGTTGCTGGAACAGGACCACTCCGGGCGCGACGCGGATGACCCCAGCGACTTCAAAGGCGGGCGCGCCGGCCTGTTCTTCCACGGCGACGAGCCGAACGTCACCCCGCTGTTCAGCGACTATCGCCTGGAGCTGGCGCTGCTCGACGGCAGCGTCGAGCTGGCCAGCGGCGAGGAGCAGGATCGCAACGGCTGGGCGTTGCTCGGCGAGATCGGCAAGCACTTCGCCGAGCGGCCCTGGAGTCCGCGTCTGGCCCTGTACGGCGGCATCACCGACAAGCCGGACGACAGTAACGACGGCTTCTACCTGAATGCCATCCAGTCCGACCGGGTGGCCAACCCGGAGACCTACAGCAGCGGCCTGGTCAGCGCCTTCATCGGCATCGACCTGCGCAACCTGGCCTATTACGGCATCGCCCTGGAAACCCGACCACAGCCGCGCCATTACCTCGACCTGCGCCTGACCGACCTGCACCTGCGCGATGCCGACGGTGATCTGCCACTGAGCCTGGCCGAGCCGGCCGAGCGCAACGGCAGCCGCGCCCTCGGCCAGACCCTGGACCTGAATTACTACTGGGAAATGTTCCCCTACGCCGTACAAGACAAACACGTGCAAATCAACGCGTTGCTCACCGCCAGCTATTTCCGGGCAGGGGATGCCATCGGCAACCTCGACAACGACTTTCAGGTCTCCTTCGGCGTCGTGCTGCGCTACTAATCCAGAGGTGTCGCCATGGTTTTCACATCGAACATCTTCCTGTTCCTGTTTCTGCCGGTGTTCCTGCTGGCCTACTACCTGGCCAAGGACGCCTGGCGTTCCTATGTCATCGTACTCGGCAGCTATGTCTTCTATGCCTGGTGGCGCCCGGATTTCCTCCTGCTGTTCGTCGGCATTTCCTACTGGAACTACTGGTTCGGCCTGCTGATCAAGCAGCGCATCGACGGTGACGACAAGAAGACCGCGTTCCGCCTCCTGAGCATCGGCGTGATCGGCGACCTGGCCGCGCTCGGCTACTTCAAGTACGCCAACTTCGGCGTCGAGGTGATCGCCGAGGTGCTGCAGCCGCTGGGCATCAATACCTTCACCCTGGAACACATCATCCTGCCGCTGGGCATCTCTTTCTATGTGTTCCAGGCGCTCAGCTACATCGTCGACATCTACCGCAAGGATGCCGAGCCGACCCGGCGCTTTGTCGACTTCGCCGCCTTCATCGCCCTGTTCCCGCAACTGATCGCCGGGCCGATCCTGCGCTACAGCCTGATCGACCAGCAGCTCAAGCAGCGCAGCCATTCGCTGGAACTGTTCAGCCTCGGCGCCGCGCGCTTCATGCTCGGCTTCGTCAAGAAGGTGCTGATCGCCGACTCGCTGGCGCCGCTGGGCACGGTGATCCTCGGCGAGTCGCAGCCGCAGATGGTGGATGCCTGGTTCGGCATGTTCATCTCCCTGCTGCAGCTGTACTTCGACTTCTCCGGTTACAGCGACATGGCCATCGGCCTGGGCATGATGATGGGTTTTCGCTTCGCCGAGAACTTCAACCAGCCGCTGCTGTGCCAGAGCATGACCGAGTTCTGGCGCCGCTGGCACCTGACCCTGGCCGACTTCCTGCGCGATTACGTCTACCTGCCGCTGATCCGCTCCCGAACCCTGAAGGCCGAAGGAGCGCTGTTCTGCACCATGCTGCTGTCCGGTTTCTGGCACGGGGCGAGCTTCGCCTACATCATCTTCGGCCTGTATTTCGCCGTGCTCATGCTGCTCGAACGGCGCTTCAATCTGGTGACCAAGGTCAACGGCCCCTACCGGCTGTGGCGCAACATCCTGGCGCTGGTCGTGCTGTGCGGGGTGATGCCGTTCTTCATCACCGGCGATACCGATCACGCCCTGAATCTCCTCACCGGCATGTATGGCCTGCGCGGCATCGGTTCGCTGGACGCCTACTTCGTCGAGACTTCGAGCATGACCGTGGCCTTCACCGGCCTGGCGCTGGTCTGGATCGCCCTCGCCGGGCGGATCAACCTGCGCTACTACGCCGGGCACAAGCAGGGCTACTGGATGCAGCATGTCAGCGGCCTGAGCATGGTGCTGCTGTGGGCCGGGTTCGGTTTGTCGCTGAGCCGCCTGGCCGCCAATTCCTTCTCTCCGTTTCTCTACTTCCAGTTCTAGGAGGCTGCCATGTTTCCGGTCATGAATTCCGCGCACAAGCTCAATGGCATCGCGTTCATCCTGATGCTCGGCGTGATGCTGATCTACTCGCTGCCCAAGGTGGCGAGCTTCGGCAAAGCCCAGTCATGGACCGATGCCGCCGAGCTGTTCATGGGCGGCCAACTGCTGCGCCAGTTCGAGGACTACTACGACAAGGGTTTTTTCCTGCGCGACCCGTCCATCGAGTTGTGGGCCAGCGCGCAGTACCTACTGTTCCGCGAAGGCAGCAGTGGCGTGGTGCTGGGCCGCGAGGGCTGGCTGTTCAGCAACGAGGAGTACCGCCTGCCGAATGCCTACCAGCAGGCACTGAGCAGCAACGTGGCGAAGATCGCCGAGGTGGAGAAGACCCTCAAGGCGCACAACAAGCGTCTGATCCTGCTGCCGCTGCCGATGAAACTGGATGTCTACGCGGAGTACGCCACGCGCACTCCGGACAGTCGCTCGCAGCAGCTCTACGACGACTTCATCTCCCAGTTGCGGCGCAGCAGGATCGAGGCGGCGCCACTGCGCGAGGCGTTCCTCGCGCACAAGGGCCGGCAGCCGCTGTTCCTCAGGACCGATACCCACTGGTCGCCCTTCGGCGCCCGCCTGGCCGCCCGGGAACTGGCGCGCCAGCATCCCGAGCTGATCGGCAGCGCTGCCTACAGCTCGCGCCAGGTGGCCGAGAAGCAGCTGGCCGGTGACCTGAGCAACTACCTGCAATTCAACCGCGAGCTGGCCCCGGAACACTTTCGGCCCAGCCCGCTGGCGATCTTCGAAACCCTCAAGGACAACCAGCAGGTCAGCGCCGACAGCCTGTTCGGCGAGGCCGACCAGCCGATCATGCTGGTCGGTTCCAGCTACACCAAGATCGACGACTGGAACTTCCCGGGCTTTCTCAAGGAGTCGCTGAAGAGCGACCTGCAGACCACCGCCGTCGAGGCGCGCGGCCCCTACTACGCCATGCAGCAGTTCCTCGAGGGCAAAAACCTGCAGGACCCGGCAATCACCACAGTGATCTGGGAGTTCCCGCTGCGCACCCTGCTCAGCGAGGAACCGACCACCAGCGGCTGGCAAGTCGCCGCCAATCAATTCTTCTGAGGAGCCTCCACCATGAAGCGCTTTCTGCTTGCTGCTGTGCACAGTCTACCGATCGTCCTGGCCCTGCTCGGCCCGGTCACGACCCATGCCCAAGACGGCAATGCCGCCCTCTACGACGCCGTGGCCCCGGCCGGCTCGGCTTACATCCGGGTGCTCAACCTGGCGCCCGGGATGGCCGAGATGATGGTCAGCGGCAAGACCGCCGCGCAGAAGGTCAATGGCGGCCAGCTCGGCAACTACCTGTTCGTCGCCCCGGGCGCGCACAAGGTGACCGTCGCCCAGGCCAGCCTGGAGCTCAACCTGCCGGCAAAATCGGCGCTGACCCTGGTCTACGACGGCAGCAGCCTGGTGCAGATCGCCGACAACTACGTCGAGGACAGCAAGAAGGCGCAGATTGCCTTCTACAACCTCACCGACCAGCCGCTGGCCCTCAAGACCCGCGACGGCAAGCACGCGGTGGTCGACGGCGTGACGCCCAACCAGACCGCCACGCGCATGGTCAACGAAATCAAGATCGGCTTCGCCGCCTACGCCGGCGAGCGCAATGTCGCCCAGTTTGGTGAGCTGTTCCTGAAGAAGGGCCGTTCCTACTCCTACGTGGTGATTGCCGAGGGTGGCGGCTACCGCGCCATCAACCTGATGAACGGCCTGGACAGCATCAAGTAGCCGCCCATGAAGACTGCCTACCTGCTCCTCGCCAGCCTTCTGCTGCTCGTAGCGCCCGCCCTGCGGGCCGCGCTCGAGCCACCATGCGAGCTTGACTGCCTGCTCTGCCCGGGGCTGGCGGACGACGCGCAGTATGCCGAAGGCATCATGAAATCGATGAAGCACATCGCCCCGGGCAAGGACAGCTGGCTGTTCCGCTCGGAGGTCGACCTAAGCAACGACTTCGGCATCCCGCCCGCGATGCAACCGCAGTTCAAGCGCCTGATCCAGGCCTTCGCCGCCAAGAACGTGCAGGTGGTGATTGCCGTGCAACCGACCCGCGGCATGATGCACCGCGACAAGGTGCGGGCCGACAGCGCCTACGGCTTCGACTTCGCCAGCGCGCGGCGCAACCTGGCCCGCTTCCTCGACCAGTTGCGCGCCGGCGGCGCGCTGGTGCCGGACATCCTGCCGCTGGTGGATAGGCCGCCACAACCGGACTACTTCTTCCGCCGCGACCACCACTGGACGCCGACCGGCGCCCAGGCCACCGCACGCATCGTCGCCGACGCGGTGCTGCAGCAACCCTTCTATGCCGGCCTGACCAAGAAGGACTACCGCACCGAACCCAGCGTGATGGTGCCCAAGGACGGCACCATGAGCCGGGCACTGAAGAAAATCTGCGGCAACAACTACGGTTTCCAGTACGTGCGCGGCTTCCAGACCGTACCGGCGGGCGATGACCTGAGTGCGCTGTTCGAAGACGAGTCGACCCCGGAGGTGATCCTGGTCGGCACCAGCAACTCGGCCAGCCGCGACGACGACACCAAGAACTACAACTTCGACGGCTACCTCAAGGAGTACCTCGGCGTCGACATCCTCAACCTGGCGCTGCCCGGCGCCGGCCAGGAAGGCGCGCTGCTCAACTACCTGCAGTCGGCCGACTACTCGCCGGATGCACCGCCGAAAATGATCATCTGGGAGCTGCCGGCCAGCTTCCATCTGGAAGATCCGCTGCTCTACCGCCAGCTGCTGCCAGCCATCCAGGGCGGCTGCGCCAAGGCCGAGGTGCTCGCCGGCCAGCAGACCGCGCTGCCGCCACTGCAGGTCAACCAGCGCCTGGAGATCCTCAGCAACAGCGGCGCGCAGCGGCGCGACCTGACCGATCTGCCGGGCTTTCTCGACATCCGGCTGAGCGACAAGAACCTCAAGGACTTCTACATCATCACCTATTACGACAATGGCCAGCGCGACAAGGTCTGGTACCGCCGCGAGGCGATAGTCGCCGGCGGTCAGTTCTACCTGCAGCTGAGCCAGGCCGAGGCCTACCGCGGCGCCAACCTGCTCTCGGTGTTCCTCGAACCCACCGAGGCGCTGACCGAGCCCGGCCATGTGGAGACCAAGCTATGTCGCTGAAATCGCAACCCACCACGCGCTGGCTGGCGGTACTGCTCAGCTGCGCCGCAAGCGCCAGCCAGGCCCAGTCGATCTGGCCGCCGCAGCCGACCGCGCTGAGCGGCCAGATCGGCGACTACCACAGCATGACCTGCCCGAAGCAGGTGCCGCCGCCCTACAGCGGCCCGCTGCTGATCGACAGCAAGTACGACCAGCGCGACGCGAGCAAGTCGACCCTGAGCGCCACGCAGTCCAGGCAATCGCGCGAAATCCACGCGCGCCTGAGTGAGTACAGCCAGCGCCTGGCGCAGTTCGCCGACTACTACCTGATGGCCGACCAGCCACAACAGGCCACCGCCGGCCTGGCCTGCCTCGATCAATGGCTGCAGGCCTGGGCCGTGGCCGGTGCCCTGCAAAGCCGCGAGGCGAGCAAGACCGGGATCGCCGCGCGCAAGTGGTCACTGGCGGCCATCGCCTCGACCCTGCTCAAGACACAGGCCCTGAGTGGCGGTCAGCCGCAGCTGTCGCAAGAGCAACGGCAGTGGCTGCAAGGCCTGGCCGAGCTGGTGATCGAGAATTACAGCCCACGCCAGCAACCCGGCTTCGCCTACTTCAACAACCATGACTACTGGGCCGGCTGGGCCGTCGCCGCCAGCGGCATGCTGCTCGACAGGCCCGACTACATCGCCTGGGGCGAGCGCAACTTCCGCCAGGCACTGGGCCAGATCAGCGCCTCGGCGCATGGCGACTACGCTTACCTGCCCAACGAGCTGGCCCGTGGCCGGCTGGCCGCCAACTACACCCACTACGCCCTGGTGCCGCTGATGCTGCTGGCCGAATCCAGCCAGCGCAACGGCCCCGGCCTGTCTGCCGCGGACAGCGCCAAGCTGCAGCAACTGGCCAACTTCGCCGTACGCAGCGTGCTGGCGGCCGGCAGCCTGCCCGAGCTGGACGGTCAGGCCCAGGAAGCCGTGCCGGCGCACAAGATGACCTGGCTGTTGCCCTTCCTCAGCCGCTACCCGCAGCATGCCCTGGCGCGCCAGCTGTACCAGGCCGAAGACCCGCAGGTCGACGCCTACAGCCAGATCGGCGGGCGGATCAAACCGCTCTACCCCGCCCTTCCCTGACCCGCGAGGTGACACCGTGCACCGTCTCACGACATCCGCCTGGACCTTGCTCGTCGGCCTGCTGCTAAGCACCCCGGCGCTGACACAAACCCTCTACCGTCACCAGATCGAGGCACTGCCCAGCCAGCCGCAACAGCAGGCGCTGGCCGAGTTGCTGGCCGACACCACGGCGAGGGTGACCGCCGCGCAACTGGTCGCCGCCGTGCCCAGCGGGCGGGCCAGGGTCAGCCTGGCGCCGATGTTCTCCGCCCAGCTCGGCAGCTGGCCGTTCGAATCGCTGGTCGGCAGCGGCCTGTTCAAGGTCATCGCCGACTACCAGAGCCAGCATCCGCGAGTCCTGCAGCTCGATGCCGGAAGCATCGACCTGGCACAACTGGAGCGCACCGTGGCCAACCCGAAGATTCTCTCCCGCTACAAGGATGGCTTCCTGCTCAGCTACCCGCTGCTGATCGGCGCCAAGGCCGCCCTGCTGGTCGAAGACAGCCACCTCTACCTGAACAGCCACAGCGGCGCGGCGCTGATCAACCTGGGCCAGCTCAGACTGCAGCGCAGCCATCTGCAGAGCTGGAGCGGCACGGCCGACCCAGCCAGGCCGCGGCTGTTTCGCCCCTTCATCATGGCCTGGGCCGGCAGCCTGACCCTGATCGAGCACTCCAGCCTCGCGCGCCTCGGCTACAACGCCCACCTAACCCGCGGTCTGAGCAGCCGGCGCAGCCCGCAGCAGAGCGCGGGCACAGGCCCGGCGCGCGTACTGATCCGTGACAGCCAGCTGCGCGAAATGGCCAGCGGCGCCGAACTGCACGATGCCCTGGTGTTGATCGACAACAGCAGTTTCGCGGATATCCAGCAGTACGCCATCGACCTGCATGACAGCCGGCTGAGCCTGCGGCAGAACCGCATCAGGCAGGTGCGCAATCAGAGCGCGATCCGCATCGGCGGCGCCAGCAGCGGCGATGTCACGCAGAACCTGATCGTCGCCAGTGGCAAGTCGGCGATCGAAGTGGTGGCGCAAACCGGCGATCTCAGCCTGCGCGACAACCTGATCGGCAACAGCGGCAGCAGCGGCATCCGCCTGCAGGATCGCCCGGAGCAGGCCGACGGCCGCCTGCTGGTAGCCGGCAACCTGATCACCAACAGCCGTGGCAGCGGCATAGACGCGGAAAACATCGGCGCCGCGCTGATTGCCGGCAACCGCATCAACGCCTCACCGGAGTACGCCATCAGCCTGCGCAACAGCCGACCGCAACCAGGCCAGATCGGTCTGTTCGACAACCGCTTGGCGAACATCGGCAAGTCGATGATCCGCAGCCTGGGAATCACCCAGCTGCAGCTAGGCGGCAACCGTTTCGAGGGGCTGGCGGTGAACCAGGTGGTGCTGACCGGCGACCTGTTGCCGGTGCAGAGCCTGCTGCTGGAAACCACCGTGCAACTGGGCTGCATTGCCCAACTGCAGATCGCGCCTACTGCGCAGGCCGTCACGCCACAGCCCAGGGCACCGCGCTGCGACTAGCGCGTGGGGATCCGGCGGGCCGGTACGCGCAGCGCTAGAGGCTGCGCAGCAGTAGACAGCACCTTGAATGCAAAAAGCCCCCGCCAACTCAGGTTGACGGGGGCTTTTCAGTCATGCGGCCGGGTTATCAGCCTTTCTTGGCAGCGCGGGTGCGCTCGCTTTCGCCCAAGATTTTCTTGCGCAGACGGATCGACTTCGGCGTGACTTCGCACAGCTCGTCGTCCTGGATGAACTCCAGAGCCTGTTCCAGGGTGAAGCGCACCGGCGGCACCAGGGCGATGGTTTCGTCCTTGCCCGAAGCACGCATGTTGTCGAGCTTCTTGCCCTTGGTCGGGTTCACACCCATGTCGTTGTCGCGGCTGTTGAGGCCGACGATCTGACCTTCGTAGATGTCCTGGCCGTGCTCGACGAACAGCTTGCCGCGGGCCTGCAGGGTTTCCAGCGAGTAGGTCAGCGCCTTGCCGGTGGCGACCGATACCAGCACGCCATTCTGACGACCGGACATGTCGCCGGACTTCATCACGTCGTAACGGTCGAAGATGCTGGTCATGATGCCGGCACCGGAAGTCAGGGTGAGGAACTCGTTACGGAAACCGATCAGGCCACGGGCCGGGATGTTGTACTCGAGGCGTACACGGCCCTTGCCATCCGGAACCATGTTGGTCAGGTCGCCTTTACGCACACCCATCTGTTCCATCAGCGCGCCCTGGGAAACTTCCGGCACGTCGATGGTGACGTTCTCATAGGGTTCGTGCTTGACGCCGTCGACCATCTTGATGATCACTTCCGGACGACCGACGCCCATCTCGAAGCCTTCGCGACGCATGGTTTCGATCAGTACCGAGAGGTGCAGCTCGCCACGGCCGGAGACCTTGAACTTGTCGGCGCTGTCGCCTTCTTCGACGCGCAGGGCCACGTTGTACAGCAGCTCCTTGTCCAGACGCTCCTTGATGTTGCGGCTGGTGACGAACTTGCCTTCCTTGCCGCAGAACGGCGAGTCGTTGACCTGGAAGGTCATGGCAACGGTCGGCTCGTCGACGGACAGCGGGACCATGGCTTCGACGTTCTGCGGGTCGCACAGGGTGTCGGAGATAAACAGCTGATCGAAACCGCTGATGCAGACGATGTCGCCGGCGGCGGCTTCATCCACGTCGATACGGTGCAGGCCGTGGTGACCCATCAGTTTGAGGATACGACCGTTACGGCGCTTGCCGTGAACGTCGATCGCCACCACCTGGGTGTTCGGCTTGACCCGGCCACGGGCGATACGGCCAACGCCGATGATGCCGAGGAAGCTGTTGTAGTCCAGGGCGGAAATCTGCATCTGGAACGGGCCGTCGCGGTCGACTTTCGGCGCCGGTACGTGGTCGACGATGGCCTGGTACAACGGCACCAGGTCTTCCGCCATCTCGGTGTGTTCCAGACCGGCAATACCGTTGATCGCAGAAGCGAACACGATCGGGAAGTCCAGTTGCTCTTCGGTGGCGCCGAGGTTGTCGAACAGGTCGAAGATCTGCTCAACCACCCAATCCGGACGTGCGCCCGGACGGTCGACCTTGTTCACCACCACGATCGGACGCAGGCCGGCCTGGAAGGCTTTCTGGGTCACGAAGCGGGTTTGCGGCATCGGGCCGTCCTGGGCGTCGACCACCAGCAGCACCGAGTCGACCATCGACATCACGCGCTCGACTTCACCGCCGAAGTCGGCGTGGCCGGGGGTGTCGACGATGTTGATGTGGTGGCCATTCCAGTTGATCGCGGTATTTTTCGCCAGGATGGTAATGCCGCGCTCTTTTTCCTGGTCGTTGCTGTCCATCAGGCGCTCGGTGTCGAGTTCGTTGCGCTCGAGGGTGCCGGACTGACGCAGCAGGGCGTCAACCAGGGTGGTCTTGCCATGGTCGACGTGGGCGATGATGGCGATGTTGCGTAGTTTTTCGATCACTGGTGTATCTCGATCAGAGGATTCGGTTTGCCGCATAGTTTACGCGGCGGATATTAACTAAATACGAATTCGGCCAGACGGTGCAAAAGCGCAGCAGCTTTTACCCCGCCTGCAGGTCGGGAGGGCGATGGCGGATGCTTCCGCCATTCAACCCGGGCGTCTTATGCCGGACGATAAACGCGCACATTGGCATACCCCTCGCTAAGCAGGTGGTGGGCATGCAAACGACTCATGACGCCCTTGTCGCAATACAGCAGGTATTGGCGATTGGCATCCAGCTCTTTGAAGCGGCTGTTCAAGGCATAGAACGGCAGCGTTTGCACTTCGATACCGGGCAGCTCTAATGGCTGCTCTTCGGCGTTATCCGGGTGACGGATGTCAATGATGACATGACTGGCCAGGGCTTCGCTGACTTCCTCGACCTTGACGTCCTTGCCCAGCTCGTCGATCACCTTGTCGATCGGCAGCAGAGTCGCGCGCTCCAGGGCGCGCTGGAGAACCGCCATATCGAACTGGCGCTCCTCATGTTCGATGCGCTCTTTCTTCGCCCGGGTGGTCGGATTCACCGAGATCACCCCGCAATACTCGGGCATGTGCTTGGCGAACTCGGCGGTGCCGATGGCGTTGGCGGTGTCGATGATGTCCTGCTTGTGGCTGGCGATCAGCGGGCGCAGCACCAGCATGTCGGTGGCCGAGTCGATCACCGAGAGGTTGGGCAGGGTCTGGCTGGAGACCTGGGAAATCGCCTCGCCGGTAACCAGGGCATTGATCTGCAGCTGCTCGGCCATGTGCGTGGAGGCGCGCAGCATCATGCGCTTGAGGATCACGCCCATCTGGCTGTTGTCGACCTTGCCGAGAATCTCGCCGAGCACTTCCTCGAAGGGCACACTGATAAACAGCACGCGCTGGGAACGGCCGAACTTCTGCCACAGGTAATGCGCCACTTCCATGACGCCCAACTCGTGGGCACGCCCGCCCAGGTTGAAGAAGCAGAAATGGGTGACCAGGCCGCGGCGCATCATCTGATAGGCGGCGACGGTGGAATCGAAACCGCCGGACATCAGCACCAGGGTCTGTTCCAGCGAACCCAGCGGGTAACCGCCCAGGCCCTGGTGCTGGTTATGGATGACGAACAGGCGCTGGTCGCGGATCTCCATGCGCACTTCAACTTCGGGCTGTTTCAGGTCGATGCCGGCGGCGCCGCACTGCTGGCGCAACTGGCTGCCGACATAGCGCTCGACATCCATGGAACTGAATGCATGCTTGCCGGCACGCTTGCAGCGCACGGCGAAGATCTTGCCCGGCAAGCGCTCGCCGAAGTGGCGCTTGCATTTGTCCAGCACATCGTCGAAATCGCCCAGCGGGTATTCGTCGACCTGGAGGAAATGGGTGATGCCGGGGGTGCAGCCGAGCCGCTCGATCATCGCCTGCAGGGTTTTCGCCTCGCTGATCCGGGTCTCGACTTCCAGGTTGTCCCACACACCGCTGACCAGCAGCTGCGGATCGAGATCGCGCAGCACCGAACGGATGTTCTTCGCCAACTGCCGGATAAAGTGCTTGCGCACCGGCCGGCTCTTGATGGTGATTTCTGGAAAGACTTTAACGATCAGTTTCATTAAAACAGCGCATACCGAGACGACTAAGAAAACAGGGGCGCGGATTATAGCGGAAATCGTGCAAGCTTTGATCAAAAATACCATCACCCCGGCATGGCGCACCCTATCGGTGCACCGTAAAGCCATTACGCCCCATTATGGGGCGCAAAATACAGCCGCGACTATTCACAGGCCTCGCCATGCCTGAGTTTCAGCCGCTCAACCCATTCCTGTGCACTGGCATGCAATTTGCTCCCTTGTGAGGCAGGTTATCCTGGCGGACTATCGCGCCCGGCCGCACCCTATTATCGTGGGCTCACCATTTCGAGCCTTATCCACCTGGAGGACAGCATGTCGAAGTCGATTCAACTGATCAAAGAGCACGACGTGAAGTGGGTTGACCTGCGCTTCACTGACACCAAGGGCAAGCAGCATCACGTGACCATGCCGGCACGCGACGCCCTGGACGAAGAATTTTTCGAAATCGGCAAAATGTTCGACGGCTCCTCCATTCATGGCTGGAAAGGCATCGAAGCCTCCGACATGATTCTGCTGCCGGTCGACGATACCGCCGTTCTCGACCCGTTCACCGAAGAGCCGACTCTGATCCTGGTCTGCGACATCATCGAGCCGAGCACCATGCAAGGCTATGACCGCGACCCGCGCTCGATCGCCAAGCGCGCCGAGGAATACCTCAAGTCCACCGGTATCGGCGACACCGTATTCGTCGGCCCGGAGCCCGAGTTCTTCATCTTCGACGAAGTGAAGTTCAAGTCGGACATCTCCGGCTCGATGTTCAAGATCTACTCCGAACAAGGTTCCTGGATGTCCGACCAGGACGTCGAAGGCGGCAACAAGGGCCACCGCCCGGGCGTCAAAGGCGGCTACTTCCCGGTTCCACCGTGCGACCACGACCACGAAATCCGTACTGCCATGTGCAATGCCATGGAAGAAATGGGTCTGGTCATCGAAGTACACCACCACGAAGTGGCGACTGCCGGCCAGAATGAAATTGGCGTCAAGTTCAACACCCTGGTGGCCAAGGCTGACGAAGTTCAGACCCTGAAGTACTGCGTGCACAACGTCGCCGATGCCTACGGCAAGACCGCTACCTTTATGCCGAAGCCGCTGTATGGCGACAACGGTTCGGGTATGCACGTGCACATGTCGATCTCCAAAGACGGCAAGAACACCTTCTCCGGTGAAGGCTATGCCGGCCTGTCCGATACCGCCCTGTACTTCATCGGCGGCATCATCAAGCACGGCAAGGCACTGAACGGCTTCACCAACCCGTCGACCAACTCCTACAAGCGTCTGGTCCCGGGCTTCGAAGCGCCGGTAATGCTGGCCTACTCGGCACGCAACCGCTCCGCCTCGATCCGTATCCCGTACGTTTCCAGCCCGAAAGCCCGCCGCATCGAGGCACGCTTCCCGGATCCGGCTGCCAACCCGTACCTGGCCTTCGCCGCCCTGCTGATGGCCGGCCTGGATGGCATCCAGAACAAGATCCACCCTGGCGACGCTGCGGACAAGAACCTGTATGACCTGCCACCGGAAGAAGGCAAGCTGATCCCGCAGGTTTGCGGCAGCCTGAAAGAAGCCCTGGAAGAGCTAGACAAGGGCCGCGCGTTCCTGACCAAGGGCGGCGTGTTCTCCGACGACTTCATCGACGCTTACCTCGAATTGAAGAGCGAAGAAGAAATCAAAGTGCGCACCTTCGTACACCCGCTGGAATACGACCTGTACTACAGCGTCTAAACCGGCAAGCAAGACAAGAGGCCACCTTCGGGTGGCCTTTTTTGTGGCTTTTTATAGCTCGCCACCCCCACGCCCGCCCCACCGAGAAGCCGATTTGTTGCGCTGGTACAGATAGCAACGAGCACGCCCTTGCCAGCGCGACCTGCCAATGCAAGTCTTAGCGATACATCCATCGGGAGCCTGGCCATGCGCCGAATACTCACCTGCCTGCTGCTGACCCTGGCCTTGCCGGCCAGTGCACAGATCTACAAGTACACCGACGCCAGTGGCAACACGGTATTTACCGACCAACCACCGGAAGGCCAGGCAGCACAAAGCATCGAATTGCCAACCACCAACACCGTGGAGATGTCCGCACCGAGTGCGCCGACCAGCGACAGCCGCGAGGCCGAGCAGACAGCACCCTATGGCACCCTGCAGCTCACCGACCTGCCCAGCGACGAGGCACTGCGCGCGAACAACGGCACCTTCAGCGTCAGCGTCAACCTGGAGCCACGCCTGGCGACGGGCCACCGCCTGCGCCTGCTGCTCGACGGCCAACCTTACGGCCAACCAAGCAATGTGCCGCGCCTGCAGCTGACCAATATCGACCGTGGCGAGCACAGCCTGGCGGTCGAGGTACTGAGCGGCGACGAGTCGATCCAACGGAGCGCCGCCGTTACCTTCACCGTGCAACGGGTCAATACCGGCAGCCCGGCACTGCGCCCACCGCCGCCACCGAAACCCAAGCCGGCCACCTGACCCCATGCGCACCCTACTGTTCTGCCTGCTACTGGCTGGCCTACCGGCCGCCGCCCAGGTCTATACCTATGTCGACGCGGACGGCAACCGCGCCTTCACCGACCGCCCGGCCAGCGATAATGCCGAACGCATTGAACTGCCGCCGACCAACAACATGAGCCTGCCCGCCAGCACACCCCCAGTGCCGGTGGCAGAACCCCGAGCGCCTGCACCGTCCTACCGGATGCTACGCATTCTGCTGCCGCTGCCCGATGCGACCATCCGCGACAGCGCCGGCAACCTGCTCGTCACAGCCACCAGCGAGCCGGCACTGCACAGCGGCCACAGCTTTCGCCTGCTACTGGACGGCCAGGCGGCAGGCACAACCGGACGCAGCCCGGTTTTTCCACTGGAGAATGTCGACCGCGGCACCCACCAGTTGTCTGTGGAAATCGTCGACGCCCAGGGCCGCACCCTAGAACGAACCCCCAACCAGCCGCTGCATATGCTGCGTATTTCCCTGGCGCAGAAACGCCTGGTCAACCCCTGCAAGAAAGACGATTACGGCGTGCGCCCGGAATGCCCGCTCAAGGACAAACCAGCGGAAAAGAAAGACATTCCCTTCGTGCCCTTTATCTGACCCATGCCGCGCACCAAATCGGTGCGCGTAAATGCGGTACAGACTATGCTTTCCCTGTTTTGGTTCGCCTGCGCGCGCGACTGCCGAACCGAAACGCCCCCAAGTTGCCGCTTCTGCTTATTCCGCGCGTCTTTTCGGGGCTTTGGTTTACTTCTTGCATTTTCCTGCTGCATTGCCGGAAGCCTTAGGCTCTGCTGACATTTCGTCACGGCCGCGACGGCAGCCGTTTGGTGCAGACAAGGTACGAGGAGTGAAATTTGGTTATTCCAAATGAGCGACGAGAAACGCAGGGCTGCAGCAAACGGGCCCCATCCCTTTGGCTTGCGCGCCAAATTGTGCCCGTCGGTGTTGGGCGACGCGGCAAGGAAACAACCACTGCCGGCGCCCCGCGCGATCCCCGTGGAGGGGGTGCATGCCGCAAGCCCGCCGGGAGTGGGAACGGCCTTGCCTGGCACAATCTGGCGCAGCAACGCGGCTCGCGGCGAAACGTCAGCAGACCCTCTATATGACTATCAACGACGCACTGCACCGCCTGCTGCTGGACAACCTGACCACCGCCACCCTGCTGCTCAACGCCGACCTGCGCCTTGAGTACATGAATCCGGCGGCGGAAATGCTCCTGGCCGTCAGCGGCCAGCGCAGCCACGGACAATTCATCAGCGAGCTGTTCACCGAATCGGCCGATGCCCTGAGCGCATTGCGCCAGGCGGTCGAGCAAGCGCATCCGTTCAACAAGCGCGAGGCGGTGCTGACCTCCGTCACCGGCCAGACCCTGACCGTCGATTACGCGGTAACGCCCATCCTCAGTCGCGGCGAGACCCTGCTGCTGCTGGAGGTGCACCCGCGCGACCGCCTGCTGCGCATCACCAAGGAAGAGGCGCAGCTGTCCAAGCAGGAGACCACCAAGCTGCTGGTGCGCGGCCTGGCCCACGAGATCAAGAACCCGCTCGGCGGCATTCGTGGCGCCGCCCAGCTGCTCGCCCGCGAATTGCCGAACGAAGACCTCAAGGACTACACCAACGTCATCATCGAAGAAGCCGACCGCCTGAGAAACCTGGTCGACCGCATGCTCGGCTCGAACAAGTTGCCGTCCCTGGCGATGGCCAACGTGCATGAGGTGCTGGAACGGGTCGGCAGCCTGGTCGAGGCGGAAAGCCAGGGCAGCATCATTTTGGTGCGCGATTACGACCCGAGCATTCCCGACGTATTGATCGATCGCGAACAGATGATCCAGGCCGTGCTCAATATCGTGCGCAACGCCATGCAGGCCATCGGTTCGCAGAACGAACTGCGCCTGGGCCGCATCACCCTGCGCACCCGCACCCTGCGCCAGTTCACCATCGGCCACATCCGCCATCGCCTGGTGGCCCGCCTGGAAATCATCGACAACGGTCCGGGCATCCCCGCCGAACTGCAGGACACCATCTTCTATCCCATGGTCAGCGGGCGTGCCGATGGCACCGGGCTGGGCCTGGCGATCACCCAGAACATCATTAGTCAGCATCAGGGGCTGATCGAGTGCGAGAGCCATCCTGGTCATACCGTGTTCTCGATCTTCCTGCCGCTTGAACAAGGAGTAACTTCGTCATGAGTCGCAGTGAAACCGTATGGATCGTCGACGACGACCGCTCCATCCGCTGGGTGCTGGAAAAAGCCCTGCAACAGGAAGGCATGACGACCCAGAGCTTCGACAGCGCCGATGGCGTGCTCAGCCACCTCAGCCGGCAACAACCGGATGTGATCGTCTCGGATATCCGCATGCCCGGTTCCAGCGGCCTGGAACTGCTGGCGCAGATCCGCAACCTTTACCCGCGCCTGCCGGTCATCATCATGACCGCCCACTCCGACCTGGACAGCGCAGTGGCGTCCTATCAGGGCGGCGCCTTCGAGTACCTGCCCAAGCCGTTTGACGTCGATGAGGCGGTCGCCCTGGTCAAGCGCGCCTACCAGCACGCACAGGAGCAGCAAGGCCTGCAGGTACCTGTCGAGCAGCCGCGCACGCCGGAAATCATCGGCGAAGCGCCGGCCATGCAGGAGGTGTTCCGCGCCATCGGCCGGCTCTCCCACTCCAATATCACCGTGCTGATCAACGGTGAATCCGGCACCGGCAAGGAACTGGTGGCCCACGCCCTGCACCGCCACAGCCCGCGGGCCGCCTCGCCCTTTATCGCCCTGAACATGGCGGCGATCCCGAAGGACCTGATGGAATCCGAGCTGTTCGGCCACGAAAAAGGCGCCTTCACCGGCGCCGCCAATCTGCGCCGCGGGCGTTTCGAGCAGGCCGACGGCGGCACCCTGTTCCTCGACGAAATCGGCGATATGCCGGCCGACACCCAGACCCGTCTGTTGCGGGTGCTGGCCGATGGCGAATTCTACCGGGTCGGTGGCCACACCCCGGTCAAGGTGGATGTGCGGATCATCGCCGCCACCCACCAGAATCTGGAAACGCTGGTGCAGGACGGCAAATTCCGCGAAGACCTGTTTCACCGCCTCAATGTGATCCGCATCCACATCCCGCGCCTGTCCGACCGCCGCGAAGACATCCCGACCCTGGCCCGCCATTTCCTCGCGCGCGCCGCCCTGGAGCTGGCCGTCGAACCCAAGCTGCTGAAAAGCGAAACCGAGGACTACCTGCAGCATCTGCCCTGGCCAGGCAACGTGCGTCAGCTGGAAAACACCTGCCGCTGGATCACCGTGATGGCCTCCGGGCGCGAAGTGCATATCGGCGATCTACCCCCGGAACTGCTCAGTCAGCCGCAGGACAGCGCCCCGGTGAGCAACTGGGAACAGGCCCTGCGTCAATGGGCCGACCAGGCCCTGGCCCGTGGCCAGTCGGACCTGCTCGACAGCGCCGTACCGGCCTTCGAGCGGATCATGATTGAAACCGCGCTCAAGCACACCGCCGGGCGCCGCCGCGACGCCGCCCTGTTGCTGGGCTGGGGGCGCAACACCTTGACCCGCAAGATCAAGGAACTGGGCATGAAGGTCGACGGCACTGACGACGACGACAACGACGACAGCTGATAGCCGACCGGATACAGAAGAACGGGCCGCTGGCCCGTTTTTTTTGGCTGTGTCCCAGCTCCCTGTTGCATGCAGCAATTCCTTGCAGGGGCCCGCAAGCCGACAGACACGATTGCCTCAAGCTTGCTGCGCGACAACGCGGCGCCGAAGACCGGAGCGGTCGCTCTCGCCGCCCAACAAGTTCCCGGGCAATCCGCGAGGGTGCGTCCCGGAATGCACCCGGGTTTTCCCAGGCTACACCGCCGCCCGGTAAACCTTGATGAGCCACAGGCCGTCGCCACTGCCAATTGGACGCGGCGGCCTCGAGCCATGCGCCGAATCGGCGCTCGAAGGCCCCCGAATGCACAGCCAGGGAACATTTTCACTCCCATGGGCGGCACCCCAAAACACCGCTCGCAACGCCGCAACCCAGGAAAGCCGGGACTTTGCGCCATCGTAATAAAACTGGCACACAGTCTGCATATGCTTAAGCAATCCAGTTTTGGGGACCTTGGTACAGGCAGGCCGGGGATTCCCCTCTTTTATTCGTACGCCAGGCTGACCCTCAGCCGCCAGCGCCCATCCAGCTCCTCGGCGTGCCACGTGCCGCGCAGCGGACGGGCCGCCAGCACGCGCAGCAGCAGGTCCCGCCTCTCGCGCCGCAGTCGCCAATTGACCACCTTGCCCTGCAGGCGCAATTGCCCCTGCTGCTCGCGGCCAAGGCTCTCGACCCGCAGAAAAAACACCCCATCGATATGACCGGCGCGCACCTTCGGCTCGACGTTGAACCACAGCTGCAGCCCCTGCTCCACCACCTCGACACTGGCCAGCCGCAGGGGGTCGGGCTGAAACATGCGACCGATCATCAGGCCGACCAGAAAACCAAATAACGCCAGGGAGCCGATCACCCGCGCCCAGGGACGCGGCCGCAGGCCCGGATCAGGAGTAGAATGCCGAGCGTCTTCAGGCTTGGAGCCAAGCATGTTTCACGTGATCCTTTTTCAACCGGAAATCCCACCGAATACCGGCAACATTATCAGGCTCTGCGCCAACAGCGGTTGCCACCTGCACCTGATCGAGCCGCTGGGCTTCGAGCTGGATGACAAGCGCCTGCGCCGCGCCGGCCTCGACTACCATGAGTACGCCAGCCTGCAGCGTCACGCGGATCTGCCCGGCTGCCTGCAGAGCCTCGGCCAGCCGCGCGTCTTCGCCTTCACCACCAAAGGCACCCAGCTCTATCACCAGGTGCGCTACCAGCCCGGCGATGCCTTTCTATTCGGCCCGGAAAGCCGCGGCCTGCCGCAGGACATCCGCGACAGCCTGCCCACCGAGCAGTGCCTGCGCTTGCCGATGCGCGAAGGCTGTCGCAGCCTGAACCTGTCCAATACCGTAGCGGTGGCAGTCTACGAGGCCTGGCGCCAGCAGGACTTCGCCATGCCCGCCTGAGGCAACGGCGCCATGCCGTCCTGCCAATAAAAGGCCATGTCCCAATGATGTGTTGCATGGGGGGGCAGGCCTGAACCCTTCTCGCAGAGGCGGCAATGGGCAGGGTGCGCCGTGCGCACCAACGCAGGCGACGAATCACTGGTGCGCACGGCCTAGGCGGCCCCGCACACCCTACGGACCTAGGCCACCTCAAACTTGGTGACGACAGCCGAACGCAGCACCTATCTGGGACAGATCCAACAAAAAACGCCCCGTAGGGCGTTTTCCAGACAGCCGCGATGCCTCAATGGGTCGGAGCGGCCTCGCCAGCCTGCTGCTGAATGCGCTGCAGCTCTTGCGCGTAAAGCGCGTCGAAGTTCACCGGCGCCAGCATCAGTGCGGGGAAGGAACCACGCACCACCAGGCTGTCCAGGGTTTCGCGGGCATAAGGGAAGAGGATGTTCGGGCAGAATGCGCCCAGGGTGTGGCTCATGGACGCGGCATCCAGGCCCTTGACCAGGAAGATCCCGGCTTGCTGGACTTCGGCGATGAAGGCGGTTTCTTCGCCATTCTTCACGGTGACCGAGAGGGTCAGCACCACTTCATGGAAGTCGCCATCGAGCGGCTTCTGCCGGGTGTTCAGGTCCAGGGCAACGCTCGGAGTCCATTCCTGACGGAAGATTTCCGGGCTCTTCGGCGCCTCGAAGGAGAGGTCGCGGACATAGATGCGCTGCAGGGAAAACTGCGGATTCTGTTCGCCCTGGGCGGCGGCGCCGTTGCTAGCTTGTTCAGTCATGGCAAAGCCTTCTTGTCGTGGGTACTGAGTAAATGAGGAGAATACTAAGCCTCGAGCAGCGCATCCAGCTTACCCGCTCGCTCCAGGTCATACAGATCGTCGCAACCACCAACATGCTGGCTGCCGATCCAGATCTGCGGTACCGAGGTCTGCCGCGCCTTGCGGGTCATCTCCGCGCGCACCTCGGGCTGGCCGTCGACCTTGATTTCATCGAAGCTCACACCCTTACGGGCCAGCAACTGCTTGGCACGCATGCAGTAGGGACACCAATCGCTGGAATAGATGACGACGGCAGACATATCACTTCACCAATGGCAGGTTGTCGCCGCGCCAGCTGGCAATCCCGCCAGACAGCTTGGCGGCATTGAAACCGGCTTTTTTCAGGTCGCGACTGACCGTACCGGCATGCTGGCCCATGGCATCGACCACGATCAGGGTCTTGTCTTTGTGCTTTTCCAGCTCGGCGATGCGGCTGACGACCTTTTCATAGGGGATATGCAGGGCACCGACGATATGGCCGGCAGAGAAATCCTTCTGCCCGCGCACATCCAGCACCAGGCCCTGTTCGCGGTTGATCAAGGCAGTCAGCTCGCGACTGCTCAGGCTTTGCCCGCCTTTGCGCAGCTCCGTGAAGATCAGCAGCGCCAGCAGAACAACGAACAATCCGCCCAATACATAGTGGGTAGAGGCAAATTCAATCAGATTGGCAAGCATGAGGTGGTTCCGGGACGGTAAAATCCCGGCAGTATACACAGCCCCACAGGTCGGCCACACCCCGCCCGGCGGTGACGGGCCTGACACCAGGCTTTAAAATGCACGGCCTTTTTGCCCCTCATGCACAGCGAGCCAGATTAATGAGCGCCACGCCCAAACCTTTGGTCCTGATCATTCTCGATGGCTTCGGTCACAGTGACAGCACCGAATACAACGCCATCCATGCCGCCAACACGCCGGTCTACGACCACCTGCGCGCCACCCAGCCACACAGCCTGATCTCAGGTTCAGGCATGGACGTCGGTCTGCCGGACGGGCAGATGGGCAATTCCGAGGTCGGTCACATGAACCTCGGCGCCGGCCGCGTGGTGTACCAGGACTTCACCCGGGTGACCAAGGCCATCCGCGACGGCGAGTTCTTCGACAACCCGGCAATCACCAGCGCCGTGGATCGGGCGGTGAACGCCGGTAAGGCCGTGCACATCCTCGGCCTGCTGTCCGACGGCGGCGTGCACAGCCACCAGGATCATCTGGTCGCCATGGCCGAACTGGCCGCCCAGCGCGGCGCCGACAAAATTTATCTGCACGCCTTCCTCGACGGGCGCGACACTCCGCCGAGAAGCGCCCAGGCCTTCATCGAACTGCTCGACAGTACCTTCGCCCGACTCGGCAAGGGCCGCATCGCCAGCCTGATCGGCCGCTACTTCGCCATGGACCGCGACAACCGCTGGGATCGCGTCGAGCAGGCCTACAACCTGATCGTCAACGGCCAGGGCCAGTTCAACGCCAGCAACGCACTCGAAGGCCTGCAGGCCGCCTACGCCCGCGGCGAAAACGACGAATTCGTCAAGGCCACCACCCTCGGCGAGCCGGTCAAGGTCGAGGATGGCGACGCCGTGGTGTTCATGAACTTCCGCGCCGACCGCGCCCGTGAACTGACCCGCGCCTTCGTCGAGGCCGATTTCCAGGACTTCCCGCGCGCCCGCCTGCCGCAACTGGCCGACTTCGTCATGCTCACCCAGTACGCTGCGAACATTCCGGCGCCCAGCGCCTTCGCTCCGGCCAGCCTGACCAATGTGCTCGGCGAGTACCTGGCGAAGAACGGCAAGACCCAGCTGCGGATCGCCGAGACCGAGAAATACGCCCACGTCACCTTCTTCTTCTCCGGCGGGCGCGAAGAGCCGTTCGAGGGCGAGGAACGCATCCTGATCCCGTCGCCGAATGTCGCCACCTACGACCTGCAGCCCGAGATGAACGCGCCGGAGGTCACCGACCGGATCGTCGAGGCGATCGAGCAACAGCGTTATGACGTGATCGTCGTCAACTACGCCAACGGCGACATGGTCGGCCACACCGGCGTGTTCGACGCCGCGGTCAAGGCCGTGGAATGCCTGGACAGCTGCGTCGGCCGCATAGTCGCGGCGCTGGACAAGGTCGGCGGCGAAGCCCTGCTCACCGCCGACCACGGCAACGTCGAGCAAATGGAGGATGCCTGCACCGGCCAGGTGCACACCGCCCACACCTGCGAGCCGGTGCCCTTCATCTACATCGGCAAGCGCCCGCTGAGGATGCGCGAAGGCGGCGTGCTGGCCGATGTGGCGCCGACCATGCTGACCCTGATGGGCCTGCCCATCCCGCAGGAGATGACCGGCACCAGCATCATTCAGCTGGACTGAAGATGCGAGTGGGTTTCAGACAGGGGCGGGCCGGGGGACGGGCCGCCTCAACCGACAGCCGTAGGGGTAACGGTGGGCTGAAGCCCACCCTACCGATGCAGTAACATGCCCGGGGCAACACCACCAGCCTGCCAACGCATCTTGCAGCTTGCCGCTGGATTTTTAGGCATACTAGACCCGTCTCCCGCCCAGGTGTCGTCAGTACCATGTTTCGCCTCCTTACCCTGATTTTCCTCGCCTGCCTGCTGACTCCGGCGTTTGCCGACGAGAAAGCCGACGCCCAGAAACAGCTGGAAGCCGCGCGCAGCGACGTGGCCGAGCTGAAAAAACTGCTGGAGAAGTTGCAGCAGGACAAATCCGGTGTGCAGAAAGACCTGCGCAAGACCGAAACCGAAATGGGCGAGCTGGAAAAGCAGGTCGAGGAGCTGCAAAAAAGCCTGAAAGACGGCGAGGTGGAAATCCAACGCCTCAATCAGGAGAAAAAAAAACTCCATGACGCGCGCCTCGAGCAACAACGGCTGATCGGCATTCAGGCCCGCGCCGCCTACCAGAGCGGCCGTCAGGAATACCTGAAGCTGCTGTTGAACCAGCAGAATCCGGAAAAATTCTCGCGCACCCTGACCTATTACGACTACCTCAGCGAAGCGCGCATGGAGCAGTTGGCCACGTTCAACGAAACCTTGCGCCAGCTGGCCAACGTCGAGCAGGAAATCGTCAACCAGCAGAACCAGTTGCTGGAAGACAAAGGCGCCCTCGACGCTCGCGCCGAGCAACTTGCCCAGGCGCGCAAGGAGCGCCAGCTGGCCCTGGCCAAGCTGAACCAGGAATATTCCGCCCGCGACCAGAAACTCAAGGCCCGCCAGCAGGAGCAGGCACAACTGGCCCGGGTCCTGAAAACCATCGAAGCCACCCTGGCCCGCCAGGCGCGCGAAGCCGAACAGGCCCGGCAACGGGCCTTGATCGCGGCGCGCGAGCAACAGCGCAGCAGCACTGCCGCCGCCAGCAACCCTGGCAGCGGCCCACAAGTCAGCTCCGGCAGCACTTATGGCGGGCCTTTTGCCCAGGCGCGCGGCAAGTTGCCATGGCCGGTCGATGGACGTTTGGTCGCCCGCTACGGAACCCCGCGCGGCGCTGACGCTCGGACTAAGTGGGATGGCGTACTGATCGGCGCCAGCGCCGGTAGCCAGGTGCGGGCCGTGCATGGCGGTCGCGTGGTATTCGCCGACTGGTTGCGCGGTGCCGGGCTTCTGGTCATTCTCGACCATGGCAATGGCTACCTGAGCCTGTACGGACACAACCAGAGCCTGCTCAAAGACGCCGGCGACGTGGTCAATGCCGGCGAGCCCATCGCCACAGTCGGCACCAGCGGCGGGCAAGACACTCCCGCGCTGTATTTCGCGATTCGCCAGCAGGGTCGCCCCAGTGACCCTGCGCAATGGTGCCGCACGCAAGGATAAGCGCTGCGCTCATCTCTCTAGGAGTTAGTTCGACATGCCGCATCTGTCTCGCCTCACCTCTCTGACCCTGGCTATCGCACTGCTCGGCGGCCCTCACCTGCTGCAGGCCGCCGAAACGCCGCCAGCGGCGGCCATCGCGAATGACAAGGCGCCGCTGCCGCTGGACGAGCTGCGCACCTTCGCCGAGGTAATGGATCGCATCAAGGCGGCCTATGTCGAACCCGTCAGCGACAAGACCCTGCTGGAAAACGCGATCAAGGGCATGCTAAGCAACCTCGACCCGCATTCCGCCTACCTCGACCCCGCAGCATTCCGCGAGTTGCAGGAAAGCACCAGCGGCGAATTCGGCGGCCTGGGCATCGAAGTCGGCATGGAAGACGGTTTCGTCAAGGTGGTCTCGCCGATCGACGACACCCCGGCCTCGAAAGCCGGGATCCAGCCGGGTGACCTGATCGTCAAGATCGACGGCCAGCCGACCAAGGGCCTGTCGATGCTCGAAGCCGTGGACATGATGCGCGGCGAAGCCGGCAGCAAGATCCTCCTGACCCTGGTGCGCGAGGGCGGCAGGCCCTTCGACGTGGAACTGACCCGCGCAGTGATCAAGGTCAGGAGCGTCAAGAGCCAACTGCTCGATGACGGTTATGGCTATGTGCGCATCACCCAGTTCCAGATCAACAGCGGCGAAGAAGTCGGCAAAGCCCTGAACAAGCTGCGCAAGGACAACGGCAAGAAACTGCGCGGTCTGGTCCTGGATCTGCGCAACAACCCCGGCGGCGTACTCCAGGCCGCGGTCGAGGTATCCGACCACTTCCTCAAGAAGGGCCTGATCGTCTACACCGAAGGGCGCATCGCCAACTCCGAACTGCGTTTCTCCGCCGACCCGGCAGATGCCAGCGAAGGCGTGCCACTGGTGGTGCTGATCAACGGCGGCAGTGCCTCCGCCTCGGAAATCGTCGCCGGCGCCCTGCAAGACCACAAGCGCGGCGTATTGATGGGCACTGACAGTTTCGGCAAGGGCTCGGTGCAAACGGTGCTGCCGCTGAACAACGATCGCGCCCTGAAACTCACCACCGCGCTCTACTACACGCCCAATGGCCGCTCGATCCAGGCCCAGGGCATAGCGCCGGACATCGAAGTGGCGCGCGCCAAACTGACTCGCGAACAGGGTGAGGCCAATATCAAGGAAGCCGACCTGCAGGGTCACCTGGGTAACGGCAACGGCGGCGCGGACAAACCGAGCAAGGGCAGCGCCAACCAGCCGGCACGCCCACAGGATGACGACTACCAACTGAGCCAGGCACTCAATCTGCTCAAAGGGCTGAACATCACCCGCGGCGATTGACTCCATCCAGCCTGCTACCCGTAGGAGCGGGCCATGCCCGCGAAACTACAATCGCGGCCATGGAACTGGGCGTCCCCGCCGCGCCTACAGGTAGTGCCTCACGGCCCGACAAGCGTACATATGACCAGCAAAAAGCCCGACCTTGATCACTCAAGGCCGGGCTTTTTAACGCCGATCAACGACTACAGGTAGCTGTTGGTCATCTCTTCGACAAAGCCTTCGCTGCGCAGCTCGTCCAGCGCCTTTTGCAAGCGCTGCACCACCTCGTCCGGGGTGTCCTTGTTCAGCGCCAGGTACAGCTCGGCCTGATTCATCTTCAGCACCACGCGCAGACCGGTGATGCCCTCTTGGCGGGCCATATAACGCCCGGCAGGATCATCGGTGGCCCACAGATCTATCTGCCCCTTGGCCAGCTTGCGCGCATTCTCCTGGTCGCGCAGGGCGATCACCAACGGAATGTTCTGACCTTCCAGGGACTGGGTCACCGCATTGTTCTTGTAGGCGCCGATCTTGTACTTGGCCGCCTCCTGCAACGAGTCCACGCTGATGCTGCTATCCGGAGCGGAGACCAATACCCATGAGGTATCCCCCAAAGGCCCGACCCACTTGAACAAGGGTTCACGTTCGGCGGTTCGGGTAGTCGAAAACAGCCCATAGTTGGGCTTGTCCAGGGTCAGGCGGTACAGCCGATCCCAGGGAAAACGCAGGCTCAGGCTGTAGTCGATCTTGGCGCGCTTGAACATCGCCCGGACGATCTCGGCACTGATGCCGTCGATGCCGTCGTCACGGGCGAAGTTCTTGTCGTCGACCGCCATATTGAACGGCGGGAAGTTCTCGGTCAGCAGCACCACCCTATAGCCATAGGGCAACTCGGCATGGGCCGCGCAGGCACTGAAGAGAAGGCCGAACAACAGACTGCTTTTTATGATTTTCAACATTAGTCTTCCCGCTCGCATGGATGATTATGGCTAGCGGCAGCCAGGCTCTTGGCCGAACTGCTGAGAACTCGTGAAAAAGCTCTCGCCGACTGCGAACGCCTGGAGACGGTCTCGCTACGGCGCTCGATATTTTCACAACCTCTGGGTCCTGTTTTACAGGTAGCGGCCGAGGATGTCATCGACCACACCTTCGCCGCGCATTTGGTCCAATTCAGCTTGCAGCTTCCGTACCACTTCGTCGGGAACATCCGTATTGAGCGCCAGGTACAGCTCGGCGCTGTCGAAACGCAGGATGGTTTTCAATCCGGAGACACCTGCCTGTTTCGCCAGGTAACGTCCGGCGGGGTCACCGGTGGCCCAGAGGTCGATCTGCCCGGCCATGAGCTTCTTGGCGTTGAGCTGGTCACGCAAGGTGGTAACCGGCTGCAGGCCCTGCTTTTCCAGATGGTCGGCGATGGCGTCACCCTTGTAGGCACCGACGCTGTATTGCTTGGCCTCTTCCAGACTGCCCAGCGTGATAGTGCTGTCGCCCCGCCCCAGCAATACCCAGTCGTCCGGCCCGATCGGACCGACCCACTTGAACAGCGCTTCACGCTCGGGCAGCCGCGCGGTGACGAACACCCCGTAACCCGGCTTCTCCAGTGCCAGCTTGTAGATGCGCGCCCAGGGGAAGCGCAGGGTCATGCTGTAGTTGACCCCGGCACGCTTGAACATCTCACGCACGATATCCACGGCGATGCCATGCAGATTGTCTTCCCGCGCGAAGTTCTTGCCATTGATCGCCATGTTGTAGGGTGGGAAGTTCTCGGTGAGCAGAACCACGCGGTAGTCCGGCAGCAGTTCGGCGTGAGCGCTAGCGCTCAGCCCAAATACGGTGCCGACCAGCGCAAACAGCAGGCGTTTATAGATGTGCATTGTCTTTATCCGCTAAGGCAGGAAATTC
This sequence comes from Pseudomonas sp., assembly GCF_033723075.1. Lineage (GTDB taxonomy): Bacteria > Pseudomonadota > Gammaproteobacteria > Pseudomonadales > Pseudomonadaceae > Aquipseudomonas. Next base: position 279,942 of record NZ_JAWVXU010000002.1, read on the forward strand.
TGGTGAAGGCAGGACGACGCAGCGTACTCAGCCCGGTTCTGCACGCCCAGCCACGTACCGCTGAACGCGACCCACCCGGCACACGGAAGAACTGGAGTGACGCATTTATGTATTTGCCCTGGGCGGTGCATCGGTAGAAACCGGCCGACACACTAACGTAGTGCGGTTGCCGGCGCTGTCGACTCGCTCCCAGCCTGGGTCGACAGTGCCCGCCAGCACCGAACTATCAGCGGCTGTGAAAATATCGAGTGCAACGCCGCGGCCGACGTTCTTGGCGATTCGTAGGTGTCACTCGCCGCAGGCAGTGCACCGATGGTTCAGCGGCGCGGTACAAAAGCTGGCGGGCTGTCGCTGCACTCCGAACGGACTACCCATGCCTGAGAGGTTTTTCCACAACCTGTCAGCGCACCACTATGCCGCGACTGGCCAGATAGGCCTTGGCCTCGGGCACCGTGTATTCGCCGAAGTGGAAGATGCTCGCGGCCAGCACCGCATCGGCCTTGCCTTCGAGGATGCCTGCCGCCAGGTGTTCCAGGTTGCCGACGCCGCCGGAGGCGATCACCGGAATGCCGACCATCTCGCTGATGGCACGAGTGACGCCCAGGTCATAACCGCTCTTCACCCCGTCCTGATCCATGCTGGTGAGGAGAATTTCGCCGGCGCCCAGGTCTTCCATCTTCTTTGCCCAGAGCACGGCATCCAGGCCGGTTGGCTTGCGCCCGCCATGGGTGAAGATTTCCCAGCGCGGAGCTTCACCGGGCCTGGAGACTTTCTTCGCGTCGATGGCGACGACAATGCACTGCGAACCAAAGCGCGAGGCCGCCTCGCCAACGAACTCCGGGGTGAATACCGCCGCGGTGTTGATCGAGACCTTGTCCGCACCGGCATTGAGCAGGTTGCGGATGTCCTGCACGCTGCGCACGCCGCCGCCCACGGTCAATGGAATGAACACCTGGCTGGCCATGCGCTCGACCGTATGCAGGGTGGTGTCGCGGCCGTCGACGCTGGCGGTGATATCGAGGAAGGTGATCTCGTCGGCGCCCTGCTCGTCGTAACGGCGGGCGATTTCCACCGGATCGCCGGCATCGCGGATGTTCTCGAACTGGACGCCCTTGACCACGCGGCCGTTGTCCACGTCGAGACAGGGGATGATGCGTTTTGCCAGTGCCATAGAGGTATTCCCGTAGGGTGCGCCACGCGCACCACCAAAACAGTGGAGGTCGCGCCCGCGTCAGCCCTTGAAGTTATCGCAGAAGGCCTGCGCTTCAGCCACATCCAGGGTGCCTTCGTAGATCGCCCGGCCAGTGATGGCGCCGATGATGCCTGGCGAGCGCGCCAGCAGCAGTTTCTCGATATCGCCGAGGTTGTGGATGCCGCCGGAGGCGATCACCGGGATCTTGCTGGCAGCTGCCAGGGCCGCGGTGGCCTCGACGTTGCAACCCTGCATCATGCCGTCCTTGGCGATGTCGGTGTAGACGATTGCGGCGACGCCATCGGCCTCGAAACGCCGGGCCAGGTCGACCGCTTGCACGCTGCTGACCTCGGCCCAGCCGTCGGTGGCGACGAAGCCATCCTTCGCATCCAGACCGACGATGACCTTGCCCGGGAAGGCCTTGCAGGCGTCGGTGACGAATTGCGGATCTTTCACCGCCTTGGTGCCGATAATCACGTAACTGACGCCGGCGCGCACGTAGTGCTCGATGGTTTCCAGGGAGCGGATGCCGCCGCCGATCTGGATCGGCAAGTGCGGGTAGCGTTTGGCGATGGCGGTGACCACCTCACCGTTGACCGGCTGACCTTCGAAGGCACCATTCAGGTCGACCAGGTGCAGACGACGGCAGCCGCCCTCTACCCACTTGGCGGCCATGCTCACCGGGTCGTCGGAAAACACCGTGGAGTCTTCCATGCGGCCCTGGCGCAGGCGCACGCAGGCGCCGTCTTTCAGATCGATAGCGGGAATAATCAGCATCGGTTGAACCTGTTCAAGTCTTTGGATTCGGTGAGGGTCAGCTCTTCTCGAGTGCCCAAAGGTCACTTTCGATGCTCTCGAACCTGTCCTTGAGGACGGTCTGCACATCGAAAATCGCCCGGTTGTAATAGTGCGGCGCAATTTCGCGGGTAAACAGCTCGAGGATCTCCGCGACCTCGAACGAACCCAGCTGCAGCTCGAAGCGTTCCTCCATGAAACGCTTGAGGGCACTGGTCGCCTCACGCTCCTGTTCCGGCGTGAGAGTGAGGATCGGCGGCTTGTGCTTGGCCTTGCTCATCTACCAGCGCCCGTCCCAGGCGACGAAGTTCTGCAGCAACTGCAGGCCATGGGTATGGCTCTTCTCCGGGTGGAACTGCACGGCGAAGCGCGAGCCCTCGGCCAGCGCCGCGGCGAAGTCCTTGCCGTAATGGCTGCGACCGACCATCTGCTGCGGCTTGCCGGCCTCGATGTAGTAGCTGTGCACGAAGTAGAAGCGCGCCAGGTCCGGAATGTCATGCCACAGCGGGTGCTTGACCGACTGCGCCACCTCGTTCCAGCCCATGTGCGGCACTTTCAGCTTTTCGCCATCCTCGACCATATTCTTGCCGAAGAAGCGCACCTGGCCGGGGAACAGGCCGATGCAATCGATGCCATCGTTCTCTTCGCTGCGTTCGAGCAAGGCCTGCATGCCGACGCAGATGCCGAGAAACGGCCGATCGACGCTGACTTCACGCACCAGCTCATCGAAGCCCAGGCGCTTGATCTCGGCCATGCAGTCGCGGATCGCACCGACCCCGGGGAACACCACCCGGTCGGCCTCGCGAATCACCTGGGCATCGCTGGTCACCAGCACCCGGCCGGCACCGACGTGCTCCAGCGCCTTGGCCACCGAGTGCAGGTTGCCCATGCCGTAATCGATAACAGCGACCGTCTGCATTTAGAGAACGCCCTTGGTCGAGGGCATCTGCCCGGCCATCCGCGGGTCCAGCTCGACGGCCATGCGCAGGGCGCGGCCGAAGGCCTTGAACACCGTCTCGATCTGGTGGTGGGTGTTGGTCCCGCGCAGGTTGTCGATGTGCAGGGACACCAGGGCGTGATTGACGAAGCCCTGGAAAAACTCCTGGAACAGGTCGACATCGAAGCCACCGACCACCGCCCGGGTGAAGGGCACGTGCATCTGCAGGCCGGGGCGACCGGAGAAATCGATCACCACCCGCGACAGCGCTTCGTCCAGCGGCACATAGGAATGACCGTAACGGGTCATGCCCTTCTTGTCGCCGATGGCCTTGGTAAAGGCCTGACCAAGGGTGATGCCGACGTCTTCGACGGTGTGGTGGTCGTCGATATGCAGGTCGCCCTGGCACTGGATATCCAGGTCGATCAGGCCGTGACGGGCAATCTGATCGAGCATGTGCTCGAGGAACGGCACGCCAATAGCGAACTTGGCCTTGCCCGTGCCATCCAGGTTGATCGAGACCTTGATCTGGGTCTCCAGGGTATTGCGCTCGACGGATGCCGTACGTTCGGCCATCACCAGCTCCACAGAATCGTTGTGCGAAAGGGCCGTCATTATAGGCGGGCCCGGGCCCGGGCGGCTACCGGCGGTGGTCGACAAGCAAGGCTATCGGCATGATTGACCACGCCTTACCCTGCGCCGCCGTCAACGAGACGCACGCCTGACTGGTAGGCGATCCCTCGTCGTCCAGCAAGCGCGCCGCCTGGGGCCGGCTGCCACCGTCCCAATCCGGCACCGGTACCGCAAGCGCCGTGACACTCATAGCCACCGCGCAGATCTTGCTATGCTCGACAGCCTGACGCCGACTCGCGCGAAGAGCGGCAGCCACTCCCGCCAAACCCCGGCCACGAAGCCAGCATGGACAGTATCGACACTCTGATTATCGGCGCCGGCGCCCTCGGCCTGGCCTGCGCCGCACGCCTGGCAAGCCCTGGGCGCAGCACCCTGATCGTCGAGGCGGAACAGTTGATCGGCAGCCAGACCTCCAGCCGCAACTCCGAGGTGATCCACGCCGGCCTCTACTACGCCCCCGGCTCGCTGAAAGCCGAGCTGTGCCTGGAAGGCCGCGAGCGCCTGTATGCCTGGTGCGCCAAGCATCGGGTGGCGCACCGGCGGATCGGCAAGCTGCTGGTGGCGGTCAGCGCGGCCGAACGCGGCAAGCTGGAGGCGCTGGCCGCCAATGCCCAGGCCTGCGGCGTGCATGACCTGCAAGCTATCGCCCAAACCCGGCTCGCCGAACTGGAGCCCGCCGTACGCGGCGTCGCGGCGCTGCTGTCGCCGAGCACCGGGATCATCGACAGCCATGCCTACCTGCAATCGCTGCTCGCCGCCGCCGAGATCCAGGGTGCCCAGCTGGTCCTGCAGACCCGCGTCGAGCAGCTCGAACCCGGCCCCGACGGCTGGATCGTCACGGGCCGCAGCGCCGGCGAAGCCTTCCAACTCAAGGCACAGCGGGTGGTCAATGCCGGCGGCCTGTTCGCCCAACAACTGGCGCAGCGCACCCTGGGCCTGGCGGCCGCGCAGATCCCGGCCCTGCATCTGTGCCGCGGCCGCTACTTCGGCTACAGCGGCCGCGCGCCCTTCCAGCACCTGATCTACCCGCTGCCGGAGGCCAACACCTCGGGCCTGGGCATCCACGCCACCCTCGACCTCGGCGGCCAGGTGCGCTTCGGCCCGGACACCGAGTATCTGCAGCAGATCGATTACCGGGTCGACGAACAGCTGCGCGAGCCCTTTGCCGAGGCGATCCGTCGCTATTTTCCGCAGCTCGACAGCACACGTCTGGTGCCCGGCTACAGCGGCATCCGGCCGAAACTCGCCGGTCCCGGGGAACCCGCCGCCGACTTCCTTATCCAAACCGCCAGCGATCACGGCCTGCCCGGCCTGGTCAATCTGTTCGGCATCGAGTCGCCCGGACTGACCGCCAGCCTGGCGATCGCCGAACGCGTAGCCCGCGACCTGTAAAAGCCGCTTGCAAAATCGGCACACAACCCGAAACTTTCGCCGGCCTGCCTATTCCGACGGTCGGCGCTATACTCGCCGACTCAATTCAAGTTATCCGAAACAAGGAATCGTCCATGAAAGCGCTCGGCAAAATCCTGGGTCTGTTTTTTCTCGGGCTGTTGCTGATCCTGGTGGCCCTGGGCTTTGCCCTCACCCACCTGTTCGATCCCAACGACTACAAAGACGAAATTCGCCAGTTGGCCCGCGACAAGGCCAACCTGGAACTGACCCTCAGGGGCGACATCGGCTGGAGCCTGTTCCCCTGGCTCGGCCTCGAACTGACCGACGCCACCCTGGCCAGCGCCACCACCCCCGACCAGCCCTTTGCCGACCTGCGCCTGCTCGGCCTGTCGGTGCGCGTGCTGCCGCTGCTGCGCCGCGAAGTGCAGATGAGCGACATCCGCGTCGACGGCCTCAACCTCAACCTGCAGCGCGACGAAAAAGGCCGCGGCAACTGGGAAGATGTCGGCCGCCCGGCGCAACCCGCCGCGGCCGTGAACACAGTTGCCGGCGCCGCGCCTGCACCCGCCACCGCCGACCAACCCGCGAGCACGCCGTCGGGCGCCGAGCCGATCAAGCTGGATATCGACAGCCTGATCGTCAACAGCGCGCGCATTGATTACCACGACGCGCAGAAAGGCCAGCAATTCAGCGCCGAAAGCATTCAGCTGACCACCGGGGCGATCCGCGAAGGGGCCGCCATTCCGGTCAAACTCAGCGCCTTCTTCGGCACCAATCAGCCGGTCGTGCGGGCGCGCACCGAACTGCAAGGCGAGCTGCGCTTCGACCGTACGCTCAAGCGCTACCAGCTGGAAGACGCCAGGATTTCCGGCGAAGCCTCCGGCGAGCCCTTCGACGGTCAGACCCTGACCTACTCCCTGCAGGGTCAACTGCTGGTCGACCTGGCCGCACAGATCGCCGAATGGAACAGCCTGAAACTCTCGGCCAACCAGTTGCGCGCCCTCGGCGAAGTGAAAATCCGCGACCTGAATAGCGCGCCGAAACTGACTGGCGGCCTGTCCATCGCACCGGTCAATCTGCGCGAGTTCCTCGCCACCATCGGCCAGACACTGCCGCCGCTGAACGATGACAAGGCCCTCGGCCAGTTCGAGCTGGTCACCCGCCTCAGCGGCAGCCCGACCAGCCTGACCATGGAAGAAATGAAGCTGAAACTCGACGACAGCAGCTTCAGCGGCCAGATCGGCATCGCCGACTTCGCCAAGCAGGCCCTGCGCGTGCAGCTCAAGGGCGACAGCCTGGATCTCGACCGCTACCTGCCGAAGCCCAGCAAGGACAGCCAGGATGCCGGTGCCGCACGCCAGGCCGAGGTCAAGCAAAGCGTCGCCAGCGCCGGCCAGAGCGGCAGCACACCACTGCCCAAGGCGCCCACCCAGCACGCCTGGAGCGCCACCACAGTGCTGCCGATCGAGCGCCTGCGCAGCCTCGACCTGCAACTGGCACTGAGCCTCGACCAGCTGACTTATCAAAAGCAAGCCATCAGCGCCTTCAACCTCAAGGCCAAGAGCCGGGCCGGCCTGCTGACCCTGGAAGAGCTGCACGGCAAGCTCGACAGGGGCGATTTCGACCTCAAGGCGACCGTCGATGTACGCCCGGCCATCCCACTGCTGAGCCTGCAAAATCGCCTGCAGCGGATCAGCGTGGAGCCCTTCCTCAAGAGCGAGCAGCAGCCCTCGCCGGTCAAGGGCCTGCTCGACCTGCAGGCCGACCTGAGCACCAGCGGCAACAGCCAGAAAGCCTGGGTCGACGGCCTCAAGGGCACGGCCAACTTCGCCCTCAACGACGGCGTGCTGGTCGGCGCCAACCTCGAGCAACAACTCTGCCGCGGCATTGCCGCACTCAACCGCAAGGCCCTGAGCAGCGAGCCGCGCGCCAAGGACACCCCCTTCGAGACCCTGCAGGGCAACCTGAGTTTCCTCAATGGCGTGGCCCACAACCCGGACCTCAAGGCCAGCGTCCCCGGCCTCAGCGTCGGCGGCAATGGCGACGTGGACCTGCGTGTACTCGGCCTCGACTATCGCATCGGCATCACCCTGATCGGCGACCAGCGCGAAATGCCCGACCCGGCCTGCCAGGTCAACGAGCGTTATGTCGGCATCGCCTGGCCGGTCCGCTGCCGCGGCCCGCTGGAAATGGGCGGCAAGACCTGCCGCCTGGACCAGGACGGCATGGGCAAGGTCGCCGCCAAGCTGGCCGGCGACAAGCTCAACCAGAAGCTCGAAGAAAAGCTCGGCGACAAGGTCAGCCCCGAACTGAAAGACGCGCTCAAGGGCCTGTTCAAGCAATGAGCCCCGAGCAGTTCTCCACCGCGGTACTCGACTGGTACGACCGCCACGGGCGCAAGGACCTGCCCTGGCAACAGGGCATCAGCCCCTACCGGGTCTGGGTCTCGGAAATCATGCTGCAGCAGACCCAGGTCAGCACCGTGCTCGGCTACTTCGACCGTTTCATGGCCGCCCTGCCCACGGTAAAAGACCTGGCCGAGGCGCCGGAAGACGAAGTGCTGCACCTGTGGACCGGCCTGGGTTACTACACCCGCGCGCGCAACCTGCAGAAGACCGCACAGATCGTCATGAGCGAGCACCGCGGCGAGTTCCCCCGCGATGTCGACGCGCTCACCGAGCTACCCGGCATAGGTCGCTCCACCGCTGGCGCCATCGCCAGCCTGAGCATGGACCTGCGTGCGCCGATCCTCGACGGCAACGTCAAACGCGTGCTGGCCCGCTACGTGGCCCAGGAGGGCTACCCCGGCGAGCCGAAAGTGGCCAAACAGCTGTGGGACGTGGCCGAACGCCTGACCCCGCAGGCGCGGGTCAACCACTACACCCAGGCGATGATGGACCTCGGCGCCACCCTCTGCACCCGCAGCAAACCCAGTTGCCTGCTCTGCCCCCTGCAGAGCGGCTGCCAGGCCCACCTGCTCGGCCTGGAGATCCGCTACCCGATCGCCAAGCCGCGCAAGGCGCTGCCGCAGAGACGCACCCTGATGCCGATCCTGACCAGCCGGGCTGGCGAGGTCCTGCTCTACCGCAGGCCCTCCAGCGGCCTCTGGGGCGGTTTGTGGAGCCTGCCGGAGCTGGACGACCTGCCCAGCCTCGAATTGCTCGCCAACCGCCACGCCCTGCACCTGGGCGAGCGCCGTCAACTGGCCGGCCTGAGCCACACCTTCAGCCACTTCCAGCTGGCCATCGAACCCTGGCTGATCTGCGTCGAAGCCGCGCCACCGGCCGTGGCCGAGGCCGACTGGCTCTGGTATAACCTCGCCACACCGCCGCGCCTGGGCCTTGCCGCCCCGGTGAAGAAACTGCTGAAGCGCGCGGCCGACGCACTCGCGACCGAACAGAACCCTGGAGAGCAGCCATGACCCGCACCGTAATGTGCCGCAAGCACAAAAAAGAACTGCCCGGCCTCGACCGCCCACCCTATCCGGGCGCCAAAGGCGAAGACATCTACACCAACGTCTCCAGGCAGGCCTGGGACGAATGGCAGAAGCACCAGACCCTGCTGATCAACGAACGCCGCCTGAACATGATGAACGCCGAAGACCGCAAATTCCTCCAGGCCGAGATGGACAAGTTCCTCTCCGGCGAGGACTACGCCCAGGCCGAAGGCTACGTGCCGCCCAGCGAATAACACCGCAGCACTCACCTGCAGCAGCGGGCTGGCCCGTAGGGTGCGCCGCGCGCACCAAGGCCTCACGGCCTACACAGGTGCGCACGGCGCACCCTACTCACCACGCCAGGCACCGATGCAGCACCTAAGCGCCCGTAATAACTAAATATTTTTAAAACTCACGCTTGACACCCACCCTTCAAATCCGTCTAATAGCGCCCCGTTGGCCCAGGTAGCTCAGTCGGTAGAGCAGGGGATTGAAAATCCCCGTGTCGGCGGTTCGATTCCGTCCCTGGGCACCACTAATACCGAGAAACCCCAAGCGAAGATGCCTTCCTTGGGGTTTTTTATTGCCCGCGGCTTTATGACGCCTGGACGGGATATTCGGCGATGCGGACGCGATTGTTGCGACCATCTCGGCAATCAACCGCAGCGCAGGGCGGGTTAGGGCGTCCTCACTGCAAGCAGCGCACCATGACTCGTCGATGCCTCCCCCGGACCAGGCTAGTTGTCACGCCGAACAGAACGCTGCGCTGCACAGTGCTACTCCTTGCCGTGAGCGCCTGGAGTCGCGCTCGCGACGGCACTCGATATTTTCACAGCCCTGAACCGATCGGCGCAGGCCTCAACAAGCGCCTTCGCTGCACCGGAGAACACCTGCAACCGCCCTGGCAGCACCTGCAAGCCTGGCAAAGTCTCTCGACGACAGGCGCCAAACACCCGGAGCATTTTGCGTCTGCGCGACAGTCAGCAGCAGCCAGGCGACACCCGCGACACGCCAGACCCTGCACGCACACCAAACGGCTTGGCGGCTGGCGAAACGCTATGCTAGCTTGACGGCTCGCCAGGAAGGCCACGCAACGCCTGAGCGCACCCGAACAATAAGAGGACACCCCATGGCCGAGGCCACGCCAGCGCTGGAAATCCGCAACCTGCACAAACGCTTTGGCGACCTCGAGGTGCTCAAAGGCATCTCCCTCACCGCGCGCGATGGCGACGTGATTTCCATTCTCGGCTCATCCGGCTCCGGCAAGTCGACCTTCCTGCGCTGTATCAATCTGCTGGAAAACCCCAACCAGGGGCAGATCATCGTCGCCGGCGAAGAGCTCAAGCTCAAGCCCGGCAAGAACGGCGACCTGGTCGCCGCCGATGGCAAGCAGATCAACCGCCTGCGCAGCGAACTGGGCTTCGTCTTTCAGAATTTCAACCTGTGGCCGCACATGAGCGTGCTCGATAACATCATCGAGGCGCCGCGCCGGGTGCTCGGCCTGAGCAAGGCCGAGGCGATCGAGCGGGCCGAGGCGCTGCTGGCCAAGGTCGGCATCGGCGAGAAACGCCACGTCTACCCGAATCAGCTGTCCGGCGGCCAGCAGCAGCGCGCGGCCATCGCCCGCACCCTGGCCATGCAGCCGAAAGTGATCCTGTTCGATGAGCCAACTTCGGCTCTCGACCCGGAGATGGTACAAGAAGTGCTTAATGTGATCCGTGCGCTGGCCGATGAAGGTCGCACCATGCTGCTGGTTACCCACGAGATGGGCTTCGCCCGTCAGGTGTCCAGCGAAGTGGTGTTCCTGCATCAGGGTCTGGTGGAAGAACAAGGCTCGCCCGAGCAGGTGTTCGACAACCCGACCTCGGCGCGCTGCAAACAATTCATGTCCAGCAATCGCTAAACACGGAGCAACTCTCGCATGCTGAAATACAAGAAGATCCTGCTGGCCGCAGCCGCTACCCTGGCTTTCGGCACCAGCGCCATCGCTGCTGACAAACTCAAGATGGGCACCGAAGGCGCTTATCCGCCCTTCAACCTGATCGACGCCAGCGGCCAGGTTGGCGGTTTCGACGTGGAAATCGGCCAGGCCCTGTGCGCCAAGATGCAAGCCGAGTGCGAAGTGGTCACCTCCGACTGGGACGGCATCATCCCGGCCCTCAACGCCAAGAAATTCGACTTCCTGATCGCCTCCATGTCGATCACCGAAGAGCGCCAGGCGGCCGTCGACTTCACCGAGCCCTACTACACCAACAAGCTGCAGTTCATCGCCCCCAAGGGCAGTGACTTCAAGACCGACAAAGCCAGCCTCAAAGGCAAGGTAATCGGCGCCCAGCGCGCCACCATCGCCGGCACCTGGCTGGAAGACAACCTGGACGGGGTCGTCGACATCAAGCTCTACGACACCCAGGAAAACGCCTACCTCGACCTGTCCTCGGGTCGGGTCGACGGCGTGCTGGCGGACACCTTCGTCAACTGGGAATGGCTCAAGAGCGATGCCGGCAAGGGCTTCGAGTTCAAGGGCGAGCCGGTATTCGACAACGACAAGATCGGTATCGCCGTGCGCAAGGGCGATCCGCTGCGCGAGAAGCTGAATACCGCGCTGCAAGCTATCATCGAAGACGGCACATACAAGAAGATCAACGACAAGTACTTCCCGTTCAGCATTTACTGAGCAGCCTGCCCTGCATCGCCCTCGCGGGCGATGCAGGCATCTGACCCCCCATGAATTTAGATCTCTACGGATTCGGCCCGGCCCTGGCCGCCGGCACCCTGATGACCATCAAGCTGGCGCTCAGCGCGCTGGCCCTGGGTCTGGTGCTCGGCCTGCTCGGTGCACTGGCCAAGACTTCGCCGTACAAGCAGCTGCAATGGCTTGGCGGCACCTATTCGACCATAGTGCGCGGCATCCCCGAGCTGCTCTGGGTGCTGCTGATCTACTTCGGCACCGTGCAGCTGATGCGCAACCTGGCCGATCTGCTGGGCATCGAGAGCCTCGAACTGAGCGCCTTCGCCGCCGGCACCATCGCCCTGGGTCTGTGCTTCGGGGCCTATGCCACCGAGGTGTTCCGCGGGGCCATACTCGCCATCCCCAAGGGTCATCGCGAAGCCGGTCAGGCCCTTGGCCTGTCCGTACCGCGGATCTTCTGGCGCCTGATCCTGCCGCAGATGTGGCGCATCGCCCTGCCCGGCCTGGGCAACCTGTTCATGATCCTGATGAAGGACACCGCCCTGGTGTCGGTGATCGGCCTGGAAGAAATCATGCGCCGCTCGCAGATCGCCGTCACCTCGAGCAAAGAACCCTTTACCTTTTTCCTGGTGGCGGCCTTTATCTACCTGGGCCTCACCATAGTCGCCATGATCGGCCTGCACTTCCTTGAGAAGCGCTCCAGCCGCGGCTTTATCAGGAGCGCGGGATGAACTGGGAAGTAATCATCAAATGGCTGCCCCGCCTGGCCGAAGGCGCCGTGCTGACCCTGGAGCTGGTAGCCATCGCGGTAGTCGCCGGCCTGATCCTGGCCATCCCCATGGGCATCGCCCGCGCCTCCCGGCACTGGTACGTACGCGCCCTGCCCTACGGCTATATCTTCTTCTTCCGCGGTACGCCGCTGCTGGTGCAGCTGTTCCTGGTCTACTACGGCCTGGCCCAGTTCGAAGCCGTGCGCGAGGGCCCGCTCTGGCCCTACCTGCGCTCGGCCTACTGGTGCGCCATCCTGACCATGACCCTGCACACCGCGGCCTATATCGCCGAGATCCTCCGCGGGGCGATCCAGGCCGTACCGCCGGGTGAAGTGGAGGCGGCACGCGCACTGGGCATGGCCCGCTGGCAGACCATGGTCTATATCGTCCTGCCGCGCGCCGCACGCATCGGCCTGCCCGCCTACAGCAATGAAGTGATCCTGATGCTCAAGGCCAGCTCCCTGGCCAGCACCGTCACCCTGCTGGAGCTGACCGGCATGGCCCGCACCATCATCGCCCGCACCTACCTGCCGGTGGAAATCTTCTTCGCCGCCGGCATGTTCTACCTGCTGATCGCCTTCATCCTGGTGCGCGGCTTCAAGCTGCTGGAACGCTGGCTCAGGGTCGACGCCTGCCAGGGCCGCTGACGCGACGGGGCACTCGCGGCCCCCAGGCATGACGACACGCGCATGAACGACTCCCCCCTCAGCGGCGACAGCCTGCTCCAGCGTTTCCAGGCGCTGGATGCCTTTGTCCTGCAACACCAGGCGCTCTGGCGCCCGCGGCCATTCACCCAGCAGCAACTGCCGTGGGAAAGCCAGCACCCGCAACTCGCCCAATGGCTCAGAGCGCGCAGCCTGGAACAGGCCGAGGCCAGCCACAACCAACCGCACCTGCTCGATGCACCCGCGCCCTTTACCGGGCTCGCCGCGCAGGCGAGCGCCCTGAGCCGAGTCGGCGCCTTCGCGCCACAGCCCTTGCCGCCACTGCCTGCGCGTTTCTCGGTCGACGTGCCGGGGCGCAAATGGCAACAGATCCAGGCCTTCGCCGGCTGCCTGCAGTTTCACCAACCCGCCCGCCACTGGCTCGACTGGTGCGCCGGCAAAGGCCATCTCGGCCGCATGCTGGCGCATGACGGGCTCCCCCTGACCTGCCTGGAACACAACCCCGAACTGGTACACAGCGGCCAACTGCTCAGCCAGCGCCTGCACCTCAATGCCCGCCATCTGCAGCAGGACGTACTCGACGCCGATGCCGGCGCGCAACTCGAACGCGAGCACACCCCGGTCGCCCTGCATGCCTGCGGCGATCTGCATGTACGCCTGATGCAACTCGCCAGCGCGGCCGGCTGCACGCAACTGGCCATAGCGCCCTGCTGCTACAACCGCATCGCCAGCCCCGAAAACCAGGCGCTCTCCGCTACCGCCCAGGCATCGGCCTTGCGCCTCTCGCTGGATGACCTGGCCCTGCCACTCAACGAAACCGTCACCGCCGGCGCCCGCGTGCGTCGCCAACGCGATCAGTCGATGGCCTGGCGCCTGGCATTCGACGTACTGCAACGCGAACTGCGCGGCATCGACCAGTACCTGCCCACACCGTCCTTGCCGACGGCCTGGCTGGCGAAAGAGTTCGCCGACTACTGCACAGACCTCGCCGCCCTGAAACAACTGCCCGCACCCGCCCGGTCAAGAGACTGGCAGCAACTGCAAAACCAAGGCTGGCAACGACTGGCCCAGGTGCGCAACCTGGAGCTGCTGCGCGGCTTGTTCCGCCGCCCCCTGGAACTCTGGCTGCTACTCGACCGCGCGCTCTACCTGCAAGAGCAGGGCTTCAGCGTACGCCTCGGCAGCTTCTGCTCGCAGCAGCTCACCCCACGCAACCTGCTGCTGCTCGCCGATCGCCGCTGAGCCCAGCCAAGTTGCCCACATTATCTGTGGATAACTGTGTTGATAGATTCTGAGCAGATTCACCTAACGGCTCTGGCATCGGCCCTGGCGACGCCTGCTCGTTTTTTGAACAACACATAAAAGCCTATAAAAACATGCACTTATAAGAAACAGAGAAATACCTCACAAAATCAACGTGTATTCTCGCCAAATGCGCCCCGCTTGTGCATAAGGATTTCGCAGCTAATAGCCAGACCCGCAATAAACAACCCGATTAGCAGCACGTGTCAGCCCTGCGCCCACACCGGACAGGACGTGAAATGTGCTTCGCTCCGACAGGAAAACCGATCCGACGCCACGCTTTTTTCTGCAGGACAGCCTGCAACCTGCCTTCGCCACAGCACGCATGACCTACCGGGATGGGGATGCAGAACAAGTGCTGCGGGCATTTTCGACAACGCCCCCTGCCCCTAAAAGACAGGCCCGAGAACGCCGCCCGCGCCTTGCCGGCTTCAGACAGGCAAAGGCTTGAACATATTCAGAATAAACAATGCGCAGACGACTTTACTCGGCCAGATGAATGGATATAATGGCGCCCCTGAAATGCCGGTATAGCTCAGCTGGTAGAGCAACTGACTTGTAATCAGTAGGTCCCGAGTTCGACTCTTGGTGCCGGCACCATATAAATCAAAGGCTTGCAGCGATGCAGGCCTTTGTTTTTTCTGCCAGACGTAAAATTCGACGTAAAATTCCAGCCCTCGGCCGCACAACGCCCCTCCCATTCAGGCCGGCGGCACGCTACTGCTACTCCTATCGTGAGCCGGCTCTATCATCGAGTCGAACGGCTATGCCGTAGCCAACGGCACCAACGCTGAGCACTACCAGCGGAACCAGCAAGATTGTGGCCACAACACCATCTTGAACTCCCCACTGGTAAGTACCTTCCCACAGCAGCCAAAGCGTGCTTCCTAAAATGGCGCACACACCAGCAGCGACCAGTGAAAAGATCAGCCTGTGTTGACGGATAACCCTCAGCAGTTGCCGATTGCTGCATTGAATTGCCCACAACAGCAGTGGCACAGCAATTAGTGCCAGCAGCGCCGGAGCGCTCCTTACCGCCAAACCAAGCTGTCTAGCCTCCTCAGCCTGCAGGCTTACGATGCTCCAATGCGACCACAGTGCGTAGCTGCTCAGTATCAACACAACGGCTAGCAGGATGTAGCTAAGCCCTTGCGCTCTGGCCTCTGAATAATTTGGCTGCATGATTTCCTCCTATGCCTGCGGGGCCTTTCGATAAGGCTGCCGCCCTTTCAACAGCCTGCGAGCTAGTGCAGGAATCCCAAGCCATCGGATCGAGACAATTTAATCTGACCAAGATCTGGTCGGATTAGCGTGCACAGGGCGTTTTCGGATCCCCATCATGGTTTCTCACCCCACTGATGGAGATGCCATATGCCCTTTCTCGGCAAACTCAAGACCTGGTTCGCCCCGAAAAAGCCCAAACGGAGCAAGCTTCTCGCCCCACTGGTCGATCCCAGATTCGAGCACCCCGCCTATAAAAATATTCCACCCGAGTTGCTGGCAGCTGTGGGCAACCCCGCAGGACTTCGGTATCCGCCCTACGACGAGGGGTATTACGGCCTGATCTCTGGCGAGTACTGCATGTGCAAATTCCAGACGAAGCTGATGGATAAGCTTGAAATCCAGTCGGGCCTATCGCCTGAAGAGTTCACATGCTATCTGGAGCCAATACTGATCGCCTACGCAGAGCTGGTGCACCTACTCCCGGCATCCCAACATCATCACCACAACTACCCTGGCGGCCTTCTGCGCCACGGCCTTGAAACCGCCTGCTTCATGCTCGACTGGATGGTGCTGACCAAATTCGACCACGAGCTAACACCCGGAGAAGCCAGCAAACGGCTGCGTCGCTGGTATGTCGCCGGCATCATTGCTGCCCTGTTTCACGATGCCGGCAAGCCACTGACAGATATGAGGGTGATGAGTTTTGAGGGTGACAAGGAATGGCATATGGGTACGAGGACCATCCACGAATGGGCAGCAGCTAATAACATCACTCGCTACTTCATCACCTGGGTCAAAGATCGCGCGGAAAAACACCTATCTCATACAACTGTGCTCATCGGTACGTTCGTGACGCCTGATATAAGGGAGTGGCTCATTGAAGGCGGCCCGGACATCTGGCAAGCACTGCTGAATGCCACAGCTGACCAGCCTGGGCCTTTGACGCGAGCCGTCAAGGTTGCTGATGGTCGATCCGTTAAGGCTGACCGCGAGCGCAACGGCAACAATGTCGATGAGGCCACCACAGCCGTATCAATACGCGAGCTTTGTACCAACGCCATGCGTGTCCTAATTGATGAACGTAAATGGACATTCAACACCCCTGGCTCACGACTATGGCTGACTACCGAGGGCGTTTTTCTCGCCTGGGGACACGGTGCTGGCGAAATCATCCAGCAGGTCATGCAACACAATGTCAGCCGATTTCCTCGTTCTGATCACAGTCTGCTGGCAGCAATGTCTGAGCACGAACTAATCGAGAAAGATTACGATGACGCGCTGATCTGGTATGTAGCGCCTCACGTACTGCTAAAGAATGGCCAGGGCCCAACACTCCGTTGCGTCAAGCTCCAGCGCCCGGAGGAAATTATCCCCGGCGCACTGGATGAACTCAGTCCCGTTTCGGTAACCATTGGCCGGTTCGGCGATGAGCAGAACTATCTGGTTGCTACCGATACCCAGGTCGTGGCGAACTTGAATGCCAACGCGATGCAGACATCCACACCTAGCCAAAACCATGAGGACTCAGACCAGTGCGCAGCTTTCGATGAACATGCCGAGAAAGCCCGCCCCAGCGTCCCACTGGTAATTCCCCCTAAGTTCGCCGACCGTCTGAGCGACGAAGACGCCGACTACCTGCGCACTAACCCCGCCCTGGGAAGCCGTTTACTGGCCGAGTTCGAGCGGAACCCCCAGATTCGAGAGTTCCAGAATCGGGCATTTCTCCCCCTAACAGGGCTGATAACCGAGACAGACTTGCCGGCACTCACAGAGGCCGGTTGGCTTTGGCCTAATCTCGTCAGCACCAACGGTGAGCTGACTCGAATCCAGCGCGGTGAAACTGGCGTAATACTCAACACCAAACTGTCGCTAATTTTCTGCCGCCTCACCAACGCCAAATGGCATCCACACTGCCACGCCACCCTGCCAGAGGAGTTGCGCAGTCAGGTTACTAGGCAGGCTATTGATCTGGCGCCGCTCGCCTTCGAGGAGCTGGGGCGCGGAGCGAGGGCATTCAGCCTGTCATTCTGGGCGCGAGATAAATTTCAAAGCGCCAACTGCCTCAGCAAGGAAGAGGTCGAGCAAGTGATCCTCTATGGCCTGGAGGCGGTAAAAATCAGCAATGAGAGAAAATACTTCTTCAGTGCCGATATCGAGTTCCAGCTCTGACCTGCTCGCGCATATGGCTGACCCAGGCCGGCCATATGCGCTTTTGGCAGCTTTATTTCCCATCATCCCAGGCCACAAACCAGTTATAGAACCGATATCCGGAATATACCGCCACTACCAGCGTCAACAGTGACAGCAGCGGATATTCATCTCTGATTCCCACCCACCCTTGCAGTTTGAATAACGCAGCCCCAACCAGGATGGCAGCGATCACCCCCAGCCCCCAACCTACCAACCAGAAGAGTCGCATGCCCAAGCCAGGGGCGCTGCCGCCCCAGTTCTCGCTTAGGCAAAATGGACAGTGGTTGCTACTTGGGGCATAGCCGAAAAGTCCTCGGCTATACCGTGTACGCGGCACCATGGTTTTTCCGCAGTTGTGGCAAATCACGGTCGAGTGGCGCATGACTCCTCCTGGTTGGGGTTCGACTCACACGCCTATCCTCAACCCCGCGCCTGAAAACCCAAGCGAACAGCGCCGGGAAGTGTGGCTGCTCGACCAGGCTCGTTGCCAAAACGGCTGTCCCCTGGCAACGCAGACACTTGCTGGAGGTGCGACACCGCTACAAACCGCGCAGCCCCAGTACACCTGTTGCCATTTCGGATGGCAGATGGCATCAGCATCGGCGCCTATGCGCCCCAAGCCCCGCCTTGATGCAATAAGTACCCGGCACAGCCATGGCAACACAGGTGATCGGACCCAATCCCATGATCAGCCCCCAGAGGCTATGCAGCAGCGGATATGCCTGGAAAACAGCTGCCGCATCGCCTGACTGCATTGTTGCCAACTTGCCCACAATGACAGCCCCCATCGCGGCAAAAAACACCAACATGCTGCCTGCCAAAACCATAAGCGGCTGCAGGCCTGACTGCAGTTTCTGGCCATACGCATAACCCAGGTCATCCAGCGGCAAAGGCAGCTGGCAGGCCAGCCTGCCGCGAGCCATGCGCGCATCCAGCACCCAAACCAGCCAGGCAATCCCAAGGGTAAAACTGATCACGAATAGAACACCCAACCCCAATGCCGACATGGCCATTTCCTCCCGTAAAAATGCTCTGCAAACCCAGCAATCAGCCAAAATCGAAGCCCCAGTCAACGCCTGAAAAGCTGCAGCCAAAGTCGCTCAAGCCATCACTCAGCATGTTCATCCCCATCGGGTTGCCCAACACATCAATGCAGCCGTCCAGCATGGGCATGCCATTGGCCGGATTGATCTGCATGCGGCCAACCTCAGCAAACCCCTCAGGTGCCAAAGCCATTGAATCAAGACCGTCGGTAGTGACGAAGCTGCCAGAGGCGTCCCATGCCTGGCTGGATTCAGAAAACCATTCGTCCGCTGCAGGCTCACTGACTGCCGCCTGAATCGATTCGGACACCTGATACCAGGGGCGTTCACGGCGAATATTCAAACCATCGTGTACCACCACAGCCTGGTCTCGAACGGGGTAGACGATGGTGGTGTAGGCCTGGGGATGCGGCTTCAAAGCGGACGGTAGTGCTTGGGTGATGTGCATAAACAGGTTCATCAGCAGCTCCTTGGTTGAGTCTGCTTTCAGCTTGCCCCGGGCCTTGGAGAACCCAAATCGACATACCCAGGCGTGTGGGTGCATTCGTGCTGGTCGCCGGAATGAGTCATCAGCACCCTGAATCCTGCAGGAATCACCACAGGAAAATTCCCCCTTGATCAGCCTGCGTGCGCCGAAGCAGAGCACAGCCATTGCACCGCCCCGCCCCAGCCGTGAGAATGCAGCCACGAAACGGAACCTCGGGCAGGTCGCGCAGGGAGCTCCCAGGCCGCCGCACTGCCTGAGCCACCAGACTGATCCAGGTAGTACGCCCGATGGCCATCAAGAAATCCGAACTCTATTCCTCCCTGTGGAAATCCTGCGACGAGCTGCGTGGTGGGATGGATGCCTCGCAGTACAAGGACTACGTCCTGGTACTGCTGTTCGTGAAGTACGTGTCGGACAAGTACGCCGGCGATCCCAACTCGCTGATCGACATCCCCGAAGGCGGCAGCTTCGCCGACATGATTGCGCTCAAGGGCGACAAGGAGATCGGCGACAAGATCAACCAGATCATCGCCCGCCTGGCCGAGGCCAATAACCTCACTGGCGTCATCGACGTGGCCGATTTCAACGACCAGGAGAAGCTCGGCAAGGGCAAGGAGATGGTCGACCGCCTGTCCAACCTGGTCAGCATCTTCAACTCGCCCGGCCTGGATTTTCGTAGCAACAGCGCCCAGGGCGACGACATCCTCGGCGATGCCTACGAATACCTGATGCGCCACTTCGCCACCGAGTCCGGCAAGAGCAAGGGGCAGTTCTACACCCCGGCCGAAGTGTCGCGGATCATGGCCCAGGTCATCGGCCTGGCTGGTGCTACCGACAGCAAGCAGACCATCTACGACCCGACCTGTGGCTCAGGCTCGCTGCTGCTCAAAGCCCACGACGAAGCCAAGAGCGCCACCGGGCTGGATCTGGCCATCTACGGCCAGGAAATGGACAACGCCACCAGCGCCTTGGCCAAGATGAACATGATCCTGCACGACTGCCCGACGGCGGAAATCTGGAAGGACAACACCCTGTCCGCGCCGCATTTCAAAGACCCTATGGGCAAGCTTAAGCTATTCGACTTCATCGTCGCCAACCCGCCGTTCTCCACCAAGGCTTGGAGCAACGGCTTCAACCCGGCCGAGGATGAGTACAACCGCTTCAGCTATGGCATCCCGCCGGACAAGAACGGCGACTACGCCTTCCTCCTGCACATGCTTACCTCGCTGAAAAGCACCGGCAAGGCGGCGGTGATTCTGCCCCACGGAGTGTTGTTCCGTGGCGGTGCCGAAGGTGTGATCCGCAAGCGCATCCTCCAGCAGGGCTACATCAAGGGCATCATCGGCCTGCCTGCCAACCTGTTCTTCGGCACCGGTATTCCCGCCTGTATCATCATTCTGGACAAGGCCGGCAGTGCGGGGCGCAAGGGCCTGTTCCTGATCGACGCCAGCAAGGGCTTTATCAAGGACGGCAATAAGAACCGCCTACGCGAGCAGGACATCCACAAGATCGTCGATGCCTGCACCCAGCAACACGAGCTGCCGAAATTCTCGCGACTGGTGCCGCTGGCCGAAATCGAGGCCAACGATTTCAACCTGAATATCCCGCGCTATATCGACACCAGCGAAACGGAAGACCTGCAAGACATCGACGCACACCTGCACGGCGGCATCCCCGAGCGCGATGTGGATGCCCTGCAAGCCTATTGGGACGTGATGCCCAACCTGCGCGGCGCACTGTTCGCCCCGCAGCGCCCAGGCTACCTGCAACTCAAGGTGCCGCAGGCCGAAATCAAGCCCAGCATCTTTGCCCACCCCGAGTTCACCGCCTTTAACCAGACTATCAGCGGTCTGTTCGACGCTTGGCGCAACGAGCATCGTCCACGCCTGCAAGGTATCGCCATCGGCGACCGGCCCAAGGCACTGCTCAATACCCTGGCCGAAGACCTGCTGCACCGCTCCGAGGCCGCCCCGCTGTTGGACGCCTACGACGTTTACCAGCACCTGCAGGACTACTGGTACGCCACCCTGCAGGATGACGTGTACCAACTGGTGATCGACGGCTGGCCGGCGCTGATCGCCAGCGGCCCGGCCAAGGGGGAACCGAATACCGACCTGCTGCCGCCGGAGCTGATCGTGTGCCGCTATTACGCGGCAGAGGCTGCCGCCATCGCTGAGTTGGAAACCAAGCGCGATGCCATCAGCCGCGAACTGGAAGAGCTGGACGAGGAACAGGGCAGTGAAGACGGCCCGCTGGCTGACGGCAAGACCGACAAGGGCAAGCTCACCGCCGCCAGCGTGAAAGCACGCCTCAAGGCCATCAGGCACGATCTGGATGTCGATGAGGAGCGTCAGGCGCTGGAGCACTGCCTGGCGCTGATCGAGCGCGAGGCCGAGGCCAGCAAAAAGGTCAAAGCCGCGCAAAAAGCGCTGGATGCCAAGGTGCAGGCCCACTATGCCCAGCTAAGCGAAGCCGATCTGAAAACTCTGGTGGTAGACGACAAATGGCTGGCCACCCTTGAGGCCGATGTGCAGACCGAACTGGATCGCGTGTCCCAGGCCCTCAGTGGCCGTATCCGCCAATTGTCCGAGCGCTATGCCACGCCGCTGCCGGTACTTAATGCCGAGGTGGAAACACTGGCGGCCAGGGTCAGTGAGCACCTGGTGAAGATGGGGTTTGCGGTATGAATGTTGCCGCTAATCTTGGATACAAACAAACAGAGCTTGGGCTCATCCCAGATAGTTGGGATTACGGCCCCTTGGAACAGTTCTGGAACATTTTGGACTGCAAGCATGTAACTGCAGAATTCTTTGGCTCCGGATACCCCCTGGTCAGCATTCGAGAAGTCCAAGAGAGGTTTGTAGATCTATCCTCGCCAAAGTTTACATCTGCACATTACTACTCTCTACTTACAGAGGGCGGGAGGAAGCCCTTGCCCGGCGACTTGATCCTCAGTAGAAATGCGACAGTAGGCGAAGTTGCTCAGGTGGCAGAGTGGCACCCACCATTTGCCATGGGACAAGATGTTTGCTTGCTGCGCCGGAAAAATCCAGCATGTTCCACCGGCTATCTTCAATCATTGTTTCAATCAAGCATCATCCAAAACCAAATCAATAATGCAATGGTTGGCTCTACGTTCAAGAGAATGAACGTAGAGCAAATTCGCGGATTAATAATCCCGTTCCCTCCTGTTTTCGAGCAAACAAAGATCGCCGATAGTCTTCAGGAAATGGACGTCCTGATCAGTGGATTGGATCAACTGATCGCCAAAAAGCGCGACATCCAAAAAGCTGCCATGCAACAACTCCTCACCGGCCAACGCCGCCTGCCGGGGTTTAGTGGGGAGAGGGAGGTGAAGCCATTCAACCATGTTCTTAAACGAATCAATGCAAAAGCCCATCAAGTCCAGACATCTGATTATCAAGCGAGCGGTAAATATCCGATTGTGGATCAAGGCAAAGACTCAATCGTCGGTTTCTCTGACAACGAAGAGAAGCGGTTTCGCAATACCGATGAAGGGGTAATAGTTTTTGGCGATCACACTTGCATCGTGAAATTTGTCGATTTTGATTTCTTGATTGGCGCTGATGGAACGCAAGTGCTTCATGGAATGGAAGGACAAAGCACTCGCTTTCATGCCTTTCAGCTCCAATATCGAGGGGTTGAGCCAACTGGATACAACCGCCACTTCAAGTTCCTAAAGGAGCGGTCTTTTCAAGCGCCACTACTGGACGAGCAAAACGCTGTAGCCGCTGTTCTGTCTGACATGGACAGCGAACTCGCTGCCCTCGAAACCCGCCGCGACAAGGCCCACCAGCTCAAGCAGGGTATGATGCAGGAACTCTTAACCGGTCGAATTCGACTTGCCTGACAGAGGTTACAGGGATGCTGAATCAGTTCGCTAAAGGATTGCTAGTCGCTACATCCATGGCCCCCATTCTTGGGGCTGTAGCAGTCAACCAGATTGACCAGGATCTGCCATACAGCGACTGGGCTCCCTGGCTAGCCGTTGCAATTCTTTTAGGGCTGATTTGCTGGCTAATGCTGTTATTGGTTACCCGGAGGGGAGAGCAGCATCGTCTGACAGTGCAGGAGTTCGAGAACAGCGATAAAGAAATCGTCGTATTTCTACTCACCTACCTGCTGCCATTCCTTGCCACAGACAAGCTCGACTTCACCGGGGAGTGGATTACAGGCGTCTACATCTTCGCCGTCATTTTCTTCACGGTGGCCCACGCCGGTGCCTTTCATTTCAATCCGGTCATGGGTCTACTGGGCTACCACTTTTATGCGGTCAAGGATGACTCGGGAGCATCCTGCCTGCTGATCAGCAAGAAAATAGTCCGCCGCCCAGGCGAAGCGCTCAATGTTGTTGAGCTGACCGATGGAATCTATCTGCAAAGGACATAACGAATGCTTGAACACTTGCACCTCGTCGCTCTGCTGAAGGAACGCCATCAGCTCACCTTACGCCGCATTCCATTGGTTGGTGAGCTACAAGCGGTGCTTACTGAGAAATGGCAGGATCAGCTGGATGATTTCCTGCTTGAGGCCCAGGAAATTGATTTCGACCCCGGTTACGCACCTGAGGCTCACGAGCGGTTCTGCTTAGAAGAGTTCGCACTTCCTGAGGTGGTAGCCGCTGAGCACTCAGGAAGCGTTCGCCATCTCGAACCGATAGATATGCAGGGAGCAGAGCCTTCGCTAATCAAAGCCATCCTTGGCTTCGCGCGGCAGGATGACGGCAGTGAAATTTTGCTGATTCAGAGCTTCAGCAAATCTCACATCATCAACCCAGGTCAATTCCTGTTCTTCACCAAGAACAATTTTGAAAGCTCGGAAACACCGGCCCTTTCACTTAACGATCAACTGACAGCCGTCTACTACCCAGCGCAACAAAAGTTGCTGTTCAGGAACTACCGTGCGGCCAATGCCATTTTCAACCTTGTCGACTTCTACAAAGAAGCTACCGAGGAAGACATCAAGGCAATTCTGGCTCACGAAAAGCTTGCCCCTGTTAACGTCGATGCGCTGGCCAAAGGCGCAAGCCAATGGTTTTGCAAACGGTTCGCGCTACTCAATGACTCGGAAATCCTTGATCAATACACGGTCACTCAGATTATCCAGCACTCCAATGGCTACGATCTCGACATACAGATCGACCTTACAACTGGGCAAGATCGCATTGTCTTCCCCGCAGAAAAGGCAACGGCCAAGAAGCTGCTCCAGTTCCTCAACGAGGAGCTTTTCCGGGGAGCCATTACCGAGCGGCTTTTTGAAACAAATTCAAAGCGGATTGCGGACTGATTGCGCTATTCCGCGATGATGATATGACGGACAAACAGCCATGAGCGAAGCCGAACTGCTACAGATACTGGCCCGCGGCGAAGACAGTCGCCACCAGTTCAAGCGCGATCTGACCAACCCAGATGGTGTGGCGGCCGAGCTCGCCGCCATGTCCAATAGCGGGGGCGGCGAGATATTCATCGGCGTGGCCGATGACGGCAGCATCACGGGACTGGATGCTGCCGCCGTGCGGCGCTTGAATCAGCTGTTCAGCAATGCCGCCAGCCAGCATCTGCGCCCCCCCGTGCATCCGTTGACCGAGAATGTGCAGACCGCCCAGGGCTTGGTCATGGTGGTAACGGTGGCCGATGGCCTGAACAAGCCCTATATGGATCTGCAGGGCCGGGTATGGGTCAAGAGCGGCTCCGATAAGCGCCAGGTGACAGCACGCGAGGAACTGCAGCGCCTGTTTCAACGTGCTGGACTGGTGTATGCCGATGTGGTGCCGGTAGCGGGTACGTCCATCGCCGACCTCGACGATAAGGCCTTCAATAGCTACTTCAACCGCCGCTATGGGCAAAGCAGCGAACTGGCCGGACTGCCCACAGAGCAGTTGCTGCAGAACCTGGGGTTGGGCGATGGACGCGAATTGACCTTGGCCGGTTTGATGCTGTTTGGCCGGCAACCGCAGCGCTGGCGACCGGCCTTTCAGGTGAAGGCCGTGGCCTTCCCCGGCACCAGTCTGGCCGATAGTCGTTATCTGGACAGCGAGGACATTGGCGGCACGCTGCTGGAGCAGTTCAAGAGCAGCTTTGCCTTTATCCGCCGCAATCTGCACCACGTGCAGCGTGGCCGTGGCTTCAATACGCTGGGCGAGCTGGAGATTCCCGAAACGGCTCTGGAGGAACTGCTGGTCAATGCGTTGATCCACCGCGACTATTTCACCAGCGCCTCGATCCGCATTCTGCTGTTCGCCGACCGGGTGGAAATCATCAGTCCCGGTCATCTTCCCGACAGCCTGAGCGTCGAAGCCATCCGCCACGGCAAAACCAATCGGCGCAATCCAACATTGACGGAGCATGCCGCGCAGAT
This sequence comes from Pseudomonas sp., assembly GCF_033723075.1. GTDB lineage: Bacteria > Pseudomonadota > Gammaproteobacteria > Pseudomonadales > Pseudomonadaceae > Aquipseudomonas. Next base: position 305,075 of record NZ_JAWVXU010000002.1, read on the forward strand.
ATTGCCCTACCGAGGCCTGGGCAGCGGTATTCCGCGCGCGCTGCGGGAATGGCCGCGCATCGAGCTGATCGACGATGTAGCGGGTAACCAGTTCAGCGCCTTGGCCTGGCGACCGGAGTCTGAGTGGGTGCCCGTCACCGGGGTGGTCACCCCCGAAGTCACCCCTGAAGTCACCCCCGAAGTCACCCCCGAAGTCACAAGGCTGTTGGAGGCCGTTCGGGGCGAGATAACCCGCAGCGAAATCCAGGCCGCACTGGGCCTGAAAGACGAGAAGCATTTTCGCGATGCCTACCTGCGCCCAGCGCTGGATAGCGCACTGATCGAAATGACCATCCCCGACAAACCCCGCAGCCCCCTGCAGAAATACCGCCTCACGGCGCAGGGGCGTGCGGTGCAGGACGCAGCAAGGAAGAACGACTGATGAGCAGTGTCGGCCAGATCGAGAAGAAGACCCAACAACGCGTGGTCAAGCTCTTCCAGCAGCAGCTGGGATACGACTACCTAGGCGACTGGGCCGAGCGCCCGAACAACGCCAATATCGAGGCGGAGTTGCTGCGCGGCTGGCTGATTGACCAAGGCGTGGAGGCTAATCTGGCCAGCCGGGCCATCTTCGAGTTGAACAAGGCCGCCAATGACGCCAGCAAGGGCCTGTATGACCGCAACAAGGCGGTGTACGAGCTGCTGCGCTATGGCGTGAAGATCAAGCCCGAAGTGGGCGAGAACACCCAGACCGTCTGGCTGATCAACTGGAGGCAGGCTGACAAAAATCATTTCGCCATTGCTGAGGAAGTCACCATCAAGGGGGCAGATGCCAAGGCCCACACCAAGCGCCCGGATATCGTGCTCTATGTGAATGGCATCGCCCTCGGCGTGCTGGAGCTCAAGCGCTCCGTAAATGCTGTTAATCAAGGCATACGCCAGAACCTGGATAACCAGAAAGCCGAGTTCATCCAGCCGTTCTTCTCCACCCAGCAGTACCTGATGGCGGGCAACGATACCCAGGGCCTGCGCTACGGCACCATCCAGACCGGCGAGAAGTATTACCTGACCTGGAAGGAAGACAGCCCGGATGGTGCTGCCGCCGACAACCTGCTGGATCGGCACCTGTTGCAGGTATGCAACAAAACACGCTTTCTGGAGCTGATCCACGACTACGTGGTGTTCGACAGCGGGGTGAAAAAGCTCTGCCGGCATAACCAGTACTTCGGCATCCGCGAGGCGCAGCGCTTCCTGCGCCGGCGCGAGGGCGGGATCATCTGGCACACCCAGGGCTCGGGCAAGTCCCTGACCATGGTCTGGCTGACCAAGTGGATTAGGGAAAACATTCAGGACTCCCGGGTACTGATCATCACCGACCGCACCGAGCTGGATGAGCAGATCGAGAAGGTGTTTACCGGCGTCAACGAGCAGATCTACCGCACCACCAGCGGTGCCGACCTGATCGACAAGCTCAACCAACCGTCGCCCTGGCTGCTGTGCTCGCTGATCCACAAGTTCGGTGCCCGCGAGGATGCCGATGTAGAGGGCTACGTCGAGGAGCTGCGCAAGAACCTGCCGCCAGACTTTTCCGCCAAGGGCGATCTCTATGTGTTCGTCGACGAGTGCCACCGCACCCAGTCCGGCGAGCTGCACAAGGCGATGAAGGCCATTCTGCCCAATACGGTATTTATCGGCTTCACCGGCACGCCGCTGCTCAAGGCCGACAAGCAGAAGAGCATCGAGGTGTTTGGCGGCTACATCCACACTTACAAGTTCAACGAAGCCGTAGCCGACGGCGTGGTGCTCGACCTGCGTTACGAAGCCCGCGACATCGACCAGAACATTACTTCACAGAAGAAGATCGATCAGTGGTTCGAGGCCAAGACCAAGGGCCTGAACGACCTGGCCAAGGCGCAGCTGAAGCAGCGCTGGGGCACCTTGCAGAAGGTACTGTCGAGCCAGTCGCGGCTGGAGAAAATCGTCGCCGACATCCTTCTCGATATGGCGACCAAGCAGCGCCTGGCTGATGGCCGGGGCAATGCCATGCTGGTGACCAGCAGCATCTTCGAGGCCTGCAAGTGCTACGAGCTGTTCAGCAAGGCGGGCATGGGTGACAAGTGCGCCATCGTTACCAGCTACAAACCATCGCCGGCCGACATCAAGGGCGAAGCCACCGGCGAGGGGCTGACCGAGAAGCTGCGTCAGTACGCCATCTACAGCCAGATGCTGGGTGACAAAGACCCGGAGACCTTCGAGAAGGAGGCGAAGCAGCGGTTCATCAAGGAGCCGGGGCAAATGCGCCTGCTCATCGTGGTGGACAAGCTGTTGACCGGCTTTGACGCGCCTTCGGCAACCTACCTCTACATCGACAAGCAGATGCGCGACCACGGTTTGTTCCAGGCCATCTGCCGGGTCAACCGCCTCGATGGCGAGGACAAGCAGTACGGCTACATCATCGACTACAAGGACTTGTTCAAGCAGCTGGAAGGCGCGATTGGCGACTACACCAGCGGCGCGCTGGACGGCTACGACAAGGCCGACGTGGCCGGTCTATTAGGAGACCGTCTGAGCAAGGCGCAGGAAGATCTCGAAGAGGCCCGCGAGGCTGTCAAGGCGCTGTGTGAGCAGGTGGATCAGCCGAAGAATACGCCGGCCTACTTGCGCTTTTTCTGTGGCACCGACTCGGGCAATGCCGAACAGCTCAAGGCCAACGAGCCCAAACGCCTCAATCTCTACAAGATGACCTCGGCGCTGATCCGTTGCTTTGGCAATATTGCCAACGAGCTGGAAGAGGCTGGCTACAGCGCCAAGGAAATCGCCGAGATCCAGGCCGAGGTCGATCATTTCGCCAAGGTGCGTGACGAGGTGAAGCTCGCCAGTGGCGACTATATCGACCTCAAGGCCTACGAGCCGGACATGCGCTTTTTGATCGACACTTACATCCGTGCCGACGATAGCGAGAAGATCTCCGCCTTCGACGATATGTCGCTGATTCAGCTGATCGTCGAGCGAGGTGTTGCTGCGGTCGATGCACTGCCCAAGGGCATTCGCGAAAGCCAGGAGGCCGTGGCAGAGACCATCGAGAACAACGTGCGCAAGTTGATCATCGACGAGTCGCCGATCAACCCGAAGTACTACGAAACCATGTCCTCGCTGCTCGATGCGCTGATCGCCAAGCGCAAGGAAGACGCCATCAGCTACCAGGAATACCTGGCTGAGGTGGTGGAGCTGACCAAGCAGGCGAAGAATCCCAGCAGTAGCAATAGCTACCCCGGCTCGGTCAACAGCAATGCCCGCAAGGCGCTGTACGACAACCTGAGGCAGAACGCCGGCCTTGCACTGGCAGTGGATGCGGCTGTGCTGGATAGCCGGCAGGATGACTGGCGCAGCAATGCGATGAAGATCAAGCGCGTGCGCCTGGCCATCAAGCAGGTGCTGGATCAATGGGGTAAGGATGCCGCAGAAATTCAGGGCGACTACCAGGCCGGGCAAGACAACGAGCGGCTGGAGGCCTTGCTGGAACTGGTCAAGCATCAGTATGAGTACTGAGTCGCGCACCATCACGGTCAGCGGTTTGACTGTGGAGATTGTGCGCAAGCCGATCAAGAACCTGCACCTGGGCGTGTACCCGCCGCGAGGGCGCGTGCGTGTGGCTGCGCCGCTGGCCGTGGACGATGAGGCCGTGCGCCTGGCCGTGGTAGGCAAGCTGCGCTGGATCAAACGCCAGCGCGCCAAATTTCAGGCCCAGCCCAGGCAATCCGAACGGCGCATGGTGAGTGGCGAAAGCCACTACTTCCTGGGCCGTCGCTATCGCCTGCGTGTTCACGAAACCACCGGTGCCCTGCGTATCACCCTGCGCGGCAAGGCCACGCTGGATCTGTTCGTGCGCCCTGAAACCACAACCGAACGCCGCGAGCAGGTGCTACAGGACTTCTACCGCGCCGAGCTGAAACGCCTGGTGCCCGAGCTGCTGGAGAAATGGCAGCCGAAGTTGGGGGTTGAAGCGCGGGCCTGGGGCATCAAGCGGATGAAAACCAAGTGGGGCACCTGCAACATCGAAGCCCGGCGCATCTGGCTCAACCTGGAGCTGGCCAAGAAGCCCGTGCAGTGCCTGGAGTACATCCTGGTGCACGAGCTGGCTCATCTTCATGAGCGGCACCACAACGACCGCTTCACCGCCCTCCTCGACCAGCACCTGCCAAGCTGGCGACTACTGCGCGAAGAGCTGAATCAGTCGGTGCTGGCGGAGTATTGTTGAGGCGCTGCAGGCAGGGTTTGTAGGAGTCGCATGCTTGCCCCTCCTGCTTGGCCAGGATCAGAAACGCCACCATCCGCTGCGCGACACGGGGTAATCCGCTTCCCATCCAGCGCGGCTTTCACTTCTAGAAAAGCGCCGCGCTTTGCGAAACTGCGTAGCGCGCTTGAGTAGAAAAATTCATTCTCTTTTATATCTCTAAGGATAAAGGTCGCGTTTTTCCGGATTTTCGCCACAGCCTGCAGTACTGCGTTTTTGCCCGCCAACAGGCCTGGAACGCCCGTATTTTCTGGGCTACGCCACTACGCAGCAACCGTTAGAAAGTGCCATCGTGGAAAATCACTACGCATCAGCCCACTGCAGCACTACGCACCTCACATCAATTGGCCTGGAAGTCCCGTGCTACCTAGGTTTCGGGGCTTCCCGGCAAATCTGATGGTCTTGTTTGCTTGGAAGTACTACGCATGAGCGACTTGGGCACTACGCAGCTTGTAGCAGCGCTGGTACGTAGTGACTTTGGAGGGTTCGGGGTAATGCGGTGGAGCCTGATGGCTCCACCATCACACCTTAGATGCACTCTCGCACCCGGCTGACCAGATCAGTCAGCGGCTGGAGATCACGCAGGCCTGATGAATCGAGATCGGCCAGTACCTGTCTGAGCTCAGCAAGAGCAGCATTGCATTCAGCTACTGCCTTGGCTCCACGTCCCTTGCAGTAGAGCTCAGCCTTTTTCATGGCGCGGTTATCATGTGCTGCTCGACGCAACTTCGCCAGGAGTCCCTCGTAATGGATCGCTATGTCACGCACCTCGACTGGCAGCGCCTGAAACGTGGAACTCGGATAGCGGTCGCGACTCCCCTTAGGCAACTCCCTAGTGATGTAGCGCCCTGAAGGTGCCTGGGCATTTTTGCGCAGCCCTGCGACCGTCCGTTTCGATTCGCTCGTCTCCAGCACCGAGACCTTCTTGCACCAGGTTGCCGTCCATGACCCCGGAGTGCGAACTCTCACGCTGATCAAAAGATGCGTATGCAGTGTCCGTTCTGTCGCCGGGCTACGGATTACGGCACTGATACTCACCAGATAGGCTGCAGCAATGTTCATTGCGGTCTCGTGCATCTGAGCGTACTGCTCATCCAATGCGGTCTCCCGCGTCAACTCGATTTGGCCCATGTTGCTCTCCTGTTTGAAAGCATCAGGGTGGCAATTTGCTAATCCGAAATGTCACCTAATTCGACCAGATTCTGGTCAGGTTTAGAAAAGGCAGGCCGCCGAGTGCGTAAGCCTTGCAAGGCTACTGCGCTCATTATCCACGCGCATCCAAACCACATCCGTTTTGGCAACAGGCTCGTTTTCTGAGAAGAAAAAATCTGCTGCATTGCCAAAGGTCGTCCGTTTTGGCAACGGTGCAGAAACGGTCGTTTTTGTGGCCGCTATCCATAGGCCCATTTCGGGCTTGGGATTCCCCCTTTCCGTGTCACGTTTTCCGTACCGATATCTATGCAAGGAATTCGTATGGGAAAGCGGATTGGATACGCCCGCGTTTCGACGGACGACCAGAATCTCGACCTCCAGCGAGATGCTCTCTCCCTGGCAGGGTGCAGCGACATCTATGAGGAAACCATCAGCGGCAAGTCAGCGCACCGGCCCGAACTTGATCATTGCCTGAAAGCGCTGCGCAGCGCCGACACACTGGTTGTGTGGCGGCTCGATAGGCTGGGCCGGTCGTTAGCTGACCTCGTGCGCATCGTCAGCCAATTGGAGGCCGCAGGAGTTGGATTCGAGTCAATCACCGAGCGGATTGAGACGACCAGTGCGGCCGGCCGACTGATATTTCATGTGTTCGCTGCCCTGGCCGAGTTCGAGCGCAACCTGATTCGAGAACGAACCAAGGCCGGGCTGGCTGCAGCTCGCGCTCGTGGGCGGAAAGGTGGACGTAAACCCGCGTTAGATCAGCAGCAGATACGCGAGATTCGAGCACTACTGCGCGATCCAGATATCCAGGTCGGGGATGTGGCCAACCGATATGGCGTTTCACGCACCACCCTTTACCGGCATGTAGGAGCAACTCGCCCCAAATCCGTTAAACCTACAAAAAACTGGTCAGATAACGCCCCAAAACCAGGAAATGATGCAATTAAATGGTTGTCGGCCACAGAGCAGGAGACGCCACATGCCGACATCTAGACCTGACATGCAACAACCACTTCAACCTGGGCTCGTTCCATTTGAGTCCCTCCGGGTACTCACTGGCTACGAGCGTCGCTCTGATATTGAGCGCTCGCTGCAATCGCAGGGAATCCGTTTTTTTTATGGGCGGCATGGCCTGTGGACGACCCTGTCCCTGATTAACCACGCTGGCGGCATAGGTTCGGGCAGTTCTGATAACTACGATGCGGAGATCGTCTAATGCAGAAAGGCCGCAAGCGTAAGATCAACCCGAACATACCGCCCCATATTGACCAGAGCGCCCTACCACGAGGGGTCTACTACGACGCCCGTGGCTCGGGGGTTTGGTACACCTTGTACCTGGACGAAGGCGGTAAACAGCGCCGTAAAAATCTGGCTGGTCGAAAAACCACGCTTTCCGAACTACATCGCCTCATGGAGGAACGCTCTGGCGTAGACCGCGACAGCCTGGCCTTTCTCGCCGAGCAGTACCATCAAAGCCAGAAGTTCAAGAGCCTGGAGAGGAAGACGCAAGATAGCTACTGCTACGCCCGCGATGTCCTGCTAAGCATGCCTACCAAGCTGGGCAAGCCGCTGGGAGATCTGGCCGTGCGTAAGTTCACACCTTCGCTGGTACAGCGCGTCATAGATCGAATCGCCGAAGAAGGTAAGCCATCCAAAGCAGCACACGCGCTGCGCTATCTACGCCTCCTGATGCAGTGGGGGCGAAACCGTGGCTATGTGGAAACAAATCCTGCACAGGGCATCGAAGCGCCAAAAGAGCGCAAGCAGCGCCGCCTCCCAGAGCCAGCTGTTATGGCGGAGCTTATCCATCTCGCTCAACAGCAAGGCAAGCTGACACGCGGACAGAAAGGAGCGTGCGCGCCCTATCTCTGGTACGTCATGGAAATCAGCTACCTGTGTCGCCTGCGTGGTATCGAGACGGTGACCCTAACCGACGCTAACGAAACCACAGCGGGCGTGCTCACCAACCGCCGGAAAGGTAGCCGAGACAATATCGTGCGTTGGTCACCGCGCTTGCGGGCAGCATGGGAAGCAGCCAAGCAGGTACGTGCCGCGATTTGGGCGAAGAAGAAGATGCCGGTTCCAACCCTGCCCGAGCAACGCAGGCTCATCGTGGCAGCCCACGGCGGCGCACTGCAGAAGTCGAGTCTGGACACCGCCTGGCAGCGCCTGGTAACCCAGGCAATCGAGAACGGAGTCATGACCGTCGAGCAACGCTTTGGTCTTCATGACTTCAAACGAAGGGGGATCACTGATACGGAAGGCACCCGCGCCGACAAGCAGGAGGCTTCCGGCCACCGTAGCCAGGGCATGCTCGACGTCTACGATCTGAGCATCCCTGTTGTTGATCCAGCCGGAGATGGCTAAGGTGTTTGAGAGTTGATTATTGCTTTCGTAAGTGCGTCTGCTGGCAGTTGGCTTGAGCGTAGCGTTGATCAAAACACTGGTGGCAGAACTGGAATAGGCTTAACGCCCTATCGAGGTGTCCAGAATCATTGATCCACAACAGGGGCTTCGCCACTGTCTTCAAAGCCTTTAAGGGCCACCTTGCTCTCTACATCTAGGTAAGAGTCCAGGTACTCGTGGGAAATGAGCGAAGCATCCTTCCCAACAATACGTACAGCTTGCCCCGTATTGTCCTTGCGACGATGACTGAATGCGAACAAGGTTGTGTAGCGAGTAGGGGAAACGCCCTGGAAATTCTCAAATAGAACTTTCCCGGTGGAAAACTCGTCTACCGAAATCGCATCCGAGTGCAATTTCATTGCAAGGCTTTTCTCATATGGTTCGATGTAAACCACGCGGGATATCCCGGATGCAATGATATGTCGAGCGCAGTTGTGGCACGGATAGGTGGTTGTATACATTACCGACCCGAGAGTGGAGGTTTTTCCACTTCGAGCGATATTCAGGATCGCTTCCATTTCCGCATGGATGGCTCGAGAATATTCGATAATCGACCCCAGCGCAGTGATTTCCAAGATTTGACGGGCCAACTGGGATGCATCCGCCGAGCTCAGGAGGGCTCTCCCCTCACCGCCTCCAACCACTTTGGCCGGGATGAGTGCAGGCGAAGCCTCTTCCGCCTCTGGACCACTACGCTTTGCGCTAGCGTCGCTTTTCTTTACCTTGGAAAGAATAGCCACGATATCCTTGGCTAGACGTTGCTTGGTGTCATCGTTGTAGCACTTCTTACCGTGCACAACACAGCGCTGGTCATTTTCGGAATCTTCGTTGTAGAGACCGCCTCCGCCAGCCGGAACATCATTCCAACCGACAGAGATTACATCACCCGAGGCATTAGCAATCGCGGCACCGACTTGACGGCTGAGGCATGCTGACTTTAATGAGGCCGCGTAGGCAGCGTACATGCCTGCCTCGTCACGGGTAGGAGTAATCCCATTTTCACCATGAACGAGGCCAACAAACCTCTTGCAGGGCTTGGTGATGTTGCCGGAGTTCTTCAAACTGTGTTTGACGAAAAAGTCAGACTTGTGGATCGTCTTTTCCAGCTGCTGTCCGTGAGTTACGTTATCCTTCCGATCGCGCTCGACTAGGTTCTGCGCATCAACAGGGCTCAAACCTTCCGCCTGCAGGTACTCCAAACGAGCATTCTGTGGGCTCATCACGCCTACGAGGAAAAATGCATTCCGATAGGTCAGACGGAACAGCTCTACCTCTGCCGGGTGTTTGAGTTGATCGACGATATAAACAGCGCGAGGCGGGATTGCATCCCCACTTGCGTTCATCTTCACCTGACGGTCGGTAGAGATAAATTTGATGGCCTGGATGGCCAATGTGTCATCCGTGAATTTATCACGAATGGCATTGCCAAGATCTTGGAGCGCAGTGTAGCGCGAAAAGAAATCTAGGCACTCGATCGATCCAATGTCCGGACCAATCTTCGAGAGATCGTCGTGCTTTGCTGCAAACTCTTTGATCAGGCTACTTACTTTGACGATGGTAACTTCGTAAGAAAATGCACCAAACTGGTCTTTCAGCTCGGAAACAACATCTTGCAGATTGCAACCGACGGCACCGCAGACACCAATTACAAGTTCATTGGTGCGGCGAGACTTGATCTTTTCTTTTAAATCTTGGTCGCTATCGACGTGATTTTTTTCCGCTGTTCCTTTTTGAGGAAAGCTCTTAACTGTCCCTGTTGCCATTTTTTAAAACTACCACTCGAGTTTCTTGGCGCGCGCCGCAATTTGTGTGATCGCGTGTTGGTGTTCTTTTTGCTTTCTGCGTTCAGCGAATGCGTCCGAAAAGATCACAGAGCTGCGAGGCTCCTCACCGCGAACGACCTTTGCCACAAGCGTTTCACCGCGTTCTTCAGTTCTCATCGGCGAATTATCCTTAATAAAAGTGCTCACCTGCTAGCTACTGTGCGATAGCGACGTAAACACAGAGTAGACCATACAGGAAGGGTTGAGGTCACTTCGCTTTAATCTAGCTTGGTGTTTTCCGGTAGGCAGTCGCTGCGGCGTCAGCCTACCGGAAAACACCAAGCTGTCAATGACCGAGCAAGTGGTTTAGCGGCGCGAACGTTATCACATCTGACTCCCTTGTCTTATCAGACTGACAGACGGTTTTGCCTCCTCACAAATGCTAGTGCTTACGGGGCTAGCGGTGCCTCTTTAAGATGAAAAAATGCCCTAAATTCAGGTTTCTAGGGCTGCAGCTGGCCCTGCAGACAGCTTCAAACTGGGTTAGAGCGATCGATTCGGCTACGGCGACACCGAGCACTGTGCGGGCTGGCCTTGGCACTTCTAACGAAGCGCCGCCGTTTAGCGAGATAGCGTGCTGCGCCGCTGGATGACCGCTTGTGGCCCAGCAGCAGATGCAGGCCCGCCGCCAGGTTTGTCGACCGATGCGAAAGCTGTTGCCGGGTAGCGAGCGCTTCGAGTTGGTGGCCCATATGCTGCGTGAGCGTTTGTCTCCCGAGCAGATTGCCGGCAAGCTGCGCAGCATGAACATTCCCAGCCTCAGAGATGCCTACGTCTGTCGCGAGACGATCTATAACGCGATCTATGCCTTGCCGGTCGGCGAGCTGCGTAAGGAGCTGATCATCTGCCTGCGCCAAAGCAAGACGACGCGCCGGCCGCGCTCTGGCGGCGTAGATAGGCGCGGCCAGATCCCCGAGATGGTCAGCATTCATGTGCGCCCGCCGGAGATCGAAGACCGGCTGATGCCGGGGCATCGGGAAGGCGACCTGATCAAGGGTAAGGCCAACGCCTCGTCTGTAGGCACGTTGGTGGAGCGCACTAGTGGCTACCTGATGCTGGTGAAGATGAATGACGCGACGGCAACCTCGGCGATGGAGGGCTTCAGTGCAGCGCTCAATGGTATGCCGCTGGCGATGCGCAAGAGCATGACCTACGACCAGGGCCGGGAGATGGCGCGACACGCCGAGATCACCCAGAAAACCGGCATAGCGATCTACTTCTGCGACCCGCACAGCCTTGGCAGCGCGGCAGCAACGAAAACATCAACGGTCTGATCCGTCAGTACCTGCCCAAGGGCACGGATTTGTCGGGACACAGCCAAGAACAGTTGGATGCCATTGCCTTGCAACTGAATATGCGTCCGCGTAAGCGCTTCGACTTCAAGTGCCCAATCGAAGTCATGGGCGAGGTAATGCAGGAGGCTATCGCTATGCGGCATGATGCTCCAGCTTCAATTCAATAACCGTGTTGCACTCAGCTCCTGCAACCGCCGTTTTTCTACAGCCTCGTTAGTTAATCCAGGCCGAACTTAGCGTCAATAACACGAAACACGCTTGGACACTGTGGCACCTCCCCCCCCTGTGGCAGCGCTCAACGCTGTTCAGAGGGGGAAGGCAGGAAATCTCGACGTTTACTCCACCTGCCTATACCGATAGGACCCGGGACGGGTCGCCAGCTTTCCACCTTCAAGAAAGGGCAAAGTCATTTCGGCACGCCGATCCAGATACGTTTCGGCAAAATACTTGAGTAGACGTGAGTCTCGCATTACCTGGATGTCCCCAGGCAAATGGTTGATCACTTCCTGGCTGGCGAGAACAATCAGTTTTGCCCGCGGGCGGGATGACATGACGTTGAATCGATTGAGTGACAATAGAAACTCATCTTCGTCTGCGATCGCATCGGGATCTCCCAGAGCATAAGTCGCGATGATCACATCGCGCTGTTGCCCCTGGAAGCGCTCCACAGTGTTCACGGCGTCACGAATCAACTGAGCGTCGTCCCCTAGAGGCTCAAAGATGGCCTGCAGTTTCGAGACCACCAGTGCTTTGTGAGCTCGATGTGGTGTAACCACACCGACGCCTTTTTTCCAGAAGCTTTCTGCATTGTGTAATCCACTAGAGCTGGCTTCGGGATCGTTCTTTAAATTGCTATTCAGATGGCGGCGCAATAACCACATCAATGCAGCAACAGTTTGCGCTTCGAAGTCATTCCACTGGCTACTACGGCCCTCCGGATAAAGAAATGCGGAGATCGGTTGGGAAGGGTCCAAGAGCATGGCGAGCTCCTGGCTGAACGCGAGGTGAAGCGGCCAGTCCGATGGACAGGTCGACGGCAATTGAATGTCCGTTGCGATTCGCAGGTCGGGGAAGTGTGGCGAAAGCTCCGACGGATAGCCGGCGAAGCGGCTCAGATTGACGATGGTGGCGTTGGATCGATAATTTCTGAGCAGGCTTCTCGGCAAGATTTTGCGATGCTCAGCCAGGAAGTCGTATACCGACCCTACCAAAAACTCAAGACCGACCGGAGCTTCAACCTGTTGAATTGGAGGAAGTTGTTTCGGATCGCCGACGATGATCGTCGATCCGCCAGCCGCGATCGGCGCAAGCGCTAGAACCGCGCTTGCCATATCCATCTGCGATGCTTCGTCAATCAGAACGACGTCAAACAGGGGTTCGGCAGCATTTTTCTTGACATTTGCGAATCTGGTTACCTGTTGCGGGGGGGCCGATACAATGACGCTGCTAGCTGCGGAAACGAGCAGTTCATGCAAGGCCAAGATCTCGGGCGACTTGGGATCATTGGGCAGATTAATGTCCGATGACAGCCCTGGGGCATCTTCCTTCGAGTCTGAGCGGAGCCGAGCCAGACGCACTTCCCCTGTGACTGTGTTGCCAAGCTTGTGGATTTGCTCGAACGTCCGAAGTACGACGTTATCAGTGGCGTCATAGGTATTGCTAGTCACCAAAATCCGGACAGGCCTACCGCTCGAGTGCGCATTCAGTACCAAACCTAGCAAAATGGCTCGAAGCGTCTGTGACTTGCCCGTTCCAGGGGGGCCCCAGATTAAAGTGAGTCGCTTCTCCACTGCCTCCTGAAGTGCCATCCACTGGCTATCATTCAGCTCGACCCCGTTCGCTTCTAGCAGGGCGCGGATCGCAATGAAGTCTCGATCTGTAGGCGTTTGAGAGAGCACCTCGGTGTCCCACAACACTTCTGCCACAGGGGTATGTTTGCTCACTGTTTTCGGAGCGGCCTTGCCGATAACCTTTGCAGTGGCTGCTCCGGCGCTGATTGCAAGTGGAGGGTTACCGATCGCTTTTAGCGCTACTTCCAGCTTCCCGGTGAGGAAGTCCTTCACCTGCTTGTCTAGAACAACATCTCTGGTGAGATCCAGCGTAGGCTCAATTTGTCGAAGGAAAGCGTCCACCCGCGCGTCGAATGAAACAGCGACCAGTAGATCTTCGCGATCTATTGCTATGACCTGGGTACCGGTCAGTGAAGGTCCGTATCCGTATTGACCGATCCAGTACGGGAAATCGAACGGCAACTGATAGCCACCGATTAGATCCCGGACTTTCTTCATATGAAAGTCGCCCATCGCTGCCGGCGATAGCGCGCACAGGAAATCTCCAGGCTCAAACTTCGCCTCACGGGAGTTGCGACCTAGACGGTAAATCCTAACCCCAGGACGCAGAGTGACACGCAGAGCTGTCGCCGCTTCGTTAAGCGCGGTACCAGTAAGCTCGACTTCAAGGCGCGCGGCTAAGTAGCGAGCCTCGCGCTCATGAACCGGTGAGGCCATGGAGATGCTGTGTTCAAGTGCGGTGACTTGAGCATTCAGCCGCGCGTAGGCGAACCAGATCTGGCCGTCGGCGCTCACTCCGCTTAGCGTCGACGGCGCCTTGATTTCAGAAATTTTTGGGGAACGGCTTCGCAGAGCGCCCTTCAAATCCTGTTGAAGACGCTGCACAACCGAAGCAGTTGCGCGGAGTTTCGTCTTCACCGTGGAGCGTAGCTGCTCAACTTGCTGGCTCCAGGGGCGGGGAGCGCCCATTCGGGTCCAGATCTCGTGCGCACGCTCGGACGGTACCTGATCCGACAGTGGATCCTCAAAAATGGTAGGGACAAGAAAGTCGAACGGCTTCGCACCAGGTTTCACGACCGGTCTAAATTCCCGGGCCAGCCGCAGGAGCGAGTAATAGTGAGGAATGGGCGCGGCGACCAAGGCCTGGACAGCATTTCGCACGATTGTAATCGGGGCGTTGGCAGAACGAAGCTTGGAGTTCTCGATGACCTCCTCAGCCGGGAACAGCCAAGCCAGCTTTTTGAGGTTGCTGTCAGCAAGAATGTGCTGCAGGTTGCGCCCAATGACCCTAATGATGTGCTCGTAGGTGACCCTGTCCCAAATATAGATTTGAACTGTTGCCTCAGCATCTGTTTTGGTCGCATCGGTCAACGATTTCTGAAGGTACGCGAGAAAGTTGAGAAACTCCCGCTTTTCGGTTTCAGGACTGCGCGTGTCGTTGACAAAGACCTGCGCCTCCACCTTTTCGGTCTGCCCGTTGAAGCGTGAGAACCCGCCGATGCCGAAGGCGAGCGTCAGACCACTCCCCACGTCAAAGTCGGCAGAGAGATAGAGACTGAGGTCCGACCAGTTGGGAAGAACAGCAGAGGTACCGGAGCCGCTAGGAATGGTGCTGACTCCGCTTTCCAATGACTGCGCCCTGCCTGCTACCACTGTCCTTGTGGCTCGCAATTTAGGGTGGCAGTCGAATGCGGTGTTTTCGGAGGTTAACGTTGCTAGAGACTTCGCCTCGAGCAGGTTTATGTCCCCAAGCGCACGGCGTGCCCCTCTAGGTAAAAAAGCGATTGAGCTAAGGTGTCCGTCTGCTGCGGCCCGCGGCATGCAGTGGTCAGGATGGGGAACAATGGAAGGGTTCCAGCTATACCCCAAATACTCACATCCGCTACAGGCGGTGCTGACATGGTAATCCTGCTTGCGCCACTGCGTCGCTAAAGCACCACGCAGCTCGACGTTGAAGAAAAATCGGAGCCGAGGCGAGAAAACGTCAATCTCCAGCGTTTCGATATCCTGCGCGAGTGCGGCAAGCAGCTCGTCCAAGGTCGGCACAGTGGCGGCATCACGCTTGGCCGCCTGTAACTGCACAATGGCAGCTGCATCGTGCGAGCCTGGCCAGATTGCTGCCTCGGCGACAACGACATAGCGGTCTGCAAAGCCATGATCCCGCAACCATCCTGCCAAGGCTAAAGAGTAGTAGGTGATCTCCGCAAAATAAGATGCGCTCGGCTCAGCCGTCATCTTGATGTCGATGACGCGCAAACCGATGCGACCATCACCGGCACGTACTGAACCGTCGGCTTCTACGATGCGCTCGACATCTTTCGGCGCAAGGACTTGAATCAGGTCAGGGATGAGCTTGCCGAAGGCAAGATCGTACATCGAAATCATCTCTTCGATACCCATCGCCTTCTTGAATGATTCTCCCACCCCGAATGTGGGACGCACGAGGAAAGCACCAGGCAGCGCTTTTAACATGACCTCAATGAGCTTCTGGTCTTGGAAATCGCCGTTGGTTTTAGTGCCGATTACCGCGGAGCCACCAAACGTCGTTTCCAGGTCCAGCAGTTTTTTCTGTTCCCAGCGACCACCTTCCTCAGTGAGGGCATTGATGCCGGTCCTGCCGACAGCTTTCGGGGGCATGCCGAGCGCGGTTCGCTCAGGCTCGTATACCTTGTTATGGGGATAAAGCATCAACGCAAGTTGGCGAGGACAGTCAGTCCGGAAATAGTTGCTGACAACACGTTTGCTCAAATACGGCACTGGCATTCCTTTCCAAGTTCGAAATTTACTTCAAGAGCGCAACGCGTCCTCAAGGGATGTAGGCACGTTCTGACTGCTCTTCTTCCCTTTGGTAAGCGCTCGACCGACAAGAAACGCTCTTCTGAGAGCGACTGCGTCGATTCCATTGAAAGGAACAGCTAGCTCGCCGTATCGCTCACGCCACTGATTCACCGCTTGATCCGCATCAGCCAAGTCGGCGGGCGTGACCGTAAGCTCGGCATTCAGAGACCGGCGTCCACGCCGCAAGATAAATATTGCATCCCACAGACCACGATGCCCGTGGCCATGTAGCCCCATTCCTACTTCGCCCGGCATGGGTAAAACGCGAGTGACGTAAAGATCCGATGCTGCAATCGCCTCGGCAAGCGCTAACCACGCAGGCGCATCGGTGTGTCTATAGCTAAATGCGACGATACCCTTTGGTCGGAGTACTCGCTGTATTTCCTGAAACGCCTGTCCAAGACCAGATATGAATCTTCGCACGCTTTCAGACTGCTGCTTGCGCGCCACTAGGCTTTCACTGGTGACCTGAGCTCGGGATTGATTCTGGATACTGCCCAAAGCCTTGAGCCAAGGTACAAAAAATTGCGCCAGTTCTGAATAAGCTATGTTGTCAAAGTACGGAGGATCTGTCATGACCACGTCAACTGACGAATCAGCGAGAAAAGCAAGAGACCGGGCGCTGCCAAGATGGATCGCCCCTTTACGTTTCGCCGGAATCAAAGGAACAGATATAAACTCCGCCTCGCCTATCGGTTCTTTTGGTGAGCGTGCGTAAGCTGCGGCCTGGCCAAGCTTACGCACGGTATTAGGGAAGCTGCCTCTACCTGTTCGCTCAATCCACGGGTTGAGTTCAACGGGACGCTGGATATGACGGAACGCCCTGACTGAGAAGAGAGGCGTCAAACGTCGCCAGCCATGGGCGTAGGACGCCATCATGCAGTTAGTTGTGAGGTGATCGCTAAACGCCATCGCAATCGCCGAGCGCACAGGCTCTTCTAATCCACGAATCTCTTTCAGCAGTAGTGCTAGATGCAACAACTGGCGGTCGTTGAACAACTCTGCCCAGCGCCGGTAACCATATGAGACGAGCCGGTTGTCAGACCAGCCGTCCGCCTCAATGACATCCATGGGCAGCTCAAGGAGTCCATCCGACAAGCCGTTGGCAAGAGCTGCGGATGCAGCGCTGTATTGCTGCCTGTCTTCATCAGTAGCCCGGCGTAGTGTCCGTTGTGGGATCGGAATTACACGTCGATCCTCAGCTCTGCGAACGGTTTCTACGGCAAATAGTCGCCATTCGGGTACCCCCACCCGGCGGCCGTACTCGATCAAAGATTCGGTATGTTCACATGTCGGACAGACTGCGCGACCACCCTTACCTGGACCGGCATCACACACCGTATTTTTTCCGCAACATCCGCAGTCAAACTCCGCGACCCCTGCGGGAAGCACCGCAATTTCATTGCAGTGCGAGCAGATTGCATATCGTGTTTTGCCGTCATCAGAAAGGATGAAGTTGGGATGGGCGTCGAATCCAGTATCACAAGACCCACACGTCACATGCTGAACCCAGAAGTGATGTAGGACAACATCATCCCCAGATCGATGAAACTCCCCCACCTGCTCGCCAACACGACTCTTCAGAGTCTCAAGGGCCTGCTGCAGATCTGGCATATCGGCTGCATCGAGTTCGAGTTGGCTCACCGCACACGCTACTGGATCGACATCACAGCCGTATGCAGTTGCGCCGAGACGAGACGCTTCGAACACGGAGGTCCCACCACCTACGAAAGGATCTAAGACCGTAGCACCGCTCAGGTTTGCCTCCCCATAGTACAGCGCATCAAAATTCGCACCAGGCGCATTCGTGACACCGATCAGCAAGCTTCGGAAGACTGAGGGTAGGCGTCGCGCAAACCATTTATGAGCAGTGTAAATCGGACGTGGTCGGCGCCCGTCACGCAGCGCGAATCGCACGAGGGTATCCACTGGGATCTCGTCAGCTTCAGCAAGCGTAACCGATGGGATGGACAGTCCCCTTTTGTTTGGCTGGGTCGGGGACGCTGCCTTGTCTCGAGTGCTGGACTCACTCACCAAAAATCAACTCACATCAAGTCGTAAAGCATCAAGAATCAGCTACGCAGATCAGCTGAGGCGAAAATTGCCACCGATGCCAATGCTACCTACTGTGTCAATCCAAAAATCGTGGATTCTATCCTGAAGGGCGTTGCGGGTCACGGTGTGCAGCTCAATATCCCCGTGTAGAACCTAAGCGCTAGGCCTAGACCCTACCTACATCTTGCGCACTGGCACCTGGCAGATGGTTGAAGAGCTCACGCCTCAGCCAGACTGGAGTCGCGCTTTCAAAACGGTTGTTCAATCCCGCGCCAAAAGTCAAAGCGACTTCTTGAGCCCGGCATTCCCAGCAACAAACCCTAGCGACTCATAGAAACGATGGGCATCAGTGCGAGCACAATCACAGGTTAGCTGAATTAAACTACAGCCTCGAAGGCGCGCCTACTCGAAACACCACTCGAATATTCGACGACTCACGTCACGCCTCGAATATCGGAATCAACGTGAACTGCCTCTATCTGGGCGCGCCACGCTCCCATACGGAAAATGTTTGGAACAAAGGTGAGCTGCCAGTATTACAGCCAATCACAGGCGCTGTTCGAGCATACTGAATCGTCCCTGAATGCTTAGACACTGTATGGCCGCTCATGGCCCAGGCTGTGTAAAACGTTTTGAGCGCCGAGACCTGATCAATCAATGATCAAATTTGACGATCTCTCGTAAATTCCACGCAAGCTCGATGCGAAAACCTCTCCAAAATTCGCATAGCAACGAGATCCGCAGAATTGAGCGGGAGTTTTTGCACAGTCTGGGTCGATTTCTGCCACTCGCAACCAGCAGCTTTTGATAGTTGATTTCCAGTCGCCATCATGACGTAAAGACCAAACTGTCGATCGGTCGGCGGTCAAGAAAAGTGCATGCCCCCGCAGAGGCAGCATGCCCCCCACGACCAGCCGATCCCAGCAGCGTAAAATCTGGCTAGCAGGCCCAAGAAATGGCTTTTTCACGACGCTATTCGCGTAAAATAAATAGCATTAAGCAATTGACTTACATAGAAAAAATAATTAACTTGTAATCAGTAGGTCCCGAGTTCGACTCTTGGTGCCGGCACCATACGAAACAACGATTTAGGCTCACCATAGGTGAGCCTTTTTTGTTTCTGCAGCATGCAGTGGAACGCGCATCAGTGAAAGATACGCTCCGCTAGTGGTCGGCCTAGCTCCCAACGCTCGAAAAATCTCCGCCCACGCCGCTCGCGGCAGCGACATCCTGTAATTGCAGGGGCGAGTCATTCGGCCGACAAGCTAAGCTGCAAGCTCAAAGCATGTGTAAGAAGGTACCCATTTCATGCGTATTCTGGTCACCGGCGGAGCCGGGTTTATCGGCTCGGCGCTGATTCGCCACCTGATCAACGACACCCAGCACCAGGTCCTCAACCTCGACAAGCTGACCTACGCCGGCAACCTCGAGTCGCTGACCAGCGTCGCGGACAACCCGCGCTACCAGTTCCTGCAGGCCGATATCGGCGACAGCGCGGTGGTGAGTCGGGCCCTGGCCGAGTTCCAGCCGGACGCGATCATGCACCTGGCGGCCGAGTCCCACGTGGACCGCTCCATCGACGGCCCGGCAGCCTTTATCCAGACCAATATCGTCGGCACCTACGCCCTGCTGGAAACCACTCGCGCCTATTGGCTGCAGCTGGACGAGGCGCGCAGGCGGGCCTTTCGCTTTCACCATATTTCCACCGACGAGGTGTACGGCGATCTGCATGGCGTTGATGAGCTATTCACCGAGAACACGCCCTATGCGCCCAGCTCGCCCTACTCGGCGAGCAAGGCGGCCTCCGACCATCTGGTCCGCGCCTGGCAGCGTACCTATGGCCTGCCGGTACTGCTGACCAACTGCTCGAACAACTACGGCCCCTATCACTTCCCGGAAAAGCTGATTCCGCTGGTGATCCTCAACGCCCTGGATGGCAAAGCGTTACCGGTGTACGGCAACGGCCAGCAGGTGCGCGACTGGCTGTATGTCGAGGACCATGCCCGCGCCCTGCTCAAGGTGGTGAGCGCGGGCCGGGTGGGCGAGACCTACAACATTGGCGGGCACAACGAGCAGACCAATCTGCATGTGGTGGAGAGCATCTGCGCACTGCTCGATGAGCTGGCGCCGCGACAGGCTGGCGCCTACAAAGAGCTGATTGCATTTGTCCAGGATCGCCCCGGCCACGATCTGCGCTACGCCATCGACGCCGGCAAGATCGAACGCGAGCTGGGCTGGACACCCGAGGAAAGCTTCGCCAGTGGCCTGCGCAAGACCGTACGCTGGTACCTGGATAACCTCGACTGGTGCCGCCGCGTGCAGGATGGCAGCTATCAACGTGAACGCCTGGGCGCTTCTTTATGAAGGAAGGGATGAAGGAAGGGATGAAAGCAATGAAAGGAATAATTCTCGCCGGCGGCTCCGGCAGCCGTCTGCACCCGATCACCCTCGGCGTATCGAAGCAGCTGCTGCCGATCTACGACAAGCCGATGATCTACTACCCGATCTCGGTGCTGATGCTCGCCGGCATCCGCGAGATTCTGATTATCTCCACGCCCGTGGATCTGCCTAATTTTCAGAAGATGCTCGGTGACGGCAGCCAGTTCGGCGTGCGCTTCGTCTACGCCGAACAGCCGGCACCGGAAGGCCTGGCCCAGGCCTTTCTGATCGGCGAATCGTTCATCGGCAGCGACCCCGTATGCCTGATCCTCGGCGACAACATCTTTCACGGCCAGCACTTCACCGAGAAGCTCCTGCGCGCCGCCGCCGAACCCAGCGGCGCGACGATTTTCGGCTATTGGGTCAAGGACCCGGAGCGCTTCGGCGTGGTCGAGTTCGACGCCAGCGGCCGGGCCATCTCCATCGAAGAGAAGCCGGCCAAGCCGAAGTCCAGCTACGCCGTCACCGGCCTGTATTTCTACGACAACGACGTGATCGAGATCGCCAAGGCGGTCAAACCCTCACCACGTGGCGAACTGGAGATCACCGACGTCAACAACGCCTACCTCGAGCGCGGCGACCTGCATGTCGAGCGCTTCGGTCGCGGCTTCGCCTGGCTCGATACCGGCACCCACGACAGCCTGCTGGAGGCCTCACAATACGTGCAGACCATCGAACACCGTCAGGGCCTGAAAGTCGCCTGCCTGGAAGAGATCGCCTTCAATAATGGCTGGATCAACAAGCAACAGCTGCTCAGCCAGGCCCAGACCTTCGGCAAGACCGGCTACGGCCAATACCTGTACAAGCTGGCGGAGGAGCACCCATGAAGGTGATCGCCAGCAAGCTGCCGGAGGTGCTGATCCTCGAGCCAAAGGTGTTCGGCGACGAGCGCGGTTTCTTCTACGAGAGCTTCAACGCCCGCGCCTTCGCCGAGGCCACCGGCCTGAGCCGCGAGTTCGTCCAGGATAATCACTCGCGCTCACAGCGCGGCGTGCTGCGCGGCCTGCACTACCAACTGCAGCAGGCCCAGGGCAAGCTGGTGCGGGTCACCGCGGGCGAGGTCTACGACGTGGCGGTGGATATTCGCCGCAGCTCGCCGACCTTTGGCCAGTGGACCGGCGTGCACCTGTCTGCCGAAAATAAACGCCAACTGTGGGTGCCGGAAGGCTTCGCCCACGGTTTTCTGGTGCTCAGCGAATATGCCGAAGTTCTCTACAAGACCACCGACTACTATGCGCAGGCCCATGAGCGTTGCATCCGCTGGGACGACCCGAACCTGGCCATCGACTGGCCACTGGATAGTGCACCGCAGCTGTCGGGCAAAGACCAGGCAGGCCTCAGCCTGGCCGATGCGGAGGTTTTCCCATGAAGATCCTGCTGATCGGCGAGCACGGCCAGGTCAGTCGCGAGCTGCAACTGAGCCTGCGCGGACAAGGCGAGCTGATCGTGCGCGGCCGCGCCCAACTAGACCTGAGCCAGCCGGAGCAGATTCGCCAGCAGGTACGCACATTGCGCCCCGATCTGATCGTCAACGCTGCGGCCCATACCGCAGTCGACCAGGCCGAAAGCGAGGCGCAACTGGTCTTCGCCATCAACGCCACGGCGCCCGGCATTCTCGCCGAAGAAGCCGCTGCCCTGGATGCGCCGCTGATCCATTACTCCACCGACTACGTGTTCGACGGCACAAAAAAAACGCCCTATGCCGAGGACGACGCGCCCAACCCGCTCGGCGTCTACGGCCGCAGCAAGCTGGCCGGGGAACAGGCAATCCAGGCGGTAGGCGGCGAGCATTTGATCCTGCGCACCAGCTGGGTCTACTCGCTGCACGGCAAGAATTTTTTGCTGACCATGCAACGCCTGCTGCAGGAACGCGACAGCCTGAACGTGGTGGCTGACCAGATCGGTGCACCGACCTGGGCCGGCAGCATCGCCAGCGCCACCAGCCAGCTGGTCGAGCACTGGCGCCATGGCCGCGCCGGCCCCTGGGGGCTGTATCACCTCAGCACGCAGGGCGAGGTGTCCTGGTTCGGCTTTGCCAGCGCGATCGCCGAGCAACTGCGCGCGCAGGGCAAAGCCACCGCGACCCTGCAGCCCATCCCCACCAGCGCCTACCCCACCCCCGCACGGCGTCCGCTCAACTCGCGGCTCGACTGCACGCGCCTGCAACACGACTGGCATGTCCAGCTGAGCGACTGGCACAGCGCCCTGCTCGAGTGCCTGCACAGCGGTGAGCGGAGCAAGCCGTAGCCTGAACAAGCGCCAGCGCAATCCGGGAGCGTCATCCCGGACTTGCCGCGTCCCGCGCTTTGTAGGAGCGGCCATGGCCGCGATAGGGCATACCTGCAAAAAGCATCGCGGGCATGGAACTAGGCGTCCCCCCCGCTCCTACGTCCTGCGAAGCTTGCGCATGAACATAGGATCTACTGCGACTCGCCAGGCTGACCAGCCAGGGTCATCAGCCGCATCACCCCCGATACCCGAGCGCGGCAGGCTGGTGTGTAGCCCACCCGGCACAAGCGCCACTGGCACATCCCTTGCTAAAGCTCGAAGATGCATACTATCTGCGACACCCAGGCACCTGATTCCATGACCGCGACCATCCGCACTCCCAAACGTCTCCGCTGGCGCAGCCTGGTGTTGCTTGCCCTGCTGCTGACCCCGCTGCTCTGGCCGCTGCAGCAGCTGGCCGGGCGTTATTACAGCGGCGTGCTGGACGAGCAGAACCGCCAGACCCTCGATCTCTACGTCGCCAACCTGCTGGGCACCCTGAACCGCTATGAGGTGCTGCCGCCGATCCTCGGCCAGCTGCCGACCCTGCGCCAGCTGTTGCAGCAGAGCGCCGATGGGCAACTGCGCGACCGGGCCAACCACCTGCTGGCCGATCTGCAGCAGCAGACCGGGGCCGATGTGATCTACCTGATGGCCCCCGACGGCAAGACCCTGGCCGCGTCCAACTGGGATCAGCAGGACAGCTTCGTCGAACGCAACTTCTCCTACCGCCCCTATTTCCGCGACGCCATGCAGGGCCGCCCCGGGCGCTTCTTCGGCCTCGGCACCACGTCCGGCAAGCGCGGCTACTTCTTCGCCGCCGCCGTGCGCGAGGGCGCGCAAATCCTTGGTGTGCTGGTGGTCAAGGTCGACCTCGACCACACCGAAACCCTGTGGGGCAATCGTCCCGAGCAGTTGCTGGTCACCGACAACTACGGCGTGGTGATCCTCACCTCCCAGGCCGAGTGGCGCTTCCATGCCACCCGCGAGCTGGACAATGCCGAACGCGTCGCGATCACCGCTACCCAGCCTTACCGCATCCAGTCGCCGCCGCCCCTGTACCTCGAGCCTGGGGCCTGGCTACGGCAGAGCCGCAGCCTCGACGATATCAACTGGACCGTGAGCATCCTGGCGCCGCGCCTGCTGCTCGATCGCCCCGTGCGCACCGCTGTGGCCATCGGCGGCGCGGCGCTGCTGGTGCTTATCCTGCTGCTCGGCCTGCTGATGCAACGCCGCCGGCATTACCTCGAACGCATCGCCCTGGATGCCCATGCGCGACAACGGCTGGAGCAGCGCGTGCAGGAGCGCACCCAGGATCTGGAGCTGCTCAACAGCCGCCTGAAGCAGGAAGTGCTGGAGCGCGAACACGCCCAGCAGGAGCTGGTCCGCGCCCAGGACGAACTGGTCCAGGCCGGCAAACTGTCGGCCCTGGGCACCATGAGTGCGAGCATCAGCCACGAGCTCAACCAGCCGCTGGCGGCGATCCGCAGCTATGCCGACAACGCCTGCGTGCTGCTCGACCACCAGCGCAGCGAAGACGCCCGCGCCAATCTCAAACTGATCAGCCAGATGACCGAACGCATGGCCTCGATCATTTCCCACCTGCGCGCCTTCGCCCGCCGTGACCGCCACGCCCCGGAAAGCGTGGCCCTGCAGCCAGCGCTCGACGACGCCCTGGCGCTGTTGGGCAAACGCCGCCGGGCCATGGAGGTCGAACTGATCCGTGACCTGCCGGACGCCACCCTCTGGGTCCAGGCCGGCGAAACCCGCCTGCGCCAGGTGCTCGGCAACCTGCTGGCCAATGCCCTAGATGCCCTGGGCGAGAAAGCACCGCCGCGACGCATCTGGCTCAGCGCCGAACGCAGCAGCGAGGGCGTCGACCTGCACCTGCGCGACAACGGCCCAGGCTTCACAGCCGAGGCCCTGCAACGCGCCCGCGAACCCTTCTTCACCACCAAGACCAGCGCCCAGGGCCTGGGTCTTGGCCTGGCGATTTGCGATACCCTGATCCGCGCCCTCGGCGGCGAACTGCTGCTGGCCAATCACCCCGACGGCGGCGCCCTGCTGACCCTGCGCCTGCGCGCCGCAGAACATGGCGTTAAAACCCAGTCGCCCGAGGACTATTGCCTATGACCACCCTCGACCCACGCACCCAGGTGCTGTTGATCGACGACGACCCGCACCTGCGCCAGGCCCTGAGCCAGACCCTCGACCTGGCCGGCCTGAAGGTCGTCAGCCTGGCCGACGCCCGCGGTGTCGCCGCGCGCATCGGCCGCGACTGGGCGGGCGTGGTGGTCAGCGATATCCGCATGCCGGGCATCGATGGCATGCAGTTGCTCGAACAGCTGCACGAGCAGGACCCGGACCTGCCGGTGCTGCTGATCACCGGCCATGGCGATGTCCCCCTGGCGGTGCAGGCGATGCGCACCGGTGCCTATGACTTTCTGGAAAAACCCTTCGCCAGCGAAGACCTGCTCGACAGCGTGCGCCGCGCCCTCGCCCTGCGCCGCCTGGTCCTGGATAACCGCTGCCTGCGCCTGGCCCTGGCCGACCGCCAGCAGTTGAGCGCACGTCTGGTCGGCCAGTCGCCGGCCATGGCGCGCCTGCGCGAGCAGATCGGCGCCCTGGCCAATATCAGCGCCGACGTGCTGATCCTCGGCGAAACCGGGGCCGGCAAGGAGGTGGTCGCCCGCGCCCTGCACGACCTGTCGAATCGCCGCGACGGTCCCTTCGTCGCCATCAACGCCGGCGCCCTGGCCGAGTCGGTGGTGGAAAGCGAACTGTTCGGCCACGAACCGGGCGCCTTCACCGGGGCGCAGAAACGCCGCATCGGCAAGTTCGAGTTCGCCAACGGCGGCACCCTGTTCCTCGATGAAATCGAGAGCATGAGCCTGGAGGTGCAGGTCAAGCTGCTGCGCCTGCTGCAGGAACGGGTGGTCGAGCGCCTCGGCGGCAACCAGTTGATCCCGCTGGATATCCGGGTGATCGCCGCGACCAAGGAAGACCTGCGCCAGGCCGCCGACCAGGGCCGCTTCCGCGCCGACCTGTATTACCGCCTGAACGTCGCCCCGCTGCGCATTCCGCCCCTGCGCGAACGTGGCGACGACATCCTCGCGCTGTTCCAGCACTTCGCCGAGGGCGCCAGCACCCGCCACGGCCTGCAGGTACGCGAACTGCAGCCGGGGCAACGCGCCATGCTCCTGCGCCACCCCTGGCCGGGCAATGTGCGCGAACTGCAGAATGCCGCGGAACGCTTCGCCATCGGTCTCGACCTGGGCCTGGATCTCGGCCTGGAGCTGAACCTGGATGGCCCGCAGAACGGCGTACCGCCCAGCGGCAACCTCGGCGAGCAGGTCGAAGCCTTCGAGCGCGCCATGATCGCCGCCGAACTGGGTCGCGGCCATGGCTCGCTGCGCAGCCTGGCCGAAGCCCTGGGCGTGCCACGCAAGACCCTGCACGATAAATTGCGCAAACATGGTCTGAGCGTCGCCGATGCTGGCGGAAGCTCGCCAGATGACCTCGATTGAATGGCGGATTCCCGCCATTTTCGCCCACCCCGGCGCGCCATAACCTGCAGCAGCGGCGTGTCGAACCGCTGACGGGAAGCTATCTGCTCGCCGCTCAAGCCAGTTCCCGCAAGGAGCCAGCGCCTTCTACCGGGGATTTTCCGCGACTGTTCGCGGCACCGGCCCGCAGTCTGGCATGGCGGTTGCTCTAGTCCCTGCAGGCGATCCAACAAGCACAAGTCCAGGCAATCGCTGCCCAGCGTCCGGCGTTTTTCGTCAGGCCGCCTAGACTTGCTCTTGTTCGCCCGTTTTCTGCGCTGCGGCGCTTGACGCGATAATCAAAACAAGAGGAAGCATTCCATGTTCAAACTGACTGCCAAGGCGCTGGCATGCGCCCTGTCGCTGAGCATCGCCGGTATGGCCCAAGCGGCCGATCCGATCGTGATCAAATTCTCCCACGTCGTTGCCGAGCATACCCCCAAGGGGCAAGGTGCGTTGCTGTTCAAGAAGCTCGCCGAAGAGCGTCTGGGCGACAAGGTCAAAGTCGAGGTCTACCCCAACTCCTCGCTGTTCGGCGACGGCAAGGAAATGGAAGCCCTGTTGCTCGGCGACGTGCAACTGATCGCCCCGTCCCTGGCCAAGTTCGAGCAGTACACCAAGCAGGTCCAGGTATTCGACCTGCCGTTCCTGTTCAAGGACATGGCGGCACTCGACCGTTTCCAGCAAAGCCCGGAAGGTCAGGCGCTGCTCAAGTCGATGGAAGACAAGAACATCACCGGCCTGGGTTACTGGCACAACGGCCTCAAGCAGCTGTCGGCGAACAAGGCGCTGCGTGAGCCGAAGGATGCCCGTGGCCTGAAGTTCCGCGTACAGGCTTCCGCCGTACTGGAAGAGCAGTTCAAGGCAGTGCGTGCCAACCCGCGCAAGATGAGCTTCGCCGAGGTCTACCAGGGCCTGCAGACCGGTGTGGTCAACGGTGCCGAGAACCCCTACTCGAACATCTACAGCCAGAAGATGCATGAAGTGCAGAAGTACATCACCGAATCCAACCACGGTGTGCTCGACTACATGCTGATCACCAACACCAAGTTCTGGAACGGCCTGCCGGAAGACGTACGCGGCGAGCTGGACAAGATCATCGTGGAAGTGACCGCCGAGGTGAACAAGAAGGCCAACGAGCTGAACGAAGGCGACAAGCAGCGCATCCTCGACGCCAAAACCACCGAAATCATCAACCTGACCCCTGAGCAGCGCGGCATGTGGCGCGACGCCATGAAGCCGGTATGGGCCAAGTTCGAAGGTGAAATCGGTGCCGACCTGATCAAGGCTGCAGACGCGGCCAACCAGTAGGGCGGGCTAGCCGCGTAGCGGCGTAGCCCGCCGACAGCGGCGACTGCAGCACCACCGGTCCCGCTGTCGGACGCTTGCGCCAGGGCATTGCTATAACAGGCTGCCCTGGCCCTCCCCCCACCACTGGAGATGTTATCGATGAACGCCTTTTGGCGCGTATGGAACCACTTCGAGGAAGCCTTTATCGCCTTCCTGCTGGGGACCATGACGCTTGTGACATTCGTCTACGTGATCCTCAACAACCTCTACACCCTGTTCTACAACTGGGCCGACCGCTGGGAAGGCGCCAGCGACAGCCTGTTCGCCATCGGCGACTTCATTCTCGGGCTGGCCCAGGACATGACCTGGAGCATCTCCCTGACCAAGGCGCTGTTCGCCTGGTTGATCTTCTTCGGCCTGGCCTACGGCGTGCGCACCGCCGGCCACATCGGGGTCGACGCCCTGGTCAAGCTCGCCGCCAAGCCGGTGCAACGGATCATCGGCCTGATCGCCTGCCTGTGCTGCCTGGGCTATGCCGGACTGATCGCGGTGGCCAGCTTCGACTGGATGAGCACCCTGTTCACCGCCAATATCGGTGCCGAAGACCTCGGTCATTACGGCATCAAGCAATGGCACATCACCATGATCGTGCCGTTCGGTTACACCATGGTATTCATCCGCTTCCTGGAAATCTTCGTGCGCATCCTGCGCAACCAGCAGACCGGTCTCGGCCTGGCCGACGAGGCCGCCGAAGCGATGAAGCTGACCGAGCACGAGGACCACAAGCAATGACCATCCTGTTCCTCTTCATCCTGCTGTTCGCGCTGATGTTCATCGGCGTGCCGGTTGCCGCCTCGCTCGGCCTGGCCGGCTCGGTCACCATCATGCTGTTCAGCCCCGACTCGGTGCGCTCGCTGGCGATCAAGCTGTTCGAGACCAGCGAGCACTACACCCTGCTGGCGATTCCGTTCTTCCTGCTGTCCGGCGCCTTCATGACCACCGGCGGCGTGGCCCAGCGCCTGATCGATTTCGCCAACGCCTGCGTCGGCCATATCCGAGGCGGCCTGGCGATCTCCGCGGTGATGGCCTGCATGCTGTTCGCCGCACTGTCCGGCTCCTCGCCGGCGACCGTGGCGGCAGTCGGCTCGATCGCCATCGCCGGCATGGTCCGTTCCGGTTACCCACAGGCCTTCGGCGCCGGCATCGTCTGCAACGCCGGCACCCTGGGCATCCTGATCCCGCCATCGATCGTTATGGTGGTGTACGCCGCGGCCACCGAGCAGTCGGTCGGCAAGCTGTTCATGGCCGGCGTGGTACCGGGCCTGATGCTCGGCGTGGCGCTGATGGTGGCGATCTACATAGTCGCGCGCAAGATGGACCTGCCGTCCCTGCCGCGCGCCAGCTTCGGCGAACTGCTGAGAACCGCGCGCAAGGCGATCTGGGGTCTGCTGCTGATGGTGATTATCCTCGGCGGCATTTACTCCGGCATGTTCACCCCGACCGAAGCGGCTGCGGTGGCGGCAGTCTATGCCGGCTTCGTCGCCCTGTTCGTGTACAAGGACATGACCGTTAGCGAGTGTCCCAAGGTGCTGCTGGAGTCCGGCAAGCTGACCATCATGCTGATGTTCATCATCGCCAACGCCATGCTCTTCGCCCACGTACTGACCACCGAGCAGATCCCCCAGACGATCACCGCCATTGTGGTCGAGATGGGCCTGCAGCCATGGCAGTTCCTGCTGGTGGTGAACATCGTGTTGCTGGTGGCCGGCGCCTTTATGGAGCCTTCGGCGATCATTCTGATCCTCGCACCGATCCTGTTTCCGATCGCCGTGCAGCTGGGCATCGACCCGATCCATCTGGGCATCATCATGGTGGTGAACATGGAGATCGGTCTGATCACCCCACCGGTGGGGCTCAACCTGTTCGTCACCTCGGCGGTCACCGGCATGCCGCTGACCGCGGTGATCAAGGCCGCCTGGCCCTGGCTGATGCTGCTGCTCGGCTTCCTGATGGTGATCACCTACATCCCGGCCGTGTCCATGGCCCTGCCGAACTGGCTGGGGATGAGCTGACCGCAACTGTTTGAAGTACTCCGTGTACCTTCAGCCCGGCCTCAGTGCCGGGCTTTTTTTGGCCGCTATCCCGGCTACATGCGGCATGAGGGCAGTATTTTTGCAGCAGTGAATTTATCGACGAAACCCGGTCTAAACACAGACGACATCCGCGGTTGAAGCCGTTTCCACAGACTGCGCTCAGAGTCACCACCTACCCCGGACATCGTCCGGACAAAGCCGGCAGCGGCTGACAACCTCGCCTACTCTTGATCCGAATCAGTACCACCCGAGGCCCGCCATGGATCAATGGTGATTGCCATACCCTCAAGGAGATTCACCATGTCCCAGGCTTCCACAAAACTCCGGTTGGCCGCACTGGTTGCACTGGTGGTGGGTTCGATGGTCGGCGGGGGGATCTTTTCGCTGCCACAAAACATGGCGGCCAGCGCCAGCGCCGGGGCCATCCTGATCGGCTGGGCCATCACCGCCGTGGGTATGCTGACCCTGGCCTTCGTCTTCCAGAGCCTGGCCGTGCGCAAACCGGAGTTGGATGCCGGTGTCTACGCCTACGCCAAGGCCGGTTTCGGCGACTACATGGGCTTCTCCTCGGCCTGGGGCTACTGGATCAGCGCCTGGATCGGCAACGTCAGCTACTTCGTCCTGCTATTCAGCACCCTCGGCTACTTCTTCCCGATCTTTGGTGAAGGCAATACCTTGCCCGCCATCATCGGCGCCTCGCTGCTGCTCTGGGCCGTGCATTTTCTGGTGCTGCGCGGCATCCGCGAGGCGGCCTTCATCAACCTGGTGACCACCGTTGCCAAGATCGTGCCGTTGCTGCTGTTTGTCGTCATCACCGCCATCGCCTTCAAGCTCGAGGTGTTCACCGCCGATTTCTGGGGACGGGGCAACCTGGAACTGGGCAGCGTGATGGACCAGGTGCGCAACATGATGCTGGTCACCGTCTGGGTGTTTATCGGCATCGAAGGGGCCAGCGTTTATTCGGCCCGCGCCGAGAACCGCGCCGATGTCGGCAGGGCCACGGTGATCGGTTTCGTCGGGGTCTTGCTGTTGCTGGTGATGGTCAACGTGTTGTCCATGGGCATCCTCAGCCAGGCCGAACTGGCCGGTTTGAAGAACCCCTCCATGGCCGGCGTGCTGCAACAGGTGGTCGGCCCCTGGGGCGCGGCGCTGATCGGCATCGGCCTGATCATCTCGCTGCTCGGCGCACTGCTGTCCTGGACCCTGCTGTGTGCGGAGATCCTGTTCGTCGGCGCACGCGATCACACCATGCCGAACTTCCTGAAAAAGGAAAACACCAAGCACGCGCCGGTCAACGCGCTGTGGCTGTCCAACGGCCTGATTCAGCTGTTTCTGATCATCACCCTGTTCAACGACGCCACCTACCTCAAGCTGCTGTACCTGGCCACTTCGATGATCCTGCTGCCGTATTTCTGGTCCGCCGCCTATGCGGTGCTGCTGGCGGTACGCGGCGAGACCTACGAGGACCAGCCCGGTGAGCGCCGCAAGGATCTGCTGATCGGCCTGATCGCGGTGATCTATGCGGTGTGGCTGGTGTATGCCGGCGGTGTGCAGTACATCCTGCTGTCGGCGCTGCTCTATGCACCGGGCGCGCTGTTCTTCGCCAAAGCCAGGCGTGAACAGGGCCAAGCTATTTTTACCCGCGTGGAACAGATGATCTTCCTGGCCGTGTTGATCGGTGCCGGCATTGCCGCCTATGGCCTCTATGCCGGTTTCCTCAGCCTCTAACAGAAGGACTCAAGACATGAGTACTGGAAAACTCGGGGTGTATTCCGAAGCCGGCAAGCTGCACAAGGTGCTGGTCTGCTCCCCCGGCCTGGCTCATCAGCGCCTGACTCCGAGCAACTGCAACGCGCTGTTGTTCGACGACGTGATCTGGGTCAATCAGGCCAAGCGCGACCACTTCGACTTCGTCACCAAGATGCGTGAACGCAATATCGAAGTGGTCGAGATGCATAACCTGCTCACCGAGGTGGTGCAAAACCCCGACGCACGGAAGTGGATTCTCGACCGCAAGACCTCGGTCAACCAGGTGGGGGTCGGTTTGCACG
This sequence comes from Pseudomonas sp., assembly GCF_033723075.1. Classification (GTDB taxonomy): domain Bacteria; phylum Pseudomonadota; class Gammaproteobacteria; order Pseudomonadales; family Pseudomonadaceae; genus Aquipseudomonas. The sequence continues at coordinate 336,393 of NZ_JAWVXU010000002.1, forward strand.
ACGAACTGCGCAGCTGGCTGGAAGGCCAGGAACCGCGCAAGCTGGCCGAATACCTGATCGGTGGCGTCGCCGGCGCCGACCTGCTCGCTGGTGGTGGCAGCGAACTGGCCAAGATGTTCAGCGAGTTTCTCGGCGCCTCCAGCTTTATCCTGCCGCCGCTACCGAACACTCAGTTCACCCGGGACAACAGCTGCTGGATATACGGCGGGGTGGTGTTGAGCCCGATGTACTGGCCGGTGCGGCGTCAGGAAACCCTGCTGATGACGGCGATTTACAAATTTCACCCGGACTTTCTCAAGGCTGACTTCCAGTACTGGTATGGCGATCCGGATCTCGACCACGGCGCTGCCACCCTCGAAGGCGGCGACGTGATGCCGATCGGCAACGGCGTGGTCTTGCTCGGCATGGGTGAGCGCACCTCGCACCAGGCCATCGGTCAGTTGGCGCAATCACTGTTCAAGGCAGGCGTGGTGCAACGGGTGATAGTCGCCGGCCTGCCAAAGTCGCGGGCGGCCATGCACCTGGATACTGTATTCAGCTTTTGCGACCGCGACCTGGTGACCATCTTCCCATCGGTGGTCGAGCAGATCGTCGCCTTCAGCATCCGCCCGGATGAAAGCCGTCCCGGCGGTATGGATATCCGTCGCGAAGCAAAACCTTTCCTCGAGGTAGTGGCCGAATCGCTCAACCTGAAGAAGCTGCGTGCGGTACAAACCGGCGGTGACAGCTACGAGGCCGAGCGCGAGCAGTGGGACGACGGCAACAATGTGCTGGCCCTCGAACCGGGGGTGGTGATCGGCTACGACCGCAACACCTACACCAATACCCAATTGCGCAAGGCCGGGGTGGAAGTCATCACCATCGACGCCAGCGAACTGGGCCGCGGGCGCGGCGGTGGCCATTGCATGAGCTGCCCAATCGTCCGCGACCCTGTCGATTACTAATTACGCACGGCAGGCCTTACCCAGGCCTGCCGCGCCCATTTCTCAAAAGGAAATTGTCATGGCGTTCAATCTGCACAACCGCAACCTGCTCAGCCTGATGCATCACAGCCCCCAGGAACTGCGCTACCTGCTGGATCTGGCCCGCGATCTGAAACGCGCCAAGTACACCGGCACCGAGCAACAGCACCTCAAGCGCAAGAACATCGCCCTGATCTTCGAAAAGAGTTCGACCCGCACCCGCTGCGCCTTCGAGGTCGCGGCCCATGATCAGGGCGCCCATGTCACCCTGATCGAGCCGGGCTCTTCGCAGATCGGCCACAAGGAGAGCATGAAGGACACCGCCCGCGTGCTGGGGCGCATGTTCGACGCCATCGAGTACCGTGGTTTCGGCCAGGAAATAGTCGAGGAGCTGGCCAAGTACGCCGGCGTGCCGGTGTTCAACGGCCTGACTGCAGAATTTCACCCGACCCAGATGATTGCCGACGTGCTGACGATGCGCGAGCACAGCGACAAACCGCTGCATGACATCAGCTACGCCTACCTCGGCGATGCCCGCTATAACATGGGCAACTCGCTGCTGATGGTCGGCGCCAAGCTGGGCATGGACGTGCGCATCGGGGCGCCCAAGCAACTCTGGCCGGCAGCCGAGTTTATCGCCCAATGCCAAGCCTTCGCCGACGCAAGTGGCGGTCGTCTGACCCTCACCGAAGACCCCGGGGAAGCGGTCAAGGGCGTCGATTTCATCCACACCGATGTCTGGGTTTCCATGGGCGAACCCGCGGAGGTCTGGGACCAGCGCATCGCCCAGCTACTGCCCTACCAGGTGAATGCGCAGATGATGAAAGCCGCGGGCAATCCCCGGGTGAAATTCATGCATTGCCTGCCGGCCTTTCATAACAGCGAAACCGAAGTGGGCAAGGAGCTGGCCGAGCGCCACCCGAACCTGGCAAACGGCGTGGAAGTCACCGAAGAGGTGTTCGAGTCGCCGGCCAATATTGCCTTCGATCAGGCGGAAAATCGCATGCACACCATCAAGGCCATTCTGGTTTCGGCTTTGGCTGATATCTGACCGCTTACGCGCCCGCGTGGCTGTCGCTGAACGGCGCGGCAGGCTAACTGCCACGCCGCACGCTGCCAGCCAGTCGCGGGCAGGCAGGCAAAGGCCATCACCTTCCAGGGGACATGCACTATGCGTATCGTCGTTGCACTGGGCGGTAACGCCCTCCTTCGCCGTGGTGAACCCATGACGGCGGACAATCAACGGATCAATATCCGTATCGCCGCCGAACAGCTGGCCAAAATTGCCCCCGGCATCGAGTTGGTCGTGGCGCACGGCAATGGCCCCCAGGTCGGCCTACTGTCCTTGCAGGCCGCCGCTTACACCTCGCTCAACCCCTACCCGCTGGATGTGCTGGGCGCCGAAACCGAAGGCATGATCGGCTACATGATCGAACAGGAGCTGGGCAACCTGCTGCCCGTCGAGGTGCCTTTCGCCACCCTGCTGACCCAGGTGGAAGTCGACCCGGCCGACCCGGCCTTTCAACACCCGAGCAAGCCGATTGGCCCGGTCTACAGCAAGGCCGAGGCCGAGCGTCTGGCCGCCGAAAATGGTTGGAGCATCGCCGCCGATGGCGAGCGGTTTCGCCGCGTGGTCGCCAGCCCGCGGCCGACACGGATCTTCGAAATCCGCCCGATCAAGTGGCTGCTGGAGAAAGGCTGCATCGTTATCTGCGCCGGCGGTGGCGGTATCCCGACGCTGTACGGCACAGACGGCAAGCTCAAGGGCGTGGAAGCGGTGATCGACAAGGACCTCTGCTCGGCGCTGCTGGCCGAACAGCTGGAGAGCGATCTGCTGGTGATCGCCACCGATGTCAGCACGGTGTTTAGCGACTGGGGCCAGGCGACGCAACAATCCATCAGCGCCGCCCACCCGGACGAACTGGCCAAACTCGACTTTGCCGCCGGCTCCATGGGGCCTAAGGTCCAGGCCGCCTGCGAGTTCGCCCGCAATACCGGCAAGGTCGCGGTGATCGGTTCACTGGCGGATATTGAAGCCATCGTTCAAGGCAAGGCCGGCACCCGGATCAGCACAGCGCAACCGGGCATTGATTACCGCTGACATCCCATATCCATACTTACAGGAGCCTCGCCATGAGCGAACCCGGCCATCTGCATATCACCCGTGCGCCCTTGCAACCCAACGACTTCGGCTACGACATCAACGTCGAGTATCACGTGGTCAATGACCCCGCGACGGGCAAGGCCATGCACTTCAGCATGCACGGCGAAATCAACGGCACAGCCTTCACCGAGGAGTTCGAACTACCCCGGGACATGGCGTGCAACTTTGCCAGCAATTGCTTCCACCTTGCGCAGAAACACGGCCTACCGAAAACGGCGAATATCATTTCAATGCACCACAAATACGACGCCATGTTCGAAGACATCCGCCAACGCCTCGACCTCAAGTCCGGTGAGGCGGTGAAACCCGAACACCTGGAATAAGCGGGCAGAGCCTAGTGCGACGTCAGCGACTCGTACCCGGAGATCACCTCGAACAGCTCGGCATCGATGCTGCTCTGGCGCAGGCGGTTGAAGCGGCTGTGCAGCTGCGTCAGCAGCTCCTCGATATTCTTATCCGCCCGCTGCATCGCCGCCAGGCGGCTGGCGTTCTCGCTGGCCAGCGACTCGGCGCAGGCGCGAAACAGTGAAATGAACAGGTATTCGCGAATCAGCGCGCGCAGGGTCTGCTGGGCATCGTGGAGAATTTCCGGCAGTGCGGCACCGGGCCAGGGAATCTGCGCCAGGTTCTGCTGCCATTGCCGGTCCAGGGGCAACAGGCGCTGACAAACAGGTGCGTAGCTGATGCCGGCTTGCGGACGATTATGAAACACATAAAGGCGCGCCAGCTCACTGGTCACATGCGCTTCGCTGTCCAGCTGAATCTGCCCCACCAGCGGCGCAATACCCTTGACCGAACTGGGCACCCGGAACAACCCCTTGAGCGGCAGACCGGCCTGTTCCAGGCTGTCATGCACACGCTCGCCCACCGCCCAGACCTGCAGATCGCCGGGCATCTCGGCGAGGGTCTCGATAGCGAACGCGGCCACCTGCTCATTGAACTGGCCCACCAGCCCCTGGTCGGAGCCAAACACGATAGCGCCAATGGCGACCTTCGCTCCGGACCTGGGCTCGATGGCCCGGCGTGCCTGAGCCTCAGGTTGGCGCAGGCACAGGCTCAGGCCCAGTTCGACGCTGCGGTAGTACTCGGCCAGGGCCTGCACCGATTGTTCATATTGGCCGATGCTGGCACCGGCCAGGGCTTTCATCGAGCGCACCACCGACTGCAGGTCGGCGGCACTGGCGATGCTGCGACGCAGGCTGGCCGGGGTATCGCTCATGCTTCGCTCTCGGCGTGGCTAGCCGACTCGGCCGCTACCTGAGTGTCGGCGGTTTCGGCCTGAAAGGCCTGCAGTGCCTGGCGAGTGACCGCGATAATGGCCTCACGGTCGTCGTCGCGCAGCTTGCCCGCTGCCTGCAAGCGCTCACGCAGTTCCTCGGGCAAGTGCTCCGCCGCGGCGGCGACCGCCGCGCCAGCCGCGCGCATCTGTTTGAGAGCGATGTCGTCGAACAGCCCGCTGCTCAGGGCCAGCAACGTGGCGATCTGCGCCGGCACCGACACCGGGGCGAACTCCGCTTGTTTCAGACAGGCGCGAATCCGCCGGCCGTGCTCGATAACCAGCTGGGTGTCGGCATCCAGGCGCGCGCCGAAGCGGGCAAAGGTCTCCAGCTCTTCGAACTGCGCATAGGCCAGTTTCAGATCGCCCGCCACCGCGCGATACGCCGCCCGTTGCGCCTTGCCGCCGACCCGTGACACCGACTTGCCGACATCCACGGCGGGCAATACGCCCAGTTCGAACAACGCCGGCGACAGGTAGATCTGGCCATCGGTAATGGAAATCAGATTGGTCGGAATATAGGCGGAGATGTCCTGGGCTTCGGTCTCGATGATCGGTAGCGCGGTCAGCGAGCCAGCCCCGCGCGCCTCGCTCAGGTGGGTGGCACGCTCCAGCAGACGCGAATGGATATAGAAGATGTCGCCGGGAAACGCCTCGCGCCCCGGTGGCCGGCGCAGCAGCAGGGACAGCTCGCGGTAGGCGCGGGCATGCTGGGTCAGGTCGTCGTAGACGATCAGCACATCGCGTCCGGCCTCCATAAAGAACTCGGCGATGCTGGTCGCCGCATACGGCGCAACATAGGCCAGGCCGGGCGCCGCGTTGCCCTCGGCGACCACCACCACGGTGTAGGTTAACGCGCCTTTCTCGCGCAGGATCGCCACCGCCTTGGCCACCGCCGAGGCGCGCTGGCCGATGGCGCAATACACGCAGAGCACATTCTGATCGTGCTGGTTGAGAATGGTATCCAGGGCGATGGCGGTCTTGCCGGTCTGCCGATCGCCGAGAATCAGCTCGCGCTGGCCACGGCCGATGGGAATCAGCGCATCGATAACCTTGAGGCCGGTCTGCAGCGGCAGGCTGACCGGCGCCCGGTCCATGATCGGCGCCGCCGGCCGCTCGATCGGCAGCCGCGCGCTGCTGGCCAACGGCCCCAGACCATCCAGGGGCTGACCCAGGGGATCGATAACCCGCCCGAGCAGCGCCTCGCCTACTGCCACATCCATTACCCGACCGGTGCGTTCGACCGAATCGCCGGCCTGTAGATGGGCGTAATCGCCCAGCAGCACCACCCCTATTTCAGTTTCGTCGAGGTTGAAGACGATGCCGAATACGCCGCCGGGGAAACTCAGCAACTCCTCGAACCCGGCACCGGGCAGACCACTGACAGTGGCGATGCCGGTGGAGACCAGAGTGATGGTGCCCACCTCGCGCAGCCGCAGCTGGGGTTGGAAGGTTTGGCGAGTCTGGCCGATACCGTTCAGGGTGCGCTCGAGCACCTGCTGCAGACCTTCCAGCGGGGCAGTCATGCGTGGGCCGCGCTGATGGACTGGGCCTGCAGCAGCTCGTCTACCCCTTGCTCCAGCGCCTGCAGGTAGTCGCTGATGCTCCAGGCCAGGCGCTGGCCATTGCAGCTCAGCTCGATCCCGCCCAGCAACTCTGTCTTGCACTCGAAGCGCAGGGTAATATCGCCGGCAAAGCAGTGATTCAGCGCCTCTTGCAGCAGCCGGCGTTGCGCAGCCGGCAACTCAAAGGCGCTGCGCAGCAGCACCGGTTCGCTACCGAGCGCAATGGCCTCGGCCAGACGCTGCCGCGCCGACGCGTCGAGGCGTTGCAACTGCTCGATAAACGCCACGACCAGGCGTTCCTCCAGGCTGCTGCCGGCCAGGTCGGCCAGGGCCTTGCGGGCGATGGCGAACACCTCGTGCTGGACCCGCAGAGCGAGGGCCTGATTGAGCTTGTCGACGTCATTGCGCAGCGCCTCCTGGCGCTTGGCGCTCATGGCCTCGGCCGCTTGCCGCGCACTGTCCAGCAGGCGCTGGCGCTCAACCTGCACCTGCGCCACGGCCTCGCTGAGCAGGGTGGCGCGTTGCTCCTCGAAGGCCCGATTCTTATCTTCGAACTCGGCGCGCTCGCGTTGCGCCTCGGCCTTTTGCCCGGCGGCATCGGCCAGTTGCGCGGCGATCAGCTGCTCGCGGGCGGCGATGGCACGCAGGATCGGCTGGTACAGAAAGCGCTTCATCAACCAGACCAGCACGACGAAGTTGAGCGCCTGGGCCGCGACGGTAAACCAGTCGATCAGCATGGCGTCACTGACCCGCCGCTTGGGCGATGGCCGCGTTCCAGAAGGGGTTGGCGAACAGCAGGATCATCGACACCACAAAGCAGTAAATGGCGGTGGATTCGATCATCGCCAGGCCGACAAACAGGGTGCGCGTGATAGTCGCCGAGGCATCCGGCTGCTGCGCCAGGGAGGTCAGGGCCGTGGCCACCGCGCGGCCTTCGGCCAGTGCCGGACCCATGGTGCCGAAACCGGTGGTAAGCCCGGCCATGACAATTGAAACCAGGGCAATCAGGGTCAAGCTGTCCATGGAAAATCCTTGCTGAAGTGGAAAAGGCTCAAGCCGGCGACTGTGGTCGTGGCTTGCGGGTTCGGGTGGCGGCGGCGATGTAGACCGCGGCGAGGATGCTGAAGATATACGCCTGGACCATGCCGGTAAGCAGGCCGAGCAAGGTCATGACGATGGGAAACAGAAACGGGGTAATCGCCAGCAGAATGCCGATGATCATCGCCCCGCTCATCATGTTGCCAAACAGCCGCACCGCCAGGGCCAGGGTCCGCGAAACCTCGCTGATCAAGTTGAACGGCAGCATGATCCAGGTCGGCTCGAGGTAGGTCTCCAGGTAGCCACGCAGGCCCTGATCACGGATGCCATACATGGGCACCGCCACCAGCACGCAGGCGGCCAGCGCTATGGTGGTGGAGAGCGAGCCGGTGGGTGGTTCGAAGCCCGGAATCACCGTGCCCAGGCTGGCCGCGGCGACGAACAGAAACAGCGTGCCGAGAAAGCCCAGGTAGCGCTGCGGCTGCGCCAGGCCAATTTCGCCAATCTGTTGCTCAATCCCGTTGACGATGATTTCCAGCAGGTTCTGCCAAGCCGAACGCTGGTGATCGCTGGAGAGTCGAGCGGTGATCAGCCGCGAGCCCAGCACCAGGACCAACATCAGCGCCCAGGTATAAACGATGGTGGCATTCAGTTTGAACAGACCGAATTGCCAGAAGATGATTTCATCCGGGCTAAGGTGCATGGCTGCCCTCCTCTGCGCAACGACCCGCCGGCATTGGCGCCGACCGAGTCAGCCGGGTCACCAGCAGGCGGGCCAGCAAGAAGCCCAGCAGGCAGGCCAGCAAGCGCCGCCAATCGTCACCGGCCACCCAGTAGAAGCCGGCCAGGGTCAGGCTCAGACGCAGCAGCAGGCTGGTGAAAAACCACAGCGCCGGACGGCTGGAGGCCAGCCCCCGGCGCAACGTCCACCACAGACCGGCGAAAAACAGCGCGCCGAGCACAGTGCCGGCCACTCCCGCCAGCGCTATGACGATGATCTCATTCGTGCTCATCGTGCTTATCCTCCTGTTCTTCGCGCATGGCGCGGTCTTCCTTGCTCACCCAATGCCAGGCATTGAAGCAGCCGAACACCAGTCCGGCCACCAGCAGCGCCAGGGTCCAGGAGCGCGAGCCCGGATAATGGCGATCCAGCCACAGGCCCAACGCCGCGCCCAGCAGCGTCGGCACCACCACCGACCAGCCGATCAGGCCCATCATGCCCAAGCCGAACCAGACACCCGGCGTGGCATTGCGCCGCGCCTTGAGTTTGCGCGCAGCCTTGAGCCCAACCTGCTCGGCAAGATCTGCCGGCGGCTTGCGCGGTGCTTCTGGCGGGTGGTTTTTTTCGCTCATTTTCTGGGTTATCGATCTGGGTCATTTGTCTTGAAAGGTCGCAAAGCGGCGCAAAAAACCACTTTCCAGCTTGGCCATCATGGAACGCACGCCCTGCTCATTTTCATCCAGGGTCAGAAATTCCTGCTCCACCGCCTCGCGCAACTGAGCGAGGTCGCTGCCACGCAGGGCCCGGCGCACGGAAATCAGCACCTGGGCCCCGGTCTTGACCAGCACCCCTTCATCCACCGCGACAAACACCTCGCCGTCGGCGGCGGTTTCGTAGATCAGAATGCCCGGCGTCAACGCCGCCACACAGTCGAGGCGCTGAGGCAGCAGGCCGAACGAGCCGCCCCGGGTCTCTGCCACCAGGCGCGACACGCCACTGACCTCGGCGAATATCTGGAACGGCAGCAACAACTTAAGATTCATGCTGGTCGCTGCCATGTTTCTCCTCCCTTGCTGCCCGCGCCCGTGGCGTGGCCGTTGCGCCACGCTGCTTGGCGTAGGCTTCATCGACCGCGCCGATCATATAGAGCGCACTTTCGGGAAGATCCTTGAACTCATCGGCGAGGATCCGCTCACAGCCGTCCAGGGCCTCTTCCAGGCTGACCAGCTTGCCGGTGAGGCCGGTGAACTGCTCGGTGGTGAAAAACGGCTGGGTCAGAAAGCGCTCCAGGCGCCGGGCCCTGGCCACCACATTGCGGTCTTCCTGGGACAACTGCTCGATGCCGAGCATGGCAATGATGTCTTTCAGCTGGGCGTATTGCGCCAGGGTACGGCGAATCGCCTGGGCCAGCAGATAGTGGCGCTCACCGACGATACCCGGGGTGGCCATCTTCGAGCTGGACTGCAGGGGGTCGATGGCCGGATACAGGCCTTCGCTGGCCCGTTTGCGCGACAGCACGATGGATGCCGAAAGGTGGCCGAAGGTGTGCACCGCGGCCGGGTCGGTAAAGTCATCGGCGGGCACATAGACCGCCTGAATCGAGGTAATGGCGCCCTTGTCGGTGTTGGCGATACGCTCTTCCAGGCCCGCCAGCTCGCTGCCCATGGTCGGCTGATAACCCAGGCGCGAGGGCATCTGCCCCATCAGCCCGGAGACCTCGGAGCCGGCTTGAATAAAGCGGAAGATATTGTCGATCAGCAGCAACACATCGCGGTGCTGGTCGTCGCGAAAATACTCGGCCATGGTCAAGGCCGCGTGGCCGATGCGAAAGCGCGCCCCGGGCGGCTCGTTCATCTGCCCGAACAGCATCACCATATTGGGCAATACACCGGCGGCTTTCATCTCGCGGTACAGCTCTTCGCCTTCGCGGGAGCGCTCGCCGATGCCGCAGAAGATGCTGACGCCCTCCTGATGGCCGACCATGTTGTGGATCATCTCCGTCAGCAGCACGGTCTTGCCCACCCCGGCACCACCAAACAGGCCGGCCTTGCCGCCCCGTTCCAGGGGCGCCAGCACATCGATGACCTTGATTCCGGTGACGAAGACTTCCGCATGGGTGGAGCGCTGGGTCAGGGCCGGCGGCGCCCGGTGCACGGAGCGCCACGCTATATCGCTGTCGCTCAAGGCCGGCTCGCGGTCGATGGTGTCACCGAACACGTTGAACATGCGCGACAGAATAGTCTTGCCCACCGGGGCCTTGAGCGGCCCTCCGGTGTTTTCTACGCACATCCCTCGGGCCAGGCCCTGGGTCGGCGTCAGAGCAATCCCGCGGACATGCCGGGCATCGCGCTGCACCAGCACTTCAATAACGATCTGCCCGGTCGGCCCGGTGCGCAGCAGCGAGTAGATGGGTGGCAACCCGGCAGCAAAGCGCATATCCACTACGCTGCCACGCACGGCCACCACCACGCCCGTCTGCGCGTCAAGGGCGTTGGCATCAGGCTCTAAAGGCGCGCTGCTCATGGATTTAACTCGGTGAGGCTAGAGGAAAAGCGTGCTCGACCATAGCACAGTAGCCACTACCTCCCGCGCCTGCGCCCATCAGGCGCAGGCGCGGGCTGGCGAGCCGCCCAATCCAGTTTACGCCTGCCTACTGCACCGCCATCGCCCGCGCCTGTTCGCGCAGAACGAACTTCTGCACCTTGCCGGTGGAGGTTTTCGGCAGGACGGTGAAGACCACGCAGCCCGGCACCTTGAAGCGCGCCATGCGTTGTTGGCAGAAGGCAATCACTTCCGCCGCGGTCAACTCGACCCCCGGTTTTAGGGTGACGAAGGCGCACGGGGTTTCGCCCCACTTGTCGCTGGGCATGGCCACCACCGCCGCCTCGAGGATCTGCGGATGTCGGTAGAGCACATCTTCCACCTCGATCGAGGAAATGTTCTCGCCACCGGAAATGATGATGTCCTTGGAGCGGTCCTTGATTTCCACGTATCCGTCGGCGTGCCACACCGCCAGGTCGCCGGAGTGGAACCAGCCGCCGGCGAAGCACTCGGCAGTGGCCGTGGGATTTTTCAGGTAGCCCTTCATCACCACGTTGCCGCGCATCATGATCTCGCCGATGGTCTGACCGTCCTTGGGCACCGGCTCCAGGCTGTCCGGGTCGGCCACCATCAGGCCGTCCAGCAGCGGCGCACGTACGCCCTGACGGGACTTGAGGCGCGCGCGCTGCTCGGGGGTTTCGCTGTCCCACTCCTCCTTCCACTCGCAGGCCACGCTGGGGCCATAGGTTTCGGTCAGGCCGTAGACGTGGGTGACGCGGAATTCCATGGCTTCCATGGCCTCGATCACCGCAGCGGGTGGCGCGGCACCGGCGGTCAGCACCTTGACCGGCCGGGTCTTCAGCGCCTTCAGATCATCGGCGGCATTGGCCAGCATGTTCAGCACGATAGGCGCGCCACAGAAATGGTCGACCGCGTGCTCGGCGATCAGCGGGTAGATCGCCTCGGCGCGCACATGGCGCAGGCACACGTTGACCCCGACATAGGCCGCCAGCGCCCAGGGGAAGCACCAGCCGTTGCAGTGGAACATCGGCAGGGTCCACAGGTACACCGGGAAGCGGCCCATGTCCCAGCACATGGCATTGGACAGGGCATTCAGGTGCGCGCCGCGGTGGTGGTAGACCACGCCCTTGGGGTTGCCGGTGGTGCCGGAGGTGTAGTTGAGCGAGATCGCCTGCCACTCGTCGGCCGGCATCTGCCAGGCATAGTCGGCATCGCCTTCGGCCAGCAGCTCCTCGTAGTCGAACTGGCCGATCAGCTGGCCGTCCTGATATTGCGGGTCGTCGATACCGATGATCAGCGGCCGGTTGGGCAGGTGGCTGGTGGCGCGCTGCACCAGCTCGCCGAATTCCTTGTCGACCAGCAGCACCTTGGCTTCGCCGTGCTGCAGGATAAAGGCGATGGCCTCGGCATCCAGGCGGGTGTTGATGGCATTCAGCACCGCGCCGCACATGGGCACGCCGAAGTGCGCCTCGAACATCGCCGGGCCGTTCGGCGCGATCACCGCCACCGTGTCGCCCAGGCCAATGCCACGCCGGGCCAGGGCTGAAGCCAGACGAATGCAGCGGCTGTAGGTCTCGCCCCAGGTTTGCCGCAGGCTACCGTTGATCAGCGCCGTGCGCTGCGGGTAGACACTCGCCGCGCGCTCGAGAAAACTCAAGGGACTGAGCGCCTGAAAGTTCGCCGCATCGCGCGGCATGCCATATTCGTAGGGGTTGAGGCTGTGCATTATTGTTCTCCAGCGGAACCTTGAACTGCAGAAACCTTAGCAGGAGTATGGTCTTGTAGAAGCGCGACCTTGGTCGAAGCAGTGACTCACGGGTCATAAATCACGTCAGCATAATCATCCGAACAGTCGAGCCACTGCTCGCCCCATCGAATGCCCCCGTGTTTGCGGGTTCCTGGGCGAGCGACAAGCAGGTAGCGCTTCATCTGAGCTTGTCCGGCGTATTTATTTGAAGGAGTTTCCGCGTGAAGTCTCGCTTACCCGTGATCGTTGGTTTTGGTGGTTATAACGCAGCCGGTCGCAGCTCCTTTCACCACGGCTTCCGCCGCACCGTGATCGAGTCGATGGACATCCGCGCGCGCCAGGAAACCCTCGCCGGCCTGGCAGTGATGATGAAGCTGCTGCAGTTCCTCGACGGCAGCTACCAGACGGCCGACGGCACGCTGCTGAGCCTGGCCGAGATCGACAGCCGCTTTGCCGAACAGATTCTCGGCTCGACCCTGGTGCGCCGCATCGAACTGCAGCACCTGGATGTCGACGCCGCCCATTGGCAAAAGAACATCAGCGTCAGCGGCGCGGCCGACACGCCGCTGAGCTTCATCAGCAACCGCAAGCAACTGCCCGAGCCCCTGCCGGGCAACTGGTCGGTGGAGCAACTCAACGCCACCGAGGTGCGTGTCACCCTGCACGACAGCTGTGATTTCAAGGTCGACAGCTACCGCGCCCTGCCGGTGAAATCCGCCGGCCAGTTGCCCAGCGGCTTCGAACCGGGTGAACACTACAACTCGCGCTTCCACCCGCGCGGCCTGAGCATGGCGATTGTCGGGGTGACCGACGCCCTGCGCTCGACCGGCCTGCCCTGGCAATCGATCGTCGATCGGGTACAGCCGGACGAAGTGGCGGTGTTCGCCAGCTGCATCATGAGCCAGCTCGACGAGAACGGCTTCGGCGGCATGATGCAATCGCGCCTCAAGGGCGGACGGGTCACCGCCAAGCAGCTGGCCTTGGGCCTCAACAGCATGCCGGCGGACTTTATCAACGCCTACGTGCTCGGCAGTGTCGGCAGCACCGGCGCCATCACCGGCGCCTGCGCCACCTTCCTCTACAACCTGCAGAAAGGCATCGAGCAGATCACCGCAGGCAAGGCCCGGGTAGTGATCGTCGGCAGCAGCGAAGCGCCGGTCAACCAGGAGTGCATCGAGGGTTACGGCGCCATGGGCGCACTGGCCACCGAAGAAGGCCTGCGCCAGATCGAAGGCAACGAACAGGTGGACTTCCGCCGCGCCAGTCGCCCGTTCGGCGACAACTGCGGCTTTACCCTGGCCGAAGCCTGCCAGTTCGTGGTGCTGATGGACGACGAACTGGCCCTGGAACTGGGGGCCGACATCCATGGCGCAGTCCCGGATGTCTTCGTCAACGCCGACGGCTTCAAGAAATCCATCTCCGCCCCCGGCCCCGGTAATTACCTGACCATGGCCAAGGCAGTAGCCAGCGCCGTGCAACTGCTCGGCACCGACGCCGTGCGCCAGCGCAGCTTCGTCCAGGCCCATGGTTCCAGCACTCCAGCCAATCGGGTCACCGAATCAGAGCTGCTCGATCGCATCGCCGCCGCCTTCGCCATCGAGCAGTGGCCGGTGACCGCGGTCAAGGCCTTCGTCGGCCACTCCCTGGCCACCGCCAGCGGCGATCAGGTGATCTCAGCCCTGGGCAGCTTCAAGTACGGCGTCATTCCCGGGATCAAGACCATCGACGCGCCCGCCGACGACGTGTTTCAGAAGCACTTGTGCTTTGCCACTGCGGATCGCCAACGCGAGCCGCAGCAACTCGATGTGTGTTTCATCAACTCCAAGGGCTTCGGCGGCAACAACGCCAGCGCCGTGGTGCTGGCACCCCATGTGGTCGACAAGATGCTGCGCAAGCGTCACGGCGACGCCGCCTTCGACGCCTACTGCAGTCGCCGCGAACAGACCCGCGCCGCTGCCCGCGCCTATGACGAACAGGCCATGCAGGGCCAGCTGGAAATCATCTACAACTTCGGCCGCGACCTGATCGACGACCAAGCCATCGAGCTGGGCACCGAACAGATCAAGGTACCGGGCTTCGCCCAGCCGCTGGTGTTCAAGAAGGATGAGCGCTTCAGCGATATGCTCGACTGAGCGCGGCGCTATCCCCGTAGGGTGCGCCATGCGCACCGGCTATTGTGCTGCGGGCCTTGGTGCGCGCAGCGCACCCTACGAGACTCGCCAGTACGTAGTCCGGATGCAATCCGGGGGCTCTGGCAACGATTTTCCCGGATTGCATCCGGGCTACCGGTCAATCCAGGGCGCGGGCCAGCTGGATCAGTTCAGTGCGCCATTCGACGGCTACCGGCAAGGCGAGGAAGGATGGGTTGAGCAAGGACTCGCGCGCTTCATAGGTCAGCACCTCGCCCTGCAGGGTCAGCACTTCGCCGCCGGCGCCTTCCAGCACACCCTGGGCGGCGGCGGTGTCCCACTGCGAGGTCGGCGCCAGGCGCGGGTAGCAATCGGCAATGCCTTCGGCCAGTTGGCAGAACTTCAGCGAGCTGCCGACGCTGGCCAGTTGCAGGTCGCCGAAGCGCTCGCTCAACCCCTCGAGCAGACGTTCCTGGGCCGGGCTGCTGTGACGCCGGCTGGCGACCACGGTAAAGGCTTCGTCCGGGATCAGGCGCACGCTGATCGGCTGCGCCGCACCATCGGCCTCGGCCCGCCAGGCGCCCAGGCCGGCACCGCCGTAGTAGCAGCGGCCATTGGCCGGAATGCCGACCACGCCGAACACCACCCGGCCCCGCTCGACCAGGGCGACGTTGACGGTGAATTCCTCGCTGCCGGCAATGAACTCCTTGGTGCCGTCCAGCGGGTCGACCAGCCACCAGCGGTTCCATTGCGCGCGCTCGCCGAAGGCGATATCGGCGTCTTCCTCGGACAGCACCGGGATGCTCGGGTCGAGCGCGACCAGACCATCGTTGAGGATGTGATGGGCGGCCATGTCGGCGGCGGTCACCGGCGAGGCGTCGGCCTTCTCGGTCACCAGCACACCGGCGCGCCAATGCGGCAAAATCGCCGCGCCGGCCTCGCGGACCAGCTGGATCACCGCCGGAATCAGGGGATGGCTCATAGGACGAAGTCTCCGCGCTGGGTCAGCAGATCGCGCGCCAGGTAGAGCGCGGCCAGGGCCCGGCCCTCGCTGAATTGGGGATGCTGCACCAGGCTCGAGAGTTCGCGCAGGTTGACCTTGTCCACCCGCATCGGCTCCGGCTCGTCGCCGGGCAGGCTTTCCGGGTACAGGTCCGTGGCCAGCACCACCTGGATCTTCTGGCTCATATAGCCGGGCGACAGGCTCAGTTCGGTCAGGTGCTCGAGTCGCCGGGCGCCGAAACCGGCTTCTTCCTTGAGCTCGCGGTCAGCCGCCGCCAGCACGTCCTCGCCCGGTTCGATCAGGCCCTTGGGCAGCGACAACTGGTAATCATCGGTGCCGGCGCAGTATTCCTCGACCAGCAGCACATGCTCGGCATCGGCCAGCGCCACTATCATCACCGCACCGTAACCGACACCCTTGCCGACCAGGCGCTCATAGGTCCGCTCCACTCCGTTGGCGAAGCGCAGCTGCAGCTCTTCGACACGAAACAGGCGACTGCTGGCGACGATCTCGCGGGCGAGTACGGTGGGTTTCTGACGCATGGGGCGGCTCCTGAGAATGGCGGGGCGAGTTATCATACCGCGCCTTTTCCGATTAGCCCCGTCGGAGATTGCGCGATCACGACGTCAGTCGGCAGATTCGCGACAACCTCCGCAATCAGCACACAAGAAGCCACCATGCCGTCACTGCCCTGGACCGAGATCGACACCGTACTGCTGGACATGGACGGCACCCTGCTCGACCTGCACTTCGACAACCACTTCTGGCTGGAGCATCTGCCGCAGCGCTATGCCGAGCTGCACGGCATCAGCCGCGCGCTGGCCGACGCCGAGCTGCTGCCACTGTTCAAGCAACACGCCGGTCAGCTCAACTGGTACTGCACGGACTTCTGGAGCCGCGAGCTGAAGCTGTCGATCCGCGACCTCAAGCGCGAAGTGGCCCACCTGATCGCCCTGCGCCCGGACGCCGACACCTTCCTCGCCGCGGTACGCAGCGCCGGCAAGCGCGTGGTGCTGATCACCAATGCCCACCGCGACTCGCTGTCGCTGAAACTGGAACGCATCGAACTGGCGCCCTACTTCGACCGCCTGATCAGCTCCCACGACTACGGCTTTCCCAAGGAAGCCCAGCAGTTCTGGTTCGCCCTGCAGCAGGATCTCGGCTTCGAGCCGGCGCGCAGTCTGTTTATCGACGACAGCCTGCCGATCCTGCGCAGTGCACGGGATTTCGGCGTCGCTCAGTTGCTCGCAGTGCGCCAGCCGGATAGCCAGGCCGCGCCCAAGGACACTGAGGAATTCGCTGCGGTGGAGGACTACCGGGCGTTGATCGAGGGGTTGTAAGGGTTTCGCGGCAGAAGAGCTTCGCGGCCAAGGCCCCTCCCACACGGAGCCCCGGGTTTTATTGTCCGTCCGGCGCCGGGCTGTAAACCCGCGGCGCACTGTGGTGCGGCAGGTGGATCAGGTTGAGCCGGTGCTCGCGCGCCCAGCGCACGGTGAGGTTGGTCGGTGCCGAGAGGCTGACCAGGGTGGCGAATTCGCCGCGCACCGCCTTGTGAATCAGCTCCAGGCTGCAGCGGCTGGTGATCACCACGAAGCCCTGGCGCGCGCTACGACCTTGCTGACGCAGCGCACCGATCAGCTTGTCCAGCGCGTTGTGCCGGCCGATATCCTCGCGGCACAGGCTGATTTCGCCGTGCTGGTCGACGAACAGCGCGGCATGCAGGGCACCGCTGTGGCGCGCCAGATTTTGCACGCCGGCGATGCGCGTGCGCAGGTCGATCAGGTGTGCGGCCGGCGGCAGCGGGCTGGGCGGCAGAACCCTGAGTTGTGGCAGCGCCTGCTCCAGCGCCGCCACGCCACACAGGCCGCAACCGCTGGTGCCGGCCAGCTGGCGACGCTGCTGCTTGAGCGCCCAGAAGGCGCGGTTGCTGATCTGCACCTCGGCGTTGAGGGTGTCGCCGCTGCGCGTCACCCGCACGTCGAAAATTTCTTCGACGCCGCTGACCACCGCACTGCTCAGGCTGAAGCCGATGACGAAGTCTTCCACGGCCGAGGGCGAGACCATCATCACCGCATGGCTGATGCCGTTGTAGGCGATCGCCAGGGCGCACTCCTCGGCCAGCATGGCGCTGCCGTGCACTGCCGGGTCATCCAGCTCGACATAGGCGTAGGCATCCTGCGCCTTGCTGGTGGACGGTTCGCCCGGTACGGAGATGGCTGCGCGACGTGACATGCTCGATGACTCCAAGGGATCAGACTCCAGCTTAAGCCGGTCGGGCCCGCGGTTCGACCTGTTCGCGAAGCGCCTGCATGGCGTCCACGACGAAGGCACTCAGCTCTGCGCCGCCGCTGGCGTCGAGATGGGCGTAGAGCGCGGTGCGCATCTGCGGATCCCATTGCCGCTTGAGGTGCTGGGCGAAGTCCTCCCGCCCCTGTTGCGGGTCGGGCTGCGAGGCGAAGAAGGCGCCGATCTGGTTGGCCATCTTGATCAATTGCGTGGCGTTCATGCCCATGGAAGTGCTCCGCTGATTAACCTGGATACCGCGTCGGCTGGCCGCTGTAGGGTGCGACTAACGGGGGCCTGGTGCGCATGGCGCACCCTACGAGCCAGAGCCATCGAAACGATAGTCCTCAGGCACGGCACACCAGGTCTCATAGCTGCACCACCTTGATCTGCGGCAGCAGGTCGAGCTGCTCGCTGGTAAAGGCCTGGAACTCATTCTGCCACTGCGACGGCGCTTCGACCTTGCTGATCTGCACGGCGGTGACCTTGTACTCGGGACAGTTGGTCGCCCAGTCCGAGTTGTCGGTGGTGATCACGTTGGCGCCGGACTCCGGGTGGTGGAAGGTGGTGTAGACCACCCCCGGCTGAACCCGCTCGGTGATGGTCGCACGCATCGCCGTCTCGCCGGCGCGGCTGTTGATCGACACCCAGTCGCCGTCGTTGATCCCGCGATCCTCGGCATCCACCGGATGGATCTCCAGACGGTCCTCGGCATGCCAGGCGCCGTTGGCGGTGCGTCGGGTCTGCGCGCCGACGTTGTACTGCGAGAGGATCCGCCCGGTGGTCAGGATCAGCGGGCGCTTGCGCGAGGTGCGCTCCTCGGTGGCGATGTACTCGGTGATCATGAAGCGGCCCTTGCCACGCACGAAGGCGTCCTCGTGCATGATCGGCGTGCCTTCCGGCGCGGCGTCGTTGCATGGCCACTGGATGCTGCCCAGGCGTTCGATCTTGGCATAGCTGACCCCGGTGAAGGTCGGCGTCAGGCTGGCGATTTCGTCCATGATCTGCGACGGGTGCGTGTAGTTCATCGGGTAGCCGAGGGCGTTGGACAATGCCACCGTCACTTCCCAGTCTTCCTTGCCGGCCAGCGCCGGCATCACCTTGCGCACCGGCGAGATGCGTCGCTCGGCGTTGGTGAAGGTGCCGTTCTTCTCCAGGAAGGAGGCGCCGGGCAGGAACACGTGGGCGAACTTGGCGGTTTCGTTGAGGAACAGGTCCTGCACCACCACGCATTCCATGGCCTTGAGCGCATCGGTGACATGCTGGGTGTCCGGGTCGGACTGCGCCGGGTCCTCGCCCTGGATGTACATGCCCTTGAAGGTGCCGGCATGGGCCGCCGCCAGCATATTGGGGATACGCAGGCCCGGCTCGTCGAGCAAGGTGACGCCCCAGGCCTGCTCGAACTGTGCCCGCGCCAGCGGGTCGGAGACGTGGCGGTAGCCGGGCAGCTCATGGGGGAAGGAACCCATGTCGCAGGAGCCCTGCACGTTGTTCTGCCCGCGCAGCGGGTTCACGCCGACGCCGGCGCGGCCAATGTTGCCGGTGGCCATGGCCAGGTTGGCGATCGCCATCACGGTGGAGGAGCCTTGGCTGTGCTCGGTCACGCCCAGGCCGTAGTAGATCGCGGCGTTACCACCGGTGGCATACAGGCGCGCGGCGGCGCGCACGCTGGCGGCGGGCACGCCGGTCAACTCTTGCATGGCCTCGGGGCTGTGCCGCGGGTCGGCGACGAAGGCGCGCCATTGCTCGAAGGCTTCACCCTCGCAGCGCTCGGCGACGAAGGCCTCGTTGACCAGATTTTCCGTGACGATGACATGGGCCAGGCTGTTGAGCAGGGCGACGTTGCTGCCCGGGCGCAGTTGCAGGTGATGGTCGGCCTTGACGTGCGGGCCGCGCACCAGGTCGATGCCGCGCGGGTCGGCGACGATCAGCTTGGCGCCCTCGCGCAGGCGCCGCTTGAGCTGCGAGCCGAACACCGGGTGGCCATCGGTGGGGTTGGCGCCGATCACCAGCACCACGTCGGCGGCCAGCACCGAGTCGAAATCCTGGGTGCCGGCGGATTCGCCGAGGGTCACCTTGAGGCCGTAGCCGGTCGGCGAATGGCAGACCCGCGCACAGGTGTCGACGTTGTTGTTGCCGAAGGCGGCGCGCACCAGTTTCTGTACCAGGTAGGCCTCTTCGTTGGTGCAGCGCGACGAGGTCAGGCCGCCGACCGAGTCGCGACCGTACTGCGCCTGGATGTCCTTGAAGCGCTTGGCGGTATAGGCGATCGCCTCGTCCCAGCTCACCGTGCGCCAGGCGTCATGGATGCTCTCGCGGATCATCGGCGCGGCGATGCGATCCGGGTGGGTGGCGTAGCCCCAGGCGAAGCGGCCCTTGACGCAGGAGTGGCCGTGGTTGGCGTGGCCGTCCTTGTTCGGCACCATGCGCACCACTTCGTTGCCCTTGATCTCGGCCTTGAACGAGCAACCGACGCCGCAATAGGCGCAGGTGGTGGTCACGCTGCGTTCGGCCTGGCCCATCTCGATCACCGACTTTTCCATCAGCGTGGCGGTCGGGCAGGCCTGCACGCAGGCGCCGCAGGACACGCACTCGGAATCGAGGAAGTCCTCGTTCTGCCCGGCACTGACCTGCGAATCGAAGCCACGGCCGCTGATGGTCAGGGCGAAGGTGCCCTGCACTTCTTCACAGGCGCGCACGCAGCGGTTGCAGACGATGCACTTGGCCGGGTCGAAGGTGAAATAGGGGTTGGACTCGTCCTTGGGCTCGGCCAGGTGAGTCTTCACCGGGTCGTAGCGCACCTCGCGCAGGCCGACCACGCCGGCCATGTCCTGCAGCTCGCAGTTGCCGTTGGCCGAACAGGTCAGGCAGTCCAGCGGGTGGTCGGAGATGTACAGCTCCATGGTGCCTCGACGCAGCTCGGCCAGTTTCGGGCTCTGCGTGCGCACCTTCATCCCGGCTTCCACCGGGGTGGTGCAGGACGCCGGGAAACCGCGGCGGCCTTCGATTTCCACCACGCACAGGCGGCACGAACCGAAGGGTTCCAGGCTGTCGCTGGCGCACAGCTTGGGCACGGCGATGCCGGCCTCCTGGGCCGCGCGCATCAGCGAGGTGCCGGCCGGCACGCTGATCGCCTGGCCGTCGATTTCCACGGTTACCGGAGCGCCGGTACGGGCGGGGGTGCCATAGTCGAGTTCACGAAACAGGGCCATGTCGATGTCTCCGGTTCAGCGGGCTGCGGCGGTGTCTTTCGACACGCCGAAGTCTTCGGGAAAGTGATTGAGGGCGCTCAGCACCGGATAAGGGGTCATGCCGCCGAGGGCGCAGAGCGAGCCGCCGAGCATGGTGTCGCACAGACTCTTGAGCAGTTCGATACGCCCCGGCTGCGGGCCTTCCGAGCGGGCGACTATGATCTGCTCGAGCAGCTCCTCGCCGCGGGTCGAGCCGATCCGGCAGGGCGTGCACTTGCCGCAGGATTCGATCGCGCAGAACTCCATGGCGTAGCGCGCCATATGGGCCAGGTCGACCGTATCGTCGAACACCACGATGCCGCCGTGGCCGAGCACCGCACCGAGGGCGGCGAAGGCCTCGTAGTCCAGCGGCGTGTCGAACTGCGACTCCGGCAGGTAGGCACCGAGCGGGCCACCGACCTGCACCGCGCGGATCGGCCGGCCGCTGGCCGAGCCGCCGCCGTATTCATAGAGCAGTTCGCGCAGGGTGACGCCGAAGGCCTTCTCGATCAGGCCGCCGCGGGCGATATTGCCGGTCAGCTGGATCGGCAGGGTGCCGAGCGAGCGGCCCATGCCGAAATCGCGGTAGTAGGCGCCGCCCTTGTCCAGGATGATCGGCACCGAGGCCAGCGAGATCACGTTGTTGATCACCGTCGGCATGCCGAACAGGCCCTCGATCGCCGGCAGCGGCGGTTTCGGTCGCACTTCGCCACGCTTGCCTTCGAGGCTTTCCAGCAGCGAGGTTTCCTCACCGCAGACATAGGCGCCGGCGCCGCGGCGCAGGTGCAGATGGAAGCGCTGGCCGCTGCCGAGAATGTCGTCGCCCAGGTAGCCCTCGGCATAGGCCGTGGCCATGGTCGCCTTGAGCGCCGCTTCGGCGTGCGGGTATTCCGAGCGCAGGTAGATATAGCCCTCGGTGGCACCGACGGCCAGGGCGGCGATGGTCATGCCCTCGATCAGCACGAAGGGGTCGTCCTCCATCACCATGCGGTCGGAGAAGGTGCCCGAGTCGCCCTCGTCGGCGTTGCAGACGATGTACTTCTGCGCCGCCTGGCAGCCGGCCACGGTGCGCCACTTGATCCCGGTGGGGAAAGCGGCGCCGCCGCGCCCGCGCAGGCCGGAGTCGAGCACCTCGGCGATGATCGCCTCTGAGCCGATTTCCAGTGCCCGCTTGAGGCCGCGGTAGCCGTCGTGGGCAATATAGTCGGCCAGCGACAGCGGATCGGTGATCCCGGCGCGGGCGAAGGTCAGACGTTCCTGGCGCTTGAGGTAGTCGATCTCTTCGGTCAGGCCGAGGCCGAGCGAATGCTCGCCGCCGTCGAGGAAACCGGCCTCGAACAAGCCGGCGACGTCGCGGGCCTTGACCGGGCCATAGGCGACGCGCCCGGCCGGGGTGGCGACTTCGACCAGCGGTTCCAGCCAGAACAGCCCGCGCGAACCGTTGCGCACCAGCTTCACGTCGAGGTTGCGCGCCTTGGCTTCGGCGACTATGGCCTGGGCCACCTGGTCGGCGCCCAGGCTCAGGGCGCTGGCGTCACGCGGGACATAGACGGTGATTGGCGAATTCATGCACGTGCCTCCTGTTCTTCCACCAGGTCCAGCAGATCCTCGACATCGACCCGGCCGTGCAACTGGCCGTTGAGCATGGCGTTCGGCGCACAGGCACAGTTGCCCAGGCAGTACACCGCCTCCAGGGTCAGACTGCCGTCGGCGCGGGTCTCGCCCAGTTGCAGACCGAGTTTTTCCTGCAGCTCATCGGTCAGGGCCTTGGAGCCCATCGACTGGCAGGCCTCGGCCTGACACAGCTTGAGGTGCACCCGCCCCGGCGGGCTGGCGCGAAAATCATGGTAGAAACTGACCACCCCGTGCACCTCGGCGCGCGACAGGCACAGGTCTTCGGCGATCAGCGGCAGCACCTCGGGCGGCACTGCGCCGAGACGATCCTGGATATCGTGAAGAATGGGCAGCAGGGCGCCCGGTTCGTCGCGGTGCGCCGCCAACACCTCGCGGGTGACGGCCTGATACTGTTCGGGGTCGAAGCGCTGGGGAAGAGTGGCCATGTGCGATGCTCCAGCCGGCGGGCTTAGCCGGTGCTGTCGGGGAGATAGGCTGGACCAGTCACGGCTGCTGCTCCAGTTATCTCGGGCGTTCCGCTGAGGGGTCGCCATATATGAAGTAAAGTTCTTATACTCAGGCGTAAAACCGCCAGATGCCGCACGTTAGCATGGGCCTTTCCGCGATCAAATATGAAGCAGAGGACATATGATCCGTATCGAGATCCAACCGCGCTGGCGCTTTCACCAGCCCGATGGCAGCAGCCTCGATCCCCAGGGCCTGAGCCTGCTGCAAGACGTTCACGATACCGGCAAGCTGACCGAGGCCGCCGCCCGCAGCGGCTACTCCTACCGGCATGCCTGGAACCTGCTGGGCAAGTGGGAAGCCTTCTTCGGCAGCCCGCTGATCGAGCTGCAGCGCGGCAAGGGTGCACGTCTCACCAGCCTCGGGGAAAAACTGCTGCGCGCCGACCAACGGATACGCGCGCGCCTGGCGCCGCAACTGGACAACCTGGCCGGCGAGCTGGAAATCGAACTCAACCGCGCGCTGCAGGACACCCGCCCCGGCCTGCGCATCCACGCCAGCCATGGCTTCGCCGTGGCGGCGCTGCGCGAATGGCTGGAACAGGACGGCCGCTGGCAGTGGGAACTGCAGTTTCGCAGCGGCGTCGAGGCGATGCTTTCGCTGCAACGCCGCGACTGCGACCTGGCCGGCCTGCACGTGCCGTCCGGACCACTGGGCAGCCTGAGCATGGCGCGCATCCAGCCCTGGCTGCGCGCCGAGCACCGGGTGATCACCTTCGTCGTGCGTACCCAGGGGCTGATCCTCGCCCCCGGCAACCCATTGGGCATCACCGGCCTGGCCGACCTGCAGCGCAGCGGCCTGCGCCTGGTCAACCGCGAACAGGGCTCGGGCACGCGCATGCTCCTGGAAAGCCTGCTGCAACAGGCGCAGATCGACAGCACCGGGATCGACGGCTTCCATAACGAGGAATACACCCACGCCGCGGTGGCCGCCTACGTCGCCAGCGGCATGGCCGATGTCGGCTTTGGCGTCGAGGCGGCGGCGCGGATGTTCGGCCTGGCCTTCATCCCCATGGCTCGCGAGCACTACTGCCTGCTCTGCCACCAGGACAGTCTCAACCTCCCCGCCATGGGCGCCCTGCTCGAGGTACTGCAGAATCCCGAGTTCCAGGCGCGCATCGCCCAGCTGCCCGGCTACGCCCTGAGCCGCCCCGGCGAGGTGCTGCCGCTGACCCAGGCGCTGGAACAATGGAGCCGCGAGAGCCTGCTGGAGTAGGCAAGAATTTTTTCACCAACCCTTATCAAACAACCCGCATGTCATTGATTTTATGGGTTATGACGTTCTCTGCAGGAACGCCGCCCGGACCGTCCGATCTGGGGTAATCCACAATCTGTAGGGTGTCACTCGCCGCAGGCAGTGCACCATGGGTTCTCCGGCGCGGCACAAAAGCTGGCGGGTTGTCGCTGCGCTCCGAAGCCGCCCTACGAACGGAACACCGCCCGGCCGCTCCTACGACAGGGGCCCCGAGCACCCCGTTTGCTGCGCGACAGCGCGCCGTCGAAGACGGGGCGGCCTCTCTCAGGGCGCTGCGGACTGCGGCGCGTCTTGCGCCCAGCGCAGGCGTTTGCGCCCGGGCATCTCGACCTTGGGCAGGCTGTGCTGGTCGAGCACGGCGCTCGCGTCCAACAGGTCATTGAGGTGCAGGATATAGGCGGTAAGGGCATACACCTGATCGTCGCGCAGGCTCTTCGGCGCATGGTGCGGCATGGCCCGCCGGGTGTAGTCGAAGATGCTGGTGGCGTACGGCCATTGACCGCCGACCGACAACAGCAGCAGCGGATGCTCGCTGATGCGCAGGATGCGCAGCGGGTCGTCGAAGCTGAAAAAGCCGTCGCTACCGACCAGGCGCGCGGCCGGGCCTTCCTTGCCCCTGGCGCCATGGCAGCTGGCGCAGCGGCTGGCATAGAGTTCGCCTCCGGCGTGCACGCTGCCCTGGCCGGGGGGCAGGTTGCGCCCATCGGGGTAGACGCTGATGGCATAGCGCTGGATGGTCTGCGCCGACAGCGGCAGGCCGAAGTCGATCAGCGGCTGCGCCGCGGCGCCGGTTGCCAGCGCCAGCAGCAGCCAGAGGCTACGCATAGACATTCTCCACCTCGCCGCTGCTGCGCACGCGCCAGGCCTGGACGGCGTTGTAGTGGTTGAACGAGTGGGCCGCATAACGGCTGCGCCATTCGCTGCGGCTCGGCTGGGTGTTACCCAGCTCGTCGCTGGCGCGACTGAGCAGGGTGGTGGCCGCGCCCGTCCACTGCCAGGGGATGCTGAAACGGGTCAGCGCCTTGTCCGGCACCGGCGCCTGCAACTGCGCCATCGCCCAGGTGCGGCCGTTGTCGGCGGAAACCTCGACCTTGGCGATGCGCCCCAAGCCGGACCAGGCCAGCCCGGAGACCTCGTAGAAGCCCTTGAGCTCGGGCAACTGCTGCTGCCCGCTGGGATGGGTGATCACCGATTTGACCTCCATGGGAAAGCCGAACGCGAGAATCTCGCCGTCGCTGAGAATGCGCGTATAGAGGCCCGACTCGTCCTTGCTGAAGACCGGGCTGTCGCTGACTTCCAGGCGGTGCAGCCACTTGACGCTGACATTGCCTTCCCAGCCCGGCACGAACAGGCGCAGCGGATAACCCTGGGAAGGCCGCAGGCGCTCGCCGTTCTGGTAGAAGGCGATGATCGCGTCATCCATCAGCTTGGCCAGCGGCAGGCTGCGACTGTGCGAACCGCCATCGGCGCCCTCGCAGATCACCCAGCGCGCCTCTGTCTTGATCCCCGCCTCGCGCAGCAGATAGGACAGCGGCACGCCGGTCCATTCCGCACCCGACACCTGGCCGAACAATTCCTGGCAATCGGCATCGCGCGCGGTCGGCGAGATGGCGTTGGCCGCGGTGTTGCCCGCGCATTCGAGAAACTGGATGCGCGACACCATGGGGTAGCGCATCAGTCGCTCCAGGTCGAACTTCAGCGGTCGCTCGACCAGACCATGAATCAGCAATTGATGACGCTCGGGGTCGATGGCCGGAATGCCGTTGTGGTGCACCGCGAAGTGCAAGCCGCTGGGGGTGATGCTGCCGCGCTGATGCTGCAACGGCGAATGCCAGATGCTGAAGCCGGCGGTCTGCGCGGTGCTTGGTTGCAGCTGGCGCAACACCTGGCGCTCATGCCCCGAGGGGCTGCCGTAGTCGACGTTGGCGCCGCCCAGGCTGGTCATCCAGGCCGGCATGGGCGGCTCGCCTTGCGCCAGCACCCGCCCGGCCGGCGACAGGCCGATGGCGGCGGCAAGGCTGAGGCCGTAACCGCTCTTGAGAAAGGCGCGGCGATCGAGCAGGCCGTTACCGGCGACGAAGCGCAAAGCTGACTTGTTCACGACAGGCTCCCGGACGGCAGGCGCCGTCGCTTTCACTAAACAACCATATAACTAGTAATCTAGTTATATGGTTGCATGCCGCTCGCCGCGTGTCTATTCTCCGCGCCATGGAACTCAATGAAGTCGCATCTTGCCTCGAGGCGCTGGGCAATCCGCTGCGCCTGCAGGTCTTCCGCACGCTGGTGCGCAGCGGCCCGGACGGGCTCAACTTCGGCCAATTGCAGGAGCGCATCGGCATTCCCCGCTCGACCCTGGCCCATCACCTCAACAGCATGGTGCAGGCCGGCGTGCTCACGCAGCAGCGCGATGGCCGCGAAGTATTCAACCGGGTCGACTTCGCCCGCTTGCAGCAGGCCCTGAACTTCGTGATGGCCGAGTGTTGCCAGGACGGCGGGTCAGCCTGACCACCCGGTGGCGGCCCGCCCCATCGCCCCCCCCAAAGCACCTCAGTTTGCTGCGCGACAACATGGCGCTAAAGACGGGGCGCTCCCTCCTACCGACTTGCGATGCAAGGCGAAGCCTGCTTCGCCAGCGCGCCCGCACAAACCTCCGAAGACCCTCTCGAAAATGCCTGAAAAACGCCCAGAGTTGCTTGAAACAAGGATCTATGACCGCCTTAAGCCGTAAAAGTTCTCCATTCAAAACAGCTACTTACACAACCTTTACCTAAACGCACCGCTCGTCGGCAGAAGCTTGCCAGGTCTGGTCGCCAACCCCAGCATCGCCACCGACTTAACCACTGAGAGAACTTCTCCATGAAGTACATTTCGATGCTTCTACTGAGCCTCGGCTTCGCCGCAGGACAGGCAATGGCAGGCGATAACATCCAGGCCGGTGTCGGCGGCGCCTTGGGCGGGGTATTGGGTTCGGTGGTCGGCCAGCACGTCGGCGGCAGCACCGGCGCGGCCATCGGTGCCGGTGTCGGCGGTGCCGCGGGCGGCTCGGTCGCCGCGCGCCGCGGCAACAAGACCGAAGCGGCTATCGGTGGCGGCCTGGGTGCAGCTGGCGGCAACGTCCTCGGCCAGCAGATGGGCGGCACCACCGGCGGCCTGATCGGCGCAGCGCTCGGCGGCGGAGCCGGCGGCGCCATCGGCAACAACTACGGCGATGCCAGCCGGGATGACGACCGCTACGACCGCGGCGACCGCCGTCATTACCGTGACGATCGCCGCCACGGCCATCGTCACCACCATGGCAAGCGCCACAAGCATAAGCACCACCGTCGCGGCTGGCGCGACTAGCCGGGCGAGCCGGAAGCGCTATTCGCTTTAGTTCACGAAGATGGTTCGTGGCGAGCTGAAGCGGATCGCCGCCAGCCCCCTCCTTCGTAGCCCGAATAAGCCCCAGCGCAATCCGGAACCCTAGCGCGGTGCGTGCTTTATCAATGATGCAGACGCTACCGCTCCCGCGCCGGGGAACCAAAGCCCGCCATGCACCTCTACATCTGTGCGATGTAGCAAAAAGCCACTAATACAGGCCATTGAAAAGCCACCTGCTAATCGTGACGGCAGTACGCTCGCCCCCTTATTCAGCAGGACTCAAACCATGCGCAATATTCTTGTAGCCTTCGCGCTCGGCAGCCTTATCGCCGCGCCTTGTGCCCTGGCCGGCGACACCGGCAAAGTCGCCATCGGCAGCGGCGTCGGTGGCGCCCTGGGCAATATCATCGGCCAGCAGGTCGGCGGCAGCACCGGCGCAGCGATTGGTGCCGGGGTCGGTGGCGCGGCCGGCGGGGTGGTTACCGCCCGCGACGGCAACAAGACCAACGCCGCCCTCGGTGGTGGTTTGGGCGCCGCAGGCGGTTCGGTGCTCGGCGACCAAGTCGGCGGCAGCACCGGCTCGACCATAGGCGCGGGTCTGGGTGGTGCAGCCGGCGGCGCGCTGGCCAACGAATACTCCGGTGGCGAGCGTGATGACGGTCGCCGTCATGACCATGGCAAAAAACACAAGAAGCACAAAAAGCATCGCCACAATTGAATAATCCCAGGTGCGCCATGCGCACCTGCCGCCCAGTGCCATCGACCACGACAGCAGCCGCTCACCCAGCCAGGTGAGCGGCTTTTTTGTAGCCTGGACAAGGTCGCTGAGTAACCCCCAGTGCGTCGTGCGCACCAAGGTCTCACCGCCTTCGGCAATCTGGTGCGCACAGCGCACCCTACGGTTCGAACGCTTCGCGCCTATTGCTCCACGGCCGCGCAAGTCAGCGGCGCATGCCTTCAGCCCGCCAGCAGCAGCCGGTCCGGCTCATCCAGATGCTGCAGCAACTCGGCCCGCGCGCTGTCGCGCAACCTGATCGCATCCAGCCAGTCGGGGCCCTGCGTCAGTAGTTGGGCGCAGATGTGCAGGTGGATTTCGCCACGGTGGGGGAACCACTGGCCGCCACGCAGGATCATGCGCGAACCACCGATGGCCACCGGCACCAGCGGCACGTCGGCGCGCGCGGCGAGGACGAAGGCACCCATACGAAATGGCAGCAGCCCCGGCTCGCGGGTCAGCGTGCCTTCGGGGAAGAACACCAGCGACTGCCCGGCCCGCAACGTCTGCGCCAGGCGTTCGGCGTCGTCGGCACTGCGCTGCAGGTCGAAACGTTCGACGAAGCAGGTGCCGAGCTTGCGCAGGAAGGGCCCGGCGATACGCTGCCCGGCCAGCTCACGTTTGGCGACGAAGCTGAACTCGGGCGGTAGCGCCGCGCAGAGCAGCAACCCGTCGAGGTAGCTGGCATGGTTGGCGACCAGCACCCGCACCTCCTGGCGGCGCAGCCTGTCCAGGCGCTCGATATGCACGGGGATGCCCGCCAGATGCAGGAACAGGCGCGCCGCGGCCCCGGTCAAACGGCGACGCCAGGTCAGCCGCGGCAGCAGTGCCACGGCCGTCCAGGTCAGGCTGCCGAGCAGCCCGAGCAAGATCCAGAAATAGGCGGCATAGAGTGCAGTCAGCATGCGCCGGCCCGCGCGCGCGAGCTGCGCGCGCAACGCCGACAGCGACAGGCGTAGCAGTTGCCGCCACACCGGGCGCCCCGGCTGACCCACCTCGCCGCGCTCGTACAGCTCGCGACTGGCGGCGCGGCGGATCTTGCCGCTGGAGGTTTTCAGCACGCTGTGCGGCGGTGCCAGGACGATATCGTCCGGCGGCACCCCGGTCAGCTCGACGGCGATCCGCCTGATCTGCTGCTGCAGGCGCTGCCGCACGCGGGCGTCCTTCTCGTTGGTCTCGGCCAGCACCACCAGGCGCTCGCTGGCACTGGCCGGGTCGCCACTGCCGAACACCGCGACGCAGCCCTTGCGCAGGCCCGGCAGGCTGCCGACCGCGGTCTCGACGTCGTAGGGATAGATGTTGCGTCCACCGCGAATGATCAGGTCCTTGGCCCGCCCGCTCAGATAGATCTCGCCTGCTGCCATATAGGCCAGATCCAGCGAGTCGACCCATTCGCCATGGCGCACCCGCTGGCTCTCCTGCGGGTTATGGAAATAGCCGCTGGTGGTCGACGGCCCCTTGAATTGCAGATGGCCCTCGCAGCGTTCGGGCAGCTCGATGTCCTGATCATCGACGATCCGCACCTGATGCCCCGGCAGCGGTCGCCCGCAGCTGACGAAACGCAGCGCATCGGCACTTCCCGGCTCGGCGCGCACCGCCTTGCCCCGGGCCTGGAAAGGCTCGCGCCGGACCCAGTCAATCAGCAGCCCGCGGTCCATCGGCGGGAAGGCTACGCCCAGGGTCGCCTCGGCCAGGCCATAGACCGGGGCCAACGCAGCCGGCTGCAGCCCACAGCGGGCGAAGCGCTCGGCGAAGCGTTGCAGGGTGTCGGGGCTGACCGGTTCGGCGCCGTTGCAGGCCAGGCGCCAGCTGCTCAGGTCGAGGCCCTGGATCTCGCTGTCGGTGAGCTTGCCCAGGCACAGCTCGTAGGCGAAATTCGGTGCCGCCGACAGCGTGCCGCGATAGCGGTGGATGGTCTCCAGCCAGCGCACGGGGCGAGCGAGGAATGCCAGCGGCGACATCAGCACCAGGACGAAACCGTAATACAGGCTGCCGAACCAGGCGCCGATCAGACCCATGTCGTGGTACATCGGCAGCCAGCTGACGAACACATCGTCGGCGCTGACGCGAAACGCCGAACCCATCGCCCGCAGGTTGGCCAGCAGGTTGGCATGGCTGACCATCACGCCCTTGGGCTGGCCGGTACTGCCCGAGGTGTACTGCAGAAACGCCAGATCCCGGGCCTGGCGCCTGGTCGCCAGGAAGGTGCCGGGCTCGGCGGATAACTCGGCCACCGTGGCGATCCCGCGCAGGCTCACGACTTGCGGTTTGAGCAGGCGGGCGAGCAGCCTGGCTTCGCTCACGGTGATCAGCATGGTCGCCTCGGCGTTAGCCAGAATGCCGGCCTGGCGATGCAGGTGCTCCTCGATCTGCGACAGGCGCATGGGCGGATAGATGGGCACCGGCACGCCGCCCGCGAGGAGGATGCCGAAGAAGCCGAAGAGGAAATCACGGCCGGTCGGCAGCATCAGCGCCACCCGCTGTCCGGCCTGCAGGCCGCGCTGCTGCAAGCCGCAGGCAACCGCCCGGGCACCCTGCTGCAAGGCCAGGTAGCTGATGTCTTCGGGCACATCGCTATCGCCCAGCAGGCGCACATGAATGCGCTGCGGGTGGTGCTGCACATGCCAGTCGAGCACCTCGATCAGGGTCTGCGCGGCGTCCGGCGCGAGCCGCTCCTGAGGGCCGACGGGCAAGCGCTCGACGCTGCCGCGCGGCTCAGCCGCGACCGTCGGTGCGCAGGCCAGCAGCGCCTCGAGCAAGTCGCCCGGGGTCTCCGCCGAGGCGAACAGCGTCTCCGGCAGGCGCACGCCGAACTCGCGCTCGACACGCGACCACAGCTCGACCCGGGCCAGGCTGTCGAGCCCCAGATCGCTGTCGAATACGCTGTGCAGGCTGGCGGGCAAATCCTGCGCCGCATCGGGGCGCAGCTCGACAATCGTCTGTCGAACGATCCGTAACAGTCGTTGCGCCGCAGCCGCTGAATCGGGATGGGCGCTTGTAGCATGAGGCAAACGACTCATCGGCAACCCCTCACCGGGCGGGCAGTCTTGACGACCACCTTCGCCCAAAACAATAAGCCTTTGCCGGCGCTGGCGATAATAACCTCTGGCCCATAACAGACCCGCGGTTATAGCGCGGTCGTCTCTCGCCGAGCGGGCTGCTAGGATCTCTTGATCCACAATTGTCCAGCGCCAACCCGGAGTGCCCGCCATGCCCCCCAGCCTTGCCCCAGGAGTGACACACCGCGAAGCCTGGGCCTGGGCGATGTACGACTTCGCCAACTCCGGCTACACCACGGTGGTGATCACCGCGGTGTTCAGCGCCTACTTCGTTGCCGTGGTGGCCGAAGGCGCGACCTGGGGCACCCTGGCCTGGACCAGCGCCATCGCCCTGTCCTATGCCCTGATCATCCTCAGCGCGCCGCTGCTCGGCGCCTACGCCGACGCCTATGCCTGCAAGAAGCGCCTGCTGCTGTTCAGCACCCTCGGCTGCGTGCTGTTCACCGCCGGCCTGGCGCTGGCCGGGCCAGGCGCGCTGGTGATCGCCATCGTCTTCGTCGTGCTGTCGAACTTCTGCTTCGGCAGCGGCGAGAACCTGATCGCCGCCTTCCTCCCGGAAATCGCCCGCGAGGATTCCATCGGCCGGGTCTCCGGCTGGGGCTGGGGCTTCGGTTATCTCGGCGGTCTGCTCAGCCTCGGCGCCAGCCTGGCCTATGTCAGCTGGGCCCAGGCCCAGGGCCACACAGCGGCGCAGTTCGTGCCGGTGTGCATGCTGCTCACCGCCACCCTGTTCGCCCTGACCAGCCTGCCGACCTTCCTGTTCCTGCGCGAGCGCAGCCAGCCGCAGCTGCAGCCGGGCGCCCGCCACAGCGCGCGGGTGGCGTTCGCCCGCTTCGCCCAGACGGTCCGCGAGGCCCGGCGCTATCGCGACCTGCTGCGCTTCCTCGCCTGCACCCTCAGCTACCAGGCCGGGATCGCCGCGGTGGTCACCCTGGCCGCCATCTATGCCACCCAAGCCATGGGCTTCACCACCCAGGACACCCTCAAGCTGATCCTGCTGGTGAATATCACCGCCTCGATCGGCGCTGTGCTGTTTGGCTATGTGCAGGACCGCCTCGGCCATCTCGCCACCCTGACCCTGACCCTGTTCGGCTGGCTGCTGATGATCGGTCTGGCCTGGGCCGCCGAGGGGCCGCCGCTGTTCTGGCTGGCGGCGAATATCGCCGGCTTGTGCATGGGCGCCAGCCAGTCGGCCGGACGCGCCATCGTCGGCCTGCTGGCGCCACCGTCGCGGCGCGCAGAGTTCTACGGGCTGTGGGGCCAGGCGGTGAAGCTGTCGTCGATCCTCGGGCCGATGACCTACGGCCTGACCAACTGGCTGACCGATGGCGACCACCGCCTGGCGATGCTGATCATCGGCGGTTACTTCGTCCTCGGCCTGCTGATCCTCGCCAGCGTCGACCTCAAGCGCGGCCGCCGCGCGGCGCTGGTCGATTGGTAAGGCTCAGGCATAACCTACTGACGACTGGCGTCGAGCATCCACGGCTCCAGGCGACGACCGAATGCCAGCTGGACCCGCACTTGCGGCCGCTCCTCACGATAGGCGCCACCCTGCTGCCAGTCGGCGAACACCTCGCGCAGGGCATACGGCACCGTGATCCGCGTATGGTCGGGATAGATGGCCGCGGCAAACCCGCCCGCACCCGGCTTGCCGCTGCCGGCATGGGGCTTCAGGCGTCCGCCCAGCAACAGGTAGCGCTGACGGTCCGGGTAGGCCTGGCGCAGCGCCTGGGCGTCGAGCCCGGCATCGACCAGGAATAGACGACTGTCGCGCTGCTGTTCCTGGGTCAGTTGCTGCCGATGGCTGTCGCGCTGGCGTTGCAGCTCCTGATCATCCGGCCGGCTCTGCACGCGCGCCTCGGCCTCGGCCAGCGCCTGACGCGCGTTCTGCAGCTGGCGCTGGTACACCGGGCCGTCGAGTTCCAGCACCAGCACGACCGGACGGGCCAATTGCCGGTTGAGGCGCGGCTGCCAGTCGTCCCGGGTGAAGTCGGGCACCTGGAAACCCAGGGCCTGCAGCTTGTCTGCGCTCAACCAGTCGACCCGGCCGTGCTCGTCCGCGCGGCGCCACAGCAGCTGCACACGCAGGCCGCTGTCATCCTCGCGCTGGAACCAGTCGCCGTAGGGCAGCTGCAGTTCGCGCTCGCTCAGGGTCATGCGGCTCTCCGGCTCGCCGCTGCGGTTGTAGTAGACCCCGGCCAGGGCCACGGCATTGCTCAGCAGGATCAGGCCGAGGCCCAGCCACAGCCGCCGGCGCGTACTCCACAGGTTCATTGCACACCGTCCTGGGCGCTTCTGCGCCAGCGTTGCAGCAGAGCCAGGAGCAACAGCGAGAGCAGGCCCAGCAGCAGGAAGAACAGGTACTTGGGCAGCAGCTGCCACCACCAGTCGAACAGCTTGGCGTAGAGGAAGATCACCGCGAACAGCAGGCCGATATTGACCAGCTCCGCCCAGCCGCGGCGAATCCCTTGCCAGATCACCAGGCCGGCGAGGGGGAAGCTGAGCAGCTGGTACAGCGCCTCTATCGTCCCGCTCGACCAGGGCAGGTAGCTGCCGGCGCCCCAGTAGGACAACAGCAGCAGCGGGACGAACAGAAACAGCAGCGCCATGCCGCGATAGAGGCTGGCGAAGCCGCTGTAGCGCAACTGCTCGAATAGCTGCGGCACGGCCAACAGCAGCAGCGCCACCGGCAGGAAGTTCTCCGGCCGCTGGCCCACCGAAAACCAGTAGAAACCGCCCCAGGCGTTGCAGCGAATTGCGACGAACAGCCCCAGACAGAGGATGCCGGCGGCCAGCAGCAGGCGCTGCCGGCACTGGTAGGCGAGCAGCAAGGCCAGCGCGCCCCAGGGCAGCAGGGCCTTGTCCGAGGGGGTGATATTGAAGATCTGGCCGAGCATGCTCAGATTGAGCACGAAGCAGACGAAGCTCAGCAGCGCCGCCAGCTTGGCGTAGTAACCGGAACGGTCGCGTGCCTGAATCCAGAAGGTCAGCAGCAGACTGCCGAGCGCGCTGCCGAGCAGGATCGCCACCTGCGCCGCCTCGTTGAACAGCCCCCAGAACTGATAGAAGAGGAAGAACAGCCCGGCCGCCAGGGCCAGGGAACCGAACAGCGAGGCGATGCGCATGCCCAGCGACAATTGTCGCGAGCGCTGGTCGGCATCGATATCCAGGGTGCTGGCGAAATGGCCGAGCAGGCGCTGATGATAGAGGCTGATCGCCAGCCGCTGGGCCGGCTCCAGGCTGACCACCCGCTCGGCCTGCAGCTGCGCCAGTTCTTGCTGAAAGGCATGAATCCGCTCGGCGCGCTGCTGCGCCTGCTCACGGGTTTGATCGGGCATGGGCACTCTTTCGCATGGTGACTGCCGACAGCCTAGTGCGCCCTTGGTAAATTCACCATGCCTCTGCCGGCCTGGTGCGCACAGCGCACCCTACGGGATCTGCAACACCGCCAATGCCGTGCGCAAGCGCTCGGGAATCGGCAGCGGCCGGTTGCTCGCCCGGTCGACGAACACATGCACGAAGCGCCCGGCCGCGCAGGCCTGTTCTTCGCCTTGCTTGAACACCGCCAGCTCGTACTGCACCGAGCTGTTGCCCAGCTTGGCCACCCGCAGGCCGATCTCGATGCGCTCGGGGAAGGCGATGGAGGCGAAGTAGTCGCAGCTGGAACTGACGACGAAACCGACCACCTCGCCGTTGTGGATATCCAGGCCGCCGACCTCGATCAGGTAGGCGTTCACCGCACTGTCGAAGTAGCTGTAGTAGGTGACGTTATTCACATGGCCATAGATATCGTTGTCGTGCCAGCGCGTGGTGATCGGCTGGAAGTGCAGGTAGTCGCGGCGCAGGTGCTGGGGTGGGTTCATTGAGTGTCCTTGGGGTAGGGTGCGCCGCGCGCACCAACGGCGCTCAGTTCAATAGGCCGACTGGTAGATGGCCAGGGCATGCGCCTCGGTCATCTCGCGCGGGTTATTCACCAGCAGGCGTTGTTGCAGCATGGCCTCGCCCGCCAGTTGCGCGAGCATCTCCTGCGGCACGCCGGCGTCACGCAAACGTGTGGGCAGGCCGCTGCGTTCGCAGCAATCGGCCAGTGCGAGGATGAATTGCTCGGCCTGCTGCATGGCGCTGCCGGGGCGCAGCTTGGCGCCCAGCACCAGCGGCGCCAGTTCGGCATACAGCGGCGCGGCCACTGCCGCATTGAAGCCCAGCACGTGCGGCAGCACCAGGGCGTTGCTCAGCCCGTGGGGAATGTGGAAGTGCCCACCGAGCGGATAGGCCAGCGCATGCACTGCCGCCACCGGCGCATTGGCGAACGCCTGGCCGGCCAGACAGGCGCCGAGCAACATGGCCTGGCGCGCCTCGCGGTTGCTGCCGTTGTGCACCACCTCGTCCAGATTGGCGGCGAGCAGGCGCAGCGCCTCGCGCGCCAGCAGGTCGGACAGCGGGTTCTTCTTCAGCGCGCTGGTGTAGGCCTCGATGGCATGCACCATGGCGTCGATGCCGGTGGCGGCGGTCACCGCCGACGGCAGGCCGAGGGTCAGGTCGGCATCCAGCAGCGCCAGGTCCGGCAGCAACAGCGGCGAGACCACGCCCTGCTTGGTCGTGGCGCCGGTGGTGACGATCGCCACCGGGGTCACTTCCGAGCCGGTGCCGGCGGTGGTCGGTACCTGGATCAACGGCAGGCGCCGCCCCCTGGCATTGCCGACGCCGTAGATGTCGGCCAGTTGCTGGCTGCAGTCTGGATGGGCGAGCAGCGCGACCAGCTTGGCCACGTCCATCGAACTGCCACCGCCGAAGCCGATGATCAGTTCGGCCTTGAGCTCTCTGGCCTGCGCCACCGCGCTCTGCACTATGGCTTCCGGCGGGTCGGCCACCACCTGATCGAACACCTGGGCGGTCAGCCCTTCCAGCAGGAAGCCGGGCAACACCTCGGCGAGCAGACCGAGTTTGGTGATACCGGGATCGGTGACGATCAATACCGCCTTGGCGCCGCGCTCGACGCACAGCGCGGCCAACCGGTGAGCGGCACCGGCTTCGCAGATGATCTGCGCGGTGGTGGCGAAGCTGAATGGCAGCATTGTTGTGGTCCTCTGGTTGTCATGAACGGTAACCGCGTACAGGGTTCCCTGGAGGAGCCTGGGGGACCGTGGGATGCCGATCGATATTCGTTTACCGCAAAATCCAGCCCCTCACCCTAACCCTCTCCCCGGTGGGCGAGGGGATTTTTGCGGTGGCGCCCGCTCTTGCGCAGTGCGGCTCGAGTACCCGGTGCCCTTTGATCCTTCGCGGTCAAGACCGCTCCCACAGGGATCGCGGAAGACCGACGAATACTCGACACACCATCGACCCGCCCCCTCTCCCCAGCGTGCGAGGGGATTTTGGCGGTGGCACCCGCTCTTGCGCAGTGCGGCGCCAGTACCCGGTGCCCTTTGATCCTTCGCGGTCAAGACCGCTCCCACATGGATCGTGGATGACCGACGAATACTCGACACAGCATCGATCCGCCCCCTCTCCCTTCCAGGGAGAGGGCTGGGGTGAGGGTGCGGTTGGGCCATCCATCCCGAGACACCCGCAAAATTTTCGCGGCTAAAGCCCCTCCCACAAAAACACCGCAACCCCGTAGGAGCGGCAGCGTGCCGCTCCGCTTCAGCCGCGAACATCGGTCTAAAACGCGAAACTCGCCTCCGGCATGGCCATCAGACAGTCCGCGCCACCGAGCAGTGCTTCGCGGTGGCCACTGGCGCGCGGCAGCACGCGCTTGAAGTAGAAGGTCGCGCTGTGCAGTTTGGCCTGGTAGAAGGCCGGTTCGGCCAGCGCCTCGTCCAGTACATCCTGCGCCCGGGCGGCGGCTTGCAGCCAGAGGCCAGCCAACAACACATAGGCCGAGTACTGAAGGAAGTCCACCGAGGTGGCGCCGATCTCCTGCACATCGCGCTGGCTGGCGGCGATCACCGCGCTGCTCAGTTCGCGCCATTCGCCGATGCGCGCCTGCAGCGCGTGGGCCAGTTCGGCCAGGGCCGGACGCTTCATCTGCTCGTCGCACAGCTGGCTGAACTCGGCCTGCAGTTTCGACAGTTCGCTGCCGCCATCGCCGAGTACCTTACGGCGGATATAGTCCAGCGCCTGGATGCCGTTGGTGCCCTCGTACAGCTGGGTGATGCGGCTGTCGCGCATCAACTGCTCCATGCCCCACTCGCGGATATAACCGTGGCCGCCATAGACCTGCACGCCGAGGCTGGCGACTTCCTGGCCCATGTCGGTGAAGAAGGCCTTGACCAGCGGGATCAGCAGCGCCGCGCGCTTGCCGGCGGCCTGGCGGGCGCCAGCGTCCGGGTGCGCGTGTTCGAGATCGAGCTGGCGCGCGCAGTAGACGCCGAGCATGCGACTGCCTTCGACCAGAGTCTTCTGGGTCAGCAGCATGCGCCGCACATCGGCATGACTGATGATCGGATCGGCCGCCTTGCCCGGCTCGGCCGGACCGCCCAGGGCGCGCGATTGCAAGCGCTCGCGGGCATAGCCCAGCGCGCCCTGAAAAGCCGCCTCGGCGATGCCCAACCCTTGCAGACCGACCTGGAAGCGCGCGTCGTTCATCATGGTGAACATGCAGGCCAGGCCCTGATTGGCCGCACCGATCAGCCAGCCAGTGGCGCCGTCGAAGTTCATCACGCAGGTGGCGGCACCCTTGATGCCCATCTTGTGTTCGAGGGCGCCGCAGCTCAGGGCATTGCGCTGGCCCGGGCTGCCATCCTCGGCGGCGATGAATTTCGGCACCAGCAGCAGGCTGATGCCCTTCACCCCGGCCGGCGCATCGGGCAGACGGGCGAGGACCAGATGGACGATGTTCGCCGACAGATCCTGCTCGCCGCCGCTGATGAAAATCTTGCTGCCGCTGACCTTGAAGCTGCCGTCCGCCTGCGGCTCGGCGCGAGTGCGCAGCAGCGCCAGATCGGTGCCGGCCTGCGACTCGGTGAGGCACATGGTGCCGGCCCACTGACCGCTGACCAGCTTGCCCAGGTAGGCCTGTTTCAGCGCCTCGCTGCCGTGTTTGCACAGCGCCAGCACCGCGCCTTCGGTCAACCCGGAGTACACGCGGAACGACAAGCTGGCGCTCATCAGCATCTCGTGGAAGTTGCACGCCAGCATCTGCGGCAAACCCTGGCCGCCGTACTCGCTCGGCCCGGTCATGCTCGCCCAGCCGTTGTCGACGTATTGCCGGTAGGCTTCGGCGAAGCCATCCGGCGTGCTGACCCGCCCGGCATCCAGGCGGCAACCCTGTTCGTCGCTGTTGCGATTGAGCGGCGCCACCACGCCAG
Source organism: Pseudomonas sp. (assembly GCF_033723075.1). Classification (GTDB taxonomy): domain Bacteria; phylum Pseudomonadota; class Gammaproteobacteria; order Pseudomonadales; family Pseudomonadaceae; genus Aquipseudomonas. Next base: position 374,970 of record NZ_JAWVXU010000002.1, read on the forward strand.
CGGCGTAACGCGCGCCCTCCTCCAGCACACCGTCGATCAGCTCGCGATCCAGGCCGTTGTCGAGCAGCGCGCAGTGCCCGCCGATATCGAACAGCTCGTGGAGGACGAAGCGCATGTCGCGCAGCGGCGCCTGGTAACTCATACCCGGCCCTCCTGCACGGACGCGAACGGCTGGCCGCTGGCGGCCAGGGTTTCGATCAGCCTGGCTGGCTGCCAGTGCTCGCCGAAGCGTGCCTGCAACGCCTCGAGCCGCGCCAGAATATCCGCCAGCCCCTGCGCGTCCGCCCAGGCCATCGGCCCGCCCTTGTCCGCCGGGAAGCCATAGCCGTTGAGGTAGACCAGATCGATGTCATGGCTGGTGCTGGCGATCTGTTCTTCGAGGATTTTCGCGCCTTCGTTGACCAGCGCCAGCAGGCAGCGCTCGAGGATTTCTTCCGGCCCGATGTCGCGACGGACGAAGCTCAGCTGTTCGGACACCTGCAACACCAGGGCGTCCACCTCGGGATCGTGCTCGGCCTGGCGGCTGCCCTCGGCGTAGCGGTAATAGCCCATGCGCGCCTTCTGGCCGAAGCGGCCGAGGCCGCACAGACGGTTGTCGACCTGCACCGTCGGCTCGTCCTGGCCAAGCCCTGCCAGTTCGCGGGCGCGCCATTCCAGGTCGATGCCGACCACGTCGTACATGCGGAACGGTCCCATGGCGAAGCCGAAGCCTTGCAACGCGGCGTCGACCTGATGCGGGTAGGCGCCTTCGAGCAGCAGCATCCGCGCCTCGCGCACGTAGCTAGCGAGCATGCGGTTGCCGATGAAGCCATGGCAGTTGCCGGCCACCACCGCCACCTTGCCGATGCGCCGGCCCAGCTCCAGGGCGGCGTCCAGCACCGCCGGCGCGGTCTTGGCGCCGCGGACGATTTCCAGCAGCTTCATGATGTGCGCCGGGCTGAAGAAGTGCAGGCCCAGCACCTGCTCTGGACGCGCGGTGACAGCGGCGATGGCATCGATATCCAGCGCCGAAGTGTTGCTGGCGAGGATCGCCGCCGGCTGCATGATGGCGTCCAGGCTGCGGAATATCTGCTGCTTGAGCTCGAGGTTCTCGTACACCGCCTCGATCACCAGATCGGCCCCGGCCAGGGCCGCGTAGTCGCTCACCGGAGTGATGCAGGCCAGGCGCGCGGCGGACTGCTCGGCGCTGATCCGGCCGAGCGTGACATTGTGCGCATTGGTCTCGGCCACCACGCCCAGCGCCTGCTCGAGCATCTGCGGGTTGTTGTCCAGCCACAACACCGCAATGCCGGCGTTGGCCAGGCTCATGACGATGCCGCGGCCCATGGTGCCGGCGCCGATCACGGCGGCTTGCTGAACGGTGAAAGCGGAGTGGCTCATCGGGGTTCCTCTGGCTGGAGAATGAATGGACATGCCGCCTGGATGCGATTCCCGTAGGACCGGGGTTCAGCGCCGCACTCACTCAGGCATAGCTCAAGAGTCGGGCGAAGAAAAATCGCCACCACCATAAGCAAGGCGCTACTATTTTTGAAATTTAGTCTTGTGATAAGTCGTATTCAGCAGATGAATATCTTTACCTTCGACCTGAACCTGCTGCGCGTGTTCGATGCGCTGATGCGCGAGCAGCATGTCTCGCGCGCCGCCGAACGCCTGGCCCTCAGCCAGCCGGCGGTGAGCAACGCGCTGAACCGGCTGCGCGAACTGCTCGACGACCCGCTGCTGGTGCGCGTCGGCCGCAGCATGCAACCGACCCCGCGGGCGCTGGCCCTGGAAGCGCCGATCCGCGCCGCCCTGCAGCAAATCGAGCAGAGCCTGATGGCCGGCGAGGCCTTCGATCCGGCGAGCAGCCGGCAGCGCTTCAATATCGCGGTGACCGATTACGTCGAGCTGATCTGCATGCCGCGCCTGGTCGAACGGCTCAGCCGGCAGGCGCCGGGCATCCGCATCGACATCCGTCACCTCAGCCCGAGCCTGCCGGCCGAAGCCCTGGACAAGGGTGAACTGGACCTGGTGCTGGGCCGCTTCGAGGAGACGCCCGCGCGCTTCGCCCGCCGTCACTGGATGAGCGAAACCCTGCAACTGGCGTTACGCCGCGACCACCCGCAGGCTGCGGAGAAGCTGGATCTGCAGACGTTTCTCAGGCTGCGCCACCTGTGGGTTCACGGTGGCCAGACCCGCGGCATGGTCGACCAATGGCTTGGCGAACAGGGCCTCAGCCGCGAGATTCTCTACACCACACCGAACTACCTGCAGGCCGCGCATATCGTCGCCAGCAGCGAACTGGCGGCCGTGCTGCCCAGGCAACTGGCACGCCACTTCGCCGCGCTGTTGCCGCTGCAACTGTTCGACCTGCCCTTCCACCTCGGGCCCTTCCACCTGGAAGTCGTCAGCCTGGCGCAGCGCCAACGCGACACGGCGTTGCAGTGGTTGATCGAACAGATAATTGCCAGCGGCCAGGACTGACCACCACCATCAGCCAGCGACCGCAGCCAGCTCCGTCACGGACGCCGCGCTGGTTTGCCGCGAGTGTTGCTGCGGGGGCTGGGTGGAGAAAAGTCGCTCAGCCTCGGCATGATTCCAGAGCGGGCCTTCGCTGATCAGCATGCCGTGCATGACCAGGCAGCTTCTGCCAGCGAACTGCAACCTGATCGGGTCGCGCTGGACAATCACCCAGCCCTCGCGCAGCAATTGATCGATGTGCGCGCGTAGCGCAGGGAGGTAGCGTTGCTCTTGCATGGACGAGTCCTTTCTTGCCAGCAGATGATGACATTGGCACGGCCCACAGAGCCGTCGCACTCATCCATAAAATACCTGACGAATAATAGTGGCCTTGTGCCTTGCAGAAAAGCGAAATTTGCCCTGGCGCTGTAGCCGATAGCCACTGATCAGCTATGGCGTTTGGCTTACACAAGACCATGCCGCAGAGCGGCACGCCTCTGCGGCTGCATCGCCGCGGGGCGCACCGCCTACAAGAGCGCGATGATCCCGTAGCCCGTATAAGCGCCAGCGCAATCCGGGAGCGATCGTAGGGAGACAACAGGTTACGCAGGGTATCGAGCCGATGATCTCGTCAAACGACAGAGCCGAACGCCGTGGCATCCTCGCGGCGTTGCGGCGAGCTGAATTCCAGGTAGCCGTCCTCCAGCTTGCCGTAGCGCAGCAGCGCCAGGTCGAGCAGGTAGTTCTGGTAGAGCTTCCAGGGCACGCGGTCGCCCTGCTTGGGAATCCTCTCGGCGGCGCGCTGGATGTAGCCGGAGGTCAGATCGAGGAACGGCGCTTCCCCAACCCGACGCGCCGGGTCGCGCGGGGTGCACTGGCGCATGCCGATGGCGTCCATATGCTTGATCAGGCGGCAGAAGTACTCGCTGGACAGGTCCGCCTTGAGCGTCCAGCTGGCGTTGCTGTAACCGAGCACCACCGCGGCATTGGGCAGGTCGCGCAGCATGATGCCGCGGTAGCCCATGCTCTTGGCTGCGTCGAACGGCTGGCCGTCCACCGCCACTGCGATGCCGCCGAACAGCAGCAGGTCCAGGCCGGTGGCGCTGACGATCACGTCGGCCGGCAGCACCTGGCCGGATTTCAGACGGATCCCGGTTTCGCTCAAGCTGTCGATCTGCTCGGTCACCAGCGACGCCTTGCCCGCGCGCAGCGCCTTGAACAGATCGCCGTCCGGTACCACGCACAGGCGCTGATCCCGCGGCTGGTAGCGCGGGCTGAAGTGGCGCATGTCGAAACCCTCGCCCAGCTGGCGCCGAGCCTGGCCCAGCAGCAGGTTGCGCATCAGCCTCGGCAAGCCCCTGGCCAGCTTGTAGAAAGCCAGCTGCATGAGCACATTGCGCGTGCGCACCAGGCGGTAGACCAGGGCCGGCGGCAGCCAGCGGCGCAGCAGGTTGGCCAGCCCATCGCGCTGCGGCAGGCTGACCACATAGCTCGGCGAGCGCTGCAGCATGGTCACGTGCCGGGCCTTGTCGGTCAGCGCCGGCACCAGGGTCACGGCAGTGGCGCCGCTGCCGATCACCACCACGTTCTGGCCGCTGTAGTCGAAGCCCTGCGGCCACTGTTGCGGGTGGATAAACGTGCCGCGGAACAGTTCTCGGCCCCGGTACGGCGGGGTATAGCCGGCGTCGTAGCGGTAGTAGCCGGTGCACATCAGCAACTGATTGCAGCTCAGCAGGCTCGGTTCGGCCGCCTCGCCGCACTGCACCTGCAGGGTCCAGCGCGCCGCCTCGCTGCACCAGTCGGCCTTGAGCACCCGGTGCCGGTAGCGGATCCTGGCGTCGATGCCGTTCTCCCGCGCGGTCTCCTCGATATAGCGGCGGATCGACGGACCGTCGGCAATCGCCTGCGGGTCGGTCCAGGGTTTGAAGTTGTAGCCGAGGGTGTACATGTCCGAGTCGGAGCGAATACCCGGGTAGCGAAACAGATCCCAGGTGCCGCCGAGGGCATGCCGGCCTTCGAGGATCGCGAAGCGCTTGCCCGGGCACTGCTGCATCAGGTGATAAGCCGCACCGATACCGGACAGGCCGGCGCCGATGATCAGTACATCCAGGTGTTCCACATCCATGGGCTGCCTCGCTGTCGTGTTGCCTTGCCCGGCCGACGAGCGCGGCCAGGCGGGTTCGCCAGATACAGGGTAGACCCTGGCCGCGCCGGCCAGCCGTTAGCCTGCCGAATAGCCGCGTGCCCCGGCTGAGCGACAGCCTCAGCAAGCGGCGCGCGCCCATGTCCCAGCCAGCCATACCAGCCCCGGGCACAACTTGGCCACGAAAGCACCGCCCCAGACGCCTGCTGTCGGGCAACCAACGTCCAAGATCGGTGCCCGGCCCCGAGCAGCTGCATGGTTTCGGCGCAAGACCTCGCCGAATGGCACGCCCTGGATAACCGCATCGACAGCAGACGCGTGTGCGTCAAACACCGCCGCGGCTCGATCGACGACAGCGAATACCGCAAGGCGGCTATGGTGCATTTTCGCGAGCAATCCCGGGCCTGGGAAAAGCGCTGGGCGCGGGATGGCCAAGAGTGGAGCAAACAGATGGAGCAGCGATATTGCAGTGCGGCGAATGGGTTTAGTCGGATGAGGTGAGGATAGGGCGTATAGGGTCGGACCAACGTAACTCCCTGACTGAAAAGAAAAAGCATCGCACGGCAATGGCCAAACAACCGCTTAAACAGCCCATTCCGACATCAAAGTTCGTGTTTTAAGGGACGGGATGCCGTGTGCGAAAAACTACGGTGAGCACGACCAGCCCAATCCTTCAGCCCACCCGGCAACTAAGCCACCCTCACTTGCCCCCAGCCCTTCTGCTTGTCCATCAGAAAATCGATAAAGGCCCGCAAACGCAACGGCACATGCCGCCCGTGCGGATAGAGCAAGGTAAATGGCCGCGAGCGGCCGCCATAGGGTTGTAGCACTTCCACCAGTGAGCCTTCGGCCAGTTCCCGTTCGATGGTAAAGCGGTAGGCCTGGAACAGCCCGGCGCCGTGTTTGGCCAGGGTCACGCCGCCGAGTACGTCATCGGAGCAGACGTAGGCGCCCTGGGTGAGGATTTCGCAGGGGCGGCCGCCGTCGTTGAACAGCCAGGCGATGCGTCGGCCGCTGCTGGGCAGTTCGAACTGAATGCATTCATGTTGCACCAGGTCGTCGAGGTGCTGCGGGGTGCCGGCGCGTGCCAGGTAGTCGGGAGTCGCCACCACGACCAGCGCGGCGTCTTCCAGGTGGCGGGCGATCAGGCCGGAATCCGGTTGCGCGCGCACGCGGATGGCCATGTCGTAGCCTTCGTCGACGAAGTCGATATTGCGGTTGCCCAGGTGGATGTCCACTTGCACCTGCGGATACTGACGGCGGAACTCGGGCAGCAGCGGCAGTATCCGGTGGTGCCCGTAGGTGGTGGGGATGCTGATGCGCAGGGTGCCGGACGGCGTCTGTTGCTGGCCCATCAGCTCGCGCTCGGCTTCGAGCATCTGGTTCAACGCGCCGCGGCATTGCTGGTGGTAGGCGAGCCCGCCTTCGGTCAGACGGATGCTGCGGGTGGTGCGCACGAACAGGCGCACGCCAAGCCGCGCCTCCAGGCGCGAGACCGAGCGGCTCACCGCTGCCGGGGTGACGCCGGCCGCCAGGGCGGCACCGGTGAAGCTACCGATCTCCGCCGCCAGGCAGAACAGCTCGATGCTGCCCAGCAGTACATCGTCGAATTGTCGCCGCATTAGTTACACCGTGTATCAAGTGAAGTGCCTGGCCGCATATTTATCCGCTTTCAACGCACAAATATAGTCCTGTCCAACAACGCGACACGCTGAGCCCCCTACCCCACAGGACTATCACCATGAGCAACAACAGAACAGTCGTTATCACCGGTGCCTCCAGCGGCATCGGTCTTGGTCTGGCCAAGGCTTATCTCGCCCGCGGTTTCAATGTGGTCGGCAATGCGCGCTCCGCAGCGCGGCTGGCCAACGCTGCCGAAGCACTGGGCGGCAACGGGCGCTTTCTCGGCGTGGCCGGCGATATCGCCGACCCGGCCACCGCACCGCGCCTGATCGCTCGCGCTATCGAGCGCTTCGGTCAGGTCGATGTGCTGGTGAATAACGCAGGGTTCTTCCTGCCCAAGCCCTTTATCGACTACACGGTTGATGACCTGGACAGCATGCTGGAAACCAACCTCAAGGGTGTGGTGTACGCCTCCCAGGCCGCGGCGCGGCACATGATCGAGCGGCGCCAGGGCCACATCATCAACATCACCGCGAGCATCGCGCTGCAACCGAACCTGGCCGTACCGGCCATGCTGCCGGTGCTGATCAAGGGCGGCCTGAATCAGGCGACCCGCGCCCTGGCGCTGGAGCTGTCGCCGTACAACATCAAGGTGAATGCGGTGGCGCCGGGGATCATCGATACGCCGATGCATGACCCGGCAACGCGCGAGTTCCTCAACGGCCTGCAACCGGTCGGGCGGGTGGGACGCATCGAAGAGATCGCCGACGCCGTGCTCTATCTCTCGCACGCCGATTTCACCACCGGCGCGGTGCTGCCGGTGGATGGCGGCATGAGCGTCGGCAAGTGGTAAACCCAGTTTAAAAACCAGTGCGTAGGGTGCGCCGTGCGCACCGGCGATCCCTCACCTGCTGGTGCGCACGGCGCACCCTACGAACTCTGACCGTTTCAAACGCAGTGGCGATAGCCCAACGCAACAGGCTACGGGCACATCGTCAATTCAAACCCCAAGGAGTATCGATATGCCTTTCGTCAATGTGCGCATTACCCGCGACGGCGTTACCCGCGAGCAGAAGGCCCAGTTGATTCGCGAGATCACCGAAACCCTGCAACGGGTGTTGAACAAACGGCCCGACCTGACCCATATCGTGATCGAGGAAGTCGACACGGATAACTGGGGCTACGCCGGCATGACCACTACCGAGTATCGGCAGCGAACGACAGATTGAGCGGGTACGGATTGCATGGAGTCGCGGTCAGCCGCAGGAGCGCCATAACTCATGCAATCATTGGCATACGGTTTTTTTGATAAATGTAGATTTAGCCGCTAATTTCGCGGCCGCAGCGGAGCGCTACTAGAATAGGCAGTCTCTGTGGGCTGAAGCGGATCGCCGCCCGGCCCACCCTACGAGCTGGCTGGTGGATTGCGTGACGGCTGGCGCAACCTTAAAGGGGTTGCCATGCAAGCATGGCAACCCCTTATGGCAATGATTCAGGATTCAACGAATGGGGCGCGGCTTAACCCCGGCCCAGGGCTTCTTCCTTGGCCAGGAATTCTTCCTGCAGCAGGGCCTCGGTGACTTGTTCGGGGTCTTCGCTCAGGCGTGGGTCGTCGATATGCCCGGTGGATATGGCCCTGACTTCGAGCTTGCCGACCATGTGCTCGAGGGCATGGCGCATTTTTTCGGTGGCGCCGTCCACAGCCTGTTCGAGCGATGAGGCTTTGTAGGTGACTGAAATAGCTTGATGGCCTTTGGGCCGTGCTTCGATCTGGCAGCGTTTGTCATCGACACCGGCCTTGTTGCCGTTTTCGTCGCTGACATGCACTTCAACCCGGGTGAGAAAATCTTCAAAACGGTCCAGGCGCTCGGTCACTGTTGCGCTTACCCACTCCTGAAGCCGGACACTTCCTTCGATATGGTTGCTTCTCACATGAATTTGCATGGTATTCCTCGCTTCTGACGGGTCTGTACCTTCGAGGGCAGGCATAGCGTCGAGGTTCCGGACTTTGTCGTTGCGACGCTGACAAAGCCCACAATCTGCGACGTTGCAGCTGCGTATGCGCAGCCCTGTATTGCCCCGAGTCTACAGGGGGTGTTCTGAGTTCGCTCCTTCACATTGCGACAGAACATTTATGACAATGGCAGGCGCGGAAGGCAACCCCCTATCGCCTGCCTGGTGAGGTAAATGATGCCGAGGCAATAGCGCCACGCCTGGGGCAAAATGAGCGTTGCTTGTTCTACCGGCCATTAGCCAAGGACGTGGATATGACACTTGAAACCTGGGAGCTGCTGTCCTACATCGTCACGGTGGTGGCCTTGCCCTTCGCGATTGGGGTTTTTCTCGTCGAGCAACGCAAGGAGCGCGCGAATGAACAGGAAGCCACCTGGCAGCAGATTTCCGATGCCTATATCGACTTCCTCGAGGTAGTGCTGGCCAACCCGGACCTGAAGCTGCGCAGTCAACCCGCCACCCCGGATTTGACCGATGAACAGCGCGAACGCATGTTGCTGATTTTCGACATGCTCATCTCGCTGTTCGAGCGTGCCTATCTGCTGGTCTACGCGCCCGACATGGACGAGAAGAAACAGCGCCGCTGGCATTCCTGGGAGGACTACATGCGCGAGTGGAGCCAACGCGAGGATTTTCGCGAACGGCTGCCACAACTGCTGCGCGGGGAAGACCCGGACTTCGCCATCTACCTGCAACGGCTGGCTGATGAGGAAGCGAGCGCGCCCGGGGGGCTGCCCACTCCATAGGATGAGCACAACGCGACCCATCGTCAGCAAAGGCAGACAGCCAAGCCAGTCTGGGCTGGTAAGCCTTGTTGGGTATCGCTGCGCTCAACGCCAACCTGCAGATGCGCCAGGCTTGGCGGCAGTGTTTTACGCAATGCCGCGTCAGGCGAAGACGAAGTACTTGCGCACCGTCTCGACAACTTCCCAGGTGCCGCGCATGCCCGATTCGACAATGAAGATATCGCCGGCCTTGAGGTGAATCGGCGCCTGACCGTCCGGGGTGATGATGCAGTAGCCTTCCTGGAAGTGGCAGTACTCCCATTTCTCGTAGGCGACCCGCCATTTGCCGGGGGTGCAGATCCAGGTGCCCATGATCTTGCTGCCGTCTTCCGAGGTGTAGGCATTGAGGTTGACGGTGTGCGGGTCACCGGCAAGTTTTTCCCACTTGCAGGCGTCGAGCATCGGCATTGGGGAGGTATCGCGAAGAACGGTGATCGGGTTAGGCATGTCTGCTCCAAGTGGTTCGGCTGAAATAACACCCGCCTAACCTAGAGCCTCTGGCGCCTGCACGGATGTCTGAAGTCGACCCCAAAATGCCTGGAAACGCGCTGTTTGAATAAGTGCTGAAGCAGCAGTCCCTCGGATTGCGCGGAGCCCAACATGCCACGGGGGCGCACAAAGCCAAGCGGGTACACGCTGGATTCTCGACAGGGCCAACTGGCCAAGGCCAGGGAATACGGGGTTGTTGCCGGGGTTTATGCGCGTTAATTCCTGAAGCCTCAGGTTTTATTGCTACTCGTACTAAACCTTTCGCGATGAATCGGATTACCTTAGGACTCAGGACAGCAACAAGGAGGGTTTAAGCGAATGACGACACGCAGTATCACTTGTCCCCCAATCAGCACCCGCGTGATTCTGCACGCCGGCCGCAGTGCCAACGCACAGAATGCACGTGTAACCATGGAGTCGAAACATCCGGCCGTGGGTGCAGGTCAACAACACATGATGGCAACCCAACTCCGCGCTTAGCGCGTAACGCCGCAGCTCGTGCATGGGCAAATCGTACAAGGCGAAACAGCAGAACGGCATCACCCGACCATAGGTCAGGATAGATAGCCCTAGCGCTAACGAAGATCCGTTCAACTGCAGAGCATGGCGACCCAACACAGCATCCTGGCACTCGTCCAGGCGGCCAGTAGCACAGAACCGGCGCCCTGCGGGGCGTGAACCAGAAAAACCCGAGACGGCGGCTGACCTTTACCAGCGCCGCCTCGGTTCTGCTCTTACCCTTTCCCGACGCATTTCATCCCGATCAAGCATCGGGATGAAATGCGTCGTGTGTGGCCATGATCGTGCATCGGGAATGCCGCCCAACCTCCCCCAGGCGCGACGCCATAGGTACGCCGGCGGTGTTTTACGCGGCAACCGCGTTTGCCTGCGGTGCGCACGGTGTTCAGCCGGGAGACATAGGTAACAGGTGTCGGGAGACATAGGTAACGCATTTAGGCTTACGGAATCTTTCGAATGAAGGGAGTTCGAGCGATGCCGTGGCAGGAGTGCACCACCATGTCGATACGACG
>NZ_JAWVXU010000003.1:0-349216 GCF_033723075.1 Pseudomonas sp.
CATTCGCCGCTGAAGCTTGGCGCTGGTGAAGTTGCGGTCGCGGTTGTTGACCGCCTTGAACTTGCTGCCATCGATGGCCACAAGCGCTTCAGAGAACAGGCCAAGCTGCTGGCACAGCACCACGAACTGCCTACAGACGCCCCGGATTGCCTTGCCGTTATCCTTGCGGAAGTTGGCGATGGTCTTGAAGTCCGGCATCAAACGCCCGGTCAGCCACATCAACTCAACGTTGCGCTGCGCCTCGCGTTCAAGACGGCGACTGGACTGGATGCGATTGAGGTAACCGTAGATGTAGATCTTCAGGAGGTCGGCAGGATGGTAGGCGGGCCGACCTGTTTCAGTCGGGACGACGCCCTCGAAACCCAGCTGGCCAAGGTCGAGTTCATCGACGAAAACATCGCCACCCGCACCGGGTTGGTATCGCTGACGCAGTCGTCGAGGCCGTCAGGAAGTAAGGTACTTTGACCGCGATGTTCACCCTGGATAAACCGTTTCATAGGCGACCCTTGCGATGAAATTCTCAGAAATCATAGCAAGGATTTGTCCGAGCGTTTTTACACCGCATGGGTCGGCTACGGCCTGTCGCGGCAGGCAGCAGCCTGCCAAAAGAGGCCGGCCAGGAAGGCCTGCTTTTCGGCGTGAAGCGGACACTCGCCAGCCTCTACGAAAGCACGGGGAACTCACACCGCAGAACAACCTAAAGTGACTCCAGCAAAACTCATCCTTGAGCACCGCCAGCGCCAGCTCTGGCAGGCCGAGTCACCTAGCCATCACATGCTCATTTCCCCACTGGCGAGTGCGCGCTCAATCCAGCGTCCTAGGTGGATTTTCGCAACAGCTCCTGGCGAATTCTTCCGATGGCCGCCATGGGATTGAGTCCCTTGGGACAGACCCATGAGCAGTTGCCGATGCTGCGGCAACGGAACAGGCTGAATGGGTCTTCCAGCCGCTCGAGCCGTTCCGCCGTGGCCTGGTCGCGGCTGTCGGTGATGAAACGCCAAGCCTGCAGCAGCCCGGCTGGACCGACGTACTTCTCCGGATTCCACCACCAGGACGGACATTGCGAGGAACAGCAGCCGCAGAGGATGCACTCATACAGTCCGTCGAGCCTGGCACGCTCCTCGGGGGACTGGAGGCGCTCGATGGCCGGCGCTGGTTCATGGTTGATCAGCCATGGCTTGATGCTCTGGTATTGCTGAAAGAAGAGACTCTGGTCGACCACCAGGTCGCGGATGACTGGCATGCCGGGCAGCGGTCTGATGATCAGGCTGCTGGCCGTGCCCAGCGCCTCCGAAACCGGCGTAATACAGGCCAGTCTGTTCTTGCCGTTGATGTTCATGCCATCCGAGCCGCAAACCCCCTCCCGGCAGGAGCGTCGGTAAACCAGCGTCGGATCGGCCTCATGCAGGAACTCCAGTGCATCCAGCACCATTCGTGCGCGGAATTCCTCGGGCAACGACAACGACTGCATCCAGGGCTGCCGCTCCTGTTCCGGGTGATAGCGATAGACCTGTACATCAATCATGATTTGTTGCTCCTGCGGTCATTGCGGCGAGAGTGGACAGCGCCTCTACCCGGCAAGCGCGCGGCGACCGCATCCGGTCGACCAGGAAAACTCACTCGCGTGAAGCATAGACGTTGATGAATGGGGCCGAGCCTGCCTGCATGCGGCGCGGGCTTACGAAGGGGGACGGCGTGGTCCGAGCATCATCTGGCCGGCCTCCTCGCTTCACGGAGGTGACGCAAAATTCAAGGTGAGAACATTGCCTTTTCTCAAGGAGGCCGTGATGAAATCCTGTGAAAGTGACCTGCATTCAAAAAACAGTGTTGTGGTGATTACAGGCGAAACAAATCGGTGCTGCTCAGTCGACGTTGCCCCAACGATTTGGGGAAGATCACGATGCTGCTCGAACCGCATCGCGCCGAGTGAGCCGGCGCTATGGTCGAGTCCACTTACCCCGTGACAGACCCAAAAAGCGGCAGGAACATGATCCACAGGATGAGAGCGGCTCCAAATACCACCTGGGTAACGGCTGCCGCCTTGAGGCGGTCCCCGACGTGACACAGCGAGTACGCCCCCTGATAGATCAAGGCGCAACATGAAGCCAACGCGCTTAGAGGCAGCGCGGTGTTCAAAAACGGGTTGTTCACCAGCAAGCCAAGTGAGGACAGCCACAGCGGGACCGGTGCGATAGCTGCAACCAGGTATGCATCCGCATAGGCCACTTCATGGCCCAGAGTGCTGGCAACTTGCTTTATCAGCCATCCCATCAGGAAGACCGAAAGCACCTCGCAGCCAAAAAACAGACTGGCCATAAATACCGATGGTCTGATCTGAAGCACGGGCAGGTAGGCACTCAGGGGCCCGTCCAGCAGCACTATCATGGTCGGCGGCAACAGCGAGAGCGGTACGATCACGGCCCAGAACAGGTTTCGAATCGCCGAGCCATGACATGCCAGCTCAGCCGAGACAGACGTACTGCCAAAAAGCATTCGCAGCAGGACAAGAATGTTCATGTGACTCCTTCAGAGAAGCGAGCGAATCAATGACATGACGAGCTCGGCAGGCTCGTGAAATATATATCACAACACGATACATATCGTGCACAATATCCAGCAAAGGTCAACAAGGAAACTCGATACCTTGGACAAATCCGATTACCAGCGCTTGGCACATTTTCGTCATCGATTGCGGCGCTTCCTGCGCAACAGCGAACTGCTATGTCAGGTAAATGGCGCTACGGCACTGCAGTACCAGCTTCTGCTACAGATTCGCGGGGCTTCGGCGCGCGATTGGGCCACGGTTGGAGAACTCGCAGAACACCTGCAGTCCAAGCAGCACAGCGTGGTGACGTTGATCGACCGCTGCGAAACCATGGGACTGGTTGAGCGAAGACCTGGCCGGGAAGACAGACGCCAGGTCGAGGTGCACCTGTTACCTGCCGGCGAGGAGTTGTTGGCTCGTATCGCCACTTTGCACCAGGAGGAAGTGCAGTTGCTGCGCGAGGAGTTCAACCTTCCGGGTTGGGATATTGCGGATTAAGACCCTCAGTGCCCACTGCAATCGATTGAGGATCTGCGTGCTTCGCTTGCAGCACCTACCAGAGCGTGAGTCAGGACGTTTTTGGGATCAATCAATGATCGACAAGACCAGAACAGGAGTAGCTATGGACAAGAATTCACCCCCTGATTGGGATCCGAGGTCTGAGGCCGTACTCAATGATCAAATGGCAACCTACGACGACATGCGCCACCGTTGTCCGGTCGCACACAGTCGGTATGGCTATACCTCTTTGTTCAGGCACGAGGATGTAATGCGCGTTCTGAAGGATCATGAAACCTTCAGTAGTGCCGTCTCGCGTTTTCCCTCGGTTCCCAATGGCATGGATCCGCCCGAGCATACGGTGTACCGACACCTCATCGAACCTTATTTCAGCCCGGAGCAAATGGACGCCTTTGCGCCGGCGTGCCGTGATGTAGCAGTTCGTCTGGTGCAGGTGTTACCGGACGAAGGCACAACTGAACTGATGGGTGAATTTGCCCAGATCTTTGCGTTGCAGACCCAGTGCGTCTGGCTGGGTTGGCCGGCCGATCTGCATGAACCGCTGCGCCTATGGACGCTGAAGAATCACGCGGCCACCCTGGCCAGAGACGACGCTGCCCTGAGCGCCGTGGCCCTTGAGTTTGACGGCTACATCAAGGATCTGCTGGCCGTGCGCCGTGCAGCCGGCAATGCTGCGCCGGACGACATCACCACCAGCCTGCTACGCAATCAATCCCTGGGCAGGCCTCTGACAGACGACGAAATCGTCAGCATTCTACGTAACTGGACGGTCGGCGAACTCGGAACCATTTCCGCCTCGATCGGTATTCTCGCGCATTACCTGGCCGCCAACTCCTGGCTTCAGCAACAGTTGCGCGAGCAACCCTCGCTATTGCCCGCCGCCATCGATGAAATACTGCGCATTCATGCACCGCTCGTCATGAACCGCCGGGTCACCACGAAACAGGTCACTCTGGGCGGGCGCACGCTAGCCGAGGGTTCGCGTCTCGCCCTCGTCTGGGCGTCGGCCAATCGCGACGAAGCGGTCTTCGGGGATCCCGATGAATTCCGCCTCGATCGCGATCCCGAACTGAACCTGCTATACGGTGCCGGCATTCATGTCTGCCCCGGCGCACCGCTTGCCAGGCTGGAACTGCGGATCGTGATGGAAGAACTCCTTGGACGCACCAGCCGGATTGCACTGGCGCCGGATGAGGAACCGGTGAAGGCGTTTTTCCCGGCCAGCGGGTTTTCTGCTCTACCCCTGCATATTCAGAAACCATCCTCCCAGACCTTGTAAGCCTGACCAGCCCCGAAATCCGATGACATCGGGACTGGTCTTTCATACCGAGTGGCTTAGGCTGCGGTGGTCGACGTGCCGATGAAAGTGCGCAGGAGGAGGTTCTTGATTTGAATCCGCGCCATTCCGGGCTCCAGTCTTGGAGTGTTCAATGGCTTCGCCCAATCAGTTGCAGGAATTCGTGTCGGGTATTGCTCGACTCGCGGAAGGCGCCGAGCATCACCGAGGTGCTCATGACCGAGTTCTGTTTCTCCACCCCGCGCATCATCATGCACATGTGCTTGGCTTCGATCACCACGGCCACCCCCGCGGCGTTGGTGACCTGCTGCACGGCCTCGGCGATCTGCCGGGTCAGGTTCTCCTGGATCTGCAGGCGGCGGGCGTACATATCGACGATCCGCGCGACTTTCGACAGCCCCAGGACCTTGCCGGTGGGGATGTAGGCCACATGCGCCTTGCCGATAAAGGGCAGCAGATGGTGCTCGCACAGCGAGTACAGTTCGACGTCCTTGACGATGACCATTTCGTCATTGTCGGAGACGAACAGCGCGCCGTTGACCACTTCTTCCAGGCTTTTCTGGTAGCCGTGACACAGGTATTGCATGGCCTTGGCCGCGCGCTTGGGGGTGTCCAGCAGACCTTCGCGCTCGGGGTCCTCACCTACGCCGATCAGGATTTCACGAAAAAAGCGCTGCAATTCTTGGCTCATTGCAAATCCTTCGCGGCGCCACTACTTGCGCGAGCGGCCGACTTTAAGATTAGGAGGGTTAGCACTTAGACGGAAACGACAGACCTTGCCCTCGCGCACCATACATTCGAGATGCTCCACATCACCCTCGCCGAGGGCACCGATCAAGGCAAGATCGAGTTCACATACTTCGGGGTGAGACTCGGCCAGATGGTGGAACACGCAGTTATGCGCGACGATCTCTTTCTCGCCAGAGGAGCGGAAAAACACCTCCGCCTCATAGCCGGCGTGATTCATATGCTCGACGATCTGCTCCTCGCCTACCACCTGTTGCGCCATGCCCGCAGCCAACTTTCGGCCAAGACTACGCATTAACCTGACGAGGTTGTCATGGCCAATCACCTCTGCGACTTCACCGATCAAGAGGTCTGCAAGTAGCTGGTATTGCCTAGGGAACAACTCCCGTCCAGTTGCGGAAAGCAGGTACAGTTGCTCGGGACGACGGCCGGTTGGTCGGGTATCACCACGCACGATTAGGCCATCACGCTCCAGGGCACTAAGATGCTGGCGGATAGCCGTGCGGGTTACAGCTAAATGACTGGCTAGATTGTCAATGCTCATACCCGCTGGCTGATACAGCAACGCAGACAGTAGATCTTGCTGTGTACGGCCTATCCCCTGAAACATTCTACGACCTCGCCATACCAAAGAATCCACAACCGGGACGCCTAGGCGCCCCGTATCGTCTGGTTCAGAACTTGTCCGGAAACTGCTTGACCAGGGCTGCCGTCAAAGTGTCCGCAAGAACAAGCATATGTTCACGCATAGCCTGCCAGGTTCTTGCTTCGGCGGCGTAATCCCGATTGCCCAATTGGTCGACCTGAGCGATATGGTGGCCACCGTGAGCGCTGAGCATCGCGACCAAGGTAGTTTCCGGCAAGTTGGGGTTGGCTGTGGCCAGGAATTTGGCAATAGCCTTGGCATTCGTTGTCAGCTCGTCAACCGCGGTGTTCTTGCCTTCGGCTTGCCCTGCGACAGCCGCATCGCTGTAGTGCTTCACCGCCCCCCAGTGTTCAGCTAGCAACTTGAGCAACTGGTCTGCTGCCGGCTGGCCGTATAGGGGCACAAGGCTATTGGCAATGGAAGCAGCATTGGCCACTACCTCAGCGGCAGCAGCGTCGGCTTGCTTACGCTCACCCTGCTGATTTGCGATGGCATAGCTCCTCACCCAGAAGACATGCTCTACCCACAGGTCCCTGAGCGCCAAACGTGTGTTAAGCGCGGCGGACTCGGCACCAGTAACAGCCATGGCATGCCCCGCCCCCAACTGATGACTCCATGCGGGCTGAGAGCACAGCGTAATTAGCAGCATAAGCAGCGTCTTGATATTCATAGCTCGATCCTCAGCGCGTGAATTACCATATAAGAATATAAACGACATAAAAATATGTCAATAAATAAAAAATGAACACTTTCCAACCCCTATAGAGCACAGTAAGAGCATGATTTATATGAACTTACCAAGTTTTTTCTGGTGCGCGGATGGCGTCTGGCTAGTGTTTGCCAGGCAATCTTCGGCCTACTACTAGATGTAGACCTGCTGCACGGTGGCATTCACTCCACCGGATCAGGAGGGCCGTCTCAAGCTACGCCAATAGTAAAAATCCACTTTTATATCAATAAAAATGATTTTAACTAGCATTAATATGACTTTGTCATTAGCTTGATTGGACAGCACACTAGTCATCTCCTGGCTTCGCCATGCAACGCTTAACGGAGATATCCAGCCAGAATTGAGTGCTTACCCACGCAAAGAGAACGCTTGTCGATTCGAAATGCGGAGAGAGACCAAATATACGATTCATTTTGCGTAATGGACCACTTATGGCTAATGCTACCGCCTTGAATACCAATTCAGTCTACAACTATGACGTCGTTCGCCAATTCACATTGATGACCCTAGTCTGGGGCATTGTCGGGATGAGCATGGGCGTATTCATTGCCGCTCAACTGGTCTGGCCAGCGCTGAACTTCGACCTTCCCTGGACTAGCTTTGGTCGTTTGCGGCCAATTCATACCAATATTGTGATCTTCGCCTTTGGCGGCGGCGCACTGTTCGCCACTTCGCTCTATGTAGTACAGCGCACTTGTCGCGTTCGCCTGATCTCCAATCGATTAGCCAGCTTTGTATTCTGGGGTTGGCAGGCTGCCATCATAGCCATTCTGGTCAGTTATCCCTTAGGCTACACGACATCGAAGGAATATGCCGAGATGGAGTGGCCAATTGCCTTATGGGTAACCATTGTCTGGATTGCTTACAGCTACCTATTCTTCGGCACAATTGCCCGGCGTAGCGTCAAGCACATCTATGTCGGAAACTGGTTCTATGGAGCCTTTATCATCGTCACTGCAATGGTGCACGTAGTTAATCACCTGGCGATACCGGTATCACTGATGAAGTCCTATCCGGTTTACTCGGGCACTACTGACGCCATGATTCAATGGTGGTACGGACATAGTGTGGTGGGCTTCATTCTTTCGGTAGGTTTTCTCGGCATGATGTATTACTTTGTACCGAAACAGGCGGAGCGGCCGATCTACTCCTATCGCCTATCCATCGTGCACTTTTGGGCGATTATCGCCTTGTATATCTGGGCCGGCCCGCATCACTTGCACTACACCGCCCTGCCAGACTGGGCGCAGACGCTCGGCATGGTGATGTCGATCATCCTTCTGGCTCCCAGCTGGGGCGGGATGATCAACGGCATGATGACTCTATCTGGCGCTTGGCATAAGTTGCGCGACGATCCAATTCTGCGCTTTCTGGTGGTGTCCTTGGCCTTCTACGGCATGTCCACATTTGAAGGGCCAATGATGGCAATCAAGACCGTAAATTCACTGTCCCATTACACCGACTGGACTATCGGTCATGTGCATGCCGGCGCACTAGGTTGGGTGGCTATGATCAGCATCGGCACCTTGTATCACATGATTCCGAAACTCTATGGGCGCGAACAAATGCACAGTATCAGATTAATTAATGCACATTTCTGGCTGTCCACTATTGGAACTGTTCTATATATCGCGGCAATGTGGGTCAATGGCATCACGCAAGGGCTGATGTGGCGCGCAGTCAATGATGACGGCACGCTCACCTACTCTTTTGTCGAATCGCTGGAAGCGAGCCATTCGGGCTATGTCGTTCGCCTGGTCGGTGGTGCGATTTTCGCCAGCGGTATGTTGCTGATGGCCTACAATACCTGGCGCACCGTCAGGGGCAGTGTAAAAGAAGTCCAGCTGTCAACTGGCCGCGCTATCCTAAGCGAGGTAAACTTATGAGCACATTTGTCCTTATATTGGGAATCTTGGTGTTTTGGTTGGGCATCTACTGGAGCCTGCAGGGATTCACAGAAATTGAATTGGAGCAGGTTTCTCTCCTGCCTTTTGCGGATGATCCGAGCGTAGCAAGACGCATGAGCGAATCTACAGGACGGCACTGCGAGTCTGTGGTTATGCCTGCACTCGAGCCATGCGAAGAATTTGATAGTGACAGATTTGTTGCCTGAGTGGCTCACAGCCTTTTTGTCGTATCTCCTATCCATGGATGGATGCTCCCCGTGTCCGTACCGGACACACTCCGGAGCTCACTGTTTTGTTTGTGAGCTCCTCTTTTAATTTATCGGAAATAGCGGAAAACTTATGAAACTGGCTATTCTATCTGATTTGCACCTGTCCGTTGCAGGGATGGAAGTTCCCAATACAGACTGCGACGTTGTGATTCTAGCCGGTGATTTAGGGCGACCACAGCAGGCTGTCAAATGGGCCAAACAGTTTCCGCAACCGGTAATTTTCATTCCTGGTAACCATGAGTTTTATGGCGCCAGCTTGACAGCCACACTGACGGACTTGAAGCAAGCCGCTCACGATAGCAATGTTCATGTACTCGAGCGAGATGAGGTCTGTATTGACGGAGTGCGCTTTCTCGGCTGTACACTTTGGACCGACTTCCGTTTATTTGCTACTGAGGATGAGAGAATCGCCGCCATTACCGAGGCGCATCGGTCGATCAGAGACTTTAGTCGAATTACGCTATCTGACGACTCTAACACCTGTTTTAGCCCTGCACACTCAAGTGAAATTTTCGATCAATCGGTCGATTGGCTAGCAGGCAAGTTTTCCAAAAAATTTAACGGCAGCACTGTCGTAGTTACCCACCATGCGCCGTCACCGAGCAGTATTAATCCAAAGTACACGGGTTCGCTGTTAAATGCCTGCTTTGTGTCTAACCTCGATGATCGGATCGTTCAATGGTCACCGACGTTGTGGATTCACGGCCACACCCATAACAGCTGTGACTATCAAATAGGCAATACACGAATCCTGAGCAACCCTCGTGGTTATGCGCATGAGGGAATTCCGGAAAACATGGCGTTTGACCCGTTCCTAACCATCCAGGTGTAAGTTTTTGCGTACAGTAGGCGTACTAAAGCATAATCATTTTAGAGGCTAACATGCCAGTCCGACAGGTATTCTTCAAGGAGGTAGGTTAATGGTTACCAAATTGCTTTCCCCGGATACACGCGGCCATACGCCGTTATGGATCGTTTTCTGGATTTATGGCGTGCTCGCCAGCCATGTCTATTTTGGTTCGATTCTCTATTTTTACCGTGCGCTGGGAACGTTGACATTAGGTGCGTTGCTGGCGGGTTTCGTTCTATACACCGCCTGGATCATGCGCTCAGTGTGGGTGAACGCGTTCAATGTCGGCAACGAGACGTACGGTCACCTTGCGCGCTACCTCACCGTCGCCTGGGCTCTCAATGCCGTGCTCGTATCCGGCTTCCTGTTTCTCGGGCACGTAGGAATGGCCTCGGTGCCCATCTAATCCGGCAGTAGGCCAGGCCGCAGGCATGATGGCTTCATCCATCCACCCCGGCAGTTACTCCAAGCCGTAGTGGTCAGCCTATCCCGGATAGTGGGTTAAGTTTTTTTTCAGCCACCGCAGACGGAAGCCCATCATTGTATTGATGTGGCCTCACTCAGTTGTAGCGGTGCATCAGGTACCCGTTTCGCTCGAATGGTCGATCTCTGCCGTTCGTGCCTGGCAGATCGTGGCCAGATGGGCATTTTCGGCAGTGCCCCACCACTAAATAGTGGAAAGGATGGCCCTGTCCGCTCTACGCCCTGCCCTGCAGCTCTCCCTTGCTTCACGCCGTAGCTGGAACTGTTGCCATCCCTATCTAAATCGCCCTCGAAACGGTCTTTGACCCTTTCTCTGCCAATGCCGAACCTCCGTCACGCGGCACACCTGCGTGCCGTGCATTTTGCAGGAGAGGTTGGGTTCACGGATGCAAGCGACAACAGTTCTGTACGGCCAGGTGCTGGCGATTTTGGCCATCACCCTGTCAGGTATTTGGAGCGCTACCCAATGGACGGCTGCGGCGTTTGATTACCAGGCTCGCTTGGGTGCTCCGTGGTTCGAACTGCTCGGCATCCCCATCTATCACCCTTGGCGGCTATTCGAGTGGTGGTTCGTCTTCGATGCCTATGCGCCGGAGGTTTTCAACGTCGGCGGCAGCATCGCTGCCTGCAGCAGCCTCCTGGCGTTGGTGGTGGCAATCGGCATGGCCATCTGGCGCGCCCGCCAGGCACGGCGAGTCACCACCTACGGTTCGGCACGCTGGGCCGATGCGAATGAGGTACGCGAAGCCGGGCTAACTGGAGAGGCAGGCGTTTTCCTCGGTGTCTTTGAAGAGCAGTACCTGCGCCATGAAGGCCCCGAACACGTTCTGGCATTCGCACCGACACGCTCGGGCAAGGGCGTTGGCCTGGTTGTACCCACCCTGCTCGCCTGGCCGGCCTCTGCAGTTATCCACGACATCAAGGGCGAGAACTGGAGCCTGACCGCTGGCTGGCGCTCGCGCTTCTCGCACTGCCTTCTGTTCAACCCCACTGACCCGGCTTCGGCAGCCTACAACCCTCTGCTGGAGGTACGCCGCGGCACCCATGAGGTGCGCGATGTGCAGAACATCGCTGACATCCTGGTCGACCCGGAAGGTGCTCTGGAAAAACGTAACCACTGGGAGAAGACCAGCCATGCGCTGCTGGTCGGTGCCATCCTGCACGTGCTCTACGCCAGTGACGACAAGACCCTGCGCGGGGTCGCCAACTTCCTCTCAGACCCGGCCTGCACCTTCGAGCTGACCCTGCACCGGATGATGACCACGCCCCACCTCGGCGAGAGGCCTCACCCGGTTGTGGCCTCGGCCGCTCGGGAAGTGCTGAACAAGAGCGAGAATGAGCGCTCGGGCGTGCTTTCCACGGCCATGTCCTTCCTTGGCCTCTACCGTGACCCCACAGTGGCCAGCGTGACCGCGCGTTGTGACTGGCGAATCGCCGACCTGATCTCGGCCCAACACCCCGTCTCGCTGTATCTGGTGGTGCCGCCATCCGACATCAGCCGCACCAAGCCACTTATCCGTCTGATCCTGAATCAGGTCGGGCGTCGCCTGACCGAATCCTTGGACGGTGCCGACGGCATTGAACGTAGGCACAAGTTGTTGCTGATGCTCGACGAGTTCCCCGCGCTGGGCCGGCTGGATTTCTTCGAATCGGCCCTGGCCTTTATGGCCGGCTACGGGCTGCGCGCCTTCCTGATCTCACAATCGCTCAACCAGATCGACAAGGCCTATGGCCAGAACCACTCGATCCTCGACAACTGCCATGTGCGGGTGACCTTCGCCACCAACGATGAGCGCACCGCCAAGCGCATCTCCGAGACGCTCGGTACCGCCACCGAGTTGCGTGCGCAGCGCAACTATGCCGGCCACCGCCTCGCTCCCTGGCTGGGCCACCTGATGGTGTCGCGCCAGGAGACCGCACGTCCTCTGCTGACGCCGGGCGAGGTGATGCAACTGCCCACCGACGAATCGGTGGTAATGCTCTCCGGCCATGCGCCGATCCGGGCGAAGAAGCTGCGCTACTTCGCCGATGCCAACTTCCAGCGCCGGGTGCTGCCGGCTCCGCAGTTGCAGCCTGGGGAGTACGCCGATGCGCCAGCGGCTCGGGCAGATGACTGGAGTGCCCTGGTCGTGCCGGCAGCCGTTTCCGCCCCGCTTGCTGAAACCCATAACAGCGAATCCCTCGACGACGGCGGCCCACGTCGCCAGCCCGAACTTACTGAAATCGCCGAGCTGCCGGTTCCCGAAGACCCGGCCAGCGACCTGTTTCTCCTCGACGAGGACGACGCGCCCACACCCTTCCCCTCCCAGCTCGAACCGCGACTGCAACGCGCGGCTCGACTGGCCGCCCTCGACCCTGACGACGGAATAGCCCTATGAGCCGAGCCCGCCTGAACCTGTTCATCCAACCGGAGCACGCCAAGCGCCTGAACGAACTGGCAATCAAGAAAGGTGTGTCGAAGTCCTCGATCATTGCCGCAGCGCTCGCCTCCTGGCTATCGCCGGACTCCGGTGACCAGCGTGAGGCGGCCATTGCCAAGCGCCTGGATCGACTGTCTCGCCAGTTCGAACGACTGGAGCGCGATCAGAACATTCTGATCGAGACTATGGCGCTCTATGTGCGCTACTACCTTACGGTGAGCACGCCGGTGCCCGAGGCACACCAGGACGCTGCAAGGGCTCAAGGCAAGCTGCGCTTCGCCCAGTTCATCGAGCAACTGGGCCGCCACCTGCAGCGCGGACGCAGCCTGGTCAGGGACGTACAGGAGGAGATCCAGCCTGACGCCCAGTGGCTGAACATCTCCGAAGCCTCGGGAGAGCAGCCATGACCGGCGCCCCGCGCATAACGCAGGCATCGGCCACTATGGATCGCCGCACCCGCATGCTGCGCACGGCGATGGGTCCGCTGATCGCCGCTGCGCTGGACGACCCCGACGTGGTGGAGATCATGCTCAACCCCGATGGGAAGCTCTGGCTCGACCGACTCTCCAGCGGCCGGGCGTCGCTGGGCGAACTTTCAGCCGACGACGGCGAGCGCATCATCCGCTTGGTCGCCGCGCACATCGGTGCGGAGGTGCACCGTGGCAAGCCGCTGCTGAGCGCCGAACTGCCGGAAACAGACGAGCGCTTCGAAGGATTACTCCCTCCCATCGTATCTGGACCGACCTTCGCACTGCGTAAACGCGCCATGAGCGTGATACGGCTGACCCAATACGTGGCGGACGGAGTTCTCACGTCAGCGCAAGCCGACTACCTGCGCGGTGCAGTACTCAGTCGGCAGAACATCCTCGTGGCCGGCGGGACCAGCACCGGCAAGACCACCCTGGCCAATGCCCTGCTCGCTGAAGTGTCCGGTACGGGTGACCGAGTCCTGGTGCTGGAGGACACAGTCGAGTTGCAGTGCTGCGCCCACGACCATGTTGCATTGCGAACCCGCTGCGGTGTGGTGTCCATGGCCGACCTGGTGCGCACCACCCTGCGCCTGCGTCCCGACCGTGTGGTAGTCGGCGAGGTGCGCGGCGGCGAAGCGCTGGACCTGGTCAAAGTCTGGGGTACAGGCCACCCAGGCGGTATTGCCACCGTCCACGCCGGCTCCGCCCATGGAGCCCTGCTGCGCCTGGAGCAACTGATTCTCGAGGTCGCCATGACCGCCCCCCGCGCATTGATCGCCGAGGCAGTCAACCTGGTGGTTTTTCTCGCAGGACGCGGCAGTGCCCGCCATGTCCAGCAAATCGCCCGAGTCGTCGGCCACGACGAACACGGCTACCGGCTAGAGACCACCGATCCCGCTCAAGCCCCGCCCACTGCCTCTGGAGAACAGCAATGACCGCAGCCTCTGCCCGGCCCATCCACCGACGCCTATCTGCTCGTACGCTGACAGTGGGCGCGCTTCTACTGGGCATTGCCTTGCCGGCTTTCGCAGCCGGTTCCGGGATGCCCTGGGAGGGACCGCTGCAGTCAATTCTCGACTCGGTGCAAGGCCCAGTAGCGAGGATCATGGCGGTGATCATCATCATTGTCACCGGCTTGACCCTGGCCTTCGGCGATACCAGTGGCGGCTTCCGCAAGCTGATCCAGATCGTCTTCGGCCTGTCCATTGCCTTCGCCGCGTCTTCATTCTTCCTGAGCTTCTTCAGCTTTGCCGGCGGAGCGGTGATCGCATGACTATCGATAGCGATTTCATCGCGGGCTTCGAAGTGCCACTGCACCGCTCTCTGGCCGAACCGATCCTGCTCGGCGGAGCGCCGCGCAACGTGGCCATCCTCAACGGCACCTTGGCCGCCGTAGTCGGGCTGGGCCTGCAACTGTGGATACCGGGCTTGGTGTTCTGGCTGGTCGGACACTCGCTGGCCGTCTGGGGTGCAAGGCTGGACCCGCAGTTCCTGCAGGTCTTCGCCCGGCACATCAAACATCGCACCTTGCTTGACGTATGAGGGGAACGCCATGCTGAACCTAGCCGAATACCGCCAGCGCCCTTCACAACTCGCCGACTGGCTGCCCTGGGCCGGCCTGGTCGCTCCAGGGGTCGTACTCAACAAGGACGGCTCGTTCCAGCGCACCCTGCGCTTTCGCGGGCCAGACCTGGACAGCGCCACTCCGGGCGAGTTGGTAGCCACCTCTGCGCGCCTGAATAACGCTCTACGTCGCCTTGGTTCGGGCTGGGCCCTGTTCATCGAGGCCGAGCGCCTGACCGCAGCCAGCTACCCGCAAAGCGAGTTTCCCGAGCCGCTGTCCTGGCTGGTTGACGAAGAGCGCCGCGCCACCTTCGAGGCGCAAGGAAGCCACTTCGAGAGCGCCTATCACCTGACACTGCTCTATTTGCCAAACGAGGAGTCACGCTCGCGTGCTGCGGGGTTGCTCTACGAGCACAAGACGCAGCGCGGCGTCGACTGGCGCGAGAGACTGGCCGCCTTCGTGGCGGAGACAGCACGCTTCCACGACCTGCTTGAGGGTGTGATGCCAGAAGTCAGCTGGCTCGGCGACAGCCAGACGCTGACGTACCTGCACGCCACGGTGTCGACCCACAGGCAGCGCGTTGCTGTTCCTGCAGTACCCTTCCACCTGGACGCCCTGCTGGCCGACTGCCCGCTGAGCACAGGCCTGGCACCCAGACTGGGCGAGCAGCACCTGCGCGTGCTCTCGGTGCGTGGCTTCCCCGCCTCGACCTGGCCCGGCCTGCTGGACGACCTGAACCGTCTGGGTATCGCCTATCGCTGGTCGACCCGCTTTATCTGCATGGACAAGGACGAGGCGGAGAAGGAACTGGTACGCCTACGGCGGCAGTGGTTCGCCAAGCGCAAGGGTGTCCTGGCCCTGCTGCGCGAGACCCTCTTTCAGCAGGAGAGCCCGCTGGTCGACAGCGACGCCTCGAACAAGGCCAGCGACGCCGATGCGGCCCTGCAGGAGCTCGGAGTCGACCAGGTCGCCTTCGGCTACGTGACCGTAACCGTTACGGTGAGCGACGCCGATGCGCGGGTGGCCGACGAAAAGCTGCGTCTGGTCGAGCGGGTGATTCAGGGCCGAGGCTTCGTCACCATTGCTGAAAGCCTCAATGCGGTGGAGGCCTGGCTGTCGTCCATTCCGGGCAACGCCTACGCCAACGTGCGCCAGCCGATCATTTCCTCACTCAATCTGGCGCACCTGATGCCGGTTTCGGCGGTGTGGGCAGGCCCTGCGCGCAACGCCCATCTCGACGGCCCGCCGCTGGTGGTGACCCTTACCGATGGGGCTACGCCTTTCCGCCTGGTCACCCATGTCGGCGACGTCGGCCACACCCTGGTGGCGGGGCCGACCGGCATGGGCAAGTCGGTGTTGCTGGCAACCCTGGCCATGCAGTTCCGCCGCTACCCTGGCTCACGCCTGTTCCTCTTCGACATGGGCCGCTCGCTGCGTGCGACGGTCTTGGGATTGGGTGGTGAGCATTACGACCTGGGCGGCGATGGCGGCCTGGCCTTCCAGCCCTTGGCGCGCATCGATCAGGACAGCCATCGCACCTGGGCCGCCGAGTGGCTTGAAAGCCGTGTGCTGCATGAGGGCGTTGCCGTCGGCCCGGACCAGAAAGCAGCCCTCTGGTCCGCCCTCAAAAGCCTGGCCGGCGCGCCTGAGGCCCAGCGCACGCTGACAGGGCTGTGCATGCTGCTGCAGGACAACGCCTTGCGTCAGGCCCTGCAGCCTTATGTGCTGGGCGGTGCTCACGGCAGGCTGCTGGACGCAGACACCGATCGCTTGGGTACCGCCGACGTGCAGTGCTTCGAGATGGAAGAGCTGATGCACAGCAAGGCGGCGGTAGCGGCCGTGCTCGGCTACCTGTTCGCCCGCTTCGAGGCGCGCTTCGACGGGGCTCCTGCCCTGCTGATCCTAGACGAAGCCTGGCTGTTTCTCGACGACCCGCTTTTTGCCGCACGCATCCGCCAGTGGCTCAAAACCCTGCGCAAGAAGAATGTCTCGGTGATCTTCGCCACCCAGTCGCTTGCCGATATCCAGAACTCCAGCATCGCCGCCGCGATCATCGAGAGCTGCGCGAGCCGCATCTTCCTGCCCAACCCTCAGGCCAGTGAGCCGCAGATACGCGGCATCTACCAGGGCTTCGGGCTCAACGACCGGCAGATCGAGATCATCGCCCAAGCCACCCCCAAGCGTGATTACTACTACCAGTCGCGCCAGGGCAACCGGCTATTCGACCTCGATCTCGGGCCCGTGACACTGGCCTTCACGGCAGCCGCAAGCCCAGCCGAGCAGCACGATATCAGCCAGGTCCTGCAGATATCTGATGCCGCTGGCTTCGCTCCCGCCTGGCTACGCCACCGCGGGCTTGGCTGGGCTGCCGACCTGCTTACTTCCCACACCCCACAACGCAAGGAGCAACTGCCATGACGCCTCGCGCCCGCCTTACGCCCATCGCCGCCTTATTGACCCTCGGTCTGCTGGGGTTCCAGCCAGCGACCGCAATGACCGTCATCGACCCGACCAACCTGGTGCAGAACATGCTGACGGCGGTGCGCACCCTGGAAATGATCAACAACCAGGCCAGCCAATTGCAGAACGAAACACAGATGCTGCTGAACCAGGCCCGCAACCTGGAAACCCTGGACTTCAACGCGCTCAATCGGTTGCGCACGACGTTGGCCAGCACCGAGCGATTGCTGACCGAGGCCCAAGGCTTGGCTTTTGACGTACAGCGTCTGGACCAGGAATTTACCCGCCTGTATCCGGCCGAATACACGAGCTCCGTCAGTGGCGAGCGCCTGGCGCAGGACACGCGTGCACGCTGGAAGCAGGGACGCGATGGCCTGCACACCGCCATGCGCATGCAAGCCCAGGTGGCGCAGAACCTGGCCCAAGACGAGAGCGTGCTGGCCGATCTGGTCAACCAGAGTCAGTCGGCCGACGGTGCACTGCAGGCCAGCCAGGCCACCAACCAGCTGCTGGCCCTCCAGGCCAAGCAGTCGATCCAGGCGCAGCAGTTGCAGATCACCCAGAACCGCGCCATCGCGCTAGAGCTGGCGCGCCAGGCCGCTGCGGCAGAGGAAGCCCGCGAACTGCGGCGGCGTTTCATGGGCAGCGGTACGCCCTACACCCCCCACCCCGTGCAGTTCTACCGGTAGCGGGGTGGATGCGATGAGAGTTCCATTGCTGATACCGGCCCTGCTCGTACTGGCTGCCTGCGGGCGTGGTGGTGAACCCCATGAAGCCAGGCAACAGGCGTCCCTGCATGAACGCTTTTACTCCGGCTGCGCTCTGCCGGATGAGTTCCAGACGTCCGAAAGTCTGCCCGCCATCCCCGCGAGTTTCGATGAGGATGCGCCGTGAACGATGTCAGCGTGATCGATCATTTCCTCGAGGTGTTCTCGCTCTACATCGACTCGGGCTTCGGCCTGCTCGGTGGCGAGGTGGCCTTTCTTACCCTCACGCTGGTGGTGATCGACATGACCCTGGCCGGGCTGTTCTGGGCCATGGGCGGAGAGGACGTTATCAGCAAGCTGATCAAGAAGACCCTCTATGTCGGAGCATTCGCCTTCATCATCGGCAACTTCAATACCCTGGCCGAGATCATCTTCCGCTCCTTCGCCGGGCTGGGCTTGCTTGCATCAGGATCCGTGCTGACCCAAGCCGAGTTTCTGCAGCCAGGTCGGCTGGCGTCCATCGGCGTCGAAGCGGGGCGTCCGTTACTGGACCACATCAGCCGCTTGAGTGGATTTCCTGAAGTATTCAGCAACCTCCACAGCATCATTGTCCTGCTCTTGGCCTGGACTGTGGTGGTGATCAGCTTCTTTATCCTGGCCATCCAGCTATTCGTCACCCTGATCGAGTTCAAGTTGACCACCCTCGCCGGCTTTGTCCTGGTGCCCTTCGCGCTCTGGAACAAGACCGCCTTTCTCGCAGAGAAAGTGCTGGGTAACGTGGTTTCCTCTGGCATCAAGGTATTAGTGCTGGCGGTGATAGTAGGCATCGGCTCCGGGCTGTTCGCCGAGTTCCAAGCGTTGCCGGACGCCCCCTCCATCGATCACGCGCTGGTGGTCATGCTCGCCGCCCTGGCGCTGCTGGGACTGGGCATTTTCGGCCCTGGTATCGCCACCGGCCTGGTTTCCGGGGCACCGCAACTGGGTGCCGGCGCAGCCGCCGGCACCGCCCTTGGCGTCGCGGGGATGGCGGCTGGAGCCGCGGCGCTTGCCACAGGCGCAGGTGGTGCCGTGATGGCCGGCGCACGTATGGCTCCGGGCGCAGCGCGCCTGACCATGGGCGGCGCACAGACGGCGAACGCCGCCGTGCCCCAGGGAAGCCAACCTCGCGGAGCAACAGCCGATAGCGCTGCCGCTGCAAACGCCTTACCAGGCGCGCCCGCCAAGCAACCCGATTGGGCCAAGCGCCTGCAACGCAAGCAACAACTCACCCATGCCGCCACCACCATTGCCCACACCCTGCGTGGTGGTGATGGCGGCGGCTCATCTCCCGGGCCACAAGCGCGCGACCCGTCGAATTCGTGAAGGAGAACGAACATGCGATTCAAACGCCCTCAGGTGCGCTACAGCGACACCCCCCAACCTGCAACGCCTTACCAGGCTGCAGCGCAGGTATGGGATCAACGTATGGGCTCGAGCCTGGCGCAAGCGAAGAACTGGCGCTTGATGGCCTTCGGTTGCCTGAGCCTGGCCCTGCTGATGGCAGGTGGTCTGGTCTGGCGTTCGGCCCAGTCGATGGTCACGCCCTATGTGGTGGAGGTCGACAGTGCCGGCCAGGTGCGCGCCGTTGGCGAGGCGGCCAGCCCTTACCAACCCAACGATGCGCAGATGGCTCACCACCTGGCGCGTTTTATCAGCCTGGTGCGCTCGCTATCCATCGACCCGGTGGTGGTGCGGCAGAACTGGCTGGAGGCCTACCACTACACCACCGACCGGGGCGCTGCGACCCTCAACGATTACGCCCGCGCCAACGATCCCTTCACCCGGGTCGGCAAGGAGTCGGTGACAGTCGAGCTGAGCAGCGTCGTGCGGGTCAGTGACAACTCGTTCCAGGTGCGCTGGAACGAGCGCCGCTATGTGAATGGCACGGCTGCCGGCCTGGAACGCTGGACCGCGGTGATATCGGTCGTGCTGCAGCCTCCGCGTAGTGAGGAAAAGCTGCGCCGTAACCCCCTGGGCATCTACGTCAACGGCCTGTCGTGGAGCCGTGAACTGGACACTACGCAAGGAGCCAAGCCCCAATGAAGACCTCTGCCTACCTTTACGCCTGCCCTCTCCTGCTGGCCATGCTGGCCGGTTGCGCCAGCCAGGGTAAAGCGCCGCCCACCATTGCCCTTGACGAGCCGGTGGAAGCCCAGCGCCTACCGGAACCACCAAAACCCATCGAGGTGGTGGCCGTACCGCAGCCACTGGCCTTGCCGGCACAACTGAAACCGCTGCCAGATACCAAGGCCACCCGGGCCAAGGAACCCGCCGATGAGCGGGTACGCGTCTCACGTGCCAATCGGGACGCCCGCATTGCACCAACCCGGGAGGGGTATCTCAACGCCATTCAGGTGTGGCCGTTTTCCGATGGCGCGCTGTATCAGGTGTACACCAGTCCAGGCCGCGTGACGGTGATCAACCTGCAGGCAGGCGAGGATCTGGTTACCGTGGCCGCCGGCGACACCGTCCGCTGGATCGTTGGCGACACCTCCAGCGGCAGTGGTGATGAGCTTCGGCTCAGCGTGTTGGTCAAACCCACACGCACCGACCTCAAGACCAACCTGGTCATCACCACGACGCGGCGCACCTACCTGATCGAGTTGACGTCCACCGAGCTGGCCTGGATGGCGTCGGTGTCCTGGGACTACCCCAAGGATCGCATGCTCGCATTGCAGCGCCGTGCCAACGCCGCTCAGACGGCTGCACCGGTCGCCTCCGGCCTGGCGTTGGAGCAGTTGCGTTTTCGCTATGCGATCAGCGGCAGCAATCCGCCCTGGAAGCCGCTGCGGACATTCGACGACGGCCAGAAGGTATATATCCAGTTTCCTGCGGGCATCGCCCAGGGTGAACTGCCGCCGTTGTTCGTGATCGGTCCGGAGGGCGACGGCCAGTTAGTCAACTACCGCTTCCGCTCGCCCTACTACATCGTGGACCGGCTATTCGGTGCAGCCGAGTTGCGCCTCGGCGCAGACAAAGGCGACGTGGTTCGGATCGAGCGCACCGATGGTGTAGCACGGAGGCCCTGAGTATGAGCGCTGTCGATAACGTTCAGGACACCCATTGCGCAGAACTACCGCCCAAGGTGGCCCCGGAAAGTCTTGAACTGCGTGCCCAGCCGCGCCCGGTCACGCGCCTAAATCCGCGGATGCTGGCCGTCCTTGCAGGTGGACTGGCCACAGCAGTACTTGGTGCCATGCTCTGGTCGCTGCAGCCGCAACAGCGCCGGCAAGGTGCAGAGCAAACCGAGTTGTACAACGTAGACCGCGTGGCCCGTTCCGAGGGGCTGGAGCAGTTACCAGCCGACTACTCGCAGCTGCCGCCACCCTCGGCACCCGAAGTACCGCAACTGGGGCCAGCCCTGCCCGGCGATCTAGGCGGGCCCATCCTCAGGGCCGAGCAGCAGGCCCAGGACTATGACTACCGCCATGCGGGCCCGGACCCGGCTGAGGCCGAGCGGCTGGCCCGGGCCAAAGAAGCGGAGGAAGCAGCACGGTCCTCAGTGTTTTTCCGCTCAGGTGGCAGGCGGACAGCAAGCGCGGCCCCCCCAACCGAAAGCCGGCCTGATCATTCGCAACTGATCGGACTCGGCCCCATGGCGGCCGGGCCCGCGTCGACTGCCGCAGCACCCGCAAACGCCGTATCAACGCAGAACCGGCAGGAGCAGAAAGAGGCGTTTCTCAGTAAATCCGCATCCCCACAAATCCGTAATTCAGGATTTGTGCAAATGCCCGACTCCCCGTACCAAGTCATGGCCGGCACCGTGATCGCTGCCGCCTTGGTCACCGGTATCAAATCAGACCTACCGGGCGATGTAATCGCCACGGTGACCGAACCGGTCTACGACAGCGCCACCGGCCAACATGTGCTGATCCCTCAGGGTTCGCGCCTGCTGGGCCGCTACAACAGCCAGGTGAGCTACGGCCAGAACCGCGTGCAGGCGGTGTGGCAGCGGGTGATCCTGCCCGATACCTCGTCCTTCCAGCTCGACAACCTGGCTGGCAGCGACACCGCCGGCTATGCCGGCCTGGAGGATGGCATGGACTGGCACTGGGACCGGGTTGTCGCCGGCGCGGCCATGACCAGCCTGTTGGGTATTGGTGCCGAGTTGGCTGCACCGGCAAACCGAACCGACGGTGACCGGGTCATCATTGCCGGGCGCGACAGCCTGCAGGACACGGTGAACCAGATCGGGCAGGAGGTCACCCGGCGCAATCTCGATATCCAGCCCACGCTGACCCAGCGCCCCGGCCTGCCGCTGCGCGTGATCGTCAATCGCGATCTGGTGTTGCGTCCCTATCAGCCCTTGTTTATCCAGCAGAGG
Source organism: Pseudomonas sp. (assembly GCF_033723075.1). Lineage (GTDB taxonomy): Bacteria > Pseudomonadota > Gammaproteobacteria > Pseudomonadales > Pseudomonadaceae > Aquipseudomonas. The sequence continues at coordinate 21,978 of NZ_JAWVXU010000003.1, forward strand.
AACCCGCAATGAACCCGAACAAGCTGCGCCTCGGCCCCTTGCCGAAGACCGAGAACCTGAAAGTGACCTTCACCTGTCCGGCCGGCCTGAAGGCCGACCTTGAACGCTATGCGGCAGTGCATTCGCAAGCGTATGGAGAAGAGGTCGATGCCCTGACGCTCATCCCGCACATGCTGGAGGCATTCATGGCGAGGGATCGGGTGTTCAGGAAGGCCAACGCCGGAGCAGATAGAGGCAACTGATCGTCTCCACGCACGTTCTATCGCAAAGCCACTCGCGAACGGCAAAAGCCCTAGCGGAACATTCCACTCGCGGTTGAAAACCGTGACCTAATACATCACACTTGACACTATGATCATCAGCTTCCGGCACAAAGGCCTACGCATTTTTTATGAATCTGGCTCCACCAAAGGCATTCGAGCTGACCATGCCAAACGTCTGAGCCGAATGCTGAGTTTCATGGATCGAGCCTGCGAGCCAACCGATCTCGATATACCCGGTTGGCGGTTACATCCCCTCAAAGGGGAGCTGCAAGAGTTCTGGTCGCTCACAGTCAACGGTAACTGGCGAGTGATCTTTCGTTTCGTGAGTAGCGACATAGAACTCGTCGACTACCTTGACTACCACTGAACAGGAGGATGCCACCATGGTCATGTTCAACCCGCCGCACCCTGGTGAAACGCTGCTCGAGGATGTGCTCCCCGAGTTGGGCATCAGCATTGCAGAACTGGCCCGCCGCCTTGGTTTTGCACGTGAGTCCTTGTCCCGGGTCCTGCACGGCCACGCACCGATCAGCCCGGACCTGGCCGTTCGCCTGGAACTGGCCGGCATTGGTAAAGCCCGCACCTGGCTGGGCGTACAAGCCGATTATGACCTGTGGCAAGCGAGGCATCGCAAGCAGCCCCATATCGAGCGCTTTGCCGCCATCGCTTAATGGTTAACCGGCAAAATACGGAGCAAGGCGGTGAAACGCTGACGCAACACATGGTCTCTGGTCTGCCAACGCCCTCGGACTCACCCACGGCCCGATCTACCGCGGTCGACACCAGACGTTCGGAAGATGCCGACCTATGAAATTAAGAAAAAACCAATACAAACGCCTGAAATAAAGGTTTTCTTACCTCAGTTAAGAAAAACTGAGGCTCAGAGTCGGCCTAAAGGATTTTTGACATGCACCTAGTCGGATATGTCTATCCTAGGTGCTCATCCAGATCCGCCGGCAAGGTTATTTGGTAGGTCGGGTTCAAGTGTCCCCCTGGGACCAAGCAGCGCTTTCCCTTGCCGAGATACACACCATCCAGCGAGACATGAGCCAGCCAGGCATGCTTGTGACGTTCGGCAAGTGCTAGGAATAACCGCTTGGCCTTTATGCTGGTGCAATGCTGCAGCAGCATGCTGACCCGCTGGGGGCGCAAGGTATCTGCACCTTGCATCAGCGCATCGACCTCATAGACGAGTGACGCATCGGATACGCCATCGCAAAGCTCAAGCAACGCACGCTCAGGTATAGAGAAGACTATGCGACCAAGGTCGCCATCAGCATCGACCCACTCGAGCCCAAAAGCTCGTAGAGCCTCGTCTGTTGTCTCTGTATTGAATTCTGGTGATTCCAGATCGAAGGGACTCTTTCCACAAAGCACCACCTTGGCCTTAAGCGGAAGCTTGCTCACCCATCCGGGGAGGCTTTCAGAACCATAGAGCGTGACGGTCTCGGCCCCCCCAGGCGCAAGTAATGCTCATGCCCTTGCCAAGCCAACGCAAAGCGCCCACCTACATGAAGTTGAAGTCCATCACCGCTCTGTAGTGCCCGCACCACTCCAGCCCAAGTCAGGCGTCCTCCCCGTCGTTGATAAACACCTCGCGCAGGTGAGTCCAGCCAACCGCTGGCGATATACCTCGAGACGAGACTGCTGCTATAGCCGCGGTCCTTCAGCCAGGCGATAGAAACCAGATCTCGGTCACCCAGCATCGCTAGTAAGGAGTTTAATCTCCCTGTTTTTTGCGCATTCATAGTGAGCATTTTCGATAATGTATAAACCATGCCAATCAGCGTACTTTGAATTACATTGGTATTGACAGGTGAGTTGTCCTACAAGCCAACCGTCCACAGTCCATGGACAATGGACGCGAACACTCTACAAGCGCACTCAAGCTCCAGAATTACCTTCACCACGATCCACCCCTAGTGCGCAGTCAAGCCAATTCATGCCAGCTATTTTGTAGCCTTTAAGCTACATATAATGGCTAATACTCTCGCTTTGTAGCTTGTGAGCCACAAATCAGTTCTGGGTGCCCTTGCTTGAATGTAGCCCAAGAGCTACATTTATCGGTGAACTCGCTTTTTTGATGCCCGAGGGCTACAAATGACCACCCTATACGATGTCTCCGAAATGCTGAAAGAGGCGCGTAGTGACGCGAAGCTGAGCCAAGAAGCATTGGCTAGCAGTGCCGGCGTATCACGCTCCACAGTGGCCCGCATGGAAACATTGGCCAAAGGCGATATGAGCGTCTCAGCGCTGGTTCGGCTACTGGAAGCAGCAGGCTATGACCTGAAGCTGGCTAAGGCCGGGCACGAACGCACGGTTGAAGACATCCTCAACGAGCAGAGGTCAGGGAGCGCTTGAACATGATCCTCGATGTCCATGTCAGCTCAAGGCTGGTGGCCAAGCTCTATCGGGAGCGCGATGAATACGTGCTGAAATACCGTCCAGGCACAGCACCTGAAGACTTTGTCAGCCTGACGATGCCTGTTCGCGAAGAAGCATGGCGCTGGCCCCGCGACCTGTTTCCTTTTTTCCGGCAGAACCTTCCCGAGGGGTATTTGCTGGGCGTTATTCGCGAAGAATTTGGCCCGCTCCTCGATGGCACCGACCTGTCGCTGCTTAGCGTGGTGGGAGGCACCGGCATCGGCAGAGTCTCCGTCACGCCTGAGGGCATTCAGCCTGGCGTCGAAATGGCACCGATTGAGATAAGCCATCTGCTCAAAGCGGAAAACACCAGCGAACGGTTCGCCACACTGGTACGGCAATACGCTCGGGTAGCCGTGTCAGGGGTCGTGCCAAAGTTCATTGCCACCGGCGCAGCCGAACCTCGGGAGCCGCTGGGCAAACCGACCCTGCGCACCGGCTTTCACATCATCAAAGGCTCCGACGACACGACCCCTTTTCTAGGCTTCAACGAGTTCTACACCATGCGCGTACTGGAGCGGCTAAATGTCGTACCGGTCGCGGCCTGTCGCATGTCTGAGGACGGCAAAATCCTGGTGGTGGATCGCTTCGACGTGGACGGGTACGGCATCCCCTACTGCGGCGTCGAAGACGCCTGTGGGTTACTGGGTTTGCCGCCACATGAAAAGTACGTCCCCACCACCGAACGGGTGTGGAATGCCACACGGGCCTATATCCCCGCTGACCGTCTCCAAGCGCAACGCGAGCACCTAGGCTGGCAGCTACTGACCAACTACGTGGTGCGTAATGCCGACTGCCACTCGAAGAACATCGCGCTGTTTTACACCTCGCGTGCTGACGTGGCCTTTACCCCGATCTATGACCTGGTGACCACTCAGGCCTACCCGCGCTTCGCCAGCAACCCACCCGGCCTGTCCGTAGGCGGAAGACAAACCTGGACGCCAGGCCGTTCACTGGAAACTTTTTTCAAAGCCGTCTTAGGTATTCCACCGCGCCAGTATGCCGCCATGGTCGAACAGCTCTGCGAATCCGCCGTAGAGGTCGGCAAAGAAGTGATCGAAGCCGCGAAAAACGAGCCTGCCTGGCGTGATATGGCTAAACATATGGTGCATGCCTGGAACGAGGGCATGGAGACATTGCGCAGCCCCAAAGCCGCCCCCCATTTCCGCGGCTTGGATACCGCCATTGAAAAAGCCGGCTTCTCAGGGCCGCGCAAACCAGAGCGCAGCCGTGAAGTGATAGGTCGCTCTGAATTGCTGGCAAAGAAGCGCTGAAACTCATTAAAGCTGGAACAGCTGTGAGGGTCAGTGGGGTACTGGCTTCAGGTGAGTAGCGAAACAGCTGCGCGCTATCCTGCGATAGAAACTGGCAGCAGGGTCGCCATCAGTCAAATACTCCGTGGATTTCGTCCAGCGTGGGCATGACTGCGGGCACGACGCTGAGCTCACAGTCGAGAGCTGCCAGCACTCGCGCATAAGCCATCATGCCCACCGACAGGCCTCCCTTTTCGATAGCGATGACTTTCTGCCGGGTGAGGCAAGCTAGGGAAGCAAGCGATGCCTGAGTCAACCCACGATTCAGTCGACGCTGCCGTAGTTGCTCGCCAAGGCGTAGCGTGATGAGGGAATAGTCCATGTTCTGTATACGCGACAAACCATATTAAATGTAACGTATACCTCCACGCGATGGACGTGGGACATTCATTCGCGTGCAAACACGTGCCTTAAACTTGACGAGACGCCCAGTCGCTCAGCGACCTTGGTCATCGGCCACTGCCAGACCTCTTCATATAGTTGTTCACGAGTCACCGGCACGCTTGGGTTTGAGTGAAATTGCTGGAACACCTCAACAGAAGACATACCTCGATCCTTACGTCCCGCATAGCTAGTCCCGCAATGCCTGCAGATAGCAAAACAGCCCCTTACGACAGGCTACCAAATACAAAAAAGTGGCTCCTGTTGTATCAAACCCTCCACGGTCCTCTCCACTGCCTTGTTTGCCCAATGGGCAGCAGCCAGCATCTGCAGCATGGATCTGGGCAACAAGGAGGAAGACCGTCATGCCAGCAACAATAGAGCAACGCCCTGCCCGTTTGAACTCTTGTGCGCCCCGAATCCTTCGAGCAAATGTGGCACCTGCCTACCTGGGTATGTGCCGCACTGAGTTCAACAAAACCGTTCGCCCCTACGTCCGCGAGTTCCGTATTGGAGTGCAGGGGATCGGATTTGATCGAGAGGAACTGGACGCCTGGGCCGACGCCTATATCGACCGGGCCATCATTGAAAAGGAAGGTGCCAAGGGACATGATCACTCCCGCAGCGAGCGCCAAGGAGAAAAACCATGGCGCGAAAAACCATTAGCGGCCTCTACCAAAGGAACGGGATCTGGCACATCGACAAGGTCTTCAGAGGTCAGCGAATTCAGGAAAGCACTGGATCAAGCGATAGGAAGGAGGCAGAGCAATACCTGATACACAAGCTGGAGAAACTGCGCGAGCAGAAGATCTACGGCGTACGCAGGATCAGAACCTGGCGGGAAGCAGCCACTCGTTATCTGGTGGAGTACAAGGGTCAGCCCTCGATAAGTCTGACTGCCATCCATTTGAAGCAGCTGGATCCATATATCGGGGATATCCCTCTGACTCATATCGATGATGAGACGTTAACTCCGTTCATCAAAGATCGCCTCAAAACCAGCAAGACCTCCAGCGGCAAGGTGAAGACTGGAGTTTCCTACAGGACGGTGAACATCGCCCTAGAGCGGGTCATACGCATCCTCAATCTTTGCGCCAGGAAATGGCGTGACGAGCAGAAGCGTCCCTGGCTCGATGTGGTACCGATGATCAGCAAACTGGAAGAGAAGATAACGAAACGCTCCCCCTACCCGATGTCCTGGGAGGAACAATCGATTCTTTTCGCCGAGTTACCCGACCACCTGCGCCGCATGGCGCTGTACAAAGTGAACAGCGGCTCACGCGAGCAAGAAGTCGTAAAACTCCGTTGGGACTGGGAAATACCGGTTCCGGAGCTCAAGACCAGCGTGTTCCTCATACCTGCTGATTTCGGCGGCAGGCATGAGAGTTCCGGGGTCAAGAATGGTGACGAACGGCTAGTGGTGCTGAACAACGTGGCTAAATCAGTCATCGAGGGGCAACGAGGGCTGGACCCTGTATGGGTATTCCCTTATGGAAAGCCCGAGCGAGATGGCAGGGCGAATCCAGTTCATCGGATGAACGATTCGGCATGGAAGAAAGCCAGAGTGCGAGCGGCAAAGAGATTTCAGGAGCAGTTTCTGCGCCCAGCTCCAGCCGGCTTCGCCTCGATACGTGTCCACGATCTGAAGCACACCTTCGGTCGAAGACTCCGGGCAGCTGGGGTGACAGAGGAAGACAGGAAGGCTCTTCTAGGCCACAAGAACGGCAGCATCACCAGTCACTATTCGGCCGCGGAACTGGGCAAGCTGATTGATGAAGCCAACAAGATTTCGGCTACCGACTCTCGAGGCCCGGCGCTGACAATACTGAGGAGAATGGCAGGATGAAAAAAGTCCCGCAAAAGTCCCTGACACAAAAAAGCCCGATTCTTGAGAAACCGGGCTAAGTCGTTGAAAAATATGGTCGGGACGGAGTGATTCGAACACTCGACCCCTAGCACCCCATGCTAGTGCGCTACCGGACTGCGCTACGCCCCGACTAGGCGTGAAACTGTTTTCGTACATCCGAAAACGTCGCGAACTATACAATAAGCTTCTGAAATATGGAAACTTTTTTGAGTGAGTGCGCTATTTTTTGAGCACATGCAGTACTTCTTCCAACTCGGCAATCGTCTGCCTGATGAGCTGCTTGTACTGAGTGGTGTCATCTTTGGCCTCATCACCAGAAAGACGCTGACGAGCCCCTCCGATGGTAAAACCTTGCTCATATAACAATGCGCGAATCTGACGAATCATCAACACATCCTGGCGTTGATAGTATCGCCGATTACCGCGACGCTTGACCGGGTTGAGCTGGGGGAACTCCTGCTCCCAATACCGCAAAACATGCGGTTTGACTGCACAGAGCTCACTTACCTCGCCGATCGTGAAATACCGCTTGCCGGGTATGGCGGGTAATTCGTCGTTATGACTTGGTTCCAGCATATGCCTCAACCCTGGCTTTAAGTTTCTGGCCTGGACGGAAAGTCACCACACGACGCGCCGTGATGGGGATTTCCTCTCCCGTTTTCGGATTACGACCGGGGCGCTGACGCTTATCGCGCAGATCAAAATTGCCGAACCCCGAGAGCTTGACCTGCTCGTTGAGTTCCAGCGCCTGGCGGATCTCTTCGAAGAACAGTTCTACCAATTCCTTGGCTTCCCGTTTATTCAGGCCCAGCTCTTCATACAGACGTTCCGCCATTTCAGCTTTCGTCAGAGCCCCCATACGCTACTTCCTTAACGTGGCGTTAAACCTTTGTTCCAGGGAGGTGAGGACATTTTGTGTCGCAGTACTCACCTCGTCGTCATTAAGAGTGCGCGATGGATGCTGCCAGGTCAAGCCAACGGCAAGGCTTTTTCTAAGCGGATCAATACCTTTACCGTGATACACGTCAAATAGCTTGAGGTCAGTCAACCATTCGCCCGCGGCTTCACGAATAACTGCAAGCAATGTCGCAGCCGGCACATCACGATCCACCAGCAAAGCCAAGTCACGACGCACCTCGGGGAAGCGCGACAGCTCCTGGAACTTCGGCATACAGCCTTGAGCGATTTCCGCCAATACCACCTCGAACATATACACGGGCTGATCAAACCCAAGCGCCTTGCCCAACTCCGGATGCATCGCACCCAAGAAGCCAACCAATCGACCATCGCGCTCGATGCGTGCGGTTTGCCCTGGATGCAAAGCCGCATGCTCGCCGGGAATAAAATTGAAGTCCGCGCCCGATCCAGCACTTGCCAGCAATGCCTCGACATCAGCCTTCACATCGTAGAAGTCGACATTGTCGCGACCATGCGCCCAGTTTTCCGACAGCCGACTACCGCATATCACCCCTGCGAGCATCGGTTCCTGCTTGAGCCCTTCCAGCTGACCAACGAAGCGCAGGCCGCTTTCAAACAGACGCACACGCGACTGCTGACGATTGAGGTTGTGCTCCAGCGCCTTGACCAGGCCTGGCCATAGCGATGAGCGCATGGCGGCCATATCGGCCGATATCGGATTGGCCAGCATCAGCGGCTCAACGCCAGGGTGGAACAGCTCGAACAGTTTGGGATCGATAAAGCTGTAGGTAATCGCTTCCTGGTAACCGCGCGCCACCAGCAAACGACGCAGCGCCGGCAACTCGACAGCAGCCTCTGTTTTGGGCTGCGGAGCCAGACGCGCCTGTGGATAACGCACCGGCAACCGGTTGTAGCCGTACAAGCGCGCCAGCTCTTCAATCAGATCGACCTCGATACTGATATCGAAGCGGTGGCTGGGAACTGTCACTTGCCACTGCCCTTCACCGTCGGCACTGATACCCAGCCCCAGCGCTGCCAGCAAACGCACGACCTCTGCATCGTCCATTTTCAAACCGAGCATCTGCTCGATGCGCTCGGCGCGCAGGGTCACAGGGGAGATGCTCGGCAGCTGCTGCCGATCGACCGCCTCGATGATCGGGCCAGCCTCACCGCCGACGATCTCCAGCAACAAGCCAGTGGCCCGCTCCATGGCCTCACGCGCGAGCTGCCAGTCCACACCACGCTCGAAGCGGTGCGAGGAGTCGGTGTGCAGGCCATAGGAGCGCGCCTTGCCGGCAATGGCGATGGTGTCGAAGAAAGCGCTCTCGAGAAACAGGTCGCAGGTCTTGTCACTTACGCCGCTGTGCTCACCACCCATCACGCCGGCGATTGCCAGCGCGCGCTGGTGATCGGCGATAACCAGAGTGTCGGCACGCAGACTGACTTCCTGACCGTCGAGCAGCACCAGCTTCTCGCCCTCCTCGGCCATGCGCACACGAATGCCGCCATTGATCTCGGCCAGGTCGAAAGCATGCATCGGCTGACCCAGCTCGAGCATTACATAGTTGGTGATATCCACTGCGGCATCGATGCTGCGCACATCGGCGCGGCGCAGGCGCTCGACCATCCACAACGGTGTCGGCCGGGACAGGTCGACATTGCGCACCACACGACCGAGATAGCGTGGGCAAGCTTGCGCCGCCAACACTTCGACTGGACGGACTTCATCATGGCTCGGCGCAACCACAGCAATCTGCGGACGGGTCACCGGCGCGTCGTACAAGGCACCGACTTCACGGGCCAGACCGGCCAGGGACAGGCAGTCGCCGCGGTTCGGCGTCAGATCGACTTCGATGCTGGCATCATCCAGATCGAGATAAGCCCGTATATCCTGGCCCACCGGTGCATCGGCCGGCAGCTCCATCAGGCCGTCGTTCTCTTCGCTGATCTGCAGCTCGGAGGCCGAGCAGAGCATGCCATTGGACTCGACGCCGCGCAGCTTGGCTTTCTTGATCTTGAAATCGCCCGGCAACTCGGCGCCGATCATGGCGAAGGGAATCTTCAGGCCGGGGCGCACATTCGGCGCACCGCACACTACCTGGAAAGTCTCGGCGCCATTGCTGACCTGACACACGCGCAGCTTGTCGGCATCGGGATGCTGCTCGGTGCCGAGCACTTCACCCACCACCACGCCGCTGAATACCCCGGCTGCCGGGGTCACGCTATCCACTTCCAGGCCCGCCATGGACAGGCGCGCCACCAGCTCGTCACGGGAAACCTGCGGGGTTACCCAGGTACGCAGCCACTGTTCACTGAATTTCATCCTGCTCTCCTAAACAATTCGGTTACGGTCATGCGCTTCTAGCGAAATTGCGCCAGGAATCGCAGGTCGTTATCGAAGAACAGACGCAAGTCGTTGACACCGTAACGCAGCATCGCCAGACGCTCGACGCCCATACCGAAGGCAAAGCCGGAATACTTCTCGGGGTCGATACCGGACATGCGCAGCACGTCCGGATGGACCATGCCGCAGCCCATCACTTCCAGCCAACCGGTCTGCTTGCACACTCGGCAACCCTTGCCGCTGCACATCACGCACTGCATATCGACTTCAGCCGAGGGCTCGGTGAAGGGGAAGAAGGACGGGCGGAAGCGCACGCCTAGGGGCTTCTCGAAAAACACCCGGAGAAATTCTTCGATGGTGCCCTTGAGATCGGCAAAACTCACATTCTCGTCGACCAGCAGGCCTTCGACCTGGTGGAACATCGGTGAGTGGGTGATATCGGAGTCGCAGCGATAGACCCGGCCGGGGCAGACAATGCGGATCGGCGGCTGCTGCGATTCCATGGTGCGCACCTGAACCGGCGAGGTGTGGGTGCGCAGCAACATGTTCGCGTTGAAATAGAAGGTGTCATGCATCGCCCGCGCCGGATGGTGGCCGGGGATATTGAGTGCCTCGAAGTTGTGGTAGTCGTCTTCCACTTCGGGGCCTTCGGCGATGCCGTAGCCAATCCGGGTGAAAAACTGCTCGACTCGCTCCAGGGTCCGAGTCACCGGATGCAGGCCGCCAGAAGACTGGCCACGACCCGGCAGGGTCACGTCGATGCGTTCGGCCGCCAGCTTGGCACTCAGCGCCACCTGCTCAAGAGTCGCCTTGCGGCCGTTCAGGGCGTCCTGAACCTTGTCCTTGGCGGCATTGATCAAGGCACCGGCTTGCGGGCGCTCTTCCGCCGACAGTTTGCCCAGGGTCTTCATCACCTGGGTCAGCTCGCCCTTCTTGCCCAGATAGTGAACGCGCAATTGTTCGAGGGCGTTCACATCGTCGGTGTGGCTAACGGCCTCAAGCGCTTGCGAGACCAGCACATCCAGATTTTCCATTTACAGACTCCAGATACGAAATAGGGGAAGAGCTCAGGCTCTTCCCCTATCGGTGACGTTTCGAACGCGCCCAAGCGCAGTAGGCCTTGGTTCGTTCGTGCACCGGGCGAACCCGGTGATTGTCGGGGACTTAAGCCAGAGTGGCTTTCGCTTTCTCGACAATCGCAGCAAACGCCGCTTTTTCGTTCACAGCCAGATCGGCCAAAACCTTACGGTCGATCTCGATGGACGCTTTTTTCAGGCCGGCAATGAAACGGCTGTAGGACAGACCGTTAACACGAGCACCAGCATTGATACGAGCGATCCACAGGGCGCGGAACTGACGCTTCCTCTGGCGGCGGTCGCGATAGGCGTATTGGCCTGCCTTGATCACTGCCTGTTTGGCGACGCGGAATACGCGCGAACGCGCACCGTAGTAGCCTTTAGCGAGTTTCAGAATCTTTTTGTGACGCTTGCGAGCGATAACGCCGCGCTTAACACGAGCCATGAGTAATTTCCTCTATCTTGACCGATTAACGAACGCGCAGCATGCGCGCCACTTTTGCCACGTCAGACGGATGCACCATGGTGCTACCGCGAAGTTGACGCTTACGCTTAGTGGACATCTTGGTCAGGATGTGGCTCTTGAAAGCGTGCTTGTGCTTGAAGCCATTAGCGGTTTTAAGAAAACGCTTGGCTGCACCACTCTTGGTTTTCATCTTTGGCATGTTCGGTACTCCGCATTCAGTTGATAAACATAACCGCAAGGCCTGCCGTGCCCTGGTGGTTACTTCTTCTTTTTGGGGGCGATGACCATTATCAGCTGGCGTCCTTCCATCTTTGGATGCTGTTCAACCGAGCCATATTCAAGCAGGTCAGCTTCAACCCGCTTCAACAGCTCCATTCCCAGCTCCTGATGCGCCATCTCACGGCCACGGAATCGCAAGGATACCTTGGCCCTGTCCCCTTCACTCAGGAAACGTACCAGGTTGCGCAGTTTTACCTGGTAATCCCCTTCCTCCGTCCCTGGACGAAACTTGATTTCTTTAACCTGGACTTGCTTCTGGTTTTTCTTCGCCGCGGCGATCTGCTTCTTCTTTTCGAAGATCGACTTGCCGTAGTCCATGACTCGGCAAACCGGAGGAAGCGCATCGGCAGAAATCTCTACCAGATCCAGCTTGGATTCTTCGGCGATTCTAAGCGCTTCATCAATCGAGACGATGCCAATTTGCTCGCCTTCAGCGCCAATTAACCGAACCTCGCGTGCCGAGATATTCTCGTTGATCGGGGCTTTCGGGGCAGCTCGTTTATCTTGTCTCATTTCACGCTTAATAATGATTACTCCACATCTTGGCGACCACGCCGGGAAACCGCCTGCGCGAGGAATTCAGCGAATTGAGCGACGGGCATCGAGCCCAGATCAGCACCTTCACGGGTACGCACGGCGACAGTTTGCATCTCTACTTCCCGATCTCCGATAACCAAGAGATAGGGAACCTTGAGCAAAGTATGCTCGCGGATTTTAAAGCCAATTTTTTCGTTTCTCAAGTCAGACTTGGCACGAAAACCGCTTTGGGCGAGTGTTTTTTCCACTTCCAAGGCAAATTCGGCCTGCTTGTCGGTGATATTCATCACCACAGCCTGAGTTGGCGCCAGCCAAGCCGGGAACGCACCTTCATAGTGCTCGATCAAAATCCCGATAAAGCGCTCGAAGGAACCGAGAATGGCGCGGTGCAACATCACCGGATGCTTACGGCTGTTGTCCTCGCTGACGTATTCGGCGCCCAAACGAACTGGCAAGTTGAAATCGAGCTGCAGGGTACCACACTGCCAGACCCGACCCAGACAATCCTTCAGCGAGAATTCGATCTTCGGCCCGTAGAAGGCGCCCTCGCCAGGCTGCAGATCATAAGGCAACTCCGCGCTGCCCAGCGCCGAGGCCAGTGCCGCTTCAGCACGATCCCACAGCTCATCGGAGCCCACGCGCTTGTCCGGGCGAGTCGAGAGCTTGAGCTGGAGGTCGGTAAAGCCGAAATCGGCATAGACTGCCAGGGTCAACCTGATGAAATCCGCCGACTCGGCCTGCATCTGCTCTTCGGTACAGAAGATATGCGCGTCATCCTGGGTAAAGGCACGCACACGCATGATTCCGTGCAGAGCGCCGGACGGCTCGTTGCGGTGACAGGCACCGAACTCGGCCAGCCGCATCGGCAGCTCGCGGTAGCTCTTCAAGCCCTGATTGAACACCTGCACGTGACAGGGGCAGTTCATCGGTTTGATCGCGTAATCGCGGCTTTCCGACTCGGTGGTGAACATGTTTTCGGCGTAGTTGGCCCAGTGCCCGGATTTCTCCCACAGCGAGCGATCCACCACCTGCGGAGTCTTGATTTCCAGGTAGCCATGCTCGTGCTGCACCTTGCGCATGTACTGCTCAAGCACCTGGTACAGGGTCCAGCCATTGGGATGCCAGAACACCATACCCGGCGCTTCTTCCTGGGTATGGAACAGGTTCAGGCGCTTGCCGATCTTGCGGTGATCGCGCTTCTCGGCCTCTTCGATACGCTGGATATAGGCCGCCAGTTGCTTCTTGTCGGCCCAGGCAGTGCCATAGACGCGCTGCAGCTGCTCGTTCTTAGCATCGCCGCGCCAATAGGCACCGGACAGCTTAGTCAGCTTGAATGCCTTGAGAAAGCGTGTGTTTGGCACGTGCGGACCACGACACATGTCGACGTATTCTTCGTGGTAGTACAGGCCCATGGCCTGCTCGTCCGGCATGTCTTCGACCAGACGCAGCTTGTAGTCCTCGCCACGGGAGGCGAACACATCGATCACCTCGGCCCGCGGGGTCACCCTCTTGATCACGTCATAGTCTTTTTCGATCAGCTGCTGCATGCGCTGCTCGATCGCCGCCACGTCATCCAGGGTAAACGGACGTTCGCTGGCAATGTCGTAGTAGAAGCCTTCTTCAATGACCGGGCCGATTACCATCTTGGCGCTCGGAAACAGCTGCTTGACCGCATGACCGACCAAATGCGCACAGGAGTGGCGAATGATCTCCAGCCCCTCCTGATCTTTCGGCGTAATGATCTGCAGGGTCGCGTCTCTGTCGATCAGGTCGCAGGCATCGACCAGCTTGCCATTGACCTTGCCGGCCACCGTGGCCTTGGCCAGACCGGCACCAATGGATTGGGCCACCTCGAGCACGGATACCGGATGATCGAACGAACGCTGACTGCCGTCGGGAAGAGTAATGATGGGCACGGCGCCTCCTCTCCTAGTGGTGACCTCTACCAAAGGCCACATGGGTTGGGATGAGCCAGCAAGCGATTCGGCGGTATGCCTGCCTTACAATGGCAGGAGCTTGTGAGCCAACCTGAACCGAACCAGAGTCACTGGAGGTTTTATACGCAACGAACAATCGCCGGGATGCTTCCAGAAAGCCTGAGCCCTGGCAAGCCGCCCAATAAAAAAGGGTCGCCTGGGCGACCCTTTTTATCGAATTGGTAGGCACAATTGGATTCGAACCAACGACCCCCACCATGTCAAGGTGGTGCTCTAACCAACTGAGCTATGTGCCTCCGATGGGTGCGCATTCTACGGGGGCGCTAAAAAGAGTCAACACTTTTTTCTCTAACTGCCTGAATAAATGAATTTTTTACTGTTCAGCTCAGCGTTTAATATTTCGCACGGGGCACTAGCCGGGCATTTTCAACTCGGGTAGCATCAGCGCATCCGTAAAGAATAAAGAACAGAGGTTGCAATATGGCGCACACGGCTTATCCACAATCCTACTATGCCGCTTCAGCCAACCCGGCTCCGCCACGTCCGGAACTGCATGGCGAAGTGGAAACAGACGTCTGCATTGTCGGTGCGGGCTACACGGGCTTATCCACGGCCATAGCTCTGCTGGAAAGCGGCTTCAAGGTGAGCATTGTCGAGGCTGCCAAAGTCGGTTTCGGCGCTTCGGGCCGTAACGGCGGTCAAATCGTCAACAGCTACAGCCGCGACATCGACAGCATAGAGCGCACCGTCGGCCCCAAGCATGCGCAATTGCTCGGCCAGATGGCCTTCGAAGGCGGCCGGATCATCCGCGAGCGGATCACCAAGTACAACATTCAGTGCGACCTCAAGAATGGTGGCGTGTTCGCCGCGATCACGCCCAAGCAGATGGGCCACCTGGAAGCACAGAAGAAACTGTGGGAACGCTACGGCCATACCCAACTGGAACTGCTGGACACCAAACGCATCCGCGAAGTGGTAGCGACCGACAACTATATCGGCGGCATGCTCGACATGAGTGGCGGCCATATCCACCCGCTCAATCTGGCGCTTGGTGAGGCGGCTGCCGTTGAATCCCTCGGCGGGGTGATTTACGAACAATCCCCGGCCATTAGCATCGAGCGCGGCGCCAACCCAGTGGTGCATACCCCCAACGGCCGGATCAAGGCCAAGTACGTGGTAGTCGCCGGCAACGCCTACCTGGGTAATCTGATCCCCGAGCTGTCGGCCAAGTCGATGCCCTGCGGCACCCAGGTGATCACCACCGAACCCTTGTCCGATGACCTGGCGAAGAGCCTGTTGCCGCAGGACTACTGCGTCGAAGACTGCAACTACCTGCTCGACTACTACCGCCTGAGCGGCGACAAGCGCCTGATCTTCGGTGGCGGCGTGGTCTATGGCGCGCGCGATCCAGCCAACATCGAGGCGATCATCCGTCCGAACATGCTCAAGACCTTCCCGCAACTGAAGGACGTGAAGATCGATTACGCCTGGACCGGAAACTTCCTGCTGACCCTGTCGCGCCTACCCCAGGTCGGCCGCCTCGGCGACAATATCTACTACTCGCAGGGCTGCAGTGGCCACGGCGTGACCTACACCCACCTGGCCGGCAAGGTGCTGGCCGAAGCCCTGCGCGGCCAGGCCGAGCGTTTCGACGCTTTCGCCGAACTGCCGCACTATCCCTTCCCGGGCGGCCAGCTGTTGCGCATCCCCTTCACTGCGATGGGTGCCTGGTACTACAGCCTGCGCGACAGGCTCGGGTTCTAGCCACTCGTTCAGACAAACCAACGGCGCCTTATGGCGCCGTTGGTTTTCCAGCTCAGTCAGTTAGCCTGCGGGCAGACCGGAGGAGATAAGCACTGCTGGTCTGATCCGCCGGTCGTGCGCTTCACACTTGTAGTGAATCGCTGATCATCGGGAGCCAGCTGCTGGGCACAGACCCTTGCTTGTTCGGCGGCCTGCAGGCAACCACGATCGGCTAACACCTGCGACAGGTTGAACCAGCCCGCGGCGAAGTCGGGCTGCTGTACCAGGCTTCTACGCAAAGCCGTTTCCGCCCCCAGCGCATCGCCACTGGCATAGCGGCTATTGGCCAAGGCAAACCAACCCAATGACTCATTCGGCCAATGTTGGGTGGCGGTGCGATAGGCGCGTTGCGCCGCAGCGACCCGTCCGGTTTCCTCAAGATCGCTGGCGGCCTTGAGCCAAGGGCGCAATTCGGCCTGCGCCGGCAACGTATCCGTCGGCAAGGTCAAGACCGCCCAACGCCCACCCCGCGCCCACGTCTTGTCGAAACTGCCGAAGCTGGTCAGCCAGCGCCGCGTGGTGCCCGAACGTAAAATTAAGGTCCGTTCACGCTGGTCATAACCGACCACCACAGCAAAGTGCCAGCGTGGGTACCAGTCAAAAGCCAGGTTTTGCAAGACCAACACCGGATTACCCGCTGACACTTCGGCAAGCAATGCTTGCAGACTCGGCTGCACCGGGTACACCAACATATCGTGAGCCCGCGCGGTCGCCACCATCTCTACTTGCAGACTGCCGTCACGCGCAGGAATGAACACCCGATCCTTAAGCAGGCCGGGGCTGGTCACTACACCGCGCTGGTTGAGCATGGTCGCCAGCGCCGCCGGCCCGCACTGATAGGCGCTCTGTGGAAAAAACGGCACGTCGCTCAGCTCTACCCGCTCAGGCAAACGCGAAGTCTCCGGTGGCAACAGCGGAGACTTCGCGCAGGCGGCAAGCAACACAATCAGAACGAGTGGAAGGAGGTTCCAGCCAATCAACGATTTATGCATTTAACGAAACTGAAGATATTGGTCGCGCAGAGCAGATCGGTGACGATGAAGATCACCAGGAACAACACGACTACCCCCAGAACGCCTGAACCAGCAGGCGCTTCCGATAGCTGCTGATTGAACTGCGCCAGCTCGGCATTGGTCAGGCTGTTGATACGGTCTTCAACCTGGGAGCGGTCCACCCCCATACCCAGTAATTTTTCCTGAACATCCTGCTCATCGAGCATGCTCAGCAATTGCTGACGATCGACCTGCTGCTGTTGTTCGGCCAACACCTCACCGGTGCCGATCATCGCCGCATTGGCCAGGGGGATCTGGACAATCATCAGAACGTGGAACACCGCCAACATGGCAGCCATACGCCGGAAGAACGAGTGATTGTACATGAGGGTTATCTCCTTGAAGGGCCATGCCCCTAGACCTGTACGGTTTAAAAGCGTTCCATAACAGCATAGCCAATAAAACCCCAGCGACTGTCTGCCAGCACACATATAACCGTCTTTCTCACAATAAACTGGACTCACGCAGCAGCTGACTGACTACCGCGCGCAACTTGCCGGGCTTGACCGGTTTATTGAGTAGCGGCATGCCCATTCGCTGCAACGCGCGACGGCACTGATCGCTGCGATCCGCGGTAATCATCACCGCCGGTATCGGCGAGTCGAAGTGCCGGCGCAAATACGCCACCACATCGCAACCCAGCACATCATGATCAAGATGAAAGTCCGCCAGGATCAAATCCGGCGCCCGCCCGTCAAGTGCCAACACGGCAGCCTCCTGATCGACTGCAGTCACCACCATGCAGCCCCACTGCTCGAGCAACGCGGCCATGCTATGGAGGATACTCAGCTCGTTATCCAGCACCAACAGGCGCCGCCCTGGAAGCGGATCACCGACTAACGGTTGAACCGATGAAGCAACGGGTGCCACGTTAATAGCCCGCTGCGCCAACGGCACCCGAATGGCAAACACCGACCCGCGCCCAGGCTGCGAGCGCACCTCGACCGGATAGCCCAGCATCCGCGCAATTCGATCGACGATCGCCAAACCCAGACCAACCCCTCGGCGCTCTGCCGCGCGACCGACATTCAGCTGATTGAATTCCAGAAAGATGTTTTCCAGCTGATCCTCGGAGATGCCGCGGCCGGTATCCCACACTTGCAGGTCAAGGAACTCGCCACGTTTTCGCACACCCAAGAGGACGCGGCCTTGCTCGGTGTAGCGACAAGCGTTACTCAGGAAGTTGCGCAGGATGCGCGTCAGCAGGCGGAAATCCGTGCTGATCGTATAGTCGGGAATCCGCGTCTTCAGGCGCAAACCCTCGGCGGCAGCCACCGATTGAAACTCAGACGCCAGAGGCGCCAGCAGATCCTGCAAACGGTACACATCAATATCCGGCTTGATCGCCGCCTGATCGAGCTTGGAGATGTCGAGCAAGTCGGTGAGTAGATCCTCGGCGCCCTCCAGGGCCTGGTGGCTGCGCTCGACCAGATTGCGCTCGGCGGCCGGCAAGCTGCGCTCACGCAGGGTGGAAATCAACAGGCGCGCCGCGTTGAGCGGCTGCAACAGGTCATGGCTGGCGGTTGCCAGGTACTTGTCCTTGCTGTGATTGGCTGCTTGCGCAGCATCGCGCGCCTCGCGCAACTCCTGCTCGATACGTTTGCGCTCGACGATCTGCTGCAACAGGTTGCGGTTGGCCTCCTGCAACTCGACGGTGCGCGCCTTGACTCGCTGCTCCAACTCTTCATTAAGCGATTGCAGGCGCTGCTGCGCCGTTTTGCGCTCGGTGATATCGGCGACGAAACCCTCAATGAGACCTTCCTCGCCCGGTTTCAGCAGCAGGTTCATCAGGACATCGACGGTACTGCCGTCCTTGCGGCGCAACTGAGTTTCATAACCAAACAGGCCGGGCGCATGCTCCAGCACCTGGCGAATATGCTGCAATTCCTCACGACCACCGACGAACAAGTAGTCGGCCAGATCGGTCAGCGACCACAGCACCTCTTGCGGATCGTCATAACCGAGCATCCGCGCCAAGGCTGGATTGGCTGAACGCAGCCCCTCCTGCAGGCTGGCCTGGAAGATGCCATGAACTGCATGCTCGAACAGCCATTTATAACGATTACGCTCGGTTTCCAGGTCTTCCAGGCGCGCCAGCAGTTCCGGGTAATGGCTCTTGCGCACTGAATGACTGCCCAGCCCAAGCAGCTCGGTGAGCGCCTGGCGTTGCTGGTCAGAGGGCTTCGGCATAGACGACCTCAACATCGCGCTGGGTCGAATCCCTCGGGTTGGTAAGGATGCATGGATCCTGCATGGCATTGCGTGACAGAAACGGGATGTCGGAGCTGCCCACCCCATGCAGAGAAAGGGTTTCATGGAAGCCGACCGCTTGCTTGAACTGGACCAGGTGCTCGACCAGACGCAGGCGGATCTGCGGATGAGTGAGCCCGCGGGTGTCGATGCCAAGGGTTTCGGCCACCATCTTGAAGCGCTCCGGCGCAGCCTTGTAGTTGAACGCCACCACATGCTCGATCAACACCGCATTGCACAGGCCGTGCGGCAGGTCGAGAAAACCGCCGAGGCTGTGGGCCATCGCATGCACCGCGCCGAGGATGGCATTGGAAAAGGCCAGGCCGGCCTGCATGCTGCCGAGCATGATCTTCTCGCGCAGGGCGATTTCATTCGGGTTGGCGATCATCGCCACCAGGTTGCCGTTGATCAGGCGCATGGCCTCCAACGCATGGGAGTCGGTCAAGGGCCCCGAACCGGTGGAGACGAAGGCCTCGATGGCATGCACCAGCGCATCGATGCCGGTACAGGCGGAGAGGAACGGGTCCATGCTCAGGGTGGTTTCCGGGTCGATCAGCGAGACGTCGGGCACCGCGCCCTTGCTGACGATGGAGAACTTCATCCGCTCGTCCTGATTGGAGATGATCACGAACTGCGACACGTCCGCCGAGGTGCCGGCAGTGGTTGGAATCAGGATCAGTGGCGGACTCGGCACGCGCAAGGTATCCACACCCTCGAACTCGATGATGTTGCGGCCATGGGCCACGGCGATGCCGATGCCCTTGGCGCAGTCCATCGGGCTGCCGCCGCCCACCGCCACTATCACGTTGCAGCCCTGACTGAGGTAGAGCTCGGCGCCGAGCATCACCTCTTCGCTACGTGGATTGGGCGATACCTGGGTGTACAGGCAGTGTTCGATGCCCTGGCGCAGCAGACTGACTTGCACGTCGGCCACCCAGCCGGCAGCCTGCACACCCGGGTCCGACACCAGCAGCACCTTGCGCGCACCGAAGTTACTGGCGTAGTTGCCCACGCTATGCCGGCAACCCGCCCCAAAGACGATTTCCGGCGAGACGAATTTACGATGAAGACTGATATCGGCACTCATGCCACGGCCTACCGCTTGTTGTTCTGACTACCGGCCAGCGTACTGCATTCACCTGTCAATGCAATGCCAGCTGTGTAGCGAAGCAAATCAAGCGGACAGGCTTGCCGAAGGGACAGTCGCTGCCTTTGGCTACGAGGCGCTCAGCACATCGCAATAGAAGCGCCACTCATGCTCCAGGGCATGGGCAAGGTTCTTCGCCTGGCGAAAACCGTGACGCTCTTGCGGATACAAATGGTAGTCCACCGGCACGCCGCGCTGCCGTAGCGCGGCGACCATCTGTTCGGTCTGCGCCGGCAGCACAACCGCATCCAGACCGCCCTGAAAGAAGATCACCGGCGCCTCGATCCGGTCGGCATGCAACAGTGGCGTACGCGCCCGATAGCGCTGGGCATCGCACAGCGGATCGCCGATCAGCCAGTCCAGGTAGTCGGCCTCGAACTTGTGCGTCGCCTGGCGCAGGGCCAGCGGATCGCTGACCCCATAGAGGCTGGCGCCGCCGCGAAACACCCGGCTGAAGGCCAGGGCGCATAACGCCGTGTAGCCGCCTGCGCTGGCGCCGCGGATAAACGCCCGTCCCGGGTCGATCAGGCCGCTGGCCGCCAGGTGCGCCACCGCGGCCTGGGTGTCCGCCACTTCGATATGTCCCCACTCCCCCGCCAGGCGCAGGCGATAGGCCCGGCCGTAGCCACTGCTACCGCGATAGTTGAGGTCGAGCACGGCGTAGCCGCGCAGCGTCCAGAACGGGATGCGCGGATCGAACACCGGATAGCAGGCCGACGTGGGCCCGCCGTGCAGGAACACCAGCAGCGGCGGTTTCTCGACCTGAGCGGCAGGTGCATAGAAAAAGCCCTGGCTGCGCTCGTCCTCACCGACCGGGCAGCTGAAGGGCTGCGGCCTGGGCAGGTGCTGTTCGCCCAGAGGCTGTTCGCCACCGATGAGAATGCGCACCGCGCCGCTGTCACGGGCGATGGCCAGAACCGCCGGCAGGTGATCCGGTGCCCCGGCGATACAGTAATAGTGCCTGGCATCCACGGCCAAGGAGCGAAAGCGGCTGAAGCCCGAGGCCAGGCGCCGTTCGCACGGAGGCGCATGCTCATAGGGTGACGCGGGGCCGCCTAGGCCATGCGCACCATTGCCACTATCACTAGCATCGGGGCGCACGGGGCACCCTGCTGCTCGCTCCAGCAGCACGCCGAAGCCCTGCTCGAAACGGCTCAGCAGCATGGCGCCCGACTCGAGCGGCAGGTAGGTACAGCCGCCCAGCTGCCAGGGCGCCGGCGCATGATCGTAGGGTGACGCGAGGCCGCCTAGGCCATGCGCGCAGTCCGCTGCAGGGGAAAAATCCGTGGCGCACGCCGGCTGCCACCAGCCGTCGCGGTCGGAGAGCACCCAGAGCCGGCCATCCGCAGCGAAACGCGGCTGTTGCAGGGACTGGTCGTGGTCAGCGCCGGCCAGAATCCGTCCGCCCCCCTCGCCCTCACGCAGACACAGGCGGGTGGCGACCCAGGGCTGATAAGGCCTGTCCCACTCGATCCAGACCAGTTGGTGGCCGTCGGCACTGGCAACCGGGCCGGCATAGAAGTCGGCGCCTTCGACCAGCACCCGCCGGCTGCCGTCCAGGCCAATGCGCACCAAACGGTGGATCAAACCGGCCGGTTCATGGCTCTCCTCCACGGCCAAAAGCGCCTGCCAGGCCGGGACGAAGGACAGATCGCCGTAACGGCAATCCGGGCGAGCGGTCAACTTGCAAGGTGCTCCCGCCGAATCACTGGTGCGCGCGGCGCACTCCACCAGGTAGATCTGCTGATCGGCTTCGTTGACGAACGCCGCGCCCAGCTCGGTAGCGCAGCAGGCGCCGCCGCCGTATTCATAGACCCGGCTGCGCACGGAGAAACCCGCCGGGGTCAGCTCACGCAGCTCGTTGTCACGCCAGAAGAACAGGCCACAGCGCGCCTGCTGCGGATCGAAGGCCACCCACAGCAGGCCACCATGGGCGGCGTGCAGTTCGGCGAAATCGCCACTGGCGGCTGCGGCCTGGGTGGCACTCCAGATCCTATCGGCGTCTTCGGTGCGCATGGTGCACCCTAGACCTTGCAGATCAGCTTGGAGGCCTTTTCATTGCGGAACACCAGGTTCTCCAGCGCTCCCGGCGCCTGCTCGGCCTCTTCGCGCGCGGCGAGGATGATGCCGTGGTGCGCCGACTTGCTGCACACCGGGTCGGCGTTGCTGGCGTCGCCGGTGAGCATGAAGGCCTGACAGCGGCAGCCGCCTAAATCCTTGGCCTTTTCGTCACAGGAGCGGCACGGCTCGGGCATCCAGTCGTCGCCGCGAAAGCGGTTGAAGCCGAAGGAGTCGCGCCAGATGTGCTCGATGCTGTGCTCACGCACGTTGGGAAACTGCACCGGCAACTGGCGGGCGCTGTGGCATGGCAGCGCGGTGCCGTCCGGGGTGATGTCGAGGAACAGGTTGCCCCAGCCGTTCATGCAGGCCTTGGGCCGTTCCTCGTAGTAATCCGGGGTGACGAAGATCAGCTTGCACGGGTGGTTCTCGGCCGCCAGCTTGGCGCGCCACTCATTGGTGATGCGCTCGGCGCGCTCCAGCTGGGCGCGAGTCGGCAACAGGCCGGCGCGATTGAGTTCGGCCCAACCATAGAACTGACAGGTCGCCAACTCGACGAAGTCCGCCTCCAACTCCAGGCACAGTTCAATAATTCGTTCGATGTTGTCGATGTTGTGCCGGTGGGTGACGAAGTTCAGCACCATGGGGTAACCGGCCGCCTTGACTGCCCGGGCCATGGCCAGCTTCTGGCTGAAGGCCTTCTTCGAGCCGGCCAGCATATTGTTCACCTCCTCATCGGCGGCCTGGAAGCTGATCTGGATATGATCCAGGCCGGCTTCGCTGAAGCTGGCGATGCGCTCTTCGCTCAAGCCGATGCCGGAGGTGATCAGGTTGGTGTAGTAGCCCAGGTCGCGTGCCGCCTTGATCAGCTCGGCCAGATCCTGGCGCACCAGCGGTTCGCCACCGGAAAAACCCAGTTGCGCCGCGCCCAGCGCGCGCGCCTGACGAAACACCTCGATCCACTCGGCAGTAGTCAGCTCCTGACCTTGCTGGGAGAAATCCAGCGGATTCGAACAGTACGGGCATTGCAGCGGACAGCGGTAAGTCAGCTCGGCCAACAGCCATAACGGTGGACCGGGTTCATGCCCAGGCTTACTGCAATTCGATCCAGAACTGAGCATTGGCTACCTCCATAAAGGCCAGGATGTCTTCATCGAGCCCCGGCACGTCCGGAAAGCGTTCACTCAAGGTGTCGATGATCTGGCCGACACTGTGCGCACCATTGACCTGCTGGAGAATTTCCCCGGCACTGTCATTGAGCTTGATCATGCCTTCCGGGTAAAGCAGCACATGGCAGTTTTGCACGGGTTCGAACTGCAGGCGAAAGCCGCGGCGCAGCTTGGGGATCTTGCTGGCAAGGGACTGGTTCATACAATCGACTCCGCTGTGATGCGCGCGCGGCACCCCAGGGGGGATACGCCGGCCGTAGGGTGCGCCATGCGCACCAATTGATTGCGGCTCACAGCGCTATCCCCCGATGCCAGACCCGCTCAGCCGTCACCGTGTGGTAAGGCGCGCGCTCCAGCTCGTAGGCCATGCTCATGGCATCGAGCATGCTCCAGAGCACGTCCAGCTTGAATTGCAGGATCTCCAGCATGCGTTGCTGACCCTCGTAGGTCGTGTAGTGTTGCAGGGTGATGCGCAGGCCGTGTTCGACATCGCGGCGCGCCTCTTTCAGGCGTTTGCGGAAGTAGTCGTAACCGCTGGCATCGATCCAGGGGTAATGCTGCGGCCAGGCATCCAGACGCGACTGGTGAATGGTCGGTGCGAACAGTTCGGTCAGCGAGCTGCTGGCCGCCTCCTGCCAGCAGGCGCGGCGGGCGAAGTTGACGTAGGCATCGACGGCGAAGCGCACCCCCGGCAACACCAACTCCTGGGACAGCACCTGCTCGCGGTCCAGCCCCACCGCCTCGGCCAGGCGCAGCCAGGCTTCGATGCCGCCCTCCTCGCCGGGCGCGCCGTCGTGATCGAGGATGCGCTGCACCCACTCGCGACGGGTGTCACGATCCGGACAATTGGCCATGATCGCCGCATCCTTCACCGGGATGCACACCTGGTAATAGAAGCGGTTGGCGACCCAGCCCTGGATCTGCTCGCGGCTGGATTGCCCGGCGTACATCGCCTGATGAAAGGGATGATGAGTGTGGTAATAGGCGCCCTTGGCGCGCAATGCCTGCTCGAATTCGGCAGGGCTCATGGCGGTCTTGCTCATCGAGGCTCTCCAGTGCGCGGTACCGCTCGCCCGGGGTGCGCCCTGCGCACCCACATTGGCGGCAACGTTGTTCTTGGGGTGTGCGTGGCCTAGGCGGCCCCGCGCACCTTACAAAGTGATACTCATGCCATCCCAGGAGACGTCGATACCGTGAACTTTCAGCTCGGCACGCTGCGGCGAATCGACATCGAGGATCGGATTGGTATTGTTGATATGGATCAGGATCTTCTGCTTCGCCGGCAGGCCGTCGAGCACCTCGATCATGCCGCCGGGGCCGCTTTGCGGCAGATGGCCCATCTCGCTGCCGAGCTTGTCGCCGACCTCGCACTGGCACATTTCGTCATCGCGCCACAGGGTGCCATCGACCAGCAGGCAATCGGCGCGACGCATCCAGCCCAGCAGCTGATCATCCACCTGCCCCAGGCCAGGGGCGTAGAACAGGGTGCCGCCCGTGCGCAGGTCTTCGACGAACAGCCCGATGTTGTCACCCGGGTGCGGGTTGCCACGGTGCGGCGAGTACGGCGGTGCGCTGCTGCGCAGGGCAATCGCGGTGATCTGCAGGTCCGGGCAGGCCGGTATGCTGAACGGCACGCCATCCAGCTCGATCAGGTTGTGCTGCAGGCCACCGTTCCAGTGGGCGAGCATATTGAACAGCGGAAAACCGCTGGTCAGGTCCTGATGCACCATCTCGGTACACCAGACCTGATGCGGACAGCCTTCGCGCAGAGTCAGCAGGCCAGTGCAGTGGTCGATCTGGCTGTCGATCAGAATGACCCCGCCGATCGCCGTGTCACGTGGTTTGCGCGCCGGCTGCAAGGCCGGGAACGACTCGATCTGCGCACGGATATCCGGCGAGGCGTTGCACAGAATCCAGTCCTTGCCGTTATCGCTCAGGGCGATCGAGGACTGGGTACGCGGCTGCGCGCGCAGGCTGCCGTCGCGCACGCCACTGCAGTTGCGGCAGTTGCAGTTCCACTGGGGAAAGCCGCCGCCGGCGGCGGAACCGAGAATCTGGATATGCATGGCAAGTTCCGGTGAGATGCCCCGACGGTGCCGGGGCAAGGCCAATCAACGATTGGCGAAGTACATGGTGACTTCGAAACCAATACGCATATCGGTGAAGGCGGGTTTAGTCCACATGGCGCGGTCCTCTTCTTATCAAACCGGCGAATTCCGGTAGTGCTAGTTATGCACCGAGAAAGCCCGCGACAGAATGGTACTTTGGGAGGAGGTCGGGATGGTATTGGTAGGAACCTTTCTCTGTATCCCTCACCAACACCGTGGGCGACGCCCTGCTGGCAATGCCTGGCTCAGGCTCGCCGCCGCCCGGCTGGGGATAATGACTCGGTACACCCGACGTGGCCGGTAGACGCCTGACAACAGTTGCTGGCGAATCGTGGCCCACTCCTTGAGCAGGTGTTCCGCCGCCTGGTTGATATCCAGCCCGCCGATGCTGGCCTTGCCCCGCCTCCCATCCCTGCCACCGGCGGCCTCGCACAAAGGCGCATAGCCCGGCGCTTCCAGACTCATCTTGCGGGCGGTATTGCGTCCATGCTGGACGCACAAAAAAACCCGCTGGCGTTTCCGCGCAGCGGGTCTTGGGTAACTTCACGCAATCAGATCTCGGGGACCGCGCTATTGGCAATCGCCATACCCGGCTCAGCGATGGGCACCGGCAAGCCATCTTCGGCCGCCACCACTTCGCGCACCATATCCCAGTCCAGTCGCAGGCCACCCAGTTCTTCACGCTTGAGCAATGCATTGATCACGGCAGCATGCCTGTCGACAATGGAAGATTCCCCCGTGTCATCCAGCGGCGCATGGGCCTCCAGATACACCTTGCCGTTACTCAAGCCAAACTTGTATGGCTCGTTGATGATGCGTACAGGCGTGCCGACCGGCACCATATCGGCCAGTTGCAGTACGTTATGGTTGAGCATGCGAAAACAACCATGGCTGACGCGCATACCGATACCAAACTTCTTGTTGGTGCCGTGGATCAGATAACCGGGTACCGACAACGCCATTTTATAGGGCCCCAATGGGTTGTTCGGCCCAGGCGGCACATAGGCCGGCAGCGGATCGCCATCGGCAGCATGCTCTTCAAGAATCGACTTCGGCGGGGTCCAGCCCGGATTCGGCGTCTTTGCGGTGATTCGCGCATCGGCCACCGGCGAACTCCAACCCTCACGACCAATCCCCAGCGGATAGGTGTGCACCACGTTCTGCCCTTTCGGGAAGTAATACAGACGGTACTCGGCGAGATTGATCACGATCCCCTCGCGCGGTCCCTGCGGCAGAATAAAGCGGGTGGGCAGGATGATTTCCGTGCCTTCACCAGGCAGCCAGGCATCGACCCCTGGATTGGCCGCGATCATTTCCAGATAACCCAAATCATTGGCCACGCCAAGATCGGCAAAGGTGTCTTCGTATCTGGCGTTGATCACCTGCACTTGGCCGACAATGTCTTCACCGGGCGGCGGCAAAGGCCATTCCATGGCAACCACAGAGTTGGCACCGAACAATGCGCAGAGTGACAGGCAGCGGGCGACGGCAGGAACGCGCGACAACATCCGGAAATCCTTGGCGAAAATGGCTAACAATTGAGCCCGGTGATTGTACACCGACGTTCGATGCATCGGGAGTACTCAGCGACTATGAAAATATCGAGCGCCGTAGCGAGGCCACCTCCAGGCGTTCACGTAGCGCCTCGCCAGCAGCGGGCGTTTGGAGGCGTTCGCCGAGGCGGCCGCAGCAGGCGAGCGTTTTTTCACAACCTCTCAGGCCAGAGCGGCCGTTGCCCGCGGCGCTGCGCATCGAGCGTCGACCTGCAGGCAGGACACAGGCGCGTGTCGCGCAGCATGGTCTTGTCCACCTCGCGCCAGAGCGGCTGCGCCGGTAACAAGCCGCCACACAAGGTGCGATCGGCAAAGCCGCCCAACTCGAGCTGACGCGCGACCAGATGCACACGCACCTCACGGCAGGCGAACAGGTCAAGCTGCTCGTCCGGCTCGATCAGTTGATAGGCGTACAAAGACCAGGCAGAACGCGGCATCGATGGCTCCTAGGCGGGGGCGCCACATTAGCCGAAAGACCGCTCGCGGAAAAGCCTGTCAGAGCAGCGACCGCAGGGTCGGCCAGAGGTTTTCCAAGAGTACTGACTGAGCAGCGACGGCTGGGTGAATGCCATCGCGCTGCATCATTTCGGGCACACCTCCCACCCCTTCAAGAAAGAAGGGCACAAAGGCCACCTGCTTCTCCTCCGCCAAGCTGGCAAACACCTGTGCAAAAGCGGTCGTATAGCGCACACCGTAATTGGGTGGCAGGCGCATCCCCAAAAGCAGCACCGTGGCCCCTGCTTCCTGCGCCCGTTCAATCATCGAAGCAAGATTCTGTTGCAATTGAGCAGGGGGCTGGCCACGCAAGCCATCGTTGCCGCCCAGCTCCAAAATCACCAGGCTTGGCTGATGCTCGGCAAGCAGCCCAGGCAGCCGTGCGGCGCCGCCTGCACTGGTATCACCACTGATCGAGGCATTCACCACCTGGTGTTCATAACCCTGCTCGGCCAGGCGTTTTTCCAGCAACGCGACCCAGCCCTGACGGGTATCCAGGCCGAAAGCCGCGCTGATACTATCGCCAACGACCAGCACGGTGTCCGCCAGCGCGACCTGCCCCCAGCACAACAGGGTAAAAATCGCACTCATTAACCCTGCACGCATTGGATTCTCCATGAGCTCAAGCATTCTTACCGCCCGCAACCTTAGCAAAGTGGTTGTCAGCGCGGAAGGCGAGTTGACCATACTCCACGACCTGTCCCTGGCGCTGAAAAAGGGCGATAGCCTGGCCATTGTCGGCAGTTCTGGTTCGGGCAAGTCGACCCTGCTCGGCCTGCTCGCCGGCCTCGATCTGCCGAGTGGCGGCAGCGTCGCCTTGGCCGGGCACGACCTCGACACACTGGATGAAGATCAGCGTGCCCGGGTGCGCGCCGAGCATGTCGGCTTCGTGTTTCAGTCCTTCCAGTTGCTCGACAGCCTCAATGCCCTGGAAAACGTCATGCTGCCGCTTGAGCTCGAAGGCCATGCCGATGCCCGCCAGCGCGCCCGTGCGCTGCTCGAACGGGTCGGTTTGGGGCAGCGGTTGACCCATTATCCGCGCCAACTCTCCGGCGGCGAACAGCAGCGCGTGGCCATTGCCCGCGCCTTTGTCGCCGAACCCGACGTGCTGTTCGCCGACGAGCCCACCGGCAACCTCGACAGCCACACCGGTGAACGCATCAGCGACCTGCTCTTCGAGCTCAACCGGGAGCGCGGCGCGACCCTGGTGCTGGTCACCCACGACGAGCGCCTGGCCCATCGTTGCCAGCGCCTGATCCGCCTAGAAGGCGGCCACCTGGTCGACCACGTTGAACCCTGATGACGCACTTGCCGTTTGCCCGACTGCTCTCGCTGGCGACCCGCCAACTGCTGCGCGACGCCCGCGCCGGCGAGTTGCGCGTGCTGTTTTTCGCCCTGTTGATTGCAGTCGCAGCCAGCACCGCGATCGGCTACTTCAGCGCCCGATTGAATGACGGCATGCTGATGCGGGCGACCGAGTTTCTCGGCGCCGACCTGCTGCTCAGCGGCAGCTCGCCCGCCGCACAGGAACAGATCAGTCGCGGCAAACAGCTGGGCCTGGATCACTCCCAGGTGGTCGAGTTCTCCAGCGTGATCGCCAGCGATGCCGGCATCCAACTGGCCAGCGTCAAAGCCGCCGACAATGCCTACCCCCTGCGCGGCCAGCTGAAAAGCGCTGCGGCCCCCTACGCAGCCGAGCAAGCCGGCCCCGGTCCGCAACCGGGTGAGGCCTGGGCCGAAGCACGCTTGTTCGCCGCGCTTGAACTGAGCGTCGGCGACACCATAGAAGTCGGCTCGAAAAACCTGATCCTGCGTCGGGTCCTGACCTACGAACCGGATCGTGCCGGCGACTTCTACAGCCTGACCCCGCGCGTGCTGATGCACCTGGATGACCTGGCTGCCACCGGCGTGGTGCAGCCCGGCAGCCGGGTGCGTTACCGCGAGCTCTGGCGTGGCACGCCGGAGGCCCTGAGCGCTTACCGCCAGGCAATCGGCACCAATCTGGCGGCCAATCAGCGCCTCGAGGATGCCCGCGACGGCAATCGGCAAATCGGCAGCGCCCTGGGCCGTGCCGAACGCTACCTGAATCTCGCCAGCCTGGCGGCCGTGCTGCTCGCCGGGGTTGCGGTGGCCCTTTCGGCCGCGCGCTTCGCCGCCCGACGCTTCGATGCCAGTGCCTTGCTGCGCTGCCTTGGCCTGTCGCGCAACCAGGCGCTGGGTCTGTTCAGCCTGCAACTGGCCCTGCTCGGGCTCGGCGCCAGCCTGATCGGTGCCCTGCTCGGCTGGCTGGCCCAGCATGGCCTGTTCTACCTGCTGCAGGACCTGCTGCCGACCCAGATCCCGGCGGGCGGCTTATGGCCCGCCCTCGCCGGCATCGCCACCGGTCTGGTCGCTCTCGCCGGCTTCGCCCTGCCCCCCTTGGCTGCCCTCGGCCGAGTGCCGCCGCTACGCGTGCTGCGCCGCGATCTGCTACCCGTGCCCACCAGCTCCTGGCTGGTATATGGCGCCGCCCTGTTCGCCCTCGGTCTGATCATGTGGCGCCTGAGTCTGGACCTGCAACTGACCTTCGCCCTGCTCGGCGGTGGCCTGGTCGCCGCCCTGCTGCTCGGCGGCCTGCTCCTGCTCGGCCTGCAAAGCCTGCGCCGTCTGCTGGCCCGTTCTTCACTGCACTGGCGCCTGGGCCTCGGCCAGTTGCTCCGCCACCCGCTGGCCGCCGCCGGGCAAGCCCTGGCATTCGGCCTGATCCTCCTGGCCATGTCCTTGATCGCCCTGCTGCGCGGCGAATTGCTCGATACCTGGCAGGATCAATTGCCCGAGCAGGCGCCCAATCATTTCGCCCTGAATGTATTACCGGCCGACAAGGAGGCATTCGCCGCGCGCCTGGCCGAACTCTCGCCCCATCCGGCCCCGCTCTACCCGGTGGTGCCCGGACGCCTGACCATGATCAATGGCGAGCCGGTACGGCAAATCGTCAGCAAGGAGTCACAAGGCGAGCGCGCCGTGCGCCGTGACCTCAGCCTGACCTGGGCGGCCGATCTGCCCGAGGGCAATCAGTTGCTCGCTGGCACTTGGTGGAGCGCGTCGACAACCGACGACTTGCCAGGGGTCTCGGTCGAGTCGGAGCTGGCCGAGAGCCTGCAGCTCAAACTGGGCGACCGCTTGCGTTTCAATGTCGGCGGCCTCGACCGCGACGCCCGGGTCAGCAACCTGCGCGAGGTCGACTGGAACAGCTTCCAGCCCAACTTCTACATGATCTTCGAGCCCGGCACCCTGCAGGACCTGCCGGTCACCTACCTGACCAGCTTCTACCTGCCCGCCCAGCAGGAACGACAGTTGGTCAAACTGTCACGCGCCTTCCCCGCGGTCACCCTGCTGCAAGTCGAAGCCCTGCTCGCGCAACTGCGCAGCATCCTGGCCCAGGTCACCCTGGCCATCGAATTCGTCTTGCTGTTCGTGCTCGCCGCCGGCCTGGCTGTGCTGTTCGCCGGCTTGCAGGCCACCCTGGACGAGCGCATTCGCCAGGGCGCCTTGCTCCGCGCCCTGGGGGCCGAGCGCAAACTGCTGGTCAAGGCGCGGCGGACCGAGTTCGCCCTGCTAGGGGCTATCAGCGGCCTGCTGGCGGCCATCGGCTGCGAACTGATCAGTTTCCTGCTCTATCGCTTCGCCTTCGATCTGACCTGGCACGCCCATCCCTGGCTATTGCTGCTGCCGCTGATCGGCGCGCTGCTGGTGGGTGGCGCCGGCGTGCTCGGTACCCGTCGTGCGTTGAATGTCAGTCCGCTGACGGTACTGCGCGAGGGCTGATAGACTCGCGATTCATTCGCCACCCCGCAGCCCTATGAGTCGCTATCGCCCACCCCGCTCCGCCGGTACGCCACTGATCACCCCCGAAGGCGAGGCGCGCCTGCGCGCCGAGTTGCACGAACTCTGGCACGTACGCCGGCCCCAGGTCACCCAATCGGTCAGTGAAGCGGCGGCGCAAGGTGATCGTTCGGAGAACGCCGAATACACCTATGGCAAGAAAATGCTGCGCGAGATCGACAGTCGCGTGCGCTTTCTCACTAAACGCCTGGAAAGCCTGAAAGTGGTCAGCAGCCGCCCCAGCGATGCCGACAAGGTCTATTTCGGCGCCTGGGTCACCCTCGAAGACGAGGACGGCAACGAGTCACGCTACCGGATCGTCGGCCCGGATGAGCTGGAGCTGAAACTCAACCTGATCAGCATCGACTCGCCCCTGGCCCGCGCCCTGATCGGCAAAGCCCTGGACGCCGAAGTGCGGGTAGCAACCCCGACCGGCGAGAAGACCTGGTATGTGATCGCCATCGATTACCCGTAATTGCGGGCGCCGCTCGGGACGAGGTTCAGCGCCGGGTGATCAAGCCCTGCCGGGCGACTCGCGTCAGCTCACGTACGCTGGCGTGCAGATGCTCGGCACTGGGTGCTTGCAGCACCGCCATATCGAAGCTATCGCTGGCGAAACGCGCCAGCGCCAGATGATCATCGACGAAGTGGATCAGAAAGGCGCGCGGCCCGCCCCAACGCTTGGGCCAGCCGTCGAGATAGCGCAGCAGGGTCGGCTGGTGACTGCCGCCGAGGAGAATTTTCGGGTTGCGCTGACTCAGCCCGGACGTGATCGGGGCCAAACGAATCAGTGGTTGGGGACAACTCATGCTCATGTCTCCGCCTCATGAATCCCGCCGGGCAGGTGAGAGGCGACACCGAACCAGCGCTTTAGCGGTATTTCGAAGCCTCCGCAGAGTACTTCTCAGAGCCTTGCAATCTGCAAGTGACTCGGCGCCCCGCAAGTAGCTGTTTAAATCGGCGCATGGGTCAGCATCCTAGAGAAGCCTACGTAATACTGTCAAGACAGCGCCCCGCACGGGAATCGAAGGCCATGAAAAACGATGTTCTGCGCCTGTTCTTTGCCCTGGGCTGCCCGCTTGAACTGGCCGAGGCCATCACCACCTGGCGCAGCAGCCTGCACTTGCACGGTCGTCCAGTCGCAACGGCCAACCTGCACCTGACCCTGGCCTTTCTCGGCCAGCAACCGCGTGCCCGCGTTGCGGAGTTGCAAGGCCTGGCGGGCGGACTGCGCGCCAAGGCCTTCGACCTGCACCTCGATCGCCTCGGACGACACCGCAATGGCTTGTTGTACCTGGCCCCGAGCCACACGCCAGAAGCATTGCTGGAGTTGGTCGAGCGGCTTAACAACAACCTGAACAGCGCCGCAATTCAGCTGGACAACCGACCTTTTCGCGCCCACCTCAGCCTGCTGCGGCACTGCCCCCTGCAACCAATCGACGCGGATCCATGCTTCGACTGGCCGGTCACCCGGTTTTCCCTGTTTGCCTCCGAGCAGGGTACGCGCGGCACCCATTATCGGCAGGTGCACACCTGGCCATTGTTGCGCAACGACCCAGGCGCAAGTGCTACCACCTGATAAGCCGCCACCCGCGAGAGCTGCACTGTTCTGCGCAAAAAAGCAGCACAGGAGACCACTGCCACACTGTTGTTCACTTAAGAAAAATGCCGCTTTCCCTTGGCAGGAAAGCGGCATTTTTCTGGTGTTGCAACCGCAACACGGAAGGCGCCCGCGTTGCTTGGCGGTGCTGCTTAAGCGGAAATTTGCTTGTCCAGCGACAGCTTGCCCGCGCCCTCGACCAGCACAGCCAGGCTTATCGCCAGCAATGCCAAGGCGAATTCATAGCCGTTGTTGCTCATGAAGAAGCCGTTGGCCAAATGCACGGTGACAATCGCCACCAGCATGGTCACCGCCAGTACTGCCGCCGCAGGGCGCACCAACAGACCGATGACCAGCGCCAGGCCGCCGAAGAACTCGGCGCTGCCGGCCAGCAATGCCATCTGATAGCCCGGCGCCAGGCCGATGCTCTCCATCCACTGGCCGACACCCACCAGCCCATAACCGCCGAACCAGCCGAACAATTTCTGCGACCCATGCGCAGCGAAGGTCAGGCCAGCGATGATACGCACGACGGTCAGGCCGTAACCGGCATGAGTGGCAACGACAGATTTGATCAGAGTGTTCATGGGCTGAAATCCTTGTGTGTGGGGGTTGATGGCGCCAAGACTAAACTAATAAACAGATATTAAAAGCCGATAAAATCGTTAATTAATATCGTATAAATAGATCACTCCCGCGTACTAACCACCGCTTCCTGCGGTTCCAGCAAATAACGCTCGCGGCTATAGGCAAGGTAGTACTTGTTCACACTATTTACATAACTGACTACGCCCATGCCGACTTGCTCCATGGCGATCCGCTCGACCTGAAAGAACCACTGATTGGCATTCAGGCCTCGCCGGCGGGCCTCGGCGCGCATGCTCTGCACCCGCTGCGGCCCCATGTTGTAACCCGCCAGGACGAAGGCCATGCGCTCGCGCTCGTTGAGCTGCGGGCTATTGAAGAAGTTGCGCCGAATCATCGCCAGGTACTTGGCGCTGGCCTGCACGTTGTTCTCCAGCACGCCAATATTGGCGACCCCGACACTGCGCGCGGCGGCCGGGGTTATCTGCATCAACCCGGTGGCACCACCGGCACCCCGTGCAGCCGGATTGAGGGTGGACTCCTTGAACGCCAGCGCGGCCAGGGTCAGCCAATCGAAGCCCTGCTGCGCGGCATGCCGCTGCAGCACCGGGCGCACCTTCTCCAGGCGCTGGCGTTCGGTTCGCCCAAGCGGGTAGTGCACCTTGTAGAGGCGCCGATAGATGCGCTGAAACGCGCCATCCAGATCGGCCGGGGCGCGATAGGTCGCCAGAAAGCGGTCGATACTGGCGCCCAGCATCGGTGTTTCCCGACGCAGGTACCAACGCATGTCGCCGTCCTTGACCAGCACCAGATGCGGCTCCGGGCGCAGCTTGGGCATGACCTTGGCCCAGCGCTCGGCAATCGGCTGCTCCACCGCGGTGACGCTGTAGATACCGGCCTGCACCATCTCCAGCACATCCTCGACGGCCAAACTGGGGTCGACCCACTCGATGATGATTGGCGGCCGCTTGTTCTGCAGCAGCTTCTGGTTGAACGCATGCACGGCAACGCCCGCTGCGCTACCCGCCGCCAAGGCCAGGCTACGCCCGGACATCTGCTCGAGACTCTGATAGCGCCGATCGCCCTGACGCGCCACTATGATCAAGGGGACATTGCTGCGGATCGCCGCACTGGCGCTGATGCCGCTGCCACCACGCACGGTGAGCAACTCCCCCGGCGCGACAAGATCGCCCTCGCCACGCTGCAGGGCCGCGAGCAGCTGGTCCTTGGCTGTGGGAATGATCTTCAGCTTGAGCGCACGGCCGTCGCGGGTGTTGCGATTGAGGTACTGCTCGAATGCGCGCAGTCGGTGGTATTCCACCCCGATGCTCTGGCCTTTGATTTCACCGGAGCTATTGCGGCTCTGGTTGACCAGCACACGCAGTTCACCGCTGCTGCGAATACTTGCCAGATCACGCGCCTGGGTCGGCTGCCGCACTTCCGGCGGCCCAGCCACGCGTGCAACCGCCGACAACGGCAGCAACAGCAAAAGGCAGAATACAAGCAGCGGGCGCGACATCGAGTCTCCACGGCAAGGGCGGCCACCAGGCGTCATTGGCCGAGTGAGAGTACCGCAGCGCTCGCCAAGTTCCAGGAATGCGTGGGGCGCGGAGATTCGCACAGCTCGCGTCGGGATACCAGCCCGATGACTGACTCAACATTACAAAGCCGCTATAAGAGGCTGTAATTTATGGGTTTATTTAAAACAAAAAAGCTCTGTTATGCTGCCAACCCCAGCCCATAGGTCGCACCATGCAACTCATCGATATAGGCGTCAACCTGACTCATCCCAGCCTCGCCGAACAGCGCGAGGCCCTGCTCTCCCGTGCCTATGCCGCCGGTATCTGCCAGATGCTGCTGACCGGTACCAGCCTCGAACAAAGCGAACAGGCCCTGGAACTGTGCCGCCAGCTGGATGAAAACGGCCAGCGCCTGTTCAGCACCGCCGGCATCCATCCCCACGATGCCAGCAGCTGGAACAGCGACAGCGCCAACCAACTGCAGGCCTTGCTGCGTGAGCCGCAGGTGCGCGCAGTGGGTGAATGCGGGCTCGACTTCAATCGTGATTTTTCGCCGCGCCCACAACAGGAAAAAGTACTCGAAGAACACCTGGCCCTGGCCGTCGACCTGCAGATGCCGGTCTTTCTCCATGAACGCGACGCTGACCAGCGCCTGCTGGAGATCCTGCGCGACTACCGCGACCGCTTGCCGGCGGCGGTGGTGCACTGCTTCACCGGAGAAAAACGTGCCCTGTTCAACTACCTCGACCTCGACCTGCACATCGGCATCACTGGCTGGATTTGCGACGAGCGCCGCGGCACCCACCTGCACCCGCTGGTGCGGGAAATTCCGGTCGGCCGACTGATGCTGGAAACCGATTCACCGTTTCTGCTGCCGCGCAGCCTGCGCCCGAAACCGAAAAACGGCCGCAACGAACCGGCCTTCCTGGTCGAGGTGCTCCGAGAGGTAGCGCTGCACCGCAACGAAAGCCTGGAAACCCTGGCGGCCCACAGCACCGCTTGCGCCCGGCAGTTCTTCAGCCTGCCCGTCGTTGCCGAGACAGCCGCCGAGAGCGACCACGACTGAAGCCCACGGCTGCCGCCCGACGCAACACTTATGATGCAACACCTATAAATAACCGCGACAAGGCTTTTCCTAAAGTCCGCAGCCAAGCGGTCGTTAACCTGATCGGACCGTCCTGTTGATAAAGATCAACAGACGCTATGCAGTTTCGCGAGACAGTAATGGCACTTTGCCAAATTGCTTTCACCGCCAGCAGAAGAAGACATCTATGGGCTCTTGGGTTCGCGACCTTTCACTCAAATACAAGTTCTGGGCCGTCAACGCCGTGGCCTTCTTTACCACCCTGATGCTGGTGCTGTATGCCCTGCAACTCGAACAACAGGTACGCGTCGACGCGGCCAAGAGTGCCGCGCAAGCGCAGGCCAAACTCCTGAGTGCCTGGCCGGCAGGTCAGCCGCTGCCTGGCGGCGCGCATCTGCTGGCGTTTGCCGATGGCCAGACGCCGCCGCTGGCCAACAACCAGGGCGCCAGCCTGAGCCGCGCTCGCGGCTGGGTAGCCCTGGAGCATGACCCGCTGTCTACCCAAGACGGCTTGATTGGCGCCGAGGTCATCGACCTGAACCAGGGCCAGCGCCTCGCCGTACTGGCCCACGCGCCCAGCCTGATGCAGGTGATCACCGAGCGCGCACTGAGCTATGCACTGGTTGTTGCCCTGTTGATGCTGGTCCTGCTGGCGGCCTCGCAACTGCTGATCCACTTCCTGCTGAGCCACCTCAACACCCTCAAGGATGTGATGCTCCAGGTCGAGAAAAGCGGTGACCTGGCAGCACGTGTACCACTCGACTGCCGCGACGAAGTCGGTCAGATGGCCACGGCCTTCAATGCCATGCAGGCGGGTTACCAACGTGTGGTCGGCATTGTTGCGCAGACCGCCGCACGCCTGGACGAAGGCGCCGAGCGCATGGCCCTGAGCATGCGCGACGTGCGCCAGGGCATGCTCGACCAGCAAAGCGAGACCGAGCAGGCGGCCACCGCGATCAACGAGATGTCCACCACCGTCCACCACATCGCCCAACACACGGCGGATACCCGCGATCAATCAAAAAACGCCGAGCAACTGGCGGGCAGCGGTCAGCACGTAGTCGAGCGTGTCGGTCAGTCGATCGCCGGGCTATCCAGCGGCGTGCAACAGACCGCACAGATGATCCAGCAACTGGCCGTCGACAGCCAGAAAATCAGCGGCGTGGTCAGCGAGATTCACGGCATCGCCGAACAGACCAACCTGCTCGCCCTCAACGCCGCCATCGAGGCTGCCCGCGCCGGCGAAATGGGTCGAGGCTTTGCCGTGGTGGCCGACGAGGTGCGCAATCTGGCCAAACGCGTGCAGGTCTCTACCGATCAAATCACCCTGATGATCTCCTCCCTGCAAAGCGGCACCCGCGATGCCGTCGAGTTCATGCAGGAAAGCTCGCTCAAGGCCGATGACTGCGTGCAACAGGCCCACGAAGCGGGCGAGGCACTGCTCGCCATCACCGGCTCGGTGGCGCAGATGCGCGAGAGCAACACCCAGATTGCCGTGGCTGCCGAGCAGCAGAGCCAGGTGGCCGAAGAAATGAATCGCTCCATCGTCAGCATTCGCGACGTCACCGAGCAGACGGTGCAGCAAACCACCGGCTCCGCCACCACCAGTTCCGAGCTGGCGGCCTTGGCCGGCGAACTGAACAGGGCGATCCGCCAGCTCAAACTGTAGCAACAGGAACAGGATTGAAACGCGACAAGACTCCGTAGCCCGGATAAACCGCAGCCCGCGGTGCAATCCGGGGATCGGCTACGGATTGCGCTGGCGCTTGGGCAGGCTACGGTGCTTTTTGCTGGTTAACCGAACACCGTGACCGTCTGCCGGCTGATCGCCAGCAACTCCCCGCGCGGACTCCACAGGGCGGCGGCGATATGCCCGTAACCGTCACGGGCATGCTCGATCCGCGCACGATAGAGGCACCAGTCGAGGGTATTCAGCTCGGCGACCGGCTGGACAAACTCGATGGTCCAGGTCAACGAGCTGCCCGGAGCCGGGGCCTGCAGGTGCGGCAGTACCGCTGGAGGCCAGGCATCGACCAGGGCCAGCAGGTGCGCCTCGCTGACCGGCTGCACCTCGCCACCCTCGCGCAAACGCACCCAGCCACCCATTTCCCGTGAGGGGTTGTTGCTGAAGGGCATGCCGCCGATGCCCCAGCGCATGGCCAGGAAGCGAGTGAACTCAGGGGTCACATTGCGCACATAGGCAAGTTCCGGGCAGTCCTCGACCGGTTTGATCTGCGGTGCGGGCTCAGCCACAACCGTGATCGCCGACTCGCGCGGCGCGCCGAAACTGCCCTGCACCAAGGTCACCACCTGGCCGTTCTGCACCGCGCGGCCCAGCACCTGGCTGACCGCCTTGCCTTCACGCAGTACCTCGACGTCAAAACTCACCGGCACATCCGGCGCGGCCGGGCCGACGAAGGTGATCGCCAGCGAACGCGGCGGCCGTCCTGCGGGGACGTGAGCGCGCATGGCTTCATACACCAGCGCGGCCATCAAACCACCGAAACTGGCCCGCCCCTGCGCCCAGACAGGCGGGACCACCACTGCCTGCGGGTTGACGCGCACGGCCTGGAGCAACTCGGAAAAATCCATAACCACCTCAAGACATCGATAGCAGGTGATCTTAGGGGAAATATACGGTGGGGCGAAACGACGTTTCGGCCAATTGACGTGGGCAAGTGGCGCGTCGGGCGCAGGCACCTACTCAGTCGAGGTGAAATCCTCTTGCAGCGCCAGCAATGCCAGATCCGCCTTCTCCTCGGCTGCCTGCATTGCCGTGCGCCAGGCGTCGACACAAGCAGCCAGATCCCCTTCCCGCTCGGCCCGTTGCAACCACTGCAAGCGATCATGCCAATCACCCAGCGCCGACTGCGCCGCCTTCAGGCGCGCCAGGGTCTTGGTCGACAATCCGCTGCGCTTTGGATAGGCCTCGGCGCCGTAGCGCACACGCTTGATCAACAAGCGCAGGCGATGGCGATCATGTGCCGGATCGATCAAGGCCTCGGCCAGACGTCGTTGCTGCTTGGCCAGGCGGCGTTTGACCCGTTTAGCCAGGCCACCCAGTTCGGCGTCCGCCGCGGCTTGGCGCCACGACTGCGGCCATTGATCCAGCGCCTCGAACAGCGCTGGCAGCGGGTCGTCGGCCAGCAGCGCACGATAACCATCGAGCAGCCGCGACTGACGCCGGCTGACCGCACCATGCATACCCAGACTCTGCAAATGGGCGATCAGCACCTCGAGATCACGCAGCGGCCCACTGATTCGTCCAAGCTTGGCCGCCTGTTGCTGCAGCGCATCACAGGCCTCCACGCCACGCAGCGGCTGCAGCAGGCTGCGCAGTTTGCGCAGGGCAATGCGCAGATCGTGCAGGGCTTCAGGGTCGGTCGCCGCCAGTAAACGTTCGCGGCAGGCATACAGAGTGATCTGCAGCCGCAGAACCTGCTGCAACTCGTCCTCGATAAAACGCCCCATGGGATCCTCCTTTCCAGCCTGCTAGAACTGCCAGCTTAGCAGGGCGTTGGCAAACCAATGCCCATGGGGGTAATACCAACAATGTCCGGCGCACTAGCTGCGGTCATCGCCAGTTGCTCCCGACCTTAGGGCAGCCCGCCAGGGCAACGCCCGGCGCAATACCGCCAGGAGGGAGCGCAACACTGCCGGGCAGGCCTCGCCCCCGGCATAGCGCTGCGCCTCGAAGGCGGCAGCGAAATCATGGATGGCCTGCGCCTGGGCCGGCAAGGCCAGCGCCGCGCGCTCGGCATAGGCGCGCGCGCCTTCGCCCGGCTGACGCGGCACGGCATGCCGCGCCAGCAAACGCTCGAAACGCCGGAACAGACGCTGTTGCGGATCACGCTCGCGCTGCCAGGGCTTGAATAGCCAGAGCGCCAGCAGGCTGAGCAGCAGCCCACCGCCTCCCACCAGGCTGAGCGCCAGGACCCGGGTGTCGATACGGCCGAACCAGCGTTGCAGCAACTCCAGCTGCTGCGCGCCCTGGTAGCCGAGCACCAGGCGCTGCCAACCATGGTTGAGGTTGTCCCAGCCCAGGCGCAGCTGGTTCAGCCAAGTCAGCTGGCGGTAACGCAACGGCGAGAAGGGCGAGCCCTCGAGAAAGCTTTGCTCGTCGACCAGCGCCTCCTCCAGCCCCAACTCGATGCGCTCCGGGGCCACCTGGAAGGTCGGGTCGACACTCACCCAACCCTTGCCTGCCTGCCAGTATTCGACCCAGGCGTGGGCATCGAACTGGCGCACCTGGACATAGTCGCCGCCGGGGTTGTACTCGCCCCCCTGGTAGCCGGCCACCACCCGTGCCGGAATGCCGGCCGCGCGCAGGACGAAGGTCATGGCGCCAGCGTAATGGGCGCAGAAGCCGTTGCGGCTTTCGAAGAGGAAATCATCGATGCTGTTCAAGCCCAACCGTGGCGGACGCAGGGTATAGCCGAAGGGCTCGCGGTTGAAATGGCCGAGCACGGCCCGCACCAACTGCTCAGGCTGCGGATATTGCCGTTTGAGTTCGGCGCCCCAGGCGCGACTGCGTGGATCGCCGTTCTCCGGCAGTTGCAGGGCGCGGCGCAGGTTATCGCTGGAGCCCGCAGGCTCGCGCAGTGCCGCTGGCCAGGATGTCACCTGGTAGAGCAAGGTGCGCTCGACCGGCCGCCCGCGCTGCAGGCGGTAATCACTCATCTGCCGGGTGTTTTCGAGGCTGGTTTCGGCCACATCCAAGGCGAACAGCCAGGACTGCGAACTGGGCTGCATGACGATGCTGTAGCGCAGCGGCTCGCCCTGTTTCTCCCAGGCCGGCGCCTGTGGCAACCGGGCGAAGGCGCTCTGCGACCAGCGCCTGCCGTCGAAGTGCTCGAAGGTCAACGCCCGCCAGTAGAGTTGCTCGCGGGGCGGAACCGCGCCGGCGAAACTGGCGCGGAAGGCCAACTCGCCCGAGCGGCTCAATTCGGCAATATCCGCCGGCGCCATGCTCTCGGCCAAACCGCTGACCGCACGTTCGCTCGGCTGCGGCAGTGACCACAGCGGCCCCAGACGCGGGAAGAAAACGAACAACAGCAGCATCAGGGGCACGGCCTGCAGCAGCAAACCGGCAGCCAGCCGTGCGGTGGTCCAGGGTTGCACTGCGACGCCACTCTGCTGCAGGCCGATCAGGGCCGCCAGCAAGGCGGTGACCGGCAGCAGGCTGAACAGCGCGACAAGCAGGCTGTCGTCGAACAGATAGGCACTGACCACCACGAAGAAGCCGAGAAAGATCACCACCAGGGCATCGCGGCGCGTGCGCATTTCCAGCAACTTGAGGATAAAGGCGGCAACCAGCAACACCACCCCGGCATCCAGGCCGATCAGGCTGCCGCGGGAAAGCAACACACCGACGGCCGTGCCGAGCATCAAGCCGCCCTTGACCCAGGCATTCGGATAACCGGCACGCATGCGCAGGATCTGGATGCGCCAGGCCGCGCAGCCCAGCCACAAGCCGACGATCCACAGCGGCAGATGGCCCAGATGCGGCACGATCACCAGCACCTGGGCGACCAGCAACCAGGTCAGGCTGATCCGCGGAATGTCCGCCGGCCTGCTCACGCCGGCGTACCGAACAGTGCCAGGGCGCGCAGGCAGGCATCGCGATGCTGCTCGCCGCTGGCGGGCGCCAGCACTTGACCCGGCAAGCGCAGGGCAAAAGGCTGCTGGCGCTCGGACAGTTGCAGCACCCAGTAACAGAGCAGCGCCAGACGCAGCTCGACATCGCCCGCCAGCGCCTCGAAATCCAGGCACGGATCGCGCCCGCTGAGCGCGGCGAAGTCCTTGACCAGTAGGCCCTGGCCGCGGGAATAAGCCTTCCAGTGCAGACGCCGCTTGGAGTCGCCGGGCTGGTAGCTCTTCAGCCCCTGGAAATCCTCGCTGCCCGGACCCTGGGCACGCATGCCCTGCTCGTCCAGCTCATCGTCAGCGCCTGCGGCCAGCGGCAGCTCGCCCGCAAGCGGCTGCGGATAGACCAGCAGCGTCTGATCCAGGTCGACCCAGCTCCAGGCCACCAGGATTCCCAGCGGGAAACGACTCTCGACCCGCAAGCGCCCCGGCCGCAGCCAGCCGCGGCGCAGCGCCGGCAGGCTCAGCTCGCACTCGCTGACGCCCTGCGCCGGCACATCCTGAGTCTGATATGCCGTGCTCGGCCAGCCCAGGGCGATCGCCTGGTGCGCCCGCGCGCTGCTTTCCAGACGCAGGCGAAACTGCCCCTGCTCGCCGACGAACACCGACCTTGCCCCACCTGCCTTGAGCACCAGACCCGCCAGGTTGCGGTAGGTGTGCAGGATGGCGACGATAAACACCGATGCCAGCAGAAACGTCAGGGCATAGGCCAGGCTGTTCTGGTAATTGATCGCAGCCAGCAGCATCAGCAGCAGCGCCAGGGCAAATGCCACCCCGACCCGGGTCGGCACGATGAAGATCCGCCGCTGGGTCAGGCGCACGCTGGCGGCGGGAGGAATCCGTCGGCTCAGCCAGCGCTGCCAGTGCCGTTTGAGCAGTTGCCCAAAATCGAGCTGTTGCCTCAAAGCGCCGGCACCTCGCGCAGCAACCATTGCACCAGCGCGCCGCCGCCATGCCCGGTCGGATCGCTGCGCTCGCGCAGACGGTGACCGACCACCGCCGGCAACACCGCCTGCACATCCTCGGGGATCACATAATCGCGGCCGTCGAGGAAGGCCCAGGCGCGGGCGGCGGCGAGCAAGGCCAGGCTGGCGCGCGGCGACAGGCCCCAGGCGAATTGCGGCTGGCTGCGGGTGGCATCGACCAGGCGCAGCACATAGTCGATCAGCGCGTCGCTGGCGCGCACCCTTGGCACCTCGGCCTGGATCAGCGCCAGTTCGGTATG
Source organism: Pseudomonas sp. (assembly GCF_033723075.1). Lineage (GTDB taxonomy): Bacteria > Pseudomonadota > Gammaproteobacteria > Pseudomonadales > Pseudomonadaceae > Aquipseudomonas. Next base: position 64,939 of record NZ_JAWVXU010000003.1, read on the forward strand.
GTCGAGAATGGCCTCCAGGCGCGGCAGCAACGAGCGCCGCGAATCGCCGAGCAGCAGGGCTTTTTCTGCGGCCTTGGCCGGGTAGCCGAGGGACAGGCGCATGAGGAAGCGGTCAAGCTGCGACTCGGGCAAGGCGAAGGTGCCGCTTTGGCTCACCGGGTTCTGCGTGGCAATCACGAAGAAGGGATCCGGCAGCGGTCGGGTCGCGCCCTCGATGGTCACCTGGCCCTCCTCCATGGCTTCGAGCAACGCGCTCTGGCTTTTCGGCGTGGCCCGGTTGATCTCGTCGGCCAGCACCAGTTCGGCGAAGATCGGCCCCGGGTGGAAGAGGAACTGCCCGCTTTCCCGGTCGAACACCGAGGTGCCGAGGATATCGCCGGGCAACAGGTCGGAGGTGAACTGGATGCGCTGAAAGCTCAGGCCCAGGACCCTGGCCAGCGCGTGACTGAGGGTGGTCTTGCCCATGCCCGGCAAGTCCTCGATCAGCAGATGGCCACGGGCCAGCATACAGGCCAGGGCCAGACGCACCTGCGGCTCCTTGCCCAACAGCACCTGATTCACCGCGTCCAGGCAGGCATTCAGTCTTGTGCGCATCGTTCGCTCCGGCACTTCATCCAAGTGCGTCGATGCTACTGGCCAGCATCAGGCGGGCAAAGCACCGTGAAACCTTTGCTGACGAAACTGTCAGCGCGGTTCTCACTTTCAGGCGAAAAACTACAAACGAAAATGCCCGGCCATGCCCTGCAGTTCGCGGCCCAGTTGCGCCAAGCGAATGCTCGAATCAGCCGTCTCGTCCATCGCCAGCGAGGACTGATCGGCGATATCGCGAATCGAGGTGACGCTGCGACTGATCTCTTCGGCCACCGCCGTCTGCTGTTCGGCTGCCGCGGCGATCTGCTGGTTCATCTCGAAGATCAGGGTCACCGCCTCGGCAATCCCGGCCAGGGCGCCTTCGGTCTGATTGGCATCCTCGACCACATGGGCGACCAGGGCGCCACTCTGCTGCATGTCGGCCACCGAGCGGCGCGCGCCCTCGCGCAACGTGGCAATCAGGCCTTCGATTTCCGCGGTGGACTGCTGGGTGCGCTTGGCCAAAGCGCGCACCTCGTCGGCCACCACGGCAAAGCCGCGACCCTGATCGCCGGCACGGGCGGCCTCGATGGCGGCGTTGAGGGCCAGCAGGTTGGTCTGCTCGGCCACGCTCTTGATCACATCCAGCACCGAATCGATGCGCTGGGTGTCCTGGCTGAGGCGCTCGATGCTCTGGGTGGTGGTGTCCATCGCCGCCGCCAGCTGGTCGATCCGCACCAGGGTCTGGCGCACCACCTCGGCGCCGCGACCGACCCGGTTATCGGCGTCCGCGGTGGACGCGGCGGCGGCCTCGGCGTTACGCGCCACCTCATGCACGGTGGCGGTCATCTCGCTCATGGCGGTCGCCACCTGATCGGTTTCCACCCGCTGGCCATTGACGCCCAGGCGGGTCTGCTCGGTAATCGCCGACAACGACTGCGCCGAAGCGGAAATCTGGCTCACCCCACCCTGCAACTGGCCGACCATCTCGCGCAGGTTGTTCGACATACCCTGCATGGCAGCCTGCAACTGACCCACTTCGTCGCTGCGCTGGACCTCGATGCGTACACTGAGGTCACCCTCGGCGATCTGCCGGGCCTGCGCGATCACCTGCTTGAGCGGACGCACGATCAGCAGGGTGATCGCCAGGGTCGCCAGCAAACCGATTACCAGGGCCAGCGCCGCGGCCAGCAAAATCAGCCAGCCACTGGCCTGCAGCTGCGCCTGCATGGCGCTCTTCTGGCGGGAGTAGGCCTGTTCCGCCAGCTCGACGATGCGCTCGGCCTGCGTCACCAACAGGGCATATTCCTGCTTCTGCTGGCGCAAGTGGCCGTTGTACTCCTTGAGCCGTTCATTGAACGAGTCGACGTTGCCGATGACTTCCGCCAGCACCGAGGCATAGCCCGGGCTATTCATGGCATCGCGCAGCTCGCCGGCCAGGGTCTGTGCATCGAGGGCCTGCTGGATCTCGCCCTGGGCGACTTCAGCCGTAGTGCGGCTCTGCTGCAGGCGTACGCGGGCTTGGTCGAGCGCTTGCAACAGCAACTGATGAACCTTGCCGATCTGTCCGGCCTGCAACACCGACTCGGCGCCTTGGGTACCCTGGCTGCTCTCGAGCAGATCGACACCGTCCTCGGCCAGGCCATCCCCGATCAGTTCAAGGCTGTTGGCGGCGCTGACCACCAGCCAATTGGCCGCCTCCAGGGACAGGCTCATGTTATCGGTCAGTTCGACATAACGGTCGAAGGCCGCGCGGTACTGGTCGATGGCAGCATCGACCTCGCCCAGCAGCTGCCCCTCGGCAGCCGGCAGTTCGGCCTGCAGGGCTGCGCTGCTGGCCAGCAGCGTCTGCGTCTGCTCATGCAGGCGCTGGACATGAGCAGTGTCGGTAGTCAGGGCGAAATCCTGCTCGCTACGGCGGATCTGCAGGACCTGGGTGTTGATCGCGCTCATGCGCTCGAGCAACACCGAGCGGACACCGACCTCGCGCAGCGCCGAATAGCCGGTGGCGGCAACCACCGCAGTGAGCGCCAGCACCACGCCAAAACCCAGGGCCAGTTTCTTCGCCGTACTCAAGCTGGCGACGTGCCGCTGCAGATCAGTCCACATATATCCCACTCCACCCCGGGCACTGACGAACCCGGCTCGTCAGCTGAACCCGCAAGATAGAAGCGCGAGGCTGCTGGCGACAAGCCAGCAACCGGGGCGATTGTGCTTTTAGCTATGTGCGTGTCGTTTTCAGAGCGGATTGGCGCATTGGTTTCAGGGGCGCTGCATCTCGAAGCTATCGCGGGTACGGGTATAGGCCATGCCGCCCAGGCGCCCGACCAGGTCGAGCTTGTGCGGATCGATCCGGCCATTGTCGTTGAGCACCGCATCGTCGACGTGGGCGAGCAGCACTTCGGCGAAGATCAGGTGGCAGTTCGGCGCACCCGGCGGATACGCCAGCACCTGCGCCACACGGCACTCGAAGGCCACCGCCGCGCCGGCCACACGGGGTACGCCAACTCGTTCGCCGGCCAAACTGGCGATGCCGCAGCGCTCGAACTCACTTACGCCATGGGGCATATGGGCAGCGCTGGCATTCATCGCCTCGGCCTGGGCGAAGGACACCAACTGGATCACCAGTTCGCCGGTGGCCTGCACGTTGCGCAGGGTGTCCTTGGGGCTGCCGTCGCCGTGCAGATTGACGTTGACCATCAGGGTCGGCGGCGCATCGCTGATCACCTGGAAAAAACTGAACGGTGCCAGGTTGCTGATGCCATCGGGGGAAACACTGGACACCCAGGCGATCGGCCGCGGCGTTACCGTGGATGCCAACCAGCGGTAGGCATCCAAAGGCGTCAGGGTGCTGAAATCCAGTTGCACGGCAAATTCCTCGGTCGATTGGTGGCACCCAGTATGCCAGTCAGCGCCCCCCTCCTTCGACCGCTAATGCCGCTGGTCGGCAGCCCTCGCCGGAGCCCCAGTCCCAACAGCCGAGGTACTCCGTTTTGCTGGTTATCGACTGTTGCAGGGAAGCCTGCGGTAAATCAACAAAAAGGGGATTTCGTCCTTCACTTCCCGCCATACGCCACTAATATGACACTGTAGCTACACGAACAGAGAAATAGTCATTAAATTGACCATAAAGAAAATATCAGCCAACACTACAAAACGAGAAAACCACCATGGATTTTCAGCAAATTGAAGTAGATCGACAGACAGTGGATCCCCAGGAGGATCTGACCTTCCTCCTCGAGCACTACCAACTTAAAAGCTTTCAATATTCAGAGCTGCAACACGAACAGGCCGTACTCGCCTCGGTAGCCGACTGGCCACTGCTGAGCGAAACGCTGCGACCACTGCTCCAGCTTGTCGAAGCCGCGAAACTCGACAAGGCAGACTGAGATGCACCTGATCGCCATACAGGGGCTGCGTGGAGGCTGCGGCACCACGTCAATAGTTGCCGGACTGACCTCAGCCCTGGCAATTCTGCACCAGCCCGTCCTGGCGATCGATCTGTGCCCCAGCAACATACTCAGCCTGCACTTCGGCTTGCCCTTCGATGAGCCCTCCGCCTGGGCGACGCGAGACGCGCAGAGTCCTGCTCAGGCGATAGTTGCCTTTCGCCAGCAGGAACGGGTTTCCGTGCTGCCATTTGGCCGCCACGCTCCCCAGGGTTATGACCCCCAGCGTGCAGTTGACCTGCTCGAGCACGCACTGCGACAACTGGCGCCGTCGAGCGGCACCTTTGTGCTGGTCAATATTCCGCCCTACCTGAACCTGCTCAGTCGCCTCGACCAGCACCCGGACATCCATTGGCTGCACGTGCTGGAGGCCGATCCGGCCTGCCATATCCTGCTCAACTACCAGTTGCACGACAACCAGCACCTGCCACGCAACCACCACTGGCTGATCAACCGCCTGCAACCGTCGCGCAAACTGTCCCACGACCTGCTGGAGCTCTGGCGCCTGGCCCTCGGGCAGCTGCTGGTTCCTTGCGTGATCCATGAAGACGAGGCGATTCGTGAGGCACTGGCGCGCAAGCAACTACTGGGTGAAAGCGCGCCGCACTGCCTGGCCATGCGCGATTTCCTCGCCTTGGCGAGCTGGTGCGTCAATACGGTGGAAAAACCATGAACCAGAGCACCCAACCGCCGCCAGCGCAACCCGGTGCCGAGCAACCCGCGCCTGCCCGGCAGCCAACCCTGCTGATGGCGCTTTTTCGCGTTCTCTGCTGGACGCTCTTTAGCCTGGAATCAGCCAGCTGGCGCTGGCTGCTGGAGCACAGACAGCGGCTCTACCCCCAGGCTCGCTGGTTACGCTTACGCCCGGCCGATCCGCTGCGCATATTGCTGCAGAGCTTGTGGCTGGTGCTGAGAAAACCTGTCGAACAACACCCGCAAAGGCCCGCCCGACTGGCCACCTCGCGCCTGCCGGCATTAAACCGCTGCCTGCAAGCGTTATATAAGCCGGTGCAGCGCATGCTGGCGCGCGGTGGCACCCGCCAGCTCAGCGAACAGCCGGCGCCAGCAAGGCCCGGCGGCACAGCCACCTGGCTGCAGCTGCCAATGCTGCTGGTGGCCCTGCCAGTGCTGGCATTGTGCATAACTCAACCCCTAGAGCCGTATCAACAGGCGCTGTTTGCCGGCCTGCTCTGGCTCATCGCCTTGAGCGTGACACGCTTTTCCGGGCGCCGCGCGACACTGATCCTGATCGTCCTGTCGATCCTGGTATCCAGTCGTTATTTCTGGTGGCGCTACAGCTCCACCCTGAACTGGAATGACCCGCTGGACTTGAGCTGCGGCCTGCTGCTGCTGGCCGCCGAAAGCTATTCCTGGCTGGTGCTGATCCTCGGCTACCTGCAGTCCATCTGGCCGCTCGACCGCCAGCCCTGCCCGCTGCCCGCCAACACGGCCACCTGGCCGAGCGTGGATATCTACATTCCGACCTATAACGAAGATCTGTCAGTGGTACGCCCGACCGTGCTGGCGGCTATTGGCATCGACTGGCCGCAGAGCAAGCTCAATATCTGGATTCTCGACGATGGCAAGCGCGATGAATTTCGCCAGTTCGCCGCTGACGCCGGGGTTGGCTACCTGACCCGCTCGGACAACCGCCACGCCAAAGCCGGCAACCTCAATACCGCGATGGGCAAAACCAGCGGCGAGTTCATCGCCATTTTCGACTGCGACCACATTCCGACCCGCTCCTTCCTGCAGATGACCATAGGCTGGTTTCTGCGCAGCCCGCGGCTTGGTGTGCTGCAAACACCGCATCACTTCCTCTCGGCCGACCCCTTCGAGCGCAATCTGGATAATTTCCGCCGGACGCCGAACGAGAACACCCTGTTCTACGGCCTGACCCAGAATGGCAATGATCTGTGGGACGCGACCTTCTTCTGTGGTTCCTGCGCCATCCTGCGGCGTACCGCGCTGGAAAGCATCGGCGGCTTCGCCGTGGAAACCGTGACCGAGGATGCGCACACCTCGTTACGTCTGCACCGCCATGGCTGGACCTCGGCCTATATTCGCATTCCCCAGGCAGCGGGCCTGGCTACCGAAAGCCTCAGCGCGCACATCGGCCAACGCATCCGCTGGGCCCGCGGCATGGTGCAGATCTTCCGTCTCGACAATCCGCTGTCTGGCCGAGGTCTCTCGCTCGGGCAACGGCTCTGCTACTTCAATGCCATGCTGCACTTTCTGTCCGGGGTGCCACGCCTGATCTACCTCACAGCGCCGCTGGCCTTCCTGCTCCTGCACGCCTACATCATCTATGCCCCGGCCTTGCTTATCCTGCTATTCGTCGTGCCCCACATCGTCCATAGCACCATGACCAACTCACGTATCCAGGGTAAATATCGTCATTCGTTCTGGAGCGAAATCTACGAAACCGTACTCTCCTGGTATATCGCCCGGCCCACCAGTGTCGCCTTGTTCAACCCGCGCAAGGGTACCTTCAACGTCACCGCGAAGGGCGGCCTGATCGAAGATGACCAGTTCGACTGGAAGATGGCCAAGCCCTTCCTGATCCTCGCCACCCTCAACCTGATCGGTCTTCTGTTTGGTATCTACCGCCTGCTCTGGGGGCCGAGCGACGAGCGCCTGACCGTACTGATCAGCCTGTGTTGGGTGCTCTACAACCTGATCGTGCTCGGTGGCGCCCTGGCCGTAGCGGCAGAAGTCCGGCAAATCCGCCGAGCGCATCGCGTTGACCTGCACCTCGACGCAGGCATCCGCCTGCCCTCGGGACATGCCTACCCCTGCACCCTGCTCAATTACTCGGACGGCGGCGTGAGCATCCAGCTACCCCGCGGGCTGAATCTGAGCCTGCCGGACGTTACCAGGCTGTTGCTGTTGCTCAGGCGCGGCCACGAGGAGTTCGAATTCCCAGCCCGCGGCCGCAGCGTTACCCAAGGCATCCTCGGTGCCGAACTGGACCCCATGGACCTGCGCCGTCACGGCCGCTTCGTGCAATGCACCTTTGCCCGCGCGGACACCTGGGCACGCTGGCATGACGGCTTCGAGCAGGACAATCCGCTCAGCAGCCTGCACGGGATTGCCCGCGTCGGTCTCAGCGGCTATCGGCAGACACTGCTGTATGCCCCGGACTGCATTCAACCGCTGATTGCTTTTGCCCGCGACAGTGGCCGGTGGTTCGCCTCTTTCGTACCAGTCACCCCCGCATTCAGCATCGTTCAGACAGGGTCACGGCCATGAATATCCAGTATTTTTCTCGTTGTGTGCTCATGCTTGTTACTTTGATGCTGATCGCCAACAGCGCCTTGGTCGCTGCAACGGAGTCACCAACAACGGACGCGGCGCCGCCAAGCACCTACCAACGCAGCCTGAGTCTCAGCGAGCTTTCTTCACCCGGCGTGCTATTGCTGCGCAATATGTTGCGCCACCTCTACGCCGAGTTCGGTGTGCGCAGCGATGAGCTGATCGATGCCGCCGAACTGCAGTTGTTCTATACCCCCTCCCCGGCTCTGAACGCCAAACGCTCGCACATCAAGGTGTACCTCAATGACGAACTGATGGGCGTACTGCCGATCCTCGACGAGGAAATCGGCCGGGAGGTCAAGCGCACGCTCGCGCTGGACACCAGCTTCATTCGCGACTTCAATCACCTGCGCTTCGAGCTGGTGGCTAGCAACGACACCGCCCCCGAGGATCCCATGCATGCCAGCCTGTGGCTGGACTTCAGTGCCAAGAGCAAATTGCAGCTCAACGTCCTGCGCCTCAAGGTCAGCAACGACCTGGCCATACTGCCGGAGCCATTCTTCGACCACCGGGACAAGGCGGCCCTGCTGCTGCCGTTCGTTTTCAGCCGCGCGCCCAGCCCAGCACAGCAGACCGCCGCAGCCGTCCTCGCCTCCTGGTTCGGCATCCACAGCAGTTGGCGCGGTGCCTCCTTCCCCGTTTCCTTCGGCGGCTTGCCGGCCAATCGTTCGGCGGTGGTGTTTGCCAGCAACCAACAACGCCCGGCGTTCCTCAAGGATTACCCCAAGGTCAGCGCCCCTACCCTGGCCATCATTGACCATCCGAGCACACCCTTTGCCAAACTGCTCCTGGTCCTGGGTGAGGATGACCAGCAGGTACTGGCTGCCGTCCGCGCACTTGTCCTGGGCAGCAGCAGCCTGAAAGGACCTTCGAGTACCCTGCGCAACATCCCCGAAGCCCCGCCGAGAAAGCCCTACGATGCGCCCAAATGGGTGAAAAGCGATGGCCCCACACGCTTCAGCGAACTGCTCGACAACCCGATGCAACTGCAGGCGAGCGGCCTGGTGCCACCGCCACTGAGCCTGACCCTGAGGGTGCCGGCGGATCTGTTCATCTGGCGCAGCCCGGGAGTACCCCTGGATCTGCGCTACCGCTATACGCCACCGTTGCAGAAGGATTCTTCGCTGCTCAGCATCAGCATCAACGACCACTTCGTCCAGGCGTTCCCTCTCAACGATCCGGCACCAGGAAAAATCGCCGGCCTGGCTCAGCAAAACCTGCCCCTGCTCACCCAGCAGCCCGGCAGCAAGCGCCTGCTGATCCCGGCCCAGCTCGTCGGCCCACACAACGAACTGCGCATGAACTTCAGCTTCAATGCCTTGCCCGGCTGCGCCTATGCCGACAACTGCGCCACCAGCCTGCCGATGAACATCCAGGCGGCGATCGACCCCGACTCCAGCATCGACTTCTCGGCCTTCCACCACTACAAGGCGATGCCCGATCTGCAGGCCTTTGCCGAAACCGGTTACCCCTACAGCCGTGTCGCCGACCTCTCGCAGACCCTGGTGCTGATGCCGCCCCAGCCGAGCCAGGCCGAGCTGTCGCTGCTGCTGGCGATCATTGGCAGGATCGGCGCCTATACCGGCTATCCCGCCACCCGCCTGAGCATCAGCGACGACTGGCTGGCGGCGGCGCAGAGCCAGCGTGACCTGCTCCTGATTGGCGCCGTTGCGCCAGCATTCAGCAACGAGCAAGGCCCGGAACTGGGCGCCCTGGGCGTGCAGATAGCGGCCAGCCTGAGCCACCCGGATAGCCGTGCCGTACCCGCGCAGATCAGTGACGCATCTGCCGAACTGGCAGCGCTGGTCGGGTTCAAGTCGCCATTCGACGATAAGCGCAGTGTGGTCGCGCTGATGGCGGGCGACGCCAGCGGCTACAGCCTGATCGAGCAGAACCTGCTCGACAACCAGCGTCGCGCCAGGATCGCCGGTTCGGTGACCTTGATGCACGGAAAGCAGATCGATACGGCCGTGCTTGGCGACTCCTACTATGTCGGCAGCCTGCCCTGGTGGCTGCTGCTCTGGTTCCACCTCGCCGACCACCTGCTGTTCCTGATAGTCCTGGCCTCGCTAAGCGCCGTGTTGCTCGCCAGCGTGATGTTCAGCGCCCTCAGTTTGCTGGCCAAACGTCGACTGCAAGCCCCCGCCTGAGGTGCGCCATGAAACTCTGGATGGTCATGCTGTTAGTCCTTTCGCCGCTCGGCAATTCCGCGCACGCAGGTTGCCAGTGGCCACTATGGGAGCAGTTCAAGCAGCGCTTCGTCGATGCCGGCGGACGGGTAATCGACAGTAGCGACCCACGGGCGATCACCACCTCCGAAGGCCAGGCCTATGCCCTGTTTTTCGCCCTGGCAGCCGGCGATCGCCAGACCTTCGAACGTCTGCTGCGCTGGCTGGAAGACAACCTGGCCCAGGGCGACCTGCAACGGCACCTACCGGCCTGGCTCTGGGGGCGCAACCCGGAGGGCCAATGGCAGGTACTCGACAGCAACTCCGCAGCGGACGCCGACCTCTGGTTGGCCTATAGCCTGCAGGAGGCCGGCAGACTCTGGCAGCACGCCGACTATTCACGTCTGTCGGCCCGGCAACTGGCACTGATCCAGCACCATGAGGTCGCCCAGCTGCCACAACTCGGCCCCGTGTTGTTGCCCGGAACCAAAGGGTTTACCGCTCAGGACCGCTGGACCCTCAATCCCAGCTATTCCCCCCTGCCCCTGCTGCACAGCTTCGCCCACCGCTACCCGAACAGCATCTGGGCGGCAATGCTCGAACCGACCCAGCGCATGCTCGAGCAAACCAGCGCTCGGGGCTTCGTCCCCGACTGGGTGGAGTGGCAAAACGGGCAATGGCAGGCGTCAGCCAAGAGTGGCTGGCAAGGCAGCTACGACGCCATTCGCGTCTACCTGTGGGCGGGCATGCAGGAGCCGCCGGCCAACCTCGTCCAACACTTCCAGCCGATGCTGCGCTACCTCCGGCAGCATGGCCATCCGCCCTTGCGCGTCGACAGCCTGACCGGCACCGCCGAAGGACATGGCCCGCAGGGATTCTCTGCGGCGCTACTGCCCTTGCTCAGCAGAGCCGCAGAACCGCAGCTGCTGCAAGAGCAACTGGCCCGCCTGGCTGCAGAGTCCCTGCAAGTGGACGCCTACTACGACCATGTACTGAGTTTGTTCGGCCAGGGCTGGAGCGAAGGACGCTATCGCTTCTCGCCACGCGGAGCATTGCAACCACAGTCAATCGAGGAATGCTCATGATCAGGCACCTACCGTTTGCCCTGCTGCTGCTGAGCACCAGCGCCCATGCCATCGACGTCAGCGAAGCCCGCCTGCAGTTACTCGAGCAGGTGCGCGCCGGGGAGTCACGCAACAAGGTGGAGTTGATCGAGGAAAGCCTGTACCGACTGTTCAAGCTCAACCCCGACGATCCCGAGGGCCTGGCGGCGTTGATTCGCCTGCAAGTGCGCAAGAATCAACTGACCGAAGCCGAGGCTACCCTCGAACGCCTGAACCGCAGCGCACCCGACAGCGAGACTCTGGTGCTGGCCCGCCTGCACCTGGCAATCAACGAGCCCGAGGCCAAGGAGCGCCTGCAGCAGGCTCGCCTGCTGGCGCGCGCGGGGCGCCCCGAGGAAGCGCTGGCGATGTACGACAGCCTGTTCAAACCCGGCTTTCCCAGTAGCGACCATGCGCTCGAGTACTGGCAGACCCTGGCCAATACCCCGCAAGGCCAAACCAGGGCCCTGCATGGCCTGGAAAATCTGGTTCAGCAATACCCGTACAGCAGCAATTTCCGCCTGGCTCTGGCCAGACAGCGCCTGGCAATCGACCCATACAGCGAGGCAGCCCATGCCGACCTGGAACAGTTGGCCAGCGACCCCTATGCACGCGCGGGCGTTGCCGGCGTCTGGCAAGACCGACTCGAGCGGCTCCCCGTCAATGAGCGCAGTGCCGCCCTCTGGCGCCGCTACCTCAAGCAATACCCGGAGGCCGACGACATCGCCAGACAATCCCTGGCCGAACAGGAAAAGTTGCTCGGCAACCCCTCCTTCCAGGCCAAGCAGCGCGCCCTGAGCAAACTCGAAAGCGACTCGCAGGCGTACCCGGCCATCGAGCGCGACCTGCAACTGGCGCTCAAGGGCTTCCCCACTGACGCGCAAACTCTCGGCGCACTGGGTCTGCTGCGTCAGCGCCAGGGCCGGCAACAGGAAGCCCTGGCCCTGTATGAACAGGCACGCAGCCACGAGGAAAACATCGACAACCTGGGCAAGTGGCAAACCCTGATCGGTGAGTCACGCTTCTGGGCCACCCTCAAGGATGCCGAAGCAGCCGTCGACCAGGGCAAGCTCGAACGCGCCGAGCAGCTTTACCGGCAGGCGGCCAAACTCAAGCCCAACGCACCCGAACCACTCAACGGCCTGGGCAATATCCAGGCCAGACGCAACGACATGGCTGGCGCCGAACGCCACTACCAGGCTGCATTGGCTCGCGATCGCAATAATGCCGGAGCCAAGCGCGGCCTGATCAACCTCTACAGCGCCAGCCAACCCGAACGCGCACGGAAAATCGTCGAAACCTTGCCGGCCGATCAGCGCCAACGCTTCGAACCCGAGTTGAACCGGCTGCAGGCAGCCCAGTTGGTCACCCAGGCCCAACAGCACGCCGACCAGCAACGCTGGGCCACCGCCAAACATCTGCTTGAGCAGGCCCTGCGCCTGCAACCGGACAACCCCTGGATCGCCTACGACCTGGCCAAGGCCCGCGTGCAACTCGACGACCCAGCAGCCGAACAGAGCTTTGCCGGCCTGTTGCGGCGTACACCGTACGACCCGGCCTCGCGCTATGCCCACAGCCTGTTCCTGGCCAGCCAGGATCGCCCCCAGCAAGCCCTGGACAGTCTGGCCAGGGTGCCCAGAACCAAATGGGACAACGACATGCGTGCCCTGGATCGGCGCTTGCGCTTCGCTCAGGTAATGAGTAATGCCCGCCAGATGCATACCCAGGGACGCGAGCATGCAGCCAGCGATTACCTGCGGCTGCAGCAACGGCAATATCCCGAGGAGGTCGCCATCCCCCTGACACTCGGCGAATGGGCCGAACGGCGAGGCAACCGAGCAGAAGCGGAGCGTCAATACCGTCTTGCCCAGCAACTCGAACCGCACAACAGCGAAGCCGAACTCAGCCTGATCGAACTCGCCCAGCTGCGCCGCGACGCCGATGTTCGGCAGCGTCTCGAGGCGTTTGCCCCGGCCACACCCGCGCCCAGTCAGCAACGGCGTATCGCCAATCTCTGGCTGCAACTCGGCGATCAGGCCAAGGCCGAGCAAGTGATGGCCCAGGCCCGTCTCGCCGCCCCGGAGGACCCCTGGATCTGGCGCGACAGCGGCCGCCTGGCCCTGGCCGGTGGTCAGCCGCAAGAGGCTCTGGCAGCCTACCGCGAGGCCATGCGCAGTAGCGGCATCGCCCTGGCGCCGGAAGATACCCTGGCTTTTACCCGCAATACCCGAACCAATGGCGAAGACGACTGGCTCAGACGCAGCATCCGCAGCGACTCCGCCGAGCTCTACCTGCACCAGGCGCCCACCGCCACCGTGCAGTACAGCTACCTGGAAAGCCAAGGTACACCCGGTTTCTCCGACCTGCAGGCCGGCTACCTGATCGCCGAAGTGGCGCACCCGCTGGGCAGCGGCCGGGGTTTCCTGCGCGCCGAACAGGTGACCCTGGATAGCGGCAGCTTCGACAACCTGCTCGACGCCGACGACTTCGGCAGCGTGCTCATCTGCCAGCAACGCGGTGAAGCCTGCGACCGCGGCGACCGCCACCAGCGCGAAGAAGGCACTGCGCTGGCCATCGGCTGGCGCAGCGAGCGCCTGGAGTGGGACATCGGCACCACGCCACTGGGCTTCCCGGTGGAGGATGTGGTTGGCGGCATACGAATCAGGGGTGACCTGGCCAAGCTGGGCTGGACCCTGGACGTCTCGCGCCGCGCCCTGAACAACTCGCTGCTGTCCTTCGCCGGCACCGAGGATCCGCGCACCGGCGAAACCTGGGGCGGCGTTCGCGCCAACGGTATTCGGCTGGGTCTGAGCTACGACGAGGGTGGCAGCTACGGCATCTGGTCAAGCCTGCAGGCGCACCGCCTGACCGGCAAGAACGTCGAGGACAACGACCGCTACCGGCTGATGGCCGGGGTCTACTTCCGGATCATCGACGAGCCAGACCGGCGCCTGCGGATCGGCGGTAACGCCATGTACTGGCACTACCAGAAGGACCTCAGCGGCTACACCTTCGGCCACGGCGGATATTACAGTCCGCAGCAGTACCACTCGCTCTCGGTGCCGATCAACTATGCCCAGCGCTGGGGTGACTGGTCGATCTACGCCGAGGCTTCAACAGGCTTCTCCTGGGCGCGCAACGACGACTCGCCCTACTTCCCGACCCGCAGCGACCTGCAAAGCGAAGCCGGCAACCCGATCTTCGAGGGCGGTAGCAGCGACGGATTCAGTTACCGTTTCAGCTTCTCGGCGGAACGGCGGTTGAGCCCGAACTGGTTCGTCGGCGGCATGCTCGGCATGGAGCGTTCGGTGGGCAGCGACTACGAGCCGCGCGGCGCTTTGCTCTATCTGCGCTACAGCTTCGCGCCCTGGGATGGCGACCTGAGGATGCCCCCGGAACCCCTGGAGGAATACGCCCAGTTCAATTGAGCGCACTGCAACTCGGCCAGCCCGCATCACGGCAGTGACGCGGGCTGTTTTTCAACGTTGCGGGTAAGGGATCCAGCTCTGGTTTTCCATGCGCAGGTAATGCTCGTTGTGCAGGCGCACCATCACACTGCCCTCGTTTTCCGCCACCACCACATCCAACTGCGGAAGATCCCGGGTCACGCCGAGCAGGTCGAAGTCCGCATTACGGTAGGCCTCACCATCGACCAGCCGCGCAATCAGCTCGGACAAGGCCTGATAGCTGCTCGGTGCCTGGATATGCAGCGGCCGCTGAGGCAACTGCGCCTTGGCATTGATCAGTTTGAGTCCGGCCGGAATGTGGGTAACCGTCGGGCTGGGGATCTCGCGCATGCCCTTGACCTGCATCAGATCACCGCGCAGGGCCGCACCATGCTCGGCAACTATGACCAGCAGCACCGGCTTGGCAGATGCCTGCAAATGCTCGATGAAACTGTCGAGATCATCCAGCACCTGACCCAAACTGGCCTTGTAATCTGCGCTGACGGCCTTGCCGGTGACCTTGTCCAGCCGACGATTGCCATCGTGCAAGGTGATCGAGTTGTAGAACAACGCCTCGCGCGGCGAGCCTGAACTCAGCCGCTGCTGCCACCACTGGGTCAGCACTTCGCGATCGCGATAGATGGGTGAACCGTCGAACCCGGTCAATGCCGGGCGCAATTGACCGAGTGGGCTGGCCGCAGCTTGCAGGCGGCCACCGTCACGCAACAGGCCGAGCAGGTTGTCGAAGCGACCGGTGTGATTGAGCAGCAAGCCATCGGTGAAACCCAGCTGTTTGAGGTTTTCGAACAGGAAACATTGCTTGGCCGCGGGGCGATACAGATCGGCATTCGAAGCCTGGCCACAACTGGCGCGCAACAAGCGCAGCACTGCCGGGCCGCTGTAGGTGGCCGCGGAGTTGAAATCATCGAAGAGGATATCCATCTTGGCCCACAACGGATGCTGGACCATACCGGCCTCCTCCAGGTCATCCCAGGCCATGGAACAGATATTCAGCATCAGCACATCAATGGGTACGGCGTCAGCCGCCAGCTGGCTGGGAAATTGCGTGACCTGCTGCCCCTGGGTCGCATAAAAGCCGTCCAAGGCCGCGTTCAGAAAAGCATCATCGATCACGGCAGGCGCCACATCGCCCGCCACGGGGGCGATGCTTGCCGGGGTCGACAGCACGACCGGAACGGTGCCCTGCTGGCGGGTGAACAGCTGGGCATTGCCAATCACCAGCACCAACACCAGCGCCACCACCGTGAAGCTGGTCACCCGGATCCACTGGCTGACGAACAGGTAGCCAACCAACAGGATCAGCCCTGCGGCTAGCCAGGTCGGATTGATGAAGCGCCCTGCCAGCTCCAGCATGTACTCAGGACTGAACTGGGTGATCTGCGCGGAATTGGCGATCAGACGGCTGAACGGCGGCAGCCAGCTGTCGTAGTAGTACAGGGCGACGCCCAGCGGAATGGCGAGCACATGGCGCAAGCGATGCAGCCATTGCGGCGGCAAAGGCAACAGCAGGAAAGCGGCGAAAGCCAGATTTTCCAGGGCATGAAAATTCAGCTGGCCATACCAGAGCAAAACCAATTTGGTGATGAAATAGAAATTCCACAAGCCCAGACCACGCCACGAACTCATGGCAGCCGGCAACACCACAGCACTGCTTTGCTGCATGGCCAATCCCCAACCAGTCAACGCTGCCCTATGCGTTTCTACCGCTGCGTCGCCCCAGCGAGTGAAAACGGCACTCATGCCTTAAGCATTGCTGCTGATTGGCAAAAGGCAAATGCCGATTGGCTGGTTGATCGAGCTTATGGGGAGGGGGGATTCGAGGCGGTCGCTGACGCAACCGCCGGAAGGGTCTAACGGCCGGCGCGCGACTCGCGGATGTAGAAGCGCGCCCGTTCGGACTTGCTGGTACAGCCCTCGTAGCTTTCGAATTGCTGCTGGGTTTTCGCTGCGGTCAGCAGCGACAGGGCCTTGGAGTAGCTCACTGTGCCGGCAAAGCCTTCGGCCTTGGCCAGATCCAGCTCGGCCCAGGCCGCGTTCAGTTGCTTGGCGCAGCTATCGCGGTAGGCGGTTTTGCCGGCGCAACCGGCCAGCAGCAAGGCGATCATCGGTAGCAAGATCCAGGCTTTCATGTTGCGCACTCCTTGATAGCGGGAAACAACCAGAGGTTGATGATTCGATATGACGACCGCGGGACGAAAAAGTGCCCGCACTCCTCAAGAATGGGCGCGCTGGCGAAGAAACGCCACTACGTCCGCCTGTTCGCCCACAAACTCGATCCGCCCAGCCTTGTTCTCGCGCTGGAAGGCGTACATGGGATCGTAATACTCCACCAGCAGCGCCTCGATCCAGCCACGGTGCAGATCCACCACGCCCTGGCTCTGCTGCTCGAGCAGGGCTTGATCCATGATCGCCGCCAGACGCTGGTAACGTTCCCCGCCCAGACGCTTGAGGATGTTCGCCAGGCTCTGCTGCAGGCGCTCGGCGAAGGCCTTGAAGCCCTCCTGGGCGCCGTACAGGGCGACGAATTCAGCGCACAGGTCGATCACGTAGTCCTTGAGAATGCGCTCGACCCGGCCCGCCAGGCTGTCTTCCAGCCAGACCAGGGGGAACTCCTGCATGCCCTGGTAGAGCTCCAGCGGCACAGCGCTCTTGCCGATGATGCGGCCCTCATCCTCGAGCACGAACTGCTGGATGCCCGCCGCGCGTTTTTTCAGGATGTCGATGGCCAGGGCATTCTCGAAATCGATCTGCGCCGGCTGGATCGTGGCGCGTTTGCCGAAGCTGGAACCGCGGTGATTGGCATGGCCTTCCAGATCCAGGCTGTTGTCGAGTTGCGCGATCACCTCGGTCTTGCCGGTGCCGGTCATGCCGCCGACCAGGATGAAGTCGCACTGCGCCGTCGCCTGCTGGGTGGTTTCCAGAAGGAAGGCACGCATCGCCTTGTAGCCGCCGATCACCCGCGGGTAGTCGATGCCAGCCTCGCTTTTCAGCCATTGCTGGACGATCTGCGAGCGCAGGCCGCCGCGAAAGCAATACAGATAACCCTGCGGATTGGCCCTGGCGAAGGCCGCCCAGGCCTCGATGCGCTGCGTCTTGAGCGCACCGCTGACCAGCTGCTGACCCAGTTCGATGGCCGCTTGCTGGCCGCGCTGCTTGTAGCAGGTGCCCACCTTCTGCCGCTCGTCGTCATCCATCAGCGGCAGGTTGATGACCCCGGGGAAGGCGCCCTTGGCGAACTCCACCGGGGCACGGGCATCCATCATCGGCACGTCGTCGAGAAACAGCTGGCGGTAATCCTGGGTGTTGTCGCGCATCACAGCACCTCGACGGCGTAAGTCTGTCGCTCGAGCAACTGGCCGATCGGTTCGAGTGTCAGGCCCAGTTCGGCGGCGACCGCGAGAAACTCCGCCTCGCCCTCGGCGGTCACCGCAACCAGCAAACCGCCGCTGGTCTGCGGGTCGCACAGCAAAAGTTTGTGCAATTCGGCCAGTGGCGCGATCTTCTCACCGTAGCTGTCGAAGTTGCGCTGGGTGCCACCAGGCACACAGCCCTGCTCCAGGTAATACTCGGCACTGGCCAGGCGCGGCACCCTGGCGAATTCGATGCGCGCGGTCAGGCCGCTGCCGTCGGCCATCTCGACCAGGTGGCCGAGCAGGCCGAAACCGGTGACGTCGGTCATCGCGGTCACGCCGGCGAGCTTGCCGAAACGGCTGCCCGGCTTGTTCAGGGTGCACATCCAGTCGCGCGCCAGGCCGACGTCCTCGGCGCGCAGCTTGGCCTGTTTCTCCGCGGTGGTGAGGATGCCAATGCCCAGGGGCTTGCTCAGGTACAGCCGGCAACCCGCTGTGGCGGTGTCGTTGCGCTTCATGTGACGCTTTTCCACCAGGCCGGTAACGGCCAGGCCGAAGATCGGCTCGGGGGCATCGATGGAGTGCCCGCCAGCCAGCGGGATACCCGCCTGGTCGCACACCGAGCGGGCGCCGCGAATCACCTCACGGGCCACTTCCGGGGCCAGCAGATTGACCGGCCAGCCGAGAATGGCGATGGCCATCAGCGGGTCGGCGCCCATGGCGTAGATGTCGCTGATCGCATTGGTCGCGGCGATCCGGCCAAAATCGAAGGGGTCGTCGACGATCGGCATGAAGAAGTCGGTGGTCGACACCACCCCGCGTTCTGCGTCGATGGCGTAGACCGCCGCATCGTCACGCGAGGCATTGCCGACCCACAGATTCGGGTCGAGATTCTGCGCGCCGCTGCCGGCCAGGATCACTTCCAGCACCTTGGGGGAAATCTTGCAGCCGCAGCCAGCGCCGTGGCTGTACTGGGTCAAACGGATCGGCTCGCTCATGAAATCTCACTCATATCGTCGACAGGCGGCGGCATTCTAGCAAATGTCGCCTTGGCGCCAGTGATCGGCGCGCGTATGTTGATAAAACAATGCCTTACGGAGGTTGAAAGATGACTCAGCGAGTAGCCCTGGTTCTGGGCTCCGGCGGCGCGCGCGGCTATGCGCATATCGGCGTGATCGAAGAGCTGGAAGCGCGCGGCTATAACATTGCCTGCATCGCCGGCTGCTCCATGGGCGCGGTGATCGGCGGCATCTATGCCGCCGGCAAGCTCAAGGAGTACCGCGACTGGACCCAGAGCCTGGATTACCTGGACGTGCTGCGTCTGCTCGACGTGAGCTTTCGCCTGGGCGCCATTCGCGGCGAGAAGGTGTTCGGCAAGATCCGCGAGATCGTCGGCGAGGTCAATATCGAGGACCTGTCGATCCCCTTTACCGCGGTCGCCACCGACCTCACCAACCAGCAGGAAATCTGGTTCCAGGAAGGCTGCCTGCATCAGGCCATGCGTGCCTCGGCGGCGATTCCCAGCCTGTTCACCCCGGTGATCCAGGGCAAGCGCATGCTGGTCGACGGTGGCCTGATCAATCCGCTACCGATAGTGCCGGTGGTGTCCAGCCACTGCGACCTGATCATCGCGGTCAACCTGAACTCGACCAACCAGCAGCATTACCAGTTACCGGTGATCGAACGGCCGCCGGCACTGAAAAGCCGTTTCGACCTGGTGATGAACTCGCTCGGCTCGCGGCTGCCCTCGTTCCGCCGCAAGCAGGGCGAGGACGACGAGCTGTTGCTGCAGGACGAGGAACCTGCGCAGGAGCCGTTAAACCCCTGGCTGCAACAGGCTGCCACGCCCAAGCCCGCGCGGCCCGATGGACAGAGCGCAGGCGCCACCAAGTCCGCCAGTGGTTCGCGGGTCGCCGACCTGAGCGGGCCGGCCTCCCTGCTGGAGCTGATCAACCAGAGCTTCGAGGTCATGCAGACCTCTCTGGCGCAGTACAAGATCGCTGGCTACCCGCCGGACATCCTGATCAACGTGCCCAGGCGCGCCTGTCGCTTCTTTGAGTTCTACAAGGCCCCGGAGCTGATCATGCTCGGCCGGCAGATCGCCCGCGACACCCTGGAGAAATACGAGCAAGAGAACTAGGACTACTGCCCCGGGCTAATCGCTGCGCAGCGCCGCCACGGGATGCATTCGCGCTGCACGGCGCGCCGGGGCGAGGCCAGCGAGAACCCCGATCACCCCGGCCAGCAGCAGCGCCAACAGCAGGAACAGCGGCTGCAGGCTGAGCGGCAAGCCGGGCAGCCCCAGATGCAAGCCACCCAGCATCAACCCGAGTAACAACAGTCCGAGTACGCCACCGAGCAACGACAGCAGCAGCGCCTCAGTGAGAAACAGGCCGAGCACCTGTCGCGGCGAGGCGCCGATTGCGCGCAACAAACCGATCTCCGCGGTGCGCTCGGCAACTGTGGTGGTCATGATCGTGAGGATCCCCACAGCACCCACCAGCAGCGAAATACCGCCGAGGGCGCCGACGGCGACCGTCAGGCTCGCGAGGATGCGATCGAGACTGCGCAGCATGTCGTCCTGGGTGGTGAGACTGAAGTCCTCGGTACCATGGCGCTCGATCAACAGTTGACGAATGCTCTCGCTGAGCAGCACGGAGTGGGTACCGGCACCGAACACCACGTTGATCTTGGCCAGCCCGGTACGATTGAACAGGCTTTCTGCCCAGTCGACCGGGATATAGGCGATGTCGTCGACGTCGAAGCCAAGCAACTGGCCCTTCCTCTCCATCACCCCGATCACCCGAAAGCGCGTGCCGCCGACGCGCACCAACTCACCCAGCGGGTTGGCTTCGCCGAATAGCTCCAGACGCAACCGGTGACCGAGCACCACATAGGGGGGTGAACGGCCGTCGCGCGCGGCGGGGAGAAATTGCCCGAGCGCCAGTTTGAAGCGCCAGGCCTGAGCCATCTGATAACCGCAGCCGAGCACGCCGGTGTTGCGGCTGCGGGCAGCGAACTGGATATCGCCATTGCCCTGGATGATCGGCACCACCGCCTCGACATGCGGCAGGCGGCGCAAGGCGTCGGCATCGGCGATGGTCAGCGGCCGCACGCTGCTCAGCAGGCCGCCGAGACCGCTGGTGCGGATCATGCCCGGGCGGATCGACACATTGCGCGAGCCGAACTGCGCGAAGTTGTCCTGCACATAGCCGCGCAGACCTTCGCCGATGGAGGTGAGCAACGCCACGGCGGCAATGCCGATGGCGACCCCCAGCAGCGTCAGCAGGCTGCGCAATGGTCGGCTGAGCAGCGCCGAACAGGCCAGGGCAAGACCATCTCGCAGTTGCATCAGATGATCCCTCCTGCCGGACGCAGCGCCATCACCGGGGTCATCGCCGCTGCCCGACTGGCTGGTAGCCAGGCGAACAGCAGCGCACAGAACAGCGCTAACGACAGACTGCCGAGGCGAGCCCACCAGGGCGCGTAAAGCGGCACGGGCAACGCTTCGCGAGCGAGCCAGAGCAGTGCCTCGGCACACAGCAATCCGCCCAGGGCACCAGCCAGGACCAGGAGCAGCGCCTCACCGAGGAACAGCAGACGCACCTGCCCCGCCGTGGCGCCGATGGTCTTGAGCAGGCCGATCTCGGCGGTGCGCTGGCTGACCGAAATCCAGGTGACGTTCATGATCAGAATGCCCGCCACCAACAGACTGATGGCGGCGATCCCGGCCACAGCCAGGTTGAGCACGCCGAGGATGTCACCGAAAGCGGCGAGCATGCTGTCCTGGCTGATCAGGGTGACGTCTTCCTTGCCTTCATGACGCGCCTGGAGCGTGGAGAGAATCTGCTGCCTGCTGATCGCCATGAACGCCGGCCCCCGCACCTCGACGAACACGCGCAGCAGCCCCTCGCGATTGAACAGCGCCTGGGCGCTAGCGACCGGAATGATCAGCATATCGGCGACGTCCATGCCGAACGATTCGCCCCGCTCGGCCAGGATGCCGACCACGCGAAAGCGCCGGTCGCCCGCGCGCAGCCATTGGCCGAGGGCCGGGCGCGCACCGAACAGCTCATGGCGCAACCGGGCACCGATCACGCAGACCGCTTCTGCCTGACCCGGGTCGAGTTCCGGTAACGGCTGACCATGGGCGACCTCAAGCTGGCGGATGGCGAAAAAATCGCGGGTACTGCCGAGGACCAGAACCTCGCGACTGCGGTTGTCGACGCTCACCTGCGCCTGCCCCGCCTGCAGCGGCGCGACCCGCCAGACATGGGGCAAGCGGCCGACGGCACGCGCATCCTGCAGGGTCAGATCGCGCGGCGCCATGCCGGTGATCGGCGGCATACCGCCGGTGGTTTCGTTGCGCCCAGGCAGGATGATCAGCGTGTTGCGGCCGAGCAGGGAAAATTCGCTGAGCAGGAAGCTGCGCGCACCCTCGCCGAGCCCGGTGAGGAGGACCACCGCAAGCACGCCGATGGCGACAGCCAGCAGCAGCATCGCACTGCGCGAACCGTGCCCGCGCAAGGCGCCGAGCCAGAGCGCCAGCGTGTCGATGAGGCGCATCAGGCCGGCTCCAGCAGCGCCCCATCGACGATGCGTCCATCGCGCAGCCTGAGCTGACGCCGGGCTCGCGCCGCATGCTCGGCATCGTGGGTCACCAGGATCAGGGTCAGGCCGTCGCCATTGAGTTCCTCCAGCAACGAAATCACCTCGCCCCCGGCACGGCTGTCGAGATTGCCGGTAGGCTCGTCGGCCAGCAACAGCGCCGGCTGCATGACCATCGCCCGGGCGATGGCGACCCGCTGCCGCTGCCCGCCCGACAGCTCGCCAGGCCGATGACTTAGCCGATCGCCAAGCCCCAGGCGCTCCACCAGTTCGCCGCTGCGCCGACGCCGCAGGCCCGGCTCGAGGCCGGCGAGCAGCATCGGCAGTTCGATATTTTCCAGCGCGGTCAGGCGTGGGATCAGGTGGTAGGACTGAAACACGAAACCGATCGTGCGGCTGCGCAACTCGGCGCGACGGACCTCGCTGAGCGCGGCCGTCGGCTCGCCGTCGAGCCAGTATTCGCCGGCATCGGGCGCATCCAGCAGGCCAAGGATATTGAGCAGCGTCGACTTGCCCGATCCGGACGGCCCCATCACGGCCAGGTAGTCACCCGCACGGACCTCCAATTCCAGCCCATCCAACCCCATGACCTGCTGCTCACCAGCACGGAAGCAGCGCGTCAGCCCATGCAGGCGGATCATTGCAGCGGCTCCGCAGTGTTGCTCGAGATCACCGCCACGCCGTCCTTGAGGCCGTCCTGGCTGAGGCTGGCGAGGATGTGCTCGCCCTCCGCCAAGCCGCCCAGCACTTCGGTCCAACGCCAGTTGGCCAGACCGGTATTCAGCGCCACTTCGTTGAGCAACCCGGTTCCGGGGTCGTAACGCAGCACGCGGCGCCCCTCCAGCAACGTCTCGGTCGGGATGCGCAGGCTGCCGGCACTCTGCTCCAGGAGAATTTCCACATCGGCGCTGTAGCCGGTGAGCAGGGCCACATCGACCGGCAACTGGACGAAACGCACCTCGACATTGACGGTGCGCGCCTGTTTTTCCAGCTCGGTTATGAACGGCGCGATACGGCTCACCTGACCGGCGAAATGCCGCCCACGGAAGGCATCCAGACTGATGCGCACCGACATGCCGATGCGCACGCGACCGGCATCCACCTCGTCGATCGGTGCCTCGACATAGAGACAGCTGTCATCGATCAGATCCACCGCTGGTGGCGTGGGAATCCCCGGTGGCGAAGGGGTGACGAACTCGCCCAGCTCACCGTTGATCTGCGCGACTATCCCGGAGAACGGCGCGCGCAGGGTGGCTTGATCGAGCAGCGAGCGCTGCAGTGCCAGATCGGCTTCGGCCTCACGGATCAGCGTGGCGCTGGACGTACACACCAGTTGCGCCAGTTGCGCTTTGGTTTCGGCCTGATCCAGGCGCTCCGCGGAAGCCAACTGACGCTCCGCCAGATGACGCAGGCGCTGATAATCGCGTTGACCCAGACTGGCACTGCGGCAGTGCCGCTCACGGTCATTGCGCTTGGCCTCAAGCCGTGCTTCGGCTGCCTGCACTCGCGCCAGCCGGTCATCCTGCCGCAGCCGCATCAAGACCGCGCCCGCCTGCACTTGCTGGCCTTCGTCGACCAGCAATTCACTGACCTGCCCGCCCAGATTGAAAGACAGGCGCGAGCGCCGGCAGGACTTCAACGTGCCGGCACGGGTATTGGCCACCAGCGTTTCCACCGGCCCGCGCTCGACGGCATAGAGTTGCACCGGCATAGGCTGGGGTAGATTCCACCACCAGGCAAACGTCAACAAACCGACCAAAACAACAAGGAAAACCAATAGGCTGCGCATATGTGCCTCTATTTTGACACCAGCAACTTGAGCCTAGGTCAGCGGGAGGCACTCGACAATGCAAGGAAATGCTATTGGTCGCATGATAAGTGTTCTTGATCACGATGAGGCGTGGTGGCGTACGCTGCGCACATCCCCCGCCAGCCCGCATCCATGCACGGCCGGGCCCTCGATACTGCAGCGTGCCGCCCAGGATCTGTTGCCGTTTCGGCACAGGCGCGACGAAACGGCAACAGGTCCTAGCCCAGCCGATCTTCCGGCGGCTGCTTGAGCGGCGGCTCAGGCGTCGGCGCCTTGTCCGCCACCCAGTCGCTAAGCAGACTGTAGGCCAGGGCAAGCAGGGTCGGACCGAGGAACAGGCCCATGAAGCCGAAGGCCAGGATGCCGCCAAACACCCCGAGCAGCACCACCACCAGCGGCAGGTTGCCGCCGCGGCTGATCAGATAAGGCTTGAGGATGTTGTCCACACCACTGATGACGAACATGCCCCATATCCCGAGGAAGATGGCAAAGCCATAGTCGCCCTGAGTGAACAGCCAGGCAGTCGCCGGAATCCAGACCAGTGGTGGCCCCATGGGAATCAGGCTGAACACGAAAGTGAGAATGCCGAGGATCAGCGCACCCGGTACGCCGGCGATATAGAAGCCGATCAGTGCCAACAGCGCCTGCGCCGCTGCCGTGCCGATCACGCCGTTGACCACCCGCTGCACGGTGCCGGAAACCAGTTCCAGATAGTGCTCGGCGCGTTCGCCGATCAGGCGATCGAGCAGGCTGTGGGCAAACTCTGCCAGACGTGGCCCGTCGCGGTAGAAAAAGAACACCAGCACCAGGCTCAGGGCCAACTCCAGCACGCCACCGCCAATTTGTGCACTACGCGCCAGCAACCAGTTACCGACCTGACCGAGATAAGGCTTGAGGGTGGCGAAGAACGCCGCGCCCTGCTGGTCAATGGTCTGCCAGAACCCCAGCAGACTTCCGCCGACCAGCGGGAGATCACCCAGCCAATCCGGCGCAGGCGGCAGGCCGGCGACCTGGTAACCCTTGAATAGCGCCATGGCATCGCCGATGTGCTCGGCCAGGTTGAACCCCAGCATCACCAGGGGTACCGCCACCAGGCCAATCCAGCCCAGGGTCAGCAGCCCGGCCGCGGCGGTCTGCCGGCCATTGAGCAAACGGGTCAGCCCACGCATCAGAGGCCAGCTGGCAAAGGACAGTACTGCCGCCCAGAACAGCGCCGAACCGAACGGCGCGAGCACCCACAGGCTTGCGCCGAGTAGCCCGAGGAGCAAAATCTGCACCAGCAAGCGGTCGTTATTGAGCATGCTTGCAACTCCGCATCAGTGGCAACTCCGCAATAGTAAGAAACGACGCCGAGCCCTGCACCTCAGGTGCAGGGCCCGGTCAGCAGGCTATTAAGGATGGCTGGCGCACACCTAGCGCGCCTCTACCTGCAAGCTTGGCGGTTAGCGCAGCAGCCTGATGCGCAGACCTTCAACGGTGGCATCGCCCAACTCAAGCCGCGCGGCCCTGACCCGCTGCTCGACCAGCGCCTGGCGCCAGGCTTCGGCCTGGACGCCGGACAGGCTGACCCGCAAGGTGCTGTCGAGGTTGAGGCTACGCGCGAGCAATGTCACCCAGGCTTCGCTGGGCTCGGTCTGCTGCGGCAGGCGCAGCTCGCCGCCGTCGTTCAACTGGCGCAACAAGGTGGCCGGCGTTGGCAGCACGTCGGCCAGTGGCGCATTGGCGGCCAGCAGCTCGACATGCAGATAGGCACGCTTATTCCCCCGGGTGATGCTGTAGAGCGCCAGCAAGCTGTCCTGGCGCGGCTCGGCCAGGCGCATCAGCACATAGGCCTGCTGGTCATCGGAGCCATACAAGATGCGATTGTCGAATACTGCATTGGCCCACAGGCTGCTCGAACCGCAGTCACGCCCCTGACACCAGTAGAGCAGCTCGGCGTCCTGCGCCTGCAACGCTTCGCGGGCAGCGGTGAACACGTCATCGGCGGCATGGGTGCGCGGCAGCTCGTACGTCAGCGAGGTCAGTTGCCCCTGCGCCGCCACTTCGCGTTCGTAACGCAGACGGCCACTGATACGCCGAATCGCACCTTGCGGGTAGATCCGCTCCTGCTCGGCAACTTCGCTGAAAGCGACGATCTGGCTGCCGGGAAAACGCGGCAGCACCTCGAGATCGCGACTGCCGACGACATCCGCGGCCGAGACCACTGCACTTGCCGAAACGCCAGCCAACAGACTGAACCAACGCATATGAGTCCTCATTGGATCAGCATCGTCTGGGCGGTTTTTACCGCCGACTCGTCAAGCACTTCACGGCGCGGCAAAAGAATGCCGCGCTGCACTGCCGGACGGCTCTCGAGTGCATCGATCCAGCGCTGCACGTGCTCCAGACCTTCGATCGAGACGCCCGACCAGTCATGAATGCGCACCCAGGGGTAAGTCGCGATATCGGCGATGCTGTAGTCGCCGGCCAGGTATTCGGCCTCACCCAGGCGACGGTCAAGGACCTCATAGAGGCGCCGGGTTTCGTGCTGGTAACGGTCGATCGGGCCTTGCAGCTTCTGCGGGAAATAGCGGAAGAACACATTGGCCTGGCCCTGCATCGGGCCGATACCGCCCATTTGGAACATCAGCCACTGCAACACCAGCGAACGGCCCTTGAGGTCCTGCGGCAGCAGTTGCCCGGTCAATTCGGCGAGGTAGATCAGGATGGCGCCGGACTCGAACACGGCGAAGTCGTCGTTATCGCGGTCGACGATGGCCGGAATCCGGCCATTGGGGTTGATCTTGAGAAATGCCGGGGTCTTCTGCTCTTTGCGCTCGAAACTCAGCGCATGCAGGCTGTAGGGCAACTGCAACTCCTCGAGCGCGATGGACACCTTGTGGCCATTGGGGGTCGCGGCGGTGTAAAGGTCGATCATGCGATTCTCCATTGCAATCGGCCACACCTTCCCCAGTTGCCTTTGGCAAGTCAAGACGAGCGTAAGAAAGGATTGAAACAGTCTGCTACGAGTTGCGCGCCCGCCTCGTCATCCAGATGCAGATGATGCCCGCCGGGCAGATGGGTCAGGTCGATCGGCAAACCACTCAACAGCTCGGCGAAGCGCGGCTGCGCCACGAGGATGCCCTGCTCGGCCAGCAACAGACTGACCGGGCATTGCAGGGACCGGACGAAGGCCATGGCATGGGCCTGGGTCAGGCGCAGCGGCGATGGCAGGGTCAGGCGGCTGTCGGTGCGCCAGGTGTACCCCCCCGGTACCGGCATCAGCCCGCGCTGGGCCAGCAACTCGGCGGCGTCGCGACTGACTGCGGCGGTTCCGCGCATGCGCGCCTGGACCGCACGCTCGAACTCGGCGTACACCGGCTTGCGCTTGCCGGCCAGGGCCATCTGCGCCTTGAGCGCCTCGGCCAGTTTCTGCGGCGCCGTGTCGGCCTCGCCGGTGTAGGGAATCAAACCGTCGATCAGCGCCAGGCGCTCGACCCGCTCGGGCAGTGCACCGGCCAGCAGGACCGAGACGATGGCGCCCATGGAATGGCCGAGCAGGGAGAAGCGCTGCCAACCGAACTGTTCGGCCACCTGCAGGACATCGTGCACGTAATCCCAGATCGCATAGCTGGCGCCCAGGGGGCGGTGATCGGAATGGCCATGACCGGCAAAATCCAGGGCGACGATGCGCAGCCCCGGCAACTTGGGCGCCAGTCGGGCGAAACTCGCGGCATTGTCCAACCAGCCGTGCAGGGCAATCACCGGCTGGCCATCCGCCGGGCCATACAGATGGGCCGCCAGCTCGATATGCGGCAGGCTCAGGCGTACTTCCTCGAACGGCAGATTCATGCGGACACCTCGACAGGGGGTTGAGCGGACCAGCGCTGGAACAGCGAGCGCAACAGCTCGGCCGTGTCCTGCGGCCGCTCCAGGGGGAACATGTGCCCGCCCGGCAGGGTCAGGTACTCGCCCCTGGCCATCCGTCGAATCAGGCGCGCGTGATGCGGCAGCACCACGCGGCTGTGACGCCCACGGATCATGGCCAGCGGCACTTGCAGCTGCTGCGGGCGTCCCGGCGTGGTGTGCGGCACGCTGCGATAGATACTGATCTCGGTGGCCGGGTCGAAACGCAGGCGCAGGCCCTGTCCATTGCCGTGCAGGCCATGTTGCAGATAGGCATCCAGGCATTCCGGATCGAACCGGCGAAACAGGCTCTTGGCGGCGAAGTAGCTGCGCGCCTCGAGCAAATCGGCAAACTCTTCGCGCCGTCCCAGGGTGCGCCCGGCTGGAGTGATGCGGTCGATAAAGCCGAAGCGCTTGGCCGCGCGGATGACCATGCGGTCGGCCAGGGTCAGCACCGGCGAATCGAGCATCACCACCCCGAGGTACAGCTCAGGTCTGAGCAAGGCCGCGTGGTAATGCAGCACCCCGCCGAGCGAGTGGCCGACGCCCCACACCGGCTCGCCGCGCTGTTCGAGGTGGTGCAGCAGTTCGTCGACCAGGTTGCTCCAGTTGTCATTCACCGGAAAGCGCGGGTCGTGGCCGTGTTGCGGCAGATGCAGCACCGGGTAATCCGGAGCCAGGGCGGCGAACAGCTTGCCGTAGGTGGCCGAGGGAAACCCATTGGCATGGGCGAAGAACACGGGCTGAGTCATGGCGGCAGGCTTAGGCGAAATGATCCGGGGATTGTCCGGCAGCCACGCCGGCACGGCAATGGCGAAACGGCCAATGAATGACGGCACTATGGCCAAACCCAAGGGGAGGCACGCCAGCATGCCCACGCGGGCCTGCTGCTGCCTGACTCAACGCTGCGCCGGGCGGTTTTCGCCCAACGGCACGATGGCCATGGTCAGCGTGAGATGCCGCTGATTTTGCCATCCTCGCCGCTCAGGCGAATGCCCCAGACAGGGGCCGTGCACCCCGGGTGCACGGCGTCCCGTATTCCTGAACAGGCTTGCAGGAGCCAGCAAACCGGCTCCTGCCGCCGTTACTCGGCCGCCTGCAGCTCGGTCACAACATACCGGCTGCCTTGCTGTTCGACCTGGAAGCGCACCTTGTCGCCGGCCTTGATGCCTTCCAGCAGGGCCGCATCGCTCACGCTGAAAACCATGGTCATCGGCGGCATACCGACGCTCTCGAGCGGTCCGTGGCGCAGGGTGATCTTTTGCCCGGCCAGGTCGATCTTGCGCACTTCGCCCTGACTCAGGGGGGCGGCGACCTCAGCACTGGCGTCAGCCGGGGCGGCTGGCTGGGCGGCATATACGGGGAAAGCCAAGACGCTGCCGAGCAAGGTGGCGATAAGCAGGGTTTTCATAGGGTATCTCCTTCGCGTGGTTGGATCCGCGCTGCGCGGGTCGAAGAATCTGTCGGGCTGGCGGACGGCTCTCTCGCCACAATCGGCATGGAATCCGCCTCGGCATCGCCCACTACGCTGATCTCGCCGACCATGCCGGCCTGGTAATGGCCGACGATCAGGCAGGCGAAGTCGAATTCGCCGGCCTGGTTGAAGGTCCAGATGATCTCGCCGTTTTTGCTCGGCGCGACGTGGGCCATATAGGGCTCGTCGTGCTCCATGCCGGGAAACTTGGCCATCAGCGCGGCATGCTTGTCCAGCTCGGGCTTGGTGCCGAGCACGAACTCATGCAGCATCTGGCCGTCGTTGTGATGGACGAAGCGAATGGTCTCGCCGACCTTTACCTGCAGCTTGTCCGGGGTGAAGCGCATCTTGTCGGTCATGCGGATCTCGATGGTGCGGTCGACCTGATCGCGGTCGCCGGCGATGCCCCACTCCTTTTGTTCCTTGACCACTTGCGCAGCGGCGCCATGCGCGTCTGCGGCCATGCCGCCATGGGCCAGCACCGAATTGCCGGTGAACAGGGCGCACAAGCCCAGCACCAGAGCGGTAGATTTTACCTTTCGATTCATCTGTATCCCCTCGATTTAAATGAAAAATTTGAATTTCTTTTAGAAGCGACTGCAGCCGCTCCTGCTAATTGCAACGACTTAATGCCCGGTATGGCCGCTGGGTTTACGCACCTGGACTTCGACCGTCTCGCTGGGCGGCTGTTGCAGCGGCATGGATTGGCCGCCGGCTTCGCCCGAGCGAGTCGGCGTGGCCAACTCGCCGCGCCATTCGTAAGCCACGCTGCCGGCCGGGTGCTTGAACCAGCCCGGATCGCGGTAGTCGCCGGGCGGCTGCTCCTTGCGTACCTTGAGCATGGTGAACATGCCGCCCATCTCCACCGAGCCGAAGGGGCCGTCACCGGTCATCATCGGCGCGGTGTTGTCCGGCAACGGCATCTGCATTTCCGCCATATCGGCCATGCCGCGCTCGCCCATGACCATGTAATCGGGGATCAGCTTGGCGATCTTGCGCGTCATGTCGCGGTGGTCGACACCGACCAGGGTCGGCACGTCGTGGCCCATGGCGTTCATGGTGTGGTGGCTCTTGTGGCAGTGAAAGGCCCAGTCACCCTCCTCGTCGGCGAGGAATTCGACCTGGCGCATCTGCCCCACTGCGATATCGGTGGTCACCTCCGGCCAGCGCGAGCCTGCCGGTGTCGGCCCGCCATCGGTACCGGTGACCTCGAACTCGTGGCCATGCAGGTGGATCGGGTGGTTGGTCATGGTCAGGTTGCCGACGCGGATGCGCACCTTGTCGTTGTGCCGCACCACCAGCGGGTCGACGCCGGGGAAGATACGGCTGTTGAAGGTCCACAGGTTGAAGTCGAGCATGGTCATGATCTTCGGCGTGGCCGCCCCGGGCTCGATGTCGTAGGCGTTGAGCAGGAAGCAGTAATCGCGGTCCACCTCGCTGATCAACGGATGACTGTCCTTGGGGTGGGTGACCCAGAAGCCCATCATGCCCATGGCCATCTGGGTCATCTCGTCGGCATGCGGGTGGTACATGAAGGTGCCGGGACGCCGCGCGACGAATTCGTAGACGAAGGTCTTGCCCATCGGAATGGCCGGCTGGGTCAGCCCCGAGACACCGTCCATGCCGTTGGGCAAACGCTGGCCGTGCCAGTGGATGCTGGTGTGCTCGGGCAGCTTGTTGGTGACGAAGATGCGTACCCGGTCGCCCTCCACCACCTCGATGGTCGGCCCCGGCGACTGGCCGTTGTAGCCCCACAGGTGGGCCTTGTAGCCCGGTGCCAGCTCGCGCACCACCGGTTCGGCGACCAGGTGGAATTCCTTGACGCCGTTGTTCATGCGCCACGGCAGGGTCCAGCCGTTGAGGGTGACCACCGGGTTGTAGGGCCGGCCGTTCTGCGGCTGCAGCGGCGGCATGGTGTCTGCACTGTCCTGCAGCACCGCTTCCGGCAGCCCGGCCAGGGACACCCGGCTGACCGCCGAGGTGGCGACCGCCGCGGTGATCGCGCCGGCGCCGAGGAAAAAATCACGTCGAGAAACCATTTTCAGTAATCCTTGATCAGTGCCCGGCGGGCTCATCGGCGGCGGCGCTCATGGCGGCGCCCGCGCTGGTGGAGAGGTTCGCTGCACCGAGCATGCTCATGTCCAGGTCGGCCTTGGCGATCCAGAAGTCGCGCTGGGCCTGCAGGTAACCGTCGACCGCGAGAATCTGTTTACGCGCATCGGCCAGCAGCTCGAAGGTGCTGATGAACATGCCGTTGTAGCGCAGGATGTTCTCCTCGGCGATGCGCTGCCGCAGCGGCAACACCTCGTCGCGGTAATGGCGGGCGATGTCGTAGCCCGAGCGATAGCCCAGATAGGCCTCGCGCACCTGCGAGCGGGCATTGATCGCGGTCTCGGCCGCACGGTTGAGCATTTGCCGGTATTGCGCTTCGGCCTTGGCCACCCGCGCGCCGCTCCAGTCGAACAATGGCAACTCGACGCTGATCTCATAGCCGCGCTGGGTCGGCTCCTCATTGGACTTGTTGCTGATCGCACCCAACTCGAGCACGTTGATAAAGCGCGTGGTCTTGCTCAGCCCCAGGTTGCGCGCCAGACGCTCGGCATCCAGGCGCATGGCCTGGATATCCAGGCGCTGGGCCATGGCTTGGTGCTCGACATCCGGCAGTTGTTCGACCTGGGCCGGCAACTCGGGCAGGCGCTCGGGCAGGCGGTAGGCGATCTGCTCGCCCCACAGGCCCAGCAGCCGGGTCAACTGCTCGCGGCTCTGCACCCGCGCCTGCTCGGCGCGGATCAGGGCCAAGCCGGTCTCGGCATAGAAGCTCTGCTCCTGGGCCTGTTGCAGCTTGCTGTAGTTGCCCACCGCCGCCAGCCGTCGGGCCAGCTCGGCGCCGATTTCAGCCGAGTCCATCACCTGGCGCATGAAGCCCAGGCTCTCCTCGGCCGCCACCGCGCGGTACCAGGCCTTGCGCGTCTGGCTGGCCAGTTCGAACACCGCCAGGCTGGTCTGCCGCTGCACCTGCTCGAAGCGCTTGGCCTCGATGCCGGAGGTCATCGGCATGGCGATCAGCCGCGCCAGATTGACGTGCAGGCCACGCTCGTACTCCACCTCGCTGCCCTTTTCCAGGCGGCCGAAGGAGAACCCCGGATTGGGGATGCGTCCGGCCTGGACCCGCTCGGCCTCGCTGATACCCAACTGATCGAAGCTCGCCTGCAACCCCCGGTTGTTGAGCAGGGCAACCTGCACCGCAGCGTCCGCCGACAGCGGCTGAGCCAGCAACTCGGTGACCCGCTCGGCCACGAGCGTCCGCTCTTCGGGGGTCTTGCTCCAGCTCAATTGCTTGTCCAGCTGCTGCTCGGCGGCCTGTTCGACCACGGCAAAACCGCCATCCCGGGAAAAACTGGCGCAGCCGGCCAGCAGCAGTAACCCGGCGCACAGCCCCAGCTGACGCACCCGTATAAATCCGTTCATACGCATCCTCAGTGATCGCCATGCTGGCTGGGTGGACTGGGCTCGCTCGGCGCATCCGCAGCAGCCGGCTGTTCCCAGGGCTCCTGCGCATAGGTGCGCCAGCCGCCGATGCGACCGACCAGATCATTGGCCTCGCGCCAGTCCTGCGGCGGTTCCTCGGCCAGCCCCTGATAGGCGCTCAGCGGTGATTGATAGTCCAGGGCCGGCGTGGCGGCCTCGGCATCCAGCGGATCGGCCAACTCGGCCCAGACGCCCGCGGGCACAGCCAGCAAGGCCAGGCAGACAAGCCTCGGCCGAACGGCAAATAGAAAACGCATAATCAGATGTTCTCGCATATGGCGGACCTGTCTGCAGATGACAGGCGAAGACCGCGAATGAGCTAAATGCGCCGCTCGGGACTGCAGGCGCTGTTTGGCTTAGACGAGAAGAGAACGCGGAGGACGTTCGGGAGTGTCGGCAACGAAGCCGAGCAAACGCTGCGGGCGGGCCAGAGACGGCTCGACTGCTTGCAGCGGTGGATTACTGACAACCACGCTATTCAACGCAACCGCACCAACGCAGAAGGCACACAGGCTGCACATGCGGTTGTCGCTCGGTTGCGTGGTGCCAGCGGCGCCAGGGTCGGAGGCAACAGCGCCGTGGTGAGGCATGGCAACAGCCCCGGAGTGATGCGCAGCCATCTGCTGGTTACCCTGACTGACCGCCCCAGCCTGATTGACCACTGCGCACAACTGCATGCCGATCGCCGCCATGCTCTGCGCCGGGAGGGCGAGCATCAGCATCCAGATCAAGGCAATTCGCAGCGGTTTGCGCATAGTGTTCGAGAGGGCCGGCAGAGAAGTCGAGACCTGCGGATTATCCACCGATTCGGCGGTTTGTCCATAATTGCAAATAGCCCACGGTCTGCAGCAGCGCGTGGCACTGGATCTGCAAGCGCCTTGGCAGGGCTGCAGATCCGCTGCCGAACGGGTCCAGCGAATGGCGCGACAACCCACATCCAGGGGAACCGATGAGTATTGAACTGCCTAGCGGCCTGAGCCCGCATCAAGCCGCCGCCCGCCTCAGTGCCGAAGGTCCCAACGAGCTGGGCACCGATCAGCGCCGCAGCCTGCTCAGCATCGCCGTTAGCGTGCTGCGTGAGCCAATGTTCCTGCTGTTGCTGGGTGCCGGGGCGATTTACCTGAGCATGGGCGACCCGCGTGAGGCGTTGATCCTGCTCGGTTTCGTGCTGGTCATCATCGCCATCACGGTGTTCCAGGAGCGCCATACCGAGCGCGCCCTGGAGTCGCTGCGCGACCTTTCAAGCCCCAGGGCGCTGGTTATCCGCGACGGCCAGCCTATGCGCATCGCCGGGCGCGACGTGGTGCGCGAGGACATACTGATGCTCGCCGAGGGCGACCGCGTACCCGCCGACGGCCTGCTCCTGCAGGCGCACGAACTGGCGGTGGATGAATCGATGCTCACCGGCGAATCCGCGGCGGTGGCCAAATTCGCCGATGGCAGCGAGGTTTTCGCCGGCACCCTGGTGGTTCGCGGGCAGGGTTTGATGCGGGTCAGCGCCACCGGCAAAGCCACCCAGATCGGTCATATCGGCCAGTCACTGCAGGACATCTCCCTGCAGTCGGCCCCGCTGCAGGCTGAAATCGCGCGCCTGACCCGGCGCCTGGCGTTGATCGGGGCCGGCTTGTGCGTGCTGCTGACGCTGCTCTATCAACTGTTGCGCGGCGGCTGGCTGGAGGCGTTGCTGGCCGGCATCACCCTGGCCATGGGCATCCTGCCGCAGGAACTGCCGGTGATCATGATCATCTTTCTGGCGCTCGGCGCGCGCCGAATCGCCCACCATCAGGTCCTCACGCGGCGTCTGAGCAGCATCGAAACCTTGGGGCAAACCAGCGTGCTGTGCGTGGATAAAACCGGCACGCTGACGCACAACCGCATGCAGGTGGCGGCCCTGTGCGTCGCCGGAAAGGTTCTCGAGGTCGATACGCTGACCTCCGCGGTGCTGCCGGAGGAGTTCCACGAGTTGCTCGAATACGCGGTGCTGGCCAGCGAAATCGAACCGCACGACCCGATGGAGCAAGCCTTTCACCGCTTCGCCCATGACTACCTGGCCAACACCGAACACCTGCACCCGGATTGGCTGCTGGTGCGCGAATACGAACTGTCGCCGGCACAATTGGCAATGTCGCACCTGTGGCAGGAACATGCCGCCGCACCGGCGTTCGTCGCCACCAAGGGCGCGCCCGAGGCGATTGTCGACCTCTGCCACCTGTCACCAAGCGAATGCCAACAGGTGCTGCAGCAGGCCGAACAGCTGGCCGAACGCGGTCTGCGGGTACTCGGCGTGGCCAAGGCGCGCCATTCCCCCGGCCCGCAATGGCCGGCCATTCAGCACGACTTTGCCTTGCAGTTCATCGGCCTACTCGGGCTGGCCGACCCGCTGCGCGACGACGTGCCTGCCGCCATCGCCGAATGCCAGCGCGCCGGTATCCGCCTGGTGATGATCACCGGCGATCATCCGCGCACGGCCCGGGCGATTGCCGCCGCAGCCGGTATCGCCAGCACGCGGGTGTGCAGCGGCAGCGACCTGACCTCGATGGATGCCAGCCAACTGGCCGACTGCCTGCGCACGACCAGCGTGTTTGCCCGGGTCAGCCCGCAGCAAAAACTGGCACTGGTGGAAAGCCTCAAGGCCAGTGGCGAGGTGGTGGCGATGACCGGCGACGGGGTCAACGATGCGCCAGCGCTCAAGGCCGCCCATATCGGCATTGCCATGGGCAAGCGCGGCACCGATGTGGCGCGTGAAGCGGCCGCGCTGGTGCTGCTCGACGACGATTTCAGCGCCATAGTTGCGGCCATCCGGCGCGGCCGGAAGATCTTCGCCAACCTGCGCCAGGCACTGATCTACACCATCGCCGTGCATATGCCGATCATCGGCTTGAGCCTCATGCCCGTCCTGCTGGGGTTGCCCCTGCTGCTGGCGCCGATTCATATCGCCTTTCTCGAACTGCTGATCAACCCGGCCTGCTCGATCGTGTTCGAGGCCGAGAACGGCCGTGGCGATCCGATGCGGCAGCCGCCACGCGCGCTGAACGAACCGTTGGTGAACATGCGCCACATCGTGTTGGGCATGCTCCAGGGCCTCGGCGTCAGCATAGTGGTGGTGGCCCTGTATCGCAGCGGACTGGCCAATGGTCTGACGCAGGATGTGGCCCGTGGCTTGGCCTTCATCACCCTGGTGGTGGCCAATACCGGGCTGATTCTCGCTAACCGTTCACCCGAACGCGGCTGGAGATCGATGCTGCTGGGGCTGTCCCGGGTCGGCAAATGGGTGCTTGCCGGTACCCTGGCGATGTTGCTGGTGGTTACCGCCATCACGCCGATTGCTCGGGTTTTTGCTTTTCAGCCCGCATCGATCGAGCAGTGGCTAGTGGCTTTTACCTACGGTGCCGCGCTGCTGATGTTCTTCGAATTGGTCAAGATCGGCATGCAGCAACGGCCATAGCGCTGAGAACCTGTGAAAAAACTCCCGTCTACTGCGACGGTGCTCGGGATTGCCTCAACCTCCGAGCCGCGAATGCTAGCCGCCCTGTTGGCCGGGACAGTCAGTTACGACTTTCCAGCACCTCGCGGCCGTTCAGCGGTTGGGTTGGCCGGGCATTCATCGGATAGAGTGTGCGGAAGGCGGCCAGCTGTTCTCCGGACACTTCAAGCGGTTCCTTGAGCACCTGCCAACGCACGTTCTCGCTGCATGGTGGGGTCGTCAGCGAACCCTCGAAAGAATAGTAGCCGCGCTTGTTGGGCAGGATTCGGCTGGGGTCAAAAGAGTCGGTCAGCCGGTATTTCCCACCTTCCGCCGGCAGTGTGGCGAAGACATTCGCCAGTGCCGGATTTTCCCTGCCTTCCTTGAACAGCACGGCGACGACCGCCAGTTGGCCCTCCGCGCTTTTGTGCACCAAGTGCGCGACCATCGGCATGGCCATGCCGGCAATCGTTTCCTCGCTGGGCGTATGGAAGTGGAACTGCAGCAACGCATAGTTCACGCCGGCTATTGCGATGCCACCCGATGCCGGCAGGTTGACCTGAACGGTGTGGCCGTTGTTCAGCACTTCGGCCGGCCCGGCGCTATACGCGAAATCGATCTCGGGCAGATCGGCCTTTAGTGCATTGCGAATATCGATCGGCGACTGCACCCGGCCCAGCGCGCAGGTGCTGAAGCCCGGATCCATCTGCGCCCAATACGTTGGCCCCTGCTCGCCTTGATAGCTCCAATGCGAGGGCTGCTGTTCGCCAGCAACCGCGGCGGATAGCAAAAGCGCAGCGAAAGCGCCCGGCAGAATGGCTCTCATGAGTATCCCTTCTCTCTAATGTCGTCGGATATGAACGCCGCCACAGCCAGGGGGCGATGGCAGCCATGACCAGGGGCAGTGTAGAGGGTCGGCACAGATACGGCGCTGAAGCTGGCCGTTTGTTCGCGATTACCCACTGATTGCCCACTGAGGTGCCACTGTTGTCACGCGGGTCAGGCCGATCATCTGCATGACAGCGACTGCCCACCATGCCAAGACGGCGACTGGACGAGCCCATTGGCTAATGCGACTTCCTCAGCGCGAGCAGCAGCAACAGGCTCAAGGCACCCAACATGGCCAGCCCGGAATCTTTCTGGGCATCCCATTCGTCGCCCTGGGTGCCCAGAAAGGCCGAGCCCAGTTCCGGGCTGACCAGCACGGCCGCGAGCATCTCCACCTGTTCGTAGAACGCGCTCATGGCCATCACCACCGCGAGACTGAGGATCGCCAGCCACCCGCCGCTGAGCCCGGCCGAACGCTGCAGTAATTCCCGCAGCGGGTAGACCAGCAGCAAGCCAAAGGAGAAGTGCACCAGCCGGTCGTAGTGGTTGCGATCCAGCGCAAGGGCCTCCTGAAACCAGAAGCCCAGGGGCGTTTCCGAGTAGGTGTAATGGGAGCCGTACAGGTGCATGCCCATGAACAGGGCGAACAGCCAATAGGCCGTCAGGGAAAAGGCAAAACGCCGGTAGGTCGCCAGCAACAAGCCGGCGAAAAAGAACACCAGCAGGTTTTCCAGCAACCAGTCCTCGCGACTCAACGGTTTGATCGCGGCCCACAGCCAGATCAGCAGGAGCATGCCCACGATCAGCGCCAACTGGCATTTGCGGCTGGGGGTTTCGATCATGGACGGCGTCACTCCGGACGGTTGCCGCCAAGGCGGCTGGCGGTGTCAAAGCAGCCGACGGCTCGGCCTGCTTGCAACTGTAGCAGGCCGGCGAAACATGCTGCGTGCCTCGAGTAGAACGAATCGCCTGGTTAACCCAGCATGCTCACATGCCTGGGATGGCTGGCCACCCGATCGAGCCAGGTGCGGATCGCCGGATAGGGGCCGAGATCGAAGCCGCCCTCGTCCGCCACATGGGTGTATGCGTACAGGGCGATATCGGCGATCGAATACTGCTCGCCAACCAGATATGAGGTGCGCTGCAGCTGCCGCTCCATGACCTTGAGCGACTTGTGGCCGCGGATATGGCACTCCTCGTACTCCTTGCGACGCGCCTCGGGCAGGCCCTGGTAGAGCTGGATGAAACGCGCCACGGCGATATAGGGCTCATGGCTGTACTGCTCGAAGAACTGCCATTGCAACACCTGGGTGCGCAGGCGCGGCTCGCTGGGCAGAAACTCAGTACCGTCGGCGAGAAAATTGAGAATCGCATTGGACTCCCACAGGCAGGTTCCGTCTTCCAGCTCCAGCACCGGGATCTTGCCGTTGGGATTCTTGGCCAGGAAGGCCTCGCTCTGGGTCTCGCCCTTGAGGATGTCCACCGGCACCCACTCATGGGCAATACCCAGCAGGTTGAGCATCAACTTGACCTTGTAGCAGTTGCCCGAACGGTAATCGCCATAAACCTTGTACATTGCCCGCCCTCCTCTGAATTCCTATGGTGTGCTGCTAGCCGCTACCCGGTACTCAAGCTGCCTCGGCAGCCTGCGCCTGGCGGATCACCTCGGCCAGGCGCTTGAGGCCTTCGCCCAAACGCTCCGGCGCCACATGGCTGAAGTTAAGCCGCAAATGCCCCGGATGTTGATCCGGATCGATGAAAAACGGCTCCCCCGGCATGAAGGCGACGTTCTGCGCCAGCGCCGGTGCCAGCAGTGTGCGGGTATCCAGCGGCTGCTTGAGGGTCAGCCAGAAAAACAGCCCACCCTGGGGAATCTGCCAATCGGCCAGGTCGCCGAAGTGCTCCTGCAACACCGCCTGCATGGCGTCGCGGCGGATGCGGTAGAAGTCGCGCAACTCGGCCAGGTGCTCGCGGTAATGCCGGGTGCCCAGCCATTGCAGGGCCTGCCACTGGCCGATGCGGTTGGTGTGCAGGTCGGCCGACTGCTTGAGGCGCAGCAGGTAGGGATACAGATCCGGGGTGGCAATCAGGTAGCCGACGCGCAGGCCCGGCAGCAGGGTCTTGGAGACGGTGCCAGTGTAGATCCAGCTGGCCTTGTGCAGACGACTGACGATAGGCGTGGCGCTGCCTTCGTCGAACACCAGGTCGCGGTAGGGCTCGTCCTCGATCAGGGTCACGCCGAACTCATCGAGCAGCGCCGCCACGGCATCGCGCTTGGCCTCGCTGTAGCGCACCGCCGAGGGGTTCTGAAAGGTCGGGATCAGGTAGGCGAAGGCCGGCTTGTGGTTCTCCAGACGCTGGCGCAAGGCATCGATCTGTGGGCCATCGGCCTCTTGCGCTACGGCGATGCAATCAGCGCCGAACAGCTGGAAGGCCTGCAACGCGGCCAGGTAGGTCGGCGCCTCGAGCAGCACTTCGGTACCCGGATCGATAAACAGCTTGCTGGCCAGGTCCAGGGTCTGCTGCGAACCGCTGACGATCAGCACCTGGCTGGCGTCGCAGGGTACGCCCAGGGCGCGGGCTTCCTCGGCGATGGCCTCGCGCAATTCCGGCTCGCCTTCGCTCATGCCGTACTGGCCCATGCTGGTCGGCATATCCGCCCATTCGACCTTGGGCAGCATCGGCTCGGCCGGCAGGCCACCGGCGAAGGACATCACCTCCGGGCGCTGCGCCGCGGCGAGGATTTCACGGATCAGGGAGCTTTTCAGGCGGGCAACGCGTTCGGAGAAGGCCATGGAGACACCGGTAGCAAAGGCGAATAAAAATAGGTCAAACTGTTTATAGGTCAACCTGTTTGACCGAAATTACGATGCCCCGCCCCAATACGTCAATAGGCTTGACCTTAATGCCTGACCTAAACAACGTCACCACCCAGCAGACCGCCATGGAAGCCTTCTTCTTCGGCTACCAGGCGTTCACCGCCAAGGCCGACGAAATGCTCGCGCGCCGCGGCCTGTCGCGGGTGCATCACCGCATTCTGTTTTTTATCGGCAAGTACCCGGGCCTGAGCATGAAGGAATTGCTGGCCTACCTGGGGGTGAGCAAGCAGGCGCTGAATACGCCGCTGCGCCAGTTGCTGGAAATGCACCTGGTGCAGAGCCTGACCGCCGAGGACGATAAACGTAAGCGCCTGCTCGGTTTCACCGCCGAGGGCGCCAAGCTGGAGCTGGCCCTGCGCCGCGAGCAGGCCAAGCTGCTGCAACGGGCCTTCGCCGAAGTCGGCGAGGCCGCGGTGCAGGGCTGGTTGCGGGTCAATCAGGCGCTGGCAGGCAAGAGCCCGGAGCCAGAAGCCGGTACGCATCAATAACTCGCTATGGCTGGTGCACACGGTGTCCAGCCGGGATACATGGCGCACCCTACGGCCACAAGCAGGCTCGCGGTGCTGCTGCAGCGAAAAAACTGTACCGGTATTTTGCGCAAGCACTTTAAAACTGTTACGCCCATTGCCCGCCCCGCTGTACCGCGACGTCCTGCCCCACGACCCTTAGGCTGAGCAGCACTGACCCCGAGTGCCGCCGCCATGACCACCGAACTGCTGATCGCCTTTATCGCCTTTGCCTTCGTCACCTCGGTGACGCCGGGGCCGAACAACATGATGCTGCTCGCCTCCGGGGTGAACTTCGGCATGCGCCGCAGCCTGCCGCACATGTTCGGCATCAGCCTGGGCTTCATGCTGCTGGTGATGGCCGTCGGCTTGGGCCTTGGCCAGGTGTTCGAGCAGGTGCCGCTGCTCTACAGCGTGCTGCGCTATCTGGGCGCGGCCTATCTGCTCTACCTGGCCTGGAACATCGCCCACGCCGGAGCACCGGACAGCCAGGCCCAGGCCAGTGGCAAGCCATTCAGCTTCCTCCAGGCCGCGGCCTTTCAATGGGTCAACCCCAAGGCCTGGGTGATGGCCATCGGTGCGATCACCACCTATACGCCGCAGGACAATTTCGTGGTCAACGTGCTGCTGATCGCCGCCCTGTTCGCCCTGGTCAACTGCCCCAGCGTCGGCCTCTGGACCATGGCCGGCAGCCTGCTGCGCAACTGGTTGAGCAACCCGCGGGTGCTGCGCGGCTTCAATATCGGCATGGCCCTGCTCCTGGTGGCCTCGCTCTACCCCATCTTCGCCGACGTGCAGGAAGTGCTCTGATGCAGGAACTGACCCAAGGCCGCCTGCGCCCGCTGAGCGACAGCTCCACCTCGGCGGTGGTCGCCGGCTTTATCGGCATGCTCACCGGCTACACCAGCTCGCTGGTGCTGATGTTCCAGGCCGGTCAGGCTGCCGGCCTCTCCAGCGGGCAGATTTCCTCGTGGATCTGGGCGCTGTCGATCGGCATGGCGGTGACCAGCATCGGCCTGTCGCTGCGCTACCGCGCGCCGGTGATGATCGCCTGGTCGACCCCCGGCGCCGCCTTGCTGATCACCAGCCTGCCGGGGGTGCCCTACGGCGAGGCGATCGGCGCCTATATCCTCGCCTCGGGGCTGATCGTACTGATCGGCCTGACCGGCACATTCGATCGTTTGATGCGGTGCATTCCCGGCTCCATCGCCGCCGCCCTGCTGGCCGGGGTGCTGTTCAAGATCGGCCTGGAAATCTGCGGCGCCGCCGAACAAC
Organism: Pseudomonas sp.; assembly: GCF_033723075.1. Lineage (GTDB taxonomy): Bacteria > Pseudomonadota > Gammaproteobacteria > Pseudomonadales > Pseudomonadaceae > Aquipseudomonas. Next base: position 106,617 of record NZ_JAWVXU010000003.1, read on the forward strand.
AACCCGTGCTGGTAGTGGCCATGCTGTTCGCCTACCTGCTGGGCAAGCGCCTGCTGCCGCGCTATGCGGTGCTCGCCGCACTGATCGTCGGCTGCCTGCTGGCCGGGTTGTTCGGCCTGCTGGACTTCAGCGAATTCGAGTTGCAATTGGCCACGCCCGAATGGACCACGCCGAGCTTTTCCTGGGCCGCGTCGATCAGCATCGGCATTCCGCTGTTCATCGTCGCCATGGCCTCGCAGAACCTGCCGGGCATGGCCGTGCTGCGCGCCAACGGCTACAACGTACCGGCCTCACCGCTGTTGAACACCACCGGTCTGGCCTCGATATTGTTGGCGCCCTTCGGCTCCCACGGCATCCATATGGCGGCGATCAGCGCGGCGATCTGCGCCGGCCCCGAAGCCCACGAAGACCCGAGCAAACGCTATACCGCGGCGGTCTGGTGCGGGCTGTTCTACGGCATCGCCGGGATCTTCGGCGCCACCCTGGCCGCCCTGTTCACCGCCCTGCCCAAGGCGCTGATCCTGTCGATCGCCGCCCTGGCCCTGTTTGCTTCGATCATCGGCGGTCTGACCCAGGCCATGAGTGAACCCAGGGAACGTGAGGCGGCGCTGATCACCTTCCTGGTCACCGCCTCGGGCATGACCCTGTTCTCGGTCGGTTCAGCCTTCTGGGGGATAGTGGCGGGACTGCTGACCCTGGCGATTCTGAACTGGGGCAAGGATTGATGGGTATCGGGGCTCAGAGGCTTTGTAGGAGCGGCGGGGGCGCCTAGCTCATGGCCGCGACAGGGCATGCCTGCAAAAAGCATCGCGGGCATGGCCCGCTCCTACGAAACGCCCGAGAACCGTGGCCCGGATGCAATCCGGGGGCATTGGGCGAGGCGGTAATTTTCCCGGATTTCATCCGGGCTACTCGTAGGTTGGCCACCCCAAAGAACAAAGGCGCCTGGATAGGCGCCTTTGTTTTGCTCCGAGAGAAGCGCGATCAGATCGCGGTCGCCCCGCCGTCCACCGCCAGGGCGTGGCCGGTGGTGAAGGCGGCGCCGTCGCAGCACAGGTAGAGCACTGCGGTGGCGATTTCCTCGACCTTGCCGATGCGCCCGACCGGGTGCATGGCCGCGGCGAACTCGGCCTTTTTCGGGTCGGCCTCGTGGGCGCGGCGGAACATGTCGGTGTCGATCACCGCCGGGCACACCGCGTTGACGCGGATCTTCTTCTTCGCGTACTCCACCGCCGCCGATTTGGTCAGGCCGATCACCGCATGCTTGGAGGCGCTGTAGATGCTCATCTTCGGCGCCGCGCCGAGGCCGGCGACCGAGGCGGTGTTGACGATGGCACCGCCGCCCTGGGCCAGCAGCAACGGAATCTGGTACTTCATGCACAGCCACACGCCTTTGACGTTGACGCCCATGAGAGCGTCGAACTCGGCCTCGCTGCCATCGGCCAGCTTGCCCTTCTCGATCTCGATGCCGGCATTGTTGAAGGCGTAATCCAGCCGACCGAAGGCAGCTACGGTACGCTCCATCAGCTCTTTGACTTCGGCGTCGCGGGTGACGTCGCAACGCACGAAAAGTGCATCGCCACCGGCCGCGCGAATCAGCTCTGCGGTGCCTTCGCCACCGGCCACGTCGACATCGGAAACCACTACCTTGAGGCCTTCGTTGGCGAAAGCCACGGCCGTCGCACGGCCGATACCTGCAGCGCCACCGGTGACCAGGGCAACCTGGCCGGAAAAGCTCAAACTCATCTGTGTGTCCTCGCAAGGCGTGAATGTCTGCGCCGAGTCTAGTCAGAGCGGCAGCCGCGGCGGCAGCACTATTCGAACAGCGGTTATGCCTTCATCCAAAATAATGATTAACACCCCCGCCGTGCCATCACCCGAATGGATCGCCAGCCATTCGGCTCCAGGGCAAACCTTGCCCATCGGCCCGGCAGGGGCTATCACAAGTCTTTCCGTTCAATGAGTACCGACCATGACTGCCAGCCTCAACCGCCAATTCCTCCTCGCCCAACGCCCCGTCGGCCTGCCCAGCCGCGACACCTTCAGCTATGTGGAAACCCCGCTCGGCGAGCCCGGACCCGGACAGATCCTGGTCAAGAACCTCTATCTGTCCCTCGACCCGGCCATGCGTGGCTGGATGAACGATGCCAAGTCCTATATCCCGCCGGTCGGCATCGGCGAAGTGATGCGCGCCCTCGGCGTCGGTGAGGTGGTCGCCTCGCAGCACCCCGATTTCGCCGTCGGCGACCATGTCAACGGCGCCCTCGGCGTGCAGGACTACTTCCTCGGCGAACCCAAGGGCTTCTACAAGGTCGACCCCAAGCGCGCACCACTGCCGCTGTACCTGTCGGCCCTGGGCATGACCGGCATGACCGCCTATTTCGCCCTGCTCGATGTCGGCGCGCCCAAGGCTGGTGAAACCGTGGTGATCTCCGGCGCCGCCGGCGCGGTCGGCAGCATTGCCGGGCAGATTGCCAAGCTCAAGGGCTGCCGCGTGGTCGGCATTGCCGGCGGCGCGGACAAGTGCAAGTTCCTGATCGACGAACTGGGCTTCGACGGCGCCATCGACTACAAGAATGAAGACCTGCACGCCGCCCTGAAGCGCGAGTGCCCGAAAGGTGTGGACGTGTATTTCGACAACGTCGGCGGCGACATTCTCGATGCCGTACTGACGCGCCTCAGGTTCAAGGCGCGGGTGGTGATCTGCGGCGCCATCAGCCAGTACAACAGCAAGGAAGCGATCAAGGGCCCGGCCAACTACCTGAACCTGCTGGTCAACAGCGCGCGCATGGAAGGCATGGTGGTGATGACCTACGCCCCGCGCTTCGCCGAGGCCGCCCAGGAAATGGCCGGCTGGATGGCCAGCGGCAAGCTGAAGTCCAAGGAAGACATCATCAGCGGCCTGCAGACCTTCCCGGAAACCCTGCTCAAGCTGTTCAGCGGCGAGAACTTCGGCAAGCTGGTGCTCAAGGTCGAGTAACACCGTAGGAGTGCCCCTGCTCCCGTAGCCGGATGCAATCCGGGAGCGGAAGCAGGTCTTGCACCGATTCCCCGGATTGCATTCACCCTACGGTCTGGGTCGATGCAACATGGCTGAACACACGGCGCACCCTACGCCTCGGCGACCTCCAACTCCCGCTGTTTCAGCGGCCGCCAGCTACGCAGCAGCATGTACAAAGTCGGGATCACGAACAGGGTGAAGAAGGTGCCGACCAGCAGGCCGCCGACGATCACCAGGCCGATCTGCTGGCGGCTTTCAGCGCCGGCACCGCTGGCAATTGCCAGTGGCAAGGAACCCAGGACCATCGCCCCGGTAGTCATCAGGATCGGCCGCAGGCGCTGCACCGAGGCGTCTATCACCGCGCCGCGCAGCTCATGGCCCTGGCGCAGCAGCACGTTGGCGAATTCGACGATGAGGATGCCGTGCTTGGTGATCAGGCCGATCAGGGTCACCAGGCCGATCTGCGAGTAGATATTCAGGGTGCCGTCAAACAGGGTCAGCGCCAGCAAGGCGCCGGCCATCGACAGGGGCACGCTGAACAGGATGATCAGCGGATCGCTGAAACTCTCGAACTGCGCCGCCAGCACCAGGAAGATAAAGGCCAGGGCCAGGGCGAAGATCAGCGCGATGCCGGCGCCGGACTCCTTGAAGTCACGCGAGGTACCGGTGAAGTCGTACTGGGTTTCCGGCGGGAATACCGTGCGCGCGGAGCTTTCCAGGTAGTCCAGGGCTTCACCCAGGGTGTAGCCGGCACCAACGTTGGCGCTCACCGTCACCGCACGCAACTGGTTGAAGTGGTTGAGTTCGCGCGGCGCCACCGTCTCGCGCACCTCGATCAGGTTGGACAGTTGCACCATGCTGTCGTCACGCCCGCGCACATAGACGCGGTCGAGATCCTGCGGGTTGCTGCGGTCGACGTCCTGCAACTGCACCATCACGTCGTACTGCTCGCCGTTCTGCTTGAAGCGGGTCACCTGGCGGCTGCCGAACAGGCTTTCCAGGCTGCGGCCGATGGTCGCCACGTCCGTGCCGACCGCCACCGCCTGTTCACGGTTGATCGTCACCTTGAGCTGCGGCGCGTTCAGCTTGAGGTCGCTGTCCAGGCTTTCCAGACCGGGATAGTCACGCAGGCCGTCCAACAGTTCATCGACGTAGCCCTGCAACTCGGCAAATTCCATCGAGGAGCGGATCACGAAGTTGACCGGCTGATTGCGCGCGCTCTGCCCCAGCGGCGGCCGGTTGACCGGAAAAGCCCGCACCCCGGCGATTTCCTGGAACTTGGGCAGCAGCTCGTTGCGGATCTCGAACTGACTGCGCGAGCGATCGCCCCAGTCTTCCAGCTTCATGAAGGAAATGCCCTGGGCCACGGTGGGGAAACCGGCGATCACCATGTAGCGATTGGTCTCCGGGATGCTCTCGTAGGCCGCCTCGATTTCCCGCGCATAGCGCCCGGTGTAGCCGATGGTGGCGCCGTCCGGGCCGTTGAACACGCCGATGATGGTGCTGGTGTCTTCGGTCGGCGCCAGTTCCGACTTCAAGCCGGCGAACAGCAACAGGCAGGCCAGCAGGGCCAGCGCCAGCACCCCCAGCACCAGCCACCAGGCGGCCAGGGCGCGGGCCAGCAAGCGCCTGTAGCCATGGGTCAGGCCGTTGAGAAAATCCTCGATCAGGTTGTACAGACGGTTGTGCCGCTCGCCGGCCCGGTGCGGCTTGAGCAGTACCGCGCACATCATCGGGGTCAGGGTCAGGGCAACGAAACCCGAGACCAGCACGGCGCCGGCCAGGGTCCAGGCGAACTCGGTGAACAGCTTGCCGGTGCTGCCCTGCATGAAACCGATGGGAGTGAACACCGCGGCCAGGGTCAGGGTCATGGCGATCACCGCGAAGGCGATCTCGCGGCTGCCCTTGAGCGCCGCCTGCACTGGGGCCATGCCCTCTTCGATATGCCGGTGGATGTTTTCCAGCATGACGATGGCGTCGTCCACCACCAGACCGATCGCCAGCACCATGGCCAGCAGGGTCAGGGTGTTGATGGTGAAGCCCATCAGGCTCATCAGGGCGAAGGCGCCGATCAGCGACACCGGGATGGTCACCAGCGGAATGAGGGTGGCGCGCAGCGAACGGAGGAAGATGAAGATGATCAGGATGACCAGCGCCACCGCTTCCCAGATGGTGATGAAGACGTTGTCGATCGACTCGCGAATGAACAGCGAGCTGTCGTGGGCCACCACCAGGTGCATGCCGTCCGGCAGCAGGGTACGCACCTCCGGCAGGGCCGCAGCCAGGCCGTCGGAGATATCCAGCGGGTTGGCCGTGGCCTGCTTGATCACCCCCATGGACACCGCCGGGCGGCCCTTGAAGCGCACGATGCTGCGCTCGCTCTGCGCGCCGATTTCGGCATAGCCGACATCGGCCAGGCGCAGCAGATAGCCTTGCGAGTCGTCGAGAATCAGCTCATTGAATTGCTGCGGGGTATTCAGGTCGGTTTCCGAGAGCACGGTGAATTCGCGCTCTTGCGACTCAATGCGCCCGGCGGGGATCTCCACGTTCTGTCGGCGCAGGGCGTCTTCGACGTCCTGCACGGTGAGGTTGTGCGCGGCGAGCTTTTCCGGGTCGAGCCAGATGCGCATGGCCAGGGTGCGGCCGCCGCGGATCTGCACCTCGGCGACGCCGGGGATGGTCTGCAGGCGGTCCTTGATCACCCGCTCCAGCACATCGGTGATCTCCATGGCGTTGTAGCGTTCGCTGTAGGACGCCAGCCAGATCACCGGCTGGGCATCGGCCTCGACCTTCTGCACGATGGGCTCGTCGATCTCGTCCGGCAGCAGCCCACGCACCCGGCCGAGCCGGTCGCGCACGTCGTTGGCCGCTTCGTCGCTGTTGGCGCCCAGCTTGAACTGGGCAGTGATCTGGGTGTTTTCCGAACGGCTGATGGAACTGACGAAATCCAGCCCCTCGATGCCCGAGAGCACATCCTCGATCGGCTGGGCGACCTGGGACTCCATGATTTCCGGACTGGCCCCTGGATAGCCGACGTTGACCGTGACGATGGGCACGTCGATGTTCGGGTACTCGCGTACGCTCAGGCGCTGATAGGCCATCAGACCGAGCAGCACCACGATCAGCGACAGCACGGTGGCGAACACCGGCCGGCGGATGCAGATGTCCGAGAGCGTCATTGGCCGCTCTCCGTCGGGCGGGGCTCCACCACCTTGGTGCGCACCGCCATGCCCGCGCGCACCTTCTGCCAACCGGCGCTGATCAGGGTTTCATCACCGACCAGGCCTTCGCGCACCTCCACCCTGCCGGCGCTACGCTTGCCCAGTTTGACCTCGCGCAGCTCGACCTTGCCGTCCACCACTTGGTTGACCAGCAGGCGTTCGCCGACCGGCATCACTGCTTCCTCGGGGATCACCAGGGCCTCGGGGCGCTCGGCGAGAATCACCGACACCTTGACGAACTGCCCGGGGTTCAGGCGCCCATCGGCATTGTCGATATGGGCGCGAATCGCCTGGCTGCGCCCGGCTTCATCCAGGCGCGGGTTGATGGCGTAGATCTCGCCGCTGAAGCGCTCGCCCGGATAGGCGTCGAGGCTGATCTCGATGCTCTGCTGCAGGCGAATCTGGCTGACCGCCTTCTGCGGAATACGGAAGTCGACCTTGAGCGGATCGAGCACCTCCAGGTTGACGATGTCCTGACCGGCACTCAGGTAGTCGCCCGGGCTGACATGGCGCAGGCCCAGGACCCCGTCGTGGGGTGCATGGATCCGGGTCTTGTCCAGGCGCGCCTGAGCCAGCGCCAGGCTGGCGCGGGCAGCTTGCTGCTGGGCGCTGGCTTCATCCAGCGCTTGGGCATTGCTGGCGCCGCGTTTGAACAGCATCTGCGCGCGCTGATGATTTTTTTCCGCCAGATTCAGATTGGCCTGCGCCTGGGCCCGTTCGGCACGGGAAATCGCATCGTCGAGGCTGACCAACAGCGTCCCGGCCGTGACGGCCTGGCCTTCGCGGAAATGCAAGGAGGCCAGACGTCCTTCGATTTCCGGGCGGATCATCACCGACTCATCGGAGCGCAGCGAGCCGAAGGTAATCAGCTCGTCGCGCACCAGGGCTTTTTCCACCTGCACGACTTCGACCAACGGGCCTTCGGCCGCCTGCGCCAATGGCCAAAGAGTCGAAAGCAGCAGCAATGCGGCGAATAACGGGCGCGGACGGGCAGACATATACAACCCCAATGATTCTGTAGAGGCTGAGTCTAACGGCTTCGCCGCGCCTTTCAGCCGTTAAAGATGTTTCCCGATATTGTTTGCCAACACCTGTTACTGCCGCATACCGCGCCCGCTGATCAGCAAGCGAATGCACACGCCATAGAGCACGGCGGTGGCTACCAGCATGAAGCCGACGGCGACACCGATACGAATGTCCGACACGCCGAGGATGCCGTAGCGAAAGGCATTGACCATATGCAGCACCGGGTTGACCAGCGACAGGGTCTGCCAGAACGGCGGCAACAGGCTGATCGAGTAGAACACCCCGCCCAGGTAGGTCAGCGGCGTAAGGACGAACGTCGGGATGATCGAGATGTCGTCGAAGTTGCGCGCGAACACCGCGTTGATGAAGCCGCCCATGGCGAAAATGGTCGCGGTCAGCAACACCACCAGCACGGTCACACCGAGGTGATGCACCTGCAGGTGGGTGAAGAACAGCGACAGCAGGGTGACGATCAGGCCGACCGCCAGCCCGCGCAGCACGCCGCCGGTTACATAGCCGATAAGGATGATGTGCGGCGACACCGGCGAGACCATCAGCTCCTCGATCGAACGCTGGAACTTGCTGCCGAAGAAGCTCGACACCACGTTGCCGTAGGAGTTGGTGATCACCGACATCATGATCAGCCCCGGCACTATGTATTCCATGTAGCTGAAGCCGCCCATGTCGCCGATCTGCCGGCCGATCAGGTTGCCGAAGATGACGAAGTACAGAACCATGGTGATCGCCGGCGGCAGCAGGGTCTGCGGCCAGATGCGGGTGAAGCGGCGGATCTCGCGGTAGACGATGGTGCGCAGGGCCACCATGTTGGCGGCGAACTCGGAATTCAGATAAGCCGTGCTCATACTGCCTCCTTGACCAGGTTCTTCTCGACCAGGGAGACGAACAGCTCCTCCAGGCGATTGGTCTTGTTGCGCAAGCTGAGCACCTCGATATTCTGCAGCGCCAATTGGCGAAACAGTTCGGTAATGCCCTGGTTCTTGTCGATTTGCACTTCCAGGGTGTGATGATCGAGCAGGTGCGCCGGGTAGCCGATCAGCTGCGGCGGCACCAGCAGCGACTCCTTCAGGTCGAGCAAAAAGGTCTCCACGTGCAGCTTCTTCAGCAGCGCCTTCATGCTGGTGTTCTCGACGATCCGGCCGTGATCGATGATGCCGATATTGCGGCACAACTGCTCGGCCTCCTCCAGGTAATGGGTGGTGAGGATGATGGTGATGCCTTGCTGGTTGAGCTCGGTGAGAAAACTCCACATCGAACGGCGCAACTCGATGTCGACCCCGGCGGTCGGCTCATCGAGGATCAGCAGGCGCGGCTGGTGGACCAGGGCGCGGGCGATCATCAACCGCCGCTTCATGCCGCCGGACAGCTCGCGCGAGGGCACATTGCGCTTGTCCCACAGCCCCAACTGGTTGAGGTACTGCTCGGCACGCTCCTTGGCGATGCGCGCGGGAATCCCGTAATAACCGGCCTGGGTCACGACTATGTCGAAGACCTTCTCGAACTGGTTGAAGTTGAACTCCTGGGGCACCACGCCCAGGCAACGCTTGAGCGCCGCCGGCTGCTTGTCCAGGTCATGGCCGAACACGTTGACCGTGCCGCTGGTCTTGGTCACCAGAGTCGAGAGAATGCCGATGGTGGTGGATTTGCCGGCGCCATTGGGGCCGAGCAAGGCGAAAAAATCCCCTTCGGCGACATCCAGATCGATGCCATGCAGAGCCTGGAAGCCATTGCCGTAGGTTTTGGTCAACTGCCGGATGGACAGAGCAGTACTCATAAAAAATGCACGCACCTGTAAAAAAGAAGAATTCAAAAGATGGGGGCTGCGCCGCTCACTACAAGGGCGAAGCGCAGCAAGTCTAGCGCCACAGCGTCGCCAATCGCAGTGTTATCGAGATAAATTGCCGGTTGCCGGCAAAACCGCCGCGCACAAAAGCCCATCAACTGGCCACGCCTCCTACGCTCCCGACTACGAGTACGGCACCTTTTGAAAGTCAGTTTGGCGCTGACAAGTGCGCGGCCCGGGGGTATCGTCCGGGCATGAATAACGCCGCGCAAGCCACGCTGCTGCTGCCCTACCACGCCCCCTGGGAGTGGCAACAGTTCCACGATCACTTCGCCCTGCGCGCCCTGGCGGGGGTCGAACGGCTGAGCCGCGAGTGTTACTGCCGCAGCTTTCGGCTGGCCAATGTCAGCGGCTGGTTCAGGGTAAGCCCGCAGCCCGGGCAGAACGCCCTGGCCTTGAGCTACAGCGCCTCGGCCATCCCCTGCCTGGCGCAATTGCAGGAGCGGGTGCGGCGCATGTTCGACCTGGATGCCGAACCGCAGCGCATCGGCCGACATTTCGCCCAGGATCCCTACCTGGCCACGCTGGTCGCGCGCAATCCGGGGCTGCGCCTGCCGACGGCCTTCGACCCGTTCGAGCAGGCGGTACGGGCCATCGTCGGTCAGCAGGTCACGGTAAAAGCCGCGGTGACCATCAGCGGACGCCTGGTCGCCCGCCTGGGCGAGCCCTTGCCGGCAGCCGACGGCGCCGGCGTCGACCGCCTGTTCCCCAGCGCCGCGGCAATCGCCGGCGCCGACCTGGAGGGCATCGGCATGCCGGGTAAACGCGTACAGACGCTGCAGCACTTCGCCGGACTGGTCGCCAGCGGCGCCTTGCACCTGGATCTGCGCCATGGCAGCGAAGCCCTGATCGAACGGCTCTGCGCCCTGCCCGGCATCGGCCCCTGGACCGCCGAATACATTGCCCTGCGCGCCTTCGGCGCAGCCGATGCCTTTCCCGCCAGCGACCTGGGCCTGCTCAAGGCGCCACTGTGGGGCGCCGACGGCATCGACGCCAGGCAACTCAAGGCCCGCGCCGAAGCCTGGCGACCGTGGCGCGCCTACGCCGCCGCCCACCTGTGGCACAACTATTCGCAGAGGTGAATGGCCATGTTCTACCGCTACCACCCCAGCCCCCTCGGCCGCCTGCTGCTGGCCGGCGATGAAACCGGCCTGCAGCAACTGCTGATGGAGATCGACGACAAACCCTGGCGGATCGGTGAGCACTGGCGAACCGCTGCTGGTGAACTGGATGAGGTGTGCCGGCAACTCGACGACTACTTCGCCGGCCGCCGTCGGCGCTTCGAGCTGCGCCTGGCGCCGCACGGCACGGCCTTTCAACAGGCGGTGTGGCAGGCGTTACAACGCATCCCCTTCGGCCAGACCAGCAGTTACAGCACCCTGGCCGCGCAGATCGCCCGGCCCAAGGCGGTGCGTGCGGTCGGCGCGGCCAATGGCGCCAACCCTATCGCGGTGATCATCCCCTGCCACCGGGTGATCGGCCGCGACGGCAGCCTGACCGGTTATGCCGGTGGCCTGGCGCGCAAGGCGCTGCTGTTGCAGCTGGAAGGAGCGCAGGTACCGGAGCAGGCAACGCTGGCGCTTTGAGGTGGGCTGCTAGGAGGCTGTCTCGCAATAAGCATTGCTCAAGCAGCTGCAGCTGGCCTGTGTAGGGAGCGCGGAGCCGCCTAGGCTGTGCGCACCACTGACAACCAGGCGCCTGGTGCGCACGGCGCACCCTACGAGCTGGTGTCATCGATTCTGAGACAGCACCCTACGGCGCCGGAATGCGCGCCAGCACCTGGGCCGGAACGCCGAGCGGCAGCGCCAGGATCAGGCCTTCGCCGGAGGCGGGATAGCTGCCGGTCAAGGCGCTGATATTCACCTGATGAGACACCAGCACCATGGGTGCACCGCGCGCCAGGCCATTGACCCGGGCGACCAGTTCCGCGGTCTGCTGGCTGGCGCGTGCACGGTTGGCGAAGAAGGAGTCCAGTGCCGGCAAGGGTTCGACCGCCCCCAGGTCCATTTCCCGCGCCGTATCCCGCGCGCGGCACCAGCGGCTGCTGAACAGCCTGGGCTGCTCGATGCGCTGGCTGCGCAGCAATGTGCCCCAACGCCGGGATTCCTCGCGCCCCTGCTCGCTGAGGTTGCGCTGGGTTGTGCAATCGTCGAGCTGGAAGCGCGCCGGGTCACCGAAGCCCGGCGCGCTGGCATGGCGCAACAGCAACAGCGCGCGGCCCTCACGCAGGGCGTCCCACGCCTGGCTATCGCTGGCGTAGGCGGGCAGGCTCAGACAGGCCAGCAACACCCAGCCGAGCACTTTAGAAACGGACGTTGCCACGCGGCCCCAGCAGCGCCCAGATGATCAGACCGATCACCGGCAGAAACAGGATCAACAACACCCAGAGGACTTTCTTGCCGACCTCGGTGTTGCTTTTGACGATATTGATGATGGCCCAGATACTCAGAACCAGAATAATCAGGCCGACAAGGCCATTCATTGTAGAACCCATGGGGACACTCCTGTGCGAAGGGTTGTCCGACTAGCATAGCCATCGATGCCCGGCGTTGTGCAAGCGCTATGTTGCGCTGCCTCTGCTGCATCATCCCCCAAACCAGCGATGCGTCAGTCATCCAGCCGCGGAAAACGGCTGGCAATATCATCGCCGGTGAACTCGGCGACCCAGCCATCGGTATTACTGAACAGACGGATCATCACGAAGTGCGGATGCTCGCCCATGTCGAACCAGTGTCGCGTGCCGGCCGGCACCGAGATCAGGTCACCCTTTTCGCACAACACGGCGAATACGTAATCATCGACATGCAGGCTGAACAGCCCGCTTCCCACCACGAAAAAACGTACTTCGTCCTCGGCATGCCGGTGCTCGTCGAGAAACTTGGCGCGCAGCTCGGCTTTGTCCGGGTGGTCATCGCTCACGCTGAGCACATCGACCGCGGTATAGCCGCGCTCGCTCATCAGTTGCTCGATCTGCGGGCGGTAGGCGGCGATCACCTGATCCTGGCTGCAGCCGGGAGCCAGCGGCGTCAGCGCCTGCCAGCGGTCGAAATGCACACCGACGGCAGCCAGGGTGCTGGCGATATCTTCCAGATGGGTCAGCACCTTGTTCGGCAGATCGGCAGAAGACTCGGGGTAGACGCTCAGGCTGCTCATATTCAGTATTTCCGTTGGTTATCCGTAGGCTGAGTAAAGGCACACTGCGCGCCAAAACCCAATGACATCCAGCACGATCGGCTCATGGCCGCGGTTCGTGCATGCGCGTGGCAGTGATGGCCGCGACCAGGGCGATCAGGCTGGCGATGGCGAACGTCCAGGCCGGGCCGATGCTGTTCCAGCTGTAACCGGAATAGAGCGCACCCAGGGCGCCACCAACCCCGGTCAGTGCGGCATACAACGCCTGCCCCTGGCCCTGCTGGCGGTCGGCGAAACTGCGCTGGACGAAGTGGATGGCCGCCGCGTGAAAACTGCCAAAAGTCGCGGCGTGCATCAGCTGGGCGAACAACAGTACCAGCAGATGATCGGCCAGGTTGCCCAGCAGCAACCAGCGCACGGCGGTGATCAGAAAGCTGGCCAACAGCACGCTGCGCAGCGAAAAACGCGCCAGCAGTTGGGCCATGACCATGAACAGCACGATCTCGGCCAGCACCCCGAGGGCCCAGAGCTGGCCGATCAGGCCGCGCGAATAGCCGAGCGACTCCAGGTGCAGGGTCAGAAAGGTGTAATACGGGCCGTTGCTCAGCTGCATCAGCCCGACACTGAGGTAAAACGCCAGGATGCCGGGGCGGCGCAACTGGCGGATGAAGCCGCCCTCGCCCACCACATTGGGACGCATGCGCGGCTGAGCGTTGGGCACCCACCAACTGCTCAGCACGATGCCACCCATGATCAGGATCAGCGCCCAGGGATAGGCGTCCAGGCTGAGCAGCTCGAACAGCTTGCCCAGGCCGACCACCGCGACGATGAAGCCGATGCTGCCCCACAGGCGAATCTTGCTGTAGCGCGCCGCCTGCTCCTGCAGATGGGCGAAGGTGATGACCTCGAACTGCGGCAGCACGGCATGCCAGAAGAACGCGTGCAGGGCCATGATCAGGGCCAGCCAGGCATAGCTCTGGCTGATGAAGATGCCGGCGAAACACAGCAGCGTGCAGATCGCGCCAAAGCGCACGATCGCCAGGCGCTGGCCGCTGTGATCGCCCAGCCAGCCCCAGATATTGGGCGCGATGCAACGCATCAGCATGGGAATGGCGACCAGTTCGCCGATGCGCGCGGCGGAAAAACCCAGGTGATCGAAATACAACGCCAGAAACGGCGCCGTGGCGCCGAGTAGCGAGAAATAGAAGAAATAGAAACCGGACAGACGCCAGTAAGGCAACGCGGCAGTCATGGTTTTGCCGTAGCCAGGGTTGAGCATAGCGATACCCAGGGAGCGCCTTGTTGGGTATCGCTATGCTCAACCCAACCTGCCCTGGCTGTCACAGCTGTGGCAACACCGGTGTGGTCACCCGCACTTCGGCGTTCTGTGCGCGGTGGCGCAGCAGGTGGTCCATCAGCACGATGGCCATCATCGCCTCGGCAATCGGCGTGGCGCGGATACCGACGCAGGGGTCGTGACGGCCCTTGGTGATCACCTCCACCGGGTTGCCATCGACGTCGATCGAGCGCCCCGGCGTGGTGATGCTGGAGGTCGGCTTGAGCGCCAGATGGGCGACGATCGGCTGGCCGCTGGAGATGCCGCCAAGGATGCCGCCGGCGTTGTTCGACACGAAGCCCTCCGGGGTCAGTTCGTCGCGATGCTCGGTGCCGCGCTGGGCAACGCTGGCGAAACCGGCGCCGATCTCCACGCCCTTGACCGCGTTGATGCTCATCAGCGCATGGGCCAGTTCGGCGTCCAGACGGTCGAAGATCGGCTCGCCCAGACCCGGCATCACCCCTTCGGCGACCACGGTGATCTTCGCTCCGACCGAATCCTGGTCGCGGCGCAACTGGTCCATATAGGCCTCAAGCGCAGGCACCTTGTCCGGGTCGGCGCTGAAGAAGGCGTTCTGTTCTACGCTGTCCCAGCTCTTGAACGGAATCTCGATCGGACCGAGCTGGCTCATGTAGCCGCGAATGACGATGCCCTGGGTCGCCAGGTACTTCTTGGCAATGGCGCCGGCGGCCACGCGCATGGCGGTCTCGCGGGCCGAACTGCGGCCACCGCCACGGTAGTCGCGGATGCCGTACTTGTGGTGGTAGCTGTAGTCGGCATGGGCCGGGCGGAAGACATCCTTGATCGCCGAGTAATCCTTGGACTTCTGATCGGTATTGCGGATCAGCAGGCCGATCGCGCAGCCGGTGGTCTTGCCCTCGAACACCCCGGCGAGGATTTCCACCACATCGTCTTCCTGGCGCTGGGTGGTGTGGCGGCTGGTGCCCGGCTTGCGCCGGTCGAGGTCGCGTTGCAGGTCTTCCAGCGACAATTCCAGGCCCGGAGGGCAACCATCGACGATGGCGACCAGCGCCGGGCCATGGCTTTCACCAGCGCTGGTGACGGTGAACAACTTGCCGTAGGTATTGCCGGACATTTGCAGGATACTCCGCGGGAATCAGCAACGGGCCTGACGCAACGCTTGCGCACGCCAGCCCCTTACTCAATAAAGGTCGCGAGTATACCCGCCGCGAAAGCCCAGTTCACCCTGGCAGCCTGTCGGACTTGACCGTCCGTAGCGAGGAGAAGACCGGACTGAGGCAGTTTTGTTGCTCTTTCGAGGCGAATAGCTGGCTATTTAACGAGAAATAGCAGCAAAAATGACCATTCCGGCTTCTCCGCAGTAGGACAGTGTTAAGTTCGACAGGCTGCTGGCACCTTATGTCGACGGCGACGTCCAACCCACTCCTGCTGCCACAGTGCCCATCATGCCGCGAGTTCTGCTGTTGACCCTGACCCTGCTTGCCGGCCTGACCCAAGCCGCGCCCCATACCATCATGCAACGGCCGATCAGTCTGACCACTGAGCAGGGCAGCCTGCATGGCACCTTATTGCGCCCGCAAAGCGACCAGCCGCTGCCTGTCGCCTTGCTGATTGCCGGCTCCGGACCGACCGACCGCGATGGCAACAACCCCGCCGGCGGGCACAACGACAGCCTCAAGCGCCTGGCCCAGGCGCTGGCCAAGCATGGCATCGCCAGTGTGCGTTACGACAAACGCGGGATCGCCGCCAGCCGTGCGGCCACCCCGGACGAGCGCGACTTGAGTGTCGAGCAATATGTCGCCGACGCTGCCGCCTGGGGCCAGCTGCTCAAGGCCGATAGCGATTTCAGTCGGCTGATCCTGATCGGCCACAGCGAAGGCGCATTGATTGCCAGCCTGGCGGCCCCGGCAGCCGGCGCCGATGCGCTGATCTCGATCGCCGGCAGCTCGCGCCCCATCGACCAGGTGCTGCGCGAGCAACTGCACTATCGCCTGCCGCCGAACCTGCTCGCACAAAGCCATCGCCTGCTCGACTCGCTGCTGGCCGGCCAGCCGAGCGATGCGGTGCCGGATAAGCTGCGCGTGCTGTTTCGCCCCAGCGTGCAGCCCTACCTGATTTCACTGTTTCGCCAGGATCCCAGCGCGGCCTTCGCCCGCGTGCAGATCCCGGCGCTGATCGTCCAGGGCAGCCATGACATCCAGGTCGGCGTCGCCGATGCCGAGGCCTTGCAAGCCGTCAAGCCGGATGCGCAACTGGCGATAATAAAGGGCATGAACCACGTCCTGCGCATCGTCCCACTGGACGTCAAGGCGCAACTGGCGTCCTACGACAACCCGCGTCTGCCCCTGGCGCGGCTGCTGACCGAGCGGCTCGCCGGTTTCATCAAGGAAACAGGCAAAGCGCCAGCCTCCAGCGCCGCGCAAACCGGCCGATAAAGGCTGGGCCAGCGCCACGCCTTGCCCTGGTATCGCGCACAGGACTGCCTTTATGACCGACGCCAACGCCCCACAATCTGCGCCTGACGCCACCGCCCAAGCGCAAGCTGCGGCCGAGAAAGCCCATCCCTGGGCGGATCTCGCGCCCGAGCACTTTCGCCTGTTGCGCCTGGCGCCCCTGCCGGTCGACCGCCACACCGGTACGCGGCCCTTGCGCTTCGTGCAACTGGGCCGGGTGGAGCGGCACGCCAAGGGCCAGAGCCTGCTGCGCCTCACCCTGCACCTGCCCGGCGTGCGGCTGCGCAAGGAGCTGAACCTGCTGGAAGTCTGGATCGACCACCGCAGCAAGGAGATGCGCCTCGGCCCGGAAAAGGGCTTGCTGGTAGAGCCGGCCAATCGCGGTCTGGGACGCTTTCTGCTGGCCCAAGGCATCGCCTGGGCCCAGCGACACTGCGCCCACTACCTGGTAGAAGGCGCGGCCCTGCCGGCCAAGGACGCCCTGAGCGAAGACTCTCGCCTGCGCCGCGACCACTGCCTGCAAACCCAGGGCTTCGACATCGAATACCTCGATCCCCTGCAACTCAAAGCCCGCTACAGCGCAGCCCGGGTCAGCAGCCTGCACAGCGATTGGCACAGCGACAAGGTGCAGATCGTCGACCTGCTCGATGCCGCGGCCATGTTGCAACAAGCCGACCAGAACCTGCGAGAGCAGGACGTCAAGCTGCGCAAGCTGGACTCACGCCTCGAACTGTTCCGCCGAGAAGACAGCAGCCTGCGCTTCACCATCGCCTGCCTGGTGGCGTTTTGCATGTTCCAGGCGGGCTTGCTGATCTGGATGGCCACGCGTTAAGGCAGCAGGACTTTTCCCTGCGCGCATGGCGGTGGCTTCCTGCTGATTCGCAGTTGCCCGCAACACCCCTGCCGTTCGGCTATCACGCCCCCCTTGCCGGGCGTGAACAGGGCTCTCACCGCCAAGTCGTCCGACTGATCACCACTGTGAACCGGACGTCGCCATGCCTGGTGCACGCAAACGACAGAGGGCGCCCAAGCGGGTGCCCTCTGTGTTTGTCTGACCGTCAGGCCGCATCTTCAACCTCTTCAATCCGCTCGGCCTTCCGGACCCGCGGCAGCAGCATAGGCACGCGTTGGCGGTAGGCCGCATATTCCGGGTGAACCTTGAGCAGGTCGCGCTCCTCCAGGTAGATGCCGATCAGGATATAGACGCTGGTCAGCACGGCGAACAGCAGGTGCGCCGCCGTCATCTGCGGGGTGCACCAGAAGACGAAGAACCAGCCCAGATAGAGTGGATGACGCACCAGCTTGTAGGCCGCGGGAGTCTTGAAGGGTAGCGCCGTATAGGGTTTTCCCAGCAATTGCAGCCAGACCTGACGCAAGCCGAACAGGTCGAAGTGGTTGATCAGGAAGGTGCTGTACAACACCAGCGCCCAGCCGAAGCCGAAGCCCGCCAACAACGGCAACTGGCCACTGCGATTCTCCACCTGCCAGATGACGCCGCCCATGGGTTGCCAGAAGTAGAACAAGGCGATCAGCGCCAGGCTGGAGAGCAGCACATAGGTGCTGCGTTCCGCCTCCTGGGGAATGAACCGCGTCCACCAGGACTTGAAGGCCGGCCGGGCCATCACACTGTGCTGGATGGCAAACACCGCCAGCAGCAACATATTGATCACCAGGGCGTTGCCGAAAGCCATTTCGGGGATCCCGTCAATGCTCCGCGGCACCACAGGAAAATTGCCAACGAAGGCAATGGCGTACAGGAAAGTGGCGAAGAATACGGCATAACTGCCGACGCCGTAGAGAAAGATCGCAAAGCGTTTCATGGTTATGGTCCTGCCTCGATTGGGGGTAGCTGCAAGACTGTTTGCAGTCGAGGTCAGATTGCGCCGGGTCTGTATCTGTACGATGGCGGCATGTTTAGCCTTTGTATGCGCGTGGTTTCAGAGGCTGGAAAAATATCGAAGGCCGTCGGGCGAGCGATTTCTTCTCAGCCTCTCAGTCGCTGTCACTGGGCAGAATCGTGCGCAGCCAGGCATGCAGCCGAGCCTGATCCAGGGGCTTGCGCATCAGCGCACGAATACCCTGGGCCAACACCTCGGTTTCGTCGAGTTGCTCGCTGAAACCGGTATAGAGCGCAATCGGCAGGTCGCCACGAGCGGCCAACAGACGGCGGGCCAACTGCAGCCCCGTCAGGCGGGGCATGCACTGGTCGAGAATCACCAGATCCCAGGCATATGGATCGCTGAGCAGCTGCTCAGAGGCCTGCTCGGCATCGCACCACAGGCACACGTCGAGCCCCCATTGGCTCAGACGTTCGGCCATGAACTCGGCCACCATGCTCTCGTCGTCGACCACCGCGACCCGCCCGCGCAAACGGCCCTGGTGGCTGTCCTGGAGCAGGGTCGAGCTGCCCGTAGACACCTGAGTGGCCGCCTGCACCAGCGGCGGAATCAACACCTTGAAACTGGCACCCTCGCCCGCGCGGCTGTCCAGCAGGATATGCCCGCCATACTCATGCACGATGCCATGCACCATGGACAGCCCCATGCCGCTGCCCTGTCCGGGCGCCTTGGTGGTGAAGAACGGTTCGAACATGTGCAGTTGAACCGGCCCGCTGATGCCGGGGCCGGTATCCCGCACCGACAGCATCAGGTAGTCGCCATTGAACGCCTGCTGGCAGGAGGCACAGGTATTGCGCGGCTGGACGACCCGCTGCAGGGTAATCTGCAGCCGACCGACGCTGCCCATGGCATCGCGGGCATTGATGCACAGGTTCATCAACACCTGCTCCAGCTGCACCGGATCGACCATGGCTGGCGGCAGATCCCGGGCCAGGCTCATCTCGATTTCCATGCTGGTTGGCAGGGTGGATTGCAACAACTGACGGAACTCGCCGATCAGCGTGCCCAGCGCCACTGGCTGTGGCTGACCACGACTGCCGCGGCTGAAGGTAAGCATTTGCTGGATCAGATCGCGGGCCTTTTCCGCCGAGTATTGCACACGGCTCAAATAACGGCCCAAGCGCTCATCGCCCTGCTTTTCCGCCAACTCCTCAGCCATCACCGTGTAGCCGAGCATGCTGGTCAGCAGGTTGTTGAAATCATGGGCGATGCCTCCGGTCAGGTGACCTATGGCTTCCATGCGCTGGGCCTGGCGCAACTGTTGTTCCAGTTCTGCGCGCTGGGACTCGGCCTGCTGACGCTCGGTGATATCACGCAGAAAGCCGATAATCTGCGGTCCTTCGGCACCTTGCACCACCGAGATCGCCAGCTCGGCAGGAAACTCCTGGCCATCGGCGCGCTGCGCACAGACTTCCACCCGTCGGCCGAGAAACGCCCCCTGCCCCGTCTCCAGAAAGCGCTGCAAGCCAAGGCGATGGGCATGTCTATGGCGCGCGGGGATCAGCAATTCGGCCAGCGACTGCCCCAGCACTTCACCAGCCGTATAGCCGAAACACTGTTCGGCAGCCGGATTGAAGGTGGTGATGCGCCCTTGGGAATCCATGCCGATGATGCAGTCCAGCGCACAGCTAACGATGGTGCGGTACTGCTGCTCGCTGGCGCGCAGGGCACTCTCGGCCTCCTTGCGTTGGCTGATCTCGCGGGTAAAGGCGAGAATCCGGTCGATGCCGGCGATGCTCGCTCGCTTGAGAAATACCTCATCCCAGTGCAGGCTGCCATCGCGGTTGCGCCTGAGCCACTCGAAGCGCTGCGGTCCTTCATCGCGGGCCCGGGCCAGCCAGCGCAGGGCATCTGCGCCGGTATAGGGTGAATAGCCGGCACTGAACACTTCGTTGTCCAGGCGCAGCATTTCCTCATAAGCGTAACCGTAGATCTCGCAAGCCCGTGGATTGATGTCCACCAGGGCAAAGCTGTTCAGGTCATGAACGAATATCGCATCCGCGGACGCCTCGAAGATCGAGCGATAACTGGCCTCGGCATCCAGACGCTGCAACTCGGCGGCAGCCCGTACCGAGAAGATGCGCAGGATCGATTCCACCCGACTGCGATCCTGCATAGGCCCACAACGGCCCGCCGCAATCAGACCCAACGGCCTGCCATCGCTGGCGAACAGCGGATAACCGGCATAGCTGTCGACCGCAAAAGCCGACAGCACGTCGTCATCCGGGTAGCGTTCGAACAACCCACTGTCGACGAAGTGGAAGGCCTTGTTGAACACCGCCTCGCAGGGCGTACCCGGCAGTTCGTAGGTGACGTTGCCGTGCAGCTTGCCCGCGTAATAGAGCGCCAGGGTCGTCAACGTCAACGGCACGCCGTCATTGACGCGACTGACGAAGGCGAAATCGGCGCGCAGCGAACGTGCCATATAGCGCGCAATGGCTTCGAATACCGCCTCTCCGGTGGCGGCGCTGACGCCCAGGGCGACATGCCGCAACGCCTCCTCGACGCGTTTGCGCTCGCTGATGTCGGTGGAGATGCCGCATACGGCGATGACCTGCCCCTGCTCGTCGCACAGGGGAAACTTGCTCGACAGATAGACCCAGGAACGGTCCTGCAGGATCAGTTGTTCCTCGAACTCGATGGAATGGCCAAGGCTGGTCACACACAGGTCATTGTTGCGCAGGGCGTCGGCGACGGTGGCGGGAAACAGCTCGTGATCGCTGCGGCCCAGAACCTGCTCGGCGCTCAGCTGGAAGAACCGCTCGAAGGCACGGTTGACCAGTTGATAGCGGCCCTGCAGATCTTTGATGTAGATCACCGCACTGCTGTTATCGACGATCTGCCGTAACGGATGATCCAGGGCACTGGCCACCAGTGCCGGAACCGGTTGGGTCATGCTGCATCTCCGCACGAGTACTGTGTCCTGAGTATAGGAAGCGCCGCTGCTGGCACGGCGCTCGACAACCAGACTGAAACAATTGAAACAGAGGCCGATGGTCGTGAAAAAACCCCGACCGACGCCCCTCTACCTCAGGTAACACGCCCTCACCAGCTCCCGGCTCAATGTGGCGGGCCGACTACCAGCATGTAGCCCACGCCACGCAGGGTGCGAATGATCTGCGGCTTTTCCGGGTCGTCTTCCAGCTTGCGGCGTAGACGGGCGATACGGATATCGATGGAGCGGTCGTAAGGGTTCCAGTCACGGTTCTGCGTCAGGTTGAGCAACTGGTCACGCGACAGCGGGCGATTGGGTCGCTGAGCGAACGCCTGCAACAGATCGAACTCCATGGCGGTCAGTTCGACTTCATGACCCTGCTCGTCGTACAGCTGCCGGCGTTGCAGATCGAGACGATAGCGGCCCAGACGGATGCCCTCCTCGCTCTCGGCGCCGGCCTCCCTCACCGCCGTACGCCGATAGCGACGCAACACGGTTTTCACCCGGGCCAGCAGCTCGCGCGGATCGAAGGGCTTGGCCAGGTAGTCGTCGGCGCCCACCTCCAGGCCGATGATCCGGTCGAGCGCACTGCCGGCCCCGGAAATCATGATCACCGGCAGGTCATGGTGTTCGCGCAGAAAGCGCGCCAGGCTCAGGCCATCCTCACCAGGCAGGCCGACATCCAGCAAGACCAGGTCGGGGCTGCCAGCCTGCAGGGCCTGGCGCATGCCCGTGCTGTCGGCACAGGTGCGCACCTGATAGCCATGTCCGCCAAGGTAGTCTTCGAGTAACTGGCGCACCTCGCCATCATCGTCCACCACCAGGATCTGTGTGCCCTCCTGCATGCCCGCACCCTCGCCGACCCGCCGCTCCTCACAGCATAGCCAGCCAGAGGCGCGGCGCGTCAGGCTATTGGCCGAACGGCCTGCTGGGGCATTGCGACTAGCTTGACCGGGATCAAAGTCTCCGGCTCGGGCCGTCCTATGCTGCAGGCAACGAAAACCGCAGAACGATGAGGGATCAGGCATGACGATCAAAACCATCAGCGCCCATGGGCAAATGCATGCCGGCATGAGCATCGAGGTGCAATGCGGCGATTATCGCGTGGTCATGGACCAGCCCGCGCATGCCGGCGGTCAGGGCCTGGGCCCCACCCCGCTGGATATCGTCCTGGCGGCGGTCGCCGGCTGCTTCGGCACCCTGGGCCGCTACATCGCCCATCAGCAGAAGATCGAACTGCGCGGCATGCGCTTCGAGATCGAGGCCGACTACGACCCCGACGGCCTGCTCGGCCGGCGCGATGACGTGCGCCCCGGGTTCCAGGCACTACGGGTCAAGGTCGAGATCGACGCCGACCTCGACCGTGAACAGAAACAGGCGCTGCTCGACGAGATCGAGCGCCGCTGTCCGCTGGCCGACAACCTGCTCAACGGCACCCAACTGCACAGCAGCCTGGCCTGATTTGGCGGGCAACCATCAGCGCACCTGAAAGCGCTGCTCGGCCAGCTTGCGATCATTCTGGAACACCATGAAATGCCACTCGCCCGGCACGATTTCATGGGGCTCGCTGAACTCGAAGGCCATGACGTCCTGGGGTGCTCCGGGCACCAGCGCCTGCACCACGGCAAACTTGTCGTGACGCTTGCCGTCGGGCGTGGTGACACCGGGCGTCAGGTAGAGCAGGGTCAAGGGGGCGCCGTCGACGGTTTTACCGACCAGGGTATAGCGCATACCGAACTTGCTGCCGAGCTTGGCCGGGATCACCTCAGTGCGCTCGATCTGCTGATTGCTGCGGGTCAAGACCCGCTCGCCCGGCTTGAAGTCCTGGTACTGGCTGGCAAAGATACCGTATTCCACAGGGCCCTCGACCCGCACCTCGGCCTGCACCAGGCCGGCCGTCAGTATGAATGCGGCCAGCGCACTGAAACGGGTGTATTGCATGTCGCGCTCCTTGTTTGGGATTGCGCGAGCCTATGACACCCGTGTGACAGGCGAATGACAAGCTACTGCTCGAGTTCACCGCGCACCTTGCGCGGCAGGATGGCTAGGAAGTTGTCCAGCGCGACCTTGTGCGCTACCTCGGCGGGCAAGGCATCGAGGAACGGCTCGAACCCGCGCATGTACTCGCCCATGCTGTCGAAGCGGCCCACCACGTCGGAGCCGAGCATGAACCGCTCGGGATAGCGCCTGACCAGTTTCAACCAGTCCGGGTCGGGCTTGCCCTGCTCATCCAGCAGATAGGGTCTGAGCATGCTCCAGGACAGATCGATATACAGGTTCGGGTAGGCTTCGAGCATGCGATCGAGGGTCGCCAGGAGGAAATCCAGCTTTTCTTGATGCCGATGTATTTCCAGGCTGGTACCGGCATGCGCCCAGATGAAGCGCACATGCGGATGATTGCGCAGCGGCGCTTCCATTTCCGGCAAGTACAGTGGGTTACGCTCGCGCTTGGAGGTGATGTTGGAATGCAGCATCACCGGCAAGTCGTATTCGGCGGCCAGATGGTAGACCCGCGCCAGCGCCTCGTTGTCGGCCCGCGGCGCCTCGCCGTGGATCAGCGCGGTCAGGTCGTCGTGCCGGGTGAATATTTCGCCGATGCCCTGCCACAGGCCGGGATCCATTTCGAGCATGCGACGAATATGCGCATCGGCGTTCATGTCGCTGGGGTTGAAGCCGGAGAGGAAGGGATGAAAGCGCCGGCGCTGCTCGGTCGGCAGCTGCTTGTAGGCATGCGCGATCAGCCCATCGGTGGCGCTGTACCAATAGGCATTGGCGTCGTCACCGGCGTAGTAACGCGGGCGCTTGGGTTCGTTCTCGTCCCATTTCTTCGCCACCGGGATCCCCGAGAGCATCACATGCTCGACATTGGCCTCGGCCATGCGCGCGAGCAGCTGGTCCATGCCGGCGCTTTCCTGGAAAAAATCGACGTAATGCAGATGGGCATCGCTGTAGCGATACTCGCGCGAGTACGCACCGCTCGCGGCCAGCACGAGGAACAGGATCAAGCTCGAACGTAGAAGATGCACAGCGGTGTCCTCCTGACAGCATGGTCTGGGTAGACCCGGCAGCTACCCGGCAAGTTCAGCGAGCGCGCAGGCGTGGCCCACGACCCCAGGATGAATAGTCCGGGGCTGGAGCGGCTCGGCCAGCGATAATTTCCGCACCCCAGTCACGCTCTGTCGGCGCTGGCCTGCAACCGCAGCGATGGACTAGGCTGGCAGCTTAGCCATATTCCATCCCCGGAGTTGCCATGAGCGCCACTCGCAATGCAACCGGCCTGCTGCTGATCCAACCGCACCCGGAGAAGATCGCCGGCCAGCCGATCCTGCGCCCGCTGCCGTCGGCCAAGTGCCGCAGCGTCGGCCCCTTCGTATTCTTCGACCATATCCTCGAGCACGACTATCCGCCCGGCCGCGGCCTGAATATCGACCAGCACCCGCATATCGGCCTGTCCACCCTCACCTACCTGTTCGAGGGCCAACTGCAGCACAAGGACAGCCTCGGCTCGGATCAACTGGTCAAGCCCGGCGAAGTCAGCTGGATGACCGCCGGCCACGGCGTGGCGCATGTCGAACGGACTCCGGCGGCGCTGCACCAGCGCGGCTCGCGTCTGCATGGCCTGCAGGTCTGGCTGGCCCTGCCCGAGACGGAGGAACAGGGCGAGCCGAGTTACAGCCACTATATCGCCGACAGCCTGCCGCACAGCGAGGCCATGGGCGTGCAGATCCGCCTGATCGCCGGCAAGGGTTTCTGCCTGCAGTCGCCGGTGCCGGTACGCTCACCGACCCTGTATGCCGAACTCAGGCTGGCCGCCGGCGCCAGCCTGGCGATTCCCGCCGAGCACCCACAGCGGGCGCTGTACCTGATCGACGGCGAAGCCTTGCTGGATGATCAGCCCCTGCCACTGCACACACTGGCGGTACTACCCGAGGGCGAAACCTTCACCCTCAGCGCCTGCGGCGAAAGCCATCTGGTAATGATCGGCGGCCAATCCCTGGGGCCGCGACGGATCGACTGGAACTTCGTCGCCAGCGACCCGGCACTGATCGACCAGGCGCGCCAACGCTGGGCCGCGCAGGACTGGCCAACGGTGCCAGGCGAGACCGCGCGAATCGAGCTGCCACGCTGACGGAGAAGATTTGTTGCACTCCCGCGACATCCAAACAGCAGGTGCTCGGGTATAACCCTTGGCACGCTCACACACTCAGGAACCCTGTGCATGGCGCAGCCGCTGTTCGATTACGAAAGCCGTCTGGAAGACTGCGCCCGGCAGGATGAGCGGGCATTCCAGGCGCTCTATCAACAGGAGGCCGCGCAGATGCTCGGGCTGGCCATCACCCTGCTCGGCCGCCGTGATCAGGCTGAGGACTGTGTGCACGATGCCTTTGTGCAGATCTGGCGCAATGCCCAGCGCTTTCAGCGGGCGCTTGGCAGCGGCCGCGCCTGGATCTACAGCATCCTGCGCTACCGCGCCCTGAACCAGCTGCGCAGCCGTGGCCGCACGGTGGAAATGGATGACGACTTTATCGAACGCGCCGCCGACGACAGCCCGCAGGCCGCCGAGCTGCTGGAGCAACGGGGCGAACAGCAGCAGCTGCATCGTTGCCTGCAGGGTATCGAGCGCAACCGCCGTCACCCGATTCTGCTGGCCTTCTACCGTGGCCTGACCCATGAACAGATCGCCAACCGCTTGACCACCCCGCTGGGCACCATCAAGGGCCGTATCCGCGCCGGTCTGCGCGCACTGCAGGAGTGTTTGCAAGCATGATTACGCAGCAACCTGCCGAACGCCGCGCATTGATCGGCGAATACGTTCTGGGCCTGCTCGACGAGGCCGAGGCCAAGGAAGTCCGCGAGCTGATTGAGCAGGATGCCGAAGCCGCGCAAATGGCCCTGCAATGGCAGCAGCACTTTCTCGAGCTGAGCGACCAGTTGCCGCCGCAGGCACCCTCCGCGCAGTTGTGGCAGCGCCTGCAGGACAGCCTCGGGCTGACCCCGGCGGTCAGTCGCGTGAGCGGCTGGCTGGCCTGGTGGCAGAGCCTGACCACCTGGCGACTTACCAGCGCCGCCCTGGCGCTGGCGCTGATCGCCGCCCTGCTGCCTGAGCTATGGCGCAGCGACAGCGTCGTCAGCAGCTACACCGTGGTGCTGCAGGCTCCGGGTGAGGCGGCCAAGCCAGGCTGGGTGGTGCATATCGATGGCAATGGCAGCCTGCGCCTGCAACCGCTGCTGCAGGATCAGATCCCCGCCGACCGTTCCGTACAATTCTGGACGTTGATCGATCCGGCCATCGGTCCGCGCTCCCTGGGCCTGGTCGAACCGGGTAAGCCATTGCAGCTGTCCGCCGAACAGATTGGTGCGGTACAACCCGGCCAACTGTTCGAACTGACCCTGGAACCGGCCGGAGGCTCGCCCGAGGACCGGCCAACCGGCAAGGTGCTGTATATCGGCCGCGCGGTGATAGCCTCGGCCAACTGACTTTGAGCACGCCGCCGAATTTATTTTCAGGCGGCGACATCCAGGCGCGCTCTCGTGGGTATAGCTATCAGGTGTTTCATCGAGGCACCTGCAAGGCCGGCCTTATCCGGCCTTGCATCGATGCTGGATAACCACAGATGAGAGGACGCTTATGAACAGGCTCAATACCCTGCTGACCACTGCCGTTGCCACTGCCACCCTCAGCCTGGCCGCCGGCACTGCCAGCGCCGCCACGCTGCTGGCACTGAGTGCCGATGGCCAGCTGTTCAAGATCGACAGCGCCAGCCTGGCAATCACCGCCACCATGCCCGCCGACAGCCCCAGCCCACTGCGCGGCATCGATGTGCGCCCAGCCAACGGCGTGCTCTATGGGCTGGGCAGTGACAACCAGCTCTATACCCTGGACCTGGCCACGGGCGCGGCCAGCAAGGCGACCAGCCTGAACAAGCAGCTGCCCGGCAGCGGTCAGGCGGTCATCGATTTCAATCCGGTTGCCGACAAACTGCGCATGTTGGCCGCCGACGGCACCAACTTCCGGGTCAATGTCGAAACCGGTGAGGTGGTGGTCGATGGTTCAGTGGCCTACGCGGCTGACGGTGCCTATGCAGGTAAAAGTGCACAAGTGGCAGCTGGGGCCTACACCAACTCCTATGCCGGCACCCAGGCTACTTCGCTGTACAACGTCGACATGGCCAGCAGCAGCCTGATGCTGCAAAATCCGCCTAACGACGGCATCCAGCAAGCCGTTGGCAAGATCGTCGATGGTCTGCAGAACCCGGCCCTGGATATAGGCAGCGACGGCAAGGGTGGCAACACCGCCTACCTGCTGACCGGTACCACGCTGCACACCCTGGGCCTGGCCAGCGGCAAGCCAACCACCCTGGGCGAGGTCGCCGGCCTGCCGGGCAATATCATCGATATCGCCGTACTGCCTGAAATGTAAACGAGGATGCGGGAAGGCCGCCTGGCCTTCCCGCTTACGGCTTATTGGGCGAAGACTTCCGCGAACAGATCGTTCATCGCCCGATAGGACCGCGCCGCCACCTGCGGATGGTACTGATTGCGACCCGGAGTATTGGCCTGCGGATTGGTAAAGGAATGCACCGCACCGCCATAGCTGACCAGTTGCCAATCGGTGTTCGCCGCTTTCATCTCGGCGATGAAACCCTCGACCTGCTCCGGCGGCACCGACGGGTCGTCGGCGCCATGCAGCACCAGTACCGGCGCCTTGATGTTCTGCGCATCGGCCGGGTTCGGCGTATCCAGATTGCCATGGAAGGACACGAAACCTTGCAGACCGGCGCCCGAACGGGCCAGCTCGAGCACCGCACCGCCGCCGAAACAGAAGCCGATGGCGCCCAGCTTGCCGCTATCCAGGGCCACCTGATCCGCCTGCGCCTTGAGTGCCTCGACCGCGGCCTGGGCGCGCTTGCGCATCAAGGCCCGGTCGCCGCGCACCGCTCCGGCCGCCGCTCCCGCCTCCTGCGCATTGCTCGGGCGTACCGCCTTGCCGTACATGTCGGCCATGAACACCACGTACTTGTCGCCCGCGACGAGTTCGGCCTGCTTCGCCGAGCTCTCGGTCACCCCCAGCCAGTCCGGCACCATGACCAACCCGGGCCGCGGACTGGTCACTGCATCGTCATAGATCAGCATCCCTTCGAAGGCCTCACCATCGATCTCGTAAGGCACCGGCTTGACCACCACCGCAGCTTCGGCGACACCGACCAGGCCGGCCAGCGCCAGGGGTATGAGTGATTTGTGCATCGAACTGCTCCTGTTCAGTGGGTACCCCTCAAACAGTAGCGCCTGAACGGGCACCACGATGAAAAAAGCCCGCATAAGCGGGCTTTTTTCATTACTACAGGTATCAGGCCACTGCCGTTATCAGGCCGAGAGTTCGACCAGCAGCTTGTTCAGTCGCTGCACGTAGGCCGCCGGATCTTTCAGGCTGTCACCGGCCGCCAGCGCCGCCTGGTCGAAGAGGATGTGGCTGAGGTCGGCGAAACGCTCTTCGTCCGGCTCGGCATCCAGCTTCTCGATCAGCGGATGGTTGGGGTTGAACTCGAAGATCGGCTTGGATTCCGGCACCTTCTGCCCGCTGGCTTCGAGAATCTGGCGCATCTGCAAGCCCAAGTCCTGCTCACCGATGGCGAGGATCGCCGGCGAGTCGGTCAGACGATGGGAGACCCGCACCTGCGCCACCTGCTCGCCCAGCGCGGCTTTCAGGCGCTCGGCCAGGCCTTCTTTGGCCTTGGCCACTTCTTCCTGAGCCTGCTTGTCCTCTTCGGAATCCAGCTTGCCCAGGTCCAGGTCGCCACGGGCGACGTCGACGAAGTGCTTGCCATCGAACTCGGTGAGGTAGCTCATCAGCCACTCGTCGATGCGGTCGGTGAGCAGCAGCACCTCGATGCCTTTCTTGCGGAACACTTCCAGGTGCGGGCTGTTCTTCACCTGGGCGTAGGATTCGCCGGAGAGGTAGTAGATCTTGTCCTGGCCTTCCTTCATCCGCCCGATGTAGTCGGCCAGGGCCACGCTCTGCTCGCCCGCGTCGCTGCTGGTGGCGGCGAAACGCAGCAAACCGGCGATCTTCTCCTTGTTGGCGAAATCTTCCGCCGGACCTTCCTTGAGCACCTGGCCGAAGTTCTTCCAGAACGCCTTGTACTGCTCGGGATCGTTCTTCGCCAGTTTTTCCAGCATGTCCAGTACGCGCTTGGTCAGCGCCGACTTCATCGAGTCGATCACCGGATCCTTCTGCAGGATCTCGCGGGAGATGTTCAGCGACAGGTCGTTGGAGTCGACCACACCCTTGATGAAGCGCAGGTACAACGGCAGGAACTCGTCGGCCTGATCCATGATGAACACGCGCTGCACATACAGCTTGAGGCCCTTGGAGGCATCACGCTGGTACAGGTCGAACGGCGCCCGCCCCGGGACATAGAGCAAGGATGTGTATTCAAGCTTGCCCTCGACCTTGTTGTGACTCCAGGCCAGCGGGTTGTCGAAGTCATGGGCGACGTGCTTGTAGAACTCCTGGTATTCCTCGTCCTTGACCTCGGCACGTGGACGGGTCCACAGCGCGCTGGCGCGGTTGACGGTTTCCCACTCGACTTCGGCCGGCTTGTCAGCCTCTTCACCGCTCTCCTGAGAAGCAACAGCCTCTTTCGGCAGTTCGATCGGCAGGGCGATATGGTCGGAGTATTTCTTGATGATGTTGCGCAGGCGCCAACCGTCGGCGAACTCTTCTTCACCCTTCTTCAGGTGCAGGACGATACGGGTGCCGCGCTCGGCCTTGTCGACGGTGGCGATCTCGAACTCGCCCTCGCCCTTCGACGCCCAATGCACGCCTTCACTGGCCGCCAGACCGGCGCGACGGCTGAACACATCGACCTTGTCAGCGACGATAAAGGCCGAATAGAAGCCCACGCCGAACTGACCGATCAGGTGCGAGTCCTTCTTCTGGTCGCCGGACAGATGCTGGAGGAAGTCGGCGGTGCCGGACTTGGCAATGGTGCCAAGGTGGGTGATCGCGTCCTCGCGGCTCATGCCGATGCCGTTGTCCTCGAGGGTGACGGTCTTGGCTTCCTTGTCGAAACTGATGCGAATCTTCAGCGCGGCGCCACCTTCCAGCAGCTCGGGCTTGGCCAGCGCCTCGAAGCGCAGCTTGTCGGTGGCATCCGAGGCGTTGGAGATCAATTCGCGAAGGAAAATTTCCTTGTTGGAATACAGCGAATGAATCATCAGGTTCAGCAGTTGCTTCACCTCGGTCTGGAAGCCCAGGGTTTCTTTTTGAGTTTCCACACTCATGGTCGTCTAACTCCACATTGGTGACTAGGCCGGAATCCGGCGGATGTCATGCAGATGGGGGCAAGCTTCAGGATTTCAAGTAGTTGGCCAAGCGTCTCGGCGGTTGTGAAAATATCGAGCGCCGCAGCGAGAGCGTCTCCAGGCGCTCACCGCGGGCGTCAGGAGACGGCCGCAGTAGACGAGCGTCTCACCGCCGCTCAGGGTTCCAGCAGCTCGATCGTGCTGATTTCCTCGGGGCGCAAGGCGTAGCTGGCCGCGCCCGAACCGCTCAGACGCTGGCGCAGGACGATGCGCCCTTCCTGGTCGACCCCCTGAAAACGCCCCTCAGCCGTACTGCCGCGCGTGGTCAATACGCGCATGGCCAGATTCTCGTAGCGGCTCGGGCTGCGCAGCAGACCATCGAGGCCGAAACGCAGACGCCGATCCAACGGACGGCTGATACGCTCGCTGCTCGCCGTTGCGACTGGCGCGATGTCCGCTTGCGGCGCTGCCACCACAGCCGCCCGTTCCGGCAATGCGGCAAAGCGATCGGCCTCGACCGCCCAGCCACGGGACGCGGTCTTGTTCAGCAGGATCGGCAGGCGCTGTGGCTGCCCATTGATCTGCGCCTCGACCGTCAGCTCCAACCTGTCAGCCGGCAGCATTACCGGCGGCATCTCAGCCAACTGCACCGAACGACTGGCGAAACGCCGCTGCAGATAGTCCTCGATGACATAGGCCAGGGTATCGGTGGAGTCGATATGCCGATCGACTCGGCCGTCGCGATAACGCAAGCCATCGCGGAACAGCTCGAGCCGACCGCTCAGGATGGTTTTGTACTGTGCCGGCAGCACCAGATGAAAATCGCCAGCCAGCTTGTTCGGCGGCACAGGTTGCAGGTTCAGGTGCAGGGTGTAGCCATGGCTCAGTCGCCGCGCCTCGGGCAGATCCTGCTCCGGCAGCAACCAGCTCACTTCGATTTCCGGCAGCGGGCCTTGGTCGCCAGGCAACACATCCAGGCGCAAGGCGCCGGTCACCGGCTGCGGCAGGCGGATGACCAGTTCGCGGCGGGCAAAAAAATCCTGGCCTTCGCGCAGGCTGAGCACACTGCCGAGCAATTCGCCCTGCTGCGGCACAAAAGGCTGGCCATTCAACTCGCCGTGCAACTCGATGGACAAGTCCGCCGGGGTCTGCGCCTCCGGCTTGAGCCACTGCATGCTCAACAACGCATGCAGGCGCTGTGAATCCTGGCTGGCAAGCAGGGTCAGGCCGACGATCAGCGGGATAAATCCCAGGGCACTGAGCCCCACCGCCTGCCGCGCACTGCCCCAGTGGCGCAGCACATACAACAGCGTGAACGGCGGCAGCAGACTCGCCCAGCCCCACAGCAGCCCCGTACCGAAGGCGCGCATCACCAACCAGACCAGTCCGGCCAGAATCAGCAGCAAGCCACCGAGGATCAGCAACGCTTCCATTCAAATTCCTTAACTAGAAATACCGAGCAGGTCCGATAGCCCTGGCGGACTCAAGGCTCGTCGACCTTGAAGTGCGCCCGCGCCGTGGCAATAGGCTCGGTTTGATTGGTTTGCCAGGCCGTAATTGCCACGTTGGCGACGCGCCGACCTTGTCGCCACACCTGGCACTGGGCATAGGTGTCACGATAATGACCCGCGCGCAGGTAATCTATCGAGAAGTCGATGATTTTCGGCAAATGTGGAATACCCATGAACATCAACAGATGGAGCATGGCGGCATGTTCCATGAAACCGGCGATCACTCCGCCGTGCAGTGCCGGCAGGATCGGGTTGCCGATGTTGTCCTGGTTGGCCGGCAAGCGGAATACCATGTCTTCGCCCAGCCGCAGGCATTGCATGCCGAGCAATTTGGCATAAGGCATCAGGCTGATCAGCGCGTCATAATCGCCGCTTTCATGGGCTTGGGATACCCGCTGATTGAGTTCCAGGTCACTCATGCCCAGCCCCTTGAATGTCACGCTTGAGCTGTTTGTCGCCCGCCACGCCCTTGCCCATGCGCATGAAAGTCCCGACTACGTGGGCAATCGGCTGCGCCGGGTCGTCTTGATAGGCATAACCGCGGGTGAAGATGATATTCGGCGTAACCCGATAGCACTCGGCAAAACCGAACACGTCCTTGTTCGGCTCGGCCGGGTGCATGTAGTCGATGCGCAAATCGAGGGTTGGGCAAACCTCGAACTTGGCCAGCGCACAAACGGTTGAAATGCCACAGGTGGTATCCATCAGGGTCGTTATCGCACCACCGTGAATCACCCCGGACTCCGGATCACCCACTATCTGCCTGCTATAGGGCAAGCGCAGGGTCAAACCGAGGGGACTGGCGTCATGCACCTGGAGTCCGAGCACCTGGCAATGACGCAGCGCCGCCAGGAAGCGCTGCGCCTGCTCGAGAATGAGGGTATTGCTCATCGAATCAGTCCCACCACAACGGCACAAAGGGCGCGAATGATAGCGCCTCGCTGGGCCACGGCACATCGTCATAGTAGTAGAGGGGAACACTTATCCAGCAATGGGCGGGGAACTTAGTCAAACGGGTCATGCTCGAATGGGCTATGCCTGGGGCAACTCAGCCATCCTAAATATCCACAAGGAGTTCTGACCGTGCAAAAGCCATTTACCTATACCCTGCTTCTCGCTGCCGTCCTGGCGCTGGCCGCCTGCGAAAAAACGCCGGAGGACAAGATGGAATCGGCCAAGGAGTCAGTCTCGGAAGCGGCTGAATCCATGGGTAACGCGGCCGAAGATACCGGTGATGCCATCGAACAAAAAGCAGATGAAGTGATGGAAGACTAAACCGATCACCGGCAAAGATCGCAAGCGATCGCGGATCACGCCATCCGAGATGCCGGTGACCCGTTCAACGCCAAGGCCCGCCTTATGCGGGCCTTGGCGTTTCTGCAGTTATTACAAGGCTGGAGTCAGCATCAGCAGCAGGCTGCACAGCAAGCCCACCCCCCACACCAGGCTGCGCTGCCAGTGCATATCCGCCCAATAGAACAGAAGATACAGCACCCGCGAAACCACGAACGTCAGCGCCAGTACATCCACCAGCACCCCATGGGTCTGGGTGACATGGGCCATCAGCACGCCCACGGCAAACAGCGGGAAGGCCTCGAAGCTGTTCAGGTGGGCCGCCAACGCCCGCGCGCCGAAACCGGTCAGCCGGGCTTGCTGGCTGCGCGGGTGATGATTGTCGTACACCCCGCTCTCCTGCTGCATGGCCCTGGCTACTGGCGCCTTGGCCAGAAAGATCAGCAGCGCGCTGATAAAAACGCACCAAAATGACAAACTCATTCGCCCTTCTCCTTGGCCGGCTCGACCATTGCAGTCTGGGTATAGACCATCACTTCAAGTACATCGGAATGGAACTCGCGGCGGTAGAGCACCAATACCACGCCGGTGGTCACCGCAATGAAGAACCAGGGATTGATAAACCAGGACAACGTCGCCATGCCAAAGTAATAGGCACGCAAACCGTAGTTGAACTGGTTGGCCGCCATCGAGATCACCCGCGCGGTACGCTCGGAAAACGATCTGCGCTCCTGCTCGGTGACATGCCGCTCGCCCAGCATCGGCGCCGAACCGACCAACACGGCGGCGAAATTGTACTGGCGCATGCACCAACTGAAGGTAAAGAAGGCGTAGACGAACACCACCCCAAGGCACAGCAACTTGACCTCGGACATCTCGCGACTGGCCGCCTGCACGAAGGGCAAGTCGGCCAGCAACGACACCGCACGATCGGAGGCACCCAACACGGTGAGGATACCGGCAAGAATGATCAGGGTACTGGAGGCGAAGAACGAGGCGTTACGCTCCAGATTGCCGATCACATTGGCATCGGCGATGCGGTTTTCGCGCAACAGCATGCGGCGCATCCAATCCTCGCGGTAGAGATGCAGAACGCTGGCCAGGCAAGGCGTGGTGCGCCCTTTGTACAGCGCGTAACGACTGTAGCCGACCCAGCAGATCACGAACCAGCAGACGGCGAGCAGATGCGCCAGGTAATAGTCATCGATCGGCATAGGGACTCCTTGTTGGCCAGCGCCGATTATAGCCAGCAGCGGCTCTACGCTGGTTAACAAAAAGGCCGCCTGTTGCAGGTGGCCTTTGGGTTAGCCGGCAAGGATCAAGCCATTGCCGCACGCCGTCTGCCCAACACCCGATCCCGCGCCGCCGCCAGGAGCAAGGTCAGCAACACCGGCAGCAGCCAGCCGAGGCTCTGGCCAGCCAGCGGCAACTCGCTGAACAATGATGGCAGCAACTGACTGAAGCCCGCGGCAGCGAAGCCATCGACCAGACCGAAGACCAGGGCCACCGTCATCACCGGGACGAATACCCGGCGCGGCGACAACCACAGATTGTCCAGCAGGCTCAATGCAATCAGCACGATAGCCAGCGGATAGAGCCCCACCAGCACCGGTACCGAGATACTGATCAACTGGGTCAGGCCCTGATTGGCCACCAGCAGACTGAACAGAGCGAACACCACCACAACCACCCGGTAGGACAGCGGCAGCAGGCTGCTGAAAAACTCGCCACAGGCCGTCAGCAGGCCCACTGCCGTAGTCAGGCAAGCCAGGGTGATCACCACTGCCAACAGCAGGCTGCCGGCGGTACCGAATGTGTACTGGACATAGGCGGTGAGGACTTGTACGCCATTCTGCGCTTCACCGGCAATACCCTGGCTGGTCGCCCCCAGGTAGAACAATGCCAGGTACACCAGCGACAGCCCCGCGGCCGCAATCAGTCCGGCAATCACCGAATAGCGGGTGATCAATGCGCCATCGGTCACCCCGCGGTCGCGGATCGCCGTGGCAATCACGATGCCGAACACCAGCGCGCCAAGGGTATCCATGGTCAGGTAGCCTTGCAGGAAGCCCTGGACGAAGGGCGCCGCCTGATAGTCGGCGGCAACCTGGCCAATCTCGCCGGCAGGCATCAGCAATGCCGCGCCCCCCAGAACCAGGAGCGACGCCAAGAGCACCGGCGCAATGAATTTGCCGATACGATTGACCAGTTGCCCCGGGTTGAGCGCCAGGAACAGCACCGCCGCGAAATACGCCAGGCTGTAGATCAGCAGTGGCATAGCCGAATTGCCGGTAAACGGCGCCACCGCCATCTCGAAGGACACCACCGCAGTACGCGGCGTGGCGAATAGCGGTCCGATGGCCAGGTACACCGCCACCGCAAACAGCATCCCGGCGCGCCTGCCCAGCGGCGCGGTGAGCAGTGCCATGCCGCCGCCGACCCGGGCCAGGGCGACGATGGTGAGCAGCGGCAAGCCGACGCCGGTGAGCAGGAAACCCAAGGCCGCCAGGCCGATATTCTCGCCCGCCGCCATACCGGCACTGGGCGGGAAGATGATGTTGCCGGCACCGAGAAACAGGGCAAAAGTCATGAAACCGAGGGCCAGGAGATCCGAGCCTTGCAAACGAGTCATAGAGGGCAATACCACAGGCAGAAAAACATGAATTCCGAGGGTTTCCCGAAGGATCGGGGGAAACGTCGCCCTGCCGGTTGGGCTGAGCCGCTGCTGTGCCACTACCCGCTTGTGGCGGCCAAGGCACGAATAGTTGCCAGCCTAACGAAATTGCCATTTTCGCGGCAGTGACGCAGGTCAGGCTGTCGAACTGGCGTAAACAGCTGTCGCATCGGCAACAGTTCTCATGCCCGATAAACAGAAAAGGCCACCCGAAGGTGGCCTTTTTTCAGTCAGCAACGCTTAGGCGTTTTTGACTTCCCAACCGGTCAGCTCGGCCAGGGCCTTGCCGATGTCAGCCAGGGAACGCACGGTTTTCACACCAGCGTCTTGCAGCGCAGCAAACTTCTCGTCCGCAGTGCCCTTGCCGCCGGAGATGATGGCGCCAGCATGGCCCATGCGCTTGCCCGCCGGAGCGGTCACACCAGCGATGTAGGACACCACCGGCTTGGTCACGTTGGCCTTGATGTAAGCCGCCGCTTCTTCTTCAGCCGAACCGCCGATCTCGCCGATCATCACGATCGCTTCGGTCTTCGGGTCTTCCTGGAACAACTTCAGGATGTCGATGAAGTTGGAACCCGGGATCGGGTCACCGCCGATGCCCACGCAAGTGGACTGGCCGAAGCCGGCGTCAGTGGTCTGCTTCACGGCTTCGTAAGTCAGGGTGCCGGAACGCGACACGATGCCTACTTTGCCTGGCAGGTGGATGTGACCCGGCATGATGCCGATCTTGCACTCGCCCGGAGTGATCACGCCTGGGCAGTTCGGGCCGATCAGGACCACGCCCAGCTCGTCGCACTTGACCTTGGCTTCGAGCATGTCGATGGTCGCGATGCCTTCGGTGATGCAGACGATCAGCTTGATGCCGCCGAAGGCCGCTTCCAGGATCGAGTCCTTGCAGAACGGAGCCGGAACGTAGATCACGCTGGCGGTGGCGCCAGTCGCGGCTACGGCTTCAGTCACGGTGTTGAACACAGGCAGGTTCAGGTGCGTGCTGCCACCCTTGCCCGGAGTCACGCCGCCAACCATCTTGGTGCCGTAGGCGATTGCTTGTTCGGAGTGGAAAGTGCCTTGCGAGCCGGTGAAGCCCTGGCAGATTACCTTGGTGTCTTTATTGATCAGGACGCTCATTACTTGCCCTCCGCAGCTTTGACGACTTGCTGAGCAGCGTCGGTCAGGCTGGTTGCCGCGATGATGTTCAAGCCACTTTCAGCCAGTACTTTAGCGCCCAGGTCGGCATTGTTGCCTTCCAGACGAACCACAACCGGGATCTTCACGCCGACTTCCTTGACCGCGCCGATGATGCCTTCGGCAATCATGTCGCAACGCACGATGCCGCCGAAGATGTTCACCAGAACAGCTTTGACGTTGTCGTCGGAGAGGATGATCTTGAACGCTTCGGTCACGCGCTCTTTGGTCGCGCCGCCACCTACGTCGAGGAAGTTGGCAGGCTGACCGCCATGCAGGTTGACGATGTCCATGGTGCCCATGGCCAAGCCGGCACCGTTGACCATGCAACCGATGTTGCCTTCAAGGGCAACGTAGTTCAGTTCGAACTTGGCAGCGTGAGCTTCGCGCGGATCATCCTGGGACGGATCGTGCATGGCACGCAGCTTCGGCTGACGGTACATGGCGTTGCTGTCGATGTTGATCTTGGCGTCGAGGCAATGCAGGTTGCCGTCGGCCTTGATTACCAGCGGGTTCACTTCCAGCAGAGCCAGGTCGTAGTCCTGGAACAGCTTGGCCAGGCCAACGAAGATGTGGGTGAACTGCTTGACCTGATCGCCTTCCAGACCCAGCTGGAAAGCCAGCTCGCGACCCTGGAACGGCTGAGCGCCGACCAGCGGATCGATAGTGGCCTTGAGAATTTTCTCAGGAGTATCGTGAGCAATCTTCTCGATGTCCACGCCACCTTCGGTGGAAGCCATGAACACGATACGACGGCTGGAGCGATCGACTACCGCGCCCAGATACAGCTCTTTGGCGATGTCGGTGCAGGACTCAACCAGAATCTGGTTGACCGGCTGACCGGCGGCGTCGGTCTGGTAGGTCACCAGACGCTTGCCCAGCCAGTTGGCGGCGAAGGCCTTGGCGTCTTCCTTGCTCTTGACCAGCTTCACGCCGCCCGCTTTACCGCGGCCACCGGCATGCACCTGAGCCTTGACGACCCATTCGGTGCCGCCAATTTTGTCGCAGGCTGCTGCGGCTTCTTCCGGAGTGCTTACGGCGAAACCCTTGGATACGGGCAGGCCGTATTCAGCGAACAGCTGCTTACCCTGATACTCGTGGAGATTCATGCTTGTCTACCGTCTTCGTTAGGTATTGCGCATTCGGTGCTGCACTTGTGATGCCGCACCACCTGTGACTGCTTCTGCGAGCAGTCCGGCGGCATTCCGCGTTGAGCCAGGCTCTACGCGGGCAGTCCGCCGTGGTTCTTCTTGCAAGGTCGCCAGTACCGGTGAACAGCATCCGGTGTGGCGACTCAAAAACGACTATTTAGCGCTTCTTGCGGTTGGCGATGTGGATGGCATGGCCATTCACGGCCAGAGCTGCTTCGTGCAGTGCTTCGGACAACGTCGGGTGGGAGAAGACCATCATGCCCAGATCCTCGGCGCTGGTGCCGAACTCCATACCGATTGCACCCTGCTGAACCAGCTCGGCGGCGCTCGGGCCGATCACGTGAACGCCCAGTACACGGTCGGTATTGGCGTCGGCAATCACCTTGACCATGCCACCGGTATCGTTGGCAGCCATGGCGCGGCCACTGGCAGCGAACGGGAAAGTACCGACATTAACGGCAACGCCCTCGCCCTTCAACTGCTGCTCGGTCTTGCCAACCCATGCGATTTCCGGATGGGTATAGATGACCGAAGGGATCAGGTCGTAGTTCATCTGGGCTTTGTGCCCGGCGATGCGCTCGGCAACCATCACGCCCTCTTCCGAGGCCTTGTGCGCCAGCATGGCGCCACGAACCACGTCACCCACCGCGTAAACACCCGGTACGCTGGTGGCGCACTGGTCGTCGACGTAGATGAAACCACGCTCGTCCAGATCGACACCGCTATCGGTGGCCAACAGATCGGTGGTCACCGGACGCCGGCCGACCGCTACGATCAGCTTGTCGAAGGTCAGCTGCTGCTCGCCTTCGGCATCGGTGAAGCTGACGATGACCTGCTTCTTCTTCACTTCGGAAGCGGTCAGGCGCGCGCCCAGGCGAATCTTCAAGCCTTGCTTGGTCAGAGTCTTCAGGGCTTCCTTGGCGATCTGCTCATCGGCAGCCGGAAGGAATTTGTCCTGCGCTTCGATCACGGTGACGTCGGCACCCAGACGCGCCCAAACCGAACCCAGTTCCAGACCGATCACGCCAGCACCGATGACGCCCAGGGTCTTGGGCACGCTCTGGAATTCCAGGGCGCCGGTGGAGTCGACGATAGTGTCGTGGTTGACCGGGGCCGGCGGGATGTCGATCGGCTTGGAGCCGGAAGCGATAATCACGTTCTCGGCCTGAACCACCTGAGTGGTGCCGTCCAGCGCGGTGACTTCCACTTGCTTGCCAGCCAGCAACTTGCCGTGACCTTCGAGCAGGGTCACACCATTGGCCTTGAACAGCGTGCTGACGC
The DNA here is from genome assembly GCF_033723075.1 of Pseudomonas sp. Taxonomy (GTDB): domain Bacteria; phylum Pseudomonadota; class Gammaproteobacteria; order Pseudomonadales; family Pseudomonadaceae; genus Aquipseudomonas. Next base: position 145,863 of record NZ_JAWVXU010000003.1, read on the forward strand.
CACCGGTGAGGTTTTTGACGATGTTGCTCTTGCGCGCAACCATCGCCGGCACGTCGATACTGACGCCCTTGGCCTCGATACCGTGGATGGCAAAGCCTACTTTGGCTTCGTGATATTTCCAGGAGCTGTCCAGCAGCGCCTTGGACGGAATGCAACCGACGTTCAGGCAGGTACCACCGAGCGCGATCTTGCCCTCATTGTCCTGGTACTTTTCGATGCAGGCGGTCTTCAGGCCGAGCTGAGCAGCCTTGATCGCCGCTACATAGCCGCCAGGGCCGGCACCGATGACTACCACGTCAAATTTCTGGGTCATACATGATTCCTTCTCGAATAAACCGGACGGCCCCTTGTGGGGGGCCACCTTGGGAGAGACTGGCTTAGATATCCAGCAGCAGACGAGCCGGATCTTCCAGCAGGTTCTTGATGGTCACCAGGAAGCTCACCGCTTCCTTGCCGTCGATCAGGCGGTGATCGTAAGACAGCGCCAAGTACATCATCGGCCGGATGACAACCTGACCGTTGATGGCCATCGGGCGCTGAAGGATGTTGTGCATACCCAGGATGGCGGCTTGCGGCGGGTTGACGATAGGCGTCGACATCATCGAACCGAAGGTACCACCGTTGGTAATGGTGAACGTACCACCGGTCATCTCGTCGATCGACAGCTTGCCGTCTTTGGCCTTCTTGCCGAAAGTCGCGATACCGCCTTCGATTTCAGCCAGGCTCATCAGCTCGGCATTGCGCAGTACCGGCACCACCAGGCCACGGTCACTCGATACGGCAACACCGATGTCGGAGTAGCCGTGGTAGACGATGTCGGTGCCGTCGATCGAAGCGTTAACCGCCGGGAAGCGCTTCAGCGCTTCGGTGGTGGCCTTGACGAAGAACGACATGAAGCCCAGGCGCACGCCGTTGTGGGACTTCTCGAACAGGTCCTTGTACTTCGAACGCAGGGCCATGACTTCGGTCATGTCGACTTCGTTGAAGGTGGTCAGCATGGCCATGGTGGACTGGGCTTCGACCAGACGCTCGGCAACCTTGGCCCGCAGGCGGGTCATCGGTACGCGCTTCTCGACCCGATCACCGGCGGCCAATACCGGCGCGGCGACAGCAGCAGCAGGCTTGGCAACTGGCGCAGGGGCATTTTTCTTCGCGTCGACAGCGGCGACCACGTCTTCCTTGGTCACCCGGCCACCCTTGCCGGTGCCGGCAATGCTGTTCGGGTCGATGCCGTTCTCTTCAGCCAGCTTGCGTGCGGCCGGCGAGAGAATCTGCTCATCACCCGCAACACCCGGAGCAGCAGCGGCAGGCGCAGCAGCCTGGGCGGCGGCAGCTGGTGCAGGAGCAGCAGCACCACCTTCGCTCAAGGTGCCCAGCAGTTCGTTGCTGAGCACGGTGTCGCCTTCATTCTTGACGATTTCAGCGAGGACGCCGTCGGCCTCGGCCAGCACTTCGATCACTACTTTATCGGTTTCGATGTCGACGATCAGTTCGTCGCGCTTGACCGCATCGCCCGGCTTCTTGTGCCACGTGGCCACGGTGCCGTCGGCAACCGATTCCGGGAAAGTAGGGGCTTTGATCTCGATAGCCATTCTGTGTGGTTCCTTAAATTCGGTTTGTTCGACGAGGCGGCCTCATCAGGCCGCCTCTTGCGCAAAGGCGTTAAACGGTGAAGGCGTCTTGCAGCAGTTTTTCCTGCTGCTCGGCGTGCATCGAGGCGTAACCACAGGCCGGTGCAGCAGAGCCTTCGCGGCCGGCGTACTCGAGGAACAGAGTCTTCTTGTACGCAGTGGCGACGCGACGCATGTGATGCTGGCTGCAATACCAGGCACCCTGGTTCATCGGCTCTTCCTGACACCAGACGATGTGCTTGAGGTGCTTGTACGCCGCGAGAACTTCGGCCAGATCTTCTTCCGGGAACGGATAAAGCTGCTCGATACGCACGATGGCGATATCTTCGCGAGCCTCGGCACGACGTTTTTCCAGCAGGTCGTAGTAAACCTTGCCGCTGCACAGGATCAGGCGCTCGACCTTCTTCGGATCGATGGCATCGATCTCCGAAATCACGGTCTGGAACGAGCCTTCGGCCAGCTCTTCCAGGGTCGAGATAGCCAGCTTGTGGCGCAACAACGACTTCGGAGTCAGCGCGATAAGCGGCTTGCGCAGTGGACGGATCACCTGGCGACGCAACATGTGGTAGACCTGCGCCGGGGTAGTCGGCACACACACCTGGATGTTGTGTTCGGCGCTCAGCTGCAGGAAGCGCTCGAGGCGCGCGGAGGAGTGCTCCGGGCCCTGCCCTTCATAGCCATGCGGCAACAGCATGGTCAGACCACACAGGCGACCCCACTTGTGCTCGCCGCTGGTGATGAACTGATCGATCACCACCTGGGCACCGTTGGCGAAGTCGCCGAACTGCGCTTCCCAGATCACCAGGGCATCCGGCTTGGTGGTGGCGTAGCCGTATTCGAACGCCAATGCCGCCTCTTCCGAAAGCAGCGAGTCGTACAGATCGAAACGCGGCTGGCCGCTGTACAGATGCTTGAGCGGTATGTGCGAACCCGGCCCCTTCTGGTTGTGCAGCACCGCGTGACGGTGCGAGAAGGTGCCACGGCCAATATCCTGGCCGGTCATGCGGATTGGGTGCCCCTCGAACAACAGGGTGGCGTAGGCCATGGTTTCGGCGTAGCCCCAGTTGATCGGCAGCGCACCGGCGCCCATCTTCTGGCGGTCTTCGAGAATCTTCGCGACCTGACGCTGGACGACAAAGCCTTCCGGAATTTCCAGCAGTTTGGCGGACAGATCCTGCAGGGTCTTGAGCTCGAAACGGGTGTCGTGACGTGCGGTCCAGGTATGGCCCAGGTACGGGCGCCAGTCGACGAACAACTCCTTGTTCGGCTCCTTGACCAGACTCTTGACCACATGCTGGCCATTGTCCAGTGCGGTGCGGTAGTCGTCGATCTTGCTCTGCACATCATCGGTTGAGTGGCGCACGGCCGCGGTCAGCGCATCGGCATACAGCTCACGGGTGGTGCGCTGTTTGCTGATCTGCTGGTACATCATCGGCTGAGTGCCGCTCGGCTCATCGGCCTCGTTGTGACCGCGGCGGCGGTAACAAACCAGATCGATCACCACATCGCGCTTGAACTGCATGCGATAGTCGACGGCCAGCTGGGTGACGAACAGCACCGCTTCCGGGTCATCGCCATTCACGTGCAGGATCGGCGCCTGGATCATCTTCGCCACGTCGGTGCAGTACTCGGTGGAACGCGAATCTTCCGGGTTACTGATGGTGAAGCCGACCTGGTTGTTGATCACCACATGAATGGTGCCGCCCGTCTTGAAACCACGGGTCTGCGACATCTGGAAGGTTTCCATCACCACACCCTGGCCGGCGAACGCCGCGTCACCGTGCAGTGAAACCGGGAGCACCTTGTCGCCGGTACTGTCGTTGCGGCGATCCTGACGAGCGCGCACCGACCCCTCGACCACTGGCGAAACGATCTCCAGGTGAGAAGGGTTGAACGCCATGGCCAGGTGGACTTCGCCACCGGCGGTCATGACGTTCGAGGAGAAGCCCTGGTGATACTTGACGTCGCCGGAACCGAGGGCCGCTTGCTTCTTGCCCTCGAACTCGTCGAACAGATCACGCGGGTTCTTGCCGAAGGTGTTGACCAGCACGTTGAGGCGGCCACGGTGGGCCATGCCGATGACGACTTCCTTGGTACCGTAGGAGCCGGCGCGCTGGATCATTTCATCGAGCAGCGGAATCAGGCTCTCGCCGCCTTCCAGACCGAAACGCTTGGTACCCGGGTATTTGGTGCCCAGGTATTTTTCCAGGCCCTCAGCGGCAGTCAGGCGTTCCAGCAGATGGCTCTGCGCTTCCGTTGAAATGCTCGGACGCCCACGCACGCTTTCCATGCGCTGGGCAAACCAGTTGCGCTGCTCGGAATCGACGATATGGGTGAACTCGGCACCGATGGTGCGGCAATATGTCTGCTGCAACGCATCGTGAATTTCACGCAGAGTAGCCTCTTCCTTGCCGATGAACAGACCTCCGGTACGGAAGGTGGTGTCCAGGTCGGAATTGGTCAGGCCATAGTGATTGATCGACAAATCAGCCGGTGCATGCCGTTGCCACAGACCCAGCGGATCGAGCTGGGCAGCCTGATGGCCACGCATGCGGAATGCCTGGATCATGCGCAGGACTTCGACCTGCTTCTTCTCGTGCTCACTGCTCACGCTGCCGGCGGATACCGGCTGGGCACGACGCTGGTTTTTCGCCAGCAACACGAAGTGATCGCGAACCGTAGAATGCGATACATCAGTAGCGGCGCTGCCGTCAGCCGGCAATTTCTGAAAGTAGGTGCGCCACTCTTCGGGCACAGCGTTGGGATCGTGCAGGTAAAGCTCATAGAGCTCTTCCACATAGGCAGCGTTACCACCGGATAGGTGGGCACTGTTCCACATGCGCTGCATCACGCTTTCTTGCATGCTTGGTCACCCTCGGTAAGGGGACACCACCGGCGAAGAAACCGTTCAGGCTTCCGAAGTCTTGAAGCAGCGACTTCGGTAAAGCCACCACGGATCCCGCAGATAGTCCGGGCACCAGCCCGGATGCCCCTGCTGGTCGTCATATTTTTCAAAGTAAGAGCCACGGCTTTGTGAGCTGCGGCTCTGGCTAGACTGCGACGCTGGCTTCAAACCAGGCGCCGCAGGTGTCACAGGTAAAGCCTTGAATCAGATACCGCTCTGCAGCAGCATGTTGCGTATGTGACCGATCGCCTTGGTCGGGTTGAGACCCTTGGGGCAAACATTCACGCAATTCATGATGCCGCGGCAACGGAACACGCTAAACGGGTCGTCCAGTGCAGCCAGACGCTCTTCGGTCTTGGTGTCGCGGCTGTCGGCCAGGAAACGATAGGCCTGCAGCAACGCAGCGGGACCGAGGAACTTGTCCGGATTCCACCAGAACGACGGGCAGCTGGTCGAACAGCAAGCGCACAGAATGCACTCGTAGAGGCCATCCAGCTTCTCGCGTTCTTCCGGCGTTTGCAGGCGCTCGATAGCCGGTGCAGGCGTATCGTTCTGCAGGTACGGCTGCACTTTCTCGTATTGCTTGTAGAAGATGCTCATATCGACGACCAGGTCACGAATGACCGGCAATCCCGGCAAAGGACGAATCACCAGCTTGCCACCCTTCACCACCGCCGACAGCGGGGTGATGCAGGCCAGGCCGTTCTTGCCGTTGATGTTCATGCCGTCGGAACCACACACGCCTTCACGGCAGGAGCGACGGTAGGAGAAGCCTTCATCCTGTTCCTTGATCAGCGCCAGCACGTCAAGAACCATGATGTCCTTGCCGCCGGTGTCGATCTGGAAGTCCTGCATGAACGGCGCAGCATCCTGCTCCGGGTTGTAGCGATAAACACTGACTTGCAACATATCAGCCATCCTTAATAAGTCCGAACCATGGGTTCAAACGTCGGAACTGTCTTCGGCGAGAAGTTGACGGCACGTTTGGCCACACGCTTTTCACCCGGGAAGTACAGGGAATGGCACAGCCAGTTCTCGTCATCGCGATCTTCGAAGTCTTCGCGGGCGTGGGCACCACGGGATTCTTTGCGAACCTCCGCAGCCACCGCAGTCGCCTCGGCCACTTCGAGCAGGTTTTGCAGCTCCAGCGCTTCGATACGCGCCGTGTTGAACGCCTGGCTCTTGTCGGAGATCTTGACGTTGGCGATTCGCTCACGCAGGCCGACCAGTTGCTCGATGCCTTTCTGCATGTATTCGCCGGTACGGAACACGCCGAAATAGTTCTGCATGCAGGTCTGCAGCTCTTTACGCAGCGGCGCAACGTCTTCGCCGGTGGTGCGCTCGTTGACCCCGGACAGACGCTTGAGCGACACCTCGAGATCGGTCTCGGAGGCGCCACGGTAATCGACGCCCTCTTTCAGTGCACGCTCCAGGTGGATGCCGGCCGCGCGACCGAATACCACCAGATCGAGCAGCGAGTTGCCGCCCAGACGGTTGGCGCCGTGCACCGACACACAGGCCACTTCACCTACGGCAAACAGCCCTTCGATGATCTTGTCGTTGCCGTTGGCATCCTGGGTGATGGCCTGACCATGGATGTTGGTCGGCACGCCGCCCATCATGTAATGGCAGGTCGGCACCACCGGAATAGGTGCAACCACCGGGTCGACGTGAGCGAAGGTCTTGGACAGCTCGCAGATGCCTGGCAGACGGCTGTGCAGCACTTCTTCGCCGAGGTGATCGAGCTTGAGCATGACGTGATCGCCATCCGGACCACAGCCGTTGCCGGCGATGATTTCCTTGACCATGGAGCGTGCCACTACGTCGCGGCCGGCCAGGTCTTTGGCGTTCGGGGCATAGCGCTCCATGAAACGCTCGCCATGCTTGTTGATCAGGTAGCCACCTTCACCACGGCAACCTTCGGTCACCAGGGTACCGGCACCGGCAATGCCAGTCGGGTGGAACTGCCACATTTCGATGTCCTGCACCGGCACGCCGGCACGTAGGGCCATGCCCACGCCGTCACCGGTGTTGATCAGGGCGTTGGTGGTGGAGGCATAGATACGCCCTGCCCCACCGGTGGCCAGCACGGTGGCCTTGGAGCGGATATACACGGTCTCGCCAGTTTCGATGCAAATGGCGATCACCCCGACAATCACGCCGTCCTGGTTCTTCACCAGGTCGACCGCGTACCACTCATTGAGGAACGAGGTACCGCTCTTCAGGTTGGCTTGATACAGGGTGTGCAGCAGGGCGTGACCGGTACGGTCGGCGGCGGCGCACGTACGAGCGGCCTGGCCACCCTTGCCGAAGTCCTTGGACTGACCGCCGAATGGACGCTGATAGATGCGCCCTTGTTCGGTACGGGAGAACGGCAGGCCCATGTGTTCCAACTCGAACACGGCTTCCGGACCTACGGAACACATGTACTCGATAGCGTCCTGGTCACCGATATAGTCGGAACCCTTGACGGTGTCATACATGTGCCAGCGCCAATCGTCGTTTGGATCGGCCGAAGCGATGGCGCAAGTGATGCCGCCCTGAGCGGAAACGGTGTGCGAACGAGTCGGAAACACCTTGGTGACTACTGCGGTCTTGTGGCCGCCTTGAGCCAACTGCAGTGCGGCACGCATACCCGCGCCGCCGCCACCAACGATGATGGCGTCATAAGAAAGAGTACGAATAGTCATGAATCAGTTACCCCAAAAAATCTGCACGCCCCAGACGAAGAACGTGAACATGGCAATGCCACACGCCGCCTGAAACAGGAAACGCACACCAGTCGCCCACTTACCCAGCGCCATCGGCGTCAGGTAGTCGGTGGAAATCGTCCACATACCGACCCAGGCGTGAGCGCTGAGCGCTACCAGAGTCAGCAGACTGAAAATACGCATTGCGTTATTGGAGAACAGAGCATGCCACTCGGCATAACCCATGCCGGGGTTGACTACTATGTAACCCAGCAGGAACACCACATAAGCCGCGAGAACCACTGCCGACACACGCTGCGCCATCCAGTCGTAAAGACCTGAACGCGAGAAGTTCGTAACGTTGGTTACCATATCCACACCCCCACCAACACGATCACGACCGCCGAAACGACGAGAACGATTTTCGAGCCCAGCTTGCCGCCTTCCAGCGTCTCACCGATGCCCATGTCCATGATCAAGTGGCGAACTCCGGCCACCAAGTGGTAAAGCAGAGCGGACAGCAATCCCCAGATCACGAACTTGGCCAGCGGGCTGGTCAGACATTCTTTCACCTCGGCGAAGCCTTCCTCTGATGCCAGCGACTTGTCGAGCCCGTAAAGCAGCACGGCAATGCCGACGAAGAGAATGACACCGGAAATACGGTGAAGAATGGACGTGTAAGCGGTGACTGGGAGTTTGATAGTCCTAAGGTCGAGGTTTACAGGTCGTTGGCTATTCACGGCTTTTTTTATCACACTGAGAGCCCCAACTATCAGGGCAAAGTTGTCGGGAAGTGCACTGGTCAGGTACCCATCACCCAAGGAGTGACAACCACCAGAATCAAGGCTCAAAGCCCTTGGTGGTCGGGCGCAGAGTATAGACAGTTAGGTCGCTAATGACAATGAAATAGGTCGCTATTGACAACGCAAATGCCTGCACCTAAAGGCTGATTGCGCGCCCGATTCAATTGGCGTAAACAGCACCATTTTTCGCAAAAAACATCCCGCAAACCCTTCTGCCGCCTAGCTTCGCCCAAATTGACTTTCGAATTTATCTCACTATAGTGATGCCGGCCCTGCGTGGGGGGCCGTCAGATGATTTCAAGCATAACTAGGAGGCCACACATGGCTGACAAAAAAGCGCAGTTGATCATCGAGGGCGCAGCCCCCGTCGAGCTGCCCATATTAAGCGGCACCGTTGGTCCCGATGTAATTGACGTGCGGGGCTTAACCGCCACGGGCCGTTTCACGTTTGATCCTGGCTTTATGTCCACCGCCTCTTGCGAGTCGAAGATTACCTATATTGATGGTGATCAGGGCATTTTGCTGCACCGTGGCTACCCCATCGAGCAGCTTGCCGAGCAATCGGACTACCTGGAAACCTGCTACCTGCTGCTCAACGGCGAACTGCCTACTGCAGAAGAAAAGGCCAAGTTCGTCAGCACCATCAAGAACCACACCATGGTTCACGAGCAACTGAAGAACTTCCTCAACGGCTTCCGCCGCGACGCTCACCCGATGGCGATCATGTGCGGCGTGGTTGGCGCGCTATCCGCCTTCTATCACGACTCCCTGGACATCAAGAACCCGCATCACCGCGAAGTATCGGCCATGCGCCTGATCGCCAAGATGCCGACCCTCGCTGCCATGACCTACAAGTACTCCATGGGTCAGCCGATGATGTACCCGCGTAACGACCTGAACTACGCGGAAAACTTCCTGCACATGATGTTCAACACCCCGTGCGAGATCAAACCGATCAGCCCGGTGCTGGCCAAGGCGATGGACAAGATCTTCATCCTCCACGCCGACCACGAACAGAACGCCTCGACGTCGACCGTCCGTCTGGCCGGCTCCTCGGGCGCCAACCCGTTCGCCTGTATCGCCGCCGGCATCGCTGCACTCTGGGGTCCGGCCCACGGTGGCGCCAACGAAGCAGTACTGGCGATGCTGGATGAGATCGGCGATGTGTCGAACATCGACGTGTTTATCGCCAAGGCCAAGGACAAGGACGATCCATTCAAGCTGATGGGCTTTGGCCACCGCGTCTATAAAAACCGTGACCCGCGCGCCACCGTAATGAAGCAGACCTGCGATGAAGTCCTGAAAGAACTGGGCATCACCGATGATCCGCAGCTGGAACTGGCCATGCGCCTGGAAGAGATCGCCCTGACCGATCCGTACTTCATCGAGCGCTCGCTGTACCCGAACGTCGACTTCTATTCGGGCATCATCCTCAAGGCCATCGGCATTCCGACCAGCATGTTCACCGTGATCTTCGCCTTGGCGCGGACCGTCGGCTGGATCTCGCACTGGAAAGAAATGCTCTCCAGCCCGTACAAGATTGGTCGTCCGCGCCAGCTGTACACCGGTCACACGCAGCGTGACCTGAAGAAATAAACGTCGGGCTTCATCGATGCACCAAAAAAGGCTGCCACTGGCAGCCTTTTTTGCATCCCGAATCATTCACCGGACGAATGACTCGCCGCCGCAGCGCTTCGAGCGTGTAGTAGGGCGCATCCACCACAAAACCAGCTGCCAGCCAGGACGGTATATTCCCCCCCGGCTCGCTATGCATCTGGTAAATCACCTCGACCTCACCTGCCGTTTTCGGGATAAAAGCCCAATAGCCTTCGGCCATGCTCACCCGCACCCAGCCCTTCTGCTCCGGGAGGTAATCGGCAACACCGCTGAGAATTCGGGTGACACTGCCATCGGCACCCTTTCGGGTGGCTACCCGCAACACTGCGTCGCGCGGCCTGACCGGCCACGGCATAGTGAAACGGCTATAGATCCAGCTTTGCCCGTCCTCATGCTTGAGCAGCTTCTGCTCTCGGCACGCATAGATCCAGGCACAGGAACCGCTGACATCCTCCTGCAACGCCAACAAGGTCGGCATATCCGTCTTGAGCCTGACGACGCCACGGTACGCCTGGTACTTCGAACCCGGCACCTTGCGCAGGAACACCTGGATACCGGCCTGATCCTTGACCAGGCGCCAGCCCTCGGCCTGCAAGGGACTGACCGCCGCCAGCAGCGCACCGGTGCATAACAGCATGCCCGCCAACGATCTCACCATTGCCAGCCTCTCGCCTTGACCGCTCCCTCAGCTCGCCAGGGAGGTCTGCTGCTCCAGCCAGCCTAGCAGCTGGATCGCCTCTGCATTGCTTGAACCGCAGACCTCCGGCTCAGGTAAAAACGCCGAGCACACCGCCGGTCGTTCCGGCCTACCGAACAGGCCGCAATGATTATCAGCGGACAGCTGAATACAGCGCTCACCCGCCGCCTTGCCGTGCGGCATACCGGAGATAGGGGAGCTGATCGAAGGAGCAATACAACAGGCACCACATCCAGCGCGGCATTGCATGTCGGTACAACCTCGAGAAAGACGGGACAGGCGGGACGCTCCGGCGATTTTACTCGGGCTGGCGCCCGCGGAACATCCCCCCCTGACCTTCGACAGGCCGGCCTGGCAGACGCCTGCCAGACTGGACATGCCAGGCTGCAAGGCGAACCCGGTCAAGGCTTGTCCGGCACCTTCAAACGGGCAATCAGGCTGGATGTATCCCAGCGCGCGCCCCCCATGGCCTGGACATCGGCATAGAACTGGTCGACCAGCGCCGTGACCGGCAGTTGCGCACCATTGTGCCGTGCTTCTTCGAGCAGGATCGACAGATCCTTGCGCATCCAGTCGACGGCAAAACCGAAATCGAATTCGCCGGCCAGCATGGCCTTGTGGCGGTTTTCCAATTGCCAGGATTGCGCGGCGCCCTTGCTGATCACCTCCATCGCCCCCTGCGCATCGAGACCTGCACACTGGGCGAAATGCAGCGCTTCGGACAACCCCTGAACCAGGCCGGCGATGCAGATCTGGTTGACCATCTTGGTCAGTTGCCCGCTGCCGGCTGCACCCATCAGACGAACCATGCGGGCGTAAGCCTGAATCACCGGCTCGGCACGCGCGTACACATCCACCTCACCACCAACCATCACCGTCAGCGCACCATTCTGCGCACCGGCCTGACCGCCGGACACCGGCGCATCGAGGAAGCCCAGTTGCAGTTCGTCCGCCTTGGCCGCCAACTCACGGGCGACATCGGCCGAGGCCGTGGTGTGATCGACCAGTGCAGCACCCGGCGCCATGCCGGCAAAGGCGCCGTCGTCGCCCAGCACCACACTGCGCAGGTCATGGTCATTACCCACGCAGACCATCACCAGCTCGGCACCCTGGGCCGCCTCACGCGGGGTAGGTGCACTGCTGCCGGCAAACTCGGCCAGCCACTGCGCGGCCTTGGCCGGCGTACGGTTATAAACACACACTTGATGTCCGCTGCGAGCCAGGTGCCCCGCCATCGGATAACCCATTACGCCCAGCCCGATAAAGGCTACCTTCGCCATACACACCTCCGAATTCAGGGATACTCAGCCTAGGGTCTGTTGCCGTTTCAGCGCAAGCCGCGATGAAACGGCAACAGACCCTAACAGGCTGCCGGCAAGCCAGAAAAGCTTCACACACCGACTCTCGAGACAACGACCTTGCAGAACCCTGGAGGACATATGGAACACTGGTTGGTAATCGACCTGGAAGCCACCACCGAAGAAGGTGGATGGCCGCTGGAAGAAATGGAGATCATCGAGATCGGCGCCAGCCTGGTCAGCGCCGCCGGCCGTGAGTTGGATCACTTCCAGCGCTTCGTGCGACCAGCACGACGACCTCACTTGACCCGTTTCTGCCGCGACCTCACCCATATCAGCCAGGCCGATATCGATACTGCGGCGCCACTGAGCGGCGTCTGGCCACAGTTCGAGCACTGGCTGCTGAGCCATCAGCCGCACCTGGTCGGCTGGGCCAGTTGGGGCGAGTACGATCGCCGTCAATTCGAGCAAGACTGGCAGCAATGCCAGTTGGTCAGCTGCCTGAGCCAGATCCCCCACCTCAACCTCAAGCGCCGCTTTGCCGAAGCCCGCCAATTACCCCGTTCGGTCGGCCTCACCACCGCCCTGCAACTGGCCGGCCTGCAATTCAGCGGCGAGCAACACCGGGCACTGACCGATGCACGCAACACCGCCCGGCTGCTGCCCCTGGTACTACCGTTATAAGGCCCAGCAAAGCAGATGACGCACCGCTGCGGCTTGGGCATACTTGCCGGCCTTTTCAGCACAACATCTCAACCCCTTGCGAGGAAATGCACATGTTCAAGGTCAATGAATACTTCGACGGCACCGTCAAATCCATCGCCTTCGGCATGGCTGAAGGCCCCGCTACCATTGGCGTGATGGCCGCCGGCGAATACGAATTCGGCACCGAAAAACTGGAAATCATGCACGTGGTCGCCGGCGCCCTGACCGTCAAACTGCCCGGCAGCGACAGCTGGGAAACCTTCACCAGCGGCAATAACTTCACTGTCCCGGCCAACAGCAAATTCCAGCTCAAGGTAGCAGTCGATACCGCCTACCTGTGCGAATACCGCTAAGGTAATCAGCGCCTGAAAAACCGGCCCTGATGGCCGGTTTTTTTGTTTATGCCCTCAACATCGTGGAACAACCGAATGCCGCGCTCATCGCACTTCGCCCTGGTGATTCTGCCGATCATGCTGCTGCTGATCGCCATGACCTCGATCCAGAGCGGCGCCTCCCTGGCCAAGGGCCTGTTCCCGCTGATCGGCGCCACCGGCACCACCGCCCTGCGCCTCGGCCTGGCCGCCTTGATCCTGTGCGTACTGATGCGCCCCTGGCAAGCACGGCTGAACCTGCGTTCCTGCCGCTCGCTGCTCGCCTACGGCCTGGCCCTGGGCAGCATGAATCTGCTGTTCTATCTATCGCTGCAGACCATCCCCCTGGGCATCGCCGTGGCCCTGGAATTCACCGGGCCGCTGAGCCTGGCCCTGCTGTCTTCGCGACGCCTGCTGGATTTCGTCTGGATCGCCCTGGCGGTCTTCGGCCTCTGGCTGCTGCTGCCCAGCGCACAAGCCGATGTGCAACTCGACCCGCAGGGCATGGCCCTGGCATTGGGTGCGGGCCTGTGCTGGGCGCTGTACATCATCTTCGGCCAGAAAGCCGGGGCCGAACACGGCCGGCAAACGGTCGCCCTGGGCACCATAGTCGCCGCCTTGCTGGTATTTCCGATCGGTGTCTGGCAAGCGGGCAGCAGCATGTTCTCGCTCGACCTGCTGCCCATTGCCCTGGGCGTGGCGGTGCTGTCATCGGCACTGCCGTACAGCCTGGAAATGGTCGCTCTGACCCGCCTGCCGGCGCGTACCTTCAGCATCCTGATGAGCATGGAGCCGGCCATCGCCGCCCTCTCCGGCCTGCTGTTCCTCAGCGAGCGGCTGAGCCTGAACCAGTGGCTGGCGATCAGCGCGATCATCCTGGCTTCGGCCGGCGCGGCAGCGACCATCAGGCCGAAAGGCAAGGTGCTTTAACTCGACAGAGTAGAGGCCAAGCCCCCTTCGAGTGACTACAAGATCTGGTGGGAGGGGCTTTAGCCGCGATCAAGGTGCCGCCGCCTCAATCCGTCGCGGCTAAAGCTCCTCCCACAATGCCAGGCTCTGGGTGTTAACCAACGACCTCAGCCTCGTGGCTGAATTGCAGCTCGGCCAGGCGCGCATAGAGCGGATTGCTGGTTACCAACTCGGCGTGTTTGCCGATGGCCACCAGCCTGCCCTGCTCGATCACCGCGATGCGGTCGGCGCTTTTCACCGTAGCCAGGCGGTGGGCGATCACCAGGGTGGTGCGCCCCGCCATCAGGCGCGGCAGCGCCTGCTGGATCAGGTGCTCGCTCTCGGCATCCAGCGCGCTGGTGGCTTCATCGAGCAGCAGAATTGGCGCATCCACCAGCAGCGCACGGGCGATGGCCAGACGCTGGCGCTGACCGCCGGACAAGCCAAGACCGGCATCGCCCAGATGAGTCTGGTAGCCCTCGGGCAGCTTCATGATGAACTCGTGGGCGTGGGCGGCTTTGGCCGCGGCTTCGACCTCGGCATGGCTGGCATCGGTTCGACCATAGCGAATATTGTCCTCGACCGAGCCGAAGAACAGCGCCGGATTCTGCGACACCAGGGCGAAGCAGCGGCGCAACTCATGGGGATCGAGGCGCTCTATCGGCTGGCCGTCGATCAGGATGCGGCCCTGCTGCGGATCGAAAAAGCGCAGTAGCAGATCGAACAGGGTGGATTTCCCGGCCCCCGACGGCCCGACCAGGGCCAGGGTTTCGCCCGGCGCGACCTTTAGGTCGATGCCATCGACGGCAAAACTGCCAGGCCGCGACGGGTAGGCGAAACGCAGCCCCTGCAGCTCGATGCGCCCCTGTACCGGCTGATCCAGCGCCACTCCATCGGCAATCGGCGGGGTGATTTCGTTGCGCGCCTGCAGCAGCTCGGCGATGCGCTCGGCCGCCCCCGCGGCGCGCTGCAGCTCGCCGATCACCTCGCTGAGAGTGCCGAACGAGCCACCGACGATCAGGCTGTAGAACACGAAGGCCGCCAGTTCGCCGCCGGAAATACGCCCGGCGATCACGTCCATGCCGCCGACCCAGAGCATCACCCCCACCGCGCCGAGCACCAGCACAATGACCACGGTGATCAGCCAGGCGCGCTGGGCGATACGTTTGCGCGCGACATCGAAAGCCGCCTCGGCGGACAGGCCGAAGCGCCGCTTGTCTTCGCTCTGGTGGTTGTAGGCCTGCACCGTCTTGATCTGCCCGAGCACTTCGCCGACATAGCTGCCGACATCGGCCACCCGGTCCTGGCTCAGGCGCGACAGCGCGCGTACCCGCCGGCCGAAAATCAGGATGGGCGCCACCACCAGCGGCAACGCCAGCAGCACGATGCCGCTGAGCTTGGGGTTGGTGACCACCAGCAGCACGCTGCCGCCGATCAGCATGATCAGGTTGCGCAGCGCCATCGACAGCGAGGAGCCGATCACCGACTGCAGCAGGGTGGTATCGGCGGTCAGACGTGACTGGATCTCCGAGCTGCGGTTGCTTTCGTAGAAGCCCGGATGCAGATCGATCAGGTGGTTGAACACCCGTTTGCGAATATCGGCAACGAAGCGTTCACCGATCCACGACACCAGGTAGAAACGGGTGTAGGTACCGACAGCCAGGGCCAGCACCAGCACAAAAAACAGCCCGATCGACTGCTGCAGCGCCTGCGCCGACTGGGTGGCCAGGCCCTGATCGACCAGCAACTTGATGCCCTGACCCATGGACAGGGTGATCGCCGCGGTAAACATCAGCGCCAGCAGGGCCCCCACCACGCGCCAACGATAGGGCGCGACGAAACGCCAGGCCATGTGCAGAGCATTGCGCTGGCGGGAAGACAGGATTGAAAGCATGGTCACTCGCTGCTGGGCGTGTCAGCCCTGAGGGTTATAGGAGGCGTCGCATAGGCCGCCGCAAAAGCGCCCGCGCCCCCGTTAGATGGGGGCGAATCAGGCGCAGATCAAGCAGATCGGTGCTGATGGCCTCGCGCCCCCTTTCAATCATGCAGAAAACGCCGGGCATGGTCGGCGCTCGGCAGCAGGCAGCGGTCATAGCGACCGAACAGGCGGTAGCGATTCAGCGCGATACGGTCGTAACACCAGTCGCGCACAGGTCGGGGGATGACCCGCAGCCAGGCCAAAAAGCGCCAGGGCCCAGGCAGCTGGGCAACGATGCGCAGCAGCGCGTCCGAGCGGACCAGCAACTCGCCCTCCTCGACCAAAGCCATGGTGTCGAAACGCTCGGTGGGCAGGCCGAACCAGGCCAGCAGCACCTGGCCCTGTGCGGACTGCACCGCAGCCAGGCGAAAGCGCTGCTGCGGGTCGTGCCGGATCAGGAACCTGACCCAGCCGTTGCACAGCTTGCACACCCCGTCGAACAGCACCACGCGCTCGCCGGGCTGGATAAAGGGAGGAAGATGTCGATCCGTCATGCTCAACTCCGGCGCCTGGATTGCCCGATGCAACTCCCATCCGGCCAGGGGGATACGCTACAGCCCGCTGAACCTGATGTCATCCGCCCGCCTTGCCCTGCGCCTACAGGTCCGGCCCAGGGCCACGGCAATGCCTACCCGACAGCCCCGGGCATCACTTGCCCACGGGATACAGCAGCTCTTCCTTATAACCCGCCCACACCCGCACCACGTCGGGGAAGGCATCGTCCAACTGCACGTCGCCGCTGTCGACCAGCAAGGGCCGGCCTTCCAGGGTGCCGAGCTTGCGCTTGGTCGCCACCACCCGCAGATGCTCCAGGCCCACGGCGCGCAGCACCCGTGGACTGATCTGCTGGTTGCCGCGGCCGATGATATGGCCCTGGCCGCCGATGGCGGTCACCAGCAGACGCGCCGGATGCCCGGCCACCAGTTCGAACAGCTGGGCCTCGGTGACATCGAGGGCGATCACCTGGCCGTTCTCGATCACATCGACGCCGAGCAGAGTGGTTGTCAGCCCGAGGTTCTGCGCCAGGCCATGCAGGGTCGAGCCGGGGCCGAAGATATAGCGCACATCCGCCTCCCAGCTATCCTGCAGCCAGTCGGCCAGGTCGCCGAGCACCAGTTCTTCGGACTCCACCCCGCCCTGCTTGACCTGCTGCATATAACCGCCCTCCTGCGGCACGGTCAGCTCGCCATACCAGCGCGCCGTCACCTTGCCCTCGCGCAAGGCGTGTTCATCGATATCGCGCACCTCGCCGCTGGCCAGACGCACCAGGCCGCCCTCGATCAGTCGCGCAGTCAACTCGCCAGCGGCGCGCGGACTGACGGCATAGACCCCGGACTGGATCTTCACCCCGGCCGGAATCCCCAGCACCGGCTGCCCTTCGCGCACGGCGGCGCAGACATCCCGCGCCGTGCCGTCGCCACCGGCAAACAGAATCAGTGCGACGCCGGCCTCCTGCAGCTGTTCGACCGCCTTGCGGGTATCCGCCGCGCTGCTGACCCGCCCATGCAACTCACCGAGCACCCGATAACTGAAACCCATCTCGGCCAGCAGATCGGCACCCATCGTCCTGGGAAAGGTTATAAATTCCAGGCGGTCCTGCAGCGCACGCAGACACTCCAGCGCCGTGCGCGTACGCGCTGCCGCCAACGGCTGACTGCCCAGGGCCAGGGCTAGCTCGGCCACGCCATCGCTGCCCTTGAGCCCCGCCGGGCCGCCAAGACCTGCCAGGGGATTGATGATCAAGCCCAAGTGGAATTGCGACATAAACACCTCGTTGCCCCGACTGCCTCAAGGGACTTTTCAACTCATAAGTTTTTTTGGCACAGTGACAACAGAGTCACTTGCGAGCTGTATTTTTTGACGGAACTCCGTCGCTCGATACGGTCAAACCCCGTTCATCCGACTCTTTCAGACCGCGCACACCACCTGATGAGGAGACAGTTCATGAGCCCGCAGCAGCAGACGCCCGAACCCCGTGTTGCCCCAGAGCAATCGCAACAGCCGGTAGGTGGCGCAATCATCGACGAACAAGGCCAGGAAATCCCGATCACCGAGAATATGATCCAGCGCGCATGCCGGGAGCTGGAAAAAGACCCGAGTTCGGCGGATACCGACAAAGGCTGATCTGCCAGTGTTCCCCGACCCGGGCAGTGCCCGGGTTTTTCGTCGGCATGGCCCAAGAGTGCATCGAGGGGGTGGGCTGAAGCCCATCCGGCCAACTGACTGTCTGGCGCAACGCTTCGCGGCTAAAGCCGCGCCTACATGAACGCTGCCGATGGGCGATTGAATGACTTTGTCGCCGGACAACGGCGCCATCAACGCAAGGTCGCGCCCAGCGCCTTGATCATCTGCACCAGCGGCGGCGCGTCGCCTTGCAGCTTGACGCTCAACCCATCGATCTCGCGGCGCATCGGGTAATGCTTGCGCAACGCATCGAAGGTCGCCCGCTGGCTCGCGCTATCGCCTTGCAGGCTACGGCGGAAATCCGCATCGTCGCGCCGCGGGTCGTAGACCGCACGGCACAGGGTCGCCAGCGCCCAGGCCGGATCGGCAGCGGCATCCAGGCTCAACTCGGCGAGCCAGGGCGCCGGCATCAACTCGTCGAGGCTGACCGTCGGCGTGCAGCCGAGATGCGCGCAAACCGCCGAATAGATCTGCGCCGTGCCGCGCAGCTTACCGTCCAGGCTGTAACCGGCGATATGCGGGGTAGCAACACGGCACAGGCCGGCCAGTTCGGCATCCACCTGCGGCTCGCCTTCCCAGACATCCAGCACCACCTGCAGATCGCCGCGCTGCTTGAGCAACTCGCGCAGCGCCGGATTATCCACCACGGCGCCGCGGCTGGCATTGATCAGCCAGGCGCCGGGTTTGAGTCGGGCCAGGCGCCGCGCATCGAATAGATGATGGGTCGGCTGCGCGCCACCGCGTTCGAGCGGGGTGTGCAGGCTGAGCACATCGCATTCGGCAAGCACCTGCTCCAGGCTGACGAAATCACCGCCCTCGGCGAGCTGGCGCGGTGGATCGCAGACCAGTACCCGCCAACCCAGGCCGCGCATCACCTCGACCAGACGCCTCCCCACCTCGCCGGCACCAACCACCCCGTAGGTGCGTGTAGCCAGCTCGACACCCTGCTGCTCGGCCAACAGCAGCAGGCTGCCGAGCACATAATCGACTACCCCGCGCGCATTGCAGCCCGGCGCACTGGCCCAGCCGATGCCGGCCTGGGCGAAATAATCGAGATCGAGATGATCGGTACCAATGGTGCAGGTGCCGACAAAACGCAGCGCGCTGTCTTCAAGCAGCGCCCGGTCGACCCGGGTCACCGAACGCACCAGCAGCAGTTCGGCATCGGCCACGGCCGCCGCATCGATACCGCGACCGGGCAAACGGCGAATCTCGCCGAATCCGGCAAAAAACTCATCGAGCAGGGGAATGTTCTCGTCGGCGACTATTTGCATGATCGGCTCCATACGTCAGGCCGCCATTCTAACCTGTCGTCGCCCTTGCCGGCAGCACGCTGAAACAGCCAACAAGGCGCTTTCCTGACCGAAGTGTCAGCGCGTAGACTACGCGGTTTTCCCAGAGAGCCAGCGGATGACCTCTATGCCTGCCGTATCGCGCCTGCTGCGCGTGCGCACCGAGTTGCGCACCCTGCTGGTTCTGGCCACGCCGATCATCATTGCCCAGTTGGCGCATACCGCCATGGGCTTCGTCGACACGCTGATGGCCGGCCGGGTCAGCGCCCGCGACCTGGCGGCGGTGGCACTCGGCAACTCGATCTGGGTGCCGGTATTCCTGTTGATGACCGGCATCCTGATGGCGACCACACCCAAGGTCGCGCAGCGCTTCGGTGCCGGCCAGCAGGCCGAGATCGGCCCACTGGTGCGTCAGGCCTTGTGGCTGGCGCTGGCGGTCGGTGGTGGTGCCGCCGCCCTGCTGTGGAACGCCGAAATCGTCCTGCAATTGATGAATATCGAACCCCGCCTGATCGAACCGGCCATGGGTTATCTGCGCGCGGTGGCCTGCGGCTTCCCGGCGGTGGCGCTGTACCATGTGTTGCGCTGCTTCAGCGACGGCCTCGGCCATACCCGCTCGAGCATGGTGCTGGGGCTGCTCGGCCTGCTGCTGAACATTCCGGCCAACTACATCTTCATCTACGGCAAGTTCGGCCTGCCAGCCATGGGCGGGGTCGGCTGTGGCTGGGCCACTGCACTGGTGATGGTCTTCATGCTGCTGGGCATGCTCTGGTGGGTGAAGTGGGCGCCCTTCTACAAGCCGAGCCTGTTGTTCAGCCGTTTCGACTGGCCGCAGTGGCCGGTGATCCGGCGCCTGCTGGCCATTGGCGTGCCGATCGGCATCGCGGTATTCGCCGAAGTGAGCATCTTCTCGGTGATCGCCCTGCTGATCGGCAGCCTCGGCGTCAGCGTGGTCGCCGGCCATCAGATCGCCCTCAACTTCACCTCCATGGTGTTCATGATCCCTTACTCCCTGGGCATGGCCGCCACCGTACGGGTCGGCCAGGCCCTGGGCCGTGACGATCCGCGCCAGGCCCGCTTCGCCGCCGGGGTGAGCATGGCCGCGGCACTGGGTTATGCCTGCCTGTCGGCCAGCCTGATGCTGCTGTTGCGTGAGCAGATCGCGCAGATCTACACCGCCGACCCGACGGTGATCGCCCTGGCATCCGGTTTGATCGTGTATGCCGCGCTGTTCCAGTTCTCCGATGCGATCCAGGTCACGGCCGCCGGTGCTCTGCGCGGCTACCAGGACACCCGCATGACCATGTTGCTGACCCTGTTCGCCTACTGGGGCATCGGCCTGCCGGTGGGGTACGCCTTGGGATTGTCCAGCCTGTTCGGCGAACCGAGCGGCCCGAGCGGACTCTGGCAAGGCTTGATCGTCGGCCTGACCTGCGCCGCCATCATGCTGGCAATTCGTCTCGGCGGCAGCGCGCGCAAGCGCATTCGCGCGGTTAAGATGACGCGATGATCGCCAGAACCCTTGTCCTGCTCGCCCTGCTGGCCCTATCGGCCTGCCAACCGGCCGATGACGGCCTGGCCTTGCAGGCAGACTACCTGCAACGCCTGAACAATGCCGTCGAGGGCGATGCCGTCGTGGCCTTCGACAAGATGGCGCTGACGCAGTACCGCTTGCCACCTCGCCGCGAGCGCGTGGTGGACATCCCCGAGGTACGCATCGGCCTGCTCGACCTGCTGATCGACGTGCGCCGCTGCCCCGCTCTGCAGCAGCAGATCAGCCAGCGCAACAGCAGCCTGGGCAAACAGCTGGTCCCCAGCAGCCGCCTGGCCTATGAAGGCGACCTGTTGCGCGCCATCGACGCCTGCTTGCTGCACCTGGCGCCCGAGCAAGACCAGAAGCTGCAGCGCATGCTCACTGGCCTGGCCCAGGAAAAGCGCGCCCAACTGCCCGGCGTATTCTGGAATGCCCTCAACGCCAGCCAGGAAGTCGAGCGTTACCTGCGCTTTGCCGATCAGTCGCTGCCGACCGCCCCCGGCGAAGACGATGCCGCCCTCGATGCCTTGGCGCAACTGGCCGCCATGGCCAATGCCCTGCCGCAAGTACTGCCACCGTCAACGGCCGAACTTGACCCGCTGTTCTTCGCCCTGCATGCCAGCCCCCAGGGTGGCCAGTTGATCAGCAGCCTGGCCAGCCTGACCCACACATTGAATGCAGGCAGCCGCCTGCTCGAAGAGCGCCAGCAGCGCCGGCCCATTTGCCCACAAGGGCAAGCGACGCCCCGTGGCCGCATCCTGCAGAACATCTTCGTCAAGTATTACGCCGGCAGCCTGCAACCTTATCTGGCCCAAGTGCACCAACGCGGTCAACCCTGGAGCAGCAGCCTGCGCCAGCTCAGCGCCGCCGCCGAGGTCCCGGCGGCCACGCGCAACTACCTGCTGAACCTGGCAGGCCCCGAACAATCCCTGTGGGTTGATTTTCAAGCCGCCACAGCCCGGCATGTACGCGCCTGGCAAGACAGCCTGAAAAGCTGTGGCCTGGCGCCGGGTCAGTCCGGGTGGGATGGCCAGGCGGCCAGCGCCGACCAGTAGGTTTCGGACAGAAACGCGCGGCCTAGCAACAGATGCGCCAGGTAGTCGGCGCTGGGCAACAGGCCGTCCTGACGAAACGCCGGGTTGGCGACATACACCCAGGCCGGCTGCACGCCATGGGCGGTAACAATCGGCAGGCGCTCGCGGCTGTAATAGATCGGCGTGCCCTCGAACGGGTCGAGCTTGGCGATCTCGTCCGGCTCGGCCAGGCGATAGAGCACGCCCTCCACGACGCCCTCGCGCTGGTAGCGGATATTGGCGTAGGCGCGGCCCGGGGCACGATCCGCCGCACGCTTGTTGAAGCACAAGGCATACCCGGACAAACGCCCCGCCAATGCCTCGTTCACCTGCAAGCCACGGGCCTGCATGCGCGCGGGGTTCATGTTCGAGCCGTAGGCGAAGTACCAGCCCATGGGTCAGTCGGCCTTCTTGCGGATCAGATACAGATAGGTCCCGTCTTCTTCGCTCTGCTCGAGCAGCTCATGGCCGAGAAACACGCAGAATTTGGGAATGTCGCGACGGGTCGAGGGGTCGGTGGCGATCACCTTGAGCAGACCGCCGGCCGGCAGGTCGCGCACCTTGTTGTGCAGCATCATCACCGGCTCCGGGCAGTTCAGCCCGCTGGCGTCGAGGGTGTCATCGAGAATGGCGTCGGATTGCAGTGACATCGGCGGGCTCCAGAAACAGGCCGCTATTGTCGCGCAAAGCGGTTCTTCAGGCCAGCCGGCCGCTCGCCCCTCGCATCCCGGACAAGCGACAGGCGCCGCTGCCAGCGCCCATCTAAGCTGTAGCGGGTAGACCCACAGGCGGCGGAGGTTGCGAGCATGTCCACATCCAGCCAACCCCGAAACTGGTGCCTGGTGCGCCTGGACGACAACGGCAACCAATTCGTCGTACGCACAGGCCTGACCCGTGCCGCCGCCGAAGCCCTGGCGCGGCAATTCGAGGCCCACGGACACAAGCAAAGCTATTGGGTCAGGCAACAGCCCTGCAGTCCGGAGGAAATCCGCGAAAAACGTTGAGACCTCCTGCGGACTTCACACGGCCCGCGCCTACAGCCGGCGCAAGTGGCAGGTCACTTCCTCGCGGTCGTGATAGAGCTGCTTGCAGGCGATCGACACCTTGATCTTGCGCTCGGCAAAGCCGTCCTCGAGACGCTGCAGCAGGCGACGCACTTCGGCGTAGCGCTGCTTCATCGGCAGTTTCAGATTGACCACCGCCTCGCGGCACAGGCCTTCGCCGATCCAGGTTTCCAGCAAGGCGGCGCTGCGCGCGGGCTTCTCGACGATGTCGCAGACCATCCAGTCCACCGGCTGACGGGGCTTGTAGGTGAAGCCATCGACCATCAGGTGCTGCACCAGCCCGGTGTCCATCAGGCTTTCGGCCATGGGGCCATTGTCGATGGCGGTCACCAGCATGCCGCGCCTGACCAGTTGGTAGGTCCAGCCGCCCGGCGCGGCGCCGAGGTCGACGCCGGTCATCTCGTCCGACAGGCGCTCATCCCACTGCTCGCGCGGAATGAAGGTATGCCAGGCCTCCTCCAGCTTGAGGGTCGAGCGGCTCGGCGCCTCGCGGGGGAATTTCAGGCGTGGGATACCCATGGGCCAGATTGCCGAATTATTCGTCTCGGCCAGACCGACGAACACCTCGCGGCCGCTCTTGAAGGTCAGCAGCAGGCGCGGCTTCTGCGGGTCTTCCACCAGCTTGCCGGCCTTGCTCAGGGCATTGCGCAGCGGCGCCTCGAACTTCTTGCAGAAGTTCGACAGCTCCTTGCCGTCGTTGGTGTCGAGTACCTCCAGCCACAGGCTGCCGAAGGTCGGCAAATCGGCCAGATGAGCCAGCAGCACGCTGATGCGGTCCAGCTCCGGCAGACTGATGAACACCCCACGCGCCCATTGCCGCGGGAAAATAAGCCGACTGAAACGCACGCCACGCATCAGGCGTTCGGCGCCCTCCGGTTCGGTGCAGATGAATTCGGCGCAGGCCGTGCTCGGCTTGGCCTTGGCGTAACCGGCCACATCCAGGCGCGCAGCATGCTCGGAGATCTCCGCGCACACCTCGTTCTCGAAACCGGGACGGCAGTGCAGTAACAATGTATTCATAGGGCGGTATTCATCGGAGCTCTCCTCAAGGCGCGCATCATAGCGGAGTCGGGAACCGGGGACGTGATCGGCCTGTCCAGTTAATGACACGCTTGATTTCGCCGGTTGCCGCTTTTGCGCCATGCTCGCCGAACGCCAAAGCCTCACGACCCAGGCCCCAGGCGTGTTGGCTCGCCTGCAGAGCGTGCGAGCACCCCGCATCGCTGAAAAAAAAGCATCGCCCCGGGTCGGGCCTCCTACAGGTTCGTATGGTGTCCGGCGATGGCTGAGTGAACAAATGCCGCGCAGCCATAAGACCTATGACATGGCGAGCCTCGCCAAGCAGAGCTAGCGTGAAAACTCTGCCGCAAACAATCGGCTTGCACCGTGCAAGTCACAGGAGACGCGCAATGCCTTCCTTAGATAGCCTGAACAGCCGCCGCAGCCTCGACGTTGGCGACCAGACCTACCACTACTTCAGCCTGCCGGACGCGGCCAAGACCCTCGGCAATATCGATCGACTGCCAATGTCACTGAAAGTCCTGCTGGAGAACCTGCTGCGCTGGGAAGACGGCAAGACCGTCACCAGCACCGATCTGCAGGCCATGGCCGATTGGCTGCAGAGCCGCAGCTCCGAACGGGAAATCCAGTACCGCCCGGCCCGGGTGCTGATGCAGGACTTCACCGGCGTACCGGCGGTGGTCGACCTGGCGGCCATGCGCGAGGCCATGGCCAAGGCCGGTGGCGACCCGCAGAAGATCAACCCGCTGTCGCCGGTCGACCTGGTGATCGACCACTCGGTAATGGTCGACAAGTTCGCCAGCCATGCCGCCTTCGGCGAGAACGTCGCCATCGAGATGCAGCGCAACGGTGAGCGCTACGCCTTCCTGCGCTGGGGCCAGCATGCCTTCGACAACTTCAGCGTGGTGCCGCCGGGCACCGGCATCTGCCATCAGGTCAACCTGGAATACCTCGGCCGCACCGTCTGGACCAAGGAGGAAGACGGCCAGACCCTGGCCTTCCCCGACACCCTGGTCGGTACCGACTCGCACACCACCATGATCAACGGCCTCGGCATCCTCGGCTGGGGCGTCGGCGGCATCGAGGCAGAGGCGGCGATGCTCGGCCAGCCGGTGTCGATGCTGATCCCCGAGGTGATCGGCTTCAAGCTCAGCGGCAAGCTCAAGGAAGGCATCACCGCCACCGACCTGGTACTCACCGTCACCCAGATGCTGCGCAGCAAGGGCGTGGTCGGCAAGTTCGTCGAGTTCTATGGCGACGGCCTGGCCGACTTGCCCCTGGCCGATCGCGCCACCATCGCCAACATGGCCCCGGAATACGGCGCCACCTGCGGCTTCTTCCCGGTCGACGCGATCACCCTGGGTTATCTGCGCCTGTCCGGGCGCCCGGAGCAGACGGTCAAGCTGGTCGAGGCCTACTGCAAGGCCCAGGGCCTGTGGCGCGATCAAGGCCACGAACCGGTATTCAGCGATAGCCTGGAACTGGACATGGGCAGCGTCGAAGCCTGTCTGGCCGGGCCGAAACGGCCACAGGACCGGGTCACTCTGCCTCAGGTCAAACAGGCCTTCGACGACTTTGTCGGCCTGCAACTCAAGCCCTCCGCCAAGGAAGAAGGCCGCCTGCTCAACGAAGGCGGTGGCGGCACGGCAATCGGCAGCGACGAGCCCCATAGGGAGTTCGAGTATGAACACGAGGGCGAGATTCATCGGCTGAAAAACGGCGCTGTGGTGATCGCCGCCATCACCTCCTGCACCAACACCTCCAACCCCAGTGTGATGATGGCTGCCGGCCTGCTGGCGAAGAAAGCCGTGGAAAAAGGCCTGCAGCGCAAACCCTGGGTCAAGAGCTCGCTGGCGCCCGGCTCCAAGGTGGTGACCGAGTACTTCAAGGCCGCCGGCCTGACCCGCTACCTTGACGAACTGGGCTTCGACCTGGTCGGTTACGGCTGCACCACCTGCATCGGCAACTCGGGGCCGCTGCTCGAGCCGATCGAGCAGGCCATCCAGCAACACGACCTGACGGTGGCCTCGGTGCTGTCCGGCAACCGCAACTTCGAGGGCCGCGTGCATCCACTGGTGAAAACCAACTGGCTGGCCTCGCCACCGCTGGTGGTGGCCTACGCCCTGGCCGGCAGCGTGCGGGTGGATATCAGCAAAGAAGCGCTGGGCCAAGGCAAGGACGGCCAACCGGTCTACCTCAAGGACATCTGGCCGAGCCAGCAGGAAATCGCCGAGGCGATCATGAAAGTCGATACCGCGATGTTCCACAAGGAATACGCCGAGGTATTCGCCGGCGACGCGCAATGGCAGGCCATCGAAGTGCCGCAAGCCGCCACCTACGCCTGGCAGGCCGACTCCACCTATATCCAGCATCCACCGTTCTTCGAGGACATCGCCGATGCACCGCCGCATATCGGCGACATTCACCAGGCACGCATCCTCGCCCTGCTCGGCGACTCAGTGACCACCGACCACATCTCCCCGGCCGGCAATATCAAGGCCGACAGCCCGGCCGGCCGCTACCTTCGCGAACAGGGCGTCGAACCGGTCGACTTCAACTCCTACGGCTCGCGGCGCGGCAACCATGAAGTGATGATGCGCGGCACCTTCGCCAATATCCGCATCCGCAACGAAATGCTCGGCGGCGAGGAAGGCGGCAACACCCTGTACGTGCCGAGCGGCGAGAAGCTGGCGATCTACGACGCGGCCATGCGCTACCAGGAAGCCGGCACCCCGCTGGTGGTGATCGCCGGCAAGGAATACGGCACCGGATCGAGCCGCGACTGGGCGGCCAAGGGCACCAACCTGCTCGGGGTCAAAGCGGTGATCGCCGAAAGTTTCGAGCGCATCCACCGCTCCAACCTGGTCGGCATGGGCGTGCTGCCCTTGCAGTTCATGCCTGGTCAAGGCCGCAAGAGCCTGCGCCTGAGCGGCAAGGAAACCCTCGGCATCCATGGCCTGGATGGCGTCGAACTGCACCCGCTGATGAAGCTGATGGTCGAAGTGAACCGCGAGGACGGCACACGGGAAAGCATCGAAGTGCTGTGCCGCATCGACACCCTCAACGAAGTCGAGTACTTCAAGGCTGGAGGGATTCTGCATTACGTGCTGCGCCAACTGATCGCAGACAGTTGAGCCGACCAGGCGCCGGACTGACCGGCGCCTCGCGGACAACACCCGCCCCAATCAGCCTTGGGCCGCCCTGGCCCGGAGGGTTTCGTAACCGCGGATGTATCCGCGAGGTTTGTTGGTGGCGGGAAGACTGGGCGCCTTGTCGCGCCCAGAAAGCGTGTTCCGCCATCCTCCTGCACGTGCTCGACGATCACCCCGGAACCTGGACACTGCGTCCGTAGACATCTTCCAGCCGCTCGATGTCGTCCTCGCCCAGATAACTGCCCGACTGCACCTCGATGATTTCCAGCGGGATCTTGCCGGGATTCGCCAGGCGATGCACCGAGGCGATAGGAATGTAGGTCGACTGGTTCTCCGTCAGCAGGAAGCTCTTGTCGTCGCAGGTAACCCTGGCGGTACCAGACACCACGATCCAGTGCTCGGCACGGTGGTGATGCATCTGCAGCGACAATTGCGCGCCCGGCTTCACCGTAATGTGTTTGACCTGGTGCCGGGTGCCCGCGTCCACCGAGTCGTAACCGCCCCAGGGGCGGTAGACCTGGCAATGGCTTTGAGTTTCCTGGCGACCGCCGGCGTCCAGGGTATTCACCAGTTTCTTCACGTCTTGCACGCAGTCCTTGCGGGCAATCATCACCGCATCGCGGGTTTCCACCACCACCACATCCTCCATGCCGAGCAGGGTCACCAGCTTGGAGTTGCCATGGACGTAGCAGTTACGGCTGTTTTCCGTCACCACATCGCCCTTCAGCACATTGCCGTTGCCATCCTTGGTGTGCACTTCCCACAGCGACGACCAGCTGCCGACGTCATTCCAACCGGCGGCCAGCGGCACCACGCAAGCGCGTGAGGTCTTCTCCATCACCGCGTAATCGATGGAGTTGTCCGGGCAACAGGCGAAGGTACCGGCATCGATCTGCACCACTTCGCGCTCGGCCTTGCTGCGCTCCACGGCCAGCACGCAGGTGTCGTAGATATCCGGCTCGTGACTGCGCAGTTCGTCCAGGTAACGGCTGGCGCGGAACAGGAACATGCCGCTGTTCCAGAAATAGCCGCCGGAGCGCACGAACTCGTTGGCGCGGGCACTATCGGGCTTCTCGACGAACTGATCGACCCGCCAGGCACCCGGGGTCAACGGGGCCACGCCGTCGCCGCCGCGTCCTGCCTTGATATAGCCGAAGCCGGTTTCCGGGCGCTCCGCGGGGATGCCGAATAACACCATCTCCCCCTCTTCCGCCGCCGCCCGGGCTGTCTCGAGGGCCTTGCGCAACGCCGCGTCATCGCTGATGACATGGTCCGCCGGCAGCACCAGCAGCAGCTCGTCGCGGCCCTCGGCCAGCACCTTCAGCGCCGCGATCGCCACCGCCGGCGCGGTATTGCGCCCGAATGGCTCCATCAACATGGCCTGCGCGCCGACACCAATCGCGTCGAGCTGCTCGCTGACAATAAAGCGGTGCGCCTGGTTACACACAATGATGGACCGTTCAATCCCCTCGAACCCCAGGCGCTGCACCGTCTGCTGGAACAGCGTGTGCTCCCCGGCCAGAGCCAGGAACTGCTTGGGATAGAGCTTGCGCGACAACGGCCAGAGCCGAGAGCCGCTACCGCCGGACAAAATAACTGGAATCATGAGTGTTGCTCCTTTGAACCCTTCATCTCGGTCAAATATGCAGGCTCACCGCTGGAGCACGGGCTCCGATTGCCGCTGAACAGCCCTTCAGTTTGGCCGCGCGGTCCTCCTGACCGACACGCCCGGTTCCGGGGGTTGCCCGGATAACACTGCCGGCCCCTCCATGGACCAGCAAAACCACTGCTTTCAGTCACGCGCGGCCCGCTGATCCTCGGGGCTGGCGAACAACTGGGTGAGATCGCCGCCCAACCGATAGGTGGTCAGCGGCTCAACCGAACGCCGCCAACTGTCAGTGCTCGGCGCACAGCGATAGAGGGCGCAGTAAGGCTCCAGCCAGGCGAACTTGCCGTCTTCCTGCAGATCCTCGAGTTCCTGTTCGAAACCGGTAACGTCCTCGAACACCTGCGGGTCGTCGATGCCCTGCTCGACCCGCGTGGCCAGACGCTGGATGGCGCTGTGGTTGTCTTCACGCAGGTCGATGCCGTTGGCCTGGGCAAAGGCCGTCAACATCATCAGCGGACCCAGGCTGTAGTTGTGGTAAGCCAGCGCACGGGTTTCCCGGCGCAGTTCGTTGGGCAGGTAGCCCTCGGCAGTCACCTGAGAGATACCGATGCGCAACTGCGCGACGGACCAGTCGAACAGGTCGCGGCGGTCAACCACCACGGCAGCCGCCATCACGGCCCAGGCCGCCCAGTATTGATGGTTGTTCAGGCGCTCCAGCGGCTGCTCGCGCCAGTCGCGCACCACCTGCTCGCCGAGCTGGGCCAGCCATGCCTCGATAGGACGCGTCTGCGCCTCACGCCCGAGCAGTGGCTGGGAGCGGGAGAACTTCAGGCGCAAGTAGGCCGAGGCGATGCTGCCCAGCGCCCATTTGCGCATCGATTTACCGGTGTGGGTGTATTGCAGGCTCAGCAGCGCATGGGCCTGGGCCCACTGGCCGAGCCACTCCAGGGTGCAGTCGAGATGTCCCGCACGGCCGAGGCGCAGGTAAGCCGCCACCTGCTTGTTGATGGTTTTCTCCAGCACCTTGATTTTGTCGGCCTGCTGCTGGTAACGGGCATTGGCTTGCGGGTTGAGCTGGTCGCGCGCCGGCCCGGAGCCTTCGTACTTGCTGGGAATATTCAGGTCGCCGACATAGGGCCTGGCCACCACCGGGCAGGTGCCGGCCTCACCCTTCTTCAGCGTCGCCGCCTGGTAGTAGCCGGCCGGCGGCAGCAACTGCGCCGCCTGCCCGGCGGCCGGCAGCAGGGCGATCAGCAGCAACAGGCAGCCGCTTCGGTTACTCATCACTCCCCTCCCGCCTGCGCGGTGCGCAGGTCTGGACGGTCCTCGTCGCTTTTCACCCGGCACAGCCTGGTACTCAGGCTGCCATCAGCCGACACCGCACCCAGCGGCTGCACATGCAATGAAAGAAAGGTCAGTTCATCCCAATCGGCATCCTCACGCAGCTCGAGCAGGAAACGTCCCTGCTCCAGAGCGCCAGGGGCGCGATTGAACGTCAGGGTTTCCTGGCGGCCATTCATAAAGGTCAGGGTGGCACTGAGCTGCTGCACGGCCGGATCGTCGAGCTGCAGCTCGATGCGGTAATCGCTGCTGCGAATCGGCAGGATCCCATTGGCGCCGTTGAACAGCACCTGGTTGCTGCCGGGGTGCAGCCTGCTGGCGCTTTGCAGCAAGGCTGAGCGCCCCCTGCAGCCGTCGCTGACTGCTGGCACCGCCTGCCGGTAGAAGTTGCGCTGGGCCAGGCTGGCGGCGTCATCCAGCTCCCAGATCAGCAGCTTCGGCGGCCGGCTCTGGAACTCGGCGCTCATCAGGTACTGCAGCAAAGCCCCTTCATGGCCACTGCCGGCTTGCGAAGCGTTGTGCACCGAGGTACCCAGGTGCTGTTCGAGGAAGCCGGCAAAGTTGAACGCCTCACTGCTGTTGCCGCTGCCGACCAGTACCACCTCGGCTGGCGCAAGCCGGCCGGTCGCGGCCGGCTCGGTGATGTAGCCCTGCACGAACTGGCGCGGGTAGCCGCTGCCGCAAATCAGCTCGGCGGCCCGCTGCAACGAGCCGCTGCGGGCCACCAGCCCCACGGGCCGACTGTGAAAGCTCTGCTGCGGCAGCTGGCTGAACAGCGGCATGCGCTTGACGGTCTGCGCCACCAACTGCGCGGTGCGCTCTGCCCCTTGCGGCGTCCAGTAGCGGTCGCCCTTGAAGAAGTACTCGGGGGCATCTGCCGGGGCCTGCATCAGGCTGGCCAGGTCGGGCACCCAGATGTCCAGCTCACGCAGGCGCGCCAAGGCCGCACGGTAGTTGTCCCGCGCCTGGGCCTGATCGAAGCCGGCGCGCTCGACCGGGGTGAGCTTGTCGCCATGCAGCAGACCACGGCTGGGCTGATAGACCATCAGCAGTTCGACACCGTTGTGCTTGAGCGCATTACGCAAACGCTTGAGCTGCTTGTAGCTCTGCTCGTCGAGGCCGAACTGGCTGCGCAGGTCCTGGGCACTGCTGAACAGCCAACCGTCCCGTGCTTCGATCAAGCGACCGTGCGCGGCCAGGCCTGGCACTTGGTAGGCACTGCTATCGGCCGCTGCCGGGCACAGCTGGCAACAGGCCTCGGCCTGATAGGTCGGCGCGGCGTGGAGGTCGCTCGCGCCAGCCAGCACGCTGGCGCCAAGCAGCAGGGTTAAACCTTTCATTGCATCACTCCTTGCTCGCCAGGCTGTCGAGGGGTTCGATCAGCACCGCCTGTTGCCGGCGCCACAGAATCTCCATGATTTCGCCCTGACGCGCGCCCAACAGCCCCGAGAAGGTAATACCCGAGGCTTTCTGCGGGGCGAGGATGGTCAGGTTGTAGAGTGCGAGCCTGCTCGGCGACTGCACGAAAATCGGGCTGGAGCCATTGCCGATCATCTGCCCGCCGACGATGCGCAGCGAGACCTTGGCCTCGAACGGATCCTCGTGCAGGTCGCGGTCGGTGCCGCGCAGGTCCTTGATATGGCCGTAGATCCCAGTGAGCTGGTTGGCCACCAGCAGGTTCTCGTAGAGATCGACATCGACGCTGTTGCGCACGCGGATACCGTGCCGCTGATTGTTCATGCTGCTGTTCTGCCACAGCAGGTTGTGCGGGCTTTCGTACAGGGTGATGCCGTCAGCGCGGTTCTTGTAGGCCTCGTTGCGGGCGATCAGGTTGTTCACGCTGCTACGGTCGATGACGATGCCGGAGAGCTCGTTATCGTAGGACTTGTTGTCGATTATCCAGCTGTCGTTGACCTCGCGGGAGATGATGATGCCGTGCTTCTTCTTGGTGCCGAAGGCCTGGTTCTCGGCAATGATCAGCCGCCGGGAGCGGTCATGCGGGTCGATGCCGTAGACGATGTTGTGTTCGTAGGTATTACCGCGGATCACCACATCGTCGGCTTCGTAGCAGTAGAAGCCGTACCACATGTCGATAAAGCGCGAGTTGAGCAGCCAACCGGTGGGCCGTGAACGCTTCATCTTCAGCGTCATGCTCGGGCTGTACTGCGAGATGCTGAAGCCGTAGGCCTTGCTCGCGTCGTAACCGAAGCTGGTGATAACACTGTCGCTGACGTAGGTTTCGGTGCCGCCCCAGGCGAGGAAGTAGGGGCGGAACTCCTTGCCGTCGCGCCAGAACGCCGGGGTGCCCTCCTTCTCGCGCCAGGCGGTGACCCGGGTGCCGGTGATGAACATCCGGCCGTCGTTGACCAGGAAGGACCCCGCCTCCTGGGACAGGCGCAGCTCCTTGGTCGTGCGGTCGATGTGCAGGGTGGCGCCGGGGCGCACGATGATCGGCAGACGCGCGAGATAAACCCCCGGCGCGGTTTCGGCGAATGCAGATTTCGGCAACTGCCGCGCCAGCTCGGCGCTGTTCAGGTAGCCCTTCTCGATGAAGATCGCCTGGGGCATGCGCTTCTGCCGCACCACCCATTCGCGCAGACGCTCCTTGCCGCCGATGAACTCATCCAGCGCGTCCTCGTGGAGCATTTCCTTGATCAGCGCCCGTCCCGCCGGCTTGCGTTGGATCTTCGCCTCCAGCGCGACCGCGCTGTAACCGGACAGATCCGGCAGCACGGGTGGCTCGATCGCCAGCGAGCTGCCCGGTGCGGCACTGACCCGGTAACTGCCAGGCAGCCTGTCGAGGTCATCGGCCGGAGCCTGGGCGCAGAGCAAAACCCCCGCTAGGGGCAGCATCCACTTGAGCATTGCAAACATATAACCTCCTGTCTGACGCCTGATTCAGAAGCGCCAGATGAAGTCGACGAAGGCCCGGTGCATCACCGAGTCCGCATCGTCACCGTAGGCATCGCCGGGGAAGAATAGGCCCAGGCGCATACGCACCAGCGCCGACGGGTCATCGACCCAATCCATTTCGACCGGCATCAGGCCTTGCTTGAAATAGTAAGTGGCGACCAGATCGAGCTCCTGGCCGAGGTCCTTTTCGCCATTCAGCAGTGCCGCGCTGATCCCCGAGTCGCCAGTCGGCAGGTCATCTTCGAGGCGCCAGAAGCGGTGATAGACCAGACTGGCGTCGTAGTCCTCGCGCACCGCCCAGGAGGTGTAAGCGCTCGCCACCTGGATGTTGCTCAGCTCACCGCGAAAAGCCTCGCCGAAACGGTGCAAGCGGGTGCGCGTACCGGTAAAGCTGGAGCGATTGCTCTCCAGGCCGGGCTGGACGAACTGCTCGGAATCATCACCGTCATCGCCACCACTGCCTCTGGCATAGGCCCCACCGACCTTCCAGCGCGAGTCGATATTCCAGCGCAGTCCCAGGTCGATGGCCCAGGCATCCAGGTCGCCGCTTCGGCGCCCAGTGACCAAGGGTGTGCCGGTTAGCGAGCTTTGCGTGATGGCGTCCTGCTCGCCGGTCAGCCAGATGGCCTGCGCCCAGTAATTGAACGGCAGGAGCGTGCGTGGATTGAAGTAGTCGCCATCGGCCGCCAGACCGAGCCAGGTCAGGTCGCCGGTGAAGGTCTTGGTCAGCTCATCGACCTCCTCGCCGACCCGCGGCAGGTTGCCATCATCGCGGCTGTGATGCAGCTTCACGCCGACGCTGTGCCCGGGCGCCCATTGGCTGGAGATGCCGGCGAACAGGTGCATGCGGTCTTCGTCTTCCGCGGCCAGCTCGTCGAGGTCGGTGCGGTAATCGCTGAAGCGTTCGGCCACGCCGACATTGGCCTTGAGCAGGGTGCTATCGAACACCCAATGCAGGGCCTCGATATTGCTGTCCCACCAGGTGCCGTCCTCGCTGCGCACGCGCTGGCGGCCGAAGCGCAGATGCTCGCCCGGGTAAACAGTGAGGCCGCGGTAGTCGACCCAGAACTCACGCAGCGCGAGGTAGCTCTTGTCCGGCTCGCGGGCATCGTTGCCACCTTCGGTGTCGGCGACAATGCTGTCGGACTCCAGGGTATCCGTCTCGATGGTATCGGTGGCCGCCACCGCCTGGCCTATGACGTAGGCGCTCCAGTTACCGCTCTGGCCGTAGAGCCAGGGGCGCACGTCCAGACCCATGCCGAGAATATCGCCACCACTGCGGGTGCCCAGGTCGCGATCGTCCTCGGACTGCCCGGCGATCTTGACGTCCAGGCCGAAATTACGCTCCGGACCGTATGCCGCCGACACACCGTTGCCCCAGAGCAACGCACCGCTCAGGAACAACCCTGCACCTACCCTGCAAGTCATTTTCATAGCACGTCCATTCCGATTTCCAGCGACTTAAAGGTGGCAAAACGCGCAGGATTGATCTGCCGCGTCTGCTGTTCTTCCTGAAGCAGTTGCCCGGCTGCCTGGCGCTCGGCCGGGAGCAATGCCGGCTCCAGGCTGACCAGCAGCGCGTCGGCCTCGGGCACTGCCTGGTTGCGCGCCATCTGGGCGAAGACATAGGCGTTGACTCGGTTGACCTTGACCCCGCGCGACTCGCTGAACAGCTGCGCCAAGGCGAAGTCGGCGCGGCTGTGTCCGGCGCGTGCGGCAAGCAAGAGGTGATCGACCGCCTTCTGCGGATAGACCTGACCGAGGTAGCCACGGCGGTAGATCTGCCCGAGGTAGAAGTGCGCCGCCGGTTGTCCACTGGCCGCGCGCAGCAGGTGCTGCTCTGCCAGTTGCGGGTTCTGCGGCAACAGGCGACCGTCGTAATACAGGCGCCCGGTCAGCAGTTCGGCGCGGCTGTCACCGGCCTCACGACCGCGTTGCAGGTAACCGAGTAGCTCCTCGCTGCTGCCGAGTACCGGATAGTCGAACAACAGCTTGGCCAGCGAGGCCCAGGCACCGGGATAGGCAGGCGCGACTTCCTGCAGCAGTGCGTAGGCCGCACTCAGATCCGCCGGAGCGGGAATCTTTGGATCGGCCAGCGCCAGTGCCACCGACTCGATCCGGTTTGGCGCCACCCAGAGATTGGCGTAGGCCGTGCGCAATTTCTCGAGCAGAGCGGTCTGCGCCTGCGGCCGATCGCGCAGGCGATTGACCGTGGCCAGCTCGACGTAGCAAATGTCCTGCAGACGCAGCAGGGGCCGGCACTTCTGCTCGATCTCATCGAGGTGGGCAAGATAACTGCCGCTACTGCGATAAAGCAGTATCTGCGCCAGCTCGGCCTCGGTGATGCCCTGGCCGCGCCATCCCTCGACCAACTGCTGCGGATCGACCCCAGGCGCGAGCTGCGGGTAGCTGACGTACAGCAGCGTCAGCGGCACCACGGCACTGTATTCGCCCTGCTCGATCGCCTGGCTGAGCAGGTTTTCGGCCTCCTTGAGCGAGGCATCGCTGGCGCCGCCCTGACGCAACAGCAGGCGCCCGAGCCGCGATTGTGCCTTGACCGAACTGAGCGCCGCCTGCCGATACAGGCTCTCGACCTGCTCCATCTGAGCCGGATCGCGGCTGCTTAGCTGCAGGTCGCCGAGTTCGGTCTGGGCGTCGGCGTAGCCCAGCTTCGCCAGTGCGGCATAGTGCTGTTGAGCGGTCGTCGTGTCTCCGCGCAGCAGCGCCGCCTTGGCCAATTGCTGGTCCGGCAGCCCGGCACAGCCCTGCACCAGGCTGAAGATCGCCATATACAGCAGGACCCGTTTCATTTGCCGGCCGCCATGACTTTATCGACCAGCAGATTGCCCGGCAGACCGTCGATGGTCACTTCGACCGGACGCCCGACCATCAGGGTGGTCAGCGGTTCATCGGTGAGTATCGACACGCGAATATCCGAAGCCAGGCCGCCATGCTGCAACGACACGTTGCTGATCTTGCCATTGCGCAAGGTGGTTTCGCCGGCGACCTGCACCCGCACCGCTGCGCCCGGCTGCACCTTGGCGAAGGTCTTGTACGGGAAGCGTGCCTCGATGGACGCCTCGCCATTCAGCGGGATCAGCTCGAAGACCGGCACGCCTTTGTTGGCCGGCTGGCCATCGCCAACCAGCTGCGCCACCACGCGGCAATCGCAGGGACTGGTCAGGGTGCCCTGCAAGGTCTTGCTGAACAGACGCTCGATGTTTTCCGGGGTCATCTGCTCTTCTGGCAGGTTGTTCCTCAACACATCGAGCATGGTCGAGGAGAAGGTCGCCAGTGGTGCGCCCTTGGCCACTTCGCCCCCCACCTTGACCAGGCTGGCCTGCAGCACACCTTCGCGCGGC
This sequence comes from Pseudomonas sp., assembly GCF_033723075.1. GTDB lineage: Bacteria > Pseudomonadota > Gammaproteobacteria > Pseudomonadales > Pseudomonadaceae > Aquipseudomonas. The sequence goes on from NZ_JAWVXU010000003.1 coordinate 182,050, forward strand.
ATGCTGACCTGCTGGCTCGGCAGGCTGACCATCGCCGAATCGGCATGGGTGACGAAGTACAGGTTGTAGAGCTGATTGAGGACGTAGCTAAAGGCGCCGACCCCGACCAGCAGGATCGCCAGGCTGACGCTTAGCGCCCGCAGGCGTGACAGGAAGCCCATGGCCCCGCCGCCGTCCTTGCCCTTGCGCGCCTTGGTAAAGTTGTCGCGTTGCAGGGTGCCGAGCATGTCGCCCAGGGTGACCATCTCGCCGCTGGTGTAGGCCGTGATCAGGTAACGCAGCGCGGCGACTTCACGCGGGCGCAGGTTGTGGAACTCACAGCCGACACGCTGATCGGCGTCATAGACCGAGCGCACCTGGAACTCCACGTCGATGGCCATGCTCAGCCCATCGACCTGGAACAGCAGCTTGCCCTTGTGATGCCCGCCGAGTTTCATCGGCTGATTGCCTTGATTGAAGCTGAAGCCACCCGCGGACAGGTCCAACAGTGTGCTCTCCTGCGCCTCCCGGTTGGCGCCGAGAAAACGAATCCTCGCCGGCATTTTCAGCCGCGCGTACTGCCGCTGCGCTTCCGACTCGTGGACGATATTGCTATTGCTGGCTGCACCGATCGCTACGCTCATGAAATGATTCCTTGCATACTCCGATTGAACCCCTACAGGACTGGCCTCGATGCCGCTCCTGCCTCCCCATTCGTCAAACGACACTCACCAGCACGGCCAGAAACACGCTGACCGCAGAAAACGTCATGGCCCGCGACGACCAACTGTTGAACCACAGCTGAAAACGCTGCAGGCCCCGATCCAGCTTGGTGGGCTGGCGGGTCCAGGACTGCCGGTCGAGGCGGAAGAACACGTAGATCTTCACCATCGCGCCGACGACCTGGTTGTAATAGAGAATCAGCGGATAGGCCGGTCCCACGTGGTGCCCTGACGCCAGCAGAAGCAGCGACAGCAGCAGGCGGGTGAAACCGATCCACAGCAGGTAGATCAGCAGAAACACGATGCTGTATTTGATGCTGGCGATGATTGCCACCAGCGGCCCGAGCAGGCTGGTCCACATCGACACGCGTTGGTCGAACAGCACCAGGCTGGTGAACCAGCCCAGGCGCCGCGGGCCCAGGTGCAAGGCGCGGGAGTTCTGCCGCAGGTTGTTGCCGTACCAGCGGAACATCAGCTTGCGGCTGGCCTTGAAGAAGCTCTTCTCCGGCGGGTGCTCGACCGTGTTGATCGCGGCATCCGGCACGTAGAAGGTGTCGTAGCCCAGGCGCATCAGGCTGTACCAGCTGGATTTGTCATCGCCGGTAAGAAATTTGAAGCGCCCCAGACGCCAATGATCCAAGGAGTCGCTCTCGACATCGGCGATAAACCCCGGGTTGGTCACCACCCGCGCGCGGAACACCGACATGCGCCCGGTCAGCGTCAGCACCCGCTTGGAAAGTCCCATGGAAGCCATGTTGATGTGGCGCTGAGCGAAGCGCAGCTTGTGCCACTCGCTCATCAGGTAGCTGCCACGCACCTCGCAGAACTCGTTGGTGGTCAAGCCGCCGACCCTGGGCAACAGCTTGAAATAAGGCACGGTCTTGCGCACCACACCCGGGGATAGCACCGTGTCGCCGTCAACCACCGCCACCACCGCCGCGTCATCCGGCAAGTGCCGGGAAATCGCGCGAAAGCCGTAAGCCAGGCCATCTCGCTTGCCGGTGCCGGCAATCCGCACGAAATCCAGCTTGACCCGCGGCGGTGGGTTGAGCTTGCTCCAGAGGCTCTTGATCAGCAGCTCATCGGACAACTCCACCAGCGAGCAAACCACCGTGGCCGGATAGCCGCATTCGATCGCCTCCTCGATCACCGAGCGATACACCTGGGCGGTGGTCAAGGCATCGATGCGAAAGCTGGTAACCAGCAGAAATACCTGCGAGGGGTCTGCCGCCGCACCCAACTTGCGCGCTTGCCAGCGGTAATAGGGAAACACCAGGCAAAGGAAAACCAGCCCGCGCACGTAATGGATAGCGCCCATCGAATAACGCCAGATGCCGACCACGCCGAGCAATAGCAGGAAATCCTTCGACTCAGGGTCGAATATCGTCTCCGGCATCGCCAGAGCCAGCAACATCAGTGCCGTACAGTAGAACAACCAGCCCGCGCCCTCGCGCAGGCCTCGTACGAGTCCGTCCATACTCTTGCGCCCCGCTCTCTGTTTGCTCGACCGGTGCAGTGCAGGCGTGATTTATTCTTGTCCGCCCCGCTGCACAACTGCCGTAGCAGTGACCGTGCCTACCAGCAGATACCTTCCATCGACGCGCCGCTGGGCTGCGTCATGAAGCCCACCAGATCGAACACCTGCTTGCCGGCCGGCACATTGCTGACAAGCCGCGCGAACTGCGGGTCGCCGTTGCCGAGCACGATCACATCGGCCTGGTCCACCACCTCATCGAGGTCGGAACGCAGCAGGGATGAGACATGGGGGATCTTCGACTCGATGTACTCCTTGTTGGCCCCATAGACCCGCGCGTACTCGACGTTACTGTCGTAGATGTGCAGGTCGTAACCCTTGCCGATCAGCATCTCGGCCAGCTCGACCAGCGGGCTTTCGCGCAAATCATCGGTGCCGGATTTGAACGACAGACCGAGCAGGCCGATACGTCGCTTGTCGTAGCTGGCAATGATGTCGAAGGCTCTTTCCACCTGAACCCGATTACTGCGCATGATCGAGTGCAGCAGCGGATGCTCGATATCGAGTTGGCTGGCGCGATAGGTCAGCGCGCGCACATCCTTCGGCAGGCAGGAGCCACCGAAGGCAAAGCCGGGGCGCATGTAGTATTTGGAGAGATTGAGCTTGTGATCCTGGCAAATAACCTCCATCACCTCACGGCCATCGACACCCACGCCCTTGGCGATATTGCCGATCTCGTTGGCGAAGGTGACCTTGGTCGCATGCCAGACATTGCAGGTGTACTTGATCATCTCCGCGACTTCGATGCTTCTGCGGATGATGGGCGCGTCCAACTCGCCGTAGATGGCTTCCAGCAGGTCACCGGAGGCCTGGTCCAGCTCGCCGATCACCGTCATCGCCGGGAAGTCGTAATCCTGGATGGCCGTGCTTTCGCGGAGGAACTCCGGGTTTACCGCCACGCCGAAGTCGATCCCCGCCTTCATCCCCGAATATTTTTCCAGCACCGGGATGACCACATCTTTTACCGTGCCCGGCAGTACCGTGCTGCGCACCACCACGGTGTGGCGGCCCACCTTCTCCGGCAACACGCTGCCGATCTGCTCGCACACCTGGGCTATATAGGAAACGTCCAGATCACCGTTCTTCTTGCTCGGCGTCGGTGCCGCGATAAAAGACACATCCGTGTTCATCACGGCATCCCGCACATCCAGGGTACCGCGCAGGTTGCCACTGCTGACGCCCTGTAGCAGCAGAGCCCCCAGGCCCGGCTCGACAATTGGCGACTTACCACTGTTGATCATGTCAATTTTGAGCGGAGTGACATCTACCCCGACTATCTGGTGACCGCGTGCAGACAGACAACCCGCACAAACGGCACCGACATACCCAAGCCCAAAGATACTGATGCGCATTGCTTAACTCCATTAGCAAAGTACCAACCGGACACCACGCAAACGGCGTGATACCCATCCCCAACGAAACGCAGAGGCACGGTAGAATTCCTTGCACTCAGGCCCACCAGGACCTGGAATTCATTGCATTGAGAAAGCACGACAACCGTAACTCCGGTGACGAATCAACAAGAGCAATTTGAGTGCCACAGACACAGACATATAAGCACTCAAAAGTTTCAAAATTAATAAACAGTAAAAACAACTAATTAGCGCTACAGCCCAGTAAAACCGGGCATTTAGCAGACACCAAAAAAGCACCAAAAAACAGCAACAACCCCGGAACAAGCATGTAAACGGTGCAACTACTGGCGTAGTTAAATAGCAAACTCCAAGAAAAATGCAAACCCCTCAACAGCAACATCCACGGCACTAAAAAACGCCAATTTAAAGGCGACAAATAGCCGACATAGAACACGTCGACAACTCAAAAAGACTATCAGTGTTAAGCCAATAAAATGATTAGGTTATTTTCCCAACAGCGGACAAACAACGAGGCCGCATTGCCCCCACGCCCAACTAACATTCCAGTCGACCGCAAGCGACTCTACCCGAACATGAACAACCGTTTTCCAGTGACAGGGATAACGTCAAACAAATGCTGACACCGCGCCACACAGGTACGGCTCAACTTTGGTGCAGAGCAATGGATACAGCGGTTAACCTTGGCAACAGGCCATGCAGCCGTTACGTGTTGCACTTGGAGGTAGTGCTTTTGTAGGAATTTGCGCAACGTCAAAGACGCTGGGAAGTCTCCTGCGGGGCGATCAGCCAGACCGCGCCAACACCAACACATAACGAGTACTTCACCATGGATAAGGCATTCAGGCTGCACGGCGTCCTTCGAGTCGGGCGAGCGAGTCGCGAGGCTCAACGCCTATGGTTCACACCGCGGCAACCAGGACGCTGATACCAGGGCCAGAACCTTCCTGAATCACTGCCTATGTCAGTCAATCGCAGACGGCGGCCAGGCCGTCGCGGCCCATGCCTGGGCTCGCCGCCTTGTCGCCGGTAGAAATGTGAAGCCGTTCAATATCCAGTTACACTGCGCGGCACGTTTCCCGCTCAACTTCAGCCCTGCCTGGCCGATGACAAGGCATAACCCTTAGGGACAAGCCCCCATGCGTAACAATCAGCCCATCACTCAACGCGAACGCACCTTTGCGGCCCAACAGCGCTTGATCTCCACCACCGACGCCAAAGGCCAGATCACCTATTGCAACGACGCGTTCGTCGAGATCAGTGGCTTCAGCCATGACGAGTTGATGGGCGCACCACACAACCTGGTGCGTCACCCGGATGTGCCGTCGGCCGTGTTCGCCCACATGTGGAACACCCTGAAGCAGGGTCGCCCCTGGATGGGTATCGTCAAGAACCGCAGCAAGAATGGCGATCACTACTGGGTCAATGCCTACGTCACCCCGGTGCTGGAAAAAAGCCAGGTGGTTGGCTACGAATCGGTGCGGATCAAACCAACCGCCGAACAAGTGCGCCGCGCCGAAGCCCTGTACAAGCGGATCAACAGCGGCAAGTCAGCCGTTCCCAGCCGTGACCAATGGCTGCCGACCCTGCAAAACTGGCTGCCCTTCATCCTGGTCAGCCAGATCGGCTTCCTGATCGGCACCTGGCTCGACACCAGCTGGGGCTTTGCCGTCGCCGCCCTGCTCTCGATCCCTCTGGGTCTGGCAGGCCTCAACTGGCAACAGCGTGGGCTGAAACGCCTGCTGCAACTGGCCGATCAAACCACCTCCGACCCGCTGATCGCCCAGATGTACACCGACAGCCGCAGCACCCAGGGTCGCCTGGAAATGTCCCTGCTCGGCCAGGAAGCACGCCTGAAAACCTGCCTGACCCGCCTGCAGGACAGCGCCGAGAACCTCGCCAAACAGGCCAAGCAAGCCGAAGCCCTGGCGCACAGCAGCTCGGCCGGCCTGGACCGCCAACGCCAGGAAACCGAACAGGTCGCCACCGCAGTCAACGAAATGGCCGCCACCACCCTGGAGGTGGCCAGCAACGTGGCGCGCACCGCCATTGCCACCCAGGAAGCCAATCGCCTGACCAGAGAAGGGCGTGTCATCACGGCGGAAACCCGCGCCGCCATTCAGCGCCTCTCGCAATCGGTCGGTGACACCGGTGAAACCGTGACCCGTCTGGCCCAGGACAGCAATGAAATCGGCGGCGTGGTCGACGTGATCAAAGGCATCGCCGACCAGACCAACCTGCTCGCCCTCAACGCCGCCATCGAAGCCGCCCGCGCCGGTGAAATGGGCCGTGGCTTTGCCGTGGTCGCCGACGAAGTCCGCTCGCTGGCCCAACGCACCGCCGAATCAACCGGGCAGATTCATCAACTGATCGCCAAACTGCAGCGCACCGCCGAAGAAGCCGTGATGACCATGGAAATCGGCCGCAAGCAGGCCAACGAAGGCGTCGACCGCGTCCAACAGGCCGACCAGGCCCTGGCCGGGATCAGCGACGCAGTGTCCAACATCGCCGACATGGCCGACCAGATCGCTGCCGCCGCCGAAGAACAAAGCTCGGTCGCCGACGAAATCAACCGCAGCATCACCAACATCGCCCAACTGTCCGACCAGACCGCAGGTGAAGCGCAAAGCTCCGCCGTGCTCAGCGAAGCCCTCACCGCCACCGCCCAGGGGCAGTACTCGCTGGTCGAACGCTTCAACCGCTAAAAAAGCCCAGGGTGCACCGGCTTCGCCCGGTGCCCCCCGCATGCAGGAGCCGGCTTGCTGGCTGCGGCTTGCTGGCCACCACAAAAAAGAGGGTGTGAACGAAACGAGCGCCGTGGCGAGACCGTCTCCAGGCGTTCCCATGGCGCAACGCCGCAGCGGTCGTTTGGAGGCGTTCGCAGAGACGGCCGCAGTAGCCGAGGGGTTTTGCACAACCGCTCAGGGCCTATACTGCCAGCATGTGTGCTGGCATCGGTGCGCAGGCACTGGGTCGGTATCTAGCCACGCATGCCGATGATGACGACAATGCCGCCGATCTGTGACCCGAGGGCCATTCCGGCAAGGCAGGAAGGCAGGTGCAACGCCATGCAAACTCTCGATTCAGCCCTGCTCAGCGACATCCTTACTGGCGCAGCCTTGCAGAAGATGTCCGCATTCGGCGCCCTCTCGAACAGTTTCGTCGAGCACGTGCTGGCGAACGGTGAGCTGCTCAAACTGACAGCGGGCGAGACCCTCTATCACCAAGGAGAGCACGCCGATTGCTTCTATGTGGTGCTGCAGGGGCATCTGGCGATTTATCAGGATAGCGATGCCGGCAGGGAGATCATCCACACCACCGGCCAAGGGGAAAGCGTCGGTTTCTCCGCGATGCTGGCGATGCGACCCCGGCTACTGAGTGGCGAAGCAACCGGCGAATGCATGGTGCTGAAGATTTCCTGCCAGGCCCTGGCCAAGCTGCAGGAGCTGGATAACCAGCAGTTCGGCATCTTTTTCATCAACCTGTCCCGGGATATGAGCCGCTTTCTCAGCTATTGCATTCTCCGACCGCCAGTCGAAGGTGCCTAGGCGGTTGTCCGAGAATGGCAATCGAGCGCAAATTGCAAGTTGGTGCTGAGAAACGAAGCCTACGCCCCCCGGCCTGCATCCGGGCGTGGCCAACGCCTAGCCCCAAAACCGACTCACTTCAGCACGAACGCCGCTATCGCATCCGCAGCCCCCTGCAGGTGCTGCTCATGGCTATAGCCCGATCTTTTCAGCGGCTTGAGGTCGTGATCGGCGGCCGTCAACCATTCCACCTCGATCGCCGCGGATAGCCGATAACCGGCCACCGTGGCGCGGTCGCCGAGGGCGTCGCGTTCGCCCTGGACGATCAGGGTCGGCGTGTGCAGCTCGGCCAGGTGCGCCACGCGGGGCTTGTCCGGCTTGCCTACGGCATAGAACGGATAACCCAGGCAAACCAGCGCTTCGGCGCCCAGTTCGTCGGCGAGCAAGCTGGCCATGCGCCCGCCCATGGATTTGCCGCCGATGGCCAGCGGCCCTGCGACTTGTTGGCGCACTCGGGCATACACCCCACGCCACTTTTCCAGCAATTTGGCCTGGGGATTGGGGGGGCGTTTCTTGCCGTCGAGACGGCGGGCGGCCATGTAGTCGAACTCGAAGCGCAGCACCGCAACCCCGCGCGCGGCCAGCAGTCGCGCCATCTGCGTCATGAATTCGCTGTCCATTGGCGCGCCTGCGCCGTGGGCAAGTATCAACGTGGCTTTCGCCGCCGCTGCAGGCCGATTCCACAGCCACTCATCTTGCACCTCCGGCTGCGCGCATTGATCCCCGTCAATACCGGCACTTTGCCCATTGCTCATGCTTACCTCGCTTTAGAAGTCCTTCGGCCTGCGTCACAGCTCACGCTAGCGTGAGGCCGACTGTTTTGAATGATCTGCCCATAACCGTGGATGGAAACCCAGACATGAACACTACAATCAGTTCCGCCTACAACTACAAGGTGGTGCGCCAATTCGCCATCATGACGGTGGTGTGGGGCATAGTCGGGATGGCGGTCGGCGTACTGATCGCCTCGCAACTAGCCTGGCCCGCGCTCAACTTCGACCTACCCTGGACCAGCTTCGGTCGCCTGCGCCCGTTGCACACCAACGCGGTGATCTTCGCCTTCGGCGGTTGTGCACTGTTCGCCACCAGCTACTACGCGGTGCAACGCACCTCCCAGGCTACCCTGTTCGCGCCCAAGCTGGCGGCCTTCACCTTCTGGGGCTGGCAGGCGGTAATCCTGCTGGCGGCCATCAGCCTGCCCATGGGCTGGACCAGCTCCAAGGAATACGCGGAACTGGAATGGCCGATCGACATCCTGATCACGGTGGTCTGGGTCAGCTATGCCATCGTGTTCTTCGGCACGATCATGAAGCGCAAGGTCAGCCACATCTACGTGGGCAACTGGTTCTTCGGCGGTTTCATCCTCACCGTGGCTATCCTCCACCTGGTCAACAACATGGCCATTCCGGTGACCCTTACCAAGTCCTACTCGGCCTACGCCGGGGCGACTGACGCGATGATCCAGTGGTGGTACGGGCACAACGCGGTGGGCTTTTTCCTAACCGCCGGCTTCCTTGGCATGATGTATTACTTCGTGCCCAAGCAGGCCCAGCGTCCGGTGTATTCCTATCGTCTGTCGATCGTGCACTTCTGGGCGCTGATTGCCGTGTACATCTGGGCCGGCCCGCACCACCTGCACTACACCGCCCTGCCGGACTGGGCCCAGAGCCTGGGCATGGTGATGTCGCTGATTCTGCTGGCACCGAGCTGGGGCGGCATGATCAACGGCATGATGACCCTGTCGGGCGCCTGGCATAAGCTGCGCACCGACCCGATCCTGCGCTTTTTGGTGGTGTCCCTGGCCTTCTATGGCATGTCCACCTTCGAAGGCCCGATGATGGCGATCAAGACCGTCAACGCGCTGTCGCACTACACCGACTGGACCATCGGTCACGTCCATGCCGGCGCGCTCGGCTGGGTGGCCATGGTCTCGATCGGTTCGCTCTATCACCTGATCCCCAAGGTCTTCGGTCGCGATGAGATGCACAGCATCGGCCTGATCAATGTGCACTTCTGGCTGGCCACCATCGGTACCGTGCTCTACATCGCTTCGATGTGGGTCAACGGCATCGCCCAGGGCCTGATGTGGCGTGCAGTCAACGAAGACGGCACCCTCACCTACTCCTTCGTCGAAGCCCTGGAAGCCAGCCACCCCGGCTTTGTGGTGCGCCTGATCGGCGGCGCGATCTTCTTCATCGGCATGCTGGTGATGGCCTGGAACGTCTGGCAGACCGTACGCCATGCCAAGGCCGCCGAGCTGGAAGCCGCTGCACTGTATTCGGTTGAAGGAGCCCACTGATGAGACACGAAATACTCGAGAAGAATATCGGCCTGATGGCCCTGATGATGGTGCTCGCCGTCAGCATCGGCGGCCTGACCCAGATCGTCCCGCTGTTTTTCCAGGACGTCACCAACGAGCCGGTGGCCGGTCTCAAGCCGTACACCGCACTGCAACTGGAAGGCCGCGACGTCTACATCCGCGAGGGCTGCGTCGGCTGCCATTCGCAGATGATCCGCCCGTTCCGCGCCGAAACCGAGCGCTACGGCCACTACTCGGTGGCCGGTGAAAGCGTCTACGACCATCCGTTCCTCTGGGGCTCCAAGCGCACCGGGCCGGATCTGGCCCGGGTTGGCGGCCGCTACTCGGACGAGTGGCACCGCGCCCACCTGTACAACCCGCGCAACGTGGTGCCGGAATCGAAGATGCCGTCCTACCCGTGGCTGGTGGACAACACCCTGGATGGCAAGGACACCGCCGCCAAGTTCAAGGCGCTGCGCATCGTTGGCGTGCCTTACAGCGACGAGGACATCGCCGGCGCCGCGGAGGCAGTCAAGGGCAAAAGCGAGATGGATGCCATGGTCGCCTACCTGCAAGTGCTCGGCACTGCCGTCAAAAACAAGAGGTAGGCCATGTCATTCGCAACCATTGATATCGGCACCCTGCGCGGCATAGGTACGGCACTGGTACTGCTGTCCTTCGTCTGCGTGACGCTCTGGGCCTACAGCAGCAAGCGTCGCGCCACGTTCGACGAGGCGGCGCTGCTGCCTTTTGCCGATGAACCCACGTCTGCTGCATCGAGGAGCAACACCCCATGAGTACCTTCTGGAGCTGGTATGTAACCCTGCTGACCGTTGGCACCCTGCTCGCCCTGTTCTGGCTGATTTTCGCGACCCGCAAGAGCGAGACGCACAAGAACGAGACCGAGCAGACCATGGGTCACTCCTTCGATGGCATCGAGGAATATGACAACCCGCTGCCCAAGTGGTGGTTCATGTTGTTTATCGGCACGCTGATCTTTTCCGTCGGCTACCTGGTGCTCTACCCCGGCCTGGGCAACTGGAAAGGCATATTGCCGGGCTACGAAGATGGCTGGACCCAGGTTGCCCAATGGCAGCGCGAAGTGGATCAGGCCGATGCGTTGTACGGTCCGATCTTCGCCAAATACGCGGCCATGCCCCTGAAAGAAGTAGCTAAAGACCAGCAGGCGCTGAAAATGGGTGGTCGCATGTTCGCCACCTACTGCTCGGTCTGCCATGGCTCCGACGCCAAGGGCTCGGCGGGCTTCCCCAACCTGGCCGACAACCACTGGCGCTGGGGCGGCGAGTCTGCCGCGATCAAGACCAGCATCCTCAATGGCCGCACAGGCATGATGCCGGCGTGGGGCCAGGTGATCGGCGAGGAAGGTGTGCAACAGGTCGCGGCTTACGTGCGCCATGACCTGGCCGGCCTGCCACTGCCTGCCGACAAGTCCTTCGACCTGCAGCAGGGCGCGCAAGTGTTCGCCAGCAACTGCCAGGCCTGCCACGGTGCAGAAGGCAAAGGCATGGCCATGCTCGGTGCGCCCGACCTGACCAAACCCGCTGGCTGGATCTACGGCAGCAGCCTTGTGCAGCTGCAACAGACCATTCGCCACGGCCGCAGCGGCCAGATGCCAGCCCAGGAGCAATACCTGGGTAACGACAAGGTGCACCTGCTGGCCGCCTATGTACTGAGCCTGAGCCAGGCGCAACAGCGAGCCGAGTAAGCCTTCCCCGCAAAGTTGGCGACAGCACGCTGTCGCCAACGCCTCCACCCCCATCTTCTGCCAACCGCAGCAGGTGCGACGCAACGTCGCATCCGCCAGCTGCAGCTTGGTCATTTCTTGATTTGAGTTAAGCTTGCCAGCAGTCGCCAGCCGCCATAACTCGGGACAAGACTCTCTTCGCGCTGCTTTTCCAGTCGTCGACAAGACGCTGCAGAGCACCCGCGAAATCCTTGCTGAAAGCCCTTGAAGGCACGACCCGGTGGGTCTGCGGCGTTGCAATGGCTACCTGCCTTCTCCATACTTGCCGCCGATTTTTACCCCCTATAAAAATCCATTAACCGTGGAACCCAGAATGAGCACAGCAATCAGTCAGACTGCTTATAACTACAAGGTGGTTCGCCAATTCGCCGTGATGACGGTGATTTGGGGAGTCATTGGCATGCTTCTCGGTGTGTTCATTGCCGCACAACTCGTGTGGCCGGAACTCAACCTGGGATTGGAATGGACGAGCTTCGGCCGTCTGCGCCCCTTGCACACCAATGCGGTGATCTTCGCCTTCGGCGGATGCGCACTGATGGCCACGTCATTCTATGTGGTGCAGCGCACCAGTCAGGCTCGCCTGATCTCCGACGGCCTGGCGGCTTTCGTCTTCTGGGGCTGGCAGGCAGTGATCGTGCTGGCCGTCATCACCCTGCCGATGGGTTACACCAGCACCAAGGAATACGCCGAGCTGGAATGGCCGATCGATGTGCTGATCACCATTGTCTGGGTCGCTTACGCGGTGGTGTTCTTTGGCACCGTGGTCAAGCGCAAGACCAAGCACATCTATGTGGGCAACTGGTTCTACGGCGCGTTCATCCTGGTCACCGCGATGCTGCACATCGTCAACAGCGCCGCCATGCCGGTGAGCCTGTTCAAGTCGTACTCGATGTACTCCGGCGCGACCGACGCGATGATCCAGTGGTGGTACGGCCACAACGCCGTGGGCTTCTTCCTGACCACCGGCTTCCTGGGGATGATGTACTACTTCGTGCCCAAGCAGGCCGAACGTCCGATCTACTCCTATCGCCTGTCGATCGTGCACTTCTGGGCGCTGATCACCCTGTACATCTGGGCCGGCCCGCACCACCTGCACTACACCGCGCTGCCGGACTGGGCGCAATCGCTGGGCATGGCGATGTCATTGATTCTGCTGGCGCCGAGCTGGGGCGGCATGATCAACGGCATGATGAGCCTGTCGGGCGCCTGGCATAAGCTGCGCACCGACCCGATCCTGCGCTTTTTGGTGGTTTCCCTTGCCTTCTACGGCATGTCCACCTTCGAAGGCCCGATGATGGCGATCAAGACCGTCAACGCCCTGTCGCACTACACCGACTGGACCATCGGCCACGTTCACGCCGGCGCTCTGGGCTGGGTAGCGATGATTTCCATCGGCTCGCTCTATCACCTGATCCCGAAAGTCTACGGCCGCGAGCAGATGCACAGCATCGCGCTGATCAACCTGCACTTCTGGCTGGCCACTATCGGCACCGTGCTCTACATCGCGTCGATGTGGGTCAACGGCATCACCCAGGGTCTGATGTGGCGCGCAGTCAACCAGGACGGCACCCTCACCTACTCCTTCGTGGAAGCACTGGAAGCCAGCCACCCTGGTTTCGTGGTGCGCATGATCGGCGGCATGTTCTTCGTCACCGGCATGCTGTTGATGGCCTACAACACCTACCGCACCGTGCGAGCCGCCAAACCGGCTGAATACGATGCGGCTGCGCAGATTCCCGCCGGAGTGGCTCACTGATGAAACACGAAATCATCGAGAAAAATATCGGCTTGATGGCGCTGCTGATGGTGCTCGCCGTCAGCATCGGCGGCCTGACCCAGATCGTCCCGCTGTTTTTCCAGGACGTCACCAATGAGCCGGTGGAAGGCCTCAAGCCCTACACCGCACTGCAACTGGAAGGCCGTGACGTTTACATCAAGAATGGCTGCGTCGGCTGCCACTCGCAGATGATCCGTCCGTTCCGCGCCGAAACCGAGCGCTATGGCCACTACTCGGTCGCTGGCGAAAGCGTCTACGACCATCCGTTCCTCTGGGGTTCCAAGCGTACCGGCCCGGACCTGGCCCGGGTCGGCGGCCGCTACTCGGACGAGTGGCAGCGCGCGCACCTGTACAACCCGCGCAACGTGGTGCCCGAGTCGAAGATGCCGGCCTACCCCTGGCTGGTCGAGCACAAACTCGACGGCAAGGACACCGCGAAGAAGCTTGAAGTCATGCGCGGCTTTGGCATCCCCTACACCGATGAAGACATCGCCGGGGCCAAGGACGCAGTGAAGGGCAAGACCGAAATGGACGCGCTGGTCGCGTACCTGCAGGTTCTCGGCACCTCAATCAAGAACAAACGGTAAAGCACTATGCCTTCCTTTCTCACTGACGTCGGGACCATTCGCGGCATAGGCACGGCCGTGGTGTTCATCGCCTTTATCAGCGTCGTGCTCTGGGCCTATAGCAGCAAGCGTAAATCGAACTTCGACGAGGCCGCCAATCTGCCCTTCGCCGATGATCCAAAACCCAGTGAGCGTGACGAGAAATCTTCCAGGAGCAATAACCAATGACCACGTTCTGGAGTTGGTACGTAACAATCCTCTCCCTAGGCACCATCTTCGCGCTGACCTGGCTTATCTTTGGCACCCGCAAGGGCCAACGCCAGGAAGCCACCGAAGAGACCGTCGGCCACAGCTTCGATGGCATCGAGGAATACGACAATCCACTGCCCAAGTGGTGGTTCATGCTGTTCCTCGCCACCATCGTCTTCGCCTTGGGTTACCTGGTGCTCTATCCGGGCCTGGGTAACTTCAAAGGCCTGCTGCCGGGCTACGAGTACCTCGACAACAAGGCCGAGACGCCATTCGCCACCGATATTCAAGTCAGTGACGGCGTGCGCAATGCAGGCTGGACCGGCGTGCATCAGTGGGAAAAGGAAATGGCCAAGGCTGACGCGCAATACGGGCCGATCTTCGCCAAATATGCCGCCATGCCCATCGAACAGGTTGCCCAGGACGAGCAGGCGCTGAAGATGGGCGGTCGCCTGTTCGCCTCCAACTGCTCGGTGTGCCATGGCTCCGACGCCAAGGGTGCCTACGGTTTCCCCAACCTCACCGACAATGACTGGCTGCACGGCGGCGAAGCGCAAACCATCAAGACCACCATCATGGGCGGCCGCCAGGGCATGATGCCCGCGCAACTGGCCGCACTTGGCGAAGAAGGCATCCGCAATGTCGCCGGTTACGTGCGCAGCCTGTCAGGCCTGAAAAACCCGGAAGGTATTGAGGTAGACGTTGCCGCAGGTCAAAACATCTTCGCCGCCAATTGTGCAGTCTGTCATGGTGCTGACGCCAAGGGGCAACAGGCCATGGGCGCGCCGAACCTGACCGACCGAACCTGGCTCTATGGCTCCAGCTTCGCTCAGATTCAGCAGACCCTGCGCTATGGTCGCAACGGCAAGATGCCTGCCCAGGAAGACTTCCTCGGCAATGATAAAGTGCACTTGCTGGCGGCTTATGTTTACAGCCTGTCGCAACAACCCGAGGAGAAGTGATTCTCCACCTGAGTTGAGCGCGACCTCCGGTCGCACCCAACCAGGGCAAGCCAGGCGTACCATAGCGCAATAGCGAGAATGACCCCGGCCGGCATGTATCGGCCGGGGCAGCCAACCAACCGCCGTGGTACACACTGATGAACACGCAGATTCCTGTTAAAGACGTCACCCCGGCCAAGGTCGAATCCGTCGACCTCTATGCCAACCGCGAAAAAATCTATACCCGCTCCTTTACCGGCATCTTCCGCAATCTGCGCATGCTTGGCGGCGCACTGCTGTTCATCCTCTATTTCGGCACTGTCTGGCTCACCTGGAATGGCCGCCAGGCCGTCTGGTGGAACCTGCCAGAACGCAAATTCCATATTCTCAGCGCCACCTACTGGCCCCAGGATTTCGTCCTGCTGTCGGCCGTATTGATCATTGCCGCCTTCGGCCTGTTCTTCATCACCGTCTATGCCGGACGCGTCTGGTGCGGTTATACCTGCCCGCAAAGCGTGTTCACCTGGGTGTTCATGTGGGCGGAAAAGGTCACCGAAGGCGACCGCAACCAGCGCATGAAGCTCGACAAAGCGCCGATGACCGCGCAGAAATTCCTGCGCAAGCTGGCCAAGCACAGCATCTGGGTCGGCGTTTCCCTGCTCACGGCGATCACCTTCGTCGGCTACTTCACGCCGATCCGCGAACTGATCCCCGAACTCGTCACCCTGCAGGCCGGCGGCTGGGCACTGTTCTGGGTCGGTTTCTTCACCGTGGCCACCTACGGCAACGCCGGCTACCTGCGCGAACAGGTGTGCATCTATATGTGCCCCTACGCGCGTTTCCAGAGCGTGATGTTCGATCAGGACACCCTGATCGTTTCCTACGACCCACGTCGCGGCGAGCTGCGCGGCCCGCGCAAACGCGATGCCGACTACAAGGCTGAAGGCCTGGGCGACTGCATCGACTGCAAGATGTGCGTGCATGTCTGCCCGACCGGCATCGACATCCGCGACGGCTTGCAGATCGAGTGCATCGGCTGTGCGGCCTGCATCGACGCATGCGACAGCATCATGGAGAAGATGAACTACCCGAAAGGGCTGATCAGCTACACCACCGAACACAACCTGTCGGGGCAGAAGACCCACCTGGTCCGTCCGCGCCTGATCGGCTACGCCATCGCCCTGCTGGCGATGATGGCGGTCTTCGCCTGGGCCGTGGCCAGCCGCTCACTGGTCGAACTGGACGTGCTCAAGGATCGCGTGCTCTACCGCGAGAACGAGGAAGGCCGGATCGAGAACGTCTACACCCTGAAGATCATGAACAAGGCCCAGCAACCGGTCACCTACCTGATCGAAGCCGATGGCCTCGACGGCCTGGTCTACGAAGGCAAGCGTGAAATCAAGGCCCTCGCCGGTGAAGTGCTGTCGCTGCCGGTCGAACTGTCGATCGACCCTTCAAGTCTGCCATCCAGCACCAATGAAATCATGTTCCGCATCCGCTCCGCGGACGATGCGAGCATCAACAACGACGCCGCCAGCCGCTTTATCGGCCCGAGCATCCGCTGATCAAAAGGCCAAGCATGTCTGACGAAGCACCGATCAAACCCTGGTTCAAGCAGTTCTGGCCCTGGTTCCTTATTGCCCTGCTGGGTTACTCGGTCGTGCAGGGCCTGACCCTGCTGACCATTGCCATACGCAATCCGCCGGGGTTGATCTCCGACGACTACTACGATGTCGGCAAAGGCATCAACCAGTCGCTGGAGCGCGAGTCCCTGGCCGTGCAACTGCAACTGAGCGCCACCCTCGACCTCGACGACGAAACCGGCGTTGCCGAACTGCGTCTGCAAGGCAATAGCGGCCCGGCGCAACTGGTGCTGAACCTGATCTCGCCCACCCAACCCGAGCGCGACCGCCGCATCATTCTGCAGCCACAAGGCCAGGGTCTGTACCGCGGACAGATGCAGGATGCGGTGCAGGGCCGGCGCTTCGTCGAACTGATCGGCCAGGAAGGCGGCAAGGACTGGCGCCTGTTCGAAGAAGAAACCCTGGAAAGCGGCAAGATCATCCGGCTGGGGGATGCCCAGTAGTGCGTCGGTGCTACGGCATCGCTGCTGGCGAAACGCTTCGCAGCGCAGAGCGTACCCCGCCGCCACGGTCAGCAGGCTATACCGCAACGCCAGGTACACGACTCCACCCTCATGGCTAGCCCTCTCCCCTGCTACCACTGTGGCCTGCCGGTTCCCGCCGGCAGCCGCTTTCACGCCCAGGTCCTGGGCGAGACTCGCGCCATGTGCTGCCCGGGCTGCCAGGCGGTGGCCGAGGCCATAGTCGCCGGCGGGCTGGAACACTACTACAAGCACCGCAGCGAAAGCGCCGCCAACCCGCAAAGCCTGCCGCAGGCCCTGCCCGACGAACTGGCGCTGTATGACCGCGCCGACGTGCAGCAGCCCTTTGTCGAACAGCACGGCGAACTGAGCGAGACCTGCCTGCTGATCGAAGGCATCAGTTGCGCCGCCTGCGGCTGGCTGATCGAAAAACACCTGCGCGAAGTGCCGGGTATCGCCGAGGTCCACCTCAACCTGTCCAACCACCGCCTGCAGGTGCGCTGGGCCGACAGTCAGCTGCCGCTCAGCCAGCTGCTCAAGGAGCTGCGCAAGATCGGCTATGCCGCGCACCCCTGGCAGGCCGATGCCGCCGCCGAGCAGCTACAGCGGGAAAACCGCCGGGCCATGCGTGAGCTGGGCGTGGCCGGCATGCTGTGGATGCAGGTGATGATGGCGACCATGGCCACCTGGCCGGAATTCAATATCGACCTCAGCCCCGAGCTGGACAAGATCCTGCGCTGGGTCAGCCTGTTTCTCACCACCCCGATCGTCTTCTACTGCTGCGGCCAGTTCTTCCGTGGCGCCCTGCGCGATCTGCGTACTCGCCACCTGACCATGGACGTCTCGGTATCACTGGCCATCGGCGGCGCCTATGTCGCCGGCATCTGGTCGACCGTCACCGGCCAGGGCGAGCTGTATTTCGATGCGGTGGGCATGTTCGCCCTGTTCCTGCTCACCGGCCGCTACCTGGAACGGCGCGCCCGCGAGCGCACGGCGGCGGCGACCGCGCAGCTCGTGCAGCTATTGCCGGCCTCCTGCCTGCGCCTGGATGCCGATGGCCAGAGCCAGCGGATCCTGCTCAGCGAACTGCGCGCAGGCGAGCAGGTGTTGGTGCCGCCCGGCGCCCTGTTGCCGGCCGATGGCCGCATTCTCAGCGGCCAGTCGAGTGTCGATGAATCGCTGCTCACCGGCGAATACCTGCCGCAACCGCGCGGCGTCGGCGACAGCGTGACCGCCGGCACCCTCAACGTCGAAGGGCCGCTGACCGTCGAAGTGCAGGCGCTTGGCGATGCCACCCGGCTGTCGGCCATCGTCCGCCTGCTGGAGCGTGCGCAAAGCGAGAAGCCACGCCTGGCGGAGATCGCCGACCAGGTGGCGCAGTGGTTCCTGTTGATCGTGCTGGTGGTGGCCGCCGTGGTCGGCCTGATCTGGCTGCAGATCGACTCCTCGCGCGCCTTCTGGATCGTGCTGGCCCTGCTGGTCGCCACCTGTCCCTGCGCCCTGGCCCTGGCCACCCCGACGGCCCTGACCGCCGCCACCGGCAGCCTGCACAAGCTCGGCCTGCTGCTGACCCGCGGTCATGTGCTGGAAGGCCTCAATCAGATCGACACGGTGATCTTCGACAAGACCGGCACCCTGACCGAGGGCCGCCTGACCCTGAGCGCCATCCACCCGCTCGGCGAGTTGGACAGCGATGCCTGCCTGGCCCTGGCCGCCGCCCTGGAAAACCGCTCGGAGCACCCGATTGCCCGCGCCTTTGGCCGCGCCGCCCAGGCCGCCGAACAGGTCGACAGTATTCCCGGGCTGGGCTTGCAGGGCCTGGTCGATGGACGCCAACTGCGTATTGGTCAACCCGATTTCGTCAGCCAGTTGAGTGGCCAGGTCGCACCGACGATCCCCGGCGCACAGGGCCAGTGGCTGCTACTGGGCGACAACCAGGGCCCGCTCGCCTGGTTCGTCCTCGACGACCGTCTGCGCGATGACGCCCCCGCCCTGCTCGCCGCCTGCCGCGCGCGCGGCTGGCAGGTGCTGCTGCTATCGGGCGACAACTCGCCGATGGTCGGCGAAGTCGCGCGCCAACTGGGCATCGAAAACGCCCGCGGCGGCATGACGCCCGACGCCAAACTGGCCGAGCTGCACAAATTGCATGAACAGGGTCGCCGGGTGTTGATGCTCGGTGACGGGGTCAACGACGTGCCGGTTCTGGCTGGCGCCGATATCAGCGTGGCCATGGGCAGCGCCACCGACCTGGCGAAAACCAGCGCCGATGCGGTGCTGCTGTCCAACCGCCTGGGCAGTCTGGTACAGGCCTTCAGCCTGGCCCGGCGCACCCGCCGGATCATCATCGAGAACCTGGTCTGGGCCAGCCTGTACAATGGCCTGGTGCTGCCGTTCGCCGCCATCGGCTGGATCACGCCGATCTGGGCCGCGCTGGGCATGTCGCTCAGCTCGCTGCTGGTGGTATTGAATGCATTGCGCCTGACCCGCACACCCTCCTAGTCCGTAGGGTGGATCACGCTTCACCGATCCACCACAACGCTGCAATGGTGGATGTAAAAAGCAACATCCACCCTACGCCTGAGCCGTATTCGGAGACCCCATGCCCGCGCTCTATATTCTGATCCCGGTTGCCATTGCCCTGGTCGGCTTCGCCATCTGGCTGTTCTTCTGGGCCGTCGACAGCGGCCAGTACGACGACCTCGACGGCCCGGCCCACAGCATCCTGTTCGACGACGAAGACCCCATGCACAAGGCCGGCGTCAGCCAGGCGCAGAAAGGGGATGAGCCAAGCGACGACGAGGAGCCGCCCCGTGCCTGAACTGGCCCCCCAGCTGCTGTCCGCGCTGATCCTCGGCCTGCTCGGCGGCGGCCATTGTCTGGGCATGTGTGGCGGCCTGATGGGCGCACTGACCCTGGCCATACCGGCTGAACAGCGCGCGCAACGCTTTCAGCTATTGCTGTCCTACAACCTCGGGCGGATTCTCAGCTATGCCACCGCCGGCCTGCTCCTCGGCATGGCCGGCTGGGCGCTGGCCAACAGCCCGGCGGCCATGCTGTTGCGGGTTGTCGCCGCCCTGCTGCTGATCGCCATGGGCCTGTACCTGGCCGGCTGGTGGAGCGGCCTGACCCGCATCGAAGCACTTGGCCGCGGCCTGTGGCGCTACATCCAGCCGCTGACCCGACGTTTCATGCCGGTCACCAGCCTGCCACGCGCCCTGCTGCTTGGCGGCCTGTGGGGCTGGCTACCGTGCGGCCTGGTCTACAGCACCCTGCTCTGGGCGGCGAGCCAGGGCGACGCGCTCGACAGCGCGGCACTGATGCTGGCGTTCGGCATCGGCACCCTGCCGGTGCTGCTGGCCACCGGTATGGCCGCCGAACGCATGACCGCCCTGCTGCGCAAGCAAGGCGTGCGCATGGCCGGCGGCCTGCTGGTGATCCTCTTCGGCCTGTGGACCCTGCCCGGTCCGCACCAGCACTGGCTGATGGGGCATTGAGGCAGGCGCAGGGAAGCCAATCGCTGTTGTAAGTCGGTGCCGTAGGGTGGCCGGGCGGCGATCCGCTTCAGCCCACCCTCCCCATGCCGTCAATACCTGATCGGGCCATAGCTGCGCTTCCCCCCATCCCGGCACCCTCACCTGCCCCTCTGCACCCTTGCCCCCGAACTCCCGTTGACACAGGTCAAGACGCTCGGAAGCACGCTTGCATAGACTCCCGACATTGATAGTTCGATCGGGGATTACCCGTATGCTTGACGCCATCCATTGGGATACCGACCTGATCCGCCGCTATGACCAGACCGGGCCGCGTTATACCTCCTACCCCACCGCCGTGCAGATGCACAGCAGCGTCGGTTCATTCGAGCTGCTGCACGCGCTGCGCGACAGCAGCAAGCAACTGAACCCACTGTCACTCTATGTGCATGTGCCCTTCTGTGCGCATGTCTGCTACTACTGCGCCTGCAACAAGGTAATTACCAAGGATCGCGGCCGCGCCCAGCCCTATCTGCGCGCCCTGGAACACGAGATGGCCATCATCGGCCACCACCTCGACAGCCGACAGAGCGTCGAACAGTTGCACCTCGGCGGCGGTACGCCGACGTTTCTCAGCCACGACGAACTGCGTCACCTGATGAGCCAGTTGCGTCAGCACTTCAACCTGCTGGATGACGACTCCGGTGACTACAGCATCGAGATCGACCCGCGCGAAGCCGACTGGTCGACCATGGGCCTGCTCCGCGAACTGGGATTCAATCGGGTCAGCCTCGGCGTGCAAGACCTCGACCCGGCGGTGCAGCGCGCGGTCAATCGCCTGCAAACCCTGGACGAAACCCGCTCCATCGTCGAAGCCGCCCACACCCTGCAGTTCCGCTCGGTGAATATCGACCTGATCTACGGACTGCCCAAGCAGACCCCGCAAAGCTTCGCCCTGACCCTGGACGAGATCATTGCCCTGCAGCCCGACCGGTTGTCGCTGTTCAACTACGCCCATCTGCCCGAACGGTTCATGCCGCAACGACGCATCGACAGCAACGACCTGCCCAGCCCCGCCGACAAACTGACGATAATGCAGGCCAGCATCGCCCAACTGAGTGCCGCGGGTTACCGTTATATCGGCATGGATCACTTCGCCCTGGCCGATGACGAACTGGCCAGCGCCCAGGAAGACGGCCGCCTGCAACGCAACTTCCAGGGCTACACCACCCACGGCCATTGCGACCTGATCGGCCTCGGCGTATCGGCCATCAGCCAGATCGGCGACCTCTACTGCCAGAACGACAGTGACCTCAACCAGTACCAGCAAAGCCTGGCCAGCGGACAACTGGCGACCCAGCGCGGGCTGCACTGCAATGCCGATGACCGCGTGCGGCGCGCAGTAATTCAGCAGCTGATCTGCCATTTCTGCGTGAAATTCGCCGATATCGAGCAAGCCCACGGTATCCAGTTTCATGGGTACTTTGCCGAGATCTGGCCACAACTGGAGCAAATGGCCCGGGACGACCTGATCAGCCTCAGCGCCGAAGGCATCGAAGTGCGCCCGGCCGGTCGCCTGCTGGTCCGTTCACTGTGCATGCTGTTCGATCACTACCTCAACCAGGACAGCCAGCAGCGCTTCTCGCGGGTGATTTAGCGGCGTAAGCAGCGGTTAACCGCTAAACGTACAACCAGCGGTCATCAGCCGGTACTGTAAAGCCACGTTCAGCTAGCTGATTAAGACTTTCCTCGACTGGCTGATACCGCCACCCTGCTGTAATCTTACGAGCATTGCGTGTTTTACCTAGGAATCGACGCCGATGTCCGGAAGCATCAAGCTGCATACGCCACATCAAGCCCATTGCAAGGATTGCAGCCTGGCAACCTTGTGCCTGCCGCTTTCGCTGAATATGGAAGACATGAACTCGCTGGACGAGATCGTCAAGCGCGGTCGGCCGCTGAAAAAAGGCGAATTCCTGTTTCGCCAGAGCGATGTCTTCGACTCGGTGTTCGCCGTGCGTTCCGGCGCGCTGAAGACCTTCAGCCTGAGCGACAGTGGCGAAGAGCAGATCACCGGCTTCCACCTGCCCAGCGAACTGGTCGGCCTGTCCGGCATGGACACCGAGACTTACCCGGTTTCGGCGCAAGCGCTGGAGACCACGTCGGTCTGTGAAATCCCCTTCGAGCGGCTCGATGAGCTGTCGATCCTGCTGCCCCAACTGCGCCGCCAGTTGATGCGGGTGATGAGCCGGGAAATCCGCGACGACCAGCAGATGATGCTGCTGCTGTCGAAAAAAACCGCCGATGAACGTATTGCCACCTTTCTGGTCAATCTGTCTGCCCGCTTCCGCGCCCGAGGCTTTTCACCCAACCAGTTCCGCCTGGCCATGTCGCGCAACGAAATTGGTAACTATTTAGGCCTTGCGGTGGAAACCGTCTCCCGGGTATTTACTCGCTTCCAGCAGAACAAATTGCTCGAAGCCGAAGGCAAGTCGGTGCATATTCTCGACCCCATCGAACTGTGCGCCCTGGCCGGCGGCAACCTCGACGGCTGACCGAAGCATGAGCGTCGGCCGCCAACAGCCGGTGCCTTAGGGCACTTCAGTCAGTGGCAGGACTCTTACGATGATTTTCGACGAATTCAGTATCAAAACCCTGATCCGCCCGATCGCGGACTTCCCCAAGCCCGGGGTGACTTTTCGTGACATCACCCCGCTGCTGCAGTCGCCACGCGCCCTGCGCATGGTCGCCGACAGCTTTATCCAGCGCTATGTCGAAGCCGAGTTCAGCCATATCGGCGCCATCGACGCACGCGGCTTCCTGATCGGCTCGATCATGGCCTATGAACTGAACAAGCCACTGATCCTGTTCCGCAAGCAAGGCAAACTGCCAGGCAACGTGCTGCGCGAGAGCTACCAGACCGAGTGCGGCGAAGCCTTTCTCGAAGTACAGGCCGACAGCCTCTGCGAAGGCGACCAGATACTCATCTTCGACGACCTGATCGCCACCGGTGGCACCCTGTTGGCCGCCGCACAACTGGTGCGACGCATGGGCGCGAGCATCCATGAAGCCGCCGCAGTCATCGACCTGCCTGAACTGGGCGGCTCGGAAAAACTGCAAGACATCGGCATTCCGACCTTTACCCTGACCGCCTTCGCCCTCGACGACCGTTAATCATGCCCGAAAACATCCTGACCCCGAGCTACGGCACTTGGCGCGAGCGCCTGGCCGACCTGATGGAAAGCCCCGGCATCACCCGCCTGGTGACCACCCTGATCATCCTCAATGCGGCCATCCTCGGCATGGAAACTTCGCCAAGCCTGATGGCCGACTGGGGCGGCCTGCTGCAGACCCTGGACACACTGATACTCGGCCTGTTCATCCTCGAACTGATGATGCGTTTCATCGCCCGCGGCGTCGGCCTGTTGCGCGACCCCTGGGCGGTGTTCGATTGCCTGGTAGTGGGCATTGCTCTGGTGCCAGCCAGCGGCCCATTCGCCGTGTTGCGCGCACTCAGGGTATTGCGGGTTTTGCGGCTGATCTCGATCAATCCGAACATGCGCCGGGTGGTACAGGCCCTGCTGTCCTCGCTGCCGGGCATGGGCAGCATCGCCATGCTGCTCGGCCTGGTGTTCTACGTGGCCGCAGTGATGGCCACCCAGTTGTTCGGTGAAGCCTTCCCCGAATGGTTCGGCAGCCTCGGCGCCAGCCTCTACACCCTGTTCCAGGTGATGACCCTGGAAAGCTGGTCGATGGGCATCGTGCGTCCGGTGATGGAACAGTTCCCGCTGGCCTGGCTGTACTTTCTGCCGTTCATCCTGGTCGCCACCTTCATGATGCTCAACCTGTTCATCGCGGTAGTGGTCAATGCCATGCAAGCCACCCACGATCAGGAAGCACTCCAGGCGCCGCCCTCGAAAACCGAACAACTGCTGCTCGATGAACTCAAAGCCCTGCGTGCAGAAGTCGCCGAACTGCGCCAGCCACGCGCCTGACCAGCCTCCCTGCAGGAGCGGTCGGGCGGCGCTCCGTCGGGCCGCGCAGGATGAGCAGGGCGATACCCATCGGGCGGTTTATGCCTATACCCGTTAGGTTACGGCGCGCTTGTTCTGCTGGCAGCAGGTCGACTTGCGGGCGCCTATCCCATCCTACGGTCTAAAAATAAACCGTTGTTTTATATATAGAAATTAAATCCGCACAAAGACCTGTAGGAGCGGGCCATGCCCGCGAAACGCATCGCGGGCATGACCCGCTCCTACAGGTACCTACAAGCCGATAGACGCAATTACACCCCATATGCTGTGCGACAGCGCGGTCTGGACGACGGAGGATCTCCTGCGGGGCCGGAGAAGTTGATCGTGCCCACGCCATCAGCCCGTGGACAGGTTAGCCGCCAGGCGATGCGTGACAAGACGGTATCTACGCTTCTCACTTGTAATCGTCCCCTGCGTCCTCTCCCCCCGCTCCCACCTCTACCTACTCGAAAAACGCCTCGAAGAAGCGATCCAGCTCACCCTCGTACTGATCCAGGAAATACAGGGTGTCGGCCGCCAGCAAGTCGAGCAGGATCATGCCGTTCGGCCCCGAATCCTCTCCGGCCGCGGCGCGCAAGCGTGCCGTCATACCCAGGTTGACCAGGCGCAAGTTGCGATACACCTCGCGCAAGTCGGTCAGCGCCCAGTCCGCGCTCATTCCCCGCTGCTGACGCAGGTACTGCCCGAGCAGGTAGGTACCGAACACCCGGTACAGGGTTTCGTCGGTACCGCTGAACGGCAGGTGGAACCAGGCCATGGCTTTGAGTTGTCGCGTGTGCGGGCAACCCGAGGCGGCCCCAAGGGCGCCAAGCAGCGAACCGAAAGCACGCTGCAACGAGGTACGCTGACGGATATCCCGCCCCCGCCACAGCACACGCACAGCCACCTCCTCATAGGAAGGCATCTGCGCCAACACCTCGACCGGCTTTACCAAGGCCAGGGCGAAAGGACAGTAAGGCGTGTCTGCCTCACGTAGCGGGCAATGCCCACATTGCTGGAAGCCGAGGCGCGCCCAGTCTGGTGGATCTGCATCTGGCACACCGGGTCGCGCCGCCAAATCGACCTTATGCTGCCAATGGCGGCCATCGGCAAACTCGAAGTGATACTGGATGACCGAATCATCCGTCGCTGGTTGCACCATGGGCTAACCTGTGTGGCAGAGTCATCAGAAAATAAGTGTGGCGGCGAACAGCCAGCATCGCCATAATTTCGACGTCAAAATAAAGTTACCACATGCAATTTCAGACCGCGATCAAGGCCAAACAAATAACACCCAGCCTGGTCGCCAAGCGGAGCTCGCCATGGATAGCCGCCAAAGTGAATTGGCCTCTGCTCTTGTTGAGCACATCGAGATCGGAGTGATCATCCTCGATGCCGAGCTACGGATTCAGTACTGGAACAACTTCGTTGCCCAGTGTAGCGGCAAGCGCCTTGAGCAGGCGCAGCAACTGCCACTGACCCACATATTCCCCGAAGCCGACAGCCACTGCCTGAGCAAGATGCTGGCTTCTGCCCGCGATCATGGCGAGCATGTCTACACCGAGTGGCACGAAACCCCCTACCTGATCGATCTGCCATTCGACACCTCCGGCAAGCCAGCCCCGCCGATGCTGCAGAGCACCCTGCTGTTTCCATTCAAGCGCAGCGATGGCCAGCCGCAGTTTGGCCTGATCCTGTACGACAACAGCGAACTCGCCCGTGACAACCAGCAACTGGATACCGTCCTGCAGGCCCTGAGCAGCAAGCAGATCGAGCAGGAACTGCTGATCATGAAGCTGGAAAAAGCCAATGCCCAGCTCATGCAATCGGAAAAACTCGCCGCCATCGGCCAGCTCGCTGCCGGCGTGGCGCACGAGATCAATAACCCGATCGGTTATGTGTTCTCCAATTTGCAGACCCTGGCCGGTTATGTCCATGACCTGCTGCGCATCATTGACGCGGTGGATGGCGCGGTCAGCCTGGAAGAGTTGCGGCAGCTCAAGCGCAGCCTGGAGTACGACTATATCCGCAGCGATGTCGAGGCACTGATCGGCGAATCCGAGGATGGCATCGAGCGGGTCAAGAAGATCATCGCCGCGCTCAAGGATTTCTCCCATTTCGAGGAGGATGAATTCCGCCTCGCCGACCTGCATCGCGGCCTCGACACCACCCTTAACGTGGTCAATAACGAGCTCAAGTACAAGGCCGAAGTGGTCAAGGAATACGGCCAGTTGCCTGCGGTGGAATGCATGCCTTCGCAAATCAACCAGGTCATGATGAACCTGCTGGTCAACGCCGCCCATGCCATCGAGAAATTCGGCCGCATTACCCTGCGCAGCGGGCATGAAAACGACTGGGTCTGGCTGGAGGTGGAAGATACCGGCCAAGGCATTGCCGCGCACTTGCTCAACCGCATCTACGAGCCGTTCTTCACCACCAAGCCGGTAGGCAAAGGCACCGGCCTGGGCTTGTCCCTGTCTTATAACATCGTGCGCAAGCACAATGGCCGTATCGAGGTGTTCAGCACGCCTGGCCAGGGCACGCGCTTTCGTGTCTGGTTACCCGCCCTGCAGCCGACCCAGCCACCGACCAACGAGGACGCCGGTCACCATGAATGATCCGAACGCCACTGCCAACGTCCTGCTGGTGGACGACGAAGAGAACATTCTCAGCAGCCTGCGCCGTGTGCTCAGGGGCGAAGCCTACAACGTGCAGATCGCCACCGGCGGCGAGCAGGCTCTGGAAATACTGCGCAGCCAACCGATCGACCTGGTGATTTCCGACGCCCGCATGCCGGGCATGGACGGCGCGACCCTGCTGGCCGAAGTGCAGAAGCACTGGCCCGGGACCATGCGCATCCTGCTCACCGGCTACGCCGACATCAGCACCACCATTCGCGCCATCAACCAGGGGCAGATCTACCGCTACATCAGCAAGCCCTGGGACGACGATGAACTGCGCCTGACCATGCGCCAGGCCCTGGCCTATCAACACTCGGAGAGCGAGCGAGTGCGCCTGGAAGCGCTGAACCTGGAACAGAACCAGCGCCTGCAGGAACTCAACGAAACCCTGGAACAGCGGGTCATGGCGCGCACCGCGGAGCTGGAACAGACTGCCGACATGCTCGACCTGGCTTACGAGGAGCTCAAGCGCAGCTATGTAACAGCCACCGAGGTGTTCTCCAGCCTGGTCAACCAGCGCATCCCCAAGGACAAGCAGACCAATACTCAAGTCATTGCCCTGGTTCGCGCCTATGCCGAATTGCACGGCCTCGACGCAGCCCCCAGCCGCGACCTGACCATGGCCGCCGCGCTCTACAATATCGGCAAGCTGACCTGGGACGATCAACTGCTCAGCCGCCCTTCCGATCTGCTCTACAAGCAGGAGCGCGAGCGTTACCGGCAGTACCCGGTTCAGGGCGAGAGCCTGCTGATGACCCTCGAGCCGTTGCAGGATGCGGCCCGACTGATCCGTCATCACCAGGAGCGCTGGGACGGCAGCGGCTTCCCCGACCACCTCAAGGGCGAAGCCACGCCCTTCGGTTCACGTCTGCTGAAACTGGCGGTGGATTTCATCGAACTGCAACGCGGCAGCATTCTCGAGCGCCGGCTGAACCGCGATGAAGCCCTGTTGCTGATCAACAAATACAGTGGGCGCCTCTACGATCCGCAGCTGTGCGAGCAATTCATCAGCCTCTGCACCGAGCTGGCGCCGGACATCACCCTGGCCGACCCGAGCATCCTCGCCCTGGATACCCGGCGCCTGGAGCCGGGCATGGTGCTGGCCCGCAACCTGCACGCCGACAATGGCATGCTGCTGCTCAATGAGGGCAAACCGCTGACCACCCTGTTAATCGACAAGCTGATCGCCTTCGAGGCCAGTGAAAGTGGCCACTACACCCTGTTTGTCCGCACCGCCGAGGATGCCACGCTCGCCACGGAGAAGACGCCATGATCAAGATTCAACTGCTGGACGACGAACCGCAGATTCTCAAGGCACTGCAGCGGGTGCTGCGTCCTCACGACTGGGAAGTGCATGCGTTCAGC
This sequence comes from Pseudomonas sp., assembly GCF_033723075.1. Lineage (GTDB taxonomy): Bacteria > Pseudomonadota > Gammaproteobacteria > Pseudomonadales > Pseudomonadaceae > Aquipseudomonas. The sequence goes on from NZ_JAWVXU010000003.1 coordinate 210,475, forward strand.
GACGTACAGGAAGCTCTGGAGGCACTGACCGAGCATGAATACGCGGTTATCGTTTCCGACTTCAAGATGCCGCACCTGGACGGCGTCACCTACCTGCAATTCGCCAAGCAACGCCAGCCCAATGCCATGCGCATACTGCTGACCGGCCATTGCGACCGCCAATCGATGATGCAGGCGATCAACCAGGCAGAGGTCTACCGCTACATCTCCAAGCCCTGGGAAGACCTCGAGATCGAAGTCGCTTTGCGCGGCGCCATCGACCTGTTTCTCCTGCGCGACGAAAACCAGCGCCTGCTCAAGCAGGTACGCCATCAACAAAGCGCTCTCGAGCGCCAACAGCAGGAATTGCTGCGCCTGGAGGTCGAACATCCGGGCCTTACCCGAGTACGCCGCGACAGCAATGGTTCAGTGCTGATCGATGAACTCGACGACGCTCAACCCAACTGATGATCATCCGCACCGCCGGCGTAGATCGATAAGGACGCGAGGATGGACATCAAGACCCGCCATCTGATTTACCAGGCTTTTCTGCATATCCTGGCTTTCACTATTCTGGTCCTCAGCGGCATCAGTCTGCTGGATTATCTGTTCTGGTGGCAGCCCCACACGGACCAGGTGGTGCTTCTGCCGGACAGCGCCCTGGCAGGGTTGCTGCTCGGCGTTGGACTGCTGGGCTGCATCCAGCAAAAGCCCCGGCTGGTCAACCTGACCCTCAGCCTGCTGCTCGGGCTGGCACTCTATAGCCTGACGTACAACCTGCTCAGCGGCAGCCCCGAGCCTGGCCAGTCGCTGATCAGCGGTTATCAGCGCATGCGCACCCCCCTGGCCCTGCTGTTCTTCCTGCTCGCCGCTGGTCTGCTGTGCAGCCAGCGGGGTAGCACAGGCAAGCGCCTGAACGCTGTAGTCGGATGCGCCGCGCTAGTGCTGGCCGGCCTGTCCCTGCTGTCAACCTGGCTACCGGATCTCGGCGCCTGGCGCCTGGGTTTCAATGCCAGCATCAGCCGCCCGGCCAATATGTTCGCCTTGTCCATGGGCCTTGCGCTGCTGTGTCTCAATCGACTGCCCGCCGAACGTCGCCACCTGCTCGTACGCAGCACTATCCTGACCGGCGCCCTCGGCACCCTCATTACCTGCAGCGTCTGGTATCTGCTGACCCTGCAGAACATCGAATCGAACAGCCGACAAAGCGAACTCCTGCTGGCCAAGCAGCAGAACTCGATCACCAGCAGCCTGGATACCCGTCTCTCGCTGATCCAGCGCACAGCGGAACATTGGGCAGCCAACAGAAATCTGCCCACACACGCGCAATGGCAACAAGAGAGCCACAATTACCTGCGCGATTTTGCCGATATCGGCGTGATCGCCCTGCTCGATGAGCACCTGCGCCCACAACGGCTGCTCGGCCGCAGCCAGGTAGATACCGAACAACTGACCACCCTGCTTGACCAAACCAGTCCGCGCGCCTGGCTAGAACGCCTCCCCCGCGACGGTAAGGCGCACATGAGCGAGGCCTATGATCTCGCCGACCAGCCCCAGGGGCTGATGGCGACCCGTCTGATCTTGCCGAACAACCCTGACTGGACGCTGGTAACCAGCCTGGACCTGACCCGTACCCTGCAAGACGGTCTGGGCAACGAGCCGCATGACAACGGCGCGCGGATCTATCAGGGCGAGCATTTGCTGTTCGACAAAGCCAGCAGCACATCCACCGAGGCAGGCACCAGCAAGCTGCTCGGGCCGACCGCCAACAACTGGCGCCTGGTCAGCTACCAGGACGCTGACACCACCAGCCTGACCGCCAACCATTTGCCCGGCATCGTGGTCCTGTTCGGCCTGGCCTTCAGCCTCGTGATCATGGTCAGTCAGCGCCTCGCCCTGCTGGCCATCGAGCACTCCAAACACCTGCAGCAGAGCAACCGGAGGCTTGAGCGCAGCCTGCGCCGCCAGGCCGAGCTGCAGGAGCTCAATCAGCGGATCATGGACTATTCCATGGACGTGCTCTGCTCGATCGACGCCCAGGGTCGCTTCACCCGACTCAGCCCGTCCGCCAGCACAGTGCTCGGCTACTCACCAGAAGAGCTGATGGGGCAACCCTACCTGCAATTCATCGCGGCCGAAGACCGCGAACGCACTCAGGCCACGGTCGACGCCATCATGGCAGGCGAATCCCATCACGGCTTTCGCAACAGCGCTCGGCGCAAGGATGGCAGCATTGTCCATCTGCTCTGGTCCGCAGGCTGGTCGGAGAACGATCGCACCCTGTTCGCCGTGGCCCATGACGTCACCCGCCTGGTGTACAACGAAGCCTACGCCGAGGATCAGCGCGACATCCTCAGCATGATCTCCACCGACCAAGCGCTGCCGGATATCCTCAAAACCATCTGCCTGCTGGCCCAATCTCAGGCGCCCGACACCCTGTGCTCGGTGCTACTGGTCGATAGCGAACAGAAACACCTGATCCACGGCGCTACGCCGAGCCTGCCGGAGAGTTTCAACCGGGCAGTACATGGCATCACCATCGGCCCCAGTGTCGGCTCTTGTGGCACGGCCGTGTATCGCCGCCAATTGGTCATCGTCGAAGACATCGACAGCGACCCGCTCTGGCATGAGTTTCGCGACCTGGCCTTGCAGCATGGCCTGCATGCCTGCTGGTCGATCCCGCTGATCTCCCACCATGGCGACGTACTCGGCACCTTCGCCATCTACAGCCACCAACCCGGTGGCCCAAACGACGATCATCTGCAACTGATGGCCACCGTCGGCCAACTGGCGGCCATCGCCATTGAACGCCAGCACGACCGTCTGCGCCTGCAGGCCAGCGAACAGCGCTATCGCTCGCTGTTCACCTTCAACCCCAATCCGGTGTTCTCGTTCGACCTGAACGGCAATTTCGAGAGCATGAACCAGGCGGGCTGCCAGCTGTCCGGCTACAGCGAAGCGCAGCTGCTCGGACAACACATGTCGATGCTGGTACACAACGAAGACCTGGCACTGATCCAGAACTACATTGATTCCGCCAGCAGCAGCGACAGCCGAAGCCACGAAGTTCGCTGCCGCAACAGCGACGGCCAACTGCTGGAAGTGGACATCACCAACCTGCCGATCATCATCGACGAGAAAATTGTCGGGGTGTTCGCCATCGCCAAGGACATCAGCGAGCGCAACCGCATGACCCGCGCCCTGCGCGAAGCCTTGCAGCACTCCGAACATCAGGCCGAACTGCTGCGCGGCCTGAGTGCAACCGCCGTCAACATCAACAGCATCATGGGCACCCAATCGCTGCTGGACTACATGAGCGAACGCCTGCGCTTGCTGCTCGGTGCACACCAGTCGGCCATGAGCCTGAACCGGGGCGGCAACTGGGCACACTCGATTAACGCCGTCTCGCTTTCGGAAAAATACCCAGCCTGGCATGACGCCCCCGACCCGCTCGGCGACAGCGCCATCCACACCCTGACCAGCGAGATCGATCAGCCGACCCTGCTGACCCAGGCAGAACTGCAACAGCACCCCTGCTGGCCGGAGCTGAGCCGTGCCGACCATCACCACCCGCCCCTGCGCGGCTTGCTTGCGGTACCCCTGAGCGACCACAGCGGGGCCCATTTCGGCCTGCTGCAGCTATCGGACAAGTACGACGGCGAATTCAACCCGGACGACCTGGCGATTGCCCAGCAGTTTGCCCAGATGGCCGTCGCGGCACTGGAAAACAACCGCCTGATGCAAGCGGTGATCACCGGTGAACGCCGCCTGAAATCCCAGCTGCAGTTCACCTCGGCGATTACCAACAGCATCGCCGAGGGCCTGCTTGCGGTAGATCGCCAGGGCCTGCTGAGTTTCGTCAACCCCACCGCCGCCGAACTGCTCGGCCAGCCAGCACAAACCCTGCTCGGCCAGGCCCTGGCCAGCTACCTGCCGCTGGCGCTCAACGACAGCGAACATAACCAGCGAACCACCAGCTTCCATGGCGAGATCAAACTATCGCTGACGTCTCAGGGCGAGCGCTATATCGCCTACGACAGTGCGCCCCTGCTCGATGACGACACCCCCCAGGGCTGGGTGGTCGCCTTCCGCGACATCACCGCCCAGAAAGAGGCCGACAAGCAGCTACGCCTGCTCAAGCGCAGCCTGGAAGCCAGTTACAACGGCGCACTGATCTGCGACGCCCTGGCCGATGACCAGCCGATCATCTACGTCAATCCGGCATTCGAACGCATCACCGGCTACAGCGCAGCAGAAGCCATCGGGCAAAACTGCCGCTTTCTCCAGGGTAACGAGCACGAACAAGCGGGCATCGGCGAAATTCGCCAGGGCCTGGCGGAAAAACGCGATTCCCACGTGGTGTTGCGCAACTTTCGCAAGGACGGCACGCCCTTCTGGAACGATCTGTATATCGCCCCGGTGCCTAACGAGGAGGGCGAGATCACCCACTTCATCGGCGTGCAAAACGATATTTCCGAGCAGAAACGCTTCGAATCCGAACTGGCCTACAACGCCAGCCACGACGTGCTCACCGGCCTGCCCAATCGATCCCTGCTGGAGGATCGCCTCAACCAGGGCTGCCAGATCAGCCGCCGCTACAAGCGCAGCCTGGCAGTCATGTTCATCGACCTGGACGGTTTCAAGCCGATCAACGACAGCATGGGTCACAGTGCCGGCGACCTGATCCTGGTCGAAGTGGCGCGACGCATGAACCAGCAGGTCCGCCCAGGCGACACAGTGGCGCGGCTTGGCGGCGACGAGTTCATCGTCATCCTGCCGGACCTGGCCCGCGAAGAGGACGTGTTGCTGGTCACAGAGCGGATCATGGAGAGCATTGCGCGGCCCTATACGATCGGCGGCGTCGACCTGCACATCACCGCGAGCATTGGCATCACCCTCAGCGACGGCAGCATCGAACAGCCGATGCAACTGATCCAGCAGGCCGACCTGGCCATGTACAAAGCCAAGCAGCAAGGTCGCAACAACTATCAGTGGTACACCGAGGATCTCAATCAGAAGGTCAGCGAACGGGTGACCCTGCGCAACGAACTGCAAAAAGCCATCGATACCGAAGCCTTCGAACTCTACTACCAGCCGCAAATCAACAGTCGCACGGGCCGGGTGATTGGTTACGAGGCGCTGTTGCGCTGGCAGCACGCCGAGAAGGGTTTCATTTCGCCGGCGCAGTTCGTGCCCATAGCCGAGGACACCGGACAGATCATTCCGCTCAGTGAGTGGGTACTCAAAACCGCCTGCCGCGATGCCCGCCTGCTGCTCGATCAAGGCTTCGATGGTGCAGTGATGGCGGTGAATATTTCGCCAGTGCAGTTCCAGCGCGCCAACTTCGTCGAGTTCGTACGCAGCAGCCTCATCCAGGCCCAGCTGCCGGCAGAACTGCTGGAGTTGGAAATCACCGAAACCGTGTTGCTGGCGAATGCCGAGCGAGCCATCTTCACCCTGCACGCACTGAAAGACCTGGGCGTACGCATTGCCATCGACGACTTCGGCACCGGCTTCTCCAGCCTCAACTACCTCAAGCGCTTGCCCATCGACAAGGTCAAGATCGACCGCTCCTTCATCCAGGACGTGATCAGCGACCGGAATGATGCGGCGATCACCCAAGGCATCATTTCCATGGCCCACCACCTGAAACTCAAGGTGATCGCCGAAGGGGTGGAAACCGAGGCGCAGATCGCCTTCCTGAAGAAAAGCCACTGCGATGAATTCCAGGGCTACTACTTCGCCAAGCCCATACCACTGACAACGCTGAAGCATTACCTGCTGCAGCAGCGCGCCAAGCTTGTCTTGCCAGCGCCTGACAATACGGCCAATAGCAGCAAGCAGACGCTGTTATTGCTCGATGACGAAGAGAATATTCTTCGCGCCCTAACCCGGGTACTGCGGCGCGACGGCTATCACGTCCTGACTGCCAACCGGGCACAAGACGCCTTCGCTCTGCTGGCCAAGCACGAGGTACAGGTCATTCTCTCCGACCAGCGCATGCCGGAAATGAACGGCACCGCGTTCTTCAGCCGGGTCAAGGATCTCTACCCGGACACCATCCGCATTGTGCTGTCCGGCTACACCGACCTGACATCGGTGACCGAGGCGATCAACCAGGGGGCCATCTACAAATTCCTCACCAAACCCTGGGACGATGCCCAACTGCGGGCCACCGTCGCCCAGGCGTTCCAGCACTTCAACCTGGCCGCGAAAAAAGAAGAGGCAACCACCGGGAGCAACACCACCGAGCAGCAGTGAACGGCCGCGGCGTGCACAACCGGCTGTCGCACCCGGGCACCGCCTGACGACAACCCTGCGCGGCCCATGCGCGTCCTTGGCTTGGTAGCGGCATGCCGACTGCTATCGACGAGCGCAAGGCCGCAGCGAGGATTTTTGCCGGTCAGGGCGCGCCACAGGCAGTGCACCCTGGTTTATCGCCGCGCCCCCATTCTGGCGGGCTGTCGCTGCGCTCCGAACGGATCGCCGCCGCAGTCGCCCGACCAATTGAAGCAGTCGCAGTTGGCGAACGCTGTTTCACTGCCCATTCAATTGGCATAACGTTAGTTAGCGCGATAAGTTATCGCCATTCCTTCCTTGCTGCCGGAGAGCCTGATGGCCATGCAAGACACCTGCGCCGAACTGCTGCTCGACAATCAATTGTGCTTCGCCCTGTATTCCACCTCGCTGCTGATGACCAAGGTGTACAAGCCGTTGCTGCAGGAGCTGGGCCTGACCTACCCACAGTACCTGGCCATGATGGTGCTCTGGCAAGGCGACGGCATTACCGTCGGCGAGATCAGTGCACGCCTGCTCACCGACCCAGGCTCCCTCACCCCGCTGCTCAAACGCCTGGAAGCCGAAGGCCTGCTCAAGCGCATTCGCAGCAGCGCCGACGAACGCGTGGTCGAACTGTTCCTCACCGATAAAGGCCGCGCCTTGCGCGAACAGGCCAGAGCCATCCCCACGTGCATCGTCGAGGCCAGCCAACAATCGATAGAACAACTGGCAGCACTCAAGGACGAACTGGTAGCCCTGCGCAACAGCCTGCAACAGGCGGTCTGAACTCGGCGCCCTAGGCGCTCCGCGTCCCGGCACGACGGACGCAGAGCGCCCAGGGCTGGGCTCCCACGCAGAGCGTGGGAGCCATCTGGATTTTTCCTAGCGCCTCCATCCATGTGCTCACCGACAGGCTTGCGGCCTACCCCACACCCTTGTAGGAGGCACGTCCCGCGGCGAATGCCGCCCGCAGGGCTGCCCGGTTGATCGTTCCCACGTCGAGGCGTCGAACCGTCGAACCGTCCGCGCCGGAATGCCGCCCGCCCCTTCCTGATCTCGCAAGCAAAGCCGCTACTTATTCCAGAATTAGTTGTTCTTATCGCGAATTATCCAAATATATATCTTGCGCGCAAAAATAATGTTCACTACAGTTCGGCCCATGAATTGATTAGCGCACAAACTATTAGCGCGACAAGCCATGGAATATCTTGTAGCTGTCTTCGCTCCCCCAACGAAGACTGGTCGCCGCGCTCGACGAACCGAATGCAACAACCGCAACAACCGCAACAACCAAACCCAACAGTTTCTAGAGGATTACCAGCATGTCGATTGAAACCATTGCTTACCGCGCCTACGCAGAAGCCACCGGCGGCCGCGACGGCCGAGCCATCTCCTCCGATGGCGTGCTCGACGTCGCCCTGAGCACCCCGAAAGAGCTCGGCGGTGCCGGCGGCCAGGGCACCAACCCCGAGCAACTGTTCGCCGCCGGTTATTCGGCCTGCTTCATCGGCGCGATGAAGTTCGTCGCCGGTCGCGACAAGCTGGCCATCCCGGCCGATGCCTCGATCGAGGGCGTGGTCGGTATCGGCGCCATCCCCAACGGTTTCGGCATCGAAGTCGAGTTGCGCATCAGCCTGCCAGGCATGAACCGCGAGCAGGCACAGACCCTGATCGAGCGTGCGCACGTCGTCTGCCCCTACTCCAACGCCACCCGCGGTAATATCGACGTCACCCTGACCCTGATCGACTAACCCCAAACAGCCAGCGGGTCGCGGCACTGTCGGCGACCCGATCCATCAGGAGTCCGCCAACCGCATCAAGCAGGGCTTCTCGGCCAGGTGCGGCCTTGGCGTACCGCTACAGCAGCACAAACCCGCTAACCGAGACAGGAGGCCTGAGAGCCTGTGAACAAACTCCGCCTGCTGCGGCAACGCTGTTCACTAAGCCAGGTGAGCAGCATTCTTTTGTAGCCTGGATGTAATCCGGGCTACGCGTTGGGAGCTTGGAGGCGAGCTCGCGACGGCGCTGGATATTTCCACAAGCGCCGAACCGAAAGACCAGGGTGAACGCGGGCACAGCTCAAGAAACTGCGTCGGCATCATCGGACAAGGCCTCCAAGAGGTGCGCCTGAGTTCGAAGTAGCGCCGTTCAAGGCTCCGCCAACCCCGGGACAGCCCGAGCTGGACACATTTCAGACAACTTCGTCGATATGCAGGCAAAAAGACGAAGATCAGCGGCAAACAGAGCAGAAGCAGCCAACCAAAGCCGAATTCAGCAGCCCAATCGGGCAGAGTTAATTTCCTGTCAAAGCCACTCAATACCGAAAAATCATTGCGTTCATCACCTTGCTGGGGTATTTCTAGTACTGCAATCCGCATCGATTTATAAGAGATACATCATGGCTAACCGCGAAACTGGCACCGTCAAATGGTTCAACGATGAAAAAGGCTTCGGCTTCATTACCCCGACTAACGGCGGCGATGATCTGTTCGTCCACTTCAAAGCTATCCAAAGCGACGGTTTCAAGAGCCTGAAAGAAGGCCAAACCGTTACCTACGTGGCTGCTCGTGGCCAGAAAGGTATGCAAGCTGAAGAGGTACAGGTAGCTTAAGCTTCCTGTCCTGTTCAAGACGAGCCCCGCACAAGCGGGGCTTGTTTTTTTGTGCTTACTGAACGCCCCCTGACCTTGATAGCGCCCACACCCGCACGAAAAGACGCTCAGGCGCCAAACACCACCTCCGAGAGCCTGTAAGGCTTCCGCGCTCCCCCGAAGAGCCAAACCCCGCCCTACAAGCCCATCTGCTTGCTGATGATCTCGTTCATGATCTCGCGCGAGCCGCCGCCAATCGACAGAATCCGATTATCGCGGTACAGACGCTCCACCAGACTTTCTCTCATATACCCCATCCCCCCCATGATCTGCACCGCATCGTAGGTCAGTCGATCGGCAATGTCGGTGGCGAAGTTCTTCGCCATGGAGATCTCCTTTATCACGCTCTTGCCCGCTGCCATCTTCGCCGCCTGACGGTAGGTGAACTCGCGGGAGACTTCCAACTGGGTAGCCATCTCTGCCAATCGGTGCTTGAGCACCTGAAACTTGCCGATAGGCTTGCCGAACGCCTCACGCTGCTGCGCCCACTTCATCGCTTCCTCGAAGGCCAGCTGCGCCGTCATATTGGCCATGATCGCCAGAGACAATCGCTCGCTCTGGAAGTTGGCCATGATGCAGGCAAAGCCCATGTTCTCGGCACCGATCAGGTTCGACAGCGGAACCCTGCAGTCGTCGAAGAACAGCTCGGCGGTATCCGATGCCCACCAGCCCATCTTCTTCAACTTGCGTCCGACAGTGAAACCGGGCGTGCCCTTCTCTATCAGCAACAGACTGACGCCACCGAAACCGTCGCCGCCGGTCCGCACCGCTACCGTGTAGTAGTCGGCACGGATGCCACTGGTGATAAAGGTCTTGCTACCGGTCACTCGATAGCAACCACCGTCACGCACCGCGCGGGTCTTCAGATTGGCTACATCGGAACCACCTGACGGCTCGGTCACCGCCAAAGCCATGATCCTCTCTCCCGCAAGCACCTGGGGCACTATGCGCTCGCGCAACGCAGGCGCGGCCCACTTGACCACCGGCGGCAGCCCGATATCCAGCGAACCCAGGCCAGCGACCAGGCCACCGGAACCAGAGCGCATCAACTCTTCGCTGGCGGCGACCTTGGCGAAGATATCGCCCTCATGACTGCCACCAAAGCGCTCCGGGTAGCCGATACCAAGAATCCCGGCGGCACCAGCCTTGAGGTACAGCTCACGGGGAAACTCCTCGGCCTCTTCCCATTCGTCTATGTGCGGCAAAATTTCCCGCTCGACGAAACGCCGCACAGAATCGCGCACCAGTTGCTGGGACGCATCGAAATATTCCTGAAAGACAGACATGGGGCAGCTCCCGCAAAGGTTTCCACGACCTTACCGAGCGCTTGCTTGGCTTACAAGATGAGGGTTGCGCCATACGCGAAGGCGATAAAGCCGCGCCCGATACGCCGCAAAGACAAAGACAAAGACAGAGCCTGTCACCGCAGGCCGGGCTTCAGCCCACGACATACAACCTCGCACACAACAGCAAAAGCTTCGCGACTGAAGCGGAACGCCGCCAGGCCCCTCCCACAGAGACGCTCCGCGCCTCAGTACAGCGGACGCCGAGCATCCTGATCGGGGTACCACAGAGCGTGGGGACCATCGATGATTTTATGGGTTATGACGCTCTTTGTAGGAGATCCCCCGTCGCGCAGCAAACTGAGGGCAATTGCGTCTATCGGCTTGTGGGTACTCGTAGGAGCGGGCCATGCCCGCGATGGGTTTCGGCTCCTACAGACACCTACAGACTGCCTCCAGCCTGCTGCGCGCCAGAGCACCTCAGAGCTGAATCGGTCGTCGCCCGGCAATCGAATGTGCCAGGGTTCCGCCATCGACCAGTTCCAGCTCGCCACCAAGCGGCATGCCATGGGCGATACGCGAGGCGATCAGGCCCTTGTTAGCCAGCAACTGGGCAATGTAATGCGCCGTTGCTTCGCCTTCCACCGTGGGGTTGGTGGCGAGGATCACTTCGCTGAAACTTCCCGCCTCGATGCGCGCCAACAGATCAGGAATGCCTATGGCCTCAGGTCCCAGGCCGTCGAGCGGGGAAAGATGGCCCTTGAGCACGAAGTAGCGCCCGCGAAAACCGGTTTGCTCTACCGCATAGACATCCATCGGCCCTTCCACCACACACAGCAAGCTGTCGTCGCGACGCGGGTCGAGGCACAGCTGACAGACCTCATCCTCGCTCAGGCTACGGCACTGCTTGCAGTGCCCTACCCCTTCCATCGCCCGGGTCAGCGCCTGAGCCAGGCGCAACGCCCCACCGCGATCACGCTCGAGCATCTGCAACGCCATGCGCTGGGCAGTCTTCTGCCCCACCCCCGGCAGGATGCGCAAGGAATCGATCAATTGGCGGATCAATGGGCTGAAGCTCATGGGGATACTCGTTGGCTACAGGAATGTTATGCAGGGGATCAACGCCGCTGCCAGGGGTGGTCAGACGGCGTGCAGGACAAGGCGCAAGCAGGCGCGGGCACCGGAGTTTACTGGCTGTAAATGAGGATGCCCGTGCCTGCTTGCAACGCAGTCATGTGCGCTGGCTGGACGCCCCGGATCACATCGGCATTTTGAAGCCCGGGGGCAGCTGCATACCTGCTGTCATACCGGACATTTTGTCCTGGCTGTTCTGCTCGACCTTGCGCACCGCATCGTTCACTGCCGCCGCGATCAGGTCCTCGAGAATTTCCTTGTCTTCCTGCATCAGGCTGTCATCCAGGCTCACGCGCTTGACGTCATGCCGCCCGGTCATCACCACGCTGACCAGGCCGGCACCGGATTGACCGGTCACCTCGGCGTTCGCCAACTCTTCCTGCATCTTCTGCATCTTCTCTTGCATCTGCTGGGCCTGCTTCATCAGGCCGGCCATGCCACCTTTCATCATGGTGCTAGTCCTCGGTAATCAGGGGTTAACTTGAGTATCTACTGGTTCGATGCTGTCCGCGCGGATAACCGCGGCGAACTGCTCAATCATTTGCTGCACCAACGGGTCGCCGTGAATCGACTCCTCGGCTTCGCGCTGACGATTGGCACGCTTGCGTGCCGCAGCCTGCGCCGGAGTTTCCTGCTCGGGCATGCGCAACTCGATCTGCAGGTTCAACTCGCGTCCATGGTACTGATTCAGAGCATCATTCAAGCGACGCTGCTGGGTCGCATTGAACAGCGCACTGTGCCCGGGATCGAGATGCAGCAACCAGTTGTCGCCCTCGACCTCCATCAGCGTGCAGTTGGCGCCGATGCTGCCGGTCATGCCGGACAGGCCAAGCTTGGGAAACAGCTCGAGCCAGTCGGCAGCCAGGCCGGTCGCCGGCTTGGCAGCGGGCAGCGGGTCCGGCTCGGCAGACTGAACCGCATCGACCGCATCGAAATCGTAGTCGAACGTCTGCGCATCCATCTCCACATAATCGTAATCGCCTGGCGGCGGTTCGTCGTCACTGTCGACATCCGTATCGACCTGCGGCGCACCGCTGAGCGGCTGCACCGCCTGTGCCGGCACAGGCAGCGGCTCAGCCTGCGCAGCGCTGGCCTCGAGCGGACGCGCCTGTTCTTCCCAGGGCAGATTGGTGACCGCAACCGGCGCCGGCTGCGCCAAGACCTGAGGGACGCCAGCACCAGGAGCCGTTGGCGGCGCACCAGGCGCCTCAGCCACAGGCTCCGGCTCCGGCTCCGGCTCGACCCTCGACGGCGCCTCGGGCAGCACGGACATGACGGTCGGCTCAGGCGCAACAGCCGCTGGCGCAGCAACCACAGGCTCTGGCTCGGCTTCAGCCTCGACCACGGCAGCAGTCACAGCCGACACAGCCACTGCCGTGCCGGCCACTGGGTTGGGACGGGGATCAGCTGTGGCCTGGCTAATCCCTAGCGGCTTTAGCGCCACCCTCGGCCCATCGCCTGTATCGGCGGGCCGAAACGCCAACATGCGCAACAGCACCATCTCGAAGCCGCTACGCGGATCCGGCGCCAACGGCAGATCGCGCCGACCGATCAAGCCCATCTGGTAATAAAACTGCACATCTTCGGCAGGCAACACTTCGGCCAGTGCCAGCACCCGATCACGGTCGCCCTGGCCATTGTCCACCGCATCCGGCAGCGCCTGGGCGATAGCCACGCGGTGCAGGACATTGAGAATCTCGGCAAGCACCCCATTCCAGTCGGGCCCCTGCTCTGCCAGATGACGCACAGCCTCGATCAGACCGCGCGCATCGCCTTCGAGCAAAGCGTGCAGCACGCCATACACCTGACCGTGATCGAGGGTGCCGAGCATCGCCCGCACATCTGCCGCCAGCACCTTGCCTTCACCGAAGGCAATCGCCTGATCGGTCAGGCTCATCGCATCGCGCATAGAGCCATCGGCCGCACGGCCGAGCAACCAGAGCGCATCCTCTTCAAACGGAATATTTTCCGCACCCAACACATGGGTCAGGTGCTCGACCACCCGCTCCGGCGGCATGTTCTTCAAAGAGAACTGCAAGCAGCGCGACAAGATAGTCATCGGCAGCTTCTGCGGATCGGTGGTCGCCAGCAGGAATTTGACGTGCGGCGGCGGCTCTTCCAGGGTCTTGAGCAAGGCGTTGAACGAGTGCGAAGAGAGCATGTGCACTTCGTCGATCAGGTAGACCTTGAAGCGCCCGCGGCTCGGCGAGTACTGCACGTTATCCAGCAGCTCGCGAGTGTCTTCGACCTTGGTGCGACTGGCAGCATCGACCTCGATCAGGTCGACGAAACGCCCCTCGTCGATCTCCTTGCAGATAGAGCAGACCCCGCAAGGCGTCGAACTGATCCCGGTTTCGCAGTTCAGGCACTTGGCGATGATGCGCGCAATTGTGGTCTTGCCAACCCCACGGGTACCGGTAAACAGGTACGCATGATGCAGGCGCTGACTGTCGAGGGCATTGATCAGCGCCTTGAGCACATGGGCCTGGCCAACCATTTCGCGGAACGAGCGCGGACGCCACTTACGTGCAAGAACCTGATAACTCATCTAAAACCGTCGCGAGATGAAAGCAAAAGTGAGCTAATCCTAACGGAGCATGGGCTAAATTGCATCCGATGCGCAGCCTGGGCCCGCCGGGCAATAATCATTGCATCGACTGAACCCATGAATGTCGATGGATCCCGCGCTCTACCTGACACCCCGGCCAGGACGCCCTGCGCCCGCGTTACTGAGATGCGGAGCGTCTCGCCCTGCCGACCGATAGACCGCCTATTGAAGGAGCCAGCTTGCGGGTGATCGGTGGCGACTGTCAGTCAGGTTGCCAGAACTCCGGACCACAGCAAGCAGACAGGTTTCATTCACGCCACATGCAGGTTTAGCTGGTCAAGACTCAATCGAACAGTTATCATCCGCGCCGTTAGTACCACGCTGTAAGTCAATCAGGCCTTCCGGCCCCCTCGATGGATTCCAGGTAACGAACGCATCCGCCTATCAAGCGATGCCGCACAGTTCCTTACCAGACCCAACCTGCTGACTGATCAGGCCGTCTTGCGCAAGCACTGACTCAGCCTGCCTCCGAAGTACCGACCCGCATAAGCACTGTCAGAACTGAACTTATGCGCGCAGTCCCGCTCCGATCAGACTCATGCCTTCGATCCAGAAAGTCGAAAGCTTGGAGCTTTATTTAGCGCAATGACGCGCCCGTTTTAGGAAACACCCCAAAAATGAATACTCAACACCAAATTCAGGATGCCATTCGCACCCTATCCAACGCCTTTGCGCCATTCGATTGCCGCATCCTTGCAAGCCGCAAGGGCAACTTCAGCTTCACTATCGTCAACCAGGCCGGTATTGCCCAGCATACCCAGCGCCTGTACCCCGAGCAGTACAGCAGCGAATCCTTGCCGCAGGTAATCGAACGCGCGCGCCAGTCGTTACTGGCCTGACCGAACTTCGCCACTCCACTGAGGTCTCAATCTATTAGCCTCAGGATGGAGTACGGTCATGGATAGCATTAATCGCCAGTTCGTCGAACAGTTGTTTGCTCCTTTACGCGTTACTTTCAGCCCGCGCCGCCCAGACGGAGGCATCGTCCTCTCCCTGATCGACGCCGCTGACGCCACCGCTTACAGCCGGGTCCTCAGCGCCGCCCAACGTGATGACTCGCAAGCCTTTGCGCAAAGCCTCGAAGAAATTCGCCTGGAACTCGCCGTTCGCTCCGGCAACATTCCCGCAGAAATGCGCAAAGCACTGAAAGAACAAAACGGCGTGCTCAACTACCAAATCGACTAAAAACGCTTTAACTCCAGCACAGCCCAATGCCGCTCACGCAAACCCGCTGAGCGGCATTTTTATTGCCCAGAGTGTAGAACCGTGGCAACTATCCCCACGCCCCGCATGTCGTACCTGGATGCAGAGATGCCGCTGCAGGATGTGGTTGAGCGCGGCGCTACCCATCAACATGAATACCAACAACGCCACCCAGAGTTGCAACTGCTACAGATCGCAATGATCGACCTGCACGGCGACCTACCGATTGCCGACGGGTAGCGCTGCGCTCACCCTACGAGGCCCGCGCTACCCTACAAAAGGCTGTGTTTCCATACTCTGTTGCGCCCAGGTGTAGGGGGCTGGCTTCGTAGGGTGCGCCGCGCGCACCAACACCAACACCGGTGCCACCACAGACGCCTGGTGCGCACAGCGCACCCTACCGATTACGGCCGCTGCAAGCAGTGTCATGCTTCCCCGGGCGCCCCATGCAACACGCAATGGGTACATAGCCTACAAAACATGGACAGCAGCCTCTGCAGCTCCAGCAAAGCGCACGAAATGCATGCCCAGGCAGAACGCGGGAACGATCAAGCATCGCCTTGGCATTGCGCGCCTTTGCAAATAGGCAAGCAAACGCACCCCGCCAGAGGCAAGCAGAGAAACAGATAAGGATTAACAGACAACCCGAACGGGTTTGAAAATGGAGGCGACCCCACCAGCCACACCCCGGCACACAATGTCACCGCTACGGCTGCTCCCTTCCAGGCCTGACCGGGTTCACGGTTGATCGTTGCGGGGGGACCGGCAGGGCCACCATAACGCTACCCGCCTTGCGGCGAGCGGGGCCATTGTACCGGCTTGTCCTGAACTTACAACTGCTTCAAGCGCGTAGGCGAGAGAATCCCACCGAAACAGACTGGATGGCTTTCACGGCTGCCAGTAACAGCCCTGCGCCATCGGCGGATCACGAAGCCAGACCCGGATTACACCGAGGCCTGCAGCGCCCGCCAGGCTACCTGCACGGAATTTCCGTGGCAGCGGCGGGTCAGAAAAGGCTCAAGTGCCTGAAACCTGTCCGGGAGCAATGCCAACGGGACAAAATCGCAGTACTCTGCGTGAGGCATTTTCAGCGCCACCCTCTCATTTCAAGGAGCAACAACATGGCTATGACTAAAGACCAACTGATCAGCGACATCGCCGAAGCCATCGATGCACCCAAGAACACCGTACGTGCGGCACTTGAGCAACTCAGCGAAATCGTCAGCGACGCCCTGGAAAACGGTAGCGAAATCACCTTGCCAGGCATCGGCAAGTTGAAAATCAGCGACCGTCCAGCCCGCACCGGACGCAACCCGCAGACCGGCAAAGCAATCGAAATCGCCGCGAAAAAAGTCGTCAAATACGTACCGGCCAAGGCCCTGACCGACGCGGTCAACTGATCAACGCACGACGCAAGCGGTATCCGCTGCCCTGCCGAACCACTGGCCGACAGCGGAACTCTAGCTGAGTGAGATTGCGCGCGAGGCTTTGCAGCCGCACGGCCTCTTAGCAGCAAGGGCGGACAGCGTCCGCCCACCAGTCGACAGCATCACGCCGAAGTCACAGAGCGCCGCACAGCCCCCCCTGCCAAGCAGCCAGCATCGGCAAAACCGCTGCTATGGCTCGATCCGTCGCTGCAGGTGGATCCAATCGACGATCTCGCCTTCAGGCGCGTAACCACTCACCGTTTCACGCAACAACTGGCGCACTCGGTCGTAATCATCACGCTCGACTGCATTGAGCAGATCGGCCAGCACCTTCTTGAAGACGTCCCAGGACAGACACTCCTCGTTGGCGCGCATGATCATCGGGTGCTCGGTCGGGCTGACGTTATCGCCGATCAACAACTCCTCATACAGCTTCTCGCCAGGGCGCAAGCCGGTGAACTCGACGGTGATGTCACCGTGCGGATTCTTGCTCGAGCGCACGCTGAGGCCGCTGAGGTGAATCATCTTCTCCGCCAGCTCGACGATCTTCACCGGCTGGCCCATGTCCAGCACGAATACATCGCCACCCTGCCCCATGGCACCGGCCTGGATCACCAGCTGCGCTGCTTCGGGAATGGTCATGAAATAGCGGGTGATATTCGGATGGGTCACCGTCACCGGGCCTCCGCGACGAATCTGATCGTGGAAGCGTGGAATCACCGAGCCCGACGAGCCCAGCACGTTGCCGAAACGCACCATGGTGAAACGGGTCTTGTTGACCTGATGCACACCGTCTTCACTTCTGAACAACACCGGCGCCGTCTCCGCACTCAACGCCTGCAGCACCATCTCGGCCAGACGCTTGGTGCTGCCCATCACATTGGTCGGGCGCACGGCTTTATCCGTGGAAATCAGCACGAAGTGCTCAACCCCGGCCTTCACCGCCGCCTGGGCGGTGAACGTGGAGCCAAGCACATTATTCAACACACCCTCGGCGATATTGTGCTCGACCATCGGCACATGCTTGTACGCTGCCGCGTGATACACGGTATTCACCGCCCAGGTGCGCATCACATCGAACAAGCGCCCGGCATTGCGAATCGAACCCAGGATCGGTACCAAACGCAACGGCAGAGACTCGCGGCGAATGCGCTGTTCCAGCTCGCTGTGAATACTGTAGAGGTTGAATTCGCTGTGCTCGAACAGCAACAAGGTGGTCGGCCCGTTCGCCACTATCTGCCGGCACAACTCAGAACCAATCGAACCACCCGCGCCGGTGACCATCACCACCTGACCACGAATGCAGCGCTCGAACAAAGCCCGCTGCGGCGGCACCGCATCGCGCCCCAGCAGGTCGGCGATGTCCACTTCCTGTACATCGTCGACCTTGACCCGGCCGCTGGCCAAGTCCATGAACCCGGGAATACTGCGCACATGCAGTGGGTACTGCTCGAGCAGCTCCAGGATCTCGCGACGGCGAACCCGGCTGGCCGAAGGGATCGCCAGGAGAATCTCGTCGGCGCCCGTTTCATTGATCAACTGCTGGATATGCCTGGAGGTGTAGACCCGCAGCCCGGCGATCACCCGATTGGCAATATTGGCATCATCATCGATGAAGGCCACCGGTCGCATACCCCGGCCCAACCGCAACGCCGCAATCAGCTGATTGCCCGCCGCGCCAGCGCCATATATCGCGACCTTCGGCAGACCGGCATCACGCCCCTTGAGCCGGTTGGGTTGGTCCGGTGAGTACCAATCGCCCATAAAATACTGACGCATCACCAACCGCAGCCCACCAATCAGCAGCAGGCTCAGCCACCAGTAGTTGATGACCATCGAGCGCGGAATGAGCTTGGGCGCCCCCTGATACCAATACACCGCCAGCGCCAGAATCAAAGCAGAGAGCGTAACCGCCTTGACGATGGCAAGCAGCGCATCGTTACCGAAATAACGCATCACCGCCCGGTACATGCCAAAGCGAACGAACAGGGGAATGGCTATCAATGGCGCGGCGGCAAACAGCCAGGCATGCCCGGCAAATGGCTCTACAAAAAGAGGGTTTCCAAGTCGCACATAAAAAGCCAACCACAGCGCCGCCCAGACCAGCCCCACATCCATGCTGACCTGAATCAGTCGCTTATGGCGTCGTGGCAGCCGTACCAGACGGCTACGCAACTTTTCGGCAAGTCTTAACACAACAACACCTCAATCCTGAGAACTTGAAAACCAGCGAAGTGAAGCCCCCCGCCGGAAAAACCTGACTCTTGATGGGAAACTAACAGCCGCCACCCGTAGGAGCGGCCCATGGCCGCGATGGCGGACGACGTCCGCCCAAAATCAAAACGCCCCACCGAGATCAAGCCCAACACCATCACATGCCACACAACCTAAACACCAACCAAAACATCAGCCTGAAGTACCGTACCAGGCGCACATACCACCCCATCGGCAACCACAACCCGGTAACCTGCGCTACACCCTGCCTGCAGCCAAGCCCGGGCGCCAATCTTCACGCCACCGGCCAACTGAACACCAACCCCAAGATGGGCAAAATCCCCGAGACTGGCATCGTGATCGACTGTTGCATTGGCATTGACGATAGCGCCCTCACCAATCACCGCATCGACACCCACCATCGCCAGGGCCATGATCGCCGTACCCGCACCAATGGTTGCGGCAGCACTCACGCAGGCGCGAGGATGCACCACCGTTACCAGCGGCAAACCGGATGCATGAATGGCCTTGACCCACTGTTCGCGCACGGCGTTATTGCCAACCGCAGCAATCGCGCCCGCTACCTGAACCTCCAGTGCAGCCAAGCCCGCCAGATTGGTTACCACAGGCCAGCCGAAACTCTCGCTCAATCCTGGCCAACGGTCATCGGCAAAAGCGATCCGCTGCCATTCACCACTCAGCAGCGCCGCTTCTGCAACCGCCTTACCGTGACCACCCGCACCGATGATAAGTAATGTCCGCTCGCTCACGTCCGCGGCTCCAACTCACCGGCATGGTATTTCACCGCCAGGCCCAGCAACGGCACATAAGCAATCAACAGCCCCAACAAACCGTCTATGCCGCCCAAACCAACCCAAAGCGCAACGGGCAACAGCCAGAGAAGATTGATCCCGCCCACAACCAGAGTCACCGGCAAATGTCGGCCAACCCGGCGCGAGGCATATTGATAGGCATGGCTGCGGTGGGCTTCATACACTTTATCGCCCCGCAACAGCCGGCGTAGCAAGGTAAAGGTGGCATCGACGATGAACACCCCAAGTAGAATCAACCAACTCCACAGCAACTGCGGCGCTACCCAGGCCGCCTGCAGAGACAGCACGCCCAGGGTGATGCCGAGAAAGCCACTGCCCGCATCGCCCATAAAGATCCGTGCCGGCGGGAAGTTCCAAAACAGAAACCCCGCAACCGCAGCCGCCAGCAACATCGGCGTAACCCAGGCCGTAGGCTGAGCTGAGCCTGCGATACCCACCAAGGCATACAGCAACGCCCCACCAACACACACACAGATAGCCTCGACGCTAGCAATACCGTCGATGCCATCCATAAAGTTATAGAGGTTGAGCAGCCACACCAGATACACCGCGGCCAGCACATGACCAAGCCAACCCAGGTCAACGGTGAAACCGAACAAAGCCACCGGCGGCAAACCACCCAGCCAGAACAGCGCCCAGATAGCCGCGGTAAAATGCCCGAGCAAGCGCCAGCGTGCAGCGATATGACCGTGATCATCGAGGAAGCCCAGTACGGCAACCCCCGCCCCCGCCCCCAACAACGCCCAAGCCAAAGGCCAAGCGATGAAGTCCATACCCGCCATCAACGGCAAGGCCAACAGGAAGCTGACCACGATAGCCACCCCGCCACCACGCGGCGTCGGTACCGAGTGCGAACTGCGGGCATTGGGAATGTCCATCAGGCTGCGGGTCAGGGCGTAACGGCGCAGCGCGCCGGTCATGAAAAGCGAAACGCCGACAACCGCCGGCAATAACCACCAGATACTCATTTGGGTTGCTGTTCCAGAAAATGCTTGGCCGTCTTGCGCAACGCTTCATCAACGCTGAGCGGCGGTGTCCAGTTGAGTAACTCACGTGTCTTGCTGATGTCGACTTGTAGCGAGCCACACAGCCGCTGGGAGAGCGCGCTCTTCCCGAGCATCGCTGCCCCAACCTCCAGCAGCCGACTCGGCACCGGCAGCAGTCGGGCTGGCTTACCCAAGGCAACGCCCATTCCGCGCAACAACTCGGTAGTCGAGAGATCCTCACCATCACTGACCAGAAAGGTCTGGTTGGCGGCGGCGGGATGGCCGATGCAGGTCACGATCAGGTCCACCAGGTTGTCCAAGGCAACCAGGCTGCGCCGGTTGTGAATAGCCCCAAAAGGCAAAGGCACGCCCTTATGCAACCAGCGCATCATGCTCAAGAAGTTGGCTTTCACACCCGGCCCATACACCAGCACCGGACGAATAATCACCACCTCCATCCCGGTTTCAGTTGCGAGCGCACGCAGCCCCTGCTCGGCCTCCATCTTTGAAATACCATACGGATCAGCAGGCGCAGGCTGGGCATCGGCGAGGTAAGGCACACCTACAGCGGTGCCTTCACCGTTGACCTTGATCGAGCTAATAAAGATAAAGCGGCGCACACCCGCTGCCGCCGCCTGACGAGCCAGATTCAAAGTACCCTGCACATTGACCTTGCGAAATACAGCCAGCGGATCAGTCTCCGCCTCATTCATCACGTGGACACGCGCCGCGGCATGCACAACTACATCAACGCTCGAAAGTGCTTCAGACCAATCAGTCTCGGGGGAAAGATCAGCAACGCGGACGAGTTTCACCGCATCAACAGGTGCAGTATTTTTGCCACGTATGGCTCCTGTGACGAGGTAATTGTCTTTTCGCGCCAGCGTTGTAACCAACCGTCGACCTACAAACCCTGAAGCGCCGGTGACTAGTACATGCATCAATAATTACCCCAAGACAAAAATTCAAACCCGGTTCCAGTAATACCGCGAACGCGACAAGCGCCGCCAAGCGACGTATTACACCACCAGTCGATCAATGTAAGCGGCCATTTCATTAACAATCATCGACTGAGTAAAGTCAGTATGTGCACGCGTGCGGGCCGCTTCTGCCAGCGAGGCTCGCAATTCGCTGTCTGAATAAAGTTTTACCATGGCTTCGCTGATTTCTCCGATAGCCCCTGGCGTATGAAGTAACCCTGTCACACCCTCTTGAACAGCATCACTCAGGCCGTATATTCGCGAAGCAATTGCAGGCAAACCAACCCCCGCTGCCTGGATAGTCGCCAAACTGAACCCTTCGCGGTAGCTCGGCAAACTGAAAATATCGGATGCCGCCATGTAGGCTTCGGGATTGTTGGTAAACCCTACCCGGTGGCAGCGGCCCTTGAACCTCGAACTCAGCTCAGCGAGCGTCTCCTCTACACCATCCTCATCCGGGCCGACGATCAATAGATGAGCCTGTGGGCAGGTCATCGCGACGTCGGTAAAAGCCCGCTCCAAGTCAATGATGCCTTTTGCATAGGTGAGTCGCGCCATAAACAAAAAAACCACGGCTGATTCATCTAGGCCAAGCTCTTGTCTTATTTCTATCCGCGCAACCGGATCCGGTTTGAAGCGAACAAGATCCACACCGCTGATCGAGCCCTTCCCTAAAACTTCAATTTTCGCAGGCTTTACAACCTTTTCGCCGATCAAAAAAGCACGCTGTGACGGACTGTCCGCAAGCAGGTGAGTTGCAGAAAACACGAGAAGTTTGTCGAGCATTTTCAGAAAAAACCTGGAGAGACCTTGCTTCGTATACCAGACCTGCCCCGTGAATATATGAACACGCCGAGGGACGCGAGCCATGTACCCGGCAAGCATCGTCAAAAGCCCCGACTTAGGCATAATTGAAAGCACGCAATCAAACTTTTCAGCGGTGAATATCTTGAACAATTTTATCAACGATACCAAATCACTGAATATCGAAACCTTACGCTGAATGGGAAGTGGAATAAAATGTATGCGCTTATCCAGAAAACTATAAATTTCACCAGCCTCCGCATTTGCCATTACCGTAACACTGTACGTTTCCGCCAACTTATTAATGTGTTCCACCATGAACACTTTCAACGCCACCGGCACCGTAGCGACCACGCATACTTTTTTCAGTCTAGTCATTGTTCGCCACAGCTCTGGAATTGGTTTTTCTGATAAATAGACTTAATAATTCAGGCATCGCTCGCGGCAGTGACTGCTCAAACTCAAACCCAATCTCTCGCTGAATTTTAGCTGAACTGTAGCCTGTACGCCTTACAAGCTGATCAATCCGCTCGTTCGTCAAAGGCAGCCTGACAAAGGGGGAGGCCAGCTTGACCATCAGTCGCAATGCACCTTCAGGCAGCCTCAACCCCGGCTTCGATACACCGTAAACATCAGCCATGGATTCAATGACCTCAGTAAGCAGGCAGTCATTGGACAAAATGAACGTCTGCCCTTTTGCTTTTTCCGCAACGGCGCACAACATCAAAGCCCTGACAACATCATTGACATGTACATAGGTGGAAAGTGCATCTTTAGACCCAATATAGAAAAATAAACGCTTTTGAACCATAGCTGACAACTGAAAAAAAGATTGGTTTGGCATGGACGAACCGACCACGATCGAAGGGCGCAAAATAGTATAGTTAAACCGAGGTTCACTCTTTGCAAAACTGATTACCAGCTCATCAGAAATGGTTTTTGTCACTTCATAATCCCCAGCAGGGGATGGCGAAAAACCTTCATCAATATGACGGGTCGCTGCTGGTTTACCGTATGCACCCGTACTGCTCAACTGAATCCAGTGAAAATTTGCTCCGGTGCGTTGTATTTGTTTACTTACCGCGCTCAGAAGGTTGGCTGTGCCACGGACATGCAGGTCATACATCAAGTCTGTGTTTTTAACCTCACCAGCACAGTGGTATAAAATATCACAGTCCTCAACAAACTCCAGAAGCTGATCCTCTACAAGCAGATCGCC
Organism: Pseudomonas sp.; assembly: GCF_033723075.1. Taxonomy (GTDB): domain Bacteria; phylum Pseudomonadota; class Gammaproteobacteria; order Pseudomonadales; family Pseudomonadaceae; genus Aquipseudomonas. The sequence goes on from NZ_JAWVXU010000003.1 coordinate 234,074, forward strand.
AGCAACTACTTTCAACCCGGGGTGACTTATACTACCTTTGCGAGAAAGCATGCTGACCGTATGACCCTGATCCAGCAGAGCGGTACAAAGGGGGCCACCGATAAATCCTGTGCCGCCTGTTACGCAAACCTTCATAAGCCACTCCTTGCGAGGGTCAAAAACTGAAACATCTCGATAAAACCACATACTGTAGCGCCGTGTTTGTCCGATGCAATAACGACAAACGTTTTCATTGAGCTATCACCCTCCTAAGAGAGCGTTAAAGTGATAGGGCATAAAGGGCGATGGTCCGACTCCCGCCTCAGATATAAAATTTCTGTAGCTGGTAAAGGCTGCCAATAAGCCAGCCAAAATAAAAATAACCTTGATGGAACGGTCAAAATTTAATTCGCACCGACTAAAGGTAAGTAGTATCGCCAAGGGAAATGAAAAAGAAATCAAGTCGAGGAATCTCAGCCCTGCATATGAAATACTCGACAGCGCCCAAAATACCACAACAAAACCACCGCCTAAAAATATGAGCTTCAACTTCTCAATATTGGGGAGCCTGGACACAACGACGCCGAATATAAGCAGCAGAAGTACTGCAACCTTCCCAAGACCCGAAAACGGACTGGGCGATTCCGAGGCTTGATAAGAAAGAACTTTAGCAAGAAAATAATCGCTATTGATGCTGAAGATCGCCAACATGACCGCACTCGCTAAGGGGACGATCAAAATATTCGAAGCCTTAACCCAGCGTGTTTGTGACGCCCATATAAATACCAAGGAGACGAGCGAGGAGTAGTGAAAAAATAATGCCGTGGTCGCCAAAAGCAGACCAGACGCCTTATGACTTCTCCTCACTTGTTGCACCGCGAGCATCAGCAACATGGCTGCGACACCAATCCTCAGCCCATTCAGCGTGTATTGATAGACAAACGCAGGAAGCATATAAGACAGCAACAAAAATTTTTCATTTTTATCGGAGCGAAACAAGTATACAAACATGATAAGGAAAATCACGACGCTCACAAGCCTGATGGCAACGGAGGCCGAACCCGTGACTATCGCAAACGCCCAACTCATAAGAACGAAACCCGGCTCCATTCCTGTCCAGGATAACCCCCCCATCAACTGACCTACTACATACTCGTAGGTGTCAGTATCTGTACCCACCGCCCCACGAGAAACTGAGATAACCAGAAAAAACAGCAGGGCCACAACAGCAAACAAGCGAGTTTTATAGCCCGATAACGCGGTCAGAAAGAGCGTGATCAAAAGAATGAGCCAGCCGAATAGGTAAATCATTCAGAATCACTGCCAAAGCGTGTCTTGAGCGCACGACGAACATAGCGAATCAATGACCAAGTCTTCAATACGTAGCTGTATGCCCCTCCAATCTTTCGCTTCCCGTGCATCGCATTGTAAACGTCAAGTTCACCTTTTTCCATTTTCCACAAATGACTACTCAGCCCAGTGGCTCCATACAGAGGCTTATGGCAAAATGTTAAAGGTTGAGTTATTGAATAGCATTTCAGGACAGAGCAACAAATATCACACCAAAGCTCGTAGTCCTCACAGAACCTTTTACCCTCGGGGAACCTGAAAGGCAGGTCTCGTCGCAACATGATCGAAGGCGTAGAAAACTGATTGGAAACCAATAACCGGTGACGGGTCACCTCTGTAAACGTTACGTCGCCCTTTTCGTATAACCTAGACACCACTTCAGATACAGCGTCAATCGTCAGTCCTTTCTGCCCCGTCAATACAGCCGTCGGGTTCTGTACCATCCACTCGTACTGCAATTCTATTTTCTGGTGGTGCCAACTGTCATCGGAATCGAGAAACGCAACATAACGCTGCGTCGCCATATTCCAACCTTCGTTTCTCGCGGTGCCGGGACCGGAATTAACGTTCAGAGAGACAATCTTGATCCATCCTGGCGCATACTCTGCGGCATACTGATGCAATACACTTAACGTATCGTCAGGACTCGCATCATCGATCAAAATAACTTCAGCAGGGCGCAACGACTGCCTATATACAGAATCAATCGCGCGACGTATTGTCTCTTTGCAACTATAGCAAGGAATAACGACGCTTACCTGAGCGACGCACGATTTTTGAATACAAGATTCGGTATCCATTCAGCACTTCCGATACTATATAAACCGACTAGGACTGCCTCGTCGCTAGTTAAATCTATTAACCGTCAACCGGCAAGCTTAAATTATCAATTGCAACACTGCACTTCCCATCACCTATTCATATCGCAATCCAGACGCAAACAAGCTTACATGCAAAAATCTGAATAAACTCCGGCAGCGTTAGCATATACATTTTATCGACCAAGGCTTTGCTTTATATAATCCAATGTCAAAAGCAACGTCTTGATCTCACTGACATTAAGCAACTGAGTGTTGTGAGAGGTGTAATCATCGACCGTATTGGCTTCGATATGCCCCTCAACGATAAACTTGTCATAGTTCAAGTCGCGGTTATCTGCTGGAATACGGTAGTACCGCCCCATGTCCTTCGATTTGGCCATCTCCTCACGCGAGACAAGCGACTCATAGAGCTTTTCGCCGTGACGAGTACCGATGGTGTTGACTTGTGCATTGCTGGAAAACAGCTCTTTCAGTGCAATGGTCAAATCACCGATCGTACTGGCCGGTGCCTTCTGAACAAAGATATCTCCTTGTTCTCCGTGTTCAAACGCATACAGCACTAAATCAACAGAATCTTCTAAGCTCATCAGAAAACGAGTCATATTAGGATCCGTCACGGTCAGTGGGTCGCCCGCTTTGATCTTGTCGACAAAAAGAGGAATAACCGACCCACGTGATGCCATCACGTTACCGTATCGAGTCGCGCAAAAAACTGGACCACCCTCCCGAACCGTACGGGACTTGGCGATCAGGATTTTCTCACCCATTGCCTTTGAAATGCCCATCGAATTTATAGGGTATACAGCCTTGTCAGTACTTAGCAGCACGACGCGCTTTACTTTGTTTTCCATTGCAGCGTTCAGAACATTCTCGGTTCCGTGGATATTCGTCAGAACCGCTTCCATCGGAAAAAACTCGCACGACGGGACTTGCTTTAACGCTGCTGCGTGAAAAACATAATCAACACCGGCCATGGCACGACTTATACTTTCATAGTTCCTAACATCACCGATATGGAATTTAACCTTAGGATTATTTAGAGCAATTCGCATATCCTCTTGCTTTTTTTCATCTCGGCTAAATACGATGATCTCTTTGACATCCGTATTTATAAACCTATTCAGGACAGTGTTACCAAATGAACCAGTCCCACCTGTAATCATCAATACTTTATTATGAAACATATCACACCTGAATATCGACTAAGTTTAAGATGCCATGCGCATGCTTGCCACAAGCGCCTCCCATGAAGGCGGATTGTAACCTACTTCAGCGCGAAACCGTGTGGAGTCCAACGACCGATCTATCCTGAGCGAAGCGTCAGCGGTCAAAACGACATGTTTCCCGTACTCTTTCGCGACCAATTCCAATAGCGAATACTTGTCTATCGGGTCAGCCGAGACATGGTACAGCCCCTGGAGGTCCTCACGAGGGAGAACGTAATCGCTGATCACGCTTGCCAATTCGTTGGTAGGCAGACCTGAAAAGATGGCCTTCGAATAGCCCTTCACGGCCCCCTGCTGAGACAAAAACCAATCAACCAGAGAATTAGCCGAATTCAATTCACGGCCTATAATTGAAGTACGCAAGGTCACCGCATTTTTAGAATCCGTGACTTCTCCAATAAACTTCGATTTACCATAAAGATCTTCAGCATCTGAAATATCAGACTCCAAATAATTCCCTTTAGTACCCGAAAAAACACAGTCTGTGCTTATTTGAATCAACCGCGCATTGGACAGCTCGCAAAGTTTCAGAAGCCTGTGTGGCAGCAATGAGTTTATGGGGAGCGTCGCCAGTGGATCTTTCGCACTGGAAAACTGCTTAATTAGACCAACACAATTAATCACAACCCTGGGTTGCTCTTTAACGAACAAGTCGGTCAGCTCATCAGCATTCAATACATCGACGTTAGCAATCAAACGGGTCTGCTGCTCTTCCTCGAAGTATTTCATGCCCGCAGCACTACGCATCGTTCCGTGCACGTCGTATCGGGCGTCGCGATCGAGCCTCTTGAACACCGCGCTACCTAACATTCCGGTTACACCCAGGACCAATACTTTCATCACCGCCTCTTCAAACTAGTTCGTGAGTACCAATATTATCTAAACCGCATCAAATTGCGCCTAAATACATAAGCGACAACACCTACAACTGCCAGCACACAAGCGGCCTCGAAAGTAAGTGCCACATACGGATTAGACATAGACGTTGCTATCCATTGAACAGACACACAAAACAGCATAAAAACCAGTGTTGATATGAATGCAAAACATAGAAGCTCACTATTCACCTGTCGCATAAAGGAAAACTTTTTCGCCAAGATGAAAAACGTCAGCACTATTGAATAGACATTATAAATCAACCAAATATAGGCCCCACCCATTACCCCAAATTTGGCTACCATAAAAGGCATCAACAGTAAAACAATGGGAATCCAAACCAGATTCAACCGCAGGGAAATGTGGGTCCATCTCGCAGCCAATTGAAGAGAAAAAGGCACAATCAATATGGATTGAAGTGCAGTCCCTACTAATAGCACAGGCAATAAAGGTGCAATGCCGCTAGCCAGCTCCGGAGAGAAAAGCATACTTATTGGCTTGTCTCCAAAATAATAAACAGAGACACAAAGAACGACCATCAAAAATGTTATTACAGAGCAACTAATTCGAAAAACACTTGCCACCCTGCCCTCATCACCTGAGTTAAGGTTTACCGAAAAACGCGGAAAAAGCACGGAGTTCAATGCGGATGAAAATATATAGGGCAGCCCCGCCAATGTGCTGGCCAACGCGTACGCAGCATAGTCTGAAAGACCTACGTGCCCGCTGAGATACAATTTATCGTACTGCACCACGAATACTGATGTTACAGAGATTAATAAAACACCTCTGCTAAACGCCCATCCTTTTTTCAAGTATAGAAATCGCGGCGAAATAAACGTTAGAACGCGACGAAACTCCATCGTGATACTGAATAGCAGTGAAAGCACATAGACCGCTTGGGTTAGCACTTGAATCAAAAAATAGGACTGTATATTGCGCCACTCCGGCACAATCATCATCAACATCAAGACACCCAGCGTCCTTGCCAGCGAGTAAGGTATATAAAGGCAATTGAGCTTCACTTGTTGCTCACGCCCAACAAATGCGCCCTGTAAAATCAATACAGGCAAGTTAAGCCCTACAAACAGCCCCATACATATTAACGAATACTTCACGTCGTGGAATGATAGCGCTGAAAAATTCAACCACCTTCCTACAAGATAGTCCGACAATACAGTGATCAGACCTGTCAGGACTACGCCTACGACCGCAAAAAAGCACACGTAGGTCGCAATCAGTGAGCCGGAAGACATGGAGTGGCGCCGGTGAGCTCGATTCTCTCGCCCCTTACGCCTGGCGAGTTGCTGAATCACATTACTCGTCAAGCCTCCCTCAAACACCATCATGACCATGACTATCGTTGAGAAAAACCCTACCAGCCCCACCGCCTCCGCGCCCAGCAACCTGGAAAGCAGAGGTAGCGCTGCCATGCTGGCTAATGCGTAAACAAATCGCCCGGAGAGGCTCGCCAATAATAGAGACTTAAGGTTGCTTTGCTTATTCACACTGGGCCTATTGTTATTTTTCAACGATTGGCAGATTCACCAACCGCGTCATCAATGCCCCGCCGCTCAACTTACCTTTCAGGTTCTGGTCAAGTTTTTCTCTCGCGTGGCTGACATCATTTACAATAGCGACCACTTCTGCCCCGTTGCTGGGCCCAGGTCTCAGCAGCCTTTTGAGCTTGGCCAATACATACCGGCAGCCCACTGATACAAGCTCGGAGAAGACGCTTAACGCCCCGGCATTGGGAACGCGATGCGAAACAGCGTTACGCCATGCACGGTAAGTTTCTCGAGCAAAGTCTGGATGGTGGAAAAAACACAATGCGTATAACCGAGCCAAGTTATAGCCCTCGGTGGTTTTACGATGCTCCAGTGTTTCCCACGCTGCATGCCCCCAGACCGTTTCGACGCTGAAAAAGCGCGGCATGATCTCCGGCCAATTCAAATTTTTAAACGGCGTGAGGTGCGGATCTTTTTCCAGCCCCCCCTTGTGTTTACCTGTTGCGCTTCGACCACTATTACTACCGCCACCACCACCTGGCATCGTAAAAGGGAAATCCAGAAGATAATATTCACCACCTTCCAGGCATAAGGATACTGCAGCTGACATGTCAGGACTTGTCCCGTACAAAAGAGTCCCGTTATGTGCGGTGATCACCTCCAGCGTCGCCCTGGAAACCAAACCGTGATACAGCTTTGGCATTCCGTCGGTGCCTTGAAATGCGCCTGCTTTCGCAGCATCGAGCATTTTTGCGACGTCATGTCTTTCCAGGGAAAAATCAAAGCCACCCAGGTAAATACGCCCCGCATGAGCGGCACCATAGTTTTTGGTTTTGAAGTCAGGCCAATAATAAGACGCTTTGACTCGCGGCGTGATCATTTTTATACCGTGCAACTTTGCAAACGCTGCAACTTCAACTATGTAACTTGAAACCGTGTCGTCGTCCCCAATCAGGCAGACATACTCGCCCGTTGCAAGTTGGAGCGCCTTCTCATGATTTTCGGTCATGGAGAGCCGCTCGGCCCAATGCACGTATATTAATCTTTGATTTTTTTGAGTTGCTGCCCAGGCAGCCAGCTCGCACTCGTCGTTGCTTGTATCATGGACAACCACCTGAATCTCTTCAGACGCGATACTCAAAAGGCTTTCAACACAAGAGATCGCATATTTCGACCGATTATGAGTGGCAATTACAATGGAAAGCAGATAATCACTCATTTAAACACCCATATCATTTTATATGCTTAAAAAACACAGCAGCCTGCACCTTGACCAGCATCAGTGACACAGCGAACTCCGGACATCCATTATATTATGCGAATTCATCGCCCAGTATTGCAGCCATCTCCAACGTTTGAGTGCATACTGGTGTCAGTAGCGCTTTTTTACAGCCGATTTGCTTTTCAAACCACTCTTGGCAAAGGTGTGTGTACTGACCATCGCCAGACATTTTACTGCTGCGCATAGCAGCCATGACATATTGATCTTCGTTACCGGTATAGGCCGGCTTGTTAAATGGGATCATTTGCAAAGGTCTTCTAAAAATTTAGTTTCAAGTTCTAGTAAATCTTTTTTTCGCACTACCACCGACTTAAAGACAAAACGGTGCGACATGAACAAACTTTCCAATAATTATCTTACCGGTCAAAATACAAAAATCATCGACTCTTGAACTATCGCCAATCTCAATTTGATCAACACTGTAGATATTGGCTTTATCGCTGATACAAACATTCATGCCGAGACTCTTGAAACCCATTTGCTCAAGAATATTTCTAGATAAATCCGCCATAAGAGCATCTTTTTACTGAGTCAGGAGCGACAACAAATACTGACCATAGCTATTTTTACTAATTTGCTCACCAATTCTTTGCAGATCGTCAGCGAAGAGCCAGCCATTGTTAAAAGCGATTTCTTCGAGGCAGGCGATCTTGTAGCCTTGGCGTTTTTCAATAGTTTCGACGAAAAGACCAGCCTCAAGCAGGCTTTCATGAGTACCTGTATCCAGCCAGGCAAAGCCACGGCAGAGCAACTCAACATTGAGATCGCCGCGCTGCATATAGGCTTGGTTGATACAGGTAATTTCCAGCTCCCCTCGGTGAGAGGGTTTTACCTGCTTGGCAATCTGCACCACATCGTTATCGTAGAAATACAGACCAGTGACGGCATAGTGAGATTTTGGCTGTTGTGGCTTTTCTTCAATGGATATAGCACGCTTGTTTTCATCAAATTCAACCACGCCAAAGCGTTCCGGATCTTTGACTTGATAACCGAATACTGTAGCGCCATTGCCACGGTCAGCCGCAGCCTTGAGCATGGGACTGAAGCCTTGGCCGTAGAAAATGTTATCGCCAAACACTAAACAAACGGCATCGGTACCAATGAAGTCTTCGCCAATAATAAAGGCTTGAGCTAAACCGTCTGGGCTGGGCTGGGCTGCACAGCGTAGCTGAGGCTTATACCGAACTCACTGCCATCACCTAGCAAGCGCTGATAGCCACTTATGTCTTCCGGGGTGCTGATCAATTGAATCTCACGGATACCTGCTAGCATCAGCACCGAGAGCGGGTAGTAGATCATCGGTTTGTCATAGATAGGCAGTAGCTGCTTGGACACACCTTTGGTGATCGGGTACAGACGGGTGCCGGACCGCCGGCGAGGAGAATGCCTTTCATGTATTGCTTCCTTTATGCTGTGGCACCCAGACGCTCACGTTGATAGCTACCATCCTGTACGCGACCGCACCACTCGAGGTTGCTTAGATACCACTCGACCGTCTTGCGAATCCCCGACTCGAAGGTCTCGATGGGTGTCCAATTCAGTGCACGCTGGATCTTGCTGGCGTCGATGGCGTAACGCAGGTCGTGGCCGGGACGATCCTGGACGTGGGTAATAAGGTCTTTGTAGGAGCGCCCTTGCCATGGACGGAGTTCATCGAGCAGCTCGCAGAGGGCGTGGACCACTTCGATGTTCTGTTTTTCATTGTGGCCACCAATGTTGTAAGTCTCCCCCACTACCCCTTCGGTCACAACCTTATATAGTGCACGGGCATGGTCTTCGACGTAGAGCCAGTCGCGTACCTGATCGCCCTTGCCATAGACGGGCAGCGTTTTGCCTTCCAGGGCGTTAAGAATGATCAGCGGAATGAGTTTTTCCGGGAAGTGGTACGGGCCGTAATTGTTCGAGCAATTGGTAATCAGCGTCGGCAGCCCGTAGGTACGACTCCACGCACGCACTAGATGGTCGGAACTGGCCTTACTCGCGGAATAAGGAGAGCTGGGGGCATAGGGCGTGGTTTCAGTGAACAGCTCATCTGGGTCGTCCAGATCGCCATACACCTCGTCGGTGGAGATGTGATGAAAGCGAAACGTGTCTTTGTGGCTGTCATCCAAACCTAGCCAATACTGGCGCGTGGCCTCTAGCAGGGTATAGGTGCCCACGATGTTGGTTTCAATGAATGCGGCTGGGCCATCGATGGAGCGGTCGACATGGGACTCAGCAGCCAGATGCATCACGGCGCCGGGTTGATGGTTGTGGAACACCCGCTTCAGTTCGGCGCTGTCGCAGATATCGACTTGCTCGAAGGCATAACGCCCACTGTCGCTGACGTCGAGCAGGGACTCAAGATTCCCTGCATAGGTGAGCTTGTCGAGATTGACCACGCTATCAGCGGTGCTGTCGATGATATGGCGAATGACCGCCGAACCGATAAAGCCGGCACCGCCGGTGACAAGAATTTTCATGGTGTTATGAAACCATCTTGGGTGAGGTAAAGAGCCAAAATTTTTGCTCCCCATTTCTCTTCTATGGTGGGTTGGCTGAGTAAAAAGCTTCGCGGATAAATCCGCTCCTACGGGATTTGTGTACTTGTTGTGGCTAGGCGCTCAGGTTGCCCCAAGGGCTTATGTGCCGAACTTGGCACGCTACCGCCCCAGGATTTACCGTTGGTTTCCTGAGAACGTCAAATCATCAAATTTTACTGGCATGGCCAGGGTGTTGCCTTGATCTCGGCCAGGGCCGAGGCTTGTTCAGTTCTTTATTACGCTCAGCAGCGGCATGCTGATCTGTTGCTGGCGGTTGAGCATATTGAGCAGCAGTATCACGCGCTGCTCGCCGTCCATGGCCACGAAGATGGCGTCCAGCTCGGCAAAACCGCCTTCGGTGATGCGTACGCTATCTCCCGCTTCGAGAGCCGGTTTAACGGGCGCCGTTGTACGTTGTTGCAAGCGTTCGATCAAGTTGTTGTCGAGGCGCAGCGGTATGCCGCCGAAACCCACGACACGAATGACCCCACGGGTCGAGCGCAGCGGTGCCCAGTTGGCATCGGCTGCCAGCTGAATGAACAGATAACCGGGGAACAGCGATTCGGCGATGATTTGCCGACGGCCACACACTATCCGCTCGCAGCCATGCTGCGGCCGATAGCAGATGTAACCCTGGCGCAGCAGGTTTTGTTCTGCGCGCTCATCCTGGCGGGACTTGCAGTGCACGAGGTACCAACCAGGGGCCGTACCTGTGATGCAGTGGGTCGTTGCGGTGCTTACATTCATATGGGTAACAAGCAAATCGGCGCAGCATCTGCAGACCGACAATTCACTCCTGGTTGCAGCTGGCTTGGTTGGGCCGAGTGCATGGTTCGTTTAGGCCTAGCCAGCCGCTGGGATGGATAGGAAGGACTTTTGGCGGTTGGAGCCACATTTATTGGTGTTGCCTAGTGGTGGTTAGGCGGCGGCCTGTGGGATCGCCAGCGAGCTGGCTCCTACAAAGAGCGGTCTTCTTCACGGCTCACTTAATTTTTACATCCATGCGGGTCTCAAGCTGACTCCTACGGTAGTTAGGCATCGTTGGTGCCGCTGGGGATTATTAACTCCAGGTTACGTTGGGCCTGCTTGTAGAGCGCCTTGAGGCGTTCGCCGAGCTCGTGCTTGGCGCTGGTTTCGCCGTGGACGATGCGCACTTGGCTGGGCCAGTGGCGCATGCGTGTGACGAAACCCAGCAGGCCTTTTTGATCGGCATGGGCTGAGTAGCCGCCTATGGTATTGATTTTCGAACCAATCTTGTAGCGCTCCCCGTCTAAATCCACGTAACCACCGCGCGCACCATACATCTGGATGGCTCGGCCGGGCGTGCCTTGCGCTTGGTAACCGATGAAGAGTACGTCATGCCGAGGGTCATGCAGCATGGCTTTCAGGTAATTGACAATTCGACCGCTGCTGCACATACCGTTCCCTGCGATGACGATGGCCGGACGAGCGGTTGCTGCCAGATGGCGCACCATGGCCAGATGAGCCTGGTGACTGTCGATAGTTAGCAGTTGCTCGAAGCCCAGCGGGTTGCGACCTTGCTTGAGGCGCTGCAGGGCTTCGTTGTCCCAGAAGGGTTTCAGCTCGCGGTAGACTCGGGTGAAACGGCTGGCCAGGGGGGAATCGAGGATGATGGGGAGGGTGGGCCAGTCGATTTCTGTCTGGTTGCTTTTATTGGCTTTGCCCTTGGCTTCTCCCCTCACCCCTGCCCTCGGCTCGGGCATCCTGCTTCGCCCTACCTCCTGCATCCATGCAGTCGTCTCCCCAGAGGGGAGAGGGGGATTAAGAGCGGCTCTGCTCCCCTGCCCCTTGCTAACGCCATCGAGTTTTTTGCTGTGGATGATGTCTTCCAGCTCGTAGAGCAATTCCTGGGTGCGGCCGATGCTGAAGGCGGGGATCAGTACTGTGCCGTTGTTGGCCAGGGCTTGTTCGATGACGTTTTCCAGGCGCTTGCGGCGGGTGCGGCGGTCTTCGTGCAGACGGTCGCCGTAGGTGCTCTCGATCACCAGGATGTCGGCGCGGTACGGCGGCTTGGGTGCCGGCAACAGCGGCGCATGCGGTGCGCCCAGGTCGCCGGAGAAGACGATGCGTGTTTTCCCGCCGGTCTCAGGGTAGTGCAGATCGATTTCCACATAGGCCGAGCCGAGGATATGCCCGGCGCGCTGCAGGCGGATGCGGCAGATCAGGCTCTCCGTGTCCTGCAGGGTGAACCAGGTCTTGTAGGGCACGGCGATGATGCGCTGTTTGATCAGCTTGATGTAGCGCTCGACCTGTTTTTGATCGCGGCTGAAGCCAAGCTTGAAGGCATCTTCAAGCACAATGGGCAGCAGCTTGGCGGAGGGTTCGCTGCACAGGATCGGCCCCTTGAATCCGGCGGCTAGCAGGTAGGGGATGCGCCCGACGTGATCAATATGCACATGGGTGGCGACCAGAGCCTTGATCGTATCCAGGGGAAATTCGATAGCCAGGCGATCTGCGCCGGACTTGCCTTCAGGGGAGGTTTCCGCGCCCTGGAACAGGCCGCAGTCGATCAGCAGGCTGTGCTCGGCATCCATCAGCAATTGGTGGCAGGAGCCGGTCACGCCGTCTTTGGCGCCGTGATGGAGGATATCGGGGTAATCCATGTGGTCGATCCGTGTTAGTCCGTTAACGATGGCCGGCGGATGCTGCATTGCCGGCTGCGGTCCATTGCTTGTATTTGCAGCCTTGGTGCGCACGGCGCACCCTACGATCGGATGCCCTCAGCTATCGCTTGCCGTGTAGAAAAGCTTGCCCACCCGATCGATGTGTTCGATCAGCGCCGGATTATCCAGCAGCTCGTACAGGGAAAGATCGATTTTGTAGGGCAGCAATAAGTCATCCAGTTCTGTTTCGATTCGCAGCAGTTCCTGATAGGTCAAATCACCCTTGAGAGTGAGGTCGATATCCGAACCCGGGCGAAAATTTCCTTTGGCTCGCGAACCGTAGAGGATCGCTTGCCGGATACCAGGGCAACGATGAAACACCTGCTGAATGGCCTTGATACTTGCAGCCGGCAGGCCGCAGCTCTGCAACTCGCTCATGATTCTTTTGCCGCACGTTCGAGTAGAGTCTGCTCCAGCGCCTTCAACAATGGATGATGGTGCTGCTGGATGTTTTGCAATATGGCCTCAGCCGTCTCTTCGTTATAGGTATGCGATGTGCGATTACGATCTACCAGCATGTCCATCCAACCCTGCCCATCAGCCAACAGGCCTTTGCTGAAGCCTTCGCGGATTGCATCCCTTGAACCAACGATGCCCAGGATACCTTGCCAGACCAGATAATCCTTGAGACTGTTCCAGCCGAGTTCGTAGGTGTACTCGAAGGCCTGGATAACGCCCTGCTTTTCCAGTTTCGACAGGCTGCGTACCTGCATCAGAGCCATGGCCTCATCGAGTTGAGCCTGCGCCTTGTTGAAGTTTTGCAAGCGCTGCAGCCAGCGGATGTCTTCGTTGCTCATGCTGCTCCTTTATTCTCAACCTGTTCGCTTCAGTTTACGTTCGTTACGGGCAGGCAGGACGTGAAATAAGCCTGACCAGGCCGATATGTAGACTAATTGAAGCTTGGCCCGGACGCATTCCCACGCGGACGGTTCGACGCCTCGACGTGGGAATGATCAAAAACCTCCAGATTCAGGCCTTGGCGGAGCGCTTTCTTAACATCAGGCGAATCAGCGCGACAAATACGCCGAGCATGCCGCCCAGCACCACACCCAAGGCCACGATCAGGGGCTTTTTCGGCTTGATGGGCTGATCCGGCACGTCGACATCTCCGTCTTGCCGGAAGACCGCGACATTGCTCGGATCAACACTTACACCCGCGAATGACTGATATCGCGCTTCCAGGTTACGAAGCCCTGGGATGAACGGATCATCGGATGTACGCGCCAGCAGCACTTGTATTTCAGCGCGCAGAGCCTTGGCGCCACGCATGTACATCAAGCTGCCATCCATAAAGGCGGAAAGCTCGCTGTCATTTGAAACTCGCCCGGTTATAACCGGAGGATTATCCAGACCTATTGCCTCGGCAACCGTCAATGCCTCTTGCAATTGCCTGGTGCGATCGTTTCGGCGAGCTTTGGCGCTAGCACGCTCAGACTTGATTTGCTGTTCGATATTGCGAGCCTGCACCGCAAGTTCGCGCTCCGAATTCTGCAGCATTTCGTCCAATGACCGCTCAGCCACCTGATCGATATATTGCTTAGCCCAATTCGACGCTAGTTCAGGATTGTTGTGCTCGACAACAATGGAATAGCGCTCAGGCTGGTTTTTATCCAGAGACTTGACGCTGAACCTTCCACCAAACGCGCTGTAAAGACCATCTTGAGAGCCCGAGTGCTGCGCATCATTAAGGGACGGCAAATAGACGTCCCTGAAGAATTGGCGCTTGGACTTCTCGGACTGCAGATTGCGGGTAAAAACTGCATATACATCGTCAACCGAAAATGGCTTCAACCCATCCTCCCCCGTTCGCCCCAGGTTGAAACTGGCAATGTCGCTGAGAGAAGGCGGCAGTACTGCGGCACGCACCTCATATACCGGCTTGCTGAAAAAGGCATACGAAGCCGCACCCGCAGCGAACACCAAGGTAATCAGGACTATTAGCCATTTTTGCGTCCACAGACCGTAGAACAGCTCAACAAGATCGATTTCATCATCATTATTGGCTTGGCGCGGGTATGCTTGCTCGGTCACTGTAGATCCATTTTTGTCAAAAATTCGGTTACTCAAACGCAAGACCACTCATCTAGCCGAGGGCTTCGCAAGGGCCGCATTGTGCCAGCAACACCATGCAATACAAGCCCTTGCAGCTCACGATATTTAGGCACACCCGTCATCGCACAACTTACAACAGACTGCGATATAGACTCGCATAGCTGGCCACCATCTCTTCGGCAGAAAACAATGCATCAGCGCGCAGCGCTGCACGCCTGCCAATCGCCTCAGGCCGCGGCGGATAATCCCCGTCTGCATGGCCTGCCTAAGGGCTGCTGGATCGCCAGGAGGAATGACCCAACCTGTTTCATACGCAATATTGATATAGGCAATCCCCGTACCTATTTTCGCGCGAAATCATCGACGTGCCCTGCCGTACATAGCGCCTTCGAGCAGGGATATCCCAAAGGCTTCCGAACCCAGGTGAGCGAGGGAAACCATGGCATAGCAAAGGGTCAGGAGCGCGGCCTGTGCCCACGCGACTCCGTCTAAATCGACGTAACCACCGCGCTCACCAACTGCTCGAACCCACTGGGTTAACCACTTGAAACCACTCGACGAATTTCAGTTGACCTCTGAACCCCTCCGCTCGTACTTTACAAACCGTTTTAGCTCCCCAGCACTAGGATCAGGAATGACTCAAGCTCCGCACTCACAAAAGCACACCACACGCAAACTGGTGCATGCAGTAAGTCACTCCTGATGATTAAACACGCTTACTCTCCAGCAGCCCTGCTGCGCGGCGTGGCTGCCCAGCATTCCCTGATCCGGCAACTGATCTCGCGCGAAATCGCCACCCGTTATCAAGGTACCTTTCTCGGGCTGGCGTGGGCGCTGATAACCCCCCTGCTCCTACTTGGCATTTACACCTTCGTTTTCTCTGGTGTATTCAAGGCCCGCTGGCTCGGCGGAACGAACCATCTGGATTTCGCGCTTGCCTTGTTCGTTGGCATAATCCTGCACGCTTTCTTCGCAGAATGCCTGAACCGTGCACCCTCACTGATCCTGAACAACACCAATTACGTCAAAAAAGTCGTCTTCCCGCTCGATGCACTTCCCTGGATTTCGCTCGGCTCCGCCCTGGCCCAACTGTTCGTCAGTTATCTGGTGCTCCTGGCTGCCGTGCTGATCACACAAGGGCAGCTACCGCTGACCTGCCTGTTCTTCCCCCTGATCGTGCTACCGCTGGCCTTCGTGGCACTGGGCATCAGTTGGCTGCTGGCGGCCACCAGCGTATTCCTGCGCGACCTTGGGCAGATAACAGGCTTCCTGAGCACCGCCCTGCTTTTTCTCTCACCGATTTTCTACCCCCTCTCCGCATTACCCGAGAATCTCCAGCCGCTGGTCCTGGCCAACCCGCTCACCTTCATCATCGAGCAAAGCCGCGCGGTCATTTTGCACGGACAGATGCCCGATTTTCAGGGATGGGCAATCTATCTGGCCTTGAGTTTGCTAGTAGCCTGGCTGGGCTATGCCTGGTTCCAGCGACTGAGGAATGGATTTGCCGATGTCATCTAATAAAGAGCCCTTTATTCGGGTCAACCAGCTAAGCAAGTGCTACCAGGTCTATCGCCGCCCGCAGGATCGCCTCAAGCAGGCACTGGTACCGCGCCTGCAACGCCTGCTCATGATGAAGCCGCGGCAATTCTATCGGGAGTTCTGGGCCCTGCGCGGGGTCTCCTTCGAGATTCGCCGGGGTGAGACCGTAGGCATCGTCGGGCGCAATGGCTCGGGCAAATCCACCCTGCTGCAACTGATCTGCGGAACACTGAACCCGACGGGTGGCCACTGCGAAACCCATGGCACCATCGCTGCCCTGCTCGAACTCGGCACCGGTTTCAACCCGCAGTTCTCTGGCCTGGATAACGTATATCTCTACGGGCAGATCCTCGGCATGCCGCGCAGCCATATCGAACGGATCCTGCCCGACATCCTCGCCTTCGCGGATATCGGCAAGTTCATCCATCAGCCGGTGAAGACCTACTCCAGCGGCATGATGGTACGCCTGGCTTTCGCTGTTTCCGTGGCCCGTGAACCGGATATCCTGGTGGTGGACGAAGCCCTGGCGGTTGGTGACGAAGCGTTTCGCCGCAAATGCTTCGCCCGCATCGAAGCGCTACGCGAAAAAGGCACCACCATCCTCTTCGTCTCCCACGCCGCCGCCTTGGTGGTGGAACTCTGCGATCGCGCCCTGCTGCTCGATGGCGGCGAATTGCTGTTCGATGGCCCCCCCAAAGAAACCATAGCGTTCTACACCAAGCTGCTGTTCGCTCCCGAGACTCGCCGCGCCCATGTACGGCAGGAAATCCGCAAGGCTGCGGACGCCCCCACACCCTGCTCGAACATGAGCCCCGCGGTAGGGGCCTCCGCGGTCAACGAGCCAACCATCAGAGCCGAACGCCCGCACTATATCGAAGGCCTGGTATCACAAAGCCGGGTCGAGTACGAACAGCTCGGCGCGCTCATCATCGACCCGCATATCGAGACGCTCGAGGGGCAGCGGGTCAACTGCCTGGTCGCCATGCAGGAATACCTGTACCGCTATGACGTGCGCTTTCTTGAACACGCGCGCAACGTACAGTTCGGCATGTTGATCAAGACCATCAATGGCGTTCAGATCGGCGGCGCCAATCATCCAGCGGTCAACAAGTACCTGCCGGAGGTGAAGGCTGGGGAAACCTATCAGGTCAGCTTTAGTTTTCGCGCACTGATGAACCCCGGCACCTACTTCTTCAACGCCGGCCTGCAAGGGGAGACTGCGAGCCACCCCGAGCGCATCTATCTGCATCGCATTCTCGACGCGGTAATGTTCCGCGTCCAAGCCTACGAGGGACGCATGACAAACGCCTTGGTCAACTTCGACATTGCCTCGATGGCTACAAGTACGGAAGAGTAGGTAATGACAGACATGACAAAACGAATCGTGGTCGTACTTGGCATGCACCGCAGCGGCACCAGCGCGATTACTCGCGGCCTACAGGTACTCTCGCTGGATCTGGGCAACAAGTTGATCAGTGGCCTTCCCGGCAACAACGAAAAAGGCTTCTGGGAAGATGCCGAGATCAATGCCTTCAACGAAGCCCTGCTGAAGAAGCTGGATTCCGCCTGGCACCGCCTGGCCAAACTGGATGATCAGGCGCTGCTGCGCCCGGAGTTTTCGCTGGAGCGCAAGGCCGCTGCCACCCTCCTGCAGGGCAAGCTGCCAGACAATGCCGTGTTCGCCTTCAAGGATCCGCGCACCTCGATACTGCTGCCGTTCTGGCAGAACATCTTTACCCAGCTCGGCCTCTCGCCCAGCTATCTCATTACCATTCGCAACCCACTCGATGTGGCTGAATCGCTGCATAAACGTGATGGGTTTGCGCAAGTGAAAGGCCTGATGCTGTGGGCCAAATATGTGGTCGGTGCGCTTCGCGAAACACAGCAGCAGCAACGTGTATTCGTTACCTACGACGCCATGCTCGAAGCCCCTGCAGAGCAACTGGCGCGCATTGCCGACGCGCTCGAACTGCCGCCTCCGGAAGCCGCCCCACAAGCGCTGCGCGAATTCACCGAAGAGTTCCTGACCCCTGCCCTCAGGCATAACGTTGCGGCCCTTGATCGCCTTGGCGACAGGCTACAAGTCTCGCCGTTCGTGCACGAGCTCTACCAATTGCTGCAGCAGTTGGCCGCAGACAAGTTGCCGGCCAACGGCAAAGCCTTCGAACAGCGCTGGCAGGCGTTCGAGCAACGCTATATCGAATTCCTGCCGCTGCTGGCGCACTCCGACATGCTGGAAATAGTACGGGACCAAGCTAGCCGTGAGCGCGAGAACGCCATGCAGCAACTGGCGGTAGCCATTAACGCGCGGGATCAGGCGCTCACCGCCCAACAAGTACAGGCGGCGGCACATGACCAACTCATCGCCGAACTGAGCAACCAGCGGGTCCAGTTGGAGGTAACTACCTTTGAGAGGGAAAACGCCCTACAACAACTGGCGCTGATGGTCCACGAACGGGATCAAGCCCTCAGCAGCCAACAGGCACAGACGGTTTCGCATGACCAGGTGCTCGATGAACTGACCAAGCTGCGCATCCTGCTCGAGGAACTGCATGTCCAACATCGCGCGGCAGAGCAGGCCCTGAGCAAACTCACTCAGGAGCAAGCAGATACAAGCATTGCCTACCAGCACAGCCTGAGCGAAAAGGCCGACCTGGCGGATCAGCTCAGCTCCGCCCAGCAAGCCGTGCAAGCAGCCCAGACAAGCATCCACAGCCTGACCGAGGTACAAACCCTCCTCCAGCAAGAGCACCAAACTGCCCAGATGGAAGCCGCCCGGCTTACGGAAACCATTCACAAGCTGGAACGGTTGCGCACTCAAGACAGCCAGGAGTCGCAGTTGCTTAGAGAACAAGTCAGCAGCGCACAGGCACGCCTCGAAACCTTGGCCCAGGTGCAACAGCACCTGCAGGAAGAAAAAGCCGAGCTGATCGCCAGCCGCGACCAATTGCGGCAACAGCTAAAGCAGCTACAAAACCAGTGCACGGCCGAGCAACAGAATGCCCTGCACCTCAGCCAGCAGTTGGCGCAAACCAACGCCCAACTGGCGCGCATCCTCAGCAGCAAGTCCTGGGTCCTGACCAAACCACTGCGCTTCCTCCGCAGAAGCCTGATGACCCGGCCTTACTGGCTAATCCGCCGCCTCCTCTCTAACGGCGCGCACGCGACTTGGCACTCATTGCCCTTCCCCGTAGACGCCAAACAACGCTTCAAGAACGCCCTATTCAAGGGCCTGCCGTTCGTCTTCCGCAGGACCCAGGCCTACCGCAGCTGGCAGAACTTCACCGCGCCGATCAGCCATAACCTGCCCACGCCCAGCAGCGCTATTGCCCCGCCCTCGCCACTCCTGGCACCAGCCAGTGCCGAGTACATTCCCTTGCTCCAGGGCGCCCCGCTGAAGAACAAGCCGGTAAAGCTGATCTGCTTCTACCTGCCGCAGTTCCACCCCATCGCCGAGAACGATGCCTGGTGGGGCGAAGGCTTTACCGAATGGACCAATGTCCGTCCCGCCCAGCCGCAGTTCGCCGGTCACTACCAACCCCATGTGCCGGGTGAACTCGGCTACTACAGCCTGCTCGACCCGGCCGTGCAGCGGCGCCAGACCGAACTGGCCAAACTCTACGGCATCGAGGGTTTCTGCTTTTACTTCTACTGGTTCGGCGGCAAGCGCCTGCTGGAAACCCCGATCGAGAACTACCTGAAAGATCCCAGCCTGGACCTGCCCTTCTGCCTCTGCTGGGCCAACGAGAACTGGAGCCGCCGCTGGGACGGCCTGGACAGCGAAATCCTCATCGCCCAGCAACACTCGCCCGAAGACGACCTGGCCTTTATCGCCCATGTCGCCCAGTACATGCGCGATGCCCGCTATATCCGCATCGACGGCAAGCCGCTGCTCCTGGTCTACCGCCCCAGCCTGCTGCCTTCGGCCAAGGAAACCGCCGAACGCTGGCGCACCTGGTGCCGGACCAATGGCATCGGCGAAATCTACCTGGCCTACACCCAGTCCTTCGAGGCAGTCGACCCGGGCAAATACGGCTTCGACGCCGCCATCGAATTTCCGCCGAACAACTCCGCGCCGCCCAATATCACCGAGCAGGTCGAGCCACTGAAGGATGATTTTGCTTGTAATGTTTACGACTGGCGCATATTCGTCGAGCGTAGTCGCGACTACAAAAAGCCTGGGTACACCCTATTCCGCGGAGTCTGTCCGGCTTGGGACAACACCGCTCGCCGCAAAAATAGAAGCTCTGTTTTACTTAACAGTTCACCGCTGGGCTATCAACAATGGCTATATAACGCCATCGACGATACTTGCGAGCGCTTCAGCAATCCTGACCAGCGACTGATCTTTATCAATGCCTGGAATGAATGGGCGGAAGGCGCACACCTGGAGCCTGATCAGCGTTACGGTTACGCCTACCTGGAGGCAACGCGCATGGCATTGGTGCGTAAAACCCTGGCAACCAGTGTTTGCGAGCCGGACCTGAAGCGCCCAGTAGCCATTGTGATACATGCATTTTACGAAGATGTATTCGATGAAATACTGGACTATATAGAGAAGATCCGCTCGATACCACTCAAGCTTTACGTAACCACCACACACGAACAGCAGGAATCCATAGAGAAAAAGCTATCGCAGCAACGCCACGAGTTTACTCTGCTCCCTGTGATAAATCGTGGCCGCGACGTTCTGCCGTTTATCAAAATAATGCCGGAAATACTTAATGGCGGGCATGACTTTTTGATAAAGATCCATACAAAGAAATCAACACATCGGCAGGATGGCGATAAATGGCGGCGCGATTTATATGAAAAGCTACTGACGGAGCACGCCATTTTAAACTCCATTGCACATTTTCAAAGCAAGCCAGAAATTGGAATCCTTGGACCAACAGGCCATATTGTGCCAATGAGTTATTACTGGGGCTCAAATGCTAGTCGCGTAGAGAGCCTTGCCACAAGAATGGGCATACCCTCAGATAGCCTGAGCGCCTTAAATTTCGTTGCCGGCACAATGTTCATGGCCCGTTGTAAAGCCCTTATTCCTATCGCCAACCTAGCCTTGAGTGAAAATGATTTCGAGCCCGAAACAGGCCAAGTTGACGGGACTCTCGCTCACGCCATTGAGCGATCACTAACTGTTAGCGCATCCGCTACCAGCTTAGATGTTTGCTGCCAAAACAACATAGTCGTTGAAACTTACTCACATGCAAAAAGAATATTAACATGAACTTAATTATTCATATTGGCTGGCATAAAACCGGCACAACATCCATTCAAGAATTTCTACTAAATAACCAAGCTCCTTTGCAAGAGCACAGTAAGATTTACTACCCGAATGAAGGGCTTCTTCAATGCGCGCATCACGAACTTGCATGGTCTCTTCAAGAAAAAAAAACCTCCCCGTGGGGCGATCTACCACTGACAACGCCAAAAGCTATAATTGAGGCCGCCATAGCTAATGCAAGAACTCATAATTGCGAAAATATAATATTCAGCTCTGAAGAATTTTGCACTCTATCCAAGGAGCAAATAAAACTTCTTCACACAATAACAAGCAACACCAAAAGTACAATCTCGATAGTTGCATACATAAGAAGACAAGACTTAATCATAGAGTCCTCCTACAACATGGAAGTAAAATGGTGGGGCACTCGCCTCACTGAAGACTTCCTCACATATGTAAAAAGAAAAACTCCGTACATCAAGTACAATCATACCCTAGAATTATGGGCCGATATATTTGGCAAAGACCAAATCAAGGTAATCCCTTACTCCCCCGAAGATTTTTTAGAAAATGACATACGACTAGACTTCTGCAGCACTGCAAACATAACACCCCGGGGCTTACATTTTAAAAAAGAAAGAATAAATGACTCGCTAGCCCCCAAAACTCTTGAGTTCCTAAAAACCATAAACAACATTCCACTACCCCAAACAACACACAACAAAATAGTCACAAGGCTATTCAAATACGACAACCAGAATAATTCGCCGAAATGCATTTTATTCACGGAAGAGCAAAGGATAAAATTCATGGAAGAATTGAACGAATCAAACATGCAGCTCGAAAAATTCACCACAAACCTTTCGCCACTTATCCTGACCAGCGAAAACCTTCCACCAAAAAATACACACAACCTTACAATGGAAGAATTTCAAGAAATAATTGAGTTTGCAACTTTAGGAGATCCACATTGAGCACCTTTAATTTCTCTCACACGGGGATATGCTCCATATGTGAACGCGCTGTAACATTCAGGGCCTCAACCTCTTGGTTTAGGGATTTTCTGATATGCGACTCATGCAAATCAATACCACGCGAAAGGGCTTTGATGCATGTTATTCAGATGTATTTTCCGAATTATAAAGAGCTGACCATTCATGAGTCATCGCCAGCCAATCGGGGCACAAGCCCCAAGCTGCGCAAGGAGTGTCCGGGCTATACTTCTTCCCAGTTCTTTCCCAACGTCCCGCCTGGTTCCATTCATGGTTCAAGCGGATTTCGCTGCGAAAATCTTGAGGCCATGACGTTTGCCGCCCAGAGCTTCGATCTATTCATTACTCAGGATGTAATGGAGCACATTTTCGATCCAGCAGCGGCTTTTAAAGAAATCGCTCGAGTCCTAAAACCTGGTGGGGCTCATATTTTCACGGTCCCACTGATCAATAAAGGCAAAAAAAGCGAGTGCTGGGCTTCCCGCACCGATGAGGGTGAAATCATTCACCACCACGAACCTGAGTATCATGGCAACCCTGTCGATGCCAGCGGCTCTTTGGTGACAATGCACTGGGGCTATGATATTGCCAGTTACATATCAGACACAGCACACACGCCCACTACAATTATAATGATCGACGATATAGACCAAGGTATTCGCGCCGAATATATTGATGTTCTGGTCAGCCGGAAGAAATGAACAATGAGTGAAAACGCCTTCTTTTCTGACTACCCGCGCTTCTATGCAACCAGCCAGACTTCAGCCATTCCGGATCGCCTGAATTGTCGCTATCAAAGCATTATTCAAGCGAACCAGAACATCATCGCCGGCAAACGACTGCTCGACATAGGAAGCCATGACGGACGCTGGACTTTTGCCGCACTGCAAGCCGGCGCCCAGCATGTAACGGGCATTGAGCCACGCGCAGAGCTTATCGACAACGCAGTCAGCAATATGCAGGCTTACGGAATCGATGAGAGTTCGTACGCATTTATAAAAGATGACGTTTTCAACTTTCTCAGAAGCCACACGAATGAAATAGACGTCGTTTTATGTCTCGGCTATTTCTACCACACAATCCAGCATGTCGAACTCGTCAAGCTAATGGCTGGTACTCAAGCCCGCCACATAATTCTGGATACAGAAGTTTTCCCTACAAACACCCCCTACCACTCATCACCCACGCCTCGTCAGCTCAAAGAGCGCTCAGCGAGGGAAGACAACTTCGTCATCCAGCTTATAAAAGACCCCGTAGCGCAAGAAATGATGGCGACCGAAGATGCTTTTACTGAGGACGGGATGACAATTGTCGGCCGCCCATCCGTAGGTGCCATTCATTTCATATTTGAGCACTTCGGGTTCGAAGTCCAGGAAATCGACTGGGACACGCTTCTCGCACAAAGCGCAGAGGGGCTCAATGATTACCAAGAAGGCTGGCGTAAAACTTTTTTATGCTCACGCAAATAGCCCTACCACCTCGGGAAGCTCGCATAACAGGGTATCTGTACAGTATGGATGTACGGTATGGAAATCTGCCGAGAGGTATAGTCACGCTTCAACATGTACGGTTTCAACCCCCGAAGGTGTTCTATATATACCGAATGACCCTATGCAGAAGCTGAGCACTTAGCGGTTACCTAGTCAACGCACAGTTTTTAACCAGATTCGGGGAATAAGCCCCCACCAAGCCAGTACGCTATCACCATGAACAACCTTTCCACCGACATTCCTGCTACCTCTTCCAGGGTGGCCTTTGCCGAACGGCCTGCCGTCGGCGTGATTATCGTCAACTGGAATACCTTCGACGTGCTCGAACGCTGCCTGGCTGCCTTGGCCGAACAGCAGGCGCCCATCCATAGAACCATCGTTATCGATAACGCCAGCAACAGCCCACCCGAGGAGCTGCCCAGCAAGCGCCCGGCAGATACCCGTTATATCCGCCTGGCAGAGAACCTCGGTTTCGCCAAGGCCAATAACCTGGCGATGGCCGAGCTACAGGATTGCCGGTGGGTGGCGCTGGTCAACCCCGATGCCTTTCTCGCACCCGATTGCCTGCAGCAATTATTGCTGGCGGCCATGCAATGGCCGCAGGTGGCCTGTTTCGGTGCGGTAACGCTGATGGCGCATGACCCGGCACGGCTGGACGGCATCGGCGACGCCTACCATGCCAGCGGCCTGTGCTGGCGCCTGGGGCATGGCGAACCGGTAAGCGAGTCGGAGTTGCTGGATCGGCCGATATTTTCCCCCTGTGCCGCGACGGCGCTGTACCGCCGCGATATTTACCAAGCCGTCGGCGGGCTGGACGAAGACTTCTTCTGCTACTGCGAGGATGTCGACCTGGGCTTTCGCCTGTGGCTGGCCGGCTATGAGTGTCGCCTGGTGCCGAGCGCCCGCGCCCTGCATGTCGGCTCGGCGTCCAGCGGGGGGCAGAAGAGCGATTTCGCCCTTTACCATGGGCACCGCAACCTGGTCTGGACCTATGTGAAGAACATGCCAGGCGCGCTCTTCTGGCTCCTGCTGCCCGCCCACCTACTCATGAACCTGTTGACCACACTGGTTTATATATACCGCGGCCGTGGGCGAGTGCTACTCCGTGCCAAGCGGGATGCCCTCCGCGGTCTGCCACGCATGTGGCGCAAGCGCCGCGAGATCCAGGCACAACGTAAAACCAGCCTGATGAACATCTGGCGCTTGCTGGAAAAAGGCCTGGGCCGCCGCCGGCGCGACATCGCCAAACGGCCGTTGCCGTAATATGCTGCACAGTGAAAACCCTAGCGCCGCTAGTCGCGGCTACCCTGTTGGAACTGCCCGTGCTAACCAAAACACTGGCTTTTGGCCAAACCTTGGTTAGTAGCAACGATCTTTGCTGAAGTGAAGGATAGGAAATGAAGCCTGAGAATATCGTTTGGCAAGATGGCCACGTTTCCCGAGAAGAACGTGGCCGTCTCTTCGGCCAGAACCCGGCGACCATCTGGATGACCGGGTTGAGTGGCGCCGGCAAGTCCACCCTGGCCTTCGCCCTGGAAGCACGTCTGCTCGCCATGGGCCACGCCTGCTTCGTCCTCGATGGCGACAACGTGCGCCATGGGCTGAACCGTGACCTGGGCTTCTCCCCTGAGGACCGCTGCGAAAATATCCGCCGGGTGGCCGAAGTCGCGCGACTGATGAACGAGGCCGGCCTGATCGTCATCACCTCCTTTATCTCGCCCTACCGCGAAGACCGCCTGCAGGCCAGCCAGATCATCGGCCCGGAAGCCTTTCTCGAAGTGCATGTGGCCACCTCGCTGGAGACCTGCGAACAACGAGACGTCAAGGGTCTCTACAAACGAGCCCGCGCAGGCGAGGTGCGCGACTTCACCGGGATCAACTCGCCCTATGAGCCGCCGCAGAACCCGGCCCTGACCGTGGACACCGAGGGCTGCCATATCAGCGAGACGGTGGGACATATCCTCGAGGTACTGCAACCGCGTATCAACGATTACCTCCAGCCACTTGCCGAACCATAGAGAGCACCACACGCAGATGCGCGAGAGCATTCTGCAGTAGTGGCTGGCCGTTAATCTGCACCTGTTGGATTTTCTGCTCGACACATTGCCTGGCCCCACGGCTTACCCTTCTTCACGGCGAGCCGTGGGGCCGTACGTCCTGAAGACAGGCTCGATACAAAACGTAGACGGCACTCACCGCCACTGAGAGAGGAGCTTGCTTTTGGAGTTACTCGGAACGAAGGACAGGGTTTCCGTGATCATTGTCAATTACAATGCAGGCCCCTACCTGAGCCGCTGCCTGGTCAGTTGCAGTGCCCAGGCCGCGGAAATCATCCTGGTGGATAACGCCTCCAGCGACGACAGCCTGGAGCAGGCGACCCAGGCCATTCCTGCCGATACCCGTCTGAAGATCATACGCAACCACAATAACCTGGGTTTCGCCCGGGCCTGCAATCAGGGCGCCGCCGCAGCCGAGGAGGATTTCCTGCTGTTTCTCAACCCCGACTGCGAATTGGCGCCCGATGCAATGTGCAGCCTGCTGCATGCGGCCAACAGCCATCCATCCGTAGGCATGGTCGGCGGCCTGTTGCTCAATGCGGATGGCAGCGAACAGGCCGGTGGCCGCCGCTCGGTACCGACGCCCTGGCGCACCTTTGTCCGAGCCTTCGGCCTCGCCAGCCTCGCCCAGCGTTATCCGCGATTGTTTTCGGACTATCTGCTGCATCTCACCCCCCTACCCGAGGCAGCAGTCGAGGTGGAAGCCATTTCCGGTGCTTGCATGTTGGTGCCCCGGCATGCCCTGGAACGAGTCGGCGGCCTGGATGAGGGCTACTTCATGCACTGCGAAGACCTGGACTGGTGCATGCGCTTCCGTGCCGCCGGCTCTCGCATTCTGTTCGAACCCGGCGCCCGGGTAACCCACCATAAAGGGCGCTGTAGCGTGGCCCGCCCTTTTTTCGTCGAGTGGCACAAACACCGGGGCATGGTGCGCTTTTACCGCAAGTTCTTCCGCCATCAATACCCCGGGCTACTGATGGGCCTGGTCATTTGCGGCGTATGGCTGCGCTTTGCCGCAGTCGTCTGCTATCTCCTGCTGAAACGCATACGGTCGTGGGGCAAGCCGAATGACTGATGGCGGCGTGGGCGTTCTGGGCGCACGCAGCCTGGTGGGTAGCAGCCTGCTTGCGGTGCTGGCTGATGCGCAGTATCAGGTTACGGCCTTTTCCAGGTCTGTCCAGGAGGTCGCAACGGATGCGCAGGTCGAGTGGCGGCACTTTTCCCCGCCGGGAGGCGCCACCGCGCCTGCCAAACCTATTCGCCGCTGGATCAGCCTGCTGCCCATCTGGGTGCTCGTTGACCTCCTACC
Source organism: Pseudomonas sp. (assembly GCF_033723075.1). Taxonomy (GTDB): domain Bacteria; phylum Pseudomonadota; class Gammaproteobacteria; order Pseudomonadales; family Pseudomonadaceae; genus Aquipseudomonas. The sequence goes on from NZ_JAWVXU010000003.1 coordinate 260,988, forward strand.
GCAGCTTTCCGCCATGGGCGCCCAGAGGGTGATAGCCCTTTCGTCCACCAGCCTGATTGCCAAGGATCATTCCCCGGATCCGCGCGAGCGCCAGTTGGCCCAACGTCTGGCGGACAGCGAAGCAGCCTTCGAGACCTGGGCCGAAAGCCACCGCGTCGACTGGCTCATCTTGCGCCCTACCCTGATATACGGGCACGGCCGGGATGGCAATGTAACCGAGATGGCTCGAACCATCCGGCGTTTGGGCTTCTTTCCGGTTTTCGGCAAGGCCCTGGGGTTGCGTCAGCCCGTGCATGCAGACGATGTCGCGATGGCTTGCCTGGCCGCCCTGAACAAATCGCTCACGGCCAAGACTTATGCCTTGTCTGGAGCCGAAGTGCTGAGCTACCGCGATATGCTGAGCAGAATATTCGTCGCCCTGGGAAAACCACCGCGGATCGTGCACCTACCTTTACCACTGTTTCGCTTTGCCTTGCTGCTGCTGCGCTGCCTCCCCCGCTACCGCGACTGGACACCTGGAATGGCGGAACGGATGAACCGCGACCAGGCCTTCTCCCACAGCGCCGCCGCCGAGGATCTCGATTTCCACCCGCGCGCTTTCACCCTGACCCGGGAGGATCTTCCCCAGCCTGGGGCATGAGCAACCACCTATGAATTTGACCAGTATTCAAGATGAGTCGGCCCATGGCGCTTTTTGCGAAAGCGCGCCAGTTCAGCAACACGTGCGGCGCGCCTCTACAGGCCACTCGTCTTGCTGGCTGCCAGGCAAGCAACCGATCATGACGGGCGTGGCGCCCATCCCGGCTCACTCACTGAACTCCAGTAAAAAAGGCAATTGATATGCGAATTCTGGTCACCGGCGGCGCCGGTTTTATCGGTTCGGCGCTGATTCGCCACCTGCTCAACGACACCGAGCACCAGGTGCTCAACCTCGACAAGCTGACCTACGCCGGCAACCTGGAGTCGCTGGCCGGCGTCGCGGACAACCCGCGCTACCGCTTCCTCCAGGCCGATATCGGCGACAGCGCGGCGGTCAGTCGGGCCCTGGCCGAGTTCCAGCCGGACGCGATCATGCACCTGGCGGCCGAATCCCATGTGGACCGTTCCATCGACGGCCCGGCAGCCTTTATCCAGACCAATATCGTCGGCACCTATGCCCTGCTGGAAGCCACCCGCGCCTATTGGCTGCAGTTGGACCAGGCGCGCAGGCAGGCCTTCCGCTTTCACCATATTTCCACCGACGAGGTGTACGGCGATCTGCATGGCGTTGATGAGCTATTCACCGAAAACACGCCCTATGCCCCCAGCTCGCCCTACTCGGCGAGCAAGGCGGCCTCCGACCACCTGGTCCGCGCCTGGCAGCGCACCTACGGACTGCCGGTGCTGGTGACCAACTGCTCGAACAACTACGGTCCCTATCACTTTCCGGAGAAGCTAATCCCGCTGGTGATCCTCAACGCCCTGGAAGGCAAACCGCTACCTGTGTACGGCAACGGCCAGCAGGTGCGCGACTGGCTGTATGTCGAGGACCATGCCCGCGCCCTGCTGAAGGTGGTGAGCGAAGGCCGAGTCGGCGAGACCTACAACATTGGCGGGCACAACGAGCAGACCAATCTGCATGTCGTGGAGAGTATCTGCGCGCTGCTCGATGAACTGGCGCCTCTGGAGGGGAATCTAGGAGCGGGAATGAGGGATGGGGACAACGCCGCCCCGCATTCCTACAAGGAACTGATCACCTTCGTCGCCGACCGTCCCGGCCACGACCAGCGTTACGCCATCGACGCCAGCAAGATCGAGCGCGAGTTGGGCTGGAAACCGCAGGAAACGTTCGAAAGCGGCCTGCGCAAAACCGTGCGCTGGTACCTGGACAATCTGGACTGGTGCCGGAGGGTTCGGGGATGAGTATTCGCCCGCACTATCAATTGCAAGCCTGGCAAGTGAGCATGCAGTTGGTGAAATTGACCTATTCATGGTCGAAGTCGTTTCCGGCAGAGGAAAAGTTCGGACTAACATCACAGACCAGGCGCGCGGCGGTCTCAATCCCTTCGAATATTGCAGAGGGCGCGGCAAGAAAAAGTTCGCGTGAGCTCGTTTATTTTTGAATGTTGCACGAGGCTCGTTAAGTGAGCTGAACACTCAATATTTGATAGCCGTTGACCTTGAGTTTGCCCAGCCTGATTCGGTACTGAGCGACTGCATCGAACACGCTTCACGCTTAATTACGGGCTTGCTCAAACGCCATGCCCCCAAGGAGTAGCAATGTCACTCATCCCTCATTCCCCATCCCCTTCGTCCCTGCCGCCCTCGCGCAAAGGCATCATCCTCGCCGGCGGCTCCGGCACCCGCCTGCATCCGATCACCCTTGGCGTGTCCAAGCAACTGCTGCCGATCTACGACAAACCGATGGCCTACTACCCGGTCTCGGTGCTGATGCTCGCCGGCATCCGTGAAATCCTGATCATCTCCACCCCGCACGACCTGCCGCAGTACCGGAATCTGCTGGGCGACGGCAGCCAGTTCGGCGTGCAATTCAGCTATGCCGAGCAACCCGCGCCTGATGGCTTGGCCCAGGCGTTCCTGATCGGCGAGTCGTTCATCGGCGACGACGCGGTGTGCCTGATCCTCGGCGACAACATCTTTCACGGCCAGCACTTCACCGAGCAGCTCAAGCGCGCCGCGGACCAGCCATCGGGAGCGACAGTGTTCGGCTATTTGGTCAAGGATCCGGAGCGCTTCGGCGTGGTCGAGTTCGACCAGCACGGCCAGGCCATTTCCATCGAGGAGAAGCCGGCGCAGCCCAAGTCGAGCTATGCGGTAACCGGCCTGTACTTCTACGACAACGCGGTGGTCGACATCGCCAAGGCGGTACGCCCCTCGGCCCGTGGCGAGCTGGAGATTACCGACGTCAACAATGCCTACCTGGCGCGCGGCGAACTGCGTGTCGAGCGTCTGGGCCGCGGTTTCGCCTGGCTCGATACCGGTACCCATGACAGCCTCCTGGAGGCCTCGCAGTACGTGCAGACCATCGAGCACCGCCAGGGACTGAAGGTCGCCTGCCTAGAAGAGATCGCCTACCACAATGGCTGGATCGACCGTGAGCAGTTGCTCATGCAGGCCCAGGCCCTCGGCAAGACAGGCTACGGCCAATATTTGATGCGAATGCTGGATGAATGAGGGGATGGGGAATGGGGAATGGGGAAGCGCCCAATCCTCATCCCTCATTCCTCATCCCCCAAGGAGACCTTCTTGAAAGTCATTGAAACAGCATTACCGGGTGTCCTGATCCTCGAACCCAAGGTATTCGGCGACGAACGCGGCTTCTTCTACGAGAGCTTCAACGCCCGCGCCTTCGCCGAGGCCACCGGCCTGACGCGCGAGTTCGTCCAGGACAACCACTCGCGCTCACAGCGCGGCGTGCTGCGCGGCCTGCATTACCAACTGCAGCAAGCCCAGGGCAAGCTGGTGAGAGTCAGCTCCGGCGAGGTCTACGACGTGGCGGTGGATATCCGCCGCGGTTCGCCGAACTTCGGCCGCTGGGTCGGCGTGCACCTGTCCGCCGAGAACAAGCGCCAGCTGTGGGTGCCGGAAGGCTTCGCCCACGGCTTCCTGGTACTCAGCGAATTCGCCGAATTCCTCTACAAGACCACCGACTACTACGCCCCGGCCCATGAACGCTGCATCCGCTGGGACGACCCGAGCCTGGCCATCGACTGGCCGTTCGCCGAGGCGCCGCAGCTGTCGGGCAAAGACCAGGCCGGCCTCAGCCTGGCCGATGCGGAGGTTTTCCCATGAGGATCCTGCTGCTCGGCGAACACGGCCAGGTCGGCCGCGAACTGCAACTGAGCCTGCAGGGCCAGGGCGAGCTGATCGTGCGCGGCAGTGCCCGGCTCGACCTGACCCAGCCCGAGCAGATCCGCCGTCAGGTGCGCGAGCTGCGCCCCGCGCTGATCGTCAACGCCGCCGCGCACACCGCGGTCGACCAGGCAGAGAACGAGCCCGAGCGGGCCTTTGCGATCAACACCACAGCGCCCGGCGTGCTGGCCGAGGAAGCCGCCGACCTGGGCGTGCCGCTGCTCCATTACTCCACCGACTACGTGTTCGACGGGCGCAAGCCGGCACCCTATGCCGAGGACGATGCGCCCAACCCGCTCGGTGTCTACGGCCAGAGCAAGCTGGCCGGCGAGCGGGCGATCCAGGCCGTCGGCGGCGCCCACCTGATCCTGCGCACCAGCTGGGTCTACTCGCTGCACGGGCGCAACTTTCTGCGGACCATGCAACGCCTGTTGCAGGAGCGCGACAGCCTGAATGTAGTAGCCGACCAGATCGGCGCACCGACCTGGGCTGGCAGCATCGCCAGCGCCACCGCGCAATTGATCCAGCACTGGCGCAACGGCCAAGCCGGCCCCTGGGGCCTCTTTCACCTGACGGCCCAGGGCGAAACCTCCTGGTTCGGCTTCGCCAGCGCCATCGCCGAGCAGTTGCGCGCCCAGGGCAAGGCGGTGGCGCAGTTGCAGGCCATCCCTAGCAGCGCCTACCCGACCCCGGCGCAGCGCCCACTCAACTCACGGCTCGACTGCACGCGCCTGCAACGCGACTGGCAGCTCCAGTTGCCAGACTGGCACAGCGCGCTGCTCGAGTCCCTGCACAGCCCGCGCGCCTGACGAGCACCACCACGCTTGACGAGCCCGGCGCTGGGAGGAATCGGTACAGTGTCGCCGCCTCGTAAGAATCGTTTCCTGGTCGAGCCTTGCTCGCAGAGGGCGTGGTCGGGTGTGTAGGAGCCAGTTTGCTGGCGATGCGCAACGGACGTGAACGATCGCCAGCAAACTGGCTCCTACAGAATGCTGTCGGACGTAAGCGCTGCGCTGGGTGACATGACATCCAGAGGATATGCTGCGTGCACACCGGTGGCTTCATCGTGAGGAATCAAGGTTGTGTGGATAGCGAACCGATAACCAACTCGGTCCGACCTGACAGGACCTTGGGTCTTCGTGGATTCCCCGTACAAACCCATCGGACATAAAAATACGGGATGCGGTATCGCACCGCATCCCGTAACTGCTTGTAGCTAGCTCTGCTCTGGCGGCCTCCTTACACCGCCAGGATAAAGTCTGTCTGGTTGATGGTGGTGGCATCTGCAATACCGACCAGGCGGATGCTGTCCGCACCGATGGTCACCAGGGTGTCCGCGCCGACATCGGCGATAGTTACGTTGGCCGCGAAGTTCGCTGCCGTCACACCCAGCGCAGCGATATTGAGCCGATCCTGCCCGCCAGCGGGGTTGGCATCGAAGCCCATGATCATGTCGTTGCCGTAGCCGGCACCAAACACGAAGATATCGTTGCCGAGACCGCCGTTGAGTACGTCGTTACCGGCACCACCGGCGATCACATCGTTACCGACACCACCCGTGATCGAGTTCACCAAAGCATTGCCGGTGCCGGTGAAGTTGCCGCTGCCTCCATAGACGAGCCGCTCGACGTTGGCGCCCAGTGTATAGCTGGAGAGCGAGGTCCAGACCACGTCATTGCCCTCACCAACCAACTCTGTGACCACATCTCCAGCCTCGGTAACGATATAGGTATCGTTGCCAGCGCCGCCGATCATATTGTCGGCACCTGCACCACCACTAAGCTGGTCGTTGCCGAGACCACCAACAAGCGTGTCGTTACCGGCTCCACCAACGAGTATGTCGTTACCCGCGCCCCCTGTGATCGCGTTGTTGAGCGCATTACCGATACCAGTAAAGTCTCCAACCCCTCCGAACATGAGACGGTCAACATTAGCACTCAACGTGTAACTGGAGAGCGAGGTCCAAACCACGTCATTACCCTCACCAGCCAACTCCGTGACCACATCTCCGACCTCTGTAACGATGTAGGTGTCATTGCCAGCACCGCCGATCATGTTGTCAGCGCCCGATCCACCACTGAGTTGGTCATTACCTGCACCACCAATGAGGGTATCGTTACCAGCGCCACCAACGAGGATATCGTTACCGCTGCCGCCGGTGATCGCGTTATTGAGTCCGTTACCGATGCCGGTGAAATCACCGCTGCCACCATAGACAAGGCGGTCAACATTGGCACCCAGCGTGTAACTGGAGAGCGAGGTCCAGACCACGTCATTACCCTCACCAGCCAGCTCCGTGACCACATCTCCGACCTCGGTAACGATATAGGTATCGTTGCCTGCGCCGCCGATCATATTGTCGGCACCTGCACCGCCACTGAGTTGGTCGTTTCCGAGGCCTCCATTGAGCGTGTCATTGCCGACGCCACCTCTGAGAGTATCGTTACCCGCCCCACCATCCAAAACATCATCCCCACCCAACCCATTCAGGGTGTCATTCCCACCCAACCCCTGAATCTCATCACCGACAGCCGTGCCGTTCAGCACATCATCCCCAGCCGTACCGACGATCAGGTTCATCACCGTCGACGTCGCCACCGAGGTCACTGTTTCCAGCGTACCGAAGTCATCGGTATAGGTGACCATCACCCGCAGTTGCAGTCCGGCTTGCGCCATGGTCACGGTGAAGGTCTGCAGGGTGGCGCCAGCGATGTTGTTGAAGACACCGCCAGTACCCGACTGCCACTGGTACGCCAGCGCCGGGTTGGCGGGGCCATCCGCATCGGTGAAGGCTCTAGTGGCGGTTAGCTGTTGCCCGACTATCGGGGTGGTGTCGCTGATCAGCATGGTGCCGACCGGTGCGTCGTTGACCTGAACCGGTGAAACCGGGTCAGTCACTGCCGAGAACACGGTTTCCAGCACGCCGTTGGCGTCCTCGTAGACGGCCTTGACCCGCAGGCTCAGCCCGGCGAGATTCTCGGTTACCAGGAAGGTCTTGCCGGTCGCGAACTCCGTGCCCACGCCGGTGGTGATGACGATGTCTTCGTACAGACCTGTAGCGGTAAAGTCGGCCTGCCAGTAATAGCCCACAGGGCCGGTAACGGAGCCGATGCCGGGGTTATCCGCATCGGTCACGCCCTCTACCCCTGCGCTCAGCAGCGAGCCTACTTCGGGGGTGAAGTCATTGATCGACGCCAGGCCTACGGCTTCTGCGTTCAAGCCATCGACCAGAACAACCGACTGATCGTTGAACTGCAAGCGCTCGATACCGCTGAGCCGGTCGGTGCCGTCGGTACCGACGTTGTCAATGACCAGGTAGTTGCCCGAGCCCGGCGCAGTTTCCAGGATGGTGTAGTCCGACAGCAGACCAGTGAATGCAGCCGTGTCGAAGTTGAAGCCGCCGGAGCCCGGCAGGATTTCCCGGACGATCTGCAACTGCCCGGGGTTGTAGGTGCCGTTGAGCATGAGCGGTACCAGCGGCACCATGCTGTCGAACGAGGCGATCTCAGCCCCGGTCGGCAGACCATTGGCATCGACACCGGCGCGTACGCTGATGCGCACGTTGAGCCATTGGTCGCCGTCGATGATGTCGTCACCGCCACGCCCTTCGATGATGTCGCTGCCGTCGCCACCGAGGATGATGTTGCCCGCGCCGAAGGAGGTCACGTTGGTGCCCATGGCGTTGTCGAGCAGTTCCTGCAGGCCGTCGATCAGGGCGATATTGGTCAACACGCTGCCCTGGGCACCGGCGTTGGCGATTATCGCTGCGTCGGCATCGTCGCCGTGCAGGATGTCGCTATGCACCGAACCCGACAGGCCTTCCACTTCCTTGAAGCGAGCCAGGATACCGGCCGCCACTGGTCCTGGTGCCGTGTCGATGGCACGCACGGTGAGGTCGATGTCGACACCCATCGGGTCATCCTTGAAGGTCGCCCAGTCGAAACCGGACGCCCCGATGTACTTGTCCCCCGGGCCGGCGCTGCCGACCATGATGTCGTCGCCGCCTTCGGAGTTCATGATGTCGGGCTGGCCACTGCCGATATAGACGTCGTTACCGACCACCAGATCGAGCCCTAACGGGTCGAAGTTGTCGCCAGGACTGCCGTCCAGGTTGCCTTGCTCGAGCCAGTCGTCACCCTCATTGCCCATGTCCTGCTCGTTGGCGTTACTGCCGAGGATAAAGTCGTTGCCCGGGCCACCGAAGGCCTCGGAGCTGTCCTCGCCGGTGACGATGAAGTCCTGGCCAAAGCCGCCAAGGATCAGGTTGATGCCATTACCGGAGCTGATGACGTCGTTGCCGTCGTCGCCCTGGATGTTATCGTCGCCGCCGATGTCGGTAATGATGTCGTCGCCGGAACCGCCGCGGATCAGGTCGTTGCCGTCACCACCCTCGATACGATCATTGCCGGCATCGCCCCAGATGGTGTCGTCGCCGATGCTGGAGATGAGGATGTCATCGCCATCGGTACCGCCGAGCACCACATGCTCATCACCGGTGTAGTGCAGGTAATTGGTGTCCGCGCCCGGCGTTGCAGGGTTATCGCGAATCACCAGCGGCAGCAGCGGGTCGCCACTGTCCGGGTCGGCACTGCCCAGCCCGTCGTTGAACTGCGCAGCCTGATTGACCTCGAGGATCAGTCCCTGAGTCAGGAACACCAGACCCGGCAGGTGGGTTGCGCTGGTGTTGTTCATGATCATCTTGGCGAACGAGTTGTTCTCCAGCTCGGTGACGAAGTTCAGCCCGGCGGTGCGATCCAGATAGTAGAAGCGATCGCCGTTCTGCAGGGCTTCCAACTGGGTCTCGAAGACGAAGTTGAAGGTCGAGCCGAGCATGCCGCCGAACGGCATGGTGGCCTCGGCGAGACCGCCAATCCAGAAGTCGATGGCATCGACACCAGTGGTGGTTATGCCTCCGGCCAGACTGGAGTAGATCCCCACGCTATTAAGGAAGTCCATGCGATCCGCGTCATCGGCGGTGAAGGTCCTTTCCACTCCACCGACGCCACCAGCATTGATCACTGCACTACCGCCCAACACCAGGGCAGCCGCCACCGCACGCATTTCAGCCAGCGTATCGACGTCAGCCGCGAGCAATTCGGCATGGGTGCCGTAGGCCGCGATGAAGTTGATCAACGACGCCGGGTTTTTCAGGTTCTGCAGCAGATCGACCCAGCTGGTGTAAGGCTTGAGCTGGCTGTCGCCGGTCATCTGGTGGAACTCGCGGCGAGCCGCGTTCAAGGACGGAATGCCGGTGTCGCGCCCACGCGCCAGGTTGATCGCGGCAAGGTCGAGCGGCAGGCCAACCAGGTTGTTGCGCAGCGCCTCGGTGACGAACTCGTCGATGTGGTTACCGACCTGACGGGTCACACCCTGAACAATGGCGCCGGCGGCCTCATCCGGGGTAGGTCCGCTCGCGGCGAACTCCAGCGGATTGAGGAAGGCGGCGATCAGGCCGATCTCGCTGCTGGCAAAGTTCGGATCCAGGCGGTCTATGGTCTCGGTCAGCATCGAGTGGCCGAAGCGATAGACGGTGTGGGCGAACTCGGCAACGATCGAGGCGTCGATATCAGTTTCGTAGCCTTGAGTCGGGCCGATAAACACGTCGACCTGCGGTTGAATGGTGCGCGCGAATTCCTCGAACACCAGGTGCTGGTACTGCATCTCGGTGCTGAACTTGGCGACCTGGAACAAGCGTTCGCCATTCCACACCAGGGCGTCGATCGCCGCCTGGCCAACCGGTAGGGAGACTATCGGGGTCAGCAGCCACTCGTTGATGAAGGCCACATCGTTAGTTGCCAGCACCACATCCTTGGTGTGCTCGACCATCCGATTGTGCTCGGAGTGGAAGATATGGTGCACGGCAGTCAGACCTATGTTCTCGTTGACCCGGCCGTCGCCAGCGATGTAGTGCGCGTCGAGCAGTTCGTCGTCGTACTCCAGGTTTTGCCCGGTCAGAGGATCAACTGCGACCGGGTTGCCGGCCACACCATCCGCATCGGGTACCAGTGCGCCCAGCCCATCGAACACAGGAACGGCGTTGTGGGCGATATCGATGAGGAACTGATGGCCGGTACTGACCGCGAAGGAAGCATCGACCGGCGCAGCAGGACTACCTTCGGCGAGACCGGCGAAGTCCCCTCCTAGATCCAATGGACCGCCCACGTGCTCAGGCTTGAGCACTATCATCGGGAAGCCGTTGGGGCCCTTGATAAAGTTGCCGTACTGATCGGTGGCCAGTAGCGGGATATCGAACACATCGGCATCGGTCAGATTGATACCCAACAGGTCGCGAGCCTGAGCCTTGACCACTGCCCAGGTGGCCATGCCGCCAATTTCCGCATCGTCGCCGGTACCGAAAATACCATCGGCGCCGATATCGCGATTGGTGATCAAGCCTCCGGTCGCCACCGGCCCGCCGGCAGTCAGCTCATAGGCCCGCAGGAATACCTGCTGCGAAGGGTGTGAGCCATAGGTCTGGTTCTGGTCGACGAACGGCGAGGTGGTGTTGCTGTGTTCGTGGATGTCGTCCTCAGTACCGAGCACACCATCCGGGCCGGGTTGGTTGGTAGCACGAGTCAGCACCATGAAGTTCGGTGCCCCGGGTGCCGGATTGAACAGCGGGTCATCCGGCTGCAGCGGGATAAATACCGTACCGCTGCCACCCTTGGTCACCAGATCCAGGCCATGGTCGAAGAACTGGCCGAAGAAGGTCATCCATGGGTTGAACGGTGCCGAGAGGCCTTCGTCCGGTGCCACGTTGGGGATGAAGAACACTTCTTTATCGTCGGCGGTGCCGAAGATACCGTCCAGACCAGGACTGAGAACAGTTGCCGAACCCTGGGCAAGAGCCGCCGCGGCAGCAGCGACCGCCGCCGGGTTGTTGGCAGTCTGGTCGACGATCAGGTTACTGATGATGCGCGGTTGCGAGTCCTGCACGAAACCGCTGGTCTGCTCATATGAAGTAGGCGTTACACCATCACCGCCCATATTGACGTCCAGGGGGTCCGCTTCGTTGAACACCGGATCCAGTAGCCGCGGGAATACCGTATCCGCGGCACCGAATTGGCTCTGGCCGGCGAGCAGGTTGTTGTCCTCACCGGTAACGGTGCGCAGGCCGACAGGCGAGCGCTCGTGGGGGATCAGGGACAACAGATCCTCACCGGCGGCGTGCCGTTCGGCCACCTTGATCGAGTCGAGGATGAACTGCAGGTCGGAACGGATCAGGTGAATCCCTGGGCTGGTGGTGATCGACTCAGCCGGTAGCGGCGTGACCGGGTCTGGCGGTGTGCCGGCGCCCACCTGTGCGCTAGGTGCCGAGAAGACAGTTTCGAGCACGCCATGTTCGTCTTGATAGACCGCTCTGGCGCGGATGCTCAAGCCTTCCAGGTCGGGGGTCACGGTGAAGCTTTGGCCGACTGCAGGCAGGCCGCCAAACACCAGGATGTCCTGGAAGAAGCCATCGCCTGGTATCAGCTCAACTTGCCAGTAGTAGGTAACGCGACCGGTAACCGCGTCACCCGAACTGACATTGTCGCCGTCGGCTACGTTGGCAACCGAGGCAACCAGCGTCTCCCCTACTGCCGGCGTACCAATGACGTCCACTAACCCTACCGGCGCGAAATTGAGGCCGCCAACATTGGCCCCGGGAATCTCATCGACGAACGCACCCGTCTCATCACGCACCAATGCGCCATCGTTGAACTGCAAGCGCTCGATGTGAGTCAGACGGTCGCTGCCGTCACCGTCGATAAAGGTATCGGTGACGGTAAAGATGTCGTCGCTGACATCCGCAGTGCCTCTAGTGTCTCTGGTGATGTCGTAGTCGATGATGTTGCCGGTGAACATGGCGGTGTCGAAGCCGCCATTGCCCGCCATCAATTCACGGACGATCACCAACTGACCAGGGTTGTAGGTGCCGTCGAGCATCAACGGAACCATCTGTTTCATGCTGGTGTAGCTGGCGATCTCGCCTCCCGTGCCATCGATATTCAGCCGCACGCTGATGCGTACGTTGAGCCACATGTCGCCATCGATCAGGTCGTCGCCGCCACGGCCCTCGATGATGTCGCTGCCGTCACCGCCGAGGATGATATTGCCCGCGCCGAACCCCTCCGCGGTCGCGGCAGTGCCGAGGAAGTCACGCAGGCCGCTGATCTGGTCGATATGGTTGTCGGTGAGTACGCTGCCATAAGCGCCGGCAGCGGCAATCTGCGCCGCGTCGGCATGGTCGCCACGCAGGTAATCGCCGAAAGCCGAGCCCGAAAGCCCTTCCACCTGGGCATATTTACTGGTGATCGCCGCAATCGAGGGCGACAGCGGGGTTTCATTGAAGGCGTTGGCGAAGAAGTCCGTGGTCACGCCATAGCGGCTGTCCTTGAAGGTCGCCCAGTCGAAACCGGACATGCCTTTCATCTTGTCCGGGCCACCGCTGCCGACGAATATATCGTCGCCACCCTCGCCGATCATTTCATCGAAGCCACTGTCGCCGAGGAAGACGTCATGACCGATGATCGCGTCGTTGCCGAACGGGTCGAAGTTGTCGCCCGGGGCACCATCCTGGCTGCCGATTTCGATCCAGTCGTTGCCTTCGTTACCGGCCATTTGTATGTTGAATCGGCTGCCGAGAATGAAGTCATCGCCTTCACCGGCAATCACCTCGCCGATGTCCTCACCGGTCACGATGAAGTCTTTGCCACGCCCTGCGAGGATCAGGTTGATGCCATTGCCGCCCTGGATCACGTCGTTGCCGTCGCCACCTTTGAGCACGTCGTCGCCGCCGATATCGGTGATGATGTCGTCGCCGTCGCCGCCCTGGATGTCGTCGTTGCCGTCACCACCCTCAAGGCGGTCGTTGCCGCCGTCGCCATACAGGGTGTCGTCACCGATGCTGGAAATGAGGACGTCATCGCCGGCGGTACCGCCGAGCACCACGTGTTCATCGCCGGTGTACTTCAGGTAGTTGGTATCTACGCCCGGGGTCGCCGGGTCGTCGCGAATCACCAGCGGTACCAGCGGATCAGTGCCGATGGGGTCGGGTTCGAACTGCAGGGCCGGATCGACTTCGAGAATAAGCCCCGGGGTCAGGAACATGACGGCAGGCAGGTGGGTCGCGTCGGTGTTATTCATCACCAACTGGGCGAATGAGTTGTTCTCCAGCTCGCCAAGGAAATTGAGGCCAAAGGTCCTGTGCAGGTAGTAGAAGCGGTCGCCGTCCTGCAAGGCCTCGAGCTGGGTCTCGAAGACGAAGTTGAAGGTCGAGCCGAGCATGCCGCCGAACGGCATCTTCTCTTCGGCGAGACCACCGATCCAGAAGTCGACATTGTCGAGACCGGTGATGGTCACGCCATCAGGGCCACTGGCCCAGGCTCCGGTGCTGTTGAGGAAGTCGAGGCGATCTGCTGGCGCACCACCGCCACCCAAAACAATGGCCGTGGCCGCTGCGCGCTTACCATCCAACGTGTCTACGCCGGTGATACTGCTGTGGGTGCCATAAGCCGCAATGAAGTTGATCAACGATTCCGGATGCTTGATGTGCTGCACGAAATCGGCCCAGCTGGTATACGGCCGCAGCTGGTTGTCACCGGTACCGGCGAAGAACTCCCGGCGTGCGGCGTTCAAGGACGGAATGCCCGTATCACGACCGCGAGCGATGTTGATCGCAGCCAGGTCGAGGGGTAAACCGACCAGGTTGTTGCGCAAGGCCTCGGTGACGAACTCGTCGATCTCGTTGCCGACCTGACGGGTCACACCACGAATGATGGCACCGGCGGCTTCATCAGGGGTCGGGCCGCTGGCGGCAAATTCGAGTGGATTGAGGAAGGCCGCGATCAGGCCGATCTGCTGGTTGCCAGCCTCAGTCGGGTTCGAGTCGCCAACGACGTTGAAGTTGGCGTCATAGCGGTCGATGGTCTCGGTCAGCATCGAGTGACCGAAACGGTAAACGGTGTGGGCAAACTCGGCGACGATCGATGGATCGATGGTGTCGTCGAAATCGATAAAGGCATCGACCTGTGGCTGGATGGTGCGCGCGAACTCTTCGAACACGATGTGCTGGTACTGCATCTCGGTGCCGAACTTGGCGGCCTGGAACAGACGTTCGCCGTTCCAATCGAGAGTCGAGGTATCGGCGGGAATCGCGCCGACCGGGGTCAACAGCCACTGATTGAGGAAGGCCAGGTCACCGGAGTCGATGATCACATTTTTGGTGACCTCGACCAGGCGGTTGTGTTCGGAGTGGAAGATGTGGTGCACGGCTGTGAGGCCGATGTTCTCGTTGACCCGGCCGTCGCCGGCGATGTAGTGCGCATCGAGCAGTTCGTTGTCGTAGGTGCCCGCGGCTACCGCCCCGCCGGCAACAGCGTCGGCATCGGGGGTGAGCATATTGCCGTCCTGATCTACAGGCACGGCGTTATGGGCGATATCGATGAGGAACTGGTGACCGGTGCGCAGGGCATTATCCAGGCTAATACCGAGCCCGCCATTGGCTGTCGGGTCGCCCTCGACCAGCACATTTCCCTCCATGACCACCTGCGGGAAGCCGTTGACACCCTTGATGAAGTTGCCATAGGCATCGGTGGCGAGCAGCGGCACGTTGTCGAAATCGGCATCGGTCAGATTGATCCCGAGGATGTCACGCGCTTGCGCCTTGACTACTGCCCAGGTGGCCATGCCGCCGAGCTCTATATCGTCCGCAGTGCCGAATTCGCCATCAGGACCCAGGTCGCGGTTGGTGATCAAACGCCCGGTGGCTACCGGTGCGCCGGCACCGTTGATCTCATAGGCGCGCAGGAATACCTGGTGCGAAGGATGCGAGCTGTAGGTCTGGTTCTGGTCAACGAATGGCGAGGTGGTGTTGCTGTGCTCGTGGACATCATCGGCAGTGCCGAGAATGCCATCCGGCCCAGGTTGGTTGGTGGCGCGGGTCAGCACCATGAAGTTCGGTGCGCCAGGGGCTGGATTGAACAGCGGATCATCCGGCTGCAGGGGGATGAACACCGTGCCGCTGCCGCCTTTGGTCACCAGGTCGAGGCCATGATCGAAGAACTGACCGAAGAAGGTCATCCACTGGTTGAACGGCGCAGAAAGCCCTTCGTCCGGCGCGATGTTCGGAATCAGCAGTACTTCCCTGTCGTCGGCAGTACCGAAGATGCCGTCCAGACCGGGGCTCATGACAGTAGCAGAACCCTCGTTGGCCGCCGCCGCAGCTACCGCTGCCGGGTTGTTCGCCGTCTGGTCGACGATCAGGTTACTGATGATGCGTGGTTGCGAGTCGACCACCAGGCCGCTGATCTGCGCGTAGGAAGTCGACGTAGCAACTATCGGTCCCGGGCCATCCGGGTCAAATGGCTCTGCGGTGCGGAACACCGGCGTCGTCATGCGCGGGAACACTGTGTCGGCTGCACCGAACAGGCTGCGTCCTTCGATCAGGTTGTTGAACGATCCGTCGACGGTGCGCAGTCCAAATCCCACTTCGGTATTGGGCAACAGATCGAGGAGATCCTCACCAGCCGCATGGGCCTCGGCGATCAAGATCTGCTGAAGAATGAACTCAAGATCGGATTTGATGAAAGTGGCCATGTCCATATTCCTCGATATTCGGCGCTCAATGCGCAGAAACAGGAAGCCACGTGCATGCAAACCCTCGCAAAGGCGTGGCTCAGCGTTGCAATTCAGGTCGTTTGGTAATGCTGGGAATTGGCCAAATGCTGCCCGCACTTACACGCTTGCGCGTATCAGTGTCCGACTTGAGTTGGTTTGTCCCATCGATGCCAAGCGCGAGGCTCGGCATCAAGCATCAGGCACGAGGTGGCCCATGGAAATGAGGGTCGAAGAAGTGCCCGAAAGCCGATCGCTTGATCGCGATCGTGAAATTGACCGAGTCTCTGCTCATGATTTCCGTCCAGTGTTGGCTGGCTGACATAAACACAGATGCAATTCTGTGCTGCACGCTTCATCAGCTTTTATTAGTAATGACACACGAACTAAAGTATCGGCCTACACAGTTGTCAAGTTACCGTCGGTCTGATAGAAAAAACAATTGAAAACACTAAACCACTGTAATTATTAGAATTTACAAAAATCAGAAAATCATAAAGCGGCATACCCCAGTGCTCCAGGCACTTGTACGGTGACCAAAAAACCGATCTGTGGCGCACAGCCAAACCAGGGGGAAAGCTGCCCCGATGAAGTGCTGTCGGCTTGTCGATGGCTACCACGCGGAACCTGGGCACGCCCCAACTCCGCAGCCCAATAAGCGCCAGCTCAATCCGGGAACCGGTCTGAATGCCGCCACCGCAGCCCGGATTGCATCCGGGCTACAGAGCGGCGAATGCAGCCCACAAGGCTGGCCGCTCACCGCTGGCGGATACGGCGAAAAGCCCCCACCTGGCGCGCAATGCGGTTCACATAAGCCAAGTGAGCAGCATTTTTCCTAGCCTGGATGAAATCCAGGGAAGTCTCGGCCCCGTAGGCGTTCGCTCGCCGTCTTCGACGCCGCGCTGTCGCGCAGCAAACTGGAGGCAATCGCGTCTGTCGGCTTGTGGGTACCTGTAGAAGCGGGCATCAATCACCAGCGCCCGGTACAGACAAAAGCGCCGAGCCTGGCACTACAGCACGCAGCTGGCGCACGCATAGCCTTGTTTTTTGAGCGGACGCTGTCTGCTATCGCCGCGAGACCCGGGGCGGGTGCTCCATGGATATGGGAAATGCCAGATGCCCGTCAGGAACGAGCGCGATGCGATTGGCTTTGGGAGGGGGGGAAAACCACTTCAGGCAGTGGGCTACTCGTCTTCGTTGACCCGATCACGTAGCTCTTTGCCCGGTTTGAAATGCGGCACGAACTTGCCATCCAGAGGTACCGACTGGCCGGTTTTAGGATTACGGCCCACGCGAGGCGCGCGGTAGTGCAGAGAGAAACTGCCGAAGCCGCGAATTTCAATGCGGTCACCCGTAGCCAATGCCTGGGACATCTGTTCCAGCATGGTCTTGATGGCCAGCTCGACATCTTTGTTTGAGAGCTGCCCCTGGTGGGTGACGATCCTTTCGATCAACTCCGACTTGGTCATGTTTTTCCCTTCTTTTTCAAGCGGCTAGATCACTCGATAAGAAAGGTTTTAGCATGCTGCCCAGCATTTGAACAGCCCGCAAATCAATTGATCGGACGCAAAGCGTCCAGGGCCGGGTTACCACGCAGACGGTTCAACGCCTCGACGTGGGAACCAGAGGGATTCTTGCATTGATCGACAAAAAGCTTGGTCGCGCCCTCTCCCTGATCGGCGCGACGCTGTGGCTATCGGTCGCCACGCCGGCGCGCCTCCCCGCGCAAATGCTGCGGCTGAACTAGACTTATGCAGCAAGTAGGGTATGCGGATCTCTGGCTTGGCCCAGACACGGATGACACGGCCCCAAGCATTTCAGCGCAGGTG
The DNA here is from genome assembly GCF_033723075.1 of Pseudomonas sp. Classification (GTDB taxonomy): domain Bacteria; phylum Pseudomonadota; class Gammaproteobacteria; order Pseudomonadales; family Pseudomonadaceae; genus Aquipseudomonas. The sequence continues at coordinate 278,264 of NZ_JAWVXU010000003.1, forward strand.
CGGATCTTGTCCAATGCGCTGCAGTTGCTTGGGCAGCCGAAAGCCTGGCAGCAGATCATGCTGTCACGTGCCTGTGTTTGGTTGCGCTAATGCAAGTGCATTCAGGAGCCGCGCGGATGCCCATTCTGGCGAATTTCACATCCCCACCGCAGGCCTTGCCACGAAAGACCAGCCAGAGCACGCCCCGGTCGACAACGCCTACGTCGAACTCACGCCTTCCTGGGTGGCAAAGAGTGTGCGCGTCCTTGCGCCGCTTGAGTCGCTCGAGCCAATTCGTGATTGCCGCCTCGATCATCCTCGGACTGACCATGACCTTCGTCGGCAACCTGGTCAGCAAGACCATCGAACGCTCGGCAGTGCAGGCAGCAGCAGATGCCGGCGCCTTGTACATGACCACCTTTCTGGAGCCCTATGTTCAGGAGTTGACCACTACCGGCAGCCTTTCAGTGCAGACAGCTCAAGCCATTGACCACCTGATGACCAGTCCCACGCTGAACTCTCACGTGATCTCGGTAAAAATCTGGAGCCTAGATGGCACGGTCATCTACAGCACCAACAAGGACGTGCTGAACAAGTCATTTGCGACTGCGGAGATTGCCCTGGCTTTAGAGGGCAAAACAGTAACGGAATGGGGCACGCTGAACGAAGTAGAGAATAGTTATGAACGCAGCCTGGGCATTCCTCTTTATGAGATTTATGCCCCGCTACGCGAGTTCGGCACGGGCAGGATCATTGCAGTTGGCGAGTTCTATGAACTGGCGGAAGTGCTTGAACAGGAAATCGCGCTTGTCCGTCAGGAAGTGTGGATCGTCGTAGGCACCGCTACCGTGGCGATGTTGTTGCTGCTGTTCGCCATCGTGCATCGTGGCGAACGGATCATTTTGCGGCAACAGCATGCGCTCAGCAGGCAAATACAGGAGCAGACCCTGCTGCATGCAAAGAACATCGGCCTACAACGTAAAATCACCACCGCGAACCAGGCATTCTCGCGAATCAACGAACTCACCCTGCGCCGTTGCGGTGCAGATCTTCATGATGGGCCCGCCCAGTTGTTGACCCTGATCCTCGTCAGGCTCGATGAGCTCAATACCTTGCAAGAGCGCAACAACAAGAACGGCACCCAAGCGGAAGGAGATGCACTCGAGACGATCAGAAACGCCGCTCAGGACGCCCTACGAGAGATTCGTGAAATTTCCCGTGGTTTGGCGCTTCCAGAAATCAACGGCATGAGTTTGCACCAGGAGCTTGAGCTCGCCGTACAGCGCCATCGACAGCGAACCGAAACCAAGGTCGACCTCACCTGCATATCGCTGCCGGAAAACGTGCCACCGCCACACAAGGTCTGCATCTATCGCTTTATCCAGGAAGCGCTGAACAATGCCTATCGCCATGCCGGCGCCAAGGGCCAGGCCGTCCACGTCTCCTATGCCCAGGGTTTGCTCACGATACAGGTGACAGATGCCGGCGATGGCATGGCAAGCGACTGCCTGTTGACCACAAGTACAGGCAGGACACGTCTGGGCTTGGTCGGTATGCGCTACCGCGTCGAATCGCTGGGAGGGAAGTTCCATATCCAATCCATACCCGGCACCGGCACCAAGGTATGCGCACAATTCAGGCTGGATTACCCAGACAAACCGCCCCCTGACGCGACTAGCGACTTGGCGTCTGCCCAAGAGTAGCCATTTGACCGTCCCCACGTCGAAGCGTCGAAGCGTCGAACCGTCCGCGTGGGCAGGCCGCCCGAGACGCTCCGCGTCCCAACACGGCGGACGCAGAGCGTCCAAAGCAGGGTGACCACGCAGAGCGTGGGAACCAGCTGGATCTTGTCGCTAGTGTGCTGTCTCAGAATTATTGTTTCGATGACACCGGCTCGTAGGGTGCGCCGTGCGCACCAGGCGTTGTCAGTGGTGCGCACGGCCTAGGGCCTACAGGCCAGCCGCAGCCGCTTGAGCAATGATTATTGCGAGACAGCGCACTAGTTCACATCCCTGTCCGGCGGGCTGGGCATCTGTCGCTGGCTGACCTGGCGCTGTTTGACCCGTGATAGTTGTTCACTTTTCCAGTGGAGCCTGATGGCCGTGACCGCCTCGACCCGATTACGCACATGCAGCTTCTGCATGACGCTGGTCATGTAGTGCTTAACGGTTTTCTCGCTTAGCGAAAACTTTTCGGCAACTTCGCGGTTGGTCAGCCCGTTGGCGACCTCGCGGATAATTTGCTCCTCGCGGTGAGTAAGTTCGGCGAGACTCTTTTCATCGTCGTTATGTTTTTTCAGGTTGCTGATCAGCTTGCTGGCAAAACCTGGCGTGATGAAGGTTTGGCCCTGCGCCACGTTTTTAATCGCCTGCACCAGTTCCGGCCCGCTTATGCCTTTGAGCACATAGCCTTTGGCGCCGGCTTCCAAAGCGGCATAGGCATCGTCTTCGGATTCGGACACAGTCAGCATTAATACCTTGACCGTCGGCGTAGCCATCGCAATGGCACGCACGGCGGCAAAACTGTCGCCGGGCATATTTACGTCCATCAAAATCACATCAGGTGTGTGTTTGATGGCAATAGCCTTGGCTTCATCGGCAGAGCCGCCCTGCTCCACCACCTCGAACTCGGCAACTCTCTTGAGCGCCGCAACCACGCCCTGCCTCAAGAGCGGATGATCGTCGACTATGCAAATCCTGATTCTGGAAATCACTGCTAGTCCCTCCGTCGCGTAGAACTCTTGACGTGAGTGCCATTTCTCGCCTTTACGCAACGACCCGCCGCTAATTCTCACCTGCCCCGAAATCGCCCGGGCGACAGCATCAGAACGGTCATTACCTGTAAGACTGGCCAAAACTCGATAAGACCATAGTCCAATAGGTATAGCAGACCAACGTCGCACAATTTGACCCGACTTCCGAATCTATCGGCTATTCAGATAACTGTTACATCCTTAAGGCCTAAAGGAATATCTGGATAAATAACATGACTTTAATATTCAGAAGTGACTGCACTGTTGATAAATGCCAACAATCTGGCGCCGTCAGCTATTACGCCAGCCAGCCTCCATCGAAGAAGGCGGCAACAGTTTCCCTCACTCAGGGCAAATGCAAGCTCGATCCTGTAAAGCTCAATCCTGCAAAGCTCAACTCTGTAAAGAACCATAAGCTCATCGATCAGACTCAAGCCCTTGATGCGACTCGCCTGTATCTGAATGAGATCGGCTTTTCCTCGCTGCTCTCCCCTCAGGAAGAACAACACTTCGCGCGCCTGGCGAGACAAGGCGATCAGCAGGCGCGCAGACGCATGATCGAAAGCAACTTGCGCCTGGTGGTGAAGATTGCCCGTGGTTATCTCAATCGCGGCCTGTCGCTGCTGGATCTGATCGAAGAAGGCAATCTCGGCCTGATCCATGCGGTGGACAAGTTCGACCCAGAGCTCGGCTATCGCTTCTCGACCTACGGCACCTGGTGGATTCGCGAAACCATCGAGTGTGCGCTGATGAATCAGACCCGGACCATCCGTTTGCCGACTTATATAGTCAAAAAACTCTACGCATACCTCGCTGCCGGCCGTGAACTGACGCGCAAGCTCGATCATGACCCCTCGAGCGAAGAGATCGCCAAACTCATGGACAAAAACGTCTGTGAGATCGAGAACATACGCGATTGGAATGTCTGGGTATCTTCACTGGATACAGCGCTCGGCCCTAGTTCCGAGAAGACTCTGCTGGATACTCTCGCTGACGAGCACCCAAGCGACCCATGCGAGTTGGTGCAGGACAGCGAGTTTGCCCACAGCCTCAGAGAGTGGCTGACCGAACTCACCGATAGACAGAAAGAAGTCGTTATCCGTCGTTTCGGTTTGCGTGGCGATGAGGGCTGTACGTTGGAAGAAATGGGCCAGGCTCTCGGCCTGACCCGCGAGCGGGTCAGGCAGATTCAGGCCGTGGCGCTCAAGCGTCTGCGGACCATTCTGGAAAGGAACGGTCTCTCCGGTGATGCAATGTCCCAATAAGCCGCGACAAGGGATGCGATCGATACCCAACGCCCCGCATATCGCGGGGCGTTGGCGTATCTGGCGTTGTGCTTGCCTTGTGCGGCTTACTGCACCAGTTCCTGCTCGCTGAACATGTCGCTGAACAGCATGCTCGACAGGTAGCGCTCGCCGGAGTCCGGCAGGATGACCACGATGGTCTTGCCCTGCATCGCCGGTTCGGCGGCGATGCGCAGGGCCGCTGCCATGGCGGCGCCGCAGGAGATGCCGCAGAGGATGCCTTCTTCGCGCATCAGCCGCAGCGCCACGGCCTTGGAGTCTTCGTCGCTGACCTGTTCGACTCGGTCGACCATGGCCAGGTCGAGGTTGTCCGGCACGAAGCCGGCACCGATGCCCTGGATCTTGTGTGGGCTGGGTTTGAGTTCTTCGCCGGCGATGGTCTGGCTGATCACCGGCGAGCTGATCGGCTCTACCGCCACCGAGAGAATCGCTTTGCCCCGGGCTTGCTTGATGTAGCGCGAAACGCCGGTGATGGTGCCGCCGGTGCCGACGCCGGAGACCAGCACATCGATTGCACCATCGGTGTCGTTCCAGATTTCCGGGCCGGTGGTCGTTTCGTGGATCGCCGGGTTGGCCGGGTTGTTGAACTGTTGCGGCATGAAGTACTTGGCGGGGTCGGCGGCGGCGATTTCCGTGGCGCGCTCGATGGCCCCTTTCATGCCCTTGGCCGGCTCGGTCAGCACCAATTCGGCGCCCAGGGCCTTGAGCACCTTGCGTCGTTCCAGGCTCATCGAGGCCGGCATGGTCAGCAGCAACTGATAGCCGCGCGCCGCCGCGACGAAGGCAAGGCCGATGCCAGTATTGCCCGAGGTCGGTTCGACGATGCACATGCCGGGCTTGAGTACGCCGCGCGCCTCTGCGTCCCAGACCATGCTGGCGCCGATCCGGCACTTCACCGAATAGGCCGGGTTACGTCCTTCGATCTTGGCCAGGATGGTGACGCCCGCCGGGCCGAGGCGGTTGATCTTGACCAGCGGGGTGTTGCCGATGGTTTGTGCGTTGTCTGCGAAGATGCGGCTCATGGCTGTGTCCTTGTGCTTTGCGGCCGGAAGAAGGCCCTGAAGCCTAAGATGCCCAGGCGCGGCCGTCCAGCGCGGCGAAACCAGATAGAGACGCCAACCAACTCCGGTGACGTGCAAAACGTGACCCGCCATTCAGTGACTGAATGGCGCGTCTGCGTTCACAGTCGCCGGGACTGCGCGGTATAGTCGCCTTTTCAAATACTGAACCCGCGGGTATTACCCGGCACGTTATCGTTCGAGGATTTACCGATGAAGTTCGAAGGCACCCAGTCGTACGTCGCCACCGACGACCTCAAGCTGGCGGTCAACGCCGCGATTACCCTGGAGCGTCCGCTGCTGGTCAAGGGAGAACCGGGCACCGGCAAGACCATGCTCGCCGAGCAACTGGCCGAGTCCTTCGGCGCCAAGTTGATCACCTGGCACATCAAGTCCACCACCAAGGCCCACCAGGGCCTGTACGAGTACGACGCGGTCAGCCGCCTGCGCGATTCCCAGCTGGATTCCGACAAGGTCAACGACATTCGCAACTACATCAAGAAGGGCAAGCTGTGGGAAGCCTTCGAGAGCGATGAGCGGGTGATCCTGCTGATCGACGAGATCGACAAGGCCGACATCGAATTCCCCAACGACCTGCTGCAAGAACTCGACAAGATGGAGTTCTACGTTTACGAGACCGACGAGACGATCAAGGCGAAAAAGCGCCCGATCATCATCATCACCTCGAACAACGAGAAGGAACTGCCGGATGCCTTCCTGCGCCGCTGCTTCTTCCACTACATCGCCTTCCCCGACCGCGTAACCCTGCAGAAGATCGTCGACGTGCACTACCCCAACATCAAGAAGGATCTGGTCGCCGAGGCGCTGGACGTGTTCTTCGACGTGCGCAAGGTGCCGGGCCTGAAGAAGAAACCCTCGACCAGCGAACTGGTCGACTGGCTCAAGCTGCTGATGGCCGACAATATCGGCGAAGCGGTGCTGCGCGAGCGCGATCCGACCAAGGCCATCCCGCCGCTGGCAGGTGCCTTGGTAAAGAACGAGCAGGATGTGCAGCTGCTGGAGCGTCTGGCCTTCATGAGCCGCCGCGCCAGTCGTTAAGCCACGCTCTTGTAGGGTGGGTTAGCGAAGCGTAACCCACCAACCAGCCGCCAGGCTGGCCAAGGCGATGCCTGCGGCATCGATGGTGGGTTACGCCGCTGCGCGGCTAACCCACCCTACGGATCTTCTTGAGGGCGCCTATATGCTGCTCAACCTGTTCAATGAAATGCGCGCGGCCAAGGTGCCGGTATCGGTGCGCGAGCTGCTCGACCTGATCAACGCGCTGAAGCACAACGTGGTGTTCGCCGACATGGACGAGTTCTACTATCTCGCCCGCGCGATCCTGGTCAAGGACGAACGCCATTTCGACAAGTTCGACCGCGCCTTCGGCGCCTATTTCAAGGGCCTGGAAAACCTCAACCAGCACATCGAGGCGTTGATCCCCGATGAATGGCTGCGCAAGGAATTCGAGCGTTCGCTGACCGACGAGGAGCGCGCCAAGATCGAATCCCTCGGCGGCCTGGACAAGCTGATCGAGGAATTCAAGAAGCGCCTGGAAGAGCAGAAGGAACGCCACGAAGGCGGCAACAAGTGGATCGGCACCGGCGGCACCAGCCCGTTCGGCTCCGGCGGTTTCAACCCGGAAGGCATCCGCGTCGGCGATGCCGGCAAGCGCCAGGGCAAGGCGGTCAAGGTCTGGGATCAGCGCGAGTACAAGAACCTCGACGATCAGGTCGAACTGGGCACGCGCAATATCAAGATCGCCCTGCGCCGCCTGCGCAAGTTCGCCCGCCAGGGTGCCCAGGACGAGCTGGATCTGGACGGCACCATCGATCACACCGCCAAGGACGGCGGCCTGCTCAACATCCAGATGCGCCCGGAGCGGCGTAACACGGTCAAGCTGCTGATCCTGTTCGACATCGGCGGCTCGATGGATGCCCACGTCAAGGTCTGCGAAGAGCTGTTCAGCGCCTGCAAGACCGAGTTCAAGCACATGGAGTATTTCTACTTCCACAACTGCGTGTACGAGTCGGTGTGGAAGAACAATCTGCGCCGCAGCTCGGAGCGCTTCTCCACCCAGGATCTGTTGAACAAGTACGGCGCCGACTACAAGGTGGTGTTCGTCGGCGACGCCGCCATGGCGCCCTACGAAATCACCCAGGCCGGCGGCAGCGTCGAGCACTGGAACGAGGAGCCGGGCTACGTGTGGATCAAGCGCTTCATGGAGAAGTACAAGAAGCTCATCTGGATCAACCCCTACCCCAAGGACACCTGGGGCTACACCGCCTCGACCAACCTCATGCGCGAACTGCTGGAAGACAAGATGTACCCGCTGACGCTGCAGGGGTTGGAAGATGGCATGAAGTTCCTCTCCAAGTAGGCACATGCCGGCGACAAGTGGCTATGTCCCTGTTGGTTGCATGAAGTCGACACTGCAGGAGCTCGCTCGCCGTCTTCGACGGAGCGCTGTCGCGCAGCAAACTTGGGGTGCAATTACGTCTATCGGCTTGTAGGTACCTGCAGGAGCGGCGGGGACGCCCTGCTCCATGGCCGCGACCGCTGTTCGCGGGCATGGCAACCAGGCGCCCCCCGCGCCGACGATGCGTATCTATCGCCAGCGGCCGTACATAACAGTCCCCATTGCGGGTAGCGCGGTAGGTGCACCGCCGGTACGCACCTGTGGCCTGGATCAAATCCGTGACGTTGATCGCCTGTGCAGCCGCTCCCTTCAATATCTCCGGCATTTCAGACAGCGCTCACGATCAGACCAAAGTCGCTGAATTCAGCCTAGTCAAGATATCGTCGGGCCAACTACTAAAAAACCTTAGAAATCATAAGCTACTGCCAGCGTTAGAGAATAAGTCCTTCGCTTTTTGATCGCAGATCAGCTGATCCAGCATTTTCAGCCCTTGCGTGAAGCCGAAAACCCGTTCTATACCTAGTTAGCAAAGCCGCCGTTGGCACCTGAGCGGAGCATTGCTATCGCCCTCCACTTTGATTGCCTGGTGCGGATGGTGAATAGCTTTAGCCGCAGCTAAGTACTCAGAGATCTGCAGTCCTGGAGGTTCTATATGGATATGTTGCCGTCTCCCCGTTCCGAGTTGGCTGAGGTGCTGTTTCGCTTACGCCGAACCTTCTACACCCTGGCCGCCTTCAGCGGTGTGATCAACGTGCTGATGCTGACGCCTGCGGTGTACATGCTGCAGGTGTATGACCGCGCACTGGTCAGCAGCAACGTCACCACCCTGCTGATGCTGACGGTGCTGGTCGTGGGTCTGTACGTACTGATGGCCCTGCTGGAGGTGGTGCGCTCGAGCGTGCTGATCCGGGTCGGCAACCGCCTCGACATGATGCTCAACAAACGGGTGTTCGGCGCAGCCTTCGAGCGCAATCTGCGGCGCGCCGGCGGCAACCCGGCCCAAGCGCTGCAAGACCTGTCCCAGGTGCGTCAATTTCTCACCGGCAACGGCCTGTTCGCCTTCTTCGATGCGCCCTGGACACCGATTTTCCTGCTGGTGATCGCCATGGTGCACCCGCTGCTCGGCCTGATTACCCTGATCGGTTCGATACTGCTGATCGCCCTCGCCTACCTGACCGAGGTCAGCACCCGCAAGCCACTGGCTGAAGCCAACCAGTCCGCCATGGCTTCCGGAACCTTCGCCAATAACAACCTGCGCAACGCCGAAGTCATCGAGGCCATGGGCATGCTTCCGTCCATCCGTCAGCGCTGGTTCGGCAATCACCTGCGCACGCTGGAAATGCAGACCCTGGCCTCGGATCGCGCGGCTTATATCAACGGCACCACGCGCTTCGTGCGCATTACCCTGCAATCACTGATTCTCGGCACCGGGGCGCTACTGGCGATCGAAGGCAAGATCACCCCGGGGATGATGATTGCCTGTTCGATCCTGGCCGGGCGCGCTCTGGCTCCGGTAGAACTGGCAATCTCGACCTGGAAGCAGCTGCTCACCAGCCGCGCGGCCTGGGGTCGTCTCAGCACCCTGCTGAGCGACTTCCCCGCGCACAAACCGGGCATGCCATTGCCCAAGCCGCTGGGCATGGTCGCGGTGGAAGGCGCCTACGCCACGGCACCAGGCTCCCCCGTGACAATTCTGCGCGGGGTGTCCCTCAACGTCGCCCCCGGCGAAGCGCTGGGCATCATCGGTCCATCGGCCGCCGGCAAGTCGACCCTGGCGCGGCTGCTGGTCGGCGTCTGGCCGGCCACGGCCGGCAAGGTGCGCCTGGACGGCGCCGATGTATTCCTCTGGGACAAGGAGGAACTCGGCCCCTGGCTGGGCTACCTGCCACAGGATGTCGAGCTGTTCGATGGCAGCATCGCCGAGAACATCGCCCGCTTCGGCGAGATAGACGGTGAGGCAGTGATATTGGCGGCTCAGCAAGCCGGCGTGCACGAAATGATCCTGCGCTTGCCGCAAGGCTATGACACGCCATTGGGGGCTGACGGCGGCTCGCTGTCCGGTGGCCAGAAGCAACGCATCGGCCTGGCCCGTGCCCTGTATGGCGAACCCTCGCTGATCGTGCTGGACGAACCGAACGCCAGTCTCGATGACGTCGGCGAGGCGGCCTTGATCAAAGCCCTGGTCGACCTCAAACAACGCGGCAAGACCCTGGTGCTGATCTCGCATCGGCCGACCGTGATGAACATAGTCGACAAGGTGCTGGTGCTGCGCGAGGGCGCGGTGCAGATGTTCGGCAGCCGCGATGAAGTTTTCAGCGCACTCCGTCAGGCCAGCGTGATGCCGGCCGCGGCGGGTTCACCGACCCTGGCGTCGGTCAAGACCAAGGAGTGATGGATCATGTCGAATCTCGAGTTCGAAAGCAAAAACCTGCCGCAGGCCAACAATCAGCAAGGCATCGACGTCGATGACCGCCGCCCCGGGCGCTGGGGTCTGGGGCTGGTGCTTGCCGGCTTTGGCGGGTTCATCCTCTGGGCCATCATGGCCCCCCTGGATGCAGGGATAGTAGCCAATGCCACGGTCAACGTGACCGACAACCGCAAGAGCATCCAGCACCTGAGCGGTGGCTCGGTCAAGGCGATCCTGGTGCGTGAAGGCGACCTGGTGAAACACAACCAGGCCTTGATCGAGCTCGACTCGACCCAGGCGCTTGCCGAGCAAGGCGTGGTCAGCTCCCAGTACATAGTGGTGCGAACCGTTGAAAACCGTCTGCAGGCCGAACGTGATGGGCTCGACGAAGTGACCTTCGATCCCGAACTGCTCGCCCAGTTCGCCGACAACCCGCGCCTGCATGCGGCAACCCGCCTGCAGCAGCGCCTGTTCGCCACCCGCCGTTCGGCCCTGATCGGTGAAGCCGGAATCCTGCAGGAAAACATTCGCGGCGCCGAGGAACAAATCAAAGGGCTACGCCAGGTGCAGGGCTCACGCTATGCGCAGATCAAGTTTCTCAAGCAGGAGCTGGAAGGCATCCGCAGCCTCGCCGCCGAAGGCTATGTCACGCGTAACCGCATGCTCGAACTGGAACGCAACGCGGCCGAACTGAATGCCTCGCTGGCACAGAACATCGCCGACATCGGCCGCGCGCGCAATCAGATCGCCGAGCTGAAGTTACGCATCCTCCAGCTCGAGCAAAACTTCCAGAAGGAAGTGCAGTCTCAACTGACCGAGACCCAGAAGGAAGCCACGGCCCTGGCCGACCGTTTGCGCTCGCTGGACTATGAAGTCACCAACACGGTGATCCGCTCGCCCATCGACGGGGTTGTGCTTGGGCTCAATGTCAGCACCATCGGCGGGGTGATCCAGCCAGGCTCGACTATCATGCATGTAGTGCCGGCAGACGAACCGCTACAGGTCGACGCCATGATTCCGGTGCAGGCCATCGACAAGATGTCTGCAGGGTTGCCGGTGGACATTGCCTTCCCCGCCTTCAACCATGCGCAAACACCGAACATTCCGGGGCGTGTGCTCACCGTATCGGCCGACCGCCTGATCGATGAAACCAATCAGCAACCCTACTACCTGGCCGAAATCGAGGTGACCGAAGAGGGTATGAGCAAACTCGGCAGCAACCGGATACGTCCGGGAATGCCGGCCACAGTGACCATCAAGACCGGCGAGCGCAACCTGATGAGTTACCTGATGAAACCGATGCTTGACCGAGTCGATGGCGCCTTCAAGGAGCAATAACATGGCAGCTCGCCTCACCTTGGTATGCCTGGCCAGCCTGGCCAGCCTGCCCGTCAGCGCCCTGGACTTGCAGGACGCGTGGGATACTCTGCGACTACAAGGCCCCACCTACCGCGCAGCCATGCATGAACGCGATGCCGGCCTGGAAAACCGTGCTCTGGGACGGGCGGGCTTACTGCCGCAGATCAACGCCAGCGCCAGCAAGAACCGTATCGACGGCACCCAGGAGCAACCCGACGCGCTCGGCCGCACGGTCGAAAACGACCTGGATTACGATTCGGAGAACCTCGCGGTGCAGTTGCGCCAGCCACTGTTCAATCGCCAGAAGCTCGCCGAGTACCGTCAGGGCAAACAACGCGCCGATTACAGCGAGGCGGTGTTCGACGCCAAGAGCCAGAATGCCGCGGTACGCCTGACCGGCCGCTATTTCGATGTGCTGCTGACCCGGGAAACCATTGAGTTGGCAGAGGCCAAGCTGAAGGCATTCGAACAGCAGGTCGCGGCCTCACAGCGGCGCTTCGATCTGGGCGACGGCACCATCACCGACGTCGATCAGGCCACGGCGCGGCGCGACCTGGCTGCCGCCGAACTGATCGAGGCGCAGGACAACCACGTGATAGCCCTGCGTCTGCTCGAGGAAATGCTCGGCGAAGTACCCGAACACGTCGCCACCTTGCGTCACGACTTCCCGACCCCGAGTTTGTACCCCGAAACCCTGCAAGAGTGGATAGGCAAGGCCCAGGCGAATAACCCGGCCCTTCGTGCTCGTCACTACAGCCATGGTGTGGCGGAAGAGGAAGTCAATCGGGCCAGCAGCGGGCACTGGCCAACCCTCGACCTGGTGCTGGGTTATACCGACAGTCAGAGCGATTCCATCTCCACCATCAACCAGCAAAACCGCTACGCCTCGGCCGGCCTGGAATTCAATATGCCGCTGTTCTCCGGCGGCGCAGTCAGCGCCAGGGTGCGTCAGGCCGTGGCGAGTCGCGAGCAGGCCGGCGAAGAGTTGAATGCCGCCCGCGAAGAAGTGTTCTCAGCCACTACCCGTGAGTTTCGTGGTGTACAAAGCGGCCAGGCCCGCATCAGGGCCCTGCAAAGAGCCGTCGCCTCCAGCGAACGCGCCCAGGATTCGGCCAGGAAGGGCTTCCTCGCCGGCTCCAGCACCAACGTCGACATCCTCAATGCCGAAGAGCAGGTGTTTCTTGCCCGCCGCGACCTGCTGGAAGCCAAGTTGCGCTACCTGCTGTCGCGCCTGCAATTGGAGGCTGCCGTGGGCCTGCTCGGCGACGACGATATAGGCCGGGTCAATGCCTACCTCGGGCCGGAACTGGTCCTGGGCTATTGAGGCGGGCGCCGGGGTTGCGATGTTCTCGGCTTGAAGCCCAACCGTAGAAACGCCGGCGACCCGCCGGGCGACGACTCGCCTAACCGCGTACAGCCGATGTTACCGGCCACTGCAAATCCCGTAGGAGCGGGCCATGCCCGCGACAGCAGTTTCGCGGGCATGGGCCCGCTCCTACGATGAGCATCAATTTGACTTGATCGTTTGATCGTTCCCACGCTCCGCGTAGGCACGCAGCCCGAGACGCTCCGCGTCTCAGTACGACGGATGCAGAGCGCCCAGGGCTGGGTTACCACACGGACGGTTCGACGCCTCGACCTGGTATCCATCGAGACTTTAGTTTGATCAGAACCGCTTAAGCCGCGAATGCTGCAAAACCAAAACAACGCCCAGCAGGTGCTAACGCCAATGTCGCTGCTGCACCTTCTGGCTGCGGCCGACGCCCAGCAGCACTCCGATCATCAGCAGCAGGCTCTCCACCAGCCAGGCCAGCAGCAAGGCACAGACCAGTCCCCAGGCGATGGCTTGCGGCTCGAGCAGCACCTGATAACGGTAGGCGCTGTAGGTTTCATCCATCAATTCACGGTCGGCGGCCGTCGCCAGGTGCCAGACCTGGCCGTACCACGGCCCCTGCATGGCCTGCCATTCCAGTTCGAGGAAGCTCGCGCGCTCGACCAGATAACCCACGCTCTGCGCATCGCTGCGCATCACCGGGTCGTTGCTGGCCTGGTAGTGGGTCACCAGCGCTTGCAGGTCACCGTTGAAAAAGCGCGTGGCGGTTTCGCGAAAACCCGTCAGGCTCTGCTCGGACTCCAGGCGGTGTGCTTCGACCCGCTTGCTGTAGTCGTCGATAAAACCCGGTACCTGCACGCCCACCAACAGGCCCAGGGCAAACAGCGCCAAGCGTAGATAGCTTCTAAACATCCTGCCCCCTGATTCGTTGTGGTTCGCGCACCGTTCCTTCAGGCCTGCCCCTGCGCCACGCACTCGCCACGCCGCCACAGACGCCACTCGCCCGGCCGATAAAGGGTCCAGCACTCGTTATCGGTCAAAGGCTCGGTGGCCAGCACCGTCACCACGTCATTGGGTGTGGTCTCGGCCTGGAAATCCACCCGCACATCGGCATCTTTCAACTGCGCCGGGCCAAAGGGCGCGCGCCGGGTGATGTGGGCCATCTTGGTCGAGCAAAAACTGAAAAGCCAGTCGCCATCGCTGAGCAGGCAGTTGAACACGCCGTGTTGGCGATAGGTCGCACAGGCAGCCACCAGGCTGGGCAGGAACAGTTCAACTGCTACCGGCTCCGGGAACGCGCTGCGCAGGCGGTTGAGCAGATCGCAAAAGGCCGCCTCGCTGTCGGTGTCGCCAACCGGTCGATAGAAGCTCGGCGTCGGAGCATACTCCGCCATCTGGCCGTTGTGCGCGAAACACCAGTTGCGCCCCCACAGCTCACGCACAAACGGGTGGGTGTTGGCCAGACAGACCTTGCCAACATTGGCCTGGCGGATATGGCCGATCACCACTTCGCTCTTGATCGGATAACGCTGTACCAGTTGCGCCACTTCCGATTCGCTGCTGGCGCGCGGCTCCTGAAACAGGCGCAGGCCGCGCCCCTCATAGAAACCGATACCCCAACCGTCGCGGTGCGGCCCGGTGCCGCCGCCGCGACGCATCAAGCCGGTGAAGCTGAAGACGATGTCGGTGGGCACATTGGCGCTCATGCCGAGCAATTCACACATGGTTAAAAACTCTCGACTCAGGGATTGAGACAATATCGCGCGCCGTCGCGAGAACGACTCCAGATCCGCAGGACGGGTTAGCCGCCCAGGTGATCTGCGACAGGATCGCTGCGCTCATCCTACGCAGCCCGACGGATCGCCGCCCGCACCATCCTGCGATTACTGGCGCCTGCAAGACTTCGCTGACATTTAAATTTGTACATATAAAACAAAGGGTTATTTTCAGTTTTATAAGAGCCTGGGGGCGCCCAGTCAGTCAGCTACGAGAAATCGGCTCAAAGCCGCGGTTCGACGCGAAAACGGCGATTGCCATCGCCAGCCTGCCCATAATGGCCATCGGCAGGTTCGTCGTTCTCGCGTTGCATGATCTCGCGCAGGGTCGGCGCGTTCTCGTCATCCGCTTCCGCTTGCAGGCCACGCTGGCCCTTCCACCAGCGTTCCAAGGGCCAACGAATGGCCACGAACAGCACATACAGGGCGAACGCGAACAGGCCGTACATGGCCAGATCGGCCACTGCGCGCCAGACACTGGTGCCCACATCCAACAGTAGATCCAGCGCGGTGATGGCAATCGCCGGGGCGAGCACCGCTTCATTGCCCGGGTCGACGGCGGTCGGGCTGAATAGCAGCACCGCCGCCAGCAAGCGCAGGGGTTCACGCAGGTAACGCCACATCCCGCGGGTAATGCGGAACCACACCAGCAGGCAACCCAGGGCAGAGGCTGTATAGACGCCCCAGGCAAGTAAATAGTCGTTCTCGGTCATAAAGCGCGGATCTCTGAGCATGACGGGGCTGGGCCGTTGATAACGCGCAGCGAGCGAAGGCTGCAATTTTCAACGGCCTGCTGACGCAGTGCGGCTTATGATAACGACTTTTCCGTGGTCCGACTGCCGACCGTACCGAATTGGAGTTACCAGATGTCCCTCGCCCCCATCGCCCGCACCGAGAACGCTGCCGACCCTTACAGCTGGCTGGAGAAGCGCGACACCGCGGAGGTGCTCGAGTACCTCAAGGCGGAGAACGCCTACCTGGAGTCCGAGCTGGCCGAGCAACGCGAGTTGCGCGAGGCGCTGTTTCAGGAGATCAAGAGCCGAATCCGCGAGACCGATCTGTCGCTGCCTTCGCCCTGGGGTTCCTGGCTGTACTATCAGCGCACCACCGCCGGTGACGAATACCCGCGTTACTACCGCTGCCCACGCCCGGCCGATGCTTCGCTCGATGTCGACGAAGACGCCGAGCAACTGCTGCTCGACCCCAATGCCCTGGCGGACGGCGGTTTTCTCTCGCTCGGCACTTTCAGCGTCAGCCAGGATCACCGGCGCCTGGCCTACAGCCTGGACACCAGCGGCGACGAGGTTTACCAGCTGTTCGTCAAGGAACTGGCCACAGGCGCGATCAGCCAGCTGCCGTTCGCCGACTGCGACGGCAGCATGACCTGGGCCAACGACAGCCAGACCCTGTTCTTCGGCGAGCTGGACGACTGCCATCGCCCGCACAAGCTGTACCGTCATCGCCTCGGCAGCGATGCGGCCGAGCTGGTGTTCCACGAGGCCGACGGGCGCTTCTTCCTCAACTGCTACCGCGCCAGCTCCGAGCGCCAGCTGGTGCTGCTGCTCAACAGCAAGACCACCAGCGAGGCCTGGGTGCTGGATGCCGACACGCCGGACGCCACGTTCAGCTGCCTGGCGCCGCGCGAGGAAGGCCACGAATATTACGTCGACCACGGCAAGGTCGAGGGCGACTGGGCCTGGCTGATCCGCAGCAACCAGAGCGGGATCAACTTCGCCCTGTACTGCGTCAAGGAAGACAGCGCCGCCGCGCAGACGCCGACCCGCGAGCGCTGGAGCGAACTGCGCGGCCATGATCCGCAGGTGATGCTCGAAGGCGTGAGTCTGAACGACAGCGCGCTGACCCTAAGCCTGCGCGAAGGCGGCCTGCCGATCATCGAGGTGCACGCCCAGGGCCAGCAAGCCTACCGGGTCAACCTGCCGGATGCGGCCTACAGCCTCTACGTGCAGGACACCCTGGAGTTCGCCAGCCCGGTGATTCGCCTGCGCTACGAGGCGCTCAACCGTCCGGCGCAGATCCGCCAACTGACCCTCGCCGACGGCGCCCAGCAGGTGCTCAAGGAAACCCCGGTGCTGGGCCCGTTCGACGCCGACGATTATGTCAGCCAACGCCTCTGGGCCAGCGCAGCGGACGGCACCCAGGTGCCCATCAGCCTGGTGGCCAAGCGTGACGTATTTGGCCAGCCTGCCCCGCTCTATCTCTATGGCTACGGTGCCTACGGCGAAAGCCTCGACCCCTGGTTCTCCCACGCGCGCCTGAGCCTGCTCGAGCGCGGCTTCGTCTTTGCCATCGCCCACGTGCGCGGCGGCGGCGAGCTGGGCGAAGCCTGGTACCGAGCCGGCAAGCTGGAGCACAAGCACAACAGCTTCGGCGACTTCATCGCCTGCGCCGAGCACCTGATCGCCAGCGGCTACACCAGCCCGGCCCAGCTCGCCATCAGCGGCGGCAGCGCCGGCGGCCTGCTGATCGGCGCGGTGCTCAACCAGCGCCCCGAGCTGTTCGCCGCCGCCATCGCCGAGGTGCCCTTCGTCGACGTGCTCAACACCATGCAGAACCCCGACCTGCCGCTGACCGTCACCGAGTACGACGAATGGGGCGACCCGCACGATCCCGAAGTGTTCGAGCGGATCAAAGGCTACGCGCCCTACGAGAACGTCAAAGCCCAGGCCTACCCGGCGATCCTCGCCGTGGCCGGCTACAACGACAGCCGCGTGCAGTACTGGGAAGCGGCCAAGTGGGTGGCCAAACTGCGGGCCACCAAGACCGATAACCACCTGCTGCTGCTCAAGACCGACCTCGATGCCGGCCATGGCGGCATGAGCGGGCGCTACCAGGCGCTCAGGGACGTGGCGCTGGAGTACGCCTTCCTGCTCAAGGTGTTCAAGCGGGGATAACCGGCAGAGTGGCTTGATGGGTATCGCCGCTCATTCAAAGGAGTGGCCCGCATAAGCGCCAGCGCAACCGGGGAAGGCGTTTATGCTTGTTGCCACGCTCCAGCGTGCTGAAAAGATACCCAACTGCGCACGCCTTCACAGCTTCGCGCAAACGGCAGTTGGCAAGCCTGAGCCGGCCGGCTAACGTCAAACCGATACCGGCCCGACGCAGCAGAACACTCATGCCAGACACTTCTTTTCTGATCGACGAAATCCGCAACATGCTGCTCGATTGCGGCCTGTTCAATGGCCTGCAACCCAGCGAAATACTCAGCGCGGCTGGTTATTTCAACATCAGTAGATATGAGCCGGATGCAATCATCTGCCACGAGGGCGATGCCGGCACCTTCATGTGCATCATCCACTTCGGCGCGGTGTCGATCCGCAAGACCAACTCCAGCGGCGAAACGGTCGAGATCGCCAAGCTGCGCAAGGGTCGTGCCTTCGGCGAAATGGCGGTACTGGACGGCGAAAGACGCTCGGCCAGTTGCATCGCCGCCAGCGACTGCACCTTGCTGGTCCTGGCCCGGGACTCGCTGGAGAAGATGCTGCACGAGGCCCCCAAGTCCGCCGCCCAGGTCATCCGCGCCATCGCAGTGGCCATGTCCAAGCGCCTGCGCATGGTCGACGGGCAACTGGTCGAGCATCAGATCTAGGCAGACCTGATGCAGCCAGGTAGGGTGGATGACGCCTTTTTCATCCACCATCGTTGGTGGTGGTGGATGGGTAAAGCGTCAGCTACGCGCCCCGATCCACCCTACGCCGACCTGGCCAGTTCAGTCGCCGCCCTTGCGGCTACCCGGCAAGCCCTGGCTGTTGCGCTGGCGTTGCTGTTCCAGCAGCGGCAACTCGCCATCCGGCGGAGCCAGGGTACCGCCAGGTGGCTTGGCCTTGTAACCCGTACCGTCGTTGAGCAGAGGTGGCGTATTCGGCGCAGGAGTCGGCAGATTGCGCGGCTGCGGCTGGACGAAGGGCTGCGGCGTGGCAGTGCCGGGCGAGCCGGCCGGCCGTTCCCGGGGCGTCGACGGGGGATAGTCCCGGGCCTGAATCGCCGCACCGTACAGAACCGTCAGGCACAGCAGTAGCACGCTGGTCAGGCGCATCATCCACCTCCCTTTAATGAGACTCTTGGGCATTGGGCTGCGCACACCGCCGATAAGTGCCCGCCCGGCTGTTTTCGCCGACCACCGGCAGGGCTACACTGTCGGCATCAGCATACCGCCACGAGACAAGCCATGAGCACGGACAAATCACCCTCGCCTACCGCCAAGCTCGACCGCATCCTCGCCGATGCCCAGCGCAGTCGCGAGGAAGGCTACCGGGATAAAGCCCTGAAGATGTACCCGCATGTCTGCGGCCGTTGTGCCCGGGAGTTTGCCGGCAAGCGCCTGAGCGAATTGACCGTGCACCACCGCGATCACAACCACGACAACAACCCGCAAGACGGCTCCAACTGGGAGTTGCTGTGCCTGTATTGCCACGATAACGAGCACGCGCGCTACACCGACCAGCAGTACTTCAGCGAAGGCTCGACCGCCAGCCCGCAGGGGCCGAAATCGACCCACAAGGCATTCGCCGACCTGGCCGCCCTGCTGAAAAGCAAAGACTGAGCGATTGGGACAACCCCCGCCGACTGCGGCCGCCTCCAAACGCCCGCTGCTCCGACCAATGACCTCGAGCGAACCGCGCCCCGTAGGGTGTCACTCGCCGCAGGCAGTGCACCATTGGTTCGGCAGCGCGGCACAAATCCGGCGGGCGCTCGGCCAATCGATGCCGTAATCCCATCAGCCCCAGCATGCAGCTTCATCCGATTGCCCTGGCAGCAATGCCGCCAGGCCTTATACTGCCGCCCTTTGCGTATAGGCCTGGCTTCGTGGCGAACAAACGATACAGCTGCATTGGTTTATTCAACCCCAAATCCCCGGAGAACGTCGGTGCGGTAATGCGCGCCGCCGGTTGCTATGGGGCGGCCTCGGTGTTCTACACCGGCAAGCGCTATGAGCGCGCCCGCGACTTCGTCACCGACACCAAGCGCATCTATATGGATATTCCGTTGATCGGCGTCGAGGATCTGCAGCAGATCATCCCGCTGGGCTGCACGCCGGTCGCGGTGGAATTGGTCGAAGGCGCGCGGGCACTGCCGCAGTACACCCACCCGGATCGCGCGATCTACATCTTCGGCCCGGAAGACGGCTCGCTGGACAAGGAGATCCGCGCCTGGTGCGAGGACGTGATCTATATCCCCACCCAGGGCTGCATGAACCTGGCGGCCACGGTCAACGTCGTGCTCTACGACCGCATGGCCAAGGGCAACAACACCAAGTCCGGGCCCAAATTCAAATAGGCCTTCGGGACGGCATCCCCGAAATACAGCACCGCGCTGGGCTGGCGACGGTTCCGTAGGGCGCGGGGCCGCCTAGGCCGTGCGCACCGGGATTAAACGCCGATCTTCCAGTCCGCGGCCGATCAAACTGCTGTCGCTGGACGGCGGGGATATGTCGCGAGGAACCACAAAGGCCGCGGTGCGCGCAGCGCACCCTAGGTCCCGGACTTAAGCCGGCTAAAGGCCCGGGTCAGGGCGCGGTTGAAGGCCTTGGCGTTGTCGTTCTTGGTATAGAGCCCGGCGCGCACCTCCTGTGGCGGATAGGTGCCGGGGTCGTTGAGGATGGCCGGATCGACGCTGGAATTGGCCGCCGGCACCGCGCTGGCGTAGTAGATGCTGTTGGTGACGGCGGCGATGATCTCGGGCTGCATCAGGTGGTCCATCAGCGCATGGGCCGCCTGCGGGTTGGGCGCGTCCTTGGGGATGACCATGGCGTCGAACCAGAGCAGGGTGCCCTCCTTGGGGATGCGGTAGCGCAGGCTGTACGTCTTGCCCGCCTCGGCGGCCTGAGCCGCAGCGATCGACACGTTGCCGTTCCAGGACATCGCCAGGCAGGTATTGCCATTGGCCAGGTCGCTGATATTGCGATCGTTGTCAAAGTAACGAATAGAAGGACGCACCTTGGCCAGGTGCGCTTCGGCCAGTTTCAAGTCATCCAGGCTCTGCCGGTTGATATCCAGCCCCAGATAGCGGAAGGCCGCGGCGAACACCTCGTTGGGGTCGTTGAGGTAACTCACCCCGCAATCGGCGAAGCGCGACACCACCTGGGGATCGAGCAACATCGCCCAACTGTCGGTCGGCGCATCCACCATGCGCGTGGCTATGGCCTGCTGTTGGTAGCCGATACCGGTGGTGCCCCAGACATAGATGCCGGCATAGCGGTTGCCCGGATCGAAGGCGGCCATATGCTCGACGAACTCGGCATCCAGCCCGGCGAAATGCGCCAGTCGGGTTTTATCCAGCGGCTGCAGGGCACCGCTGGCGATGGCCCGGCTGAGGTGCTGGCCGGCGGTCAGCACCAGATCGTAGCCACTGCCCCCGGTCAGCAACTTGGTTTCAACGGTTTCCAGCGAGTCGAAGTGATCGACCACCACACGCACACCGCTCTGTTCCTCGAAGCGGCTCAAGGTATCGGGAGCCATATACTCGCTCCAGATATACAGGTTGACCCGGGCTTTGCCGGTTTCGGCCTGGGCGGCCAGACTGGCGAGCCCAAGGCCCATGGCGACAAGCAGAGGATGCACGGACATGGCGAATCTCCTTAGGCACGTGGCGCGGCGTATTGCGGCATGGTGATGCAGGCGACGTTGCCGCCACCGAGGAGGATTTCCCGCGAGTTCTCGATACCGATGATGCGCTGCCTGGGGAACAGCTCGGCCAGGGTGGCCTGGGCCACGCGATCATTGGGGTCATTGAACAGCGGCACGACGATGGCCGAGTTGCCGGCGTAATAGTTGATATAGGAGGCGCAGATCTGCGTGCCGGCCTGGCGCAGGTGGGTGCCGTCGTTCTGATCCAGCCCGGCGGCCTCCTCCGCCGTCCACTCCAGCAGCCGTGGTTGCGCCAGCTTGTGCACCACGAGTTCGCGGCCCCGTGCGTCGCGGGTGCTGCGCAGGATGTCGTAGGCCTCCTGGTAGATTTCCCACTGCGGATCGCTACGGTCGTCCGTCCACTGCTGCACCACCACGCCGGGGCGCACGAAGCAGGCCAGGTCGTCGATATGGCCGTCGGTTTCATCGAACTTGCAGCCGCGCGGCAGCCAGATCACCTGCTCGGCGCCCAGGTAATCGGAGAGCCTGCGGGTCATCTCGGCCTTGCCCACGTGAGCGTTGCGGTTGCGGTTAAGCAGGCACTGTTCGGTGGTCAGCAGGGTGCGCTGGCCATCGCTCTGGATACCGCCCATCTCGGCGATAAAGGGCGCGCGGTAGCGATCGAAGCCTTCGATCTCGAGGATCTTCTGGGCGATCTGGTCGTCCTTGTCCCAGGGGTAGTAGAGACCGCCATCGAGGCCGCCGTAGGCGTTGAACTCGAAGTCCACGCCGCGCACCTCACCGCTGTCGTCATTGACCAGGAAGGCCGGGCCGCTGTCGCGGAACCAGGTGTCGTTGCAGGTCATTTCCACCACCCGCACCTGGGGCGGCAGCTGGCGTCGGGCGTTGGCGTACTGGCTGGCCGAGGCGCACACGGTGACCGGCTCGCTGCTGGCAATGGCCGTGACGATATCGACCCAGACCTTCTGCGCCGGCTTGGCGCCATTGCGCCACACGTCCGTGCGCTCCGGCCAGCCGAGCCAGCAACCGGCCTTGGGCTCGAACTCGCCGGGCAGGCGGAAGCCGTCGGCCTTGGGGATGGAAGTCAGGGAACGCGCCATAGCTACACCTCGTTTGTGCTGGAGAGATGTGCGCACAGTACGCGGCGTTTCCGGCGGGCTGCCAACGACGATTTTTACGGAATCAATGAATTAAATTCATCAATCAGCCAAGTGATCACTCAACCAATCTAAGAAGTTCACCACCGCGGGCTTGTCCAGACGCAGCCGCTCGCAAACCAGGGCGTACTGGCCGAGGGACGCCACGCTGGCGCTGAAGGGGCGTACCAGGCGGCCGGCGGCGAGGTCCTCGGCGGCAGTCAGGTTATCGCCCATGGCCACCCCCTGGCCTTGCGCGGCTGCCTCCAGGGTCAGCCCGGCATGGCCCAGATAGAGGTGGCGCGTCGGCTGGATATCGCCGGCATGGCTGGTCAACCAGGCGGTCCAGGTCTTGCCGTCCTGATCGTCGTGCAGCAGGCAGTGGCGGGCCAGATCCCGGGGATGCTTGAGCGTGCCCTGATTGAACAGCCTCGGGCTGCATACCGGAAAAAACTGCAGGGTCGGCAGCGGCCGTACGAAATAGGCGCTGGCATCCTCGGGGCCGGTGCCATAGGTAATCGCCAGATCGATCTCCGGCCCCGGTATGCAGGCTTCCAGCGGTTGCTCGTGCAGGTGCAGGGTGATCTGCGGGTGGCGCGCGCTGAAGTCGGCCAGGCGGCTGACCAGCCATTTCTGCGCCAGTTCGGCGGTGACCGCGACCCGCACCACAGCCTGGGAGCCGGGGTCGCGCAACTCGTCGCAGGCATCCAGGATCAGCTCGAAGGCCTGTTGCACACGCTGCAACAGACGCTGCGCCGCCGGCGTGGGGCTGATCTGGCGACCTTCGCGGACGAACAAGGGCGTGCCCAGCTGTTCTTCCAGCTGGCGAATCTGGTGGCTGACGGCGCTGTCGGTGACGCACAGCTCACTGGCTGCGCGGCCGAAATGGGCATGGCGCGCCGCGCACTCGAAAGTGCGCAGCGCGGTAAGGGATGGCAGACGGCGCATGCGGGCTCCTGATTCGGGCAACTGCGCGCATGCTTACCGAGGGGCGGGTTTAACGCAACAGCTTGCTGTCGAGCACCTTGGAAGCGCCGCCCATCACGTTCTCGCTGATCTCGATAAAGTCCTTGGTACTGACCTTGTCCAGGCGCATCAGGCCACGGGTGACATCGTCCAGCGAACGCGGCTCGGTACTGCCCTTGGTCTTCTGGCGGATTTCCCGATCCAGCTCCTGCAACAGCAGGACCGCGCGGGCGGTCACCGCACCGCTGGCATTGGCGCTGCGCAGGCTCTTCACCGATTTACTCCACTCAACTTGCTGCTCGCGAACCTTCTGGTAGCGCTCTTCGCTCAGGCCTCCCGCGCGGCGCACCAGTTCGATGGCGTAGTACTCGGCCAGCCCTTCGGCGATCCAGTCGCTGCGATCGCGCGCCTGAATGCGGCCGAACACGTGCACCAGTTCATGCACCAGTGAGCTGGTACCGTTTTCACTGACCAGTGGGCGATCGGCGTGCATGTAATAGGAATTGGGCGCCGACAGGCCACCGCGCCACATCGGATCGCCGGCACCAACGATCAGCAGCTTGGCCGGGTCACGCGGGAACACCGCCTGGGCTTCCGGCCAGACGAAGGTCAACAGGGTGAGGATGTCCATGCGGCGCATGCCCTCGCCGATCGGCGCGGCGACGGTCACGTCGGTCTCGCCGAGTTTGGCCCGGCGGGTGCCTATCTTGCCGGCGACGATCCAGCCGGTCGGGCGATCGAACTTGCGCTGCGAGTTGTCGATGCGAAACTTGTCCTTGCCGATCCGCGGCCAGCCGGTTTCGACGCCGCGCCAGCCCTTGGGCAGTTCGAACTGCAGGCGCGCGACCAGCTCGGTCTTGCCCTGTTGACGCAGTTTGGCGCTGGGTACCAGGTCGTCGCCGCGCAGCAAGGCCCAGTCCTCGGTCATGCGGGCGTCGAAACCGTCCTTCGCACGCGGCCGATTGATCCGCACGCGGTAGGTCAGCTTCGCCACGCCTTTGCCCGGCTCCCAGACGCCGCGCTCGGGGCTTTCCTGGGTCCACTCGCCGTCGCCGCTGAAGTCGCTGTAATAGCCCTTGTCGCCCAGATTGAACGCCAGGCTGCGGACTCGCTCGCCATCCTCCAGGGTCAGGCTGACTTCGGCCTGATCGCTCTCCGGCAGAAAGCGCACGTGGTAATCCAGGTCGACCTTCTGCGCCGCCCAGAGGGGCGTGGCGCACAGACTCAACAACAGGGCGGGCAACAAGCTGCGGCGAATCGACATGAGGGGCAGTTCCTTGGCGGGACGGGGTGGGGCCTTGCATAGACCGTATAGAGGTCATGCAATTCAATACCAGCTGATCGTTATAGCTATTTAAAGGCGATGTAGCCGTTATTGGTTGAAGAGCAATTTCATGGGCCGGGCGCGCAGATTTGCTGTCAAGAAGTGCATCTCAACCACTAGTGCAGACATAGCCTATTTACACCGCGCCCGGCCTCAGCCGGCGCGGAAAATAAGGTGCTCTTCCCAATCCTCTTCGGCCACGCTGTTTTCGCTGAGCATACGCCCCGACTGGGAAATGCGCTGCTGATGCACCTGATCCGGATCGCCGCAGACCAGGTGATGCCACAACAGCAGATCCTTGCCCTCGCTGACCAGGCGATAGGCACAGGTCGGCGGTAGCCACTGGAACTGGTCGGCCTGGGCCGGGGTGAGCTGGATACAATCGGCCACGAATTGCCGGCGGTTGCTGTAGTCCGTGCAACGACAGCTCTTCAGGTCGAGCAGCTTGCAGGCGATGCGCGTGTAATAAACGCTGCCGTCATCGTCATCCTCGAGTTTTTGCAGGCAGCACAGGCCGCAGCCGTCGCACAGCGACTCCCACTCGTCCTGGTCGAGTTGCTCGAGGGTTTTGCGTTTCCAGAAGGGTTCGACTTTGGCGGCCATGGCGAGGGTACGGTGACTGGCGAAAAGGTCGGCAGTCTAGCGCGCCGCCTGCCCAAGTCCAAGGCCGCCGGGCCGAATGGCAGGCAATGCAGCAACACGCCAGCGTAGGGTGCGCCGTGCGCACCAGGTGCCTTCAATCAATCGCTGGTGCGCAAGACGCACCCTACCCGCCGGCATCATCGAGATGGTTGCATGGCCCGGGGATGCAATCCGGGGAAGACTGCAAGGCTGCGACTCAATAGCCGCGGGCAAAATCCACTGCGCCGCGCAACTCGCTGCCGGCCTGGTAACGGCGCAGATTGTCGACGAACAACTGGGCCATCAGCCGCGGCTCGGTCGGTGCGGAGCTGTGCCCGGTGAGCAACAGGCGCGGCGCGCTCCAGAACGGATGCCCGGCGGGTAGCGGCTCCTGGCGGCAGACGTCGATCACCGCGCCGGCCAATTGGCCGTGCTGCAGCGCCGCGACCAGATCGGCATCGACCACCGCCACGCCACGCCCGGCGTTGATCAGCAGCGCGCCGGGCTTGAGCCGGGAGAACAGCACGGCGTCGTAGATGTCGCGGGTGGCCGGGGTGTCCGGCAACAGGTTGATCAGGTAGTCGGCCTGGCTGGCCAGGCGCGGCAGCTGATCGACCCCGGCCACTTCGACAAAAGGCGCCAACGCGCGCGCGCGACTGGCCACGCCGTACAGCTCGATGCCGAAGGGGGCGAGAAAGCGTGCCACGCTCAGGCCGATGTCGCCGCAGCCGACGATCAGCGCCCGGCGCCCGGCCAGGCTCTGCGGCAGGCGGCTGTCCCAGCGCTGTTCGACCTGGGCGGCCAGGCGGGCGAACAGCTGGCGCTCGTGGGCCAGCAGGTGACACAGCACGTACTCGGCCATCACCTGGCCGAAGATACCGACCGCGCGGCTCAGCTGGTAATCGCGCGGCAGATCGGCGGCCAGCAGTGGCGTGATGCCGGCCCAGGTCGATTGCAGCCACTGCGGCTTGTGCCCCTGAGCCAGCAGGGTCGCGAGCAGATCCGGCTGACCGAGCCAGAGCGGGCAGCTACCCGCCCAGTGCGCCAGTTCGAGCGGGTCGGCGCTGCCGTGCAGCTCGAGCTCGGGCACCGCCTGGCGCAGCAGCTCGGCATAGCGGAGATGTTCGGTTTCGCCGATCAGGACGCGCATGACAGTCATATCGGATCGTTGCGCCGCAACAGTTCGTCCGGCAGGTGCTCGATGTATTCATCTTCCGGCGGCGGCATCTGCAGGTGGTAGCCCTGCTTCTCGAGGTTATCCAGAACCGCGTGAATATCCTCGCGAGCCAGCGTGCGCTCCGGGGTGAGCACCATGCTGAAGGCCAGGGTCGGTGGGCCGAACGCCGCCAGCAGGCTTTCCGGTACGCGCTCCAGGGCATCGCTTTTCAGCACGTAGAGGTACATCTCGTTCTTGCGCGGGCTTTTGTAGATCGAACAGATGCGTTTCACGCGGATTCTCCTTCGCCGGCCAGGCAATCGAGCAGGACCTGGCCCATCAATTCACGGCGCCAGCCACGCAGCGAGTCCGGCAACTGGTAGGGGCCATTGGGGTAGCCGGTCTTCAGCAGGGCTTCGAGGGTTTTCTTGCGTAGCATCAGCTCCGGGGCGATGTTCAGCCGTTCGCCTTCGCGCTGGCCGATGGCGCGCAGTTTCTTCAGCAGCGTCGAGGCTTCCAGCGGCAAGGGTTCGGGCAGCGCCTCGGGCCAGTCTTCCGGCGGCGTGGCGGCTGCGTCCTTGATCAGCTGGAGGAGGAACTCGCCGTCCTGACGCACTGTTTTCGGGTGCATGTCCTCGATCCGCGCCAGCGCCACCAGGTTGTTCGGCTGGGTACGGGCCAACGGCCACAGCGAATGCTCGCGGATGATGCGGTTGCGCGGCTGGTTGCGCGCTCTGGCCTCGCGCTCGCGCCAGGCGCAGAGTTCGCGCAGCACCGCCAGTTGCGCGCGGGACAGCTTCCAGGCCAGCTTGGCCTCGCGGTAGGCATCTTCCGGAGCGATTTCACGGCCCAGGTTGGCCACCAGCTCGGCGCCGTCTTCCAGCACCCAGGCGTTTTTCTCGGCCGACAGCTGTTGCTGCAGCAGGTTATAGACCTCCGCCAGGTGCAGCACGTCCTCGGCGGCGTAGCTGACCTGGGTCTCGGTGAGCGGGCGTTGCAACCAATCCGAGCGGGTTTCGCCCTTGGGCAGTTCGATGTTCAGCACCGCCTGGACCAGGCGCGAATAGCCCATGGAGAAACCGAGATTGAGGTAGGCGGCGGCCAGCTGGGTGTCGAACAGGGCCACGGGCAGGCTGCCGGTCAGACGCAGGAAGACTTCCAGGTCCTCGCTGCAGGCATGCAACACCTTGACCACGGCCGGGTCCTGCAGCAACTCGGCGAACGGCGCCCAGTCGTCGATCAGCAGCGGATCGATCAGGTAGGCACGCTCGCCTTCGCTGACCTGCAGCAGGCCGGCAATCGGATAAAAGGTGTCGACCCGCATAAATTCGGTGTCTACCGCCACGAATGGCAGGTTGCGCCAGCTGGCGCAGTGCTGCGCCAGACTGGCGTTGTCACGAATCCAGTGAATATCAATAGCCACGCGGCGCTCCCATCAAGAATGCCGCGCAGTATATATCGCCCCGACCCATTGCCGGGTATTGCGTCCGGAATCAGAAGTCCTGAACGGTCGGGCGCAGCACCACTTCATTGATTTCCACCTCGGCTGGCTGCTCGATGGCATAGGCAATGGCGCGGGCCACCGAGTCGGACGGGATGGCCTGCTGATAGAAATCCTTGACTGCCTGGCTCGAGGCTTCGTCGGAGCTACCGTGCTTGAGTTCCGAATCCACCGCACCGGGGGAAATGATGGTGGTGCGGATCTTCGCCCCCACTTCCATGCGCAGGCCTTCGGTGATGGCGCGCACCGCGTATTTGGTGCCGCTGTATACCGTACCGCCCGGGGCGAATACCTTGATCCCCGCTACCGAGGCGATATTGATGATGTGCCCGCTCTCCTGCTTCTGCATGTGCGGCAAGGCGGCGGCGATGCCGTAGAGCACGCCCTTGATGTTGATGTCGATCATCCGATCCCACTCGTCGGTGCGCCCCTGGGCCATGGGCGCAATGGCCATGAGCCCGGCGTTGTTGACCAGCACATCGATGCGGCCAAAGGTGTCCAGCGCCCCCTGAACCAGCGCATTGACGTCACTTGCCACTGTGACATCGGTGGCAAAGGCCACGGCCTTGCCGCCTGCTGCGGTGATCTCGCTGACAATCCGGTCGAGGTTTTCCTGGCGCCGTGCCCCCAGTACCAGCGAAGCACCCAGGGCAGCCAGGTGGCGTGCGGTGGTTTCGCCGAGGCCGCTGCTGGCTCCGGTAATCACGATAACTTTGCCGGCGATATTGTTGCTCATGGGAATTTCCTCTCTGGTTGCACAAGGACTAATACGGCCAGAGTATGCCGGGCCCTTTCCATCCGATTAATGGAATAGTCTGGATTTAGGAATTCCATATACTGGAACAAATAAACCGACAGCCTCCCACCCCTCCAGCAAGGCCCATAGCGTGCTCAATCGAATGGAAATGCTGCGGATCTTCACGGTCGCCGCGCACACCAACAACTTCCGCGAGGCCGCCAGCCGCCTCGGGGTTTCTCCGCAAAGCGTGACGCGGGCGATCAAGGAACTGGAGCAACTGTTCGGCGAACTGCTGTTTCACCGCAGCACCCGCCAGGTGCAGATCACCGCGTTCGGCGCCCAACTGGCTGGCCAGGCGCAGCAAACCCTGAACAGTTTCGATGAGCTGTTCCAGAACAACGTTCAGCAACCAGTCAGCGACCTGGCCGGGCGAGTGCGCATCACCGCGCCCCAGGCCGTGGGTCGACGGTTCGTCATGCCGGTGCTCGGCGAACTGATGAGCGAATACCCGCAGATCGACTTCGACCTGCGCCTGTCGGACGCGATAACCGATGCCGTGGATGCACAAGTAGACATCGGCGTGCGCATCGGCTTCATCCGCGATCGCCGCTACATTGCCCGCGCCGTGGCGCATATCCCCCTGTTCGTCGTTGCCACCCCTGAACTGCTGGCCAGGAGCGGTACGCCGGACAGTCTGGAAGCCCTGCACGCACTGCCTACCAGCACCCTGGTTGACCGCGGCAGCGGCCGCCCCTGGCCCTGGTATTTCGCGGGTGACCGTCATCTGCAGCCGGCCAAACCGAGTTTCACCACCGACGATCAGGAGGTCGAACTGGACGCCGTACTGGGCGGTCTGGCGATCGGCCAACTGCCCAGCTATCTGGTACTGCCGGCGCTGCACAACGGCACGTTGCTCAGCCTGCTCGACGAACACCGGCCACCGCCCTGGGAGCTGTTCATCTACCGCCCGCAGCGCGGCCCGGTAGCGCCGCGTGTGCGCCTGGTCTACGACCGCCTGAGCGAATGTCTGGCTGACCCGACCCTGGTGCCCAGCACACCCTGAGCGCCGGCCAATCTCGCCTTGCGGCCTGCTTACTGTGTAATCTGGCGACCGCTCGCACGCTTCAGCACAAGGAATACGCGCAATGAAGAAACTGCTTGGCCTACTCGTCCTGCTGATCGCCGCCGTGGCGATCTACCTGGCCATCACCCCCAGTCCCATCGACCCGCTGGCCTGGCAGGCGCCGCCCGCCCCGGCTATGACCGGCGTACTGGAACCCAACGACACCCTGATGAAGGCCGAACTGCTCGGCCGCGGCCAGCTGCACGGCCCGGAAGACACCGCAGTGGACACCCAGGGCCGGGTCTACAGCGGCCAGCATGACGGCCGCATCGTGCGCCTCGAGGCCGACGGCAGTGTCACGCCCTTCGCCGACACCCGGGGCCGGCCGCTGGGCATGGACTTCGACGCCGCCGGTAACCTGATCGTCGCCGACGCCTACAAGGGCCTGCTGTCCATCGACCCGCAAGGGCAGATCCAGGTACTGACCAGCGAAGCCGAAGGCCTGCCCTTCAAGTTCACCGACGACCTGGACATCGCCAGCGACGGCACCATCTATTTCAGCGACGCCTCCTCGCGTTTCGCGCAACCGGATTACTTGCTCGATCTGCTCGAAGCCCGCCCCCACGGCCGCCTGCTCAGCTACAACCCGAATAGCGGCGAGACCCGCGTGCTGCTCAAGGACCTGTATTTCGCCAACGGCGTGGCGCTGTCGGCCAATGAGGACTTCGTGCTGGTCAACGAAACCTACCGCTACCGCATCAGCCGCTACTGGCTCAAGGGCGAGAAAGCCGGCACCCAGGACGTGTTCATCGACAACCTGCCGGGCCTGCCGGACAACCTGCAAGGCGACCGCGCCGGCACCTTCTGGGTCGCCCTGCCGACACCACGCAAGGCCGATGCGGACTTCCTCCATCGCCACCCCTGGCTCAAGGCGCAGTTGGCCAAACTGCCGCGCGCACTCTGGCCCAAGGCGATTCCCTACGGCTTCGCCATCGCCCTCAACGAACAGGGCGAGATCGTGCGCAGCCTGCACGACACCAGCGGCACCCACCTGCGCATGGTCACCTCGGTCAAGCCGGTGGGCGATTACCTGTACTTCGGCAGCCTGGATAACGACCGCATCGGCCGGCTGAAGATTCGCTGAGCGCGCCAACGCTACGCGGTATCGACTTCGTAGCCCGCACCCGCCTACAGCTTCTCGGCGATCCAGATGGTGTGGCGCATGCCCTTGTTGCCATGGGCGTAGACCTGCACCTCTTCGACCTTGAAGCCGGCCTTGCGCACCTTGTCGGCGAACTTGCTGTCGGCGCTGGCCGACCATACGGCCAGTACGCCCTTGGCGCGCAACGCCTGGTGACAACGCAGCAAGCCTTGCGCGGAATACAGCCAGCTGTTGCGTTTCTGGGTCAGGCCCTCGGGGCCGTTGTCGACATCCAGCATGATCGCGTCGTAACGCTTGTCCGCCGTCTTCAGGCTGTTGGCCACATCCGCCTGCAACACCCGCGTGCGCGGATCGAGCAGCGGGTAACCGGCCTTGGCCCCCAGCGGGCCACGGTTCCACTCGACCACGCCCGGCACCAGCTCGGCGACTTCCACTTCGGCGGTCTTGCCCAGGTTCTGCAGGGCCGCCGCCAGGGTGAAGCCCATGCCCAGACCACCGATCAATACCCGCGAATCCGGACGGCCGGCGACTTTTTTGCAGGGAATCGCCGCCAGGGCATCTTCTGAACCGTGCATGCGCGTGTTCATCAGCTGACCGCCATCGCCACCGGCAATCTTGATCACGAAGTCCTCGCCGTACTCGAACAGGCAGAGCGCCCCGGAGCCATCGGGAATCGGGGCGGTATCCAGCAATACAAAGCGCTTCATGGCAGTCTCATGACCCGTTGAGTTCGAAAGGGGCTGAACCATACAGCAGCCCTCACAGCACCGTAAGCATGTGCCCGACCATCCCCAGCATAAACCCCAGCAAGGCACCCAGCGCCGGTGCCCAATGCTTCTTCAACTGGGCCTGGGGCGCGATATCCTGAAACACCGAGTAGAGGATGCCGCCTGCGGCGAACAGCATGATTGCCGCCACCCACTGAGGCGAATTCGCCAACCACAAATAGCCCGATACGCCTGCCAGCGGCCCAAGCAGCGCCATGACGCTGAACATGAATACTATTTTGGCGCGGCTGTAGTCCGTCGAACCACGTAACTCCCGATAGGCGTTAAAGCCTTCCGGCAAGTTCTGCAGCGCCATCAAGCCGGCCAGCAGGAATGCACCCCGACCACCGAGGGCAAAAGTGGCACCCAACGCCAGCGACTCCGGAATAAAGTCCGTCAACATGGCGGCCAACTGACTGCCCGAGGCACTCATTCGGTACAGCAGAATATCCAGCGCCATAAACGCACCACCGCCGGCGAAGAACCACAGCGCAGCCGGCAACGGCTGCATTTCGACAATGGCTTGCGGCACCAGCACCAACGCCACCGCGGCCAGCAGCGCGCCACCGCCGAAAGCGACTACGCCGTGCCTGAACTCGGTCTCCAGCCAGCGCGGTCGAATTCGCTCGACACTGGCCAGCGCCGCCCCCAGCGGCATGGCAATGCCGGCCAGCAGGGTAAAAGCCGCAACCATGATCAGCGGGGGCACAGACACCTCGTTCAATGGGAAACATACAATAGGGCGGCCGACTTTAGCCCAAACCGCCAGCCATCTGGTGCATCAACGCTGGACAAAATCGGCCAATGACAATATTCCCGACTTGCCGGATCAACAGACAGATACGGCATAGCCCATGCTGCGGTTTATCATGCCTCCAATCCGCTCTTGCCCAGGACGCCCGCCATGCCCCTCGCCCAACTGCTCAACGCCGACCAACTCCAGGCCCGCCTGGGCCAACCCGATCTGCTCATCCTCGACTGCCGCTTCGCCCTGGATGATCCGGCCTACGGTCAGCGCAGTTACAGCGCCGGGCATATCGCCGGGGCCCAGTTCGCCGATCTCGAACGTGACCTGTCCGGGCCGATCCATAAGGGTATCAGCGGCCGCCACCCCTTGCCGGAGCC
This sequence comes from Pseudomonas sp., assembly GCF_033723075.1. GTDB lineage: Bacteria > Pseudomonadota > Gammaproteobacteria > Pseudomonadales > Pseudomonadaceae > Aquipseudomonas. The sequence continues at coordinate 310,815 of NZ_JAWVXU010000003.1, forward strand.
AGTCCAATTGCTGGCGCGCCTGCGCGCATGGGGCCTGAACGACAGCAGCACGGTGGTGCTGTACGACGACGGCCCCGGCACCTTCGCCGCCCGCGCCTGGTGGTTGCTCGCCTGGCTGGGCAAGCGGAAGGGCGTCTACCTGCTCGACGGCGGCCTGCAGGCCTGGAGTCAGGCCGGTTTCGACTTGACCCCGGCGCTGTCGAACCCCGCACCCGGCGACTTCGACGGCCAGGCCGACGCCAGCCTGCTGGTCGATGCCGACCAGTTGCAACAACGCCTCACCCATCCGCAACTGACCCTGCTCGACGCCCGCGCCCTGCCGCGTTTTCGCGGCGAGGTGGAGCCGCTCGACCCGGTTGCCGGGCATATCCCCGGCGCCCGGTGTGCGCCCTGCACCGACAACCTGGACAGCACTGGGCGCTTCCTGCCGGCGGCCCAACTGCGCCAGCGCTTCGCCGCGCAACTCGGCGAGCGCCCGACCAGCGAGCTGGTGGCCTACTGCGGCTCCGGCGTCACCGCCTGCCACAACCTGTTCGCCCTGTGCCTCGCCGGCTACCCGCTGGCGCCGCTGTATGCCGGCTCCTGGAGCGAGTGGATTACCGACCCGGCACGGCCCGTGGCAACGGGCGACTAGGGGATATCCGAGACGACGCGGCACAAACTGGCGGGCTGTCGCTACGCTCCGAGCGGATCGCCGCCAAAAGCGCCCTAAGTACCAAGAGATATATAGGTAATAACCGAAAGCATAAAACAATTTAAAAACAGTCTTTTACAAACGAAAGGTCGCACTAGACTTCAAATCAAGCGGCTAAGTCCGCTTCCGGTGGGGCCTTTCCAAGAATGACCACAAGCTGCCACGCGCCCCGGCCCCACCGGTCATTTTTCGCGAGGGCTATATGGGAATTGCAGCCTGCGAGTTAATCCAGCACGTCATACGCCCTACTCTGATCTATCTGGGGCGTCACTCACCTGCTGCCGAAGCCCTGCTCCTAGGCGCCGCCGCCTGCCAGTCGGCGCTGGGTTCGGCGCTGGACGATCAGGGTGGCCATGGTCTCTACCGCATCGCCGAACTGCGCCATCAACAGCTGTGGGACCAGCACCTGGCACTTGATCCGGACCTGGCCAGCCAGATCCGCGGGTTGGCCAGTCAGCACGCCTTTCTGGCGGCGCCGCACCTGGAACTGACGGTCAACCTGCGTTATGCCACCGCCATTGCCTGGATGCTGATCGAGGTGGAACAGCGCGAATTGCCCGCTGCCGACGACCTGTTCGCCCTGGCCCGGGTATGGTGCCGGGTATTTCGTCCACAGGGTCACCCGCGCGACTTCATCGAAGCCTGGCAACGCTGCATCGGCAACTTCAGTCAGGTCGCCTAACCCGGCAGCCAGCTGTGCGCAGGCATTCCAGAGCGCCGGATCGCCTGCAAGAACTAGGCGTCCCCCTGGCCCCTACAATTCCAGCCCCCCTGCCCTCCCCCATTAGTGACCCAGCGCCTAAACCAGCCAGCGCTTTGCGTTACACTCGGGTGGCGACCATAACCACAAAAAACCGCGTGAAACTGCCATGACCGCACTCTGTACTGCCTTGCCCGATCAACTTCGCCTATTGCTGGTGGATGACCACCGGATCTTTCTCGACGGCCTCAGCCTGGCCCTGGCGCCGCTCTGCGCGAATCTGCAGATCCAGACCGCGCAGAACGCCGCCGAAGCCGAGGCCTGTTTGAGCCGGCACGATTTCGACCTGATTCTGCTGGATTTGCGCCTGCCGGACGTAGCCGGCCTCGAACTGCTGCAGCGCTGGCAGCAGCAAGGACGCATGACCCCGGTGGCGATTCTCAGCGCCAGCGACTCCAATCTGGATGTTCAGACGGCGCTGGCCGCAGGTGCCCTGGGTTTTATCCCGAAAAGCGCCAATAGCGAGGATCTGCGCCAGGCGGTGACCCGCGTGCTGCTCGGGGAAACCCTGCCGGCGCCGGCAGGCGGCGAAAAACCACAGCTCACACCCCGGCAACTGCAGATTCTCCTGCTGCTGGCAGACGGCTTGCCGAACAAGGCCATCAGCAGGCAACTGGGGGTGTCCGAAGACACGATAAAAACCCACCTGAAAACCCTGTTCCAGGAACTCGACGTGCACACCCGCACCGCCTGCGTCAGCGCCGCGCGCCAGCGTGGATGGTTATAGAACTGAGAGCTTGTGAAAAAACTCCGCCTACTGCGACCGTCTCACGCGCTGCCTTCGCTCTGCTTCTAGGCTTTTTCCACAACCGGCAAGAGCACCGCCACAGCCTGGCGCAAACGTGCCGGCAGCAGGGGTTTGCCGAGCAGGGTGACGTGTGCGGGCATGCAGCGCTCCTGCAGCTCGGGGCTGATATCGGCACTGACCAGCAGGGCCGGGAGCATGCGCCCGGCCTCCTCGCGCAAGCGCTCGATGGCGCGCAGACCGTCTTCGCTGGCAGCCAGGCGATAATCGCTGATCAACAGCTGCGGCGCGGCCTCTGCCAGGCATGCCAGGGCCGCCTGCAGGTCGGCACAGGCCCAGACCTCGCAGCCCCAGCGACGCAACAGCCCGGACAACGCCTCGCGCCCGGCTTCATCGTCCTCCAGCAACAGGACCCGGCCACTCAACGCGGCGCCGGCCGGCCTGGCTGGCTGCCACTCGCCCACGGCGGCGCGCGGCAGGCGCAAAGCGAAGCAGGTGCCCCGGCCCGGGCTGGAATCCAGCTGCAGCGGATGCTCCAGCAGCGCGGCCAGCTGCTGGACGATGGCCAGACCGAGGCCCAGGCCGCGCTCGGCATTGCGCCCGGGGTTGTCCAGTTGGCGGAACTCCTCGAAGACCTGCGCCTGCTCTGCCGCGCTGAGACCACGACCGTCGTCGGCGACTTGCAGCAGCACGCTGCCCGCATCCTCCCGGGCGCTTAGCGTCACGCGCCGTGCCTGGGCATGGCGCAGGGCGTTGTTGAGCAGGTTGCGCAGCACCCGCTCGAGCAGCAGCGGGTCGCTGCGCACCCACAGGTCCGCGCATTGCAGGTCCAGTTCGACCCCCTGCAATTCGGCTTCGCGGCGGGTTTCGCCGCTCAGGCGTTCGAGCAGCGGACGCAGGGCGAACACTTCAAGCTTGGCCTGCACCCCGCCGGGCAAGGTCAGACGGGTGTAGTCGAGCAACGATTGCAGCAGGCGGCTGAGTTGCTCCACCGAGGTTGCCAGACGACCGCTGACCCGGCGAATGTCCGGTTCCTGGCTTTGCTCGAGCAGGTGCTGGGCATACAGCCCCATGGCATTCAGCGGTTGGCGCAGGTCATGGCTGGCCGCCGCGAGCAGGCGCAGCTTGCGTGCGTCATCGGCTTCGGCGCGCTGCCGCGCCAGATCGAGCAGGCGCAGGTTGAGCCAGGCACCGCGCTGCCCGTGCTCCTGCAGGTAGGCACCGACACTGCCGATCAGGTTGGCACAGATCAGGAACAAGCCCTGATAGGCCAACTGGCTACCCGGCTCGGTCAGCAGCAATCCCAGCGCCAGGAACAGCAGGCAAAAGCCCCAGGCCGCCAGGCTCACGGAGCGAAACGAGACGCCGAGCAGCACGTAACCGAACAACAGGATCAGAAACAGCCCGTCGTAGGGCATGGCCTCGCCCTGAACCCAGCACAGGTGAATGATCACCGCCACGCAGGCGCCGTTCAGCGCATAGGCGCCGGTATAGGCGAACAACGCCCGGCGTGGCGGGCTCTGCGGGCGACGGCAGTAGACGAAACCCGCCAGCACGCCCAGGATACCCAGCACCCGCAGGGGCACTACCGACAGGCTCACCGCCAGCGGCATCAGCAGCAGATCGAGGACGGTGTAGAGCAGCTGGAAGACAATCGCGGTGCCCACTATCAACAGCAAGCGGCGGCCGATGCGCTGTACCCGGTGCTCGACAAAGCCCTGCTCCAGCTCAGGAACAAAACATAAACGCCGGTAGCCACGGCGCTGTTGCGCCAGTAGCAGGCGTTCTTCCTGCTCCAGGTTCATTGGCCGTCGCCGGCCTGCGCTAGTGCCGGCACCAACCTTGGCCCAGGCTCAAGGCCCGGCTGTCTCGCTGACCTGCTGTTTGGCGGCAATCGCATCATAGGTGTCGACTCGGTGTTGATCGGCGGCGTCGAACAAACGCTGGCGCAAACGCTCCTGCTCATGCTGCTGATCCGCTGGACTCAGGCCGGTGCTGCGCAGCGTGGCCAGTTGCTCGCGATAAGCGCTGTAGCGCTGCTGCCAGGCGCGCTCGTTGCGTTGTTCGAGCAGCAGGCGTTCGACGGTTGACGGATCATAGGTCAAAGCCAGTGACTGGCGCACCTGCTCCTCGCTCGCCCCTTCGCGCCACAGCCGCTCGCTTTGCGCCTGCTGCATCTGCGCCTGACTCTGCCGCGCCTCACTGGCGCGCATGGCGGCGGGCAATTGCTCGCGCAAGCGTTGCTGGGCGGCGGCTTTGCCCTGTTCGCTCAGATCTTCGCGAGCGAGTACGGCCAGACTGCCGAGGATGTAACGCGAGTAGGCCTCCTCGGCACCGAACAGGGCTTCCACCGCCCCAGGGGAAAAGTGGCTGCGGCGTAGCTGGGCCAGGTTGTCGAAAGCCTGCTGCAACGCCACCAGCTGCGCCTGCGGCTGGGCTTGCTGGTGGGCGCTCAGCGGTTGCTGCAGCAGCGCCAGGCTGGCGCGCTTGTACTCCAGATAGTCGCCAAGCAGGCCGATCAGCTGACCCAGCGCCGGCTCCTGCAAGCGCCCGCCGGCGTCGGCCAGCAACGCCTCGACCGAAGCATCGAGCCCGGCCTGGTCGACAGCACTGAGGAAGTAATCGAAATAGTCGCGCAGCGCCAGGTCGAGCTGCAGATTGCCGGCGCTGTCGGTCCGCAGTGCGCCGTCGACCTCGGTACCGCTCATGCCCGGCAGCAATGCCGGCGGCGTGGCCTGGGCGTCAGCCGTTGGCGCCGGCTGACGCATCGCGGGGCTGGCAATGACCGGAGCGACAGGTTCGGCCTTACTGGCTGACCCGGCCTGGACCACGACCGGCTCCGGCCATTGCCAGTAGAGCGTCAATGCAGCAGCGCCGATGGCCATCACCGCCAGCGAAACAAGGGAACGGAGCGCCAAGGCGACCTCCACGGCGGGCTGTCTGGCAGCCCGCAAGCTGGGCAAGGATCAGACGCCTTTGTTCTTCAGGCGATTGGCATGCTGGCGATACAGCGAAACCGGCTCGGTCCAGCCGCGGATGCCAAACAGGTGATTGATCGCATCGACGTGGTTCATGTGGTAGCTGTCGCCGAGCACCTGGCCCAGGTAGGTCGCACAGACGCCGACCAGACCGTCGTTCTTCTCGCTGCCGAAGGCCAGCCCGGTGATGGCCAGGAACGGATCGACCGCATCGAAGATGTTGGTGTAGGACGACTTGCCGGTCCAGGAGAAGTAGCGGATGTTGTAGCCGCGCACATTGTGCATTTCGGTGGATTTGGCGCAGTAGCTGGCATTGTTCACCCCCCACGGATGGCGGCTGTTGAGGGCCGCGGTGCCGGGGGTGGTCAGGGTTTCCAGGGCGGCCAGGCCGTCCTGCGGGTTGCTGCTGCCGGACAGCAGGTTGATCACCGCGCCCAGGGCATTGGCGATGGCGCCGGCGCCGCCTTCGATGGCGCTGTTCGGCGGCACCACGCCGCGCACCACGTCGGCGACCTTGGAGCCCTTGTTGACGCCGTTGATCGAGGTCACCGAGGCCACCAGATCCGGGCGCAGGGAAGCGGCTACCCGCGCGGTCGGCGAGCCCTGGCTATGGCCGATCAGGTTGACCTTGCCGCCGTTGGCACCGGCCCAGGGCACGATCTGCCGGGCCAGTTCGGCGCCGCGCTGCTCGCTGTCGTTGAACGCGGCGACGCTGGCAACGTAGACCTTGGCGCCATCGCGCTCGAGATTCCAGGGAATGGTGTGGAAGTAGTTGACCAGGCCGCCGATGGTATTGAAGCCGGTGATGCCGTGCACCAGCACGATCGGGTACTTGGTCTGGGTATAACCGGCCTGGACCTCGACCGCGCCGACCAGGGCAACGGCAGCTAAAGCAGTGCAGATAACGCGACGCATGGGTGCCTCCTTATTGTTCTTGTGGGCACGCCGGGAGACTGCGTCCGGCGTGCCCACACTCTAAGGAAGCGGGAATGACCCGCCCATCGCCCAGATGGGTGAAGGGCGCGCTTGGCTGCAGTTCAAGGCGCCGAAGCGATGGCCTTTTCCACCGAGGCGATCAACGCGGGATCGTCCGGCAGGGTACGGCTGGAGAAGCTGGCAACCACTCGGCCCTGACGATCCACCACATATTTGGCGAAGTTCCAGCGCGGCGCCTGGCTCTGCGCCGCCAGGTCCTTGAACAGAGGAATAGCCTGGGCACCGGTGACCGGTTGGGTTTCGCTCATGCTGAAGGTCACGCCGTAATTGACGTAACAGATCTTGGCGGTTTCCTCGGCGTCGTCCGACTCCTGCTTGAAGTCGTCGGACGGCACGCCGAGCACTTCCAGGCCCTGGCCCTTGTAGCGCTGATACAGCGCCTCGAGGCCTTTGAACTGCGGGGTAAAGCCGCAGAAGCTGGCGGTATTGACCACCACCAGCGGCTTGCCGGCGAATTGCTCGCACAGGTCGATGCTGTCCTTGCTGCGCAGCTTGGGCAACTCGCCTTGCAGCAGGGTCGGGCACTCGGCGGCCAGCGTTGGGGCCGCACAGGTGACGAGCAACAAGGACACGACAGCGCTCCGCAGCAGCATGGCAAACCCCTCGATAACAGATCGATCGGACCCTACGCCCAAGTCAGGTCAAGGGCAATCGGCAGCGACTGGCAGTCTGTGCCAAGCGCCGCGCTCAACATACCGCCATACCCAGTTGCAGGAATGCCAGGCCACTCTGCTGCCAGCCCCACCAGATCAGCCCGAGAGCCAGAGAGCCGAGCAATGCCAGGCCGACACTCAACAGGTTGTGGGTATTCATAGGCCAGCCTCCAGGTTCTGTAGACGCGCCACCGGCTGTTCGCGTACCGGCCAATTGAGGGCGGCGGCCAGCAAGCTGAGCAGAATCGCGATCTGCCAGACCAGATCATAGCTGCCGGTGCGGTCGTACAGGTAGCCACCCAACCAGCCGCCCAGGAACGCGCCGAGTTGATGGAACAGAAACACGATACCACTGAGCATCGACAGGTTGCGCACGCCGAACACAGTCGCCACCGTCCCATTGGTCAACGGCACCGTGGACAACCACAGTAGCCCCATGGCGATGCCGAAGGCATAGGCGCTCCAGGTGGTCAGCGGAGTCAGGATAAAGGCCGTGATCACCACTGCCCGGGCCAGGTACAGGCCGGTCAGCAGGCGCGGCTTGGACATGCGCCCGCCGAGCCAGCCGGCGGTGTAGGTGCCTAACACGTTAAACAGGCCGACCAGGGCCAATACCGTAGTGCCGACCAGCGCCGGCAGATGCTGATCGACCAGATAAGCCGGCAGGTGCACGCCGATAAATACCACCTGGAATCCGCAGACGAAAAAACCCAGCCCCAGCAACCAGAACCCCGAATGGGCGCAGGCTTCGCGCAACGCCTCGCCCAGGCTTTGTTCATGGGCCAGGACTGGTGACGGGCTATCCTTGATCATTGCCGCCAGCGGCACGATCAGGGCTACCAGCAGGCCTAGGGCGAGCAAGGCAACCGACCAACCGAGCCAACTGATCAGGCCCAGGGTGCCCGGCAGCATGGCGAACTGACCGAGCGAGCCAGCCGCTGCGGCAATGCCCATGGCCATGCTGCGCTTCTCCGCGGGAACTGCACGGCCGACCACGCCGAGGATCACCGAGAACGATGTGCAGGACAGGCCCATGCCGATCAACAGACCGGCACTCAAGGACAACGTCCAGGGCGAGTCGGCCAGGCCCATGCATACCAGGCCAACGGCATAGAGGAGGCCGCCGACGATCACCGTACGCTGCGCGCCGAAGCGATCGGCCAAGGCGCCGGTGAACGGCTGGGTCAGGCCCCAGATCAGGTTCTGCAAGGCGATGGCGAAGGCGAATACCTCGCGCCCCCAGCCGAACTCGCTGCTCATCGGCGGCAGGAACAGGCCGAAACCGTGGCGAATGCCCAGGGACAGCGCCAGGATCAGGGAAGCGCCGAGGAGAATCCAACCACTCTTGCGCCAAACGGCAGTCATAAAAGCGTCCTTTCGCGGGCAGGCACCCGCTTTATCGAGAAAATCAGTCAAGCGTTTCCAGGTCATCGAGCAACGCCATCGCTGCGGCGTTCTGCTGCGGGCCGATGCGTCGCGTCAGTTGCTCCTGTTGCTCCTGTTGCCAAGCCCGCAGGCCCGGCCGAAGCAATCCTGGCCCTCGAACACCCGCAGGTTTACGCCTGAGCGTGCTGCGCCCCAGCCCCACGGCTTCGGCCAGACTGGCGATGCACGGTTGATTCAGCCCTTGCAGGTTTTTCAGCAGTGGATACTGAGCGACATTTAACCCGGCAGCTATAAGCGCATCGTCGTAGAGCGTGCTCACGCCGCGGCTGACACGGCGCAATTGGCTACGGGGTCGGCACCATGAACAGCTGTATATACCCCCATCCGGCGGAGCGGCAGCTACAGTTACCCGACAATCCAGCGCTACAGATTGCGCTCAGAGCTTGTGAAAAAACCGAGCGCCGTAGCGAGGCCGTCTCCAGGCGTTCGCGGCAAGGCGCGCCACGTGAAAAGCAGGGGAGTTTAGTGAGCTAAATGCCCCTGCTTTTCACGTAGCGCAACGCCGCAGCGGGCGTTTGGAGGCGGCCGCAGTAGGCGAGAGTTTTTTCACAAGCTCTCAGGACTGGACCTGCAATGCCAGTGTCACCAGCACCGCGCACTCCGCCAACTCAAGCAGCGCGCCAGCGGTATCCCCTGTGGTGCCACCCAGGCGCTGCAGCATGAGCCAGCGCAAGCAGACGAACATCAGCCCCGTCACCAGCAGCGCCAGCAGCCCCGCCCAGCCGAACAGCAGGATAGCCACGCCATGGGCCGCCAACACCCAGGGCAACTGCCGGCGCGGCAGGTGTTCGGCCAGCGCCTGGCCCAGGCCGCCGGCGCGCACGTAGGGCGTGCTGAGAAACAGCAGCGGCAGCAATCCGCGCGCCAGCCATGGCGCCAACAGCAGCAACAGGCCAGCACCGGCGTCGAGCAGGGTGACCAGCGCGGCAAACTTGAGCAGTAAAACCAGCACCAGCAGCACCACGGCAATCGGCCCGCTGCGCGGATCCTGCATGATCGCCAGGGTGCGTTGTCTATCGCCAAAGCCACCGGCCCAGGCGTCGGCGCTGTCGGCCAGGCCATCCAGGTGCAGACCGCCAGTGACGGCGACCCAGGCGGCCAATAGCAGCGCCGCCTGCAACAGCATCGGCGTAGCGCCCAGCAGCAGGTGCAGGCCGAGCAGCAACCCGCCGATCAGCAGCCCCAGCAACGGGTACCACAGCAGCGAACGACCGATCTGCTCGGGCGCAGGCATCCCGCCCAGACGCACCGGCACGCGGGTAAGAAATTGCAGGGCGATCAATAGCGCGGTCATGGCAATTCCCGCAGCCGACCAAAGCTGTCCAGCTGCAGGCGGATACGCTGGGCATGCGCCACATTGACCTGCAGCAGGTGCGCTGGTGGCAAGTCGCGGGCAGCAGCCAATAGCAGACGCATGACCCCGCCATGGGTTATCAACAGCAGGCGTTCGCCGGCATGCCGCGCCTGCAAGCGTTGCACGGCGCCCAGCACCCGCGTCTCGAACGCCAGCAACGGCTCGCCATCAGGTGGGGTGAAGGCGTAGGGATCGGCCCAGAATCGGCCGAGGGCATCGGCGTCGGTGTGCATCAATTCGGCGGCGCTGCGCCCTTCCCAGGCGCCGAAATGCAGCTCCTGCAGATCGGCCTCCAGGCTCAGCGGCAGGCCGCGCCGCTCGCCCAGTTCCTCGGCGAAACGCGCGCAGCGCTGCAACGGCGAACTGACCAGCCGATCCCAGGGCCCGGCACCGACCACCGCCGCGCGCAATTGCGCCCAGCCCGAGGCGGTCAAGGCATCGTCGAGGCTGCCGCGCAGGCCGCCGCCCTGCTCGGTTTCGCCGTGGCGCAACAGCTCCAGATAAAGTGTCATGGCCGAGTACGCCTCATGGCGCACGCTCGGCGACGGCGGCTTCGGCAAAGGTGGCCATCTGGTTGTGCAGGCTGCAGGCCAGTTGCAGCAGGGGTACGGCCAGGGCGGCGCCGCTGCCCTCGCCCAGGCGCAGGCCGAGGTCGAGCAGCGGTTCGCCCTGCAATTCCTTGAGCACACGCCTGTGCCCTGGTTCGGCGCCGCAATGGGCGAACAGCAGCCAGTCGCGGCAATCCGGATTCAGACGCACCGCCAGGAGCGCGGCGACGCTGCAGATAAAACCGTCCACCAGCACCGCGATGCCCTGCTGCGCGCAGGCCAGGTAGGCGCCGGTCAGCGCCGCTATCTCGAAGCCGCCCAGGCGTTGCAGCGCCTCCATGGGTTCGCCGATGGCCGGGCGGTGCAATTCCAGCGCCTGCTCGATGATTTCGGCCTTGTGCGCCACCCCGGCGCTATCCAGGCCGGTGCCAGGACCGACCAGATCGACCGCGGCGCAGTCCAGCAGCAGGCAGGCCAGGGCCGTGGCCGCGGTGGTGTTGCCGATGCCCATCTCGCCGCCGATAAACAGCTGGCAGTCGGCCTCGCGGGCACGAAAGGCGCTGGCCTGGCCGGCGTCCAGGGCAAGCAGCAGCTGGGCGGTGCTCATCGCCGGCCCGTGCAGGAAATTCTCCGTGCCCGCGCCTATATGCAGGTGACGCACGCCGCGCAGTGGCTCCAGCGGCGTGGCGGTGCCCAGGTCGATCACTTCCAGGGTCGCGCCCAGTTGCCGCGCCAATACGCTGATCGCCGCGCCGCCGGCAACGAAGTTGCGCAGCATCTGCCCGGTGACTGCCTGGGGAAAGGCCGAGATCCCTTCGGCGACCACGCCATGGTCACCGGCGAAGATGGCGATCGAAATGCGCTCGACGCTCGGGCGTTGATTGCCCTGCAGCGCCGCCAGTTGAATAGCCAGTTGCTCCAGCTGGCCGAGCGAGCCGGCCGGCTTGGTCAGTTGCTGTTGACGGGCCCGGGCCTTGTTGCGCACCAGCATATCCGGGGTCTGACAGCCCTGTTGCCACCATTGCTCGCTCAAAGTGCCTCTCCTTTCAGAACCATCGGCAAACCCGCCACGGTAAACACCACGCGCTGACAGCACTCGGCCAGGGCCTGGTGCAGCCAGCCGGCTTCATCGACAAAACGCCGGCTCAGTGCGCCCATTGGTACCACACCCAGCCCGGTTTCATTGCTGACCAGAATGATCCGCCCCGGCAATCGATCCAGGCAGTCGAGCAAGGCATCGCGCTCGGCCGCCAGGCGCGCCTGGTCATCCAGCAGCAGCAGGTTGCTCAGCCACAGGGTCAGGCAGTCGACCAGCAGGCAGCGGCCTGGTTCGGCCAACTCAAGCAGCACCCGGGCCAGCGCCAGCGGTTCCTCGACCAGCGCCCAGCTCGCGGGGCGGCGCTGGCGGTGCTGCTCGATGCGCGCACTCATCTCGCCATCCAGCGCCTGGCTGGTGGCGATATAGCTCACCGCCAGGCCCGATTCGCTCGCCAGTTTCTCGGCCAGGCGGCTCTTGCCGGAACGGGCGCCGCCCAAAATCAGTTCAAGCATATTTCGACTCTTCCAGGGTTCGGGCCAACGTAGGGTGGATCACGCTCCACCGATCCACCATTCCTGTAACAGCGCCACCAAGGTGGATGTAAAAAGCGACATCCACCCTACAGACCGCACAGTTCACGCAATTTCTGCGTATCCAGATGCGCCTCGACCATATCGGCCAGGCGCTCGATATCGCGTTCGCGCAGGGCCTGGTAGTCGACAGCCTGCACCTCGCGCAGCCCGGCCCAGCGCAGCAACGCGCTGCAGGCCGCGCTCGACTCGAACAGCCCGTGCAGGTAGGTGCCGAGCACCTGGCCATCGGCGCTGAGCGCACCGTCGCAGCGACCGTCGTCGAGGCGTACGGCGACCGTTTCCAGGCCAATACCGCTGCAGACCCCGGCATGGATCTCGTAACCGGATACCGGCGCGTTCTCCAGACACAGACGGCCACTGACGTTGCGCAGCTGTTTATCGGGCTCCAGCACGGTGGCGAAATCCAGCAGGCCCAGGCCCTGGCTGCTGCCGGCTGCGCCTTCCAGGCCCAGCGGATCGTGAATCTGCTGACCGAGCATCTGCAGGCCGCCGCAGATGCCGAGCAGCTTGCCGCCATAGCGCAGGTGCTTGGCGATGGCCAGGTCCCAGCCCTGCTCACGGAGGAAGGCCAGGTCGGCGCGCACACTTTTCGAGCCAGGCAGGATGATCAGGTCGGCGGAAGGGATCGGTTGACCGGGGCCGACGAAAACCAGTTCGACCTGCGGGTGCAGACGCAGCGGATCGAAATCGGTGTGGTTGCTTATCCGCGGCAGCACCGGCACCACCACCCTGAGCGTCTCGACCGCCTTGGCGATCTGCCGGGTGTCGATGGCGTCCTCGGCTTCCAGGTGGAAGTCCATCAGGTACGGCAGTACGCCTAGCACCGGCTTGCCGGTGCGCTGCTCCAGCCAGTCCAGGCCCGGTTGCAGCAGGGCGATGTCGCCGCGAAAACGGTTGATCACGAAACCCTTGATCCGCGCCTGCTCGCTCTCTGAGAGCAACGCCAGGGTGCCGACCATATGGGCAAACACCCCGCCCTTGTCGATGTCGGCGATCAGGATCACCGGGCAGTCCACCGCCTCGGCAAAGCCCATGTTGGCGATATCGCCGGCACGCAGGTTGATCTCTGCCGGCGAGCCGGCACCCTCGACCATCACCACCGAATAGGCTGCCGACAGGCGCTGGTGCGACTGCAGCACCGCCTGCATCGCCACCTTCTTGTAATCGTGGTAAGCCACGGCATCCATGTTGGTCAGGGCACGGCCGTGGATGATCACCTGGGCACCGATGTCGCTGTTGGGCTTGAGCAGCACCGGGTTCATGTCGCGGTGCGGCGCCAGCCCGGCGGCCTGGGCCTGTACCGCCTGGGCGCGGCCGATCTCGCCGCCGTCGGCGGTCACCGCGCTGTTGAGCGCCATGTTCTGCGGCTTGAACGGCACCACGCCGATACCCTGGCGCTTGAGCCAGCGACACAGCGCGGTTACCAGGGTGCTCTTGCCGGCGTCCGAAGTCGTACCTTGAACCATTAGGGTGCCCATGCGGACTCCTTGGCAAATATCTGTAGAGCCTGTTCCAGGCGCAACCAGCCCGGCTCGTCCGGCGGCAGGCCGAAACGCAGGCTGGGCGGGTTGTCGAACAGGCGGGTGAGGATGCCGTTGCCGGCGAGAAACTCGTGCAGCAGCGGCGCTTGCGCAGCAACCAGCCACTGAAACAATGCACAGCCACCAGTCGGGGCCAACCCGTTGCCGCAGAGCAGCGCCGTCAAGCGCTCGCTGTCGACGCGCAAGCGCTGACGCTGCAACTGCTGCCCGGCGTAATCCTGCAACAGCGCAGTGGCCACAGCCCGACTTGGCCCGCTGACCGCCCAGGGCCCCAGCAACTCGGCCAACCGTTCGAGCAACGCAGACGGCGCCAGGACGAAACCCAGGCGGATGCCGGCCAGACCGAAGAACTTGCCGAACGAGCGCAGCACGATCAGCCCCGGCCGCTCGCCTTGCAGCGCCAGGCTGTGCTGCGGGGTGCAATCGATAAAGGCCTCGTCGACCACCAGCCAGCCGCCGCGCTCGGCCAGGCGCGCGTGCCAAGCCAGCAGCTGCTCGGATGCGAAGCGACGGCCGGTGGGGTTGTTCGGGTTGATCAGCAGCAGCACGTCGAGGCGTTCCAGGGCGCGATTGACCCCGGCCTCGCTGAGCTCCAGCAAGCGATGGCCTTCGCGTCGCCAGGCCGCGGCGTGCTCGGCATAGGCCGGCGAGACGATGCCGACCCGGGCATTGCGGCGCAACCGCGGCAGTGCCTGGATCGCCGCCTGCGAGCCAGCCACCGGCAGCAGGCTGGCGACGCCGTAGTAGTCACGGGCGGCGATTTCCAGACCGTCATTCTGCTCGGGCAAACGCGTCCAGGCCGTGGCCGGAATATCCGGCAGCGCCCAGCCATAAGGCGCGATGCCGGTGGACAGGTCCAGCCAGTCGGCCAGGGGGATGCCGAAGCGCAACGACGCCGCGCGCAGACGGCCGCCATGTTCAAGCCCGCCCGGCTTAAACACGGTACAGCCCCCAGAGCAGCAACAGCGCCAACCACAGCAGCACCCCGGCGTAGACCAGGTTGAGCGCCCGCTCGATGTCCCGCGCCTTGGGCGGCGGGCCTTCGCCCAGTTGCGGGCGCTGATGCAGTTCGCCGTGATACTCGGCCGCGCCGCCCAGGCTGACGCCCAGGGCACCGGCACCGGCGGCCATCACCGGCCCGGCATTGGGGCTATCCCACTGCGGCGCCTGCTGCCGCCAGCAGCGCAGTGCCTGGGCAGTCTTGCCGAGCAGTGCATAGGTCAGCGCCACCAGGCGCGCTGGCAGGTAGTTGAGCCCGTCGTCGATCTTCGCCGCGGCCCAGCCGAAGCGCTCGAAACGCGCAGTGCGGTAGCCCCACATGGCGTCCAGGGTATTGCTCAGGCGATACAGCACCACCCCCGGCGCACCGGCGACGAGGAACCAGAACAGTGCGGCGAATACCGCATCCGAGCCGTTCTCCAGCACCGATTCGGTGCCGGCGCGGGCGACGCCCGTGGCATCCAGCGCGGCGGTGTTGCGGCTGACCAGATAGCCAACCCGCTCACGCGCCAGCTGCAGATCGCCCAGACGCAGGGCCTGGGCCACCGGCAAAGCATGTTCGCCGAGGCTCTTCAAGCCGAGGGCGGCATACAGGGCAAGGACTTCCACCGCCCAGCCGAATAGCGGCAGCTGCGCCAGCACGCCGACCAGCAGGGTCAGGGGCAACACCGCCAGACACCAGGCGCTGACGCCATGGCTGCGCCAGCCACTGCCCCCGGGGTTGCAGCGCTGCTCGATGCGCTCGGCCAGCCGGCCGAAGGCCACCAACGGATGCCAGCGCTTAGGCTCGCCGAGCAGTCCGTCCAGGACCACGCCGGCCAGGGCGCTGAATACCAGGCTCATGTCCGCACCTCGCCGAATTTACTGTGCATGCGTACCCCATTGATCCTCGAACAGCAGTTCGTGCAGCGGCCGCGGCTCGGCCCAGCCCTGCTGGACCAGCATCGGCGCCTCATAGAACTCCGTCACCGGCCCCAGGCAGAGCACCGCCAACGGCTTGCTGCCGGGCGGCATGCCCAGCAACTCGGCCAATGCCTGCGGCTCGAACAGCGACACCCAGCCCATGCCCAGGCCTTCGGCGCGGGCGGCCAGCCAGAGGTTCTGGATCGCGCAGGCCATGGAAGCCAGGTCCATCTCCGGCAGGGTGCGCCGGCCGAACACATGGGCCTCGCGGCCGTCCATCAGGGCCACCACCAGCAGTTCGGCGCAGTCACGAATACCCTCGACCTTGAGCCGCATGAATTCGCCGGAGCGCTCGCCCAAAGCCTTGGCGGTACGCAGCCGCTCCTCGTCCACCAGGCCATGGATCGCCTCGCGCAACGCCGGGCGGCCGATGCGGATAAAGCGCCAGGGTTGCATCAGGCCGACGCTGGGCGCCTGGTGCGCCGCCTCGAGCAGACGCGCGAGCAACTCCGGGGCGACCCGCCCACCAGCAAAGTGACGCATGTCGCGGCGTTCGGCGATTGCGCGATAGACCGCCGCGCGCTCCTCCGGACTGAAGGCGTGCGGGTTCATTGGCGCGGGTCCGGGCGAAACAGCGCCGCAGCCGCCAGCGGATCGGACGGCAGATAGAAGTGGATATAGGACGCCGTCAGCCGCCCCTGCCGATAGACCGCCTCGGCGGTGCGCTTGTAGTTCGGGCACTCGCCGCGGGTGAGTGGCGCAAGCGCGCTGGTCAACGCGGAGTAATGGAAACTGTGACCACGCAGCCGGCCCTCGGGCAAATCGGCGTGCTGCAGGGCCATGGCCGTCATGCGTGGCTGCAGGGTCGCCTCGCCCGCCAGCAAGCCGAGCATGCGGCCACTGGCGCCCTGCTTGTCGGTCAGCCTGTCGAACAGATAGAGCATGCCGCCGCACTCGGCATGGATCGGCTTGCCGGCGGCGTGATGGTCGCGAATCGCCTGGGCCATGGCCTGATTGGCCTCGAGCCGCGCCAGGTGCAGCTCGGGGTAACCACCGGGCAGGTAGAGGCTGTCGACCTCGGGCAGCGCCTGATCTGCCAGCGGCGAGAAGAAACACAACTCGGCGCCCAGCTCGCCCAGCAGGTCCAGATTGGCCTGGTAGAGAAAGGCGAAGGCGCTGTCACGGGCCACGCCGATGCGCATGCCGGCGAGCAAGGCCGGGATATCACGTGGCGCGGCTGCGGCGAACTCGACCGGCGGCGGCAAGGCCACATCGGCGCTGGCGGCCAGGGCATCGGCGGCGGCATCCAGACGGGCATCCAGATCGGCCAACTCCGCGGCCTGCACCAGCCCCAGATGGCGACTCGGCAAGCCCATTTCGGCGCTGCGCGGCAAGGCGCCGTACCAGCGGATCGATTCGGGCAAGGCATCGCGCAGAATTTCGCCATGCCGGCTACTGCCGACCCGGTTGCCGAGCACCCCGGAAAACGGCAAGTCCGGCTGGAAGGTCGCCAGGCCATGGGCCAAGGCGGCGAAGGTCTGGGCCATGGCCGAAGCATCGATCACCGCCAATACCGGCACGCCGAAGCGCCGGGCCAGGTCGGCCGCCGAAGGGGTGCCGTCGAACAGGCCCATCACCCCTTCGATCAGGATCAAGTCGGCATCGCCCGCCGCTTCCCACAACAGCCGGCGGCTCTCGGCCTCGCCGACCATCCACAGGTCGAGCTGATACACCGGCGCGCTGCTGGCGCGGGCGAGGATCATCGGGTCGAGAAAATCCGGCCCGCATTTGAACACCCGCACCCGCTTGCCCTGACGGCTATGCAAGCGCGCCAGGGCGGCGGTGACCGTGGTCTTGCCCTGCCCCGAGGCGGGTGCGGCGATCAGCAGCGCCGGGCAGTGACGGGGGCCGTTCATGCTGGCACCCCGCGACCCGCGGATGACACCTGGGCGTAGCCCGGATGCAATCCGGGGATGGCGTGCCGACGCATGTCCCGGATTGCATCCGGGCTATGGACTCTGCATGGCCTGAGCGATGCCATCAGAACTCCACCCCTTTCTGCGCCTTGACCCCGGCCTTGAACGCATGCTTGACCAGGCTCATCTCGGTGACGGTGTCCGCCGCCTCGACCAGCCCCGGCAAGGCGCCACGGCCGGTCACCACCACGTGTTGCAGCAGCGGCCGGGCCTCGATGTCGGCGAGCACCGCCTGCAGCTCCAGGTAGCCATATTTCAGGGCGATATTCAGCTCGTCGAGCACCACCAGGCCAATGGCCGGGTCGCTCAGCAGCTGCGCGGCGACCCGCCAGGCTTCGTGGGCCTTGTCGATATCGCGCTGGCGGTCCTGGGTTTCCCAGGTGAAGCCTTCGCCCATCACGTGGTAGCTGACCTCGTCGGGGAAGCGGCGGAAGAAGCTTTCCTCGCCGGTGCTGGCCGCGCCCTTGATGAACTGCACCACGCCAACCTTCATCCCATGCCCCAGGGTGCGGGCGACCATGCCGAAGGCGCTGCTGCTCTTGCCCTTGCCATTGCCGCTGTGCACCAGCAGCAGGCCGTACTCGTCCTGGGCCTGGGCGATCTTCTCGTCGATCGACGCCTTCTTGCGCGCCATGCGCGCCTTGTGCCGGGCGTCGCGTTCTGCCGACTCGCTCATCGCCCGCACTCCCGCGGCCATGACGGCCTGCTAGAGGAACGGCGGCACGACACGGCGGCTGTCATGGGGGGAAGTGGTTTGCTCATCTCGATCTAGCTCCGTCGCGCTCACCCGTGCGACCCAGGCGGGAAAAGGCAGACGGAGAGCGCGGACGCATGAACTGCAGGAACGGCGCAGCCCACACGCCAGACAACGCCCTCCGCGATGCCGTGGACTGCAGCAGGCCGGTCTCCGGGCTTACGAGCGGCGAACTGAAGATTCAGAACGCGACCAAAACGCACCTTCCCATGCGAGGAGCACAGTGGTTGAAAAGCGCTGGTTTCACTCGTCTACCGTTGCGGGGGCAGCGTCGGAATTGTTGGCGTGAACACGCACATCGCACCGACTTCCCTGTTTCACCCCTCGGACGCACAGCGCTGGGGGCACCTGTTGCAAGGCGCGCAGATTAGAGGCTTGCTGCTGGAGCGTCAAACAGAGGATGCGCCGCGCGCGCCTGCGGCCCATTGGCTTATTGCCCCTATTGGCCGCCATATGAACCGCCCCGGGATCCCCGCAGGCCCACAGGCGGCCCCGCCTAATCCCGAATCACCGACATGAGTCCGCGTCCGGCGAAAGCGGGTCTAAGCTTCTATCTCGTGCCCCCCCACAGGAGAACATCCCATGAAATACCGAGGCAGCTGCCACTGCGGTCGGGTGGCCTTCGAGGTGGACGGCCAGCTCGACGGCGCGATGGCGTGCAATTGCTCGATCTGCCAGCGCAAGGGCTCGCTGCTGTGGTTCGTCCCGCGCGACCAGCTGACCCTGCTCACGCCGGAAAGCCAGATGGCCACCTACACCTTCAACAAGCACGTGATCCAGCACCATTTCTGCCCGACCTGCGGCATCCACCCCTTCGGCGAAGGCAGAGACCCCAAGGGCAACCGCATGGCGGCGATCAATGTCCGCTGCCTGGAAGGCATCGACCTGGAGGCCGTGCCCGTCAAGCATTTCGATGGGCGTGCGCTCTAGGTGAACGATGCGGCCGTTGTAAGACGAATGCCAGCCCAGTAGCCCGGCTTTCATCCGGGCTGCGGACGCGCGGTGATCCGCACTGGAAAAATGAACAGCCAGGCAACAAGGGCCTGACTGCCGATCTGCGGGACCGACCGCTCCGCATTGCGAACGCGGCGCTCTCCCCGCCGAGCTATCGGCCCGATATACGCCTAAATCTAGTCCGCTCCCGCTAGCTCAACAATGAGGGCCGAGGCTCAGCGCTTGCGGCACAGGCTCAGGCCGTCGCCCAGCGGCAGCAGCGACAGGTCGAGGCGCTGATCGTCTTTCAGGGCCAGGTTGAGGGCCTGAATGGCGCGGGTGTCGGCGCTGTCCGGGTGCTGCTCCAGCACCCGACCGCTCCACAGGGTGTTGTCGAACAGAATCAGGCCGCCCTGGCGCACCAGCCGCAGGGCATGCTCCAGATAGGCCGGGTAGTTGGCCTTGTCGGCGTCGATGAAGACCAGGTCGAAGCTGCCCGCCTGTCCTGCGCGCTCGAGCGCGGCCAGGGTATCCAGGGCTGGCGCCAGGCGTTGCTCGATACGCCCGGCGAGGCCGGCTTCGCGCCAGTAACGCTCGGCGGTTGCGTTGTAGTCGCCGGGGATATCGCAGCAGATCATCCGCCCCTCCTCAGGCATCGCCTGGGCCATGCACAGGGCGCTATAGCCGGTGAAGGTTCCGACCTCGAGAATCCGCCTGGCGCCGGTCAATTGCACCAGCAGCGCCATGAACTGGCCCTGCTCGGGGGCGATCTGCCACTGGGCGCTGGCCAGTTGCGCCGTCTCATCGCGCAGACGCTTGAGCAGCGGCGTCTCGCGCAGGGAGACGTCGAGCAGGTATTGGTAGAGGCTGTCGTCGAGGGTGAGGGTGCGGTTGGTCATGGGGCTCTCCATGGGTTAGCGCAGATCCGCTCGTCAGGGATTGCGCGCCAGCTCGGGGCTGAAAACGCGCCGGGCATCCAGATAGGTGCGCTGCCAGTATCTGTTGCTGAGGCTGTCCAGGCGCACGGTGCCGCCACTGGAGGGGGCATGCACGAAGCGCCCGTCGCCGACGTAGATGCCGGCGTGGCTGACCTGGCTGCCACCGCTGGTGGCAAAAAACACCAGGTCACCGCTTTGCAGCGCCTTACGGCCAACGGCTGGCGCACGCATGCCGATCAGCTCACGGGTCGTACGCGGCAGGCTGACGCCGGCCGCATCACGGTAGACGTAGCCGATCAGGCCGCTGCAGTCGAAACCGCCCGCTGGGGTATTGCCGCCGTAGCGATAAGGCGTACCGACCAGCCCCAGGGCGCGAAACAACACGTCTTCTGCACCACTGTGAAAGCTGGCGGCGGGCACATGGATGATTGGCCGTGGAGCAGGAGTACGACCAGCGCAGCCAGTCAGCAGCGCGGCGAGCAGGAGCAGGGCAACAGGGGTCGTAACGTTCATCAGCGAAGCGATCCAGAGCCTGAATGCGCTCTACTCTGCCTACTCAGGCCATACAGCGCAACCTTTGTGGCTACGCCGGGTTCGCTGCGCCGGGTGTTCTGTGGCTGCACCGGGTGTTCGCTGCGCCGCGCAATCAGGGATGGCGAGCGAGCTGATCGGTCGACGCCAGGGCCAGGGCCCGTTTGGCCTCGATAAAGGTGCGATTCCAATAGCGGTCTTCCAGGCTATCGACCCGCACACCACCGCTACGGCTGCTGGAGGAATGGATGAACTGATCGTCACCCAAATAGATCCCGGCGTGGCTGACACGGCCACCACCGTTGGTGCTGAAGAACAGCAGGTCGCCCGGCTCCAGCGCTTCGCGCTCGACCAGGGGTGCGTCGATCTTGATCATTTCACGGGTCGAGCGTGGCAGTTGCATGCCCAGCTCTTCCTTGAACAGGTAGCCGATAAAGCCGCTGCAATCGAATCCAGACTTCACCGTGCTGCCGCCGTAGCGGTAACGGGTACCAACCAGCGACAGGCCATGGGACAGGATGCTGTCGGCCAACTGGGGAAGCTCGTAGGGTTCATCGTCAGCGAAATCGAGGACTGCTTCGGCTTCCGCCTCGTCAAGAAAAACCGCATGTTCAGCTGTCTTGGCCTTCGCCACTGCAGTGGTCGCCGGCGTTTGCGGCGTATGACTGGCACAAGCGGCCAGAACCAGAGTGAGTGCGAGAGGCACAAGAGGTGCGAAGTTTCTGAACATGGGCACAACGTGTCGTAGTTTCACAAGGGCGCGACTATGCCTTCCATGCGCCTCATTTGCAAATTCTATGGCTCTTGATGTGACTCAGTAGCTCAGGCAAAACATCTAAGCGCAAGCTTCAGCTGTCATGCCGCAAGAAAGCAACATGCCATTGAATTGCCAGTAGCTTTACGCTCTAATCCGTCCGGATCGTCGGATCGATTTTTTTCGCTCAAGGGAATGAGAATCTTCAGCCGTTTCTGCTGCCGCTTTTTTTGATTTCCTGCCTGCGTGAAAAGCCAATTCCCTCGAGACCCTCATCGAGTCGACAAGGAGTTTTCCCCATGCGCATGCTCAAAAAAACCGGCGCCATCGCTCTGGGTGCCTGCATTGGTCTTTCCGCAGGTTGCGCCAACATGGCGCAGAACGAGTGGATGAATAAAGAGAACATCGGCACTCTTGCCGGTGTCGCCGCGGGCGTGCTGATCGGCAGCCAGGTCGGCGGTGGCAGCGGCCGCACCGCTGCCATGATGGTAGGCGCCCTGGCGGGTGGCATGCTCGGCAAATCCATCGGTGCCAAGCTGGACGAACGTGATCGCCAGGCCCTGGCCCTGCAAACCCAGCAGGTGCTGAACAACAGCCTCGATGGCCAGGCCAGCACCTGGACCTCCAGCCACAGCGGCGCCAGCGCACAAATCACCCCGGTCAGCACCGAGACTCGCTCGCGCTCTGTCGCGGTAAAGCGCACCGCGCAGGTCCAGCCGGTGCCCAACATGCAACTGCTGAACAGGCCCTACCGCGCGTTGAAATCCGCCAACGTGCGCAGCGCGCCGAGCACCAGCGCCGAAAAAGTCGGCGGCCTGGCCAGCGGCAGCACCTTCACCGCCATCGGCCGTACCGACAACGACTGGATCATGGTCGGACGTCAGGGTATCAGCATCGGTTATGTCTACGCCCCGCTGGTCGCCGCCGTCAGCAGCCGAACCACGGCTAGCACCGCTCAGCCTGTCGCGCCCGCTACTGACCTGGATGCTCTAGATGTTGCCAGCGCCAAGGAGCAAGGCTTCGACCTGGACAGCCTGAGCCTGGTGGAAGAACAAGTCACCGCCCAGACCACTTGCCGCACGGTGAATTACAACATGACCAGCAAGGGCACCAACGACCAGCAAACCGTTCAAGCCTGCCAGGCCGCCGATGGTGCGTGGGAACTGATCTGACCGGGAAATCAACATGAATAACTTTGCAGCCCTCAGCCTCATGGCGCTGAGCGTGGTCGCTCAGGCGGCCGATAACAGCCACAGGCTGGCGTATTCGAAGGCAGAGAATGTCGAGGTATTCGTCGACCATGCCAGCGGCCAGCCCTGGTGCAGCAGCGCCCTGAACATGCGCTTTGCCTTTGCCGGCGCTGCCAACCAGAACACCCTCGAGCGCCTGCTGCCAAAACTGGGTGGGCTGCTCACCACCCAATGCCCACAAGCTGAAAGCCTGAGCTGGCAGAGCCTAGACCAGAACGGCCAGCAGCAGGCCCAAGGCACCGCCACCAAGAGCGGCGCCTGGATCGCCCAGGTGACGCAAAGCGCCCCTGCCAGTGCCGCGCCTCCAGCGCTGGCAAGCAACGCACCGCCCCCAGCACCCGCCGCCACTGCGCCAGTCAGCGTAGCGGCCGATCCCGCACCACAGCCTGCTGCAGCGCCCGTCAGCGTCGCCGCCGCAGCGCCAACTGCGGAGCCAATTGTCGCGCCATTAGTCGAGCCACCGGCAGCCGCCGTTATTGCGCCAGCGATTCTGACCAATGACTTCAGCGTGGCCGACTGGAAGCCGCCCCTGGAGAGCGATGTGCTCGCCCAGGCCAGCTTCCTGAACATCATCCCGGATCAGAGCGGCTGCCGTTTCCGCACCAGCTACAAACCGGAGGGCGACAGCCAGTTCATCCAGGCCGAATCCACCGGCACCAGCTGTGGCCCGGACGGTTTTGCCAGCGGTACTGGACAACTGCTGCTCAAGCGTAGCGACGGCGTCGAACTCAAGCGGATCAAGGCCAGCTTCCATCGTGGCCTGCCAATCACCGACGGCACTCTCGACCTACCGGTGGTCGGCTTCGACGAAGAACAGAACATGCTGCTGTGGCTGAGCAGCGACCCGGTCAGCCGCGTGCACTACCTGCTGCGTGCCAAGCACAACCGCTACACCGGTGCCTGGCACCTGGAACAGCCACTGCTACTGGTCTTGACCGAAAACGTCGAGCTATTCCGCCAGGCCGACAGCATCCGCACCAGCCTGTTCGCCCCGCTTGCCCAGCTCAACAAGCAGCGGCCCAAGGAAAACTGGATCAGCGCCATCGCCATGCGCGACCTGACCAAGGGACTGCTCAAGGGTGACCGCGACGCCTGGCTGTACGAGGTCGGATTACAGCGCAACTACCGCAGCAAACTCTGGGACTTCGACCCCAACCGCGCCAACAACCATCTCTTCGCATTTGAACGCAAGCAGGCAGCGATCGCCAGCCGCGAAGCCGAGCAGAAGGCCCGCGAACAACAACGCCTGCGCGAGCAGGTAGCCTACCAGGCAGAAGAGCAACTACGCCTGTTCCAGGCCATGCAGGAGCAGAGCCGCAACCCGCGCAAGCTGATGGAAAGCCTGATCGATGATGTCGGCCAGGGCTCTGGTTATCGCGCCCTGATGCGCGGCGAAACGCGCGACATCCGCCAGGTCGCGCATATCGACGGCAGCCAGGATGGCGCCTGGACTCTGGACTACCCCTATGAAGCCCGGCTCACGATCGACGACGCCGAGCAGGAGCCGGAAAAAGGCTGGTACCTGATCCAGGGCAAGGTCAGCCTGGATACGCACCAGCGCGACGGCCAGGATCTGCCGCTGACGCAAATCGCGGCCAATTCGTTGCTGGCCTGCACAGACCCGGGCTGCGCCGATCTGCGTGACCCACTCAAGCTCACGCGCCAGCGCCTGAACAACCCCGAGTGGACGCCCGAAGAAGCCAAGAACCAAGTCCGTGCCGCCTGGCCGGATCGTTATCCCCAGGCTCAGGTACAGGAGTGAGCAGCATGCAACAGCAACTGAAATTCATCGTTCCCGGGGCAGCACTGGTGCTGCTGCTCGGCGGCTATTTCGGCCTCAGCCAAGTTGCCGCGAACAGCGCCGAAAGCCGGATCGAAGACTGGCTCTACGACAACGAACTGGACGGTCAGGTGAGCTGGCAGTCGGTGTCCTCCAGCCCGTTTGGCGGCACTGTGCTGCTCAAGGGCGTCGAAGTCATGGGCTCCGAGGGCGCACTCAAAGGTCTGGACCTGAGTATCCAGCGCCTGCAGATCAGCGACCTTGCCAATGACCGTGAGTACAAGAGCCTGAGCCTCGACATCCAGGGCATCAGCTTCCCGAGCAGCGAAAAGGGCCTGGGCCAACAGCTCAACGCGGAAGTCTTCGGCAACCTGCTGCTCGACAGTGGCCGCAGCGAACTGCAACCCTTCGACCTGAAACTGCAGGGGCGTTACGACAATGATGAGCAACAGGCCAGCTACAGCCTGTCGCTGACGCTGCCGGAATTGCTGGAGATCGAAAGCAGCCAGACCATCGACAAGGTGCGTGACCTCGACAGCGTGTTCAGCGGCGCCGTCGCCCAGGCATCCAGGCACAGTTCTGCGCTGGCCCGCTCTGGCATCAGCAACCACCTGGAGGGCGACCTCGACACCGCGCTCAAACGTCTGCTCAGCGTCGAGCTGGGCGACAGCGCCTTCAGCCTGCGTGACCTCGGCTACTTCAAGCGCAGCAACGCGCTGCACCAGCGTTATGCACTGAGCCTCGACCCAACCAGCCAGGATGACGCCGAAACCCAGCGCCAGGCTGCGTTTGAACGCCAGATGCGCAACAAGCAGAAGAGCTGCGAAGAAAACTTGGCGCCGCTCTATCGCGATGCCGAGCAGGCCTGTGCGAGCTGGCTGGCCACCCTCAACGGCCAGAGCGACGGGATCCGTCTGAGCAGTTCGCCGGAGGAGCGTGTGCGCGTGTCCGACTTGCTCAATGCGGCGCAGCGCCCGGACCGGGCCGAGCGCTTGCTGACGCGTCTCAACCTGCGGATCGAGAGCCTCTAAACCCAAGCCCTCTGTGCTTCGTGCAGAGGGTCTTTGCACTGCAGACAAACCCGCTCGACTCACGAGAGAAACAGCATGTCTTATGACTATGGCTCCCAGACTCTGGGAATTCGCAACCCGTTCCGTTTCGAAGGCAGCCTGATTGCAACTCGCGGCGCCCTGGTCGCACTCGGCGGGTTTTATGGCCTGTTCCAGGTCGCCGGCCTGGTGAACCGTGGCCGCGACCTCGAGGGCTGGATCTGCGCGGGCCTCGGCCTGCTGCTGGTTATCTGGGGCTTGACCGCATTAGGCCAAGGCCTGCTCAAGGTATTCCGCTTCTACGTCGGCCGCAGTGTGCCGGCCAGCCTGGCGCCAAACCAGGCCGACAGCGGCAATCGCGATCACAATGCCTATCGCAGCGAAGAACTGCGCGACATGCTGATGGCACGCAAGAACACCACCTTCAAAGAACCGCAGAGCCTGTTCTCCCGCCTGATTCACAGCCTGCTGCCACGCCTGCTGTTCATGCCCCCGGTGTATCGAGCACTGGCGGAAAACCTGCTGTTCAGCCTCAGCATCTCGCTGTTCATGCTGCTCGCCTTCGGCCTCGTCTGGTTCGCCAACGCCACCGGACTGGCGCACCTGGACAACACGCCGGTAATGGCCTGGCTGGGGCTGCTGCTGACCCTCTACCTGCTCAAGCTGTGGCTGGGCATGCGTGATCCATTCCGTCACTTCAGCCGCGGCGCCATGGACATCAGCCTGCTGCGGATCGGCCTGACCCTGGCCCTAGCGATCCTCCTACCGGTCGCGCTGGCATATGCCCACCGCCATGTGCAGGCCATCCCGCGCCTGCCCATCAACACCCTGCCTCATCTGCTGACCCTGCTACTGCTCGGCGCAATCACCACCGGACTGGGCCTGTATCTGCTGGCGCAACGTCTCAAGCTGGCCGAGCCGAGCACCGAGGTATCCGAACACCGCAACAACTGGCAGAAGAACCTGATGCCGCGCGAACTGTTCATCCACTTGGAGTCGCACATCCTGGCCAACCGCCGCCATCAGGAAATCCCCAACCGGATCTATCAGAAATTCGAACCCACGCTATGCCAGGAAGGCGGTAGCGAAAAAGGTACCTTCGGCGGCCGCACCCTGGTGGAAACCCAACCGATTCTCAGCGAAATAGCCTATGGCAATGGCTTCCGCACCGTACGCGTAGTCACCAGCGTGCTTGGCCAAGCGTTGCTGGCAATAGGCGCCCTGAGCCTGATCGGCCTAAGCGCCGACCTGGCGCGCGTGGCGCAACAGCCCGCGCTGTTGAGCGGCCTGATCATGCCGGGCCTGCTGCTGATCTTCGGCAGGGTACTAAGCCGCATGGGCAATGCCTTCTGGGCCGAGATGCAATTCCGTTCCCTGCTCCTCGAGTTGAGCGTCGAAGGCACCTACACCGAGTCGAAACTCTCCACCGGCACCGGCATCTATGACAGCACCCGTTCGGAGAACACCGTGGTGCGTTCGACCATCACGCCCTGGTTCCTGGTCAGCGACCTGCTCACCAGCACCTTCGCCATCACCGGCAACATGAACCTCGAACAGGAACGCTGCATTCTCTCGCTGGACAAGGCCGACGAAGCCCTGGACGCGGTGCTCGGTGAACTGGAGGAATTCTTCGCCAGCCGCCAGACCATCGCCGGCATCAACGAGGTGGATCTGCAATCGGCCAGCCAGATCTACCAGATGAACGAGCAGACCCGCGCCATACCCGCCCAGCCGGCAACCCTCGCGGTACCAGCCGAACAGGCCGCCGGCTTGATCGCCCGCGCAGAAGAGCAACAAGGCACAGCCACCTGAAGGAGCAACCTACTCCGGCGCCGACCACAGCTGCTGCAGCTGGGTCAGCGCCTGGGCTGCGCCCATCTGCACATGCACATCGACGACATCGCTAAGGTCGCCGCGGGCTGGATTGATCTCGGCGGTGAAGCCACCTGCCTGACGGGTGCGCAGCAGTGGTTCGACGATATAGGGAAAGCTGGCGCTGGTGCCGATACTGATGACCACCGCGAAGCCCTTGCCCACTTCTGTATAGAGGCTGTTGATCGCCCGTTCCGGCAGCATTTCCTCGAACAGCACTACCGGCGGACGCAGGATGCCGCCGCACTGCCGGCACTTGGGCGGGAGCGGCCGGCTCAGGTGCTCGGCCAGCTGCGGGTCGATGGCGCCGCAGGACTGGCAATACAGCGGCGCCAGCTCACCATGGATCTCGATCAGACGCTCGGGCGGGCTGCCGGCGGCGCGATGATAGCCGTCAATATTCTGGGTCAGCACCCAGCACTGGGGTTTCAAACGCTGCAGCTCGGCGATGGCGTAATGCCCGGCATTGGCCTGGGCGCCGAGACAGGCCTTGCCCAGTTCGGCCAGGTACTTCCAGCACAGCGCCGGGTCGCGCTGCAGCATGGGGCCGGAAAGCGCCGTCTCGATCGGCAGGCCTTCGGCGGTCTGGCCGTTGTACAGGCCGCCGATACCGCGGTAGGTCGGCAAGCCGGAGTCAGCGGACAGGCCGGCGCCGGTGATGATCAGGATGCGCTCGGCCGTTTCAATGGCCTGGGCGATACGGGCAATGACCTCGTCCATCTCAAGCTCTCCCGCGTAGGGTGGACGACGCTCTTTTCGTCCACCACCAAATCAACAGGTGGATGGAGAAAGCGTCATCCACCCTACCTGTTCAATGATTGACCGTATACGCCAGCATCATCGACAACTGGCACAGTGGCCGACCGCTCTGCGCGTGCCACTGGTTGAACGCCGCCTGTACCGCAGCGCGGTCTTTCAGGCTGGTCGGCACCTTGTCGATGATCTTCTGCGCCTTGAGTGCGGCAACCATGTCGTCGCTGGGGATGAAAGTGTCCTTGCCGACCATGCGCAGGAAGCGCGGCGCGGACAAGCCGCCCAGCTGGCTGCCATGCTTGGCCAGGTACCTCCACAGGCCAACGATATCGGTCACCGGCCAGTCGGCGATCAGCGCGCCGAAACTGCCCTTCTCCCTGCGCACATCAAGGACGAACTGGGCATTGCGCGGCACGCTCTTGAGCTTGCCCAGATGGCGAATGATGCGCGCATCCTGCATCAGATTCTCCAGGTGTTCGGCGCCCATCAGCACGACTTTTTCCGGATCGAAGCCGAAGAACACCTGCTCGAAAACCGGCCATTTGGCATCGACCAGGCTGTGCTTGAGGCCGGCACGGAAAATGCGCAGGCTGATGGTGGAGAGATAACGATCATCGCCCAGCGCGCGCAACTCGGCATCGCTGCGCGGCTGCGGCAAGCGCGCCTCGAGGGCGGCGGCCGAGCCGAAGCGATTCAGGCAATACTCATGGAGCCATTTGTAGTCGCGCATGGGCTGTCCTTACGGAATCTTTCGCAGATCATTTCGTGCCCACGCTGGAGCGTGGGAGCAACCATCGCGGCCAAGGCCGCTCCCGCAGGAGGCGAGAGTTTGTAGCCCGGATGAAATCCGGGAACTCTCTAAATCGCCCCCGGATTGCATGCGGACTACAGGTCAGGCGATCAGAGGTTCATTACATTGACGAAACGCGATGCGGCGCTTTCGTCAATTTTCAGGTTCTTGAAGTCGAACAGGTTGCGGTCGGCCAGCTGTGAAGGCACGACGTTCTGCAACGCGCGGAACATGATCTCGATGCGCCCCGGCGATTTGCGCTCCCAGTCCTGGAGCATCTCCTTGACCACCTGACGCTGCAGGTTTTCCTGCGAGCCGCAGAGGTTGCACGGAATGATCGGAAACTGCTTGAGCTGGCTGTAGGCCTCGATATCCGCCTCACTGCAGTAGGCCAGCGGGCGGATCACCACATTGCGCCCATCGTCGGCGCGCAGCTTCGGTGGCATGGCCTTGAGCGTGCCGCCGTAGAACATGTTGAGGAAAAAGGTTTCCAGGATGTCGTCGCGATGATGCCCCAGGGCCATCTTGGTCGCGCCGATTTCGTCGGCGAAGGTGTAGAGGGTGCCGCGGCGCAGGCGTGAACACAGCGAACAGGTGGTCTTGCCTTCCGGGATCATCTCCTTGACCACCGAGTAGGTGTCTTTTTCGACGATGTGGTAGGGCACGCCGATGGCTTCCAGGTAGGCCGGCAGCACATGCTCGGGGAAGCCCGGCTGCTTCTGGTCCATGTTGACCGCGACTATCTCGAACTCGATCGGCGCGACCTTCTGCATATGCAGCAGCACATCGAGCATGGTGTAGCTGTCCTTGCCCCCGGACAGGCAAACCATGACCTTGTCGCCGTTCTCGATCATGTTGAAGTCGGCGATGGCTTCGCCGGCCTGACGGCGCAGGCGTTTTTGCAGTTTGTTCTGATTGACCGAGAGGCTACCCATGGTGCGCTGGAATCCGGAGGCTTACTAAAGTGCGGCATTTTACCCAGAAAGCGCGACGCGCCCTACCCCAATCACGCTGAAATGTTAGGGTCTGTTGCCGTTTCATCGCGACCGCGCCGGAGCCTGTTTTAGCGCGAGGCAAGGCACGAGACACGAAGTTTGTTCAGCACATCCATGTGCTTCACCCCTTCGGGGCTGACGCGCAAAAACGCTCCAGGCGTTTTTGTGGTTGTTCCAAATGAGCGTCGAGAAACGCAGCATCGCGCTAAAACAGGCCCGGCCCTGCGGGTTACGCGGAAAATCTCGCCATGCGTTGTTGTAGGACTTGGCAAGGGAACAACCATTACCGGCGCCCTACGCCTAGCCTGGCGAGATTTTTCGCGCAACGCGGCTTGCGCTGAAACGGCAACAGACCCTAGGCTCAGGTGATGAACGACGAACTCGACCCCTCTGCCGATCTGGCAGATCAACTGCACCAGTTGCTGCAGGACGCCCCCGCCGGGATTGGCGAATACCAGTTGATCCAACAGCTGAAAGATCGCCACTGCACGCACATCCCCCACCTGCCATTGACCGACAAACTGGTGCTGTTTCGCACCCACTTCCTGGTATTCAACGCCCTGTACCGGCTGCGCGAACGCTTATGGGGCGAACAGCTCGGCTTCGTGCAGATCAGCCCGTTGCACATCCAGCTGCTGCCCTACCAGGCCGGCAGCACTGAACTGAGCGAGCACGACCCGTTGCGTGACTATTACCTGGACCTCAGCCAGCTGAGTGACACCGACGAACAGGATGTGGAGGAGCTGCTGGCCAGTTTCTGGAAACGCATGCAAGGCGGCGAGGAAAAACGTGCAGCCCTGGAACTGTTCGAGCTGAATGACAGCCAGCAAGTGCTCAATATCGGGCTTATCAAGCATCGCTACAGGCAGCTGGTCAGCCTGCATCACCCCGATCGGGGCGGCAGCACTACGCGCCTGCAGTCGATCAACAAGGCCATGGAAATTCTGGAACGCTATTACAGCTAACCTTCAGAGACCAATTTGCTCTAAGCCCAGCCCCCTCACTCCCTCAAGCCTCTGCCTATACTGCGACATACGGTCGCACAGGTTCGGCCCAGTACCCGGTAGCGCTGTATACGTGCGCCGGGCGCTTCGCTGGGGGGCGACCGCATAACAAGAGGAGGTGTTTGGTATGATCCATCACGTTTGGGGGCTCTTCACCCATCCCGATCAGGAATGGCAGGAAATTCGTGGCGAAGAAGAAAGTATCAGCCACATGTATCTCACCCACGTACTGGTGCTCGCGGCAATTCCAGCGATCTCGGCCTTTATCGGCACCACTCAGGTTGGCTGGTCCATCGGTGATCGGGCACCGGTAATGCTGACCGAAGCCAGCGCGTTACAGATGACCATCATGACCTACCTGGCGATGCTCGCCGGTGTTGCGGTGATGGGCGCCTTCATTCACTGGATGGCACGTACCTACGACGCCAGCCCCAACCTGACCCAGTGCATCGTGTTTGCCGCCTACACGGCAACGCCCTTGTTCGTCGGTGGCCTGGCGGCACTCTATCCGCACATGTGGCTGGCCATGGTGGTGGGAACACTGGCCATCTGTTACACCGTCTACCTGCTCTACGTGGGCATACCGACCTTCATGAACATCCCCGAGGATGAGGGCTTCATGTTCTCCAGTTCGGTACTGGCGGTCGGCTTGGTGGTACTGGTGGCGATGATCGCCTGCTCGGTGATTCTCTGGGGGCTTGGAGTAGGCCCGGTCTATACCAGCTAAAACATGACTGTGACGATTGGACGAAACCACCTTGCGGTGGTTTCGTCGTTTTGGGGCTGCCGTACTGGTGCGGCTTAGGCATAATCGCGCCGTCACCTTCAGGTTGCGCCCATGCCCGAACACATCCACGCCCGTGTCGAGTCCTGTTACCAGCAGGCCGAGGCCTTTTTCAAACAGCGCTTCGTCCGCGCCGAGGTGAGTTTCAAGCTGCGTGGACAAAAGGCCGGAGTGGCTCACCTGACCGAGAACAAGCTGCGCTTCAACCCGCAGCTGTACCGGGAAAACCGCGAAGACTTCCTCCGCCAGACGGTGGCCCACGAAGTGGCGCACCTGATCGCCCATCAGCTGTTCGGCCTGACGATTCAGCCTCACGGCGAGGAATGGCAACTGATCATGCGCGGCGTCTATGAGCTGCCACCAAACCGCTGCCACAGCTACGACGTCAAGCGCCGTAAGGTCAGCCGCTTCATCTACCGCTGCAGCTGCAGCTGCCCCCAGGGCGACTTCCCCTTCTCCGCCCAACGTCACGCCCTGGTCGGCAAAGGCCGACGCTACTTCTGCCGACGCTGCAAGGTGACCCTGAGCTTTACCGGCGAACAGCGGGTGGAGTGAGCGGCGCACTCCCCGGCGAAATCGATCAGGATCGGCCACGCAGGTAGTTTTTCAACAGCCTGCTACAGGCCATTTGCAGCAACAGTCGCTCAGACCCGGCCAGGGCAAATTCGCTCGCCTGCGCCCCGCGCTCCGGCGCAGCCCCAGGCTTACAGATGATTTACACCTGTAAAGAATCTCGCTTTACAGGTGCATTACGCTACCGCGCGAAAGCGTTTTTACGACTCTTATAAAATTCTTAATAAACAATAACTTAAACAAACAAAACAGCATTGGCACGCAAGCTGCTCCAGGGTTATCGAAAGAGGGGAAACAGCCCTCTCGACAAATAACAATGAGCGCCGGCCACACCTGACCCCACAAGCAGTGTGCCGGCAATAGCCTGGAGCACTGCCATGCATGATTCTCCCAGCCCCGACACCGGCCTCTCGCGCCGGCGTTTCATGTCCCTTTCCGGCCAGTCCCTGCTCGCCCTCGGCGTCACGGCCGTCGCCGCGCAACTGATCCCGGTCACCCTGCTCGCCGACGAGGCGCTGCCCGCCCTGCCCCAGGGCCTGCTGCGCATGGGCCGCGACATCTACCCGCATGATCGCCTGAACGACCTGCACTACGCCAAGCCACTGGCCGAACTGGTGGCCAAGCAGCCCGAGCTGATCGCCGACGGCCTGCGCGAACTGCAAACCAGCGCCGAGCGGCGTCACGGCCAGCCCTTCGAAGGTCTCAGCACGGAAAACGACCGGGTCGCCCTGCTGCGCGAAATCGAAACCGGGCCGTTCTTTCGCGCCGTGCGCAACGCCCTGATGTTCGGCCTCTACGACAACCCGGCGCTGTTCCCACTGTTCGGCTACGAAGGCTCCTCGGTGGAGAAAGGCGGCTACCTGGCGCGCGGTTACAACGACCTCGACTGGCTCTGACCCACACCTGACCAATCGCAGCTCATCCAATTCCAACAATGAGGGGGAACACCCCATGGCAGCGAAATTCGCACAAGACGACGGCGACGTCGTGGTCATCATCGGCTCCGGTGCCGGTGGCGGCACCCTGGCCCATGCCCTGGCCAAGCAGGGCATCCGCAGCGTGGTGCTGGAAGCCGGCAAACGCTTCGAGCTGAATGATATCGAGAACGACGAATGGGCCATGTTCAACAAGATTTCCTGGCTCGACAAGCGCATCGCCACCGGCGGCTGGGACGTGGCACAGAACCATCCCAACCTGCCGGCCTGGATCGTCAAGGCGGTCGGCGGCAGCACCGTGCACTGGGCCGGCGTGGCCCTGCGCTTTCGCGACTTCGAGTTCCGCATGCGCACGGAAAACGGCGAGATCAAGGGGGCCAACCTGCTCGACTGGCCGCTCAGCTACGAGGAACTGGAACCCTGGTACGTCAAGGCCGAGCGGCACATGGGCGTGACCGGCCCCACCACCGGCATGCCGTACCACCAGTGGCACAACTCGTTCAAGGTGCTGGCCGAGGGCGCCAAACGGGTCGGCTACAAGGAAATCCAGTCCGGCCCCATGGCGATCAACACCCAGGCCTACGACGGCCGGCCGGGCTGCATGCAGATCGGCTTCTGCATGCAGGGCTGCCGCATCGGAGCCAAGTGGTCGACCCTCTACACCGACATCCCGCGCGCCGAGGCCACCGGCAACTGCGAGGTACGCCCGCAGTCCATGGTCCTGCGCATCGAGCACGACGCCCGCGGCAAGGTCAATGCGGTGGTCTACGCCGACGCCCAGGGTCGCCAGCAGCGGCAGAAGGCGCGCGTGGTGTGCGTAGCCGGCAACTCCATCGAGTCGCCACGGCTGCTGCTCAACTCCGAGTCGTCGACCTTCAAGGACGGTCTGGCCAACTCCTCAGGCCAAGTCGGGCGCAATTACATGACCCACACCACCGCCGGCATCTACGCCACCCTGCCCAAACCGGTGCACATGTACCGCGGCACCACCTGCGCCGGGGTGATCTCCGACGAGTCGTACAACAACACCTCCCGCGGCTTTATCGGTGGCTACCGCCTGGAGGTGCTGTCGCTCGGCCTGCCGTTCATGTCCGCCTTCCTCGACCCGACGCCCCAGGGCTGGGGTCGCGGTTTCGCCTCGAAGATGGAGCGCTACGACCACATGTCCGGGGTCTGGCTGTGCGGCGAGGACCTGCCCATGGAGGGCAACCGCATCACCCTGCACGCCAGCGAGAAGGACCAGTACGGCCTGCCGGTACCGGTGGTGAACAAGGACGACCATGCCTTCGACATCGCCATGCGCGAGCACGGCGTCGAACAGACCCGCAAATGCTACGAGGCGGTCGGCGCCACCGAAGTGATTCGCCTGCCGTCCTACCCGGCCAGCCACAACATGGGCACCAACCGCATGAGCGCCAAGGCCGCCGACGGGGTGGTCAACAAGTGGGGACAGAGCCACGACATTCCCAACCTGTTCGTCTCCGATGGCAGCCAGTTCACCACCAGCGGCGGCCAGAACCCGACCCTGACCATCGTCGCCCTGGCCCTGCGCCAGGCCGAATACATCGGCACGCAGCTCAGCCAGCGCGCCCTCTGATAGAAACAATGGAGCCCAGCACATGACCGTACCAAGCAACGCGCAGCGACTCTGGATGTTCGAGCAGATGCTCGTCAGCCGCTACCTGGAGGAGTCCATCGAGCGCATCTACATGGAAGGCAAGACCCCGGTATTCAACATGGCCAACGGGCCGATTCCCGGCGAAATGCACCTGTCCAACGGCCAGGAGCCCTGCGCCGTCGGCGTCTGCGCGCACCTGCATGCCGAGGACATCGTCACCGCCACCCATCGCCCGCACCACATCGCCGTGGCCAAGGGCGTGCATCTCAACGAGATGGTTGCCGAAATTTTCGGCAAGAAGGCCGGCCTGTCCGGCGGCCGCGGCGGCCATATGCACCTGTTCGATGCCCGGGTGAATTTCTCCTGCTCGGGGATCATCGCCGAAGGCATGGGCCCGGCCGTGGGCGCGGCGCTGTCGCGCCAGTTGCAGGGCAAGCCCGGCGTGGCGGTGGCCTTTATCGGTGAGGGCGCGGCCAACCAGGGTGCCTTCCACGAGACGCTGAACCTCGCCGCCCTGTGGAAGCTGCCGGTGGTGTTCGTCATCGAGGACAACGCCTGGGGCATCTCGGTGGCCAAGCAGGCGTCCACCGCGATCGAGCGCAACTACCTGCGCGCGGCGGCCTACGGCATGCCCGGGGTGTTCGTCCCCGGCAACGACGCCGACGCCATCTTCGCCGCTGCGGCTGATGCCATCGAGCGCGCCCGCGCCGGTGGCGGACCGAGCCTGATCGAGATCGAGACCTCCCGCCTGGCCGGCCACTTCATGGGCGACGGCGAGCAGTACCGCCCCGCCGGCGAGAAGGAAGCGCTGCAGGCCAAAGACCCGATTCCCGCCTACCGCCAGCGCCTGCTCGAACTGGGCGTGCTGGACGAGCGCGCTGCCGAGGAGATCGCCGCCCGCGCCCGCGGACGGGTCGACGAGGCCGTGCTGTTCGCCCGCGAAAGCCCCTACCCGGCCCCCGAAGAAGCGCTCGAATGTGTCTTCGTCTGAGCCCCATCGAATTGTCAGGAGTTCCAACATGAGCAGTCCAGTCAAACAACGCAAACTCACCGTCGCCCGCGCCATGGCCGAGGCGGTGGCCCAGGAAATGCGCCTCGATCCCCGCGTGTTCGTGATGGGCGAGGACATCGGCCCGCTCGGCGGGGTATTCGGCAACACCCGCGGCCTGCATGAAGAGTTCGGCAGCGCGCGGGTACGCGACACACCGATCTCCGAGACCGCCTTTATCGGCGCGGCGGTGGGCGCGGCCTCCGATGGCATGCGCCCGATCGTCGAGCTAATGTTCGTCGACTTCTTCGGCGTGTGCATGGATGCCATCTACAACCTGATGGCGAAGAACACCTACTTCTCCGGCGGCAAGGTCAGGGTGCCGATGGTGCTGATGGCCTCCACCGGTGCCGGCTATTCCGATGCTGGCCAGCACTCGCAATGCCTGTACGCCACCTTCGCCCACCTGCCGGGGATGAAAGTGGTGGTGCCGAGCAACGCCTATGACGCCAAGGGTCTGATGACCGCGGCGATCCGCGACGACAACCCGGTGATTTTCCTGTTCCACAAGGCCCTGCAGGGTATGGGCTGGCTGGGCACCGAGAAAGGCGCAACGGTGGCCGTGCCGGAGGAGCCCTACTGCCTGGAAATCGGCAAGGCCAAGACCGTGCGCGAGGGCACGGATGTGTCCATCGTCAGCCTCGGCGTCGGCGTGCACCACGCCCTGCGCGCAGCCCAGCAACTGGAACAGGACGGCGTCAGCGCCGAGGTCATCGACCTGCGCAGCCTGGTGCCGCTAGACCGCGCCCACGTGATCGCCTCGGTGCGCAAGACCGGCCGGCTGATCGTGGTCGACGAGGACTATCACAGCTTCGGCGTCAGCGGCGAGATCATCGCCAGCGTGGTCGAGCACGACCTCGGCATGCTCAAGGCCAGCCCGCAGCGGGTGGCCTTCCCGGATATCCCGATTCCCTTCACCCCGGTCATGGAGCAATGGGCCCTGCCCAATGCCGAGAAGATTGTCGCCGCTTACCAACAGATGCACGAGGAACAAAACCGATGAGTACTCCCATCCTGATTGCAGACGACCTCTGGGACGGCGACGCAGAGGCGGTGATCACCGCCTGGTTGGTCAGCGACGGCGCCGAGGTCGGCCAGGGCGACCTGGTCGCCGAGATCATGTCCGAGAAGGCCCAGTTCGAGATCGAGGCACCCTGCGCCGGAGTGCTGAAGATTCTCGAGGAAGAAGATGCGGTGATCGCCAAGGGTGCGACCATCGGCCTGGTGGAGTAGCCCATGACTGCCATGACACAAGCAGCGGATTGCCTGCCGGGTACGACTAGAGTGCCGCTCAAGGGCATGCGCAAGATGATCGCGGCGAAGATGCACGAGAGCCTGCAGAGCGCCGCCCAGCTCACCCACCACGCCGAGTGCGAACTGACCGCGCTGCAGGCCCGTCGCGCGCGCTTGAAGGCGGCCGGCAGTGCGGTGTCTTTGCAGGATCTGTTGCTGCACCAGATCGTTCAGACCCTGGGCGCGCACCCGAGCCTCAACGCCACCCTGCAGGACAACCAGATCACCCGCTACCACGCGGTGCACCTGGGCCTGGCCATCCCGCTGGCCGGCGACCTGCTGGTGGCGCCGGCACTGTTCGACGCCGACCAGCTGGATGCCGAGCAGCTTGCCGGCGCACGCCACGCCCTGGTGGCCAAGGCCCAGGCCGGCAAGCTGTCGGTCAGGGAACTGACCGGTGCGACCATAACGGTTTCCAACCTGGGCCTGTCGCGGGTACGCTTCTTCACCCCTATCCTCAATGTGCCGCAGGTGGCGATCATCGGCATCGGCGGCAGCCAGCGGCGCCTGCAGCGCGAGGCCGACGGCACGCTGGTGGAACGGGACTTTATCGGCCTGTCGCTGACCTTCGATCACCGCGCGGTGAACGGCGCGCCGGCGGCTGACTTTCTCGATGACCTGTGCAGGCGACTGGAACATCACGAGGTGACATGACAAGCATACAGCGACTGCCGGTCGAAGCCGGCCTGGATGCGGAGCGGCAGTTGCTGGACCGGGTGCATGCCGGCGTCTTCGACTGCGGGCTGCTGTTCTGGCGGCCGCTGGATGCGGCGCTGGTGATGCCGCGCCGGCTCAATCGCCTGAGCGGCTTCGCGGCCGCCCAGGCGGCCTGCGTGGCGCAAGGCTGGCCGGTGGCCCTGCGCGACACCGGCGGCGAGCCGGTGCCGCAGTCGCCGGCGGTGCTCAACCTGGCCCTGGCCTATGCCGTGCCGGCGAGCGACGACGAACAGAAACGCATCGAAACCGCCTACCTGCGCCTGTGCGAACCGTTGCGCGCCTGGCTGCGCGGCCTGGGCCTGGACCCCGGCCTGGGCGAAGTGGACGGTGCCTTCTGTGACGGCCGCTACAACGTCACCCTGGAGCAACGCAAACTGGCCGGCACCGCGCAACGCTGGAGGCGGCGGCCGAGCGACGGCCGTCACATATGCTTGGCCCACGCCGCGGTGCTGCTGGAGAACCAGCGCCAGTCGATGGTCGAGGTGGTCAATAGCTTTTATGCAGGCTGCGATCTGCCGAGCCGTTGCCGGGTCGCCAGCCATGTGGCGCTGGACGAGTTGCTCGAGGATGTCTGGCCGGCTACCGATGGCCTGGCAGACTGCTACCGGCAGCAGCTTCAGACGGCAGGATTGGTGCTGTCACTGTAGAAGGCCCCGGCCGCGTTCCGTAGGGTGCGCCGTGTGTTCAGCCGGGAGACATAGGTAACAGGTGTCGGGAGACATAGGTAACGCATTTAGGCTTACGGAATCTTTCGAATGAAGGGAGTTCGAGCGATGCCGTGGCAGGAGTGCACCACCATGTCGATA